>NZ_JALXXL010000001.1 GCF_025152525.1 Corynebacterium sp. p3-SID1056
AGGCCGGCGCTGCGCACGTCGTGGTGCGCGCCGGCTCACCTAGAGCAACGGCGCTACTTCAGCTTCGCAACCGGGCCCAGCACTTGATCAATCGGGCCAGCGAAGACGACAGCCAGCAGGCCGAGCAGCGCGAGAATACCGGCGATTGCGCCGAAAATCGTGCCCACGTCGGCGGAGCTCCCCTGCGCCTTCTGCTGATCCTCACCCGGCTGTGGGGTCTCCGTCGGGGCTTCCGCCTCGCCTGCAGCAACCGTGACCGGCAAGGAAACCTCGGTACCTGCGTCGGTGGTGATCGTCAGCGTCTGTTCGCCGCTCAACTCTGCCGGAATGTCCAGCGTAAGCTCCGCGCGGCCCTGCTCGCCGTACCCAGCATCCGCTTCGCCGGTCGCAGAATCGATGTCTGCGGTAGCGGTGGCCTCGCCGAGCTTCACGGTCGCCTGCTTCGCCATCGGCTCGCCCTCGGAAGAGTAGTTCAGGGAGCTGAGCTTGATCGTCGCCGTCGTCCCGGCCTTCAGCCCCTCAGCGGGAAGGACGACGCCGACGTCCTTCTGCCCCTCGCGCACGCCGATCCCATCGGTCTTGAGGTAGTCGACGAACGCCGCCAAATCGTTGTACCCAACGTTGAGCACGTCACGCACCTCTGCGGGGTCAACGAAGCCATCGCCGCCGCCGAAGAGGAAGGAGGAACCAGCCACCCGGTAGTCCTTGTCTTCCTCGAGCGTTTCACCGTTGATACTCACCGAGGTGATGCGCTCGCCGCGCGCAGCCTCCGGGTTGTAGGTGTACGACACGTTGTCAGACAGGCCCATGTCCAGGCGCGGGCGGCCGGACTTCGCGGCGTCCTCTTCGGTCTGCCACTGGTTTTCCAGCGCATGCTTAATTGCATTGCCGGAAAGGGTTGCCACGGAAATGTCGTTGCCGAAGGGCTGCACGTCGAAAGCCTGCTGGTAGGTCACCTCACCTGCGGGCAAGTCGGCGCGCACGCCACCTGCGTTCATGATGCCGAGGTCAATCTTTTCCTCCAGCGCAGCGTCCAGGGCGACAAGTGCGGACTGCGCGAGCATGTTGTTTGCGGTCGACTCGGTGCCACGGTTAGAGCCGGTCTTCTCCCCGGGGTTGGAGCCGCGCAGGTACGTCTGTTCCACCTTCGCCACGACCTGCTTGCCCAGTTCCCCGGCCTTTTCCTGCGCCTTACCCACGAGCTCTTCCACCGCGGCATCCGGGGTGATGTCGAGGGTGACCAGCGACTCGGCATCGTACTGGTCGACCTTGAGCTCTTCGATTTCGCCCGTCGCCTTGTTATAGGTAAAGCCCAGGTCAGAGACGACCTTGCCGTACTCCCACGACTGGGCATTCGGCACGTCCGCCTCAGTATTAACCACATTGACGTGGCTGTCACCGCCGAACATGAAGTCCACGTACTCAGGATCAAGCTTCGGCGCGCCGGTTTCCACCGGATCGTGGATCAACGCGATGACCACATCGGCCTCGCCTGCCTCCTTGAGCTTCTTCGCCTCCTTGTTCACTTCCTCCGAGGAGTCCGTGATGTCGAGGCCCTTCACGTGCTCCGGGCTGGACTTACTCTTGGTCAGGTTAGAGGTGGTGCCGACAAGTGCCACCTTGACGCCGTCGATCTCCACGATGCGGTACGGCTGGACCTCGCGCGTACCATCTGCCTTGTAGATGTTCGCGCCAAGCTGCACGTTCTTGGTGCCCGGTACAATGCGGCCCACCAGATCCTCATAGCCCTTGTCAAACTCGTGGTTGCCCACCGCGGAACCGCTGGTTCCGATGGCGTTGAGGAACTCCATCGTGTACTCGTCGTCAGAAATCGCCGAGACGAAGGCGGAGCCACCCTGATTGTCACCTGACGAGGTGACCAGCTGATGTTCATTCTCGCTGCGCAGGTAGTTGATGATGCCCGCGATATTCGCCGCACCCATCTCATCGCCAGCCTGCGGAGTGACCTCGCCGGTGTCGCGATCGGTAGTCAAGTTCGCTTCCAGACGCCCGTGGAAGTCGGTGATGTTGGCAATGTTGATCTGCACCTTCTCCTCATCCGCTGCCAGCGCGGGCACGGCGGTAACGACGAGGGCGGTGGAGGTGGTAGCAGCCACCAAGGCACCGAGGCGACGGTAAGAAAACACGGGAAACTCCTCTACTCAAGACATACGAATCTTTACGTGTTTTCTAGCCCAAAATCACCAAGCACGCAGCGCAACGTTCACAGGGTGCGCAGACTTTCCTTGGCATTCAAGACGGTGGTTGCCAAAAGTTCATCCCCAGTTCACCGGCGGCAGGGCCCTCGCCCGCTTTACGACGTCACGCGGTAGATATCAAAGACGCCTTCCACGTTGCGCAACTGGTTCATCAAGGCACCGAGTTGCTTCGTGTCAGAAACCTCGATGGTGAAACGCACGTTCGCTATCTGGTCATCGGAAGCCTGGGATGAGAGCGCCAGGATCGGCAGCTTCTGATCCGTCAACACGCCGGTCAGCTCAGCGAGCAGACCGTGCCGGTCGAGCGCTTCGGCTTGCAGGGTGGCAAGCGAGGCACCGCCGGCGCTGGTGTTGTCGGCCCACGCGACGTCGATAAGCCGCTCCGGCTCCTCGCCGAGCTTGGCCGCATTGGTGCAGTCGGCGCGGTGCACGGAGACTCCGCCGCCACGGGTAACGAAGCCGAAGATCTCATCTCCCGGCACCGGCTGGCAGCACTTTGCGAGTTTGGCCATCACATCGGGGCTCCCCTGCACCAGCACCCCGCTCGCCGAGGAGCGAGACTCCTTGCGCACCAACTCCGACATGGGCGCGCGGTCCGTGAGCGCATCGACCGCGTCTTCCTCGTCCCCGAACAGGTCGACCAGCATCTTGCCTACGTGCTGGGCAGAGACATGCCCCGCTCCGATCGCTGTGTAGAGCGCGTCGACGTCCGGGTAGTGCAAACGCTGCGCAACCTGGCGCATCGACTGCGCGGTAAACAGCCGGTGCATCGGCAGTCCACCGCGCTGCACCTCTGCAGCCAGCGCATCGCGCCCCGCCTCCAGATGCTCCTCGCGGCGCTCCTTGGCAAACCATTGCCGGATCTTCGCCTTTGCACGCGGAGAAACCACGAACTCCTGCCAATCGCGCGAAGGCCCGGCGTTTTGATCCTTCGAGGTGAAAATCTCGACCCGATCGCCGGACTTCAGCTCGGACTCCAGCGCGACAAGTTTTCCGTTCACCTTGGCCCCGATGCAGCGGTGGCCCACCTCAGTGTGGACGGAGTAGGCAAAATCTACCGGCGTGGAGCCTGCCGGCAGATTGATCACGTCGCCTTTCGGCGTAAAGGCGAAGATTTGCTGGCTCGTAAGGTCGTAGCGCAGCGAATCCAAGAACTCGTCCGGGTCGGCGGCTTCCTTCTGCCAGTCCAGAAGCTGGCGCATCCACGCCATCTCGTCGACCTCGTTTTGGTTGCCCTTGTGCGAGCCCTTGGTCTCCTTGTAGCGCCAGTGCGCCGCCACCCCGAACTCGGCGTTGTAGTGCATGTCGTGCGTGCGCACCTGCACCTCGAGCGGGCGGCCGGTGTCCGTCATCACGGTGGTGTGCAGCGACTGATACACCCCGAAACGCGGATTCGAGATGTAGTCCTTGAAACGCCCCGGCATCGCCGAGTACAACGCGTGAACCACGCCGACCGCCGCGTAGCAGTCGTGGACGTTGTCCACCAACACGCGGATGCCCACCAGATCGAAGATCTCGTTGAACTCGTGGCCGCGCACCACCATTTTCTGGTAAATCGACCAGTAGTGCTTTGGCCGCCCCATCACCTCGGCCTCAATGCCGTTCGCTTTGAGCTCTGCGCCGATCTCTTTGGTCAGCTCTTTCAGGGCCCGGTCGCGGGAGGGGGCGCGGTCGGCGACCAGTCGTACGATCTCCTCGTACTTCTTCGGGTACAAAATGGCGAAAGCGAGATCCTCCAGCTCCCACTTCACCGATGCCATGCCCAGCCGGTGCGCCAGCGGCGCAATGACCTCAAGCGTCTCCCGTGCCTTCTTCGCCTGCTTCTCCGGCGGGAGGAAGCGCATGGTGCGCATGTTGTGCAGCCGATCCCCGACCTTGATCACCAGCACGCGGGGATCCTTTGCCATCGCCACAATCATCTTGCGGATGGTTTCCGCCTCTGCGGCGTGCCCCATTTCGACCTTGTCCAGCTTGGTCACCCCGTCAACCAACCTGGCAACTTCCGGGCCGAAATCGTGCGTCAGCTGCTCCAGGGAATAGTCGGTGTCTTCTACGGTGTCGTGCAACAACGCCGCGACCACCGTGGTGGTGTCCATACCAATTTCCGCACAGATCGTGGCCACGGCCAGCGGGTGCGTAATGTAGGGATCCCCCGACTTACGCATGACCCCCTCGTGCAGACCTTCCGCCTTCTCATAGGCGCGGTTGAGCAGCTCTACGCTCGCCTTCGGATGGTACTGCCGGTGAATCGACAGCAGCGGATCCAGCACCGGGTTGATCTTTGGCTTGCCGCCACCTGTCAGTGAACGTGCAAGGCGTGCTGACACGCTGCGCACGGTCTGCCCCGATCGTTTGGGTGATTTCTCGTGCGTCAACGCGATCCTCCATCAGAGAGCGGATGGGAACTTATTGCAACGATACTAGCTGTTGACCCGGTGACCGTCATCCAGCACGACGAGTGGCGCACCGCTGAGCTTCTCGCGGCCGCCCAGGCCGTCCACCTCAAGCACGACCACGTATCCCACGACCTCGCCGCCAGCGTGCTCGATCAGATTCGTGGCAGCGACGAGCGTGCCGCCAGTAGCCAACACGTCGTCGACAAGCACGACCTTCTTGCCCGCTAGGTCGACACCGTCTGCGGGAATCTGCAACGCTGCGGTGCTGTACTCGGTCTCGTATTCCTGCGTAATCACCGGCGGTGGCAGCTTGCCTTGCTTGCGAATTGCCAAGATGCCGAGTCCCATGTCGAACGCGACGGCGGAACCGAGCAGGAAACCACGCGCGTCGAGGCCGCCGATCAGGTCAGCTCCGAGATCCTGGCTCGCCTCAGCCATCTCGCGGATGACCACGTGAAGCGCGTCCGGGTCGGCGAGCACCGGCGTGAGATCCTCAAAAAGGACGCCTTCGGAGGGGAAATCCGGCACGCGACGGACCTTGTGTGCCAACGCTTCCTGCGCGGAAGAATACGGGGATTGATGTGTAGCCATGTAAACGAAACCTTCTCGTAAGTTCAACGTTCCTGCGTTCGGTGAGCGATCACTTCGTCTCGCCCGCCTCCGGCGCGGTCGAGGCATCCGGAATTGCATCCTTAGACAACATACGCCAGCGGTCCATGTTCCAGCTGATACCGTTCATCCCAGCATATGGCACAACATTGGCCACGCCGCGGTGCACGGCGTACGTGCGCGGCTGCGTTGCCAGAGGAAGAGACGGCAGCTGCTCCCAAAGCGCCTTTTCCTGCGCGCGTAGGCTGCCCACGTCCGCTCCCCTGTTTGCCGCGGCTGGGTATTCCTTCATCGGGTCTATGGGGCGCAGCAGCACGTCGACGCTGCCCTCGGTGACCGAAGGAACGCCTTGCTCGTCAAGCACTTCGCGCGGCAGATCTTCAAGGGTCTTGCCGGATTCCGTCGCGTCGACGATGGTGATGCCGGCAGGTTCGCAGGACCTTCGCATCGACTCCACCATCGCAGCATGCCGTGCGTTTGGATAAGGGTAGGCCACGCGCACCTCCGTCCCGGCGAGCGCCGAGGCCGCTGCGATGTCGACGTCCAGGTACGGGGACGCCACGTCAACGACGCGGCCGTACAGCGGATCGTCTTGCTGCAGCACGTGCACCGGCGCGACTGGGACTTCTACCCCCGCGTGTTCGCTGGAAACCTGCGCCACGGCACGCGGATCCACGCATCGCGACAAGGCACGGCGCTGCTCGGGTAAAGCCCATAGTCCCGCGTCGGGGAAGGTAAGCGACTCAGTCAGCTCGCCCGCGACCGTGGTGACATCAATCCGGTTATTCTCTGCATTGACGTCAAACCATTCGGGGTGCGGATCATCCAACTCCGCGACCTTGAGTGCATCGTGGCGGTAAAGCTCCCCGCTGTCAGTCGAGCCCGGCCACACCACCAGATGGTCTACCTGCGGCTGATCGCCGTAGTAGTGCTCGTTGGCGACGAGGTTGACCTCCCCGTCCTCGCCGAAGCTTTCGATAACGTAGGGGCCGAAGGACACCTGCAGCTCCGGGTCGAACTCGGCGAAGTCGAAGCCCTCGCGCCAGATCTTCGCGATCGGTGCCATCCGGGTGGGATCCAAGGAATGCAGCGCGTCTACGAGCTCCTCCTCGCTCATGCCAGCCTTCTTCGCCACGGCGTGCGCGGGAAGGACCGTGCCGGCGTCGAAAAGCCCGCGCCACCGGTCGCCGCGGCCTTCTTTGAACACCACGGTGAACGTCTTTGCGCCGGGGTTGCACTGCATCGACTCGGTGTCGTCGAAAAGCGGCAGGTGGGCGCCAAATAGTTCAGGTAGCTGGCCCGCGCTGAAGGTGAGCAGGTAATCCGCGCAGGTGACCGGGGTGCCATCGGAGAAGACGGCCTCGTCGGACAGCGTGTAGGTGACCCGCCGCTGCGCCCCCGGCAGCGCCTGCGCCTTCACCAGGTCAACGTTGGGGATCATCTCGCCGCCCGGGCCCGGTACAAACACGCCCGGGTACAGGCGCCCCGACAGGCGCTGGGCCTGGGATGACGCTCCCTCGAGCGTAGCGGCATTCGTGGTCAACAGCGGTCCGGTGACCTGGTATCCGAAGTGCTCCTCGTCAAGCTTGCCGTCCTCATCGCCCAAGGAGCTACACCCGGCCAAGGTGAGCGCGCCCGTTGCCAGCACTGCCGCGAATGCGCGTCGATTCCGCACAGCCATCTGCTCTTCTCCGTCTCTCGCAGAAACCGAACCCCGCAATTAGCGCCCCGGCCTCCACGTCGCAGCGCTGGAAGACTCCCCACGCGGCTGTTCCGGTGCCGCGCTCTGGGCGGGTGCCCGTCCAGTCTGCTGGCTGACAGAAGCCACGGTGCGCTTGCCCTCGACTGCCTCCGAGTCCTCTTCCGGCGCGGTGTTCTCGCCGCTGCGGAAGGCGGCAACCGCGTCGTTGTGACGGCGGATCGACGGCTTGCGCTCCACGAAGGTCACGAGCAGAGAGGTAGCGAGGAAGAGCGAGGAAACCACGCCCTCGATCACACCAATGAGCTGAATGACCGCCAGGTCACGCAGCGTACCGACGCCGAGCATCCACACCGCGACCACCATCAACGCGATGATCGGCAGGGCAGAAATCACCGAGGTAGAAATCGAGCGCATCACCGTTTGGTTCACGGCCAGGTTGGCCTGCTCCGCGTACGTGGAGCGGCGCGAGTCCAGAATCCCGGCCGTGTTCTCCTTCACCTTGTCAAACACGATTACTGTGTCGTAGAGGGAGAAGGTCAGCACGGTCAGCAGGCCGATAATCATTGCCGGCGTGATCTCCAGCCCGAACAGGGCGTAGAAGCCCATGATCAGAATCGCGTCGACCACTAGCGCCAGCAGTGCAGCGGCGGCCATTTGACGCTGCAGACGCAGTGCCACGTACACCGCAGCCGCAAGAATGAAGACGAGCATTGCCAGCAGCATGCGCTGCGTAATGGTGTCGCCCCAAGACTCGGAAACCGTCGAGTCGCCGATGGCATCCGCAGAGACTTCACCGTCAGCGTCCTTCGGGTGGTGCTGCTCGAAGATGGCCTGTCGCGCCTGGTCGATCTGTTCCTGCGAGAGGTGTTCAGAGTTGATTTCCAGCGTGCGCGCGTCACCCGCGCCCACGATCTGCGTCAGCTCAGGGGTCACGCCGGTAGCGTCGACGAAGGTCTCTTCGACCTCTTCGGCAACGAGCTCGCCGGCAGGCATCGACATTTTCGTGCCGCCCTCGAAGTCGATACCGAGGTTGAAGCCGCGGCCCAGCATCGCGACCACAGCAATCGCGATCAGGCCTGCGGTGATGGAGTACCAAAGCTTGCGGCGGCCGACGAAATCGATCACGCCGTAGCCAGTGTGGAGCCGCTCCGAGCGGTGCTCAGAAGTGCCTGTGAGCGTAGTGTCCGTCATGATTTACTTCTCCTCAGCTTCGACAGTGCTTGCGGGCAATTGCTTCTCGACGTCTGCGGCCTCGGCCCGCACCGTCGCCCCGGTTGCGAAGGCCTTGGTCATCCCGTTCACGCCGGGCTTGGCCCAGAACTTGCTCCGCGAGGCCAGCACCATCAGCGGTGCCGTGACCAGGAAAGTGACAAGCAAGTCGAAGATCGTGGTCAGCCCCATCGTAAACGCGAAGCCCTTCACGTCGCCCACCGCAAGGAAGTAGATAATCACCGCGCCGATGAGCGTGACCATGTTGCCGGTCACGACCGTCTCCTTCGCGCGGTCCCAGCCGGAAGCCGTAGCAGAACGGAAGGTTTTGCCCTTCCGCACCTCGTCCTTGATGCGCTCGTAGATCACCACGAAGGAGTCGGCCGTGGTACCGATACCGATGATCAGACCAGCCACGCCCGACAGGTCGAGCGAGTAGCCGATCCAGCGACCCAGCAGCACAAGCGCGCCGTAGACCAAGATCCCCGCTACGGCCAGCGTGGTGAGCGAGATCAGGCCGTAGAGGCGGTAGTAGGCAAAGACGAACAGGGCGACCAGCGCAAGTCCCACCAGGCCGGCGTACAGGCCGGCCTGCAGTGAGGCCAGGCCCAGTGACGGCGGCACGGTCAATGCCGTACCACCAGGCTCGCCGTTTTCGCCGGCGAAGGACAGCGGCAGCGCGCCGTACCGCAGGTTGTTCGCCAAGCCCTCGGCCTCTTCCTGGGTGAAGTCGCCGGTGATGGCCGTGGCCGAACCCACCGGGGTTGCGCCTTGGATCACAGGGGCAGAAATGACCTGGGAGTCAAGCGTGATGGCGATCTGCTTGCCAATCATTTCGCTGGTCAGCGCAGCCCACGTAGAGGACCCGTTCACGTCGCCGTTCTGGTTGAAGGCGAAACTGATCTCCATCTGCGAGGACTGCGGGTTGTAACCGCCGGAAATCGGACGCGCCGTGTCGATCTGCTCACCGGTCAGGCGCGGGCCCGACTCATCAGTCACGCCTTGCAGCAGCGGCACTGCATCGAGCAGCAGCGGCTGACCCGAGTTTGCATCGCACGCCACCAGCGGGCGGTCCTCTTGATCCGTACCAGCCAGGGGATCGACGTCCTGGCTCCCACAGACTCCCGAAAGCATGATCATCGACGCGAACTGCTGCGTCGGATCCTCCGACTGGCGAGATTCGCGCAGTACCTCAGTCGCCGCTTGCCGACGCTCTGCTGCCTCCACCGGGCCTTCCGGCTCCGGCAGCGGCTCGGCGTCGACCTTCGGTCCCTTGGGGTTCGGCTTCGGCTCCTCGCCCTCTTGCCCGGGCTGGTTTGCCTGCGTGGCCTGGTCGAGCACGCCCTGCGCCTCATCCTTGGTCATCACACCGTACTTAACCCAGTCGTTGGCCGTGCCCAGAAGCGTTGTGGTCAGCGCGGCAGCATCCGGCTGCGGCGGGTCCATCACCGGGCGGAACAGCAGCTGCGAGGTCTGCCCGATATTGCGAACCTCGGAGGTGTCGTCGCCGGCGGCGGTAATCACGATCGTGTTGCCGTCCACCACGACGGTCGCGCCCGAGACACCCATACCGTTGACGCGGTTTTCCAGGATACGACGGGCGTCGTCCAGCTGCTCGCGAGTCGGCTCCTCACCCTGCGGCACCAGCGTCACACGGGTGCCGCCCTGCAGATCGATGCCGAGCTTCGGTGTCGCTGACTTATCGCCGGTGAAAAAGACTAATGCGTATACGCCAATGACGATGAGGAGGAACAACGCCAGCGCCTTGCCTGGCCACGTTCGCTTCGACCTCAGATCGCCGGAACGCCGAGTGTGTGACGACACTTAAGCTGACTCCTTATGCATCCGAAAAATGGTTCTCTGCCCCGCACGCCTGGTACCCACCTGCGGGGTCTAATTGCGCGACAACCGACGCCAAAGGGGGCACGGCGCGTGCACAACGCATCCATGTTACGGCATGGTGCGCGCATTTTCGTTCTTGCCCACCGTAACGCCTGAAAAATCAGGAAGACCGATTAGCGCTCGGGCTCGCCTTCAGCCGAGGTCGGTTCCGCAGCGGTTGCCTGGGTGGAAGGTGCGTCAAGGCGCTTCATCACACCGGCAGTCTCCATGGTGACCACAACGCCGGGAGCAAGCTCAACGCGGAGGTTCTCGCCGTTGTGCTCCACCACTGTGGCGTGGAAGCCGGCAACGTTGACCACCTTGTCGCCAGGGACAATCGAGGCTTGCATCTCTTGCACCTGGCGCTGACGCTTCTTCTGTCCACGCATCATCAGCATGGAAGGCAGCAAGAAAATGAGCAGGACAACAATGATCATCAGGAAATCCATGGGCACCATTGTTGCACAGCGCTCGAAGCGTGCCCCGATTCCCTACATCAGGTTCAGCTGCCCTGGGGCCTCCGGCGGCGGCGTCATGCCAAGGTGCTGCCACGCCGCGGCGGTGGCTACGCGCCCGCGGCCCGTACGCGCCATCAACCCAGCCCGTACCAGATACGGCTCGCAGACCTCCTCCACCGTGGAGGGTTCCTCCCCTACCGCGATGGCGAGCGTGTTGACCCCGACGGGCCCGCCGCCGTGCCCGCGAATAAGCGAATCCAGCACCGCCCGATCGAGCCGGTCGAGACCCCGCTCATCAACGTCAAACACGGACAGCGCGGACTGCGCAGCAGCGAGGTCGACGTGTCCGTCACCGTTCACGTCGGCCCAGTCGCGCACCCTGCGCAAGAGGCGGTTGGCGATACGCGGTGTGCCGCGAGAACGCGAGGCGATCTCGACGGCCGCATCATCATCAATGTCCACGTTGAGGATCGTGGCTGCGCGGCTCACCACCCGCGTGAGGTCCTCGACCTCGTAAAACTCCATTTGCGCGGTAAAACCAAAGCGGTCACGCAGAGGACCGGTGAGCATGCCTGCGCGCGTGGTCGCGCCGACCAAGGTAAAAGGTGGGATCTCCAAAGGAATCGAGGTCGCCCCCGGTCCTTTGCCCACGATCACATCGATGCGGAAGTCCTCCATCGCCATGTACAGCATTTCTTCCGCAGGGCGCGCAATGCGGTGAATCTCGTCAATAAAGAGGACGTCGCCCTCCATCAAATTCGACAACATCGCCGCCAAGTCGCCGGCGCGCTCCAGCGCCGGGCCCGAGGTCATCCGCAACGACGTGCCCAATTCCTGCGCAATGATCATTGCCATCGTGGTCTTGCCCAGGCCGGGAGGACCAGACAGCAAGATGTGGTCGGGTGTGACCTCGCGTTGGCGCGCCCCGGCGAGCACCAGGCTCAGCTGCTGCCTGACTTTCGGCTGTCCGATGAATTCCTCAATCGACTTCGGGCGCAGCGACTTCTCGGCATCGCGCTCCTCGGGCTGCGAGGTGGCGTCGATAAGCGAATTGCTCGGGCGCGACATGCCCTCCGGGAGGCTGAATTCAGTCTTTTCCACATCCGACATAGGCGTTTACTTCTTCCCCAGCTCGGTGAGCGCGGCGCGCAACAGGGCCGACGTTTGCGCCTCCGGATGAGCCTCAACCACCCGATCCACAGTGGGCCGCGCGCTGCGCTCCGGGAATCCAAGGCCGATCAGCGCTTCGACCACCTGCTCAGTGGCCAGCGAGGACTTCGCTGCAGGGGCCGGTGCCTCCTCCGCCGTCGTGGTAAAGCCTGCCATCTTGTCCTTGAGCTCAAGCACGATGCGCTCGGCCATCTTCTTGCCCACCCCGGGGATTGTTTGAATCCGCTTCGCATCCTGCTCAGTGATCAGGCCCGCGAGCTCGCTCGCGCCAAACACGGACAACGCGGCAAGGGCGAGCTTTGGGCCGAGCCCGGTGACGCTTTGCAGGCGGTGGAACATCTCCCGGGCCTCGTCGTCGGAAAAACCGTAGAGCGTCACACCGTCATCTTTGACGACCATCGAAGTCAGTACGCGGCGCTGCTCACCGCGAGTCAGCGTGGCCAGCGTCGGCGGGCTGGCCAGGAAGCGGTACCCCACACCCGCACACTCAATAACCGCGTGGTCGAGGCCGATCGCGATGACCTCGCCGTTGAGTGAATCAATCATGCCTTCTCCTTCACTTCCCTACCTGCGCACCCTGCGTCTGCCGCTGGAGCTCCGCTGCGCGCTGTGCCTGCGCACTGCGTGCAAGGAGTGGCGCACGCCAGCAGTGACACACCGCAATGGCCAAAGCATCCGCTGCATCGGCCGGTTTCGGCGGCTCCGAAAGACCAAGAATACGTGTGATCATGGCCGTCATCTGCTTCTTGTCAGCCCGCCCATTGCCGGAAATCGCCTTCTTCACCTCCGAAGGGGTGTACATATGTACCGCAATATCGCGCTCGGCGGCAGCGAGGACCAATACCCCGACGGCGTGCGCGGTATGCATCACCGTGGACACATTACCGCGCTCAAAAATACGTTCCATCGCGACAACATCTGGACGATACTCGTCCATCCAGTCCCCCACGGCGCGCGACAGCCGCACTAACCGCTCGCCCAGTTCCACATCCGAAGGCGTGCGCACCACCCCGACCGAGATAGGAAAGATCTGCCTACCGCGCCCGGCCTGCACCACGGACAGGCCGCACCGGGTTAGCCCCGGGTCGATCCCCATCACGCGCAGCCCCTCAAGGTGCATGCCTACCTCCTGAACACCAACAACCTACTAACACACATGTTCTACCACAGCTCGCACCCAAGCGCGAAGCCCCGCCGTACGTACCGCGATATCCACGCGGCCTACGGCGGGGCTTAAAGTGCGAAGCGCTATTCGTCGTCCAGCTGTGCCGCGACCTCGTCGGAGATGCTCATATTGGAGTAGACATTCTGCACGTCGTCCGAGTCCTCGAGCGCGTCGATGAGGTTGAGCGTCTTCTTCGCTGCGCTGAGATCTGCGTCGACCTCAATGTCGGCACGGAAGTCCTGCTCGGCACCTTCGACCTCGATGTCGGCCTCCTTGAGCGCGTCGCGTACGGCCTGCACATCGGTGGGCTCGCAAACGACCTCGAACTCCTCGCCCAAGTCGTTGACTTCTTCGGCGCCAGCCTCGAGCACGGCCATGAGGATGTCGTCTTCGGTCAGCTCCCCCTTCTTCACAGTGACGATGCCGGTGCGCTTGAACATGTAGGACACCGAACCAGAGTCGCCCATGTTGCCGCCGTTTTTGGTCATCGCGGTGCGGACCTCGGTGGCCGCGCGGTTGCGGTTGTCGGTCAAGCACTCAATCAGCAGTGCAATGCCGTTGGGACCGTAGCCCTCGTACATGACGGTCTCCCAGTTCGCGCCGCCAGCCTCTTCGCCAGAGCCGCGCTTGCGAGCACGCTCGATGTTGTCGCCCGGCACGGAGGCCTTCTTGGCCTTCTTAATCATGTCGTCGAGCGTTGGATTACCCGCAGGGTCACCGCCGCCGGTGCGGGCAGCGACCTCAATATCCTTAATCAGCTTCGCCCACAGCTTTGAACGCTTTGCATCGTTCGCAGCCTTCTTGTGCTTGGTTGTAGCCCACTTTGAGTGGCCCGACATATGGCACCCCTTTTCGTCGCTGGAGGATGAACTCGGTCGATTATACGTGCCCCCTCCCTTGCGCCGTGCTTTGGCCGGGGACGAGCGCCTACTTTTCTGGCACTGCAGTCGCGCCCTCGCGCAGGTTACGCGTCAGACCTTCCTGCACCACCATCGCGACGAGGTTGCCAGCGCGGTCAAAAATACGGCCGTGCGTCAGTGCGCGCCCTGCGTGGGCCGAGGGCGAAATCTGGTCGTAGAGCAACCAGTCGTCCGCACGGAAGGGGCGCAGGAACCAGACCGCGTGGTCGAGCGAGGCCAGCTGCACCTTGTGCCCCGGGTGCGCCGCGAGCGAAGAGTGCAAGAGCGTCATGTCGGACATATAGGTCAGCGTGCAGGCGTGGAAGGTGTCCTCGTCCGGCAGCCGCCGCTTTGAGCGAAACCAGACCACTTGCTGGCTCTTGGTGTACTGATTCGGCGCGTAGCGCTCCTGCGGGACGACACGAATGTCCCATTCGTTGAAATCGTGCTTCGATCCGGGGCCGAGCTTCAGCGGGCTCGATTCTTCCCCCAGCTCCTCGGGTGCGGGAACGGTGCGCATCTCATCGGAGTGCTCCAGACCCTCGTCGTCGGTGCGGTGGAAACTCGCCTGCATGGAGAAGATGACTTCTCCCTCTTGGACGGCTTCGACGGTGCGGGTGGCGAAGCTGCGGCCGTCCCGCGGTCGGCCGACCCGGTAGATCGTATCCGCATTCGCATCCCCGGGACGCAAGAAGTAGCCGTGCAGCGAGTGCACATGCTTGTCATCGGCGATCGTGCGCGTCGCCGCTACGAGCGCCTGCCCGGCGACGTGTCCACCAAAGGTGCGGACAAAGTTCTCTGAGTGCATAGCCGCGCCGCGGTAGATGTTCTTATCAATGCGCTCCAGATCCAGAATCCGCTGAATATAGGTCGGCTGGGACGCAGAGGTAGGCAAATCGTGGTGCATGCCACCTCACCCTACGCGGTAGTGCCACCCGTGTTCACTTCAACTCCAACTCTTCCAGGGCCGCATACTCTGGCAGCGCCGCCGTCCCACCAAGTCGCAGCAGGCGCACCAGCGGCCGCAAGCGCAGATCCCGCGTATCGGAAACGGCCTCGTTATAGAAGCGCAGCGCCAAAAACACTCGTGTCTGCGCATCCTGCAGCTCCCTTCGCACCTCCGGCGCAGACAGCTCCTGCAACTGGGATGACAGCTCGGCGGCAAAGGCACGTTCCAGGTCAAGACGGGTACCTATATCTCGGGCAGTAAGTCGAACCTCCTCGAGTGCCCGCGCGCGCTCGCGCAGTTGCGGCACAACGGCGGCCACGACCGCCGCGCGCCGATCGAGTGATGCCTGCAGCGCTTCACGGGAGCGGTCCAAGCGCATATGCAAACGATCGAGCCGTTGCGCAGTGAAATATGCCCACGCGGCGACAACCGTCATCGCAACTGCAAGGAGTACCCAGACCAGTGTCATCGTGCGTCTGCCCCCACGACCGTCTCGTAGACCGTGACAATCTGGTCGGCCACCCGCTCCCAATCAAACTCGAGGGCACGCGCACTGCCCCGCGAAACCAACGACTCACGCGCTTTGGCGTCCGCAACGAGTCGACGCAAGGTGTGCGCAAGCGCGACGTGGTTTCCCACCGGTACGAGGACACCAGCCGGCTCAGCTGCATCGGCGTCGCAGACTCGCGCGAAAGCCTCGAGGTCACTGGCGACGACCGCGCACCCTGCAGCCATAGCTTCGACCAACACGATGCCGAAGGATTCGCCCGCGGTATTCGGCGCGACATAGATGTCTGCCCTTCCCAAGATCCGGGCCTTTTCCTCGTCGCTCACCGCACCGACAACGTCCACTCCCTCGGGTGTGGTGCGGTGGTGACCCGAGCCGATGACCGTGAACCGCACGTCGGCGTCGAGAAGCTGCACCGCGCGCAAGAAGATATCGAAGCCCTTGCGGGGCTCATCAAGACGGCCGAGGAAAACAATCTCGACGGGTGCTCCCGGGCTTCGCGGGACCCGCGCGCGCCAAAACTGCGCGGTGTCGACGCCGTTGGGGATCACAATCGGGTCGGTGCCGACTTGTTCCACCTGCCAGCGGCGCGCAAGCTCGCTGACGGCAATGCCCGCATGGATCTTCTCCAGGTTCGCGCGCAGCAGCGGCAAGGCCGCGCGCAATGCATACGAGTGAGTCGCCGAGGTGTGGTACGTCGCCACGACCGGAACGCTCGCCAGCGCGGTCGCCACCATGGAGTAGCTTGGCGAGTTCGGCTCATGCACGTGCAGCACATCAAACGAACCCTCAGCGAGAAACGCCCGGGTCGTGCGTCGCACCTGCGGCCCGAATGCCACGCGCGCGACGGAGCCGTTGTAGCGCACCGGGACAGCAGGCCCACCGCGGGTCACCCACTCTGGCAGGGCCGTGCTTGCCGACGCCGGGCCGAGCACCCTCACCTCGTGACCCCGGGCCCGCAACACCCGGGCAAGATCAAGCACGTGCGCCTGCACCCCGCCTGGCCGGTCGAATGAATACGGGCAGACCATGCCGATGCGCATCTAGTCGGTGCCTCCTTGCGCCTCTGCTCTCGCCCCGCGCCTGCGTGGGTGCGCGGCCGCTTGCCACCGCGCATCGGCGGGCCAGATGGGCTGGAGCGCGTGCCAGTCCTGAGGATGTCTTGAAATGCCCGCGGCGAAGCCATCGGCAACGCGTTGCGCGGTTGCTGCAAGCGTGGTGACCTGCACCGGTTCGGACACCGAAAAACCCCAGCGCGGCCCCCGCGATGTGGGAGACGGAAACCAGGAGTGCGCCACCGTAAGCTGCGCACCTGTTTCCAGCGCCAACTTGGCGGGCCCGGCCGGCATCGTGGTCGTCTCGCCGAAGAAGCGGACCTTCACCCCGCGGCCGGCAAGGTCGCGCTCTCCCATCAGGCAGACAATGCCGCCGGCTGTAAGTACCTCTTTCAGCCGCGTGAAGGGTGGCGTCGGGGCGCCGGTGAGTGGGAGGACTTCGAAGCCGAGCCCTTCGCGAAATTCCACGAAGGCGTCATACAAGGCCTCGGGCTTGACCCGCTCAGCAACGGTGGTAAACCCGCCGTAGTGGTGTGCAAGCCACATTCCCGCCATATCCCAGTTGCCACTGTGCGGGAGGGTGAGAATCAAGCCTCTCCCCTTGTCTAAGGCGGCGTCGATATGCGCACGGCCCTCCACCCCGGCATCGAGCTCACGCAAGAGGCCTGGCGCACCGGCAAGCTGAGGCAGTCGAAACACCTCGTGCCAATAGCGCGCGTAGGATCGTGTCGCCTCGCGCACGAGCGCGCGAGTCACACCGGCTGGGCCGACGACGCGGGTGAGGTTGCGGCGCAGCATTTCCATCCCTGCACCCTCTCGGGACAGCCTATCCGCGCCACGTGCGAACACGGACGCGGTCCACGCTTCGGGCATGGTGCCCACGAGCTTCCAACCCGCCAAGTAACCCGCGGTAGCGAGGTCGATGCGCGCCATTTACGCCCCCGGCGGCGGCGCAAGTCGTTCGTCGGACTGGGGGTCGCGTGCCGCGAACACGAGCCGCTGCACCACGGTGATCACCGACCCGACAAGCAGGAGCCAAATCGACACCACGATGGCGCCGCCGACACCGCAACCTTCGAGCACGAGCCCGACGACCGCGAGGATGAGGCGTTCTGGGCGCTCAATCAGCCCGCCGACAATGCGTAGACCGCCAGCCTCACCGCGAGCCTTGACGTAACTGATCACCTGCGACAGCACAAGCACGGCGAGACACGCGGCGACGTGTGCTGGACGCGTCTCGTCCACGTAAACCATCCACAGCGCGATGGCGGCGAATAGCGCGCCGTCGGTAATGCGGTCGCAGCTGGCGTCCAGCGTGGCCCCGAAAGCCGTGCCTCCGCCGGAAAGACGCGCCATCGTGCCGTCGACCATGTCGAAGGCGGCGAAGAAGATGCTCAGCACAGCGGCCCACACCAGGTGGTCCGTTGGGATGAGCACAGCCGCGGCGAGCGCGGTTGCCGCGGTACCTACCAACGTGGTCACATTCGGTGTCAGCCCCATGCGCAACAACGTTTTCGCCACTGGTTTGACCACAACGGAGGCGGGCTTGCGCCCGTGCACGCTAAGCATCGTTTCCTCCTTCTTCGTCCGTGGCCTTCCCCGGCCAGGCGTCGGCAAGCAGTTGGCGGGTTTCGCGCAGTAGCTGCGGTAGCACTTTGGTCCCGCCAATGACTGTCATGAAGTTTGAGTCACCCGCCCAGCGCGGCACAACGTGGAGGTGTAGGTGGTCGCCGACGGAGCCGCCAGCTGCCTTCCCCAGGTTTAAGCCGACGTTGATTGCCTCGGGCGTCGACACCGTCTTCAGCGTTCGAACGGCGCGCTTGGCAAAGACCATGAGCTCCGCAGTCTCTGCGTCCGTCAGCGCCTCCAGCTCTGCCACCTTGCGGTAAGGCACAACCATCAGGTGTCCCGCGTTGTACGGGTACAGGTTGAGCAGGGCGTAGACCGTCTCGCCGCGGGCGATGATCAGACCATCTTCGTCGCTGCCCTTGGGAATGTCCACGAACGGATCCGAACTCCGCTTCGGCGCTGTGGCGATGTAGTTGGACCGGTACGGTGCCCAGAGGCGCTGCAGCCGGTCCCGATCACCCGCCCCGCAGTCGACGTAGTCTCCTGCGTTGTCGGCGTTAGTTCCCACGGCGGGCCGCAATGGCTTCCTCGCTCGGTTGCTCATTGCGCTTGGCTTCGACCCACTCGATGATCAGCGCCACAGCCTCATCGACGGGCACGCCATTGACCTGGGTGCCGTCCAGGAAGCGGAAGCTCACCGCGTCCGCCTCCACGTCACGCGCGCCGGCGACGAGCATGAACGGCACCTTGCCGGTAGTGTGCGTGCGGATCTTCTTCTGCATGCGGTCGTCCGAGTGATCCACCTCAGCGCGAATACCGGCCTCACGCAGCTTCGCTACCACTGCGTCGAGGTGCGGAGCGAACTCGTCGGCGACCGGAATGCCCATCACCTGATGCGGCGCGAGCCACGCCGGGAACGCACCCGCGTAGTGCTCCAGCAGCACGCCGAAGAAGCGCTCGATCGAGCCGAACAGTGCGCGGTGGATCATCACCGGGCGGGTCTTTGACCCGTCCGGAGCGGTGTACTCCAGGTTGAAGCGCTCCGGCAGGTTGAAATCCAGCTGCACCGTGGACATCTGCCACGTGCGCCCGATTGCGTCGCGGGCCTGCACGGAAATCTTCGGGCCATAGAACGCCGCGCCGGCCGGGTCGGGAACAAGCTCCAGGCCGGACTTTTCAGCCACGGACTGCAGGATGTTGGTGGAGCGCTCCCAAATTTCGTCGTCGCCGATGTACTTCTCTGGATCCTTGGTGGACAGCTCCAGGTAGAAGTCGTCCAACCCGTAGTCCTGCAGCAAGGAGATGATGAACTCGAGCACGCTGGTGAGCTCTTCTTCCAGCTGGTCCTCGGTGCAGTAAATGTGCGCATCGTCCTGCGTAAACCCGCGCGCACGGGTCAGGCCGTGCACCACGCCGGACTTTTCGTAGCGGTAGACGGTGCCAAACTCGAACAGCCGCAGCGGCAGTTCGCGGTAGGAACGCCCGCGCGAATCGAAGATCAGGTTGTGCATCGGGCAGTTCATCGGCTTGACGTAGTAGTCGACGGCTTGCTTGGTCACGTTGCCGTCTTCGTCAACCTCTCCGTCGAGCTGCATCGGCGGGAACATGCCGTCCGCGTACCAGTCCAGGTGGCCCGACTTTTGGAAGAGCTCGCCCTTGGTCACGTGCGGGGTGTTGACAAAGGAGTACCCCGCCTTAAGATGGCGCTGCCGGGAGTGCTCCTCCATCACCATACGGACGATGCCGCCATCCGGGTGGAAGACCGGCAGACCCGAGCCGACCTCATCCGGGAAGGAGAACAGGTCCATCTCGTTGCCCAGTCGGCGGTGGTCACGCTTCTCCGCCTCCGCGAGCATGGTGAGGTATTCGTCGAGTTTCTCCTTGGACTCCCATGCCGTGCCGTAGACACGCTGCAGGCCGGCGTTGTTTTGGTCACCGCGCCAGTAGGCAGCAGAGGAACGCGTAAGCGCGAACGCCGGGATGTACTTCGTCGTGGGCACGTGCGGGCCGCGGCACAGGTCGAACCACTCCACGTCACCCGTACGCGGGTTGACGTTGTCGTAGTAGGTCAGCTCGCCGGCGCCGATCTCGGTTGCTTCGTCCGAGTTCGGGTCCACGTTGCCTTTGTCTTGGATCAGCTCAAGCTTGTACGGCTCGTCCGCGAGCTTTTCCGACGCCACCTCGGCGGATTCGAAGACGCCGCGGGCGAACTTCTGGCCCTGCTTAATGATCTTCTTCATCCGGCGCTCGAGCTTTTTCAAGTCCTCCGGAGTGAAGGGCTCTGCGACGTCAAAGTCGTAGTAGAACCCGCCATCAATCGCCGGACCGATGCCCAGCTTGGTGCCCGGGAACTCCGCCTGTACCGCCTGCGCCAGGACGTGCGCGCAGGAGTGACGGATGACCGATCGCCCCAGCTCAGTATTCGCAGCAACCGGGTGAAACGTCGCGGTTGCCTCCGGTACATGCGAGAGGTCTACCAGCTCGCCCGCTTCGTTTTGCACAACGACGATGGCGTTCTCGCCGCGGTTGGGTAGGTTCAGCTCGCGCATTGCCGCACCCACAGGGGTGCCTGCGGGCACCTCAAAGGGCTCGAACTCTTGCACGTTGACATCGGCTACATCGGTGGCCATTGGCGCTCCTTTGCGCATCTTTGGGGTCCGCCGTACCTGGGCGCACCCCTTCAAGTTCACAGTTCGTCATGCACCGGGCGCACAGACCCGGCACGTCGTTGCACATCCTACCCCGCCGGTGCGTGCGATCGCGGGTCGGCGGGGGCTCGGGGCGTCGAAAAGCGTGCTAGCTCTCGAGCAGCGACTGCCCCCAGTATTCGCTCTCTCCCACCCCGGGCACGATGTAGTAGACCGCCGAACCGATATGAGTAATCCACTCGTTGAGACGATCCACCTCGTCGAGGTGCTTGAGCATCGGAGTAAAGCTCGCATCCGGGTCGCGCTGATACGCCATAAACACCAGGCCAGCGTTGGACAACTGGCCTGAGCCAGGCTCGGGCGGCAAGTTGTAGTTGTAGGGACGGCGCAGAATCTGCGTACCCGCGTCGCGGGCGCGCGCCATGTGCGAGTTGGGGTCGATGACCGGAAGGCCGTACTCATCGCGTGCGGCAAAATCAGGGTCCGCGAACTCGCCACCGCCAGTTAACGGCGCGCCCGTATCCAGGGTGCGGCCGACGACCTCCTCGCGGGAGCGTCGATCCAAAAGCTCCCACTCGTCGAGGTTCATCGCGATGCGACGCACCACCAACGACGTGCCTCCCGCGAAAGGCCCCTCAGGGATCCAGACCTGCTCGTCAAACTCCTCCTCGCTATGCGGGTTGACCGTCCCGTCCACCTGGCCGAACAGGTTGCGCGGGGTCTCGCCCTCCGGCGTGGCCCCGTGCGCGTTGACAAAGCCCTGCTGTACCCAGGCCGTCTCGACGTAGTCCACGCCAGCACGCGTCATGTGCCGCATCGCCCACGCGCCCATCACCGGATCATCGCAGCAGATCTGCAGCACCAGGTCGGTCTGGCCCCACTTGGGATCGAGCCGATCGCGACTCATCGCCGGAATATCATGCAGCCACTCCGGTGTGTCCAGTTTCGCCGCATGAAAGAGCCCTTCGCCAAACCCGCAAGTCAAGGAAAGATTCGCGGGCCATGCGGTCATTTCCGGCTCGAGGCTGCCAAGCGGATTCTGTCCATGTGCGAGCCGCCGCGCGTCCTCGGTCCACAGCCGCATGAGACGCGCGACCGCCTTCGCGTCGGCCCCATCCTTCAGGTTGAAGCCGATGAGGTTCAGACTCGCCTGCGCCGGCGTCGCTACGCCCGCCTGGTGCTTGCCGTGAAAGCTCACGGTCGCCTCCCGCAGCGGAAGTGGCGCGGGCTCCGGTTCATCAGCGCAAGCGGCGAGCATGCTTAACGACGCCACGCCCGCCCCACCTGCCAAAAATCCCCGTCGCGAAACCGCCATGGTGAAAGCTCACTGCTCCTTTACTCGTGCGCGCTGTGATCCATCTCTTCGTGGTTCATCTCTTCATGGTTCATACTGGCGTGGCCGGAAAGTTGACCATCCTCGCCGTAATCCTCGCCGCCGGGAAGCATGGAGCGCACAGCGACGCCCGCCACCTCGATGCTCTCGCCGTCGGAAGTTTCAAAAATGACGTCAACGACGTCGCCGGCGGGGATCTCCGGGGCGTAGCCCATGACCATCAGGTGGTCGCCGCCCGGAGCAAGCTCGACGGTACCTCCGGCGGGGACGGTCAGTCCGCCTTCTTTCTTGCGCATGGTGCCGTCAACGGTTTCGTGAATCTCGTATGTGGCCTCGCCCAGCGAAGTCGTGAAGCCGGTGATGGTGATGTCCTCATCCGCAGTGTTGTGGATGGTGCCGAAGACGGCAGTCATCTCTGTGCCGTCTTCTGCGTCGGCGGCGGCTTTCGCGCGCACCGTGGCGTTCTCCAGCTTCAGCTCACCTTCGCCCAGCAGTTCACCTTCAACAGAGTCTGCGGCCGCGGACTCCTCAGCTGCGCCCGAGGATGCTGCGGCGGATGCCTCAGCAGTCGTCGCTTCGGTCTGCGTGGAGTCCTGCTCGTTCGCAGGGCTGCACGCGCCTAACGCCAGGGCGGTCGCTGCAGCAAGTGCAATAGCGGAGGGACGGGAGATATTCATGCGATGCTCTTTTCTCTCAGACGAACTCACGCCGAGTTCGTATCTTTGGTGTACCTACTTCTTGCGACGCCCAACGACTACGATTCCTGCGCCGATGACGGCGATGACTGCGACGATGATGCCGATAATGACACCGGCGTTCATACCCACGCCCTGCCCTTCCGAATCGCCCGACGAAGCATCGGCTACATCGTCAGCTGTGGCTTCCTGCTCTCCAGAGGCCGGCTCATAGCTAAAGGTAGTCCGACCTTTTGTTGAGTGCCCATCAGAGGAAATGATCTGAAAACCAACCTGATATTCACCCGGTTCGGCGGATCCCTCGACCTCGGCCGGCACATCGACCGTCACGAAGCGGTCATCAATCTCAGGCTCCGCGGTAAACAGAATTTCGCCATCACTGATCCGAGAGAGAGCAACGGTATTAAAACCCTCTTTCGGCTGCCCAGAGAACTCGAGGGTAATCGAGTCCGGAAACACCGTGACCACAGCTTCGTTCTCAGGACTGCCACCGATCACTGAATCGTGAGCACTTGCCATTGGAGCTCCCAACGCGGCAAGTCCGGCGATCGCGCCAGCGGTTGCCAATGCGCACTGTTTTTGCAGTGTGTGCTGGGAAAGGCGTTGCAACAAGGGGCTCTCCTTTTCTTGGTCGCGCGGAACTGTGTGGCCCACGGTCCCGCTTAGCAGAGTAGTCGGTCCACGGACACCAAAAGTTCCCGGCCCACCAACTTTGGTTTGACGCCCCCTTTAACCTCCCGAAGCATGAAGGCAAAAGAAAAACAGCCGCCAGACATCTGGCGGCTGTCACTGCCGTGGTCCTAGCTGGGATCGAACCAGCGACCTTTCCGGTGTGAACGGAACGCTCTTCCACTGAGCCATAGGACCGAACGAGTAAGTACTCTACAACGCCCACATCGAATTTCACGAATCCGCAGGACACAGGCCATGTTTGGGGTAACACGCCCCCCGTCCGAAGCACGCGCAGGGGCAAACTACAGGACTGTAACTCAAATGCTGGATCCAGCGATGCAAAGCCTTTCGATTTACGCATGTGACCTCACGATTTGGACTCTGGTTGGCAACAGGTTAATGTTTTATCTCGCACAATGCAGTGCATGCGGATGTAGCGCAGTTGGTAGCGCATCACCTTGCCAAGGTGAGGGTCGCGAGTTCGAGTCTCGTCATCCGCTCCAATCCCCCTGAAGGGATGAGCGCGATTAGCTCAGCGGTAGAGCACTACCTCGACACGGTAGGGGTCACTGGTTCGATCCCAGTATCGCGCACAGAGTCCACTATGGGCTCACTGGTAAACCTCGTGTTTACTTTGCGGATGTAGCGCAGTTGGTAGCGCATCACCTTGCCAAGGTGAGGGTCGCGAGTTCGAGTCTCGTCATCCGCTCCAAGTACATATGGGTACTTTTGGAGGATAGCTCCACGGTGGATTGGTCGAGTGGTTAGGCAACGGTCTGCAAAACCGTGTACACGGGTTCGATTCCCGTATCCACCTCCAAGCTGGAAACAGCCTGCGCGATTAGCTCAGCGGTAGAGCACTACCTCGACACGGTAGGGGTCACTGGTTCGATCCCAGTATCGCGCACAGAGTCCACTATGGGCTCACTGGTAAACCTCGTGTTTACTTTGCGGATGTAGCGCAGTTGGTAGCGCATCACCTTGCCAAGGTGAGGGTCGCGAGTTCGAGTCTCGTCATCCGCTCCACGAGTGACTATGCCCCCGGTCTTTCCCGGGGGCATAGTTGTTTTCTCGGTGGTTGGAGGGGTTAAACGAGGGGCCCCGAGAACGAGCCTCGCCTCCAATCCGAGCCTCCCGCCTACTCGCCAGGTGTCTGGCTTTCCAGCTGTTCGAGAAACAGCCGCGCGACCGTGAACTCCAGCGGCTCCTCCCGCGGATCGGAGTAGGTCTTCTCCCCTGCCCGGCGCGCCAGTTGCTCGCGCGCCAGCGAGACGATGGCCTCCAATCCTCCGGACGAAACCTGCATCGGGTTCTTCGTTGTCTGCACCAGTTTGGGGTCGATACCCATATCTGCTGCAATCGCGCGGAACAGCGCCTTGTCTTGGTTCATCTCTGCCCCTCGGGTCACCCGGGGATGGATACGCAGCGCGAGGTCGACTGCCTCGTGAGTCTGCCACACCTGGATGTGGCGCTCGGGCTCTGCGATGAGGCGCTCATAGAAGTCTGGGATGAAGCGCTCTCGGGTGAAGTTCGCTTGAATCCCCTGACGCACCTGGATATCCCATTGCTGGAGGAAGTCTTCTGCGTCGGCGGCGATGGCTTTCCCGCCCAGGAACAGCGCATCCGCGCCCGCGCCGGTGATCAATGCCCCGTCGATACCGCACTCTTGCCGATGCTTGTCGACGGCCACCAAGATGGCACCAGAGAGCACTTCCCATGGCTCGGCGGACTCGAGCCGCTCGACGGTTTCAGCAAGCAGCCGCTCCAGTGCATCACCGCGTGGGGCAATCACGTGGTGCTCGAAGCCAAGTGCGCGTGCTACTTCGCGTGCCACGCGGGTTTCCTCTGCAGCCTGTGGCGAGGACTCATGGCTAAACGTCACTGCGAGGACGTCGGTGCGCAGCCGGGCGAGCGCCGACGCGATGAGGATCGAGTCGACTCCGCCTGAGAGCATGAGCACAGGGCGTCCCGGCCAGCGATCCAGCACCGCTGTCAGGCGCGCGTCGAGGTAATCGACGATGGCGTGCTTCGCTGGCGCATATTCGGTGATGTCGTACGTACCTGGCTCGATGTTGCGTTGATCGGCGACGTATTCGCAACCCTTATCCGTTATGGCCATGTTTCGTCCTTTCTTCAAGCACCGCAATTCGCTGCTGCAGCTCTCGTATCTGCTTTCGCCGAGTCTTTACCACCACCGGCTCGGCGTGTGTATGGCGGTAGACCGCCACGTGCACCATCCAGGAAAACGCGCCCAGGATGACCCCGGCGGTGAGGATCAAGCCGAATCTCTCGAGCGTACCCACATTCTCCAGCCCGGCGAGTGAAATATTGAAGGACAACACGCCGATAACTGCGAGGAATACGGACAGGATCTCAATGCTCCGCAACAGGCTATTTCGCGACTCAGCTTCGATCTTCTCCGACATGCGTTCTACCTCAGTGCTCACGTGCGCTAGCTCCTCGTCGACGCGGCCCTGGATCGAGTTTTGGACCTGGCGCTCCGTTGCAATCATCATCCGGTAGGAGACGAATTCTCCGTGCAGTACGGTCGCGTCGGCGGGCAGGTTCTTGATAGCCATCTGTACCGAGTGCAAGGCTTCTGCGTAAAAGTCGTCGCGGGTGCGAACTGTGTGTCCGGAAAACAGGTCGGAGCGTGGTGCGGCTTCAATGGCGGCCATGCGCCGGTAGCCTTCTGCCCGCCGGTAGTGCGCAACAAAGTCATTCGGCGAGTGGTACCGCAAGATCGCCTCCGAGAAGGCAAGAATCTGCTCCCCGTACTCGGTATCTGGGTACAGCCACAGCCCGTGCAGCATCAGGTGCTTGATCTTGAGTGGCACGGATTCAAGTTGCGAGGCCGTCAATTCCTTATCGCCGTGCGATACCCCTACAGCGTCGAACACGTGTTGCGAGTCGATTCTGCGCCCCGAAAGCAACCGGGCGAAAGTCAGAAAGACCTGGTTGAGGTTGACGGTCACCGAGAGGTCGTGAAAGCGCAAGGGTGCATCGTTGGCCATGTCGAGCACGCGCCGGATGCCGTCGTGGTCGAAGTTGAAGCGGTGCAGTTGCAGCTCGATGAGGATGAGCGCGAACTCCGCCGTGCGAGATTGCTTTGCCCACTCCGGTAGCAGCCGCAGCCACTCCTCGTTGTGCTGGCCGAGACACAGCTCGCGTGCTCTCCACGTCGCATCGGTCACCGCATTGAACATCGCTTCAAAGGCGTCGAGCTCACGGTAGACGGTGTGTCCAAACACCTCGTGCGCAAGCTCGCAGACGAGTTGTTTCCAGCCAACACCTGTCGTGTCGGAGCTAAACAGGGCGGCGAAAAGCCGGTCCGGGCTTTCGCCGCCCACCCATACCCGCTGCGCTTCCTCTACGAGCGGTAGCCGATCGACCACGTGTGTTTCCTCCAAATGTCCCTGCAGTCGGATGTGTACGCTTGACGCCATGGTAGACGCGCGCACGACTGTTGACCCAACACAACTGCTAGGTCCTGTGCTCCCCCCTTCAGTCCCCCAGCTGCGATTACTGGCCGTGATGACTGCCTCCGGCGCGGCGACAATCGACGGCACCTCTCGCTCACTCGGCAACAGCATCGACTCGGAGCTTCTCAACCTGCTGCGCGTGTGGTCGGATGCGGTGTTGGTAGGTGGCGGCACCGCGCGTGCCGAGAACTATTTTGGGGTTAAGTGCACCGACGAAGACAAGGCGAAGCGTCGAGCGCGCGGACAAGCCGAAGTTCCGCCGCTGGCGATCATTACCAACAGCTTCGACTTCGATGTCAACACCCAGCTCTTCTACGACACGGAGGTGTCCCCGCTCTTCCTCGCCCCGCAGCAACGCGTCGATGACCCAGCGCTCGAGGAGCGTCGGGAAGCACTTCGCGCAGCTGGCGGCCGCATCCTTTCCACTGGTGACGGATCCGCGCACGCAATTCTCGGTGCCCTGCGTGCGAAGGGTTTCAACCGCATTGCCTGCGAAGGCGGGCCCGGGCTCTACGGCATGCTGCTTTCCGCCGGTCTTGGCGACATTTTGCACCTGACTATCGATCCGACGTTGCAAGGCAACGTGGAAAGGCCGCTTTTCGGCGGCGGTGGGGACTACACCGTGTCACTGCACGTCGAAGATGTGCGGGTGAGCGAAGATTCGATGATGTTCGTGCGCTACCGCATGCCGGGCGCCGCCGCTTCCCGTGAGGAGTAAAGGATTCGGTACGGTTGTGCGCGTGACGTACGCGCAAAGGACGCGCCCTGACTGGGCGCAACGCTTAGATACTTACTGGACTGCACCCGCCCCATTCGTGGCGGAAGGTTCGCGCACGCTTTCCACGCCCGCCGCCCGCACGGCGCGCGCCGCGGCCTGGCCACTGGCGATTCTGCTGATCATCCACCGCGTGTTCGTGCTCGCAAGGCAAGGCTCGCCAACGGACGATTTCACCACCGTGTGGGCTGCAGCCCGCAGGTTTGTGGAACGCGTGCCTGTCTACAACGAGGTCTACCACTACGTCGACCCGCACTACCTGTACAACCCCGGCGCCACCTTGTTGCTTGCCCCGCTCGGGTTCGCAGCGGACCCGAACGCTGTGCGCCCGCTGTTCATCCTCGCAAACGCACTCGCCATCATCGCTGCGCTCGCCTGGTGCACCACATTGGCGGGGCGCAGCCTCCGTGGCCCGGTGTTTCCCGTCGCGCTCGCGCTCGCCTTCGCCACCGAAGCGGTGACGAACACCTTGGTGTTCTCCAATATCAACGGCATCCTGCTGCTCGCGCTCACCGCTTTTCTCGCCAGCTACCGCGCACGCCGCAACATCGCGGCCGGCGTGGTGCTGGGACTTGCCATCTTGATCAAGCCGATGTTCGCGCCCCTGCTTGTGCTGCCGCTCATGCAACTGCGCTGGCGCACCCTGCTCGCGGGCATCGCCGTACCGATCCTGCTCAATGCAATCGCCTGGCCGCTCACCCCGGGCGCGGGCGACTACTTTGGCAAACTCGTCCCTTATCTCGGCACCACCCGCGACTACGCCAACTCATCACTGGCCGGTTTCGCTGTCTACTTCGGTATGCCGGGATGGCTGCACGCCGTGTGCTTCGTCCTCTTCGCCGCTGCCGTAGCAATCGCAGTGCTCGGCTTGGCTCGCTGGCGCTTTTCCGACGAGTGGCTCTGGCTCACCTGTTCCACAGCGGTCCTGCTCGCCGGCGTTTGCCTGCTCAGTTCTTTGGGTCAGGCGTACTACACCATGATGCTCTTCCCGGCGGCCTTTACCGCACTCAACCGTACTAGCCCCTTCCACATCGGCACGGTGTGGCTGGGGCTCATCCTGTGCGTGAGCCCGCTGCGCTTCGATGTCGAGGTCATGGGGCTGGGCGGACGCTGGCTTGGTACCTTCTTGCCCACGGCTGGGTGGGCCATATTCATCGTGGCGGTGGCCGCGTGGGTAGTCTCGGTGCAAATGCACACGTCGGCTAAGGAGGACCATCATGGCTAAAGACACCCCCGATTTTTCCTCGCTGTCCCCGCAGGAGTGGAAGGAAAGGCTCACTCCCGAGGAGTACCACGTGCTGCGCGAGGCCGGGACCGAGCCCCCGGGCGTGGGCGAATACACCGACACCACGACGGAGGGGGTCTACCGCTGTCGCGCCTGCAACGCCGAGTTGTTCCGCTCCTCCTCCAAATTCGACGCGCACTGCGGCTGGCCGGCCTTTTTCACCCCGCTGGCCGGCGACGCCGTCATCGAGCGCGAGGATCGCTCCCTCGGCATGGTGCGCACCGAGGTGTTGTGCGCCAATTGCCACTCGCACCTCGGCCACGTTTTCGCCGGCGAGGGCTTCGACACCCCGACCGATCTGCGCTACTGCATCAACTCAATCTCGCTGACCCTCGAAAAGCGCTAGCTTCTCGCTTGTCGACGTCGCGTGGCCTGCCCCGCGACGTCGACAAGCATGCTGCGGCTAGGGCAGGATCTCGATAATCTCGCTGATATCGTTCACGCGGCGGCCCGTCTGGAACGGGATCTCTTCGCGCACGTGCAGGCGGGCCTCGGTGTAGCGCATGGTGTGCATAAGCTGCTCGATGCGCTCAAGCGTCGGCGCCTCAAAAGCGAGCATCCACTCGTAATCACCGAGCGTGAACGCCTCGACCGTGTTCGCACGGACATCGGCAAAGTCACGAGCGGCCTTGCCGTGGTTGGCCAAAATGCTGCGGCGCTCCTGCGGGTCCAACAGGTACCACTCGTAGGAACGAACGAAGGGGTAGACGGTAATCCACGCCTCCGGCTCCTCACCCATGATGAAGCTGGGCAGGTGGGACTTGTTAAATTCCGCCGGACGGTGCAAGCCGTTGCCAATCCACGAGACCTCAAGCAGCTGGCCAAGTGTGGTCGTGCGACGGAAATCTGCGAGCGCCTTCTGCAGCTCCTCGAAGTGCTCTGCATGCCACCACACCATGAAGTCGGCGTCGGCGCGGATCCCGGTGTTGTCGTAAATGCCGCGCACCACGACCTTGCCCTCAGCCTCAAGGTCCGCGAAAAACTGCTGCGCTTCCTTGGTCAGCTCTTCACGTTCCGAGCCCAGCGCACCCGGGATTGCGCGGAAAACCGCGAACTGCAGGTAACGCTGCACCGCATTCAGTGCGTCGAAATCAAGCTTGGCCATACGTTTCTTCTCCCTTCCTGTGGCCCGGGATAGGCCACCTCAAACGAAAGTCGTATGTCAGTCTACGCGGTGCACGCCACGGCGCGCCTCCCACCCGATGCCCCACATGGCGTTTACCTTAAAGCCTGTGATGAATTCGGACACCCCCTCCCAGCCGGGCAACGGTACGCGCGACACCCACAGCGAGCAGGCCAGCCTGCCCGCGGACTTCTCCGCAGCGGTGGAGTCCATGCACGCGGCGAAGTTGCGCCCAGAAATCACCCTGGGCACTATCCGCCCGCCACAGCGCCCCGCACCATACAGCCACGCCGTGGGGCTTGAGGTAGAGCGCCCGCAGGAGACGAAGGCCGGCGAGGCAATTCCCGTCGATTCCGATGGCGATGCGTTCGGCCGACTCATCCTTTTGCACTCCCCCGACGCGGAGGAGGCCTGGGAGGGCTCCATGCGTCTGGTGGCCTACATCCAGGCAGACATGGACGATGCTGTCGCCTCCGACCCGCTGCTTCCCGACGTCGCGTGGCAGTGGCTCAACGAATCGCTCGATGAGACCGGGGCCGGTTTTACCAACTTGGGCGGCACTGTAACCTCCACCGCGTCGGTGCGTTTCGGGGAGATCGGCGGGCCGCCGCGTGCCTACCAACTGGAAATGCGTGCGTCGTGGACCGCAGAAGGCATCGACCTTGCAGCGCACGTCGAAGCCTTTGCGAAAGTGCTCGCACACGTCGCCGGCTTGCCTCCTGAAGGTGTGACCGCGCTGGGAAGCCGCTAAAGTCTTTTCAGGTGTCACACCAACCGCAATACGAACTCGTCGACGACCCTGCAGGGTTTCTTCGCGCCGCCGCGCGTCTTGCCGCTGGACGCGGCCCATTCGCGGTAGACACTGAGCGTGCTTCGAGCTTCCGCTACGGCGATCGCGCGTTTCTCGTCCAGGTGTACCGCCCGGGGGCGGGTGCCTACCTCATCGCGCCCGAGGGCTACCGCGCTGAGTTTCGCTCTGCGTTCGCGCCGGTGCTCAACCACGGCACGTGGATCCTACACGCAGCCGGCGAAGACCTTCCCTCGTTGGCTGAACTCGGGCTGCACGCCGGCGCGTTATTCGATACCGAACTCGCCGGACGCATTGTGGGCTATACACGTACCAATCTCGGCGCGATGGTCGAGCAGCTGGTCGGCGTCCACTTGGAAAAAGGGCACGGCCGCGAAGACTGGTCGACGGTCCCGCTGCCGAAGGAATGGCAAGACTACGCCGCCCTAGACGTGCTCTACCTCCACGACCTCGCCGACGCGCTGACCTGCATTCTGGCCGAAAACGACAAGCTCGACATCGCGGAGCAGGAGTTCACCCATATTTTGCGGACCCGCTCCCAGGCCCCGGAACAGGGCACCTGGCGCGATGTGAAAGGGATTTCCCGCATCACCTCCCGGGAGTCGCTCCAGATTGCGCGTGCGCTGTGGGAGCACCGAGAAGACATTGCTCGGAGCCAAGATCGCTCCCCCAACCGCCTGCTCCCCAACAAGGTGCTCGTGGATATCGCCACGAACCGTCCCCGCAACGCTGCTGAAATTCGCGCTATTCCCGGGTTTCCCCGTCGTCGGCACGGCGCAGCGGAGCGCTGTGCCGCTATCCTCCACGACGCGCGTGGTGCCGATCCTTCAACCTGGCCACGCCCGCAGCGGCATGGCCCCTCGGCCACGCCCTCGAACTCGACGTTGAAGAAGCACTATCCGCAAGCGTGGGAGTGTATCAGCGCGGCTCGCTCCGAAATCGAATCGCTTGCGACAGAGCTCGACCTCAGCACCTCGACGCTTGTGAATGCGAGGCGTCTTCGCTCCGTGCTGTGGGGTGCGATGCACGCAGAGAACGCGTGGAGCATCGACCAGGCGTACGCAGCGCTCGAGACTGCCGGCGCGAGGCCGTGGCAGTGTGAGCTGGTCGCACCGATTATTGTCGCCGCCAACGCGCACGAGGTGCCTACTCCCCCGGCTCGCACGTAACAGCGATGTAAGGTTAGCGGTCCGCCAGCTCCAGTGCCCACTGGCGCACCTGGTCCGTGGCGCTTGCCGCATCAAGCCCGTACTCTGCGAGCACCTCGTCTCGCGAGGCGTGCTGTGGGAACACGGAAGGGAAAGCGAGCTGCCGCAAAGGGGTATCTACCCCCGCCGCATGCAGCGCCTCGGCGACCGCCGAGCCGACCCCGCCGCGCAGCAGGCCATCCTCGTAGACCACAACCAAGTCGGCGTCGGCAGCCTTGTCCACGAGCTCTGCGGCAACGGGGATGACCCACCGCGGGTCCACCACCGTCAGTTCAATGCCCTCTTCAGCGAGCTGTGCAGCAGCCTCACAGGCCGGGGCGGCAAAGGTGCCGATGGCGACCATGAGGACGTTCAGACGAGATTCCTCCGCGTCCGCCCCTTCCGAGTGCTCCGGGCGGCGCAACACGTCCACATTGCCACGGCGCTCAATGGCGGGGATGTCTTTGCCCACCTTCCCTTTGGGGAAACGCACGATCGTGGGGCCGTCGTCGACGGCGAGTGCCTCCCCGAACTCCTCGCGCAGTCGCTCCGGGTCGCGGGGTGCCGCGATACGGATGCCCGGCACGATCGAGGCAACCGCGAGGTCCCAGACACCGTTGTGGCTGGCTCCATCCGAACCGGTCACGCCTGCCCGATCAAGCACCACGGTCACCGGCAAATGCAGAAGGCCGGCGTCCATGAGCAGCTGGTCGAAGGCGCGGTTGAGGAAGGTGGAGTACACCGCGACCACCGGGTGCATCCCACCGAGCGCGAGCCCGGCGGCAGAGGTGATTGCATGTTGTTCCGCGATACCAACGTCGAAGAATCGGTCCGGGAATTGCTCCGCGAAAGGCTGCAGTCCGGTCGGTCCCGCCATCGCGGCCGTGATAGCCACGATGTCGTCTCGCTCGTGACCGGCGCGGAGAAGCTCCTCGGTAAACACGTTCGTCCAGCCCGGGGCCGACTTGGCTAACGACGCGCCAGTGACCGGATCGATCACACCGGTCGAGTGCATTTGATCCGCCTGGTCGTTGACGGCGGGGGCAAACCCATGCCCCTTCTCCGTCACCACATGGACAATCAGCGGGCCCTCGTAATTGTGTGCATACTTCAGCGCACTAACCAGCGCCTTCACATCGTGGCCCTCCACGGGGCCGACATATTTCATGCCCAAATCCGAAAACATTTCGGTGGGCAGTACCTGGTATTTCACGCCCTCCTTGAGGGCGTGTAGTGCATCGAAGGTGCGCTCGCCGACCCAGCCCATGGATTTCAGCGTCTTCTTGCCGTTTTCCATCACCTCGTCGTACCCCGGCTGCATACGCAGCGCTGCCAGTTGGCCGCGGAGTTTGGTCAGGTTGTTGGCAAAGCCGCCGATCGTCGGGGAATAGGAGCGCCCGTTGTCGTTGACCACAATGACGACGTTGCGCTCGCCTGCGGCAATGTTATTGAGCGCCTCCCAGCACATGCCACCAGTAAGCGCACCATCACCGACGACGGCCACCACTTTGTCAGCGCTGAGACCGGACAATTCCTTCGCTTTCGACAGCCCGTCTGCGTACGACAACGACGCGCTCGCGTGCGAGGACTCGGTCCAGTCATGCTCGGATTCAGCGCGTGCGGTGTAGCCCGACAGCCCACCCTTCTTGCGCAGGGTATCGAACTGGTTCGCGCGACCGGTGAGGATTTTGTGCACGTAGGACTGGTGCGAGGTGTCAAAGATAATGGGATCAGTTGGAGAATCGAAGACGTAGTGCAATGCCAGCGTGAGCTCGACCACGCCCAGATTGGGCCCCAGGTGGCCCCCGGTTGCGGATACTTTGGAGATCAACAGCTGACGAATCTCTGCCGCAAGCGCACGCAGTTGCTCCTGCGAAAGCGACTTAATGTCCGCCGGCGATGTGAGTCCCTCGAGCATTCCCACTGTCCTCAAGCTCTCCTTCTCTCGCCCTACAGTCTTTCCCGCCACAGGACGCACCACCTGATGCAACCTGCCTGCATTTCACGCCATCTTACACCGTGGCGGGCCCGCACCCGTAGCCTTACTGGTCGGCCGGTCGGAGCAGACACATCGTTTCAAAGTGGTGGGTGTTGGGGAAGGCGTCGACAAGCATGAGGCGCTCGACCACAAAACCTTCGGCACCCCAGCTCGCCAGATCCCGCGCCAGCGTCGCCGGGTCGCACCCGACGTGGATGACGCGCTCCGGCCCCGCATGGGCAACCGCGCGCACTACCTCGGCCCCAGCGCCCGAGCGCGGCGGGTCGAGCACGACTATCCCCGGTGTAGGCAGGCTGGCAACCGCTTCCTCGACTCGTGCGTTGGTCACGTGGAGGTCGATGTCGTCAAGGCCCGGCTGCGGCGAGGACGTCGCAGCGGCCGAATAATCAACCGTTTCCACCCGCCCGCCGGCGACTGCGCGGCTGAGGGCAGGTGCGAACATCCCCACCCCTCCGTAAAGGTCCCAAGCCACGGGCCGCGCATACTGCGCGCTCCCCCAGTCGGCAACCACATCTGCGTACGCCTGCGGTGCTGCAAGATGCGCTTGCCAGAAGGCCGTCGCGGGAAAGTGCAGTGTGCGACCGTCCACCTGTTCCTCAACGATTCCGCTGCCCTCGAGGACGGCATCGACGGACTCTGCGCGTCGACCCCGTTGCACCCGGCGAGTTTCGACAACGTGGCGCGCGCCTGCGCCGTCGCGCACGGCGATGACCTCAGCACCGGGGGTAAACTTCCGTGCCTGCGCCCCCACGATGCCCTCTAAGAGCCCAGGGACGACCTGCGAACAGGTGGCGTCGGCGACCACATCGTTCGAGCGCAACTTGCGGAGCCCTGCACGCCCCGCACCGTCCACTCCGAGGCGCACGCGGGTACGCCATCCGCGGCTGGGCGCAAGCGCACGGGCCTCGAGCTCGGCGTTGAGGTCGATCGCTCGCAGCACGGGCGAGCGGCCCGCCAACGCCTGCAGTTGGCCGCGCAGCACCTCAGTTTTGAGTTCCAGCTGATACGCCGGGTCGATAAAACTCAAGTCGCAGCAGCCGGCCCCGAGCGCCGCCGCCTCGCACGTCGGATCAACACGGTGGGGCGAGGCTTGGCGCACTTCAATCAAGTCGGCGCGGGCCCACCGCTTCTTCACTTTGGTGAGTGCAACGAGCACGGTTTCTCCGGGCAGCGCTCCGCGCACAAACACGACGCGACCATCAGGCGCCTCCCCGATGGCCTCGCCGCCGTGCGCCAGCGCGCGGGTGGTCACCTCAATGTGTTCGCCCGGTGCGATGGCGGTATCAGTCATGCGGTGTGTGCTTACTTGTCTTTATTGAACTCGTTGTTTTGCGCAATGATCTGTTTCAGCGCATCGCTGAGCGCGTTGGGATTGCCGGCCTGCGGGGCGCTGCCGTTTGCCCCCGCCTGCCCTTGCTGCGCGCGCTGCTGTACTGCCTGCTGCACCTGCTGTGCCAGCTGCTTCGGCAGGGTCACCGGCAGCGAGTTGCCAGCCAGAATCGGGTCGTTGCCGCGGTAGACGAAGGACCGGGCCACGACCTCACGGCCAAGCTTGGCCATGTCTTCTTCACGCCCGCTCGGCGCGGCAAGCGTGACGCGGTAAAGCCAGCGCGGGCCTTCCACGCCGATGATGCGGATAACGCCGTTCGTGCCGGTGCCGACGATCTCTTTGCCCCACGGCCCCTGTTCAAAGCGCACGGGCATGTCCTCGTTGCGCATGCCCTCGGCGATCTCCTCTGCGGATTCCTCCCACAGACCGCCCGAACGGGGCGCGGCGAATGCCACCGGGGTAATGCGGCCGTGCCGGGTCACGATGTGCACCATCTTCGGGCCCTGCTCGCCCATCTCCACCTGCACTTGGGCTTCCTTGGGGAAAGGAATCTTGATTGAGCCGAGGTTCAGCGTCGCATTGGAGAAATCGGTGAAGTCGAAGTCCTCGATATTGACGTTGTCCCCGTCAAAGGGGCCCGTGCTGCCGTTGATCGCGTCATAGTTGTCAAGCGGGGTGGTGCCGGCGGCCTGCTCGAGCGGCGCGGCGGAAGCGACAGGCGCAGTCTGCTCAGCAGTGTCCTGTTCCGGCGCGATGCCCTGGTCTTTCTGCTCCTCCTGCGACGCAGTCGGCTGTTCCTGGGCAGCGTTTTCCTGCTTCTTCTTTTTGCCAAACGGCCACAATGCCATGGTGGTGTGTCCTCCTCGCGCCGGCCGGCGCTTCATGTCGTTTGTTGGTACGTCTATCCCTGTATTCGCCACTGTAGGTGGCAGCTCATGCGCTTTCGACCTTAGCGTGCAGCACACGGGCCTCGTGTGTCAGCCGCGTGTCAGCCGTGTTTGGTGTCACGCTGGCCTAGTTGGTCCCGGTCGAGCCGTAGCCGCCCGCACCGCGCTCCGTGTCGTCGAGCTCGTCGACCTCGACAAAGTCGACCAATTCCACCCGCTGTACGACGAGCTGGGCGATGCGCATGCCTCGCTCGATCGTGAACGGTGCTTCACGGTCTGTGTTCACCATGCACACCTTCAGCTCGCCACGGTACTGGGCGTCGATCGTGCCCGGGGTATTGACAATGCTCAGGCCGTGCTTGGCGGCGAGCCCTGAGCGCGGGTGAATTAATCCCACCGTGCCCAGTGGCAGTGCAAGCGCGACACCGGTGCCCACCAACGCGCGCTGCCCTGGTTCGAGCGTCAGTGTCTCTGCGGCATACAGGTCGGCTCCTGCGTCTCCGATGTGGGCTCGCTTTGGCATTGGCAGCTCTGGATCCAAGCGCTTCAGCGGGATCGGGCCAAGTGACGACTTCGGCGCATGGGTGTGATGTGCACTCGCGTGGTTCGTGGCATCCATGGTGGCCCACATTACGGCAATGCCGCTGACTCAACTAAAGTTGCATGCGTGTCTGAGAACCCGCGCATTTCCAACGAGTCTGCACCACATGATTCCCCTGCCGTGCCGGCCGGGACGAAAGTGCTCTATCGCGAGCGCCAGTGGGTGCCCTGGTATTGGTGGGCAGCGGGTGCCTTCCTCACGTTTTTGCTGGCCGCGCAGTTCGGTCTGAACCGCAACGTCTGGTGGTTCATCATCCCGCTCATCCTTATCGGCGGGCTGATCGGCTGGTACTTGACCTGGCTGTCGCGCACTACCGTTGCCGTGGAGCAGGACCCCGATGGCTCGCGGTGGCTGCGCGTCAACGACGCGAACCTGCCCGCATCGGTGGTCTCGCGATCAATGGAAGTCCCGCAGTCAGCGCGCCAGAATGCGCTGGGCCGCCAGCTCGACCCGGCCGCGTACTTGGTTTCTCACGCCTGGGTGCCGGAACACGCACTGCTCGTCCTCGACGATCCGGAGGACCCCACTCCTTACTGGCTGATTTCCTCGAAGGACCCGGAAGCCCTTCTTGCGGCATTCGTGCCGCACCAGCGCGACGCCTAAAACCCGTTCCTGCGCATTTCGCGGCGCGACAACGCTCGAATAGGCACGGACGGCCGTAGATTCTTCCCTTCAAGGCACTGAACTGGTAATACATATCACCAAGACCGGCCATTGCATTATGACCGGTACCTGCTAGAAAAGGGGACTAAAGATGTCCACAATAGATCAGCTCCTTGCGCCTGGCGCGGTCGAGCTCAACGCGCGCGCAGGAGATTGGCGAGAGGCAATTCGTCTCGCCGGGGCACTGCTCGAGCGATCCGGCAACGCCACAGAAGCCTACACGGATGCGATGGTGCATTCCGTGGAAGACAACGGGCCCTACATTGTGGTCGCCCCGGGCTTCGCTTTTGCGCATGCCCGCCCGTCGGAGGCGGTGAGACACACGGCCCTTTCCTGGGTGAGGCTCACCGAGCCTGTGGAATTCGGCCACAAGTCGAATGACCCAGTCACCCTCGTCGTGGCCCTGGCTGCCCGCGACGCATCGGAACACCTTGCGGCCATGAAGGAACTGGCGGGGCTACTCGGCTGCTCCGCCACCCGCAGTGCCTTAGACAGCGCCTCCACGGAGGCGGAGTTACGTCAGGTCCTCGACTCCGCGGGGACGAAGCAAAGGGCCGCCACACCGAGCGCCGCTGCAGCAGCGCAGCCCACACCGGCCGAAACGCGCAGCGACTCCGTGCCCTCAAAGGGCAAGATCCTCACTGTCTGCGGCAATGGTTTGGGCACCTCGCTGTTTCTTAAAAACACCCTTGAACAGGTACTCGATGCCTGGGGCTGGGGCTCGTACCTCGATGTCGAAGCCACGGACACCATTTCCGCAAAGGGCCGCGCCAAAGAGGCTGACTTCCTGCTCACTTCGGGAGAGATCGCGGCCACGCTTGGCGACGTCGGCGTGCCCGTCCATGTCATCGAAGACTTCACCAACACCTCCGAAATTGATGGGGCTCTGCGCGAGCTCTACGACGTGTAAGGCGGCCAACTATGGATTTCCTCCTCTCCATCGCAAACTTTCTCGTCAACGAGATTCTCTCGGTCCCGGCGTTTCTGATCGGTATCATCACTGCGGTCGGCCTCGCTGCTATGGGCCGCGGCGTCGGCCAGGTCCTTGGCGGCGCGATCAAGGCGACGCTGGGCTTCTTGCTCATCGGGGCGGGTGCCGGCCTCGTCGTGTCATCGCTTGAGCCCCTCGGCACCATGATTGCTGGGGCCACCGGTGCGCAGGGCGTAGTACCTACCAACGAAGCCATCGTCGGTATTGCACAGGAGCAGTTCGGGGGCCAGGTGGCCTGGATCATGATCCTGGGCTTCGTTGTCTCGCTGCTGCTCGCGCGTTTTACGCCGATGAGCTACGTCTTCCTCACTGGTCACCACGTCCTGTTCATGGCCACGATGCTCACCATGGTGTTGGCCCCCGCAGGCTACTCCTCCTGGGTGGTCGTCCTCTTCGGTGCCGTGCTGCTGGGCATTCTGATGGTTTCCCTACCGGCGATTGCGCATCCGTGGACCCGCCGCATCACCGGCGATGACTCCATCGCGATTGGCCACTTCGGCACCGCTGGCTACCTCGCAGCGGGCGCAGTCGGCAAAGCAGTGGGCGGCACGGGCAAGAGGATGTCCCCGTCGACAGAAGAACTCAAACTGCCTGAGGGCCTCCGCTTTTTGCGCGATTCCATGGTGGCAACCGCATTGTCGATGGCGCTGATGTACATCGTTTTGGCCTTGCTGTTCATCGCTCGTGCTGGCACCGACGAAGCCTTCACCGCGTTCGAGGGCGGCGCGACCAGCGTCGGCAACTACCTCATGCAGTCCTTTACTCAGGGCCTGCAGTTCGGCGTTGCCGTTGCAGTCATTCTCTTCGGCGTGCGCACCATTCTTGGAGAGCTCGTCCCAGCGTTCCAGGGCATTGCTGCCAAGGTCGTGCCCGGTGCCATCCCGGCATTGGATGCGCCGATCGTCTTCCCCTACGCGCAGAATGCCGTCTTGGTGGGCTTCATTTCTTCCTTCGTCGGTGGCCTCATCGGCCTCGCTGTGCTCTCACTGTGGCTCAACCCCGCCTTCGGCGTTGCGCTGATTCTTCCTGGCCTGGTTCCGCACTTCTTTACTGGTGGTGCCGCGGGCGTCTACGGCAATGCCACGGGCGGTCGCCGCGGTGCGATTCTCGGTGCCTTCGCCAACGGCCTGCTGATTACGTTCCTGCCGGCCTTCCTCCTCGGCGTGCTCGGTTCCTTCGGCTCCGCGAACACTACCTTCGGCGATGCCGACTTCGGCTGGTTTGGTCTGCTGTTGGGCTGGTCGATTCGTGCCGACGGTGCAGTGGGCCTCATCCTTGTCGCTCTGTGTGGTGCCGCAGTGTTTGCCCTCGGCTGGGTCTCGCAGCGCAAGCTTGTCGACGCCCACTGGGACCCCACCCCATGGCGCCCAACTCCCGGTGAAGGCGCAGCAGCCGCTGCCAACCCCGACGTCACGCCGCTCGCTGCTGGCCAGACCGCCGCGTCGAAGAAGTACCCCAAGGTGCTGCCGCCTGAGGGCGCACCAGTTCCGCCAGCGCGGATCTCCTAGTTACTCGCAGTCGAGGCAGAACTTCGAGCCGTCGTCTGCGGTGTACGCCAGGCGCTTCTTCTTCTGCACCAGGAAGCAAGAGGCGCAGGTAAATTCGTCATCCTGACGCGGCTTGACCTCGACGTTGAGCTCCTCGCCGGACAGATCCTGCGGCGGAATCTCCACGGGCTCGACGATCTCGCCCTCATCGTCCATGCTGCTGCCGGCGACCTCCGCGGCCTTCAGGCCTTCCAGCGAGTCGGTCGCGATATCATCGTCTTCAAGACGGCGGCGCGGTGCATCGTAATCCGTGGCCATAGCAAGCACTCCCTAGCTCAAACATCGTTGGTATTCAGCGTCGTATCAGCACGCGTTTGAGCGGAATACTAAATCATTGCTCTGCGTCTGTCACTTTCAGCCCACACGCTGCAGCTTTCTCCGGTTTTGCGCCGCCGAACACGGCGCGCTACCTGGCCCCAAGGTCCCGGTCGGCCCCCGCCTCATGCAGCAGCTCGGCGAGTTCCCGCGCGATCCCGGGGGCGCACGCGGTGACGAGCGCGCCGTCACCGCCACGGTCGCTCACACCCGGGTGCGACACGACTGCCCCAGCCTCGGCGGCGATCACGGCCCCGGCTGCGTAATCCCACGGGTGGGTGCCGTGCTCGTAATAGGCATCCACACTGCCCTCGGCCACGCGGCACAAGTCCAGTGCCGCCGAGCCCATGCGCCGGATGTCGCGCACGACGGGTAAGACTGTGTGCAGAATCTCGGCCTGTTTCGCGCGCCATTCGGCGTCGTAGGCAAACCCGGTCGCGAGCAGCGTGGTGGCCAGCTGCGATTTGCGGGAGGCTCGGAGGGGGTACACGTTGCCGTCGGCAAGCAGGCTGGCACCCTCCCCCACAGCCGCGCGGTAGACCACACCGCGTGCCACATCGGCAACCGCCCCTGCCACGAGCTCACCGTTGACGGCGACGCCCACCGAAACCGCGTACGCGGGGATCCCGTAGATGAAATTCACGGTGCCGTCGATCGGGTCGATGACCCACTCCACTCCGGTGCGAGTGGGGACTGCGGAGCCCTCCTCGCCCACGATGCCGTCGTCAGGACGCAGCTCGGCAAGGCGCTGTGCCACGCGCGCCTCGCACCCCTTGTCCACCGCAGTGACCGGGTCAACCTCCGAAGACTTCGTCTCCGACACCATTGCCACGGAACCATGCTTGGTCAGAAAGGCGCGCTGATGCGCGACGAACTCCGCGGCATCGGTGACAAGCTCCACGCACATGTCGCGCAGCTCGATCGGGTTAGGCAGGTTGGCAGGTACAATATCCATGCTTTCCATCGTGCCCGCACCAAGCCGCGGTCGCATCCCAGGTGCTCGGCCGCGAGCTTTTGTAAGGTTGAATGCATGAGCGAAACGACAGCAACTCACGAGCCTTCAGCCTCCCCAAATTTAGGCTTCGGCGTCGATGTCGGCGGTTCCGGAATCAAAGGCGCAGTCGTCGACCTGCACACCGGCGAATTTGTCGGCGAACGCAAAAAGATTGCCACGCCGAAACCCGCCACCCCAGAGGCGGTAGCTAAGACCGTAGCGACGATCGTGCGCGAACATGACTGGCAAGGCCCGGTCGGCATCACGCTCCCGTCGGTAATCAAACAGCAGGTTGCCACCACCGCCGCCAACATCGACCCATCGTGGGTCGGCACACAGGTCCATGACCTGTTCACACAGGCGCTCGGCCGCGAAGAGATCGCGGTGCTTAACGACGCTGACGCGGCCGGTGTCGCCGAAGTCGCCTTCGGGGAGCCGCAGGCGCGCGAAGGCGCGGTCATCTTCCTCACTCTCGGCACAGGCATTGGTTCGGCGCTGTTTATCGACGGCACCTTATTCCCCAACACCGAGCTAGGCCACCTCCTGCTCGACGGCAAGGAGGCCGAGCACCTCGCATCTTCGGCCGCCAAAGACCGCGAGGACTTGAGCTACAAGAAGTGGGCGAAGCGCGTCGATTCCGTCCTGCACGAGTATGCCCGCCTTCTGAACCCGGCGACCTTTATCGTCGGCGGCGGCATCTCCCGCAAAGCCGAAAAGTGGGTGCCCTTGCTCACAGTGGACATCCCGGTCATTCCGGCGAAGCTGCGAAACCGTGCGGGCATCGTCGGTGCTGCAATGGCCGCGCACACGCACCTTGCCCCTTAAGGCCCCTTAAGCCCCAACCGCCAAGCGCAGGCTTTCATGTACGGTGGGCACCGGACAAGAGCCACTGTCCTACAAGCGTGGTTGCAAAATCGCAGCGCAATGCGACGTTGTGAACGTAAAAGCCGAGACTCGCGGCGGGGCTTGGAATAGATTCAGCGCCCAGCCTGTTAAGATGGGCGTTCTACAAATCGAACCATTGCGCAACCAGACAAGATGTGCATCACACCTTGTCCGCAGCGCACGCGCGGTCTTGCGAAGGCATGACTCCCACCCGGGTGTGGGAGTGCCCCCGCTTTACGCAAGCCCGCGGTGAGATGGTGGCAGTGGACAACGACCAAAACGGCGAAAGGGCGTACGTGGTAGCCAGCGAAGCTTCAGGCAATAACAGCGTCGACGATGCAGCACAGGCATCTTCCGACGGCGGAGCAGGCAACGGGTCGGGCGACGCCGCGGCATCGACTGCAAAGAAAACTGCGAAAAAGACAGCCAAGAAGACCGCGCGCAAGAAGGCGACGAAAAAGACCGCGAAGAAGACCGCAAAGAAGACTGCGCGCAAGAAGGCGACGAAAAAGACCGCTCGTAAGTCTGCCAAGAAGTCCGCACGCAAGAAAGCGACGGCGGCGCACGCTGAGCAGTCCAAGGTCGATGAGGAAGAGCTGCGCACCGACGCGCTGCTCGACGACGTAGATGACCCCGAGGACCGCGACGATGAGGACTACGACCCGGATCTCGCGGACGACGCGGACTTTGATGACGAACTCGCCGAAGACATCGATGACGACCTCGATGAAGGCCTCGACGATGAAGACGATGAGGACGACGAAGACGACCGTGACGAAGAGGACGATGACGACGACGAAGAGGAAGAAGATTCCTCTTCTGTCTGGGACATCGAGGAGTCTGCGGCGCTGCGCCAGGCTCGCAAAGATGCCCAGCTGACTGCATCTGCCGACTCCGTACGCGCGTACCTCAAGCAGATCGGTAAGGTCGCACTGCTCGATGCAGAGCAAGAGGTCTCGCTGGCGAAGCGCATCGAGGCCGGCCTCTATGCGCAGCACCGCCTCGACGAGATGCAGCGCGCAGCAGCCGAGGGCGACAAGGACGCCAAGCTCACCCCTGCTGTCAAGCGCGACTTCCGCGCCGTCGCCCGCGACGGCCGCAAGGCGAAGAATCACCTGCTGGAGGCCAACTTGCGTCTGGTGGTGTCGCTGGCGAAGCGATACACCGGCCGCGGTATGGCGTTCTTGGACCTCATCCAGGAAGGCAACCTCGGTTTGATCCGCGCCGTGGAGAAGTTCGACTACTCCAAGGGCTACAAGTTCTCCACCTACGCCACCTGGTGGATTCGCCAAGCAATCACCCGCGCAATGGCGGACCAGGCGCGCACCATTCGTATCCCGGTGCACATGGTCGAGGTCATCAACAAGCTCGGCCGAATCCAGCGCGAACTGCTGCAGGACCTGGGCCGCGAGCCGACGCCGCTGGAGCTGGCCAAGGAGATGGACATCACCGAGGAGAAGGTGATGGAGATCCAGCAGTACGCGCGCGAGCCGATCTCTCTGGACCAGACCATCGGCGACGAGGGCGACAGCCAGCTCGGTGACTTCATCGAGGACTCCGAGGCCGTGGTCGCAGTCGACGCAGTGTCCTTTACCTTGCTGCAGGACCAGCTCCAGGACGTGCTGCACACGCTCTCCGAGCGCGAGGCCGGCGTGGTGCGCCTGCGTTTCGGCCTCACCGACGGTATGCCGCGCACTTTAGACGAGATCGGCCAGGTCTACGGGGTGACGCGCGAGCGTATCCGCCAGATCGAGTCCAAGACGATGTCGAAGCTGCGCCACCCGTCGCGCTCGCAGGTTCTGCGCGATTACCTAGACTAGGTACCCTCCAAGTACGCCAACGCCGGTGTACTCAGGAACACCTCGTTTCCTGAGTACACCGGCGTTTTTCGTGCGACCTACCAGCCGCGCAGGTAGTCGATGCGCTGCCTCAGCTGCTCGGCGCTGCACAACGCCGTCGGCGGTCCCCCGCATGCCTTCCGCACCTCGGTGTGGATCGCACCGTGCGGGCGGCCAGTTTTGCCCGCGACAATCGAAACGCGGTCATTGAGTTCTTTGCGCAGCCGCGGGATTTCATCCGCTGCGTTAGCCGCAGCTCCCGGCGCGGCGGGGGCCGTCTTCTTCGGCTGCGGTTCCCCGAGTATCTTCGCGCGCTCCGCGGCCTCGCGCTCGGCAGCCTTGCGGGCCTTCTCCTCGGCCTCGCGCGCGTCGAGCTGGTCACTCTGTCGCTTGCGGAGCAGGGTCTTTACCTGTTCTGCATCCAGGAGGCCCGGCAGCCCGAGGAAGTCTTGTTCCTCCGCGGAGCCGGCCGCGGTGCCGGTGCCGTAGGTTGAGCCGTCGAAAATGAGCGAATCGAGCTCTGCCGAAGCTCCGATGGACTCGTAGCTGGGGGCCTCGTCCGGCTCGTTTTGCTGGCGATTAGCCTGCTCGATGAGCTCATCGGACCAGCCCTGCTCTCTGTGCGGCTTGCCGAGCACGTGGTCGCGTTGCACCTCCATGTTCTCGGCAAGCCCGAGCAGCACCGGCACGGAGGGCAAGAAGACGGAGGCCGACTCGCCTGGCATGCGCGAGCGGACGAAACGGCCGATGGCCTGGGCGAAAAAGAGCGGCGTCGAGGCGGAGGTGGCGTAGACACCGACAGAAAGGCGCGGCACGTCGACGCCCTCCGAGACCATGCGGACTGCCACCATCCACTCGTCCTTTGAGGCCGAGAACTCCTCGATGCGGTCGGAGGCGCCGGGCTCGTCGGAAAGCACGACCGTGACCGGCGTGTTGGACAGCTCCTGCAGGATCTTTGCGTAGGCGCGGGCGGTCGTCTTGTTGGTCGCGATGACCAGACCGCCGGCATCCGGCATGTTGCCGCGGATCTTCATCAGGCGAGTGTGCGCGGCCTGCAGCACGAGCTTAATCCAGTCACCCTTCGGGTCCAGTGCGGTCTTCCACGCGCGCGTCGTTTGCTCGGCGTTGAGTGGTTCGCCGAGGCGCGCGGAATATTCTTCGCCTGCGGAGTCGCGCCATTCCGTCTCGCCACTGTAGGCGAGGAAGACCACTGGGCGCACCACGCCGTCTTTGAGTGCGTGGGCATAGCCGTAGGTGTAGTCGGCCTCCGAAACGAGGTGGCCCTCGCCGTCCTCGTTGTAGCGCACGAACGGGATCTGCGAGTCATCGGAGCGAAAGGGCGTACCGGTGAGCGCGAGCCTGTGCTCCACATCGTTGTAGGCCTCGTAGACGCCGTCGCCCCAGCTCTTCGAGTCGCCCGCGTGGTGGATCTCGTCCAGGATGACCATACTACGGCGCGCCGAGGCCACCGCGTGGTGCTTGAAGGGGTGCATGCCCACCTGTGCGTAGGTGACCACGATACCGTCGTAGGCAGCGTTGACCGCCGAAGAATTTGTAAAGTTCGGATCAAGCGACAGCCCGAAGCGCTTCGCGGCATCCGACCACTGGTGCTTCAGGTGCTCGGTGGGCACGACAACGATGAGGCGCTGGACAGTCTTGTCGCCTAATAAGCGACTGGCCAAAGTCAACGCAAAGGTCGTTTTACCTGCGCCCGGCGTTGCCACGGCGAGGAAGTCACGCGGTTTGGTACGGAGAAACGAATCAAGGGCCTCTTGCTGCCATTTGCGGAGCTGAGGCCCTGTACTCGGAGCGGTCACTTGCGACGCAGCCCCTTGTAGATTCGCTCGCAGTCCGGGCACACAGGCGAGCCGGGCTTGGCCTGCTTCTTGACGGGGAACTTCGCCCCGCACAGCGCGACGACCAGTTTGCCGGACATGGCGGAGTCGACGATTTGGTCTTTCTTTACGTAGTGGAAGAACTTCGGGGTGCCGTCGTCGGTGGTTGACGAGGTGTCCTCGCGAAGATCGGGGCGCTCAAGAGTCTTCGTCGTCGTATTCACGTCCTCCATCATGCCCCAAAGGGGGCCAGTTGTGGCAAAGGGGCGCTAACCTTTGGCCTATGAGCGGAACTCAGGACCATCTCCATGACACCTCCTCGGGCGAGCCCGACCCACATGTCATCGACGCGCCGCTCGATCACGACCCAGCTCCGCGCAAGCACCGCTTTCGCCGACGTTCCCGGCGGGCGCTGATTACCGACGCCACGCGCACCCCAGAGCAAAACCGGCAGTCGCGCGAGAAGCAATACCTGTTCTGGCAGGGGATCCGCCTGCCGCTTATCGCGCTTTCGATCGGCTCGGCGATTGCCGGCAACTGGTGGTTGGCCGCAATCATCTTCGGCATTTCCATTCCCCTTCCCTGGGTCTCGGTCATGATCGCCAACGGCCAGGGCGAGGTGCGCGACAAACGCGAGCGCAACGTGTACAAACCCGCGGTTGCGCGCGAGCAGGCCCGCCAAGCCACCCTCGAGGCGCGCGCCCGCGCACAGCTGGGCAGGAGCACCTCGCAGGCGCGGCAGGTGGGCCCGACTATCATCGACGCGGACAATGACTCAAACGAGAAGGAGTAGCACGATGGGCGCCACCTCCGACCTTCGACAGGCTGCGCGCGAGCTTGCTGCAGCGCTGCACGACGCTGGGTGCACCGCAGACGGTATCGCTGCGCATCTGGGCCCGGCGGCTACTGCGGCGCTGTACCGGGGTGAGCCGGGCGTGGTGCTCGAGGCATGCAGGAATTCCGGGGATTCCGAGCTTTCGCAACTTATCCGCGTGTTCTTGGTGCGTGTGCCGTCGCCACGCGCCGAGTTGGACGCATTGCTCACTCCCGAGCTCGTGCAACTGTGCATCGACGCCGGCGTGTTCTCCTCCGCCGAGCCCGCGGGCAGCTTCGCGGTCGCGCTCGACATTCGCCCGCACGTGCTGGCGGGTGCTGAACGCTTCGTCATCTCTGACCTCGACGCCTCGATGACCGCTTACGTTCCCGGCCCCGATCACGTGCTCGGGGTTGGAGCGGCTTCGCTGTCGCTGCTGCAAGCGACGCCCACCACCCCTGTCGAGCGCGTCCTCGACCTCGGCACTGGCTCCGGCGTCCAGGCACTGGCACAGGCAACGTGCGCCAAGCAGGTAGTTGCCACCGATGTGCACCCGCGGGCTCTCACGCTTGCCGACGCCACCTTCACCGCCAATCATGTCGACAACGTTGAGCTGCGCGAGGGGCCGTGGTTTGCGCCGGTTGTCGGTGAGCGTTTCGACCGCATTGTGGCGAACCCGCCGTTTGTGGTGGGGCCGGCGGAAGTTGGGCACGTCTACCGCGACTCGGGCCTGGATCTCGACGGGGCGAGCGAGCTGGTCGCTCGCGAGGCCGCAAACCACCTCACAGAGGGTGGCACCGCCTGCATCCTGGGCGCGTGGGCGCACGTCCGGGGTCAGAGCTGGCGCCAGCGGGTGGCATCGTGGCTGCCCGCCCAGGGTGTGTCGGCGTGGGTGCTGCAGCGCGACGAGGTGGACCCAGGTCAATACGTGTCCACCTGGTTGCGCGACGAATCGATCGACGTCCGCTCCCCGGAAGGCATCGCGCGAACCCAGCGCTGGCTGGAGTACTTCCGTGCGCATGAGGTTGAGTCGATCGGATTCGGCTGGATCTTCTTACGCGTCATCGGCGACCGCCCGTCCGAAATTACCGCGGAGGAGCTTGCCCACCCCTTCGAGGACCCACTTGGCCCCGAGGTCGAGGAGTATTTCTTACGCGCGGCGTGGCTGCGAGATGCCGACGCGGATGCTGTACTCGACGCCACCTACATGGTGCGCCCCTCAGTTGCGCTGGAAGAGGTCAGTCTCGCCGATACCGAAACGGGCATGGGCTTTGCGGCGGAGGTCACCCGCATCACGCGCACAGAGGGACCGCGCTTTAGCCACGAGATCGACACCGCCGTGCGCTCCCTGCTTTCCGGGCTTCACCCGCACGGTTTGCCTTTGCGTGACGTGGTTGGGTTGCTCGCGGCGTCGCAAAGCATTGGCGATGTCGGCGAGCTGGAGCAGTCCGTGGTGCGCATTGTGGTCGATCTGGTGCGGCACGGCCTTGTCCTGCCCGCGGAGCTCGTGGCGGAATAGTGAAGAAAGGACGTAGACAATGAAAGCAGTACTCACTCGAGTCACCCGTGCAAGCGTCACCGTCGATGGTGAGGTGGTCGGCGCAATCGATTGCCCCGAAACAGGCGGAATCCTCGCGCTGGTAGGTGTGGGGCGCGAGGACGACCCCCAGGCGTGGGAGACCGTCGCGCGCAAAATTGCCGAACTGCGCATCCTCGAGGGGGAACGCTCCGTCCACGATGCCGGCGCGCCGGTCCTGCTGGTCAGCCAGTTCACGCTGATGGGGCGCACCGCGAAGGGACGGCGTCCCTCGTGGTCTGATGCTGCACCGGGCGAGGTCGCCGAGCCGGTGATCGCGAAGATCGCGGAGGCGCTGCGCGAACGCGGGATCACCGTGGAGGAAGGGCGTTTCGGGGCGATGATGGACGTCGAAAGCGTCAACAGCGGCCCCTTCACGGTGCTCGTTGAGGCCTAATGCGGGGCCGCACCGCAACAGTTCCTGCCTGCCACCCACGTTCTAGGGGTGAATCCCCTGGGGCAATCCTGTCAGTGGCGCGAATCGGCGGGGCCTTGAATAATATCTACTCAAGCCGGAACAATCGGGCGCGTTGCTCCGTTTGACGTATAAGACTGAACCTTTTGTGGGTTCGGATGGTTCGAAACCTCAAGGAGGCAGCTCTTCATGACTCAGCCGGACCACTCTCGCGAGGCGGCAAACGAAGACAATGTGGACCGCGGAAGTCGTCGCAACCAGACGAATGACAATCCGTCGGCAGATCTCGTCCGTGTCTACCTCAACGGTATCGGCAAGACCGCGCTGTTGAACGCGGAAGAAGAAGTCGAGCTGGCGCAGAGGATTGAAGTCGGGCTCTACGCCCAACACCTCCTGGACGACCCCGAGGTGAAGCTGACACGCGCGAAGAAGCGTGACCTGAAAATTCTGGCCAAAGAAGGCCGCAAGGCACGCTCCCACCTGCTCGAGGCCAACCTGCGACTGGTGGTTTCGCTGGCCAAGCGCTACACGGGTCGCGGCATGCCGTTGCTGGACCTCATCCAGGAAGGCAACCTGGGCCTGATCCGCGCCATGGAGAAATTCGACTACGCCAAGGGCTTCAAGTTCTCCACCTACGCCACGTGGTGGATCCGCCAGGCCATTACCCGCGGGATGGCTGACCAGTCGCGCACCATCCGCCTCCCAGTGCACCTGGTCGAGCAGGTCAACAAGCTTTCCCGCATCCGCCGCGAGATGTACCAGTCGCTCGGCCGCGAGCCCACCAACGACGAGTTGTCGGAGGAATCCGGCATCGAAGAGTCGAAGATCGAAATGCTGCTGCGCCAATCGCGTGACCCGGTGAGTCTCGATATGCCTGTCGGCGCTGACGAGGAAGCCCCGTTGGGCGATTTCATCGAGGACGCGGAGGCCACCGACGCGGAAGACGCGGTGGTTTCTACGCTGCGCCACGACGATATCCAGGACATCATCAACGGACTCGAGGAGCGCGAGCAGGACGTGATCCGGATGCGCTACGGTTTGACCGATGGCGTGCCACGCACGCTGGATCAGATCGGGCGCCAATTTGGCCTCTCGCGCGAGCGCGTACGCCAGATTGAGCGCGAAGTGATGGCGAAGCTGCGCGTCGGCGACCGCGCCGAGCGCCTGCGCGATTACGCCTAATACAAGGGGAGAACACATGCGTGATTTGGTCGACACGACCGAAATGTATCTGCGTACGGTCTACGAGCTCGAAGAGGAAGGCATCACGCCATTGCGCGCCCGCATCGCCGAGCGCCTCGAGCAGTCGGGTCCCACGGTGTCGCAGACCGTAGCGCGAATCGAGCGCGATGGCTTCCTCGTTGTACAGCCGGACCGCTCGCTGACCCTCACACCGGCCGGGCGCGAGCGCGCGACTGCGGTGATGCGCAAGCACCGACTCGCCGAGCTTTTGCTTACCGACGTCCTGCAGCTCGATCCTTCCCACGTCCACGACGAGGCCTGCCGCTGGGAGCACGTCATGAGCGAGGAGGTCGAGCGACGCGTCGTCGCTGTGCTGGACAATCCCACCCGCTCCCCTTTCGGCAATCCTATTCCTGCCTTGGAAAAGCTGGGAGCGACCCCGAGCTCGGAAACCGCATACGGTAAGCGCGCCGCCGACCTTGAGCTTGCCGAGCCCACGCAGGCGGTCGTGGTGCAGATCAGCGAGATTCTCCAGCAGCTATCCGCCACCGTCTCGCCCGCGCTCGATGTCGCCCGCCTCGTCGGCGACACGGTGACGCTTGAGCGGGAAGAAGACGAATCACTGACGCTCACCACCTCGCAGGGCGAGGCGTTCACGCTGAGCCCTGAACTCTCGCACGCCCTGCGAGTGCGTGTGAGTGAATAGTCCACACCGGGAAGAGAGAGTTCACGTTCATGAAGCTTGTTGTCACCGGCGGTGCCGGCTACGTCGGCAGCGTGTGCGCCGCCGTGCTCGTTGAGTCCGGCCACGACGTGATCGTGGTCGACGACTTCAGTACCGGTAACCGCAGCGCGGTGCCCGCCGGTGCCACGCTCGTGGAGGGCCGCATCAACGACGTCATTGACGAGGTGCTCAAGCCGGGCGATATCGACGGCGTGCTGCACTTCGCCGCCCGCTCGCTCGTTGGCGAATCCGTGGAGGTGCCGGACGAGTACTGGCGCGACAACTTTGAGGTCACCCTGTTCCTCCTCAACGCGATGCGCCGCCACGGCGTGCGTTCGCTCGTCTTCTCCTCCACCGCAGCAACGTATGGCGAGCCAGACACTGTCCCGATTACCGAGGACGCGGCAACCCGCCCAACGAACCCGTACGGGGCAACTAAGCTCGCCATCGACTACGCAATTTCCTCCTACTGCCAGGCCTACGGCATCGGCGCGACGAGCCTTCGCTACTTCAACGTCGCTGGCGCGTACGGCAACTATGGCGAGCTACACCGCACCGAAACACACCTGATCCCCATCGTCCTGCAGGTCGCACTCGGCCAGCGCGACGCGATCAAAATGTTCGGCGACGACTGGCCCACCGCCGACGGCACCTGCGTGCGCGACTACATTCACGTCCGCGACCTCGCCGACGCCCACGTGCTCGCGCTGAACGCGAACACGCCCGGCACCCACTCCATCTACAACCTCGGCTCCGGCGACGGCTACTCCGTGCGCCAGGTCGTTGAGATGTGCCGGGAGGTCACCGGCCACGCCATCCCCGCAGAGGTGGCTCCCCGCCGCGCCGGCGACCCGGCGGTGCTCATCGCGTCCTCTGAGAAAATCAAACGCGAGTTGGGGTGGAACCCGACGCGGACAGATCTGCGCCGTATCGTCGAAGACGCCTGGGCGTTTACCACTTCCCACAACGAGCGCTAAGCCGCGCAGTTATCTTCAAGTTCCTCCCAGAGCAGACGGCAGCCCGCGACAGCAGTATCGAGCATGCCCTCCCACTCGCCGATCGCCATGAGCTGGCGCTGTATCGCGGACAGCGAGTGCCCGGGGACCTCGTCTTGCGCGGCGCGCAGCGCAGCGAACGCCCAGGGCTCCAGCCCGCTTTCTACTGCGGCGATCGCCCACAGGCTCAAGGCATTCGCGCGGATCACGCCGGTGAAGTTGCGGGCGATACTCAACAAGAGCCGGGCCGCGGTTTCTGGATTTTCCACGATGTCCACGATAAGGCTGTCGCGCAGGTGACTGTGTGACAACAGCGCCGCGAGGAGCTGTACGTCCTCATCGCTTGCGAAGCAGTCTGCGAGCGTGACCGGTTTGGCGCCGGTGCCTGCGGGGAACGCCCCGGCCTGCTCCGCGCTACCTCCCCGATGCGGGTTCAGCATCTCGCAACCACGCTCAGCCGCGTCGAAGAGCGCATCTGGGCGGGTGAAGCGGTGCTCGGTGAGTTCACGCCCCTGGGCATACGCCGCTTCGTAGAGTGCTTCGCAACGCCTCGTGTCCGCTGCCGATGCCGACTCGAAATGCAGCGCGATCTCTTCGCGGTTGAGTTCCGGGAGCAGCCCGTTTTGCAAGAGTCCACGCATCGTCGGCGCACCGACGACGGAGGGGACGGTACCGGTGTAGTACTCCGGCGGGGCGTCCGGCTCGATGGTGTTGGTGTTGGCCGCGGAGGCGCCGGCGGCGTCGAAAAGCAGGGTGTACGGCGTGCCCGAAGCGATCTCCGAGACGTGCCAGCACGCGGCGATACCGGGGACGCGCTCGCTGCCCGAATGCTCGAGGAAGTAGGCGGCCTCGAGCGCGAGGCGAGAGTTGGGGATCCTGGTGACGATGATGGCCAGATGGATGTCTTGACCGGCGAGCTCGAGGGCGCGCAGCGCGTACTCGAGCTGCTCGCCGCTGCCGAGGTCTGCGCGGACGATCGGCCCGAGAGCGAACGCGGAAGGGTCCGGTCCGCTGCGCTCCAGGCCGATAAGCACGAGCGATTCTTGCGGGTAGAAGCCCAAGGCGCCGGGAACGCATGCGATGAGCTCGCCGGGGCCGTAGGAACGGTCATTGATGGGACGGTGTGCGTTGGTATGTGATTCAGTCATGCATTATTGGACGCAGAAACTGCCGTGCCGGTTCCCTCGGCGTGCGAATTCGTCATAAAGCAGTCTCCAGGCGCTAAACTTGTTGCCACTTCTGCGCGGCCGGGTTTCCCCAGGCGTACACAGCCTTGGGCGCAGCCCTGGAATAGGCGGACCCGCGGGGCTGTTGTGGTAACTAATACGAACACTGTTACGAAGTAGCTGTCACGCAAGCCGGGGACGCTCGCGCATGACACGAGTTAGAGGAGGAAGCACATGTCTGACACGTCTCGCATGTACGAACTTGAATACCCGTCGCCCTCGGTCGGCGGCAACGATGCCTCCGGCCCGGCGTTGATTATTGCGATGCAGGGCTACGCCGACGCCGGCCACGCCGTGGAGGGCGCAGCCGAGCACCTCAAGGCGGCGCTGGAGTCCCGCACGCTGGCGACGTTTAGCAACGACGAGCTTGTTGATTACCGCTCGCGGCGCCCCGCGGTGACCATTTCGCAGCACGAGATCACAGATATCGATGACTTGCAGCTGGATCTGCGCGTCTTACGCGATACGGCGGGGACGTCTTTCCTCCTACTGTCTGGGCCGGAGCCTGACCTGAAGTGGGAGGCGTTTAGCAAGGCGGTGGGCGATCTTGTGCAGCGCTTCGACGTCTCGAAGACGATTTGCCTCTACGCTGCGCCAATGGGCGCGCCGCACACCCGCCCCCTGGTGGTCTCCGCGCACGGCAACAACGCCGAGCTCGTGGGCCGCATGTACACCTTCGACGGGATGGTCACCGTGCCTGGCGCGGCCTCCATCCTCATTGAACGCGAGCTGCACAAGCGCGGTAAGCCGGTGGCGGGCTTCACGGCGCACGTGCCGCACTACGTTGCCTCTTCGCCCTACCCGCACGCCACGTTCCAGCTGTTGCAGTCCATCGAGGACGCGACGAAGCTGCAGTTCCCACTGCGTGCCATCGAAAGCGATATCAGCCGGGTAACCAAGCAGCTCACCGAGCAGATGGAGGGCTCAGCTGAGATTGCGCACGTGGTGCACGCCCTGGAGGAGCACTACGACAAGGAGATGAGCGAGTACCGCGAGCGCCACCCGCAGGCGATGATGCCGGGCGAGGCGCAGGTGCCCAGCGGTGAGGAAATCAGCGAGGCGTTTGAGAACTACCTCACCGCCATCGAGGACCGCGACCGCGTGCTGGGCCAGGACGAGCAGCAGCTGAGCCTGCCTTTCGGCGACGATGAGAACAATCTGCTCATGGAGCACTTCCTCATCGACCCGGACGATCAGGACCCGCCGGCGGACGAGGAGTAGCCCGAATCGCTCGACTACGGTGGGTGGCGTGACTTTATCTGACATGCTCGCCGATCTCACCGATGTGCCCGCCCCGCTTATCGACGAAGCGGTGTGGGATTCCTTCACCGCCTGGACTGCATCCCGCGGGATCTCGCTATACCCCGCGCAGGAGGAAGCCTCGCTGGCACTGTTGGCGGGAGACAACGTCATTCTGGCTACCCCAACGGGCTCCGGAAAGTCGATGGTGGCCAACGCGGCCCACTTCATCGCGCTGGCGCGGGGGCAGCGCACCTTCTACACCGCGCCAATTAAGGCGTTGGTGAGCGAAAAGTTCTTCTCCCTGTGCGAGATTTTCGGGGCGGAAAACGTCGGCATGATGACCGGCGACGCGACCGTCAACGGTTCCGCCCCGATCATCGCAGCCACTGCCGAGATCGTGGCCAACATTGCGCTGCGCGAGGGCGCGAACGCGCGGATCGACCAGGTGGTGATGGACGAGTTCCACTACTACTCCGAGCCGGACCGCGGGTGGGCGTGGCAAGTACCGCTGCTCGAGCTGCCAAAGGCGCAGTTTTTGCTCATGTCGGCGACTCTCGGCGACACGGCGTGGCTGGAAAAAGACCTCACCGAACGCACAGGCCGCGAAACCACCTACGTGGGTGGCTCGCAGCGGCCGGTCCCGCTCGATTTCCACTACGTGTTCACTCCGATCCACGAGACGATCGAGCAGCTGCTTGCCGACGGCAAAGCCCCCATCTACGTCGTCCACTTCTCGCAGCGCGAGGCCACCGAGCGTGCGCAAGCGCTGACCAGTATGAAGATCATTACCGATGAGGAGAAGCAACGCATCGCCGCCGAGATCGGCGATTTCCGCTTCACCACCACCTTCGGCAAGACGCTGTCGAAACTGGTGCGCCGCGGCATCGGCATCCACCACGCAGGCATGCTGCCGAAGTACCGCCGCTTGGTCGAGCGTCTTTCGCAAACCGGCCTGCTGAAGGTCATTTGCGGCACCGACACGCTGGGCGTGGGTATCAACGTGCCCATCCGCACCGTGGTGATGACTGGTTTGGCTAAGTACGACGGCACGCGCCAGCGCGTCTTGAAATCGCGCGAATTCCACCAGATCGCGGGACGGGCAGGCCGCGCCGGCTTTGACACCGAAGGCACCGTCGTCGTCCAGGCCCCCGAACACGAGATTGAAAACGTCAAGTTGCGTCGCAAGGCCGGCGACGACCCGAAGAAGCGCAAGAAGCTGCGCAAGAAAGCCGCCCGCGAGGGCGAGGTCTCGTGGTCCGAGAACACGTTTAACCGGCTCACGACTGCGGAGCCGGAGGAGCTGACGAGCCAGTTTTCCGTGTCCAACTCAATGCTGCTCAACGTCGTGGCCCGCCCGGGCGACGGCTACGAGCACATGCGCCACCTTTTGCGCACCAACCACGACACCCGCGCGAAGCAGAACCGCGACATCCTCACCGCCGTGGACCTTTTCCGCGGCCTGATCAACGCGGGCGTGGTCGAGCGCACCCCGGACTCGCCGGCATACCGCCCCTACACCCTGACCACGGAGCTGGACCGCGACTTCGCGCTCAACCAGCCACTGTCCCCCTTCGCACTTGCCTTTTTAACCATCCTCGACCCAGAGTCGGACACCTACGCCCTCGACGTGATTTCCACCTTCGAGGCCATCCTGGACGATCCGCGTCAGCTGCTCCAGGCCCAGCAATCCGCGGCCCGCGGCGAGGAGATCGCGGCGCTGAAGGCCGACGGGGTCGACTACACCGAGAGAATGGCGCTCATCGAGGACGTCACCTACCCCAAACCACTGGCCGAGGAACTCGACGAAGCCTTTGACACCTTCTGCCAGGGCAACCCCTGGGCCAAGGAGTTCGAGCTTTCGCCGAAGTCCGTGGTGCGCGACATGATCGAGCACGCCATGACCTTCTCCGACCTCATCGCCACCTACGGGCTCGCGCGCAGCGAGGGCGTGGTGCTGCGCTACCTCACCGACGCCTGGCGCACCCTGTCACACTCGGTACCCGAGGCGCACTTGACCGAGGAGCTCGAGGACATCATTGTCTGGCTTGGCGAGCTCATCCGCCAAGTGGATTCTTCGCTTATCGACGAGTGGGCCCACATGGCCGACGAAGACTCCCCCATCGACCAGGCCACCTTGGACCGGGAGCTCGCCTTCGGCGTCGAGGACCCCAACGCGCTTACCGCTAATCGACGCGCGTTTACCATCATGGTGCGCAACTACTTCTTCCGCCTCGCCCAGCTTTTCGCCTACGAAGAGGAAGAGAAGCTCGAGGAGATGTTTGCCTACCTCGAACCCGACGAACGCCCAGACTTCCCCGCCGGCATGGACGACTACTTCGACGAGTACGACGATGTGGATACCGGGCCACACGCGCGCGGCCCAGAGTACTTCCGACTCGGCGAGACCACCGGGAGGCAGTGGCACGTCACCCAGATTCTCAAGGATCCGGAGGGCGACAACGCCTTCCAATTCCACGGTGTCGTGGACCTTGATGCCTCCGATGCGGCGGGTGAGGTAAGGCTTGCACGTCTGGAACTCCGGGCGGATTAGCCCGTTTGGGGGTAGTGGGGCGTCGAAAAGCATGCCCCATATCTGTGTATAGACAGGTACCTGAGCTGTGCCAACCGCGCTATTATGCGCATAAAACCCAAATCTTCAAACTTTATGCGCTTCCGGAGAATCACGTAGCGAACGATACGTGAGCGTTCGCGGGCCTGCGGTACATTGTTGTTCGCAACACAATCCGCAGATTCGTGAGGAGAAACACAAGTGACTCGTGCGATCGTCATCGGCGCAGGCATGACCGGACTTTCCACCGCATGGTTCTTGCAAGAATACGGCTACGAGGTGGAAGTCCTCGACAAAATCGGCGTCGCAGGAGGCTCCTCCTGGGGCAACGCCGGCTGGCTGGCCCCCGGCAAAACCATTCCGCTGTCCAACTCCAGCCTCTGGGCTTACGGCCCCACCGCGCTGTTCGACCGCAACGCGGCGCTCTCAGTGCCGATGCGCATCGACCCGAAGCTCTGGGCCTTCTGCGCACAGTTCATGGCGCACGCCACCCAGCGCGCCTGGGACAAGACCATGGCAGGGCTGACCCCGGCCGACCTGGCTTCGCTCGCGGCCTTCGACGAGCTCGAAGAAGGCGGCGTGGCCTCCAAGTCCTACCGCGCGCCTTACATCATCGGCTTTGAATCGGAGAGCCAGGCCAAGGGCTTCCTCAAGGAGGTCGACGGCGCCGTCCGCCACGGCCAGGAAATCCCCTTCCACCCCGTCACCCTGGACGAGGCACGCGAGCACGCCCCCATGCTCACCGACAACGTAAAGGCCATCTACAAGATGGACGGCCAGCGCTTCATCGAGCCCGGTCCGTACTGCCAGGCCATCGCCGACTCCTTTACATCTCGCGGCGGCACCATCACCACCGGCGTAGAAGTCACCAAGGTCACCTCCACCCGCAAGCCGGCAGTGCAGCTGTCCACCGGCGAGTGGAAGCCCGCCGACGTCGTCGTAGTCGCCACCGGCGCATGGATGCCGGACCTCGCGCGCGAGCTCGGCGTCACCACCATGGTGCAGGCCGGCCGTGGCTACTCCTTCAGCGTCGAGACCGAGAAGACCCCCGAGTGCCCGGTCTACCTGCCGGAACAGAAGATCGCCTGCACTCCTTACCAGGGACGCCTCCGCGTCGCGGGCACCATGGAATTCCGCGGACCCGACGAAGCCTTCCAGCCCGGGCGCGTTGCCTCGATGATCCACGCCACCGCACCGATGTTCCGCGGCATCAACTGGGACGACCGCCAGGACGAGTGGGTCGGCTCCCGCCCCGTCACCCCGGACGGTCTGCCGCTGGTCGGCGCGACCAAGGCCCCGAACGTCTACACCAACGGCGGCCACGGCATGTGGGGCATTATCCTTGGCCCGCTCTCCGGCAAGATGCTGGCAAAGCAGATCGCCACCGGCGAGATCGACCACACCATCGCCCCCTTCGACCCGCTGCGCAGCCCCTTCGCTGGGCTGTAACCCGTCTGCCCGCTTGCGCCTTTACGCCCAGGCGGGCCTTTTCACGCCCATGTCACCGTTTCAAGGAGCACCCCATGGCTAATTCTGTCAACGACTTCGACGCCTTCGATGCCGCCATCGAGGCCGCCGCCGCACAGGCCCACGCCTGGATCGCGGAAACCGCCGAAGAAGACGCAAACGACTCCCAGACCCAGCAACTCGCCGCCCTGCTTCGCGACGACGACGGCGTCCGCTTCACCATGGACTTCGTCGACCGCGTCATGCGCCCCGAAGACGACCGCGTCGCCGCGCGTGCCTTGCGCTCGATCACTTCGGGTATCGACGCCTCCTTCCTCGGGCAAATCAACGGCCTTCTCGTCGGGCTCGGCGCGTTCGTCGGCCCAATCCTGCCGAAGGTGGTCATTCCCGCCGCTCGCGCCCGCCTGCGCCAGCTCGTCGGTCACCTCGTCCTCGACGCAGAATCCGACGCGCTCAACGGGCTGCTCGATCGCGCCGCGGAGCGCGGGGAGGAGCTCAACCTCAACCTGCTTGGCGAGGCCGTCCTCGGCGAAGGCGAAGCCACCGACCGCGCCGAGCGCACGGGCGCGCTGATCCGCAATCCGCGCGTGACCTACGTATCCGTCAAGGCCTCCTCGATGGTCGCGCAGCTCAACCCTTGGGACTTCGACGGCAGCGTCGAGCGCGTCAAAGACCGCATCCGCCCGCTATACCGCGCTGCACGCGACCGCAGCCCGCGCGTCTTTCTCAACATGGACATGGAGGAATACCACGACCTGCACCTGACCATTGCCGTGTTTACTCAGCTGCTCGCGGAGGAAGAGTTCCGCGACTACGAGGGCGGCATCGTCCTGCAGGCCTACCTACCGGACACCCTCGCCGCGCTCGAGGAGCTGGCCGAGTTTGCCACACAACGTGTCGCAGCAGGCGGCGCAAAGATCAAGATCCGTCTGGTCAAGGGCGCAAACTTGTCCATGGAGCGCGCGCACGCGGAGCTGCAAGGCTGGCCGCAGGCACCGTACCCAACCAAACAGGACGTCGACGCGAACTACTACCGCCTCCTCGACACCATCTTGCGACCAGAGTTCGCCGACGCCATCTCCATCGGTGTGGCCACCCATAACCTGTTTACGGCTGCCTTCGCCAAGGAACTCGCAGCCGAGCGCGGCGTCAGCCAGATGATCGACTCCGAAATGCTCCAAGGCATGTCCCCGGCCCAGCAAACGACGGTGCGCCGCGCCTACGGCAGGCAAATCCTCTACACACCGGTCGTGCACAAGGAAGATTTCGACGTCGCAGTCTCCTACCTCGTGCGCCGCCTCGAGGAAAACGCCGCACCGCAGAACTTCCTGTACGCACTGTTCGCCCCCGACGAGCCCGGCCATGCGCACGGCGAGCTGACCCCACTTAAAGCACAGGAGCAGGTCTTCCGCAACGCGGTCGCCACCCGCCACGAGGTGCCCGCCGGGCCGCGCCACACCCAGGACCGCGCGCAGGAGTCCGCCCGCGCCACCGCGAGCGCGAGCGCACACGCCGGCCGCTTCCTCAACGAACCGGATACCAACCCCGCGCTGCGCGCCAACCGCGAATGGGCCATCGAGCACTTGACCAGCCCACCGGCGCTTAATCTTGGCGAGGAAGTGCACGATACGGCCCGGGTGGATGAGGCGGTGCGTGTGGGCGTCGAGAAGCAAAAGCACTGGGGCGCACTCAGCGCCGACGAGCGGGCAACCGTACTCGAAGCCGTCGGCGACGTCATCGCCGCGCGCCGCGGCGACTTCATTGCCACCGCCGCCAACGAGGCCGGCAAAACGGTCGACCAAACCGACCCCGAAATTTCGGAGGCCATCGACTTCTGCGCCTACTACGCAGACTCCGCGCGACGCCTCGCCGACATCCGCGGGCGCTTCGAGCCCAACCGACTCACCGTGGTCGTGCCGCCATGGAACTTCCCGGTTGCCATCCCAACCGGCGGCATCATGGCGGCGCTGGCGGCGGGTTCGGCGGTCATCGTGAAGCCGGCGCCGCAGGTCACTGCCTGCGCGAAACTTATCGTCGACTGCATCCACGAAGCCTTCGCGGCGCACAACATCGACCCGAACACCGTGCAGTACCTGCGCGCCGACGAAGCCGAGGCCGGCAAGCGCCTCATCACCCACGAGGACGTCGATGCGATCATCCTCACCGGCGCATCCGACACCGCGCAGCTGTTCACCTCCTGGAAGCCGCAGCTCAACGTGATGGCTGAGACCTCCGGCAAAAACGCGCTGATCATCACGCCGTCGGCGGATCCGGACCTGGCAATCGCCGACCTCTACCAGTCCGCGTTCGGGCATTCCGGCCAGAAGTGCTCCGCCGCCTCCCTCGTCATCTTCGTTGGCGCCGCCGGCGATTCGGAGCGCCTGCGCAATCAGCTTCTCGACGCCACCAGCACCCTCAAAGTCGGCCCCGGCACCGACATCACCACGTCGATGAACGGACTCATCGAAGCGCCAGGCGAGAAACTGCGCCGCGGACTCACCCAGCTCGAGCCCGGCGAAACCTGGCTACTCGAGCCGAAACAGCTCGACGACGAGGGCCGCTACTGGTCCCCCGGCATCCGCGACGGCGTGCAACCCGGCTCCTGGTTCCACCTCAACGAGTGCTTCGGCCCGGTGCTCGGTATCATGCACGCCCGCGACCTCGACGAGGCCATCGAGTGGCAAAACTCCACCGGCTACGGACTCACCGCCGGCCTGCACACCCTCGACGGCGACGAGATCAACTACTGGCTCGAGCGCGTCGAAGCGGGCAACGTCTACGTCAACCGCGGGATTACCGGTGCGATCGTGCAGCGCCAGCCCTTCGGCGGGTGGAAGAAGTCTTCGGTCGGCCCGGGCGCGAAGGCGGGCGGGCCGAACTACGTTGCGCAGATGGGTACGTGGCACGACGTCGACGTGCCCTCGCCGGGTGTAAGCGTGGCACCGCATGTCGCCGAGGTGCTCCGCGGGTTCGCAGACCACGTCTCCGAGGAGGATTTCGGGTGGCTCTCCCGCGCCGCCGAGTACGACGAGTTGGCGTGGCAGCGCGAGTTTGGCCGCGAGCACGACTACGCGGGTCTGCGCTCCGAGGCGAACATCTACCGCTACCGCCCGCTGCTCGAGCCGCTCGTGTTGTATGTGGGCGAGGGCTTTGCGCTTCGCGACGTCTATCGCCAGCTCCTCGCCGCCGCCCGCACCGGCACGCAACTGCGCGTCATCGCGCCGGACTCGGTCGCTCCTGAGCTGCGCGACGCCGGCGTGCACGTCGACGGGTCGGCGGTAACCGGCACCCCGTCACGGGTGCGTGTCATTGGCGCCGCCCCCGAGTCGCTCTACGGCGATATCGCGACCGCGGTACTTGACTGGCCTGTGCTTGCCGACGGCCGCCGCGAGCTCCTGCCCTACCTCCACGAACAAGCAATCTCTGCCACCCTGCACCGCTTCGGCGTGCTGCGTGACCCTGCGGGCTTACGCAACAACTAGTTCCGGGCATGCCTGTGCGCGCGCCGGGTTCACTGGCGCGCGGGTGTTGGCGTGTGTGTTTAGTCGGGTGGTTTGCGATGCTCGGCCCGGGCTCTGTGGTCGGTGCCGGTGGCGGTCACGTTCCCGTAGGGTGAGACATACACGATCTGCCCGTCGCGCCGTTCGGTGTGCCCGCGGGTACCGCGTGCGGCCTGGGAGTTGTGGTACTTGCACAACCACCCCAGGTTCTCCGGTGTGGTGTGCCCGCCGTGTTGGTGTTCGACCATGTGGTGCGCATCGCACTCGGACGCGGGACGTGTGCAGCCCTTCCACGTGCAGGTGGTGGAGTCCGCCAGCATGACTTCGCGGTGCTTCGGGTGTGCAAAACGCGCGTGATACGCGTTGACCGGACCATCCATCACCCCAACCAGGATGATCGAGCCCAACTCTTCGAGCTGCATGCGCACAAACTCCTCACCGGTGACGATCACCCCATTATCGAAGTGGACACGCACGTCATCGCCTTCGCCGGCCATGATGCGCAGGTAATCCCCCAAATCCAGGTTCGCGGTCACCCGCACCACATAGTCTGCCTTTGCGCAGCCGCCTGCAAGCCAGGCGGGCACGTCATGCTTGGCGGCGTCATACACGCCTTGCACGTCTGCTGCCGGCCCAGTCAGCCGCAGGGTGGCCAGTCCGTCGCCGTGGTGGGTCACCCTCGCCCGCGGAACACGCGGCTCCGGTGTTTGCAGCTCAGCTTTCAAGTCGGCGGCGACATGGCGGATGCGCACTAGATCCCCTGCCGTGTTGCATAACTGCTCGATGTAGCGCCAGCGCTTAGTGGCATCGCGCAGCGCGCGGGAAGACCTCACGATGTAGGCCAACGTCTCCAACCGGTGGCCGTTGATGCGTGCGCCTTCTTCGGCGCGCGCCTGGTATTTCGTGTGCGAGGTCGGCCCACACAATACGGAAGCGGTGGCGTGTAGTTGTGTGGCGCGGTCTTTTTGGATGCCGTGTGCCTGTAGCTGCGCAGGCGTGTATCCGGCCGCAGCGTGAACGAAGTCGAAACCGCAACGGTCGAACATGGCGAGTGCATCCAAATCTGTCATGCACCCGAGAATAAACCACGCTTACCTGCGCAAACAAGCAATTGTGAGAATGAACCCAATATCAATCCGAAACGGAACCAACGAGCCGGAACATGCGTCTAACAAGGGTTAGGGAAAAGCACGACGCCCTGCTCACCCCGAGCAGGGCGTCGAAAAGCGGGCGGCTAGCGCGCGTCCTCGATCTCGATGGTCTGAGCAATCGCCTGGACCACACCGGCGATCTTCACCGCTTCCCAGACCTGCTCCTTGGTCAGGCCCTCCTCGCGGACGGTGTTTGCGTGCGCGACGGCGCAGTGCTCACAGCCGTTAATGGTGGACACCGCGAGCGACCACAGCTCGAAGTCGACCTTCTCCACGCCGGGCTTGGAGATGATGTTCATGCGGAGGCCGAACTTCACCTGCGCGTAGTCGTCGCCAAGCCAGCCCTTGGCACGGTAGGCGACATTGTTCATCGCCATGACGGTGGCGGCACCGAATGCGGCGTCGATGGCTTCCTCGGAGAGATGCTCCTTGGCCTCGTCGGTGATCTCGGAGATCACGGTTGCGTTGCGGGTTGCCGCCGCGGTGGCGACGAGCGTGCCCCACAGCTGCTGCTCGCTCAACTCGGTGGAGCGGGTCAGGGTGCCGATGTTGAGCTTCTGGTCCTTTGCGTATTCCGGCAGGGCGCTGCGCAGATTGTCGATAGACATATGTTTCAAGCCTTTCTTTGTTGCTAGCTAAAAATGTGCCGCCCCGCCGCTCCAGCGTTGCGGAGCGCAGGGCGGCACGGGAACGTAAATCAGAGCGTTACTTCAGGGACTCCTGAACCACGGCCATCTTGTCAATGTTCTTGGTCGGGTCGTTCTTCTGCCAGTCGCAGGCGCAAACTTCCTCGGACTGCAGGGCGTCGAGCACGCGCAGCACCTCGTCGACGTTACGGCCGACAGCGTCCGGGGTCACGGAGACAAACTGGACGATGCCGTCCGGGTCAATAATGAAAGTGGCGCGGTCGCACACACCGTCAGCGTTCTCGACGCCGAGTGCGCGGATCAGGTCGTGGCGCACGTCTGCGAACATCGGGAACGGGATATCCAGCAGGTCCTCGTGGGTAGCACGCCAGTTGAAGTGGGAGAACTCGTTGTCGGTGGAGCCGCCGAGCACCTGGGTGTCGCGGTCCTCGAACTCCTCGTTGAGCTTGCCAAACGCAGCGATCTCGGTCGGGCACACGAAGGTGAAGTCCTTCGGGTAGAAGAAGACGATCTTCCACTTGCCCTCGTACTTATCCAGGGAGACCTGCTCGAAGTAGTCGTCCGGGGTTGCGGCGTTTGCTTCCTTGAGGTTGCCGCCCTTCAGCGCGGTGAGGTTGAACTCCGGGAAGCGCTCTCCAACAGTCATGATCGGCATAGTGATTCCTCCATTTAAGAATGTTGCCGGGTACGTATTTGCTGCGAGGCGGTTTTCGCCTTCGCACCCCAGTATGCCACAGCGCACACCTTTGATCAACAACAAAACCTATTGACATCGTCTACGCTAATAGGCATGAGCAATAAGGAATATAGACCCACGCTCGCGCAGCTGCGCACCTTCGTCACCATCGCAGAGCACAAGCATTTCGGCACTGCGGCGAACAAGCTGAACATTTCGCAGCCCTCGCTCTCACAGGCACTTGCAGCACTGGAAAGTGGCCTCGGCATCCAGCTCATCGAGCGCTCAACGCGCAAGGTCATCGTCACCGCGTCAGGCAAGGAGCTCCTCCCCTTCGCGAAGGCCACCCTCGAAGCTGCCGACGCCTTCGTCGCCCACGCCAAGGGCGCCCACGGCGTACTGCACGGGCCACTGACCATCGGTGTCATCCCCACCGTCGCGCCCTATTTGCTGCCCGGCCTGCTGCCGCTGCTCAAGCAGGAGTTTGCTGAGCTGCGTCCGCGCATCGTCGAGGAGCAAACCGAGCACCTGCTGGCACAGCTTCGCGACGGCCGCGTGGACGTAGCCATCCTCGCCCTGCCTACCGACACCGCAGGCATTGCCGAAGTACCGCTGTATGACGAGGAATTCATCCTGGCCACTGGTGCCAACAGCGCGCACGCGGGGAGCCGAAAGCTCAAGCTTAAGGCGCTCGGCGACCTTGAGCTCCTGCTGCTTGACGACGGCCACTGCCTCCGGGATCAAGTCATCGACCTGTGCAAACGCGCCGACGTGCCACACGCCTCCTCTGCGCACTCCGACACTCGCGCCGCGTCGCTGACGACGATTATCCAGCTGGTCATCGCTGGTTTCGGCGCCACGCTCGTCCCGCGTTCAGCGGTGGCTACCGAATGCGACCGCCCAGGCCTTGGGCTCGCGACGTTCGCCCCAGGTGTGGACGCACATCGCACGGTCGGGCTTGCGTACCGCGCCTCGTCGACGCGCGGTGAGGAGTTCGCAGCCCTGGGCGCGTGCATCACGCAGGCGTACGAGGCCGCAGCCGAACGCAGCACTGCCATCCTGGAGAAGTAGCCCGAACGACTACACTGTCTTTCTAATCTATGAAGGAATCTGCTGCAGCACACGAGGCGCACGAGACTGCGCCGACGAAAGACGAACTCTACCGACGCCTCGACGAGGTCCCGCTCAGCGAGACGCGCCGCTTCCGACGCCGACTCGCAAAAGCCAAGGCACCGCGAGCGCTCGCCGCGATTGGCGAGGACATTGCGCGGGCGCAGCGTGTCGTCGAGAAGCGAGATGCGCTCGTGCCGGCCATCGAATACCCCGAGCAGCTGCCGGTGTCTGCGCGCCGCGAAGACATTATGGAGCTGATCCGCGACAACCAAGTGGTCATCATCGCGGGCGAGACCGGCTCCGGTAAGACCACGCAGATCCCGAAGATGCTGCTCGAGCTCGGCCGAGGCCGCAGGGGGCTGATCGGGCATACGCAGCCGCGCCGTATCGCCGCGCGCAGTGTCGCCGAGCGCATTGCCGACGAGCTCGGCCAAGAGATCGGCGATTCCGTCGGTTACGCCATTCGCTTCGACGACAAGGTCTCGGCGCACACTGCCGTCAAGCTCATGACCGACGGTATCTTGCTGGCAGAGATGCAGCGTGACCGCTTCCTCAACGCGTACGACACCATCATCATCGACGAGGCGCACGAACGCTCGCTCAACATTGACTTTTTGCTCGGTTACCTGAAACGGTTGCTGCCGAAGCGCCCGGATTTGAAGGTCATCATCACCTCGGCCACGATCGACCCGGAGCGTTTCGCCGCGCACTTCCGCGACGCCGAGGGCGAGCCCGCCCCGATCATCGAGGTCTCCGGTCGCACCTACCCGGTGGAAATCCGCTACCGCCCGCTCGTCGAGCAGGTGGGCGGCAAGGAAGTCGACATCGACATGATCGACGGCGTCGTCGCGGCCTGCGCCGAGCTCATGCGCGAAGGCAAGGGCGACATCCTCTGCTTCTTCGCCTCGGAACGTGACATTCGTGACTGCATGGAGGCCATCGAAAAGCAGCACTGGCGCGGTGTGGAGGTCACTCCCCTGTTCGGTCGGCTGTCGAACGCGGAGCAGCACCGCGTGTTCTCACCCCGCCCGGGGCGCCGCATCGTGCTCGCGACCAACATCGCGGAAACCTCGTTGACTGTGCCGGGGATCCACTACGTCGTGGACACCGGGCTTGCGCGCATCTCGCGCTACTCCACGCGCACGAAGGTGCAGCGCCTGCCGATTGAGGAGGTCTCGCAGGCCAGCGCCAACCAGCGCTCGGGCCGCTCGGGCCGCGTCGCCGACGGCGTGGCGATCCGCCTGTACTCGGAAGAAAACTTCGCGGCGCGGCCGGAGTTTACTGACCCGGAGATTCTGCGCACGAACCTCGCCAGCGTGATTTTGCAAATGATCTCGCTGCGACTCGGCGATATCGCAGAGTTCCCCTTCATCCAGCCGCCGGACCACAAGGCAGTGCGCGACGGGCTCCTACTACTTCACGAGCTCGGCGCGATCACGGACAAGGAGCGCGGCGGAGCGCCGGTGCTCACCGACATCGGGCACGACCTCGCCCGCATCCCGGTCGACCCGCGCATGGCGCGCATGCTCGTCGAGGCCAATACACTGGGCGTGCTTGACGACGTCTCCGTGATCGTCGCCAGCATGACCATCCAAGATGTCCGCGAGCGCCCCCTGGAGTACCAGGCCCAGGCCGACCAGGCGCACGCTCGCTTCAAGGACAAGACCTCCGACTTCCTCTCCGCGTTGAAGCTGTGGGATTACATCCACGATTCGCGCGATGAGCTTTCCGGCAACGCGTTTAGAAAGCGCATGAAGCGGGAATTCCTGCACTACATGCGGATCCGCGAGTGGTACGACCTGGTGCGCCAGCTGCGCGAGGTGTCGAAGCAGCTGGGTTGGTCGCTGCCCAGCCACGTTGCCAGCGAGCGGGACGCAGACTCGATACACAAGTCACTGTTGACCGGCTTGCTGTCAAACATTGGCGCCCGCGACGGCAACTCCAAAGAATTCCAGGGTACGCGCGGGACCCGCTTTATGGTTTTCCCGGGTTCGAGCTTGAGCAAGAAACCGCCGGAATTTCTCATGGCCGCTGAACTCGTCGAGACCTCGCGGCTCTGGGCGCGCGACGTGGCCAAAATTGAGCCTGAGTGGGTTGAGCGCGCCGCGAAAGACCTGCTCAAGCACAGCTACTCGGAGCCGGTGTGGTCGCGGAAGCGCTCGTCGGCCATGGTGCATCAAAAGTCGATGCTCTACGGCGTGGCCATCGTGCGGGACCGTCTGGTGCCCTACCACCGCATCGATCCGGAGGCCGCGCGCGCGATGTTTATTCGCCACGCGCTGCTTGCCGGTGAGTGGAACCGCCACCACCGCTTCATCGAGCACAACGAAGCACTCCTCGACGAGGCCTCGCACGTCGAAGATAAAGTCCGCCGCCGCGGACTCGTGGTGGACGAGGACACACTGTTCGACTTCTACGACGCTAGACTGCCCGAATCAGTCACCACCGCCCGCCACTTCGACTCCTGGTGGAAGAAGCAGCGGCGCGCTGACGCGCACTTTTTGGATTTCGATCCCGATGCCTTGCTTGACGACGCAGGCACCGACACCTCGGCAACCGCCTTCCCCGACACGCTTCGCCGCGGCTCGATCGAGTACACCCTGCGCTACAAGTTCGAGCCAGGCGACCCCTTCGACGGAATCACTGTCGAAGTGCCCGTGCCGCTGCTCGCCGGATTCGATGACACCGGCTTCGACTGGCTGGTGCCAGGCCTGCGCGAAGAGCTGCTCACCGAGCTTATCCGCACCCTGCCGAAGGGCATCCGCACCTCCGTGGTGCCTGCGCCCGACTTCGCGCAACGCGCCCTGCCCCTGCTCGATACGCAGGAGCCTTCGCTTGTCGACGCCTTCGCTACCGCTCTCCAACGCCTCGGCGCGAGCGGGGTCAACGGCTCGGACTTCAACCCACACCGCCTCCCGGCGCACCTGCGGGTCACCTTTGCTGCGATTGATCGGCGCGGCGACATCGTGGACCACGACAAGGACGTCGAGGCGCTCAAGCGTCGACAGGCGGGCAAGATCTCGTCCTCTGTGTCGAAGGCGGGGAGGGCCTCGGAGTCGAAAGCGGTGCAGAGCTGGACTGCCGACTCGCTTGGCGAGGTCCCCGAAACGGTGCAGACCACCATCGACGGCAACGAGGTTGACGCCTATCCCGCGCTTGAGGCAACTCGCGAGGGCGTGCGAGTGAAGGTCTTCCCCACCAAGGCCGCGGCCGACGCTTCCATGATGACAGCCACACTGACCCTGCTGCTGCGCAACATCTCGGTGTCCCCGCAGCAAATGACGAAGGGGCTGCCGCTACGGCAAAAAGTTGCGGTTGACCAGTACCCGCACGGCGGCGCGGCTGGCCTTGTCGAGGACGCGCGCGTGGCCGCTATTCGCGATCTCATGGTCACACACGGCGGGCCGGTTCGCACGCCGGAGGAGTTCGACTCCCTGGTTGCGCGTATCAAGCCGGAAGTCCCAGGCGCGGTGCGCCGCATGGTCGTCGGTGTCGCCCCCGGCTTAGTTGCGTATGCAAACATGGCCAGCGAACTTGCCCAGTGGGAGGGCCCGGCCATCGACGACATGCAGTCCCAGCTCGCGTTCTTCCTGCCGAAAAACGCACTGACCATCCACGGGCTTATTCACCTTCAGCACCTGCCGCGCTATATCGAGGCGATGAGGCTGCGTCTTGAGGACATGCGGGTCGATCCGGATCGCGATGCGGACCGGCAGGCGGTGATCGACACAGCGAAGGCGTATCTTCAGGCGAAGCGCAAGACCCTCCCAGCGGGCAGGGAGAAAACGCGTGCATATAAGGATGTGCTGTGGCGTATCGAAGAGCTCCGCGTCAGCATCTTCGCGCAGCGACTGGGCACGCCGAAGCCGGTAAGTGCTCGCCGAATCGAGAAGATGGTGGATAAGCTGCGCTAAGTCTTTAGAAGTCGTCCTTGTCTCGGCGACGCATGAGCCGGATCTCCGATTCGAAGTCGTCCGCGCTCTCGAAGGACTTGTAGACAGAGGCGAAGCGCAGATACGCAACTTCGTCGAGCGCACGCAAGGGCTCTAGGACTGCCAGGCCAATCTCGTTAGCGGGGACTTGTGAGCTGCCGTGCGAGCGCACCGTTTCTTCGACCTGCTGCGCAAGCCTCTTCAGCGCGTCATCCGAGACGTCGCGCCCCTGGCACGCCCGGCGTACGCCGACGATAAGTTTGTCACGGTCAAAGGGCTCGCTGAGGCCGTTGCGCTTCACCACGGTCAACACCGCTTTTTCAACCGTGGTAAAACGGCCCCCGCACGCTGTGCACTCGCGGCGACGCCTGATTGCCGCGCCGGCATCAATCATGCGGGAGTCGGTCACGCGGGAATGTTCGTGGTGACAGAACGGGCAATACATCGCGGGGTCCCTCCGGTGCGTTGGCTCTTTGCTAGGCCCGGCACAACACGGCCGGGTACTGGCTTACGCTACTCGGTTCTCTCCCGGACTTCACCGCGCGCCGCATTGGCGTGTCATTGCTCCGTGTAGAAGGCGAATTCAGCTTCGGTGGGAGTGGAGTATCCCGACTGCTCCGGTGAGAAAACGCCTCCGATCGCGGAGCCCACGATCAGCGCAATCCCGAGCCCTATTCCCACCAGTAAACTTTCGCGCTTTTCGCGGCGGGATTCGAATAGTATTTCATCAGTCTCGTCACCGCCTGACCTCGTCGCACGCGAAGCGCCAACTGGAGTTGTCGAAATATTGAGCGTTCGAACATTCGCGGTATGGCGAGACGCCCCTTCACGGGCAGATAGATCCCACTCAGCCACGGGATAACCCCGGTAGGCAGCAGTCTTCTCGCCAGTAGCTACGGTGTAGGCGCGATTAGACATCATCGTCATGGTTATTCTCCTTTGTGCGTTTTCTTCATTCTAAAAACCCGCCGAACACACCCGAACGGGCAAGCGCGCATATGTTCGACATTAGGTTACATGTTCGATTTATAGCACTCGGTCCACACACTGTCTACCCCTATGCGCGAATCTCGAACACTCTTGCCCGGTCTGGTAAGTTGAGGGGTGCGCATGACGCGCCACTATTTCCCACCACAAAGGAGCCCCCATGGCACGCAAGAAGCCCGAAAACAAGAACTTGGACATGAGCGTTTTATCGGATCGCCAGCGCAGGATTTTGGAAGTCATCCAAGACGCGGTGGTGTTACGCGGCTATCCGCCCAGCATTCGAGAAATTGGTGACGCTGCGGGGCTACAGTCAACCTCCTCCGTCGCTTATCAGCTCAAGGAGTTGGAAAAGAAGGGGTTTCTGCGAAGGGACCCGAACAAGCCGCGCGCCGTAGATCTTCGCCACCTGCCAAGCGCCCAGGAGAAGAAGGCACCCACCCAGGACGCGCCCGAGGACGCGTCCAACGCGCGTTACATCCCCGTCGTTGGGCAGATTGCCGCCGGCTCCCCCATTCTCGCGGAGGAAAACGTCACGAGCTACTATCCGCTCCCCGAGGAGCTCTTGGGAGACGGCGACCTTTTCATGCTGCAGGTCGTTGGCGACTCCATGCGTGACGCGGGCATTCTTTCCGGCGACTGGGTCGTTGTGCGCTCCCAACCAGTTGCTGAAGAAGGCGAATTTGTGGCTGCGCTGCTTGACGGCGAAGCAACGGTGAAGGAGTTTCACAAGGACTCCACCGGGGTATGGCTTTTGCCGCACAATGATGCGTACTCACCCATCGACGGCACCCACGCTGAGATCATGGGCCGCGTCGTCTCGGTCTTCCGCACGTTGTAAATCCCCCACTATGGGGGCGGGTACCCACAACCCCGTGTGGGATTGACTGCCCCCAAAGCGGGGAAACGGAAGCAAAAGGGTGTAACCGGGCACAGATTTTTGCAACAATACGGTGAACGTGTTGGTTTTGCTTACTGTGTCAAAGGAGCGTCGTGTACGCAGAAGAACGTCGGCGACAGATCGCCTCGCTGACCGCGGTTGAGGGTCGAGTCAATGTCACAGAACTTGCGGGAAAGTTCGGGGTCACGGCGGAGACAATCCGCCGTGACCTCGCCGTGCTCGACACCGAGGGGCTCGTCCACCGCGTGCACGGAGGGGCCGTGGCTAGCCAGTCGTTCCTCACTACTGAGTTTCCGCTTGACGCCCGCTACCGTACCGCGTCTGCAGCAAAACTTGCCATCGCCCGCGCTGCGCTGAACTTTGTGCCCGACAAGCCCGGAGGTTCAATCTTTCTCGACTCGGGCACGACCATCAACGGGCTCGCCTCACTCAAGGCCAAGCACCCGCCCGCCCGTGAGTGCCACATTGTCACAAACTCGCTGCCAACCGCACTCGACCTCTCGAGCGCCGACGTACAGGACGTGCAGCTGCTCGGCGGAAACGTTCGCGCAATCACCCAGGCGGTGGTTGGCGATATTGCTCTGCGCACGCTCGCGATCTTGCGCGCCGACGTCGCATTCATCGGCACGAACGCGCTCACCATTGACCACGGACTATCTACCGCAGACGCGCAGGAGGCTGCAGTGAAGCAGGCTATGGTGACGAATGCGCGAAAGGTGGTAGTCATGTGCGACTCCTCCAAGCTGGGCAACGACTACCTCGTCAGCTTTGGCTCGACAGATGATATCGACGTGCTCATCACCGACAACGACGCACCCGCCTCCTTTGTCGAGGAGATTGAACGCAACGGAGTGCAAGTCATCCTGACAGAGGAAGAGGAGTAACCCCCACACACAAATGTGGGTTTGTGTCCGATTCCTTGAATTTATCCACACGATCGGGCATACTTGGTGGTGGCACGTCGTGCTCGTCCGGTTGATTTACCGCAGCTTAGGGGCACTGCAGTGCTCTACCCACGGCCGCATGCACTCACGGTGCCTTGACTGTGAACCGGGGGTAGGAAACAACGGACAACGACAGTACGGAGTACCCCGTGATTATCACGTTGACACCAAACCCCAGTATTGACGCCACCTTGTCCGTCGACCAGGTCGTCCGCGGCGAAGTCGTCCGCGCGCACACCGCAAGTAGAGAAGCGGGAGGCAAAGGCATCAACGTCTCCCACGCCGTCGCCAAGGCAGGCGGGGAAACGCTTGCGCTGGCACCGTGCGGTGGCGACGACCCATTTCTGCACGCGGTACGTCGGGCCGGCATACCGTTTGCACCGATCGAGGTCGACGGCTTCGTGCGCACGAACACTGCGCTTACGGAGGCCGACGGTACTACCACCAAGATCAACGAGCTTGGCCCCGAAATGTCCGCAGGTCGGCGGGTGGACGTCGAGAAGCACTTGCTCAAGCACGCGCACGCGGCCGACGCTGCAGTGTTGGCCGGATCCCTGCCGCCAGGTGCCCCGCATGATTGGTACGCAGAGCTTTGCGCCCAATTGCGCGGCACAGTACCGCTGATTGCTGTAGACACGTCGGACGCCCCGCTGCGGGCGTTGGGTGCACGCCTCGAGGAGGCGGCGCCCACCATCATGAAGCCGAACGCCTTCGAGCTCGCGCAGCTTACCGACGGCGACGGGCACGCCCTCGAAGCAGACGCCGCACAAGGCAACTACGGGCCGATTCTTCAGGCAGCCCGCCAACTCGTCGCCCGCGGTGTCGCCGAAGTGCTGGTGACTCTCGGCGGGGCAGGCGCTTGTCTGGTAACTGCCGAAGGAGCATGGGCCGCAGCCGCGCCCAAGGTGACCGTGCGCTCGACCGTCGGCGCGGGCGACAGCTCGCTGGCCGGCTACGTCATGGCGCGCGTCGACGGCAAGTCTTTCGCCGAGTGCCTGCAGCAGGCCGTCGCGTATGGCTCCGCGGCAGCCTCCCTGCCCGGCACCGGTATCCCCTCCCCGTCGGATGTTGATTGCGCGCGCGTTGACGTTGTCGCGCTCGATGACCCCGCCCCATCCCCTCGCGTGTAAGTGGAAGGACACACACTATGAACGCACCACTAATTACGCCTGATCTTGTCAGGCTCGATGTTGATTTCGGTGGCCAGCCAAAAGAGGTCATCACGAACCTCGCTGAGCTCATGGCCACCGCAGGGCGCGCCTCTGACGCCGCAGAAGTAGCCGCAGCGGCGAGCGCGCGCGAAGAGAAAGCCGGCACAGGAGTCAACGGCCGGGTCGCTATCCCCCACTGCCGCGTCGCAGCGGTCAGTGAACCGACGCTCGCCTTCGCCCGCCTGTCCGCGCCGGTGGATTTTTCCGGTCCCGACGGCGACGCCGAGTTGGTCTTCCTCATCGGCGCCCCGGAGTCTGGCGGTAAAGCGCACCTGAAGATCCTGTCCAAGCTCGCCCGCGCGCTGGTTCGCGGGGACTTTGTAGAAACGCTGCGCGCAGCCACGACGGAGCAGGAAATCGTCGACGCCGTGCTGGCTGTCGTGAACGCCGAACCCAAGAAAAAGAAGGCCGCGCCCGCTGCTGCCGCTCCAGCGGCGAGCGAGAAGAAGCCAGAAGTCATCCGGATCGCTGCGGTCACCTCCTGCGCCACCGGTATCGCACACACCTATATGGCTGCCGACGCGTTGACCCAGGCCGCGCAAAAGCGTGACAACGTCGAGCTCATCGTCGAGCCCCAGGGATCCTCGGGCGGAGACCCGCTCGAGCAGTCCTTCATCGACAGCGCCGACGCGGTCATTTTCGCCCACGACGTCGCCGTTCGCGACAAGGGGCGCTTCGCGGGCAAGCCGGTCGTCGACACCCCGGTCAAGCGCGGGGTCAACAGCCCGGATGCACTCATTGACGAGGCTATCGCCGCAGCCAAGGACCCCAACGCCAAGCATGTCGCAGCTGCCTCTGAATCGGCTGGCGAGGACTCCGCCGCGTCCAGTGACGGCCAGCCCTGGCCAAAGCGCCTGCAGCAGGCAATCATGACCGGCGTGTCCTACATGGTGCCCTTCGTGGCTGCCGGCGGCCTCCTGTTGGCCCTCGGATTCCTCTTCGGTGGCTACGACATGGCCAACGGCTGGGAGGCGATCGTGCTCCAGCACTCGCCGACTAACCTGCCGGGCCATGAAGTGCTTGTCGACGGCACCTCCATGACCTTCGAACGCTCCGGGTGGGCCCTCTACCTCGGTGCCGTGCTCTTCGCCACTGGGCAGATGGGCATGGATTTCGTGGTCGCCGCGCTCTCCGGCTACATCGCTTACGGCCTGGCGGGCCGCCCCGGTATCGCACCGGGTTTCATCGGTGGCGCAATCTCTGTGATGGTCGGCGCGGGCTTCATCGGTGGCCTGGTCACCGGCCTACTCGCCGGCGTCATCGCCTACTGGATCCAGACCTGGCGCGTCCCGCGCTGGCTGGGCTCGCTGATGCCGGTGGTGATCATTCCGCTTTTGACCTCGCTGGTCGTCGGCCTGATCATGTTCCTCCTGCTCGGCCGGCCGCTCGAGTCTCTCATGCTCGGGCTTACCGATTGGCTTGAATCGATGAGCGGATCCTCTGCGGTCCTGCTGGGCATCATCATCGGCCTGATGATGTGCTTCGACCTGGGTGGTCCGGTGAACAAGGCTGCCTACCTCTTCGGTACCGCCGGACTGTCGGCAGGCACGGACGCAAGCTTTGAAATCATGGCGGCGGTGATGATCGCCGGCATGGTGCCTCCGATTGCGTTGTCGATTGCCACCTTCCTGCGCAAGCAGTTGTTCACCCCGGCCGAGCAGGAAAACGGAAAATCCGCGTGGCTTTTGGGCCTGTCCTTCGTCTCCGAAGGCGCGATCCCGTTTGCCGCCGCAGACCCCTTCCGCGTCATCCCGGCGATGATGCTTGGCGGCGCAACCGCAGGCGCGGTCTCCATGGGCCTGGGCGTTGGCTGCCAGGCACCGCACGGCGGCGTCTTTGTCATCTTCGCCTACGAGCCGTGGTGGGGCATGTTCATCGCGCTGGCTGCGGGTGTCGCGGTAGCAACAGTGGCCGTGATCGCTATCAAGCGCTTCTGGCCGAACGAAGAAATTCAGAAGGCTGCCGCGGCCAAAGCGCACGCGGAAAACCACGCCACGGAAACGGTGGCGGCTTAAGCACACACGCGCCTAGACTGGCACGTAACACCAAAAGAAAGGATTCTCACTATGGCTTCCAAGACTGTCAAGGTCGGCTCTACGGTTGGGCTGCACGCCCGCCCCGCAACCATCATCGCCGATGCAGCCGGCGAGTTCGACGAAGAGATTATCCTCACCCTCGTCGGCGGCGACGAGGACGATGAGACTGACGCCGCCTCCTCGCTGATGATCATGGCGATGGGCGCCGAGTTCGGCGACGAGGTCACCGTCGAGTCCGAAAACGCCGCAGCAGTTGACAAGATTGCGGCGCTGATTGAGCAGAACCTCGACGAGGAGTAACCCTTTACAGCACGCCTTCAGCCCCCGCTACCGTGATGCACGGTGGCGGGGGCTGAAAGCGTTGTGACCTACCGGTACTGCCCCTCCCCGATCGTTTCGTATGCCCAGCGCATCAGCGGGTAGATCACGATGATGCCGACCGCGCCGATGGCGATCCCTTCCAGGGTGACCTGGCCGACGGTGAAGGACAGGTTGCCGATACCAACAATCAGCGCCACCGCAGCCGCAGTCAGGTTCACCGGGTTTGTGAAGTCGACCTGATTGTCCTGCCAGATGCGCACGCCCAGCATGCCAATGAGCCCGTAGAGCACAAGGCATGCGCCACCGAGCACGCCCGCAGGGATGGTGAAGATCACCGCGCCGAACTTCGGAACGAATGCCAGCGCGATGGCGAACAGTGATGCCACCCAGTACGCGGCGGTGGAGTACACCTTGGTCGCCGCCATCACGCCGATGTTCTCGGCGTAGGTGGTCGTACCGGAGCCGCCGAAGGTGCCGGCGAGTGTGGTGGCGATGCCGTCGCCAATGAGTGCTTTACCCTGCAGCGGGTCGAGGTCGCGATGCGTCATCTCGGAGACGGCTTTGACGTGGCCGACGTTTTCCGCGATGAGCACCACCAGCACCGGCAGCGTGACCAAGATGGCGGAGAGGTGGAACTGCGGGGTGTGGAACTCCGGCAGTCCGACCCACGGGGCTGCGCCGATGGTGGCGAGCGCATCGTCGGCAAGCCCGCCCGTGGCCGCCGCGAAGGCCCAGCCGACGACGACTCCGATGAGGATGCTCAGGCGCGACGCCATGCCTCGGGTAGCGACGGTCACCAGCACGATTGTGGCCAGCGTGACGCCTGCGACTGCGGGCTGCGTCTCGACGTTGCTCACCGCGGTCGGTGCGAGGTTAAACCCGATAAGTGCGACGATGGCGCCGGTGACGGCAGGCGGCATGACCGCGTCAATCACGCGCTTGCCCGCCACGTGCACCACGACACCGACCACAATGAGCAGCACACCGGTAACCAGCACGCCGCCGAGCTGAGCGCCAATACCGTACTGCGATGAAGCGGAAAGCGGCGCGATGAAGGCAAAGGATGAGCCCAAGTAGCTGGGGAGTCGGTTGCGGGTGATCAGCAGGAAGATGATCGTGCCGAGCCCGGAGAAGAGCAGCGTCGTGTTGACCGGAAAACCGGTCAGCGTCGGCACGAGCAGCGTCGCGCCAAACATGGCGACAACGTGCTGCATGCCGATGCCGACGGTGCGCGACCAGCTCAGGCGTTCGTCGGGGGCGACAACGGCACCGGGTTTGACGGTGCGGCCGTCGCCGTGGAGGGACCAACCAAGTGTCTTTTTCACACCTGGGAGTCTAGGGCGCGCGCCCAGCCGCCACACAATTGTGTGCGGCGGTTACGCGCTAGTTGCCCACGACGAATTCCGCGTACTGCTCCGCGAGCACGTGCGGCAGGCGAACGTCGATGCGCGTGCCTTCTTCCTCGTAGGCCTCACTGCGCACGGTGCCGGCCTCGTGGACCTGGGAAACCACATCGCCCCGGGTATAGGGCACGAGCAGCTCAACGTGTGCATCGAGCGTGTTGAGGAACTGCTCGACCTTCGCCTCGAGCGCGGGTATGCCTTCGCCCGTCAGCGCGGAGACAAACACGACGTCGCGGCCGGAGTTATCAAAGGCGTGGCGCAGCTCTGCGAGCACGAGCGGGTCGGCCTCGTCAATCTTGTTCACCACCACGATTTCTGGCGGGATTTCCTCGCCCGAGTCGCGGGTAATCTCCGCGAGCACCTCGTTGACCGCCTCGATCTGCTTGAGCGGGAAGGGGTCGGAGCCATCCACGACGTGCAGCACGAGATCAGCATTGGTGACCTCCTCCAGCGTGGACTTGAAGGCTTCCACGAGCTGGGTCGGTAGGTGTCGGACGAAGCCGACGGTGTCGGTGAGGACGACCGTGCGGCCGTCGGCAAGCTGGGCCCGACGCGTCGCGGGGTCGAGGGTGGCAAAGAGCGCATCCTCGACGAGCACGCCGGCGTCAGTCATCGCGTTGATCAGCGAGGACTTGCCCGCGTTGGTGTAGCCCGCGATGGCGATTTTCGGCGTGGTCGAGCGTTGGCGGCGCGCGCGTTTGACCTCGCGTACCGTTTTCATCCCTTTGAGCTCGTGGCGTAGGCGCGCCATGTCTGCGCGCAGCCGGCGGCGGTCCGCCTCGATCCGGGTCTCGCCAGGGCCACGCAGCCCCACGCCGCCGTTGGAACCGGCACGGCCGCCGGCCTGGCGCGAGAGGTTGCCGCCCCAACCGCGGGTGCGCGAGAAGAGGTATTCCATCTGTGCGAGCGACACCTGCGCTTTACCCTCGTTGCTTTTGGCGTGCTGGGCGAAGATGTCCAGGATCAACATCGTGCGGTCGATCACCTTCACGCGTAACGCCTCCTCCAGCGCCACGATCTGCGAGGGGGAAAGCTCGCCGTCGAAGACGACGGTATCGGCCCCGGAGGCTTCCACGACCTCGCGCAGCTCGGCAACCTTGCCGGCGCCGATGTAGGTGCCCGGGTCCGGCTTGTCGCGCTTTTGGTAGAGCATGTCGATGACTTCAGCGCCGGCGGTTTCGGTCAACGCCGCCAGCTCGCGCATGTTTGCCTCCATCTCCGCGGTCGTACCCTCGAGCCATGCGCCGACCAGGATGACTTGCTCGAGGCGTAGCTTGCGGTACTCCACCTCGTAGGCCTCTTCGGCCTCGTCGGTGCGGATCTCGGTGCGCTGTCCCACGCGCCTTAATGCATTACGCGCCTCCAGGTCGAGGGAGCCGATTGTCGGTTCTCCCCCGCCGGATTCCGTTCGCTGTGCGGGCTGCGGCGCGTTGTGCCGGAATGCTTCGGCCAGCAGCGCATCGCGCGCCGCGTCCTGCGGATCGTGTTCGGGATGGGTATTTACAGTTGAGGTCATTGAGTCCTTTGTTCTCACCAGCATGCTTTCTCGCTATCCTACGTGCATTGTCTACCAGCCGGGCTTCACGCTCGACATACGGAGGCATGCCCCGCGCGTTTCCGCCCGGCCGTCGGCACGGACTAGGCTTGTTGCCTATGAGCGAATCTGTGAGCACGCACTCTGACACGCACGCTGATCTGGCCGCCATCGGCCTTGGTTTTGCCAAGTGGCAGGACGCGGTTGAACGCGCCATCGCCACTGACCACCTTGCTGTCACCGGCGAGGTCCGCGGTGGGCAGCTGATTCAGTACAGCGACCCTTCTGGCGCCCAGCTCAACATTCTTGCGGTGGAGCCCTTCGCCACGTTCGCCGGCTTTGATTCTGTCACGCGCGCGTACGCACACATCACGCCGCTGAACGACGTGGTGTCCTTGGCCGACATCGTCGACCCTCGCGGCAACACCATCGCCTCGATCACCGTCAACCTGGCGCAAGGACCGCTGGTGGTAGATGAGGCCACGTTGCAGTGGCAGGAGCTTGGTTTAAGCGCGCTCGTGCTCGCACATGAGCGCTACGCCTCCACGGAGGCATACCTGGCGAATAACCCAGGTGCCACCCTCGGCGCGGTCACCTCCCCGGGTGCCGAGGCCGTTGCATCCGGCGCAGCGAGCGCACCAGATGCCGCGGCTGAGTTTTCCGCCCGCGTCTTAGAGGCAGAGTACCGCACCTCCGAGCTGACCGGCCAGCGCTTCATCCACGCCACCGTCGACGGCGCATTCCCCTTCGACATCTGCCTGCCAGACGGCGACCTGCCGCAACGAGACTCCGTGATCGCGGGCAGCGCGGTGCTCGCCGGCTCGATTCCCGCCCCTGGTGCGGGTGGTTGCGGGTGCGGCGGCGGTTCCTGCGGGTGCGGCGGCCACTAGACCGCACACATCGATAAGACATTCGCGCTACGATGGCGCGAAATCGACACTCGGTATGCTCTCAGGAGGTGACGGCTAAGCGATGGACCCCTCGCGCAAGGACTTGATCCAAGCACTATACGGGGCATTGGTGCTCGCGGTAGCACTCCTGCTGGTGGTCTTCTTCCGCCTGCCTGGCCTCATCATCGCAGTGCTGTTGGTGATGCTCGGTGTCGCCGTCCACCGCCGCTACAACACCAACCCAGAGGTGGCCTCGCTGAAGGCCTCGCTGCGCATCACCCGCGACGACATGGCCGAGATCCTGCAAAGCTACGAGGACCTTAAGCAAGGTACCTCCACCCAAGCCGTCGCCGACCGCACGTTGCACTACCCAGCGCTGGCCAACGGCGACGTCTCCCACCACGCCATCAGCGAGTTTTTGCTGCGTAGCTCGTCTGCCCGCCGTTTCATCGCCCGCATCGACGGCTACCTCGAATCCCCCGACATCGACCGCTACCAATTGGAGCGGCTCATCGCTGTCGCGGACGAACGCGCCCTGGAACTCGCCGAATCCTGGGACGACGCCCGGCGCGCCGCCCGCCAGCTCGGGCCTTAATCCAGTGGTGCGGCAAGCTGGCCGCGCGCCACGATGCGCGAAGGCCCGGTCATCACGGCAGTGCCCTGATCCGTGAGCTCGATTTCAACTGCGCCCCCCGGCACATGCACCGTCACCTTGCCGGAATTCGCACCGCTGGCGCGCAAGGCCGCGGTGCCTGCGGCAACGGTCCCGGTCCCGCAGGAGCGGGTCTCGCCCACGCCACGCTCCCACACGCGCATCGAGCACTGACCGTCGTGGGCGGCGGTGAGGATCTCGACGTTGACCCCATTGGGAAAGACATCCGGGTCAAACGACGGGGCGGACAGCTCCATCTGCGCAAGCGCCTCTGCAGTCAGCCCCGGAACCACCGCTGCGAGGTGTGGGTTGCCCACGTCGACAGCGATGCCTTCGAAGGTGGTCTCCCCTACCTTCGCCCAGGACTCGCCGAAGACGTTGACTTTGCCCATCCCAACACGCACGCGGGCGTGCACGGCGTCCGCCTCCTCGACGGTGATGTGTTTGACCCCGGCGCGGGTGTGCACGTCGAACTCGTTGGCCTCCTCAAGCCCTTCGGCTTTGAGCACGTGGGAAAACGCGCGGATGCCGTTGCCGCACATCTCGGCGATCGAGCCGTCAGCGTTGCGGTAATCCATAAACCACTCCCCGCCCGTGCGCACCACGCGCAACAGCCCGTCGCCACCGATGCCGGCGCGGCGATCGCACAACCAGGCCACCTGCGCAGGCTCCAGTGTGAGCTGATCGTCGACGTCGATGAGTACGACGAAGTCGTTTTCCGTGGCATGGGCTTTAATGAAGTGCAGCGGGGTTGTCATGCCTGCGAGTCTATCGCGGGCGTCTCAAGTGCCGCCAAAGCTTGCGCGAGCGTGCCCCCCGCAGTCGCGTCGAGCCAGGCGATGCGGGGATCGCGGTTGAACCAGGAGCGCTGCCGGCGCACGTAACGACGCGTGCCGGTGATCGTTTGCTCCTCCGCCTCCTCGCGCGTGAGCGTGCCCGCAAGCATGTCCAACACCTGGGCGTAGCCGATGGCGCGGCCTGCAGTGGAGTTGCGTGTCAGTCCCTCGCCTACCAGCGCTTCGACTTCCTCGATCAGCCCGGAGGCAAACATCCGCTCGGCGCGCAGTGCGATCCGTGGGTTGAGCCACTCGGCGTTCGTGCGCAGGCCCAGCATGCGCGTGCCCCAACGCGGCGGTGCGTTCTTCGGCGGCTGGGAGGCCCGGAAGGGTTTGCCGGTCAGCTCGATGACTTCGAGCGCGCGGACGGTTCGCCGCGGGTCCTTATCTTCAATGATGCGCGCTGCCTCAGGGTCGATGTCGGCTAGCTCAGCGTGCAGCGCGTCCGTGCCGATTGCTTGCCGACGCTTTTCGTATTTCTTTCTCACCGCCGGGTCGGTTGGCGGGAACGTCCAGGCGTCGATAAGCGATTGCACGTAGAGCATGGAACCGCCAACGAGGATGGGGACCTTGCCGCGGGCTAAAAGTTCCTCCACAGTGTCGACGGCCAGTGCCTGATACTCGGCGACGGAGGCCGTCTTTGTCACCGGCCAGATATCCAACAGGTGGTGCGGAACGCCGCCGCGCTCTTCCGGCGCAAGCTTGGCGGTGCCGATGTTCATGCCCTTATACAGCTGCATGGAATCGACGTTGACCACCTCGCCGCCGAAACGCTTCGCCAGCGCGATGCCGAGGTCGGACTTACCGGAGGCCGTCGGGCCGACGACAGCGATCGGGCGGATCTCTTGTGTGCTCAAGAGGCGACCTCCCACACCCCGACATAACGGCCCACCCCGAGAGAATCCTCGGCGTAGCACAGCTCGCGCCGCTGTGTCTCGAGTTCCGCCAGCTCCTCCCACAGGCGTGGCTCGAGTACGCCCCGGGCTTCCAGCTGACTCGGCAGCTCGGCCTTCCCCGCAATGAAGTCCTGCAATTGCGCGTGCAGCTCGGGCGCGCCGGGCACAAGCGCGAGCGGGGCACGGGCAGTGAGTCCCGCTGACCCATCCACCACGACCACGGTCAACACCTCTGGGTCCGGCGTAGCGATCCGCTCGCGGACCTCGCGCACCGCTGCGTCCAAAGGATGCAGCGCGTAGCGGGCAATAAGCTCCGGGAGGTAGTTGCCCGCGTCCAGTTGGACCTGCGGCGCACCCCACGCCGCAAAAGACCCGGTCAGCTCGGTGTAGTCGCGCGACTCGAGCGGGCAGACGATGTCGACAGCGCGGCTGTCCACGCGATCCAACGCTTCATCCGCGGCCGCCCGAATGCATTGCAGCACCTTGCGCGAGGGTGCATGGGCGGGCGAAAGCGCGCCCACCAGGGCCGGCGAACCGGGCATCAGCAGAATCGAGGCGCGAGTAGTCACGCACACCACTCTAGTGGCCCCGGCTTAAAAGCCCCGCGCGTGGTGCGAGTGAGTTCACAGGTTTTTGGCGCACATCCCGCGTGCCCCCTGTAAAGTCTGTTGAAGCACCCGCCGCGTGCAAGGGCCTGATTCCGTATGGATCCAAGCGCCCGCTGCACGCGCACGGGTGGCACCGGCAGCCGCGTCGCGCGGCACTTTGAACGTAGGGAAAGGACCTGCAATGACCACCTCGGACCAGACACCGGAGACCACGCCTCAGCCAGCCGCGAAGCCGCAGGCAACGCCGACACCTGGCGCGAAGCCCTCGCCGGCAGCGATGCCGCACCGCGCGCCGAAGCCGGGCCCGCTGCCCGGTCCGCGGCCAGGCTCGGCGAACCCCCAGGCCACTACCCCGTCCCCGGTGCCACACCCGGCTCCCGTTGCCCCCGCATCCGATCCTGCAAAGTTCGGCCGCATCGATGAATCCGGTGCCGTATTTGTCACCCGCGGAGGTACGGAGCGCCAGATCGGCTCCTGGCAGGCGGGCACCCCTGAGGAGGGCCTGGCGCACTACGGGCAGCGTTTCGACGACCTGGTTACCGAGGTGGAGTTGATTGAGTCTCGCCTCGCCGCCCACCCGGATGACGCCGCGCAGCTGCGCCAGCGTGCGGAGGAGCTCAAGGCGTCGCTGGATGAGCAGGCCGTGATCGGCGATCTCGACGCGGTCGACGCCCGCCTGGATGCGGTGATTGCCGCCTCCGATGTCGCCGGCAAGCAGGCCAAGGAGGCCAAGGCGCAGCGCCGTGCCGACGCGATTGAGCGCAAGGAGGCGCTCGCCGCCGAGGCAGAAGAGCTGGCGGCACACTCCACCGAGTGGAAGGCTGCGGGCGACCGCATCCGCGCCATTTTGGAGGAGTGGCGCACCATCCGCGGCATCGACCACGCAACCGACGACCAGCTGTGGAAGCGCTACTCGCGCGCCCGCGATGCGTTTAACCGTCGCCGCGGCTCCCACTTCGCTGAGCTAGATCGTCACCGCGCAGCGGCCAAGCGTGCGAAAGAGGAGCTCGTGGTGCGCGCCGAGGCGCTGCAAGACTCCACCGATTGGAACGAGACCGCCCGCGCCTACCGCGACCTGATGAAGGAGTGGAAGGCCGCCGGCCGCGCCCCGCGTGAAGCCGACGACAAGTTGTGGGCGAAGTTCCGCGCAGCCCAAGACAAGTTCTTCGGGGCCCGCGACGCCGTCAACGCCGAACGCGACCGCGAATTTGCCGCAAACGCCGAGGCCAAAGACGCGCTCATCGCGCAGTACGAGCCGCTGATTGACCCGGCTAAGGGCCTCGGCGGGGCGAAGGCAAAGCTGCGCGAGCTGCAGGATAAGTGGGATGAGATTGGCTACGTACCACGCGGCAAGATCCGCGAGTACGAGGACAAGATCGGCGCGCTCGAGCAGCGTGTCGCCGAGGCGGAAGAATCGCGCTGGCGCAAGGCCGACCCGGCCGCGCAGGCGACCGCAAACCAATTCCAGGTCAAGGCTGACGACTTGAAGAAGCAGGCGGAGGCCGCCGAGGCGGCGGGCAAGGCCGACAAAGCGGCCGAGCTGCGGGAGCAGGCTGCGCAGTGGCAGGAGTTCGCCGACGTGGCGACCAAGGCGGTCAACGACAACTAGTGCTCACCCCGCAGCTCTTCGCGCCCCGCGCCAGTCACCGCGACGCCGACGAGCGCGCGGACGCTGTCACCGGGGCGTACGCCTTTTCCGCCACCCTGGCTATCCAGGACATCACTGGGCTGCCAACCTCGGGGGTCAGCGCGTCCCACGTGCGCACGCGTCTTGCGCCCTCGACGGAATCCGCGGCCTACCTTTTCGCGCTCACCGACGCTCACGCACCGCGCCCCGTGACCGAACTCGGCTACCCGGAGCTGTTCGAAGGGGACCTCGATCACGTTGTCGCCTGGGTCTTCGTCTCGCTGCCACTGCTCGAAGACCGCGGCGTGATCGAGGCCAACATCACCCTCGACGCAGCAATCGCGCCCCTGCCCGGCGAGCCCATTCCGCCTCAACCATGGCAGGCCGCACTCACGCTTCTCGACGCCCTGTCGTCCCACTTCGGGCGCCCTACCCGCCACATCTGGGTTCCCCACGCACCGGACGAGCACCAGCCACCGGCGCTGCAAGCATTCGGCTACACAGCCGCCTTCCGCGAAGATCAGGCAACCTTCCCCCTCGACGTCTACACCGCACTGCCGGACGTTTCCCGTTTCCCCGCCGACAGCTTCGAGGTTGTGGAAGGCCCCGGCTTCAATTCCACGCGCCCCGGGATTCCCGGCGAGGTGGAGCAGTTTGCCCACCTGTTGACTTCCGCGTCGAAAGGATACCCGCGCGGAGATTTAGCGCTTGACACCATCGAGTGGGACCTCGCACGCATCGTCGAGGCCGGGCAGCGCCTCGGCGACCGGGGCGGACACCAGCTCACCGGGCTGGCCTACGTCGACGGCCGCATCGTGGGCCTGTGCGAGCTCGTGCGCTATAGCGCCGACGATACAAAGGTCTGCGAACTGGGCCTGATTTATGTGCTCCCCGAGCACCGTGAACAGGGCCTTGCCGCAGGCATGATCCGCGCAACGCTCACGCGCGCCCACGAGGTGTGGGACGAGCTCGAGACGGTGTATTGCTCCTACCCCGCCGACTCTGCGGCGGCAAACGCGCTCCTTGCAACGCTTGGTGCCGAGCGGGTCTCGTCGACGACCGCCTGGCACAAGTGCTAACTACGATTCACTGCGCCTGCTGTGCCCGTTGTGCCCGCTGTGCCCCCTGTGGCGTTCGGCGGCGCGGGCGCGGCGATCGTCGATAAGCAGCGGGTTGTCGTGGTGCGACTGCGCGTGCGCGGTGGCATCTTGCTGCGCCCTAGCCACTGCATCGGTGCCGTCGATACGCGCGCGCTGCTCGCCAACCTCTCGCAGCGCCTCATCGCGGCGCGTGACCACCGGGATGAATGCGAAGGTGGCCACCAGCACCGCAACCGCGGCAAGATACATGCCCGGGCCGTGGCCAAGCCCCTGCTCGAAGGAGGCGCTAGTGCGGCGTAGCCAGATGGCGAGCAGCGAGGTAAACAGCGAGATAGTCGTGAGCATCCACGCTGGGACGGCGACGGCAAAACGGCGAGTGAGCAGCGCAAGTGTTGTCAGCACGCCGAGTCCCGCGCAGGACAGCCAAGCAAAGACGTATTCCGTCACTTTCGCCTGCGCGTCGACGGACGCTGCGGTGTGCCCGACGAATTGCCAGCCGCTCACCCCGGCGGCAAAGGGCAGGCTCATTGCAATGAGGTAGACCACCACACAAGCAGCGAGCACCCAGTAACCGACGCCGACGGGGATATGGCTCCCCGCCTGCTTCTCCGCCTGCGCGGCGCGGGCGGCCGCGGCAGGAGCCCCCGCGCTTGCCCGCGTTTTGTCGGCGATGCGGTTATCTTCCGGGTGTGGTGCCTGCGCCATCGTGTCCTCCCGTGTGTGCGATCTGTACGTTTCCGCTCTACTCTAGCCTTGTGTCAGCCCGTGCTAGCAGCACGCGCCGCCGGGTGATACCGCGGGCGAGACCGGCTGACCAATTGTGGGCAGGCCCAGGCCCACGCCTACTGGCGCGGTCGTCGGCACCTCGCCTGCGGCCGAATTATCGCCGGCCTTCGTGCGTCGGTGTGCAAGCACCCCGCCATCCGCGATGAGGAAGTGCGGCTTGGAGTCGGTGATGCGCACGTGCACGACATCACCAGGCCGGACTTCGCCGTCGATGCTGCCCTCGGGTGTGAAGTGGACGAGGCGACCGTCGCGAGCGCGCCCCGACATGCGGTGGGTACGGTCGTTCTTGCGCCCGCCCTCTGCCTGCACGAGCAGCTCCTGCTCGGTGCCGACCAGCTTGGCGTTTTCTTCAGCGCTGATGCGCTCCTGCAGCGCGATGAGGCGCTCGAAGCGTTCCTGCACGACGTCCTTGGGCACCTGTTTTTCCATCTCCGCGGCCGGAGTCCCGGGGCGCGGCGAGTACTGGAAGGTAAACGCTGAGGTAAAACGCGCCTTTTCCACCACGTCGAGCGTGTCCTGGAAGTCTTCCTCCGTCTCCCCCGGGAAACCGACGATGATATCCGTGGTCAGCGAGGCGTGCGGTAGCTTCTCGCGCACCTCGTCCAAGATGCCGAGGAACTTCTTCGTACGGTAGGAGCGCCGCATGTCTTTGAGCACTTTGTCCGACCCGGACTGCAGCGGCATGTGCAGTTGCGGGCACACGTTCGGGGTCTCCGCCATCGCGTCGATCACGTCGGACGTAAACTCCGCAGGGTGCGGGGAGGTAAAGCGCACCCGTTCCAGGCCCTCAATCTCGCCGCAGGCGCGCAAAAGTTTGGAGAAGGCCGAACGGTCGCGTGCTAAGTCTTCGTCCACAAAGTTCACACCGTAGGCATTGACGTTTTGCCCCAGCAGCGTGATTTCCGAAACACCCTGGTCGACCAGTGCCTGCACCTCCGCCAGGATGTCGCCGGGGCGACGGTCGACTTCTTTGCCGCGCAGGCTCGGCACGATACAGAACGTGCACGTGTTGTTGCAGCCAACAGACACCGACACCCAGCCCGCGTAGGAGGACTCACGCTTCGCCGGCAGCACGGATGGAAAGACCTCAAGCGACTCGACGATCTCCACCTGTGCTTCCTCTTCCACACGCGCGCGGTCGAGCAGCGCCGGCAGCGCGGACAGGTTGTGCGTGCCAAATACCGCATCCACCCACGGAGCCTTCTCAAGCACCGTGTCCCGATCTTTCTGCGCCAAGCAGCCACCGACGGCGATCTGCATGCCCGGGTGCTGCTCCTTCGTCTTCTTCAGCTGGCCGAGCGTGCCGTAGAGGCGCTTGTCGGCGTTTTCCCGAACCGCGCAGGTGTTGAAGACCACCAGGTCCGCCTCCGCCTCCGCGTCCGCGGCAACGTAGCCGGCTTCCTCCAGCATGCCGGAAAGGCGCTCGGAGTCGTGCACGTTCATCTGGCACCCGAAGGTGCGTACCTCGTAGGTTCGCGCCGTATTGCCCGTGGTGATGTCCTTGGTATGGGAGTTGTTCTGCTGCGTCACGGCCCACAGTCTATCCCCGCGCGCATGATCCACCCAACCGCCCGCATGCGCGCACCGGACAGCGATCCAACAGGAAAAATTGCGCCAACGTTACCCACGGTTTGGGGGAAATTTACACAAACTTTCACAAGTCGGTGGCGTGCGTCACGTTCTTGGAGTACTTGTTATGCCTATGACACAGGAAACTGAACCCATGATCCGCATGGAGGGCGTGCAGAAGTACTTCGGAGACTTCCACGCGCTGACAGACATCAATCTGACCGTGCCTAAAGGCGAGGTCGTCGTCGTGCTTGGCCCTTCTGGCTCTGGCAAGTCCACCCTGTGTCGCACGATCAACCGCCTCGAAACCATCGAGGATGGCACGATCCACATCGACGGCAAGCTTTTGCCCGCCGAGGGCAAGGAGCTGGCAAAACTGCGCGCCGACGTCGGCATGGTGTTCCAACAGTTCAACTTGTTTCCGCACCTGACCATCCGCGACAACGTCACGCTTGGCCCGATGAAGGTACGCAAGATGAGCAAGGCGGACGCGCAGAAGCGCGCGGCGGAACTCCTCGACCGCGTCGGCATCGGCAACCAAGCTGAGAAGTACCCGGCGCAGCTTTCCGGCGGTCAGCAGCAGCGCGTCGCCATCGCGCGTGCACTGGCAATGGAGCCGAAGGTCATGCTTTTCGACGAGCCAACCTCCGCCCTCGACCCCGAAATGGTCGGAGAAGTCCTCGATGTGATGGGCGAACTCGCCGCAACCGGTATGACGATGGTGGTGGTCACCCACGAGATGGGCTTTGCCCGCAAGGTGGCCGACCGCATCCTGTTCATGGCCGACGGCGAGATCGTTGAAGACACCGACCCGGAGTCCTTCTTCACCAACCCACAGTCCGAGCGTGCGAAGGATTTCTTGGCAAAGATTCTTTCGCACTAACGCGACCCACCCCTCCCCCTTCCCATTCCTATCAACACCCCATTTTCACTTTCCAAGGAGAACACTCATGAACCGCGCACTACGCACCCTGACCACCACCGCCGTCGCCGCGCTGGCGGCCACCACCCTGGTTGCCTGCGGCGGCTCCGAGGGCGAGGCAGGCGGCGACGGCCTGCTCGCCCAGATCGAGGCCGGCAACGTCACCCTCGGTACCAAGTACGACCAGCCGGGCCTTGGCCTGCGCGAGGCGGACGGCACGATGTCCGGCCTCGACGTCGAGGTACTGACCTACGTGGTCAACTCCATCGCGGACGAAAACGGCTGGGAGCACCCGGAAATCACCTGGCGCGAGACCCCGTCTGCCCAGCGCGAAACCCTGATCCAAAACGGTGAGGTTGCCGCAATCGGCGCTACCTACACCATCAACGAGTCGCGCTCTGAGGCGGTCAGCTTCGGCGGCCCGTACCTGCTGACCCACCAGAGCCTGCTGGTACGCAAGGACGCGAACGACATCACCGGTCTCGAGGACCTCGACGGGCGCATCCTCTGCTCCGTTACCGGCTCCACCCCGGCGCAGAAGGTCAAGGACGCGCTGCCGGGCGTCCAGCTGCAGGAGTACGACACCTACTCTTCTTGTGTCGAGGCCCTGCGCAACGGCAACGTTGACGCGTTGACCACCGACGCCACCATCCTCGGCGGTTACGCCGCCCAGTCTCCCGGCGACTTCGAGGTCGTCGAGCTGGAGAAGGATGGCGAACCGTTCACCAACGAGAACTACGGCATCGGCGTGCAGAAGGACGACACCGCCGCGGTCGACGCGATCAATACGGCGCTTGAGGCGATGTACTCCGACGGTTCCTTCCAGAACTTCTGCGATGCAAACCTCGAGGGCGGCGAAGGCGTTAACGAGGCAACCCCGGGCGATCTTTCCTTCCTCGAAAACTAAGACACGCCCACCCACCCAGCGTGCTTGTCGGCGGCGTCGATAAGCGCGCACATCTTGTAGGAGTACACCATGGACGCCTTATGGGCCGACCTCTTGCCGAAGCTCTGGCCGGCGTTTTTCACCACGATCAGGCTGACCGTCTACTCGGCGATCGGCGCGATGATCCTCGGCACGATACTGACCGCAATGCGGGTCTCGCCCGTTGGCGTACTGCGTGGCCTTGCCACCACCTACATTGAGACGGTGCGCAACACCCCGCTGACCCTGGTGGTCCTGTTCTGCTCCTTCGGGCTGTATCAAAACCTCGGGCTCACACTCGCCAGCCGGGATTCCTCGACGTTTATTGTGGACCAGAATTTCCGGCTCGCCGTGCTCGGCTTCATCCTCTACACCAGTTGCTTTGTGGCGGAATCGCTCCGTAGTGGCATCAACACCGTCCACTTCGGGCAGGCAGAAGCGGCCCGCTCCCTGGGCTTGAATTTCGGGCAGATTTTCTCCTTGATCATCTTCCCGCAAGCCATTCGCGCGGCGATCGTGCCGCTGGGCAACACCTTGATTGCGCTGACCAAGAACACGACGATTGCCTCCGTCATCGGCGTGGCCGAGGCCTCGCTGCTGATGAAGTCCACGATCGAATTCCACGCGAACGAGCTGTTTGTTATCTTCGGCGTCTTCGCCGCCGGATTCCTCATCCTCACCCTGCCAATGGGCCTTGTCCTTGGCTGGCTGTCTGACCGATTGGCGGTGAAGCGCTAATGTCTGTCCGCGCAACTGTTCTTTACGATGCTCCCGGCCCCAAGGCCATCCGGCGCAACCGGATCTACACCGTGCTCACACTCGTCGCGCTCGCGGCCGTGGCGTGGTGGGTCATTGCCACCCTCGCCGGCAACGGCCAGTTCACCGCTGCGAAGTGGACGCCCTTTATCCAGGGGAATACGTGGACGACCTACATCATCCCGGGCCTGCTTGGCACGCTCAAGGCTGCGGCGCTGTCGATCCTCTTCGCCATTGTCTTCGGCGTGATCTTCGGTCTCGGCCGGCTTGCCCAGTCCAAGCCCGTGCGCTGGATCTGCGGCATCATCATCGAGTTCTTCCGCGCGATCCCCGTGCTGATGCTCATGATCTTCCTCTACCAGTTCTTCGCGGTATTCAAGATCGTGCCGCCGAAGGGGCTCGCCTTCTGGGCCGTGGTGGTTGCGCTGACGCTCTACAACGGCGCAGTCATCGCAGAGATCCTCCGCGCAGGCATCAAGTCGTTACCGAAAGGCCAGACGGAAGCGGCGCAGGCGCTTGGCTTGTCGCACTGGCAGACCATGTGGCAGATCCTTCTGCCCCAGTCTGTGGCGGCGATGCTCCCCGCGCTGATCTCCCAGATGGTCATCGCGCTGAAGGACTCGGCGCTTGGCTACCAGATCGGCTACATCGAAGTAGTCCGCTCCGGCACCCAGGTCGCTTCGGCCAACCAGAACTACATACCTTCGCTCATCGTGGTGGGCATCATCATGATCGCGATCAACTTCCTGCTCACCCGCCTGGCGTCTCGAGTGGAGCGGCAGCTGCGTGCTGGCCGAGCCCGCCGCAACCCCTTCGCCCGTGTGCCCGAGCAGGCCGACCAAGGCCTGGATACGAAGGACAACGTGAACGTGGACTGGCACGATCCGAACTACGTACGGATCGATAACCCGGACCGTTAGTCTTCCCGGAGCTCGTCGAGCCGCGCCTCAAGGACCTCTCTGCCGATGGCCAGCGCCATGCCCTCCGGGAAGCCGCGGCGCGCCATCGCGCCCACCACCCGCCGCAGGAGCTTGTTGTACTCGCCGCGGTCTGCGGGTACGCGCTTGACCTGGCGAGCTTTCTTTTGCGCGACCTCGCGCGCCGTGTGCTCCTCGTCTTCCTCGCTCAGCTGCGCAAGTGCATCCGCACGATCCGCGCGGCCTACGCCCTTTTGCGCAAGCTCGCGGTCGAGCGCGCGCGAGGATTTGCCCCGCCGCTTCGCCCGCTGGCGGACCCACTCGTGGGCAAAGTTGGCGTCGTTGATCAGCCCGTTGCGTTCAAGCTCGTCGAGGACTTCCTCAATTACTTGCGGCGCAAACTCCGCACGCACCAAGCGACCGCGCAGTTCTTCGCGTGAGCGGGCGCGCTGGTCGAGGAGGCCGAGGGCACGTTTACGCACCGGGGCGAGCGCCTCTTCGCGGGTGCGGTCAAAGAGCTCGCCATGACGCTCACCGCGCTCGTAGGCGGCAAGGGCTTGTTGTAGCTTTTCCAGCTTCTCCGGGTCTGGTTGCGCCACTACTTCGCGTCCGCCGTCGCGGCCTCGTCATCGTCGAAGTCGATATTCGGCACCATGTCCACCGGATCATCGGAAAGCTCGTTATCGTCCTTCGCGTTCGCGTACGCGCCGACGCCGAGCGCACGGAAGATCTTGTCCTCGATCTCGTTGGCCAGATCTGGGTTGTCTTTGAGGAAGTTGCGGGCCTTCTCCTTGCCCTGGCCAAGCTGATCGCCTTCGTAGGTAAACCAAGACCCGGACTTCTTCACAATGCCGTTATCCACTCCCAGGTCAATGATGGAGGACTCGCGGGAGATGCCTTCGCCATACATGATGTCGAACTCCGCGATCTTGAACGGCGGGGAGACCTTGTTCTTCACCACCTTCATCTTCGTGCGGTTACCAATGGAATCCTGCCCATCCTTCAGCGTCTGGATGCGCCGCACATCGCAGCGCACGGAGGCGTAGAACTTCAGCGCCTTACCGCCCGTGGTGGTCTCCGGCGAGCCGAACATCACGCCGATCTTCTCGCGCAGCTGGTTAATAAAGATGGCGGTCGTGCCGGAGTTGTACAGCGCGCCTGTCATCTTGCGCAACGCCTGCGACATCAGGCGTGCCTGCAGGCCGACGTGGGAGTCACCCATCTCGCCCTCGATCTCCGCCTTCGGCGTCAGCGCGGCCACGGAGTCGATCACGATAATGTCGATCGCGCCGGAGCGGACCAGCATGTCTGCGATCTCGAGTGCTTGCTCGCCAGTATCAGGCTGCGACACCAAAAGGTTGTCGGTGTCCACGCCCAGCTTCTTTGCGTATTCCGGGTCGAGCGCGTGCTCGGCGTCGATAAACGCGGCGATGCCACCGGCACGCTGCGCGGAAGCAATCGCATGCAACGCGACCGTCGTCTTACCCGAAGACTCCGGGCCGTAGATCTCTACGACGCGACCCCGCGGCCACCCACCGATGCCGAGCGCCACGTCAATCGCGGTGTTGCCCGAGGAGATGGACTGGATCGGCGGGCGATTGTCATCGCCCAGGCGCATAATGGCACCCTTGCCAAAATCCTTCTCGATCATCGCCATTGCGGCATCGAGCGCATTTTGACGGTCATTGCCGCTTCCAGCAGCTTTCTTCTTCGCAGCCATATTTTTCGCTCCTTACACTTTCTTTTGAGTCTTCACCTGCGGCACGCATACCGCGTTCCCTCTATTAGACGCACCAACCTAGGTGTGCGGTTCCCTTAAGCCGCGAAGTTTCCCGGCGCTCGAAGGAACTGACGAATACACTAGATGCCCGCGCGAACACCCCCAGATCATACACGCATACATGTTCGACTGTACGCGCGACTCCCCGACGTTTTCGCGCGCCTAGGTGCCCGGTCTATCCACACCGAGCCTGCGCGCTTCCGGGATGTCGAAGGCGTCGCAAAGCCGCGCCCACGCCTCTTTCGGGTCGACCCCGTTTTCGATCATCTCGGCGGCGGTTTCGCCCTCCCCCGTGAGTACTTGCGACTGAATGATCCACCCGGCCCGGTCAGGGCCAAATTCATCGTCGACTAATTGCCGAAATTCCGTCAAACGCATGCCGTCTAACCTACACGCCGCACCGCAGGCACTACCGAGCCGCTGGAAGCGGGGGTGGAGTGCAAAGATTGAACACCATTCAGTAATGTCAGTCACATGAGTACGCAACCTTCCTCCAGTGCCGCACCAAGCAAAAAGGCGGGCACCCGTTCTAGCTCTCCAGTCGACATCGCATACATCGCAGTATTCGCCGCGATCATCTGTGTGCTCGGCTTCGTCTCCATCCCGGTTGGCGCTGCCGGCGTCCCGATCGTGCTGCAAAACGCCGCTGCCATCCTCGCCGGCCTCGTACTCGGCGCGCGCCGCGGGCCTGCCGCCGTCGCGGTGTTCCTTTTGGTCGGCCTCGCCCTTCCGGTACTCGCCGGCGGGCGCACCACCGTCTACGCACTCGGCTCGCCGACGGTGGGCTACCTCGTCGGCTACCTCATCTCGGCCGCGGTTGCCGGCGCCCTCGCCTACGCAGGTCTGCGTGGTACCAAGGCAACCCGCGTCGGCATGTTCATTCTCGCCGGCTACCTCGGGTTGTTCCTGCAATACCTGTTCGGCGTGTTCGGCCTGATGTTCCGCGCCGACATGACCTTTGGCGCCGCATGGGCCGCCCAGGTGCCCTTCCTGTTGCCCGATGCCGGCAAGGTTGCGCTGATGATCGCCATCGCGCTCGCCGTCCACGCCGCCTTCCCGGACATGCGGCGTCGCTAATGCCCACCATCGAATTCCGCGGTGCCACCGTCGCCTACGACGGCCGCACCGTGCTTGCCCCGCTTGATCTCACGCTCACGGAACGGCGCATCGGCATTATTGGCTCCAATGGATCCGGCAAATCGACCACCGTGCGCCTGATGAACGGACTGATCGAGCCCACCGAGGGCGAAGTGCTTGTCGACGCCCTCTCGCCCACCACCGACGGCAAAACCGTGCGCAAGCGCGTCGGGTTCGTCTTCTCTGACGCTGAATCGCAAATCGTGATGCCTCGCGTCGCCGACGACGTGGCCTTTTCGCTGCGCCGCTTCAAGCTGCCGCGCGCAGAGGTCCGCGCCAGAGTCGACGCGGTCCTGAAGCGCTTCGAGCTGACAGAGAAAGCGGAAAATTCGCCGCACACGCTTTCCGGCGGCGAAAAGCAACTCCTCGCGCTCGCGTCGGTATTGGTGATCGAGCCCGCGACGATCATCGCCGACGAGCCAACCACGCTGCTGGATCTGCGAAACCGTCGCCGCATCATCCGCGAGTTGAATGCGCTCGAACAGCAGGTCATTGTGGTCACCCACGATTTGGACATGCTGGCAGACTTTGATCGCGTCCTCTGCATTGACGACGGCTCGCTTGTCTACGACGGCGCGCCACAAGACGCCATCGCCTTTTACACCGATCTCATGGATACCAAGCCATGATCCGCGCGCTGCCCTTAGGCGTCTACGTCGACGGCGATACGCCGCTGCACCGCGCTGGCCCAACGCAGAAGTTTGTGGCGCTAGTAGTGTTCATCTTGGCCGTCACGCTCTTGCCTACACGGCCCTGGCACGCGCTCGCCGCCCTCGGCGTCGTCGTCGCGCTCTATGCGGTGGCCAAGATTCCGCCGAAGATCGCCGGCGAGCAAGCGCTGCCGGTCCTGCCCTTGTTGCTCTTTCTCGGCGCATTCCTGTGGTGGCAAAACGGCCTGCTGTCCGCCGCAACAACCTTTTTCTCACTGCTAGCTACCGTTGCTGCGGCGAACCTGCTCACGCTGACCACCACCGTCGAAGCGCTCCTCGACGCTCTCGACCGCAACCTCGCCCCGCTTGCGCGCTTCGGCGTGCCAGTCGAGACCATCAGCCTTACGATCGCCCTGACAATCCGGCTCATTCCACTCATGCTCGCGACCGCGAACGAGGTACTCGACGCCCGGAAGGCCCGCGGTGCCGGGTTCTCGCTCACCGCGTTCGGCATCCCTTTGGTGATCCGCTCGGTACGGCGGGCCCGCCTCATCGGCGAGGCGCTCATGGCGCGCGGCGCCGTCGACTAGCGCGGGAGCGCTCGATGTGCGAGCGCCTCGGATGACACAAGTAGCCGGGCTACACGACGAACACAGCAGCCGCAGATTGACGAAAAAGCGCCAGGGGAGCTCATCATCCCCTGGCGCTTGAAGCAACTCGGCTTAGCTTTCGCCGCGCAGCTCGCGCATCCGCTGCGCCACCGCGTCGTCGCTCACGGCGGTGCCGGACGCATCAGCCTTGGTGGTGTCGGCAGCGTCGGCACCTTCAATCGCCGGCTTCGCGCCGGAGGAAAGCTCACCGGCCATCTCCGCGCGGATCTGCTCGAGACGACCGTGGCCGGCCATCTGGATGCCTGCCTGCTCCACCTCTGCCATGCGGCCCTGGATGGAGTTCTGCGCCAGCTCCGCAGAGCCGAGCGCCTTGGCGTACCGACGCTCGATCTTGTCGCGCACCTGATCCAGGTTCGGGCCCTGCGCAGTAATCGAGTTCATCGACTGCATCGTCTCGGAGACCTTCTCCTGCATCTTCGCCTGCTCCAGCTGGCTCAGCAGCTTCGAGCGCTGCGCAACCTGCTGCTGCAGGTGCGCCGCGTTGCGCTCCACGGCCTGCTTCGCCTGCGTCGCCTGCTGCAGCGCCTGGTCGTGCAGCTGCTTGGTCTCTTCAATGCCCTCTTCGGCCGTGACCAGTTGGGCGGCAAATGCCTCCGCAGCGTTCTCGTACTCCTGCGCCTTCTGCGCGTCATTGTTCGCGCGTGCCTTGTCCGCCAGCTGCAGCGCCTGCTTGGTGTTGGCCTGCAGCTTCTCTACCTCTTCAAGGCGGCGATTGAGCTGCATCTCAATCTGGCGCTGGTTCCCAATGACTGCGGCGGCCTGCTGCGAGAGCTCCTGGTGCTGGCGCTGCGCCTCGCTGATCGCCTGCTCAATCTGCACCTTCGGATCCGCGTTCTCTTCGATCTTGTTATCGAAGAGCGCCATCAGGTAGTTCCAGAACTTTACAAATGGGTTAGCCATCGGACGTATACGGCCTTTCGTTATTGATCGATCACACTAAGTAGTCACTACTCTAGTGCGGCCTGCGCCATTATGCTTCTGCTGCTGCCGGAGAGGTGGAAGCCAATTCCTCCTGAATGGAATGTAGCGACATGTTCGCCACGACTTCCATCAACAGCTCCGCCACCGTGGTATCCAGCGCCGCGCAAATCGCGGCGAGGAGCTCAGAGGACACCTCCTTGCGGCCCCGTTCAAGCTCGGAGAGGTAGCCGGAGGACACACGCGCCTGCTTGGCCAACTCGCGCAGCGTCACGTTCTTGTCCGCGCGGTAGGCGCGAAGCGACATGCCGAGTGCTTCACGCAACAGCGGCTCGCGTGCGGGCGTGCCCGAGTTCAATGCGTCTTCCACCGCGCCGCCGAGCGCGACCGGGCGGGTCATCGGTGCTTCATGTACAAGAGTTGTCGTTGCCATCACGAGTAATAACGGATCAGCAATCCTGTTTGTTCCCACCCATGCCAGAAAAATCATCCCCCAGGGCGCGCACGCAGGCCTGCATCGCCGCATCAACGGCCGCTGTACGGATCTCTTGCCGCGTTCCCTGCAACAACGACGCACCACCCGCTGCCACAGAAAAGGTACGCGTGGGCGTTGCCACGCCAATCCACACCTCTCCGACGGGGTGACCGTCTTGCGGGTCGGGCCCGGCCACACCAGTCAGCGACACCCCGTAGTCAGCACCGCAGACGCGGCGCGCCCCCTCAGCCATTGCGCGCGCGGTCTCCGGGCTCACCGGCCCGTGCTGGGCGAGCACGCTGTGAGGCACGCCGGCGAGCGTTTCCTTCAGCTCGGTGGCGTAGGTAACCAGACCACCGCGCAGCACTGCGGAGGCGCCGGGCACAGTCGCCACGGTGGCCGCGGCAAGGCCTGCCGTAAGGGACTCACAGAAGGCGAGGGTGACGCCAGCGCTCGTCGCTAAGCGGACGAGCTCACGCTCCATCGTTGACCTTTTTCGCATCCACCAAGTACTGCACGCCGGTGACGACGGTGACCGCCACCGCGATGAGCATGACGATGAGCGTCGGGATGTCCATCCAGCCGGGGAGCGGGCACAGGTACATGCCGACGCCAACTGTCTGCAGCACGGTCTTGAGCTTGCCGCCCTTGGAGGCCGGTACGACCTGGCCGCGGCGGAGCATCCACATCCGCCACACGGTGATGCCGAGCTCGCGGACGATGATCACGACCGTGATCCACACCGGCAGCGGGCCCGCGATATTCAGCGTGACCAGCGCGGTAATCATCAGCGCCTTATCCGCGATGGGGTCGGCGATCTTGCCAAAATCGGTCACGATGTTGCGGGCACGGGCGATATCCCCGTCCAGCTTGTCCGTGATCATAAGTGCCACAAACAGACCGAAAGCCCACCACCAGTGCTGCGCGAGCACGAGCCACGCAAAGACCGGAATAAACAGGATGCGCAACGAGGTCAGCGCGTTCGGCAAGTTCCAATTGGACTGAGTGTTCACGCCAACCACCCTACCTACCAAGAGTCGGTGGCCTAGACTGCCACCCATGAAGTATTTTGCGTTTACCTACACCTACGGTCCGGACACCGAACTTGTCGACGCGACTCGGCCCGCTCACCGCGAATTTATTTCCAGCCAGCTCTCCCTCGGCCGCATTGTCGGCTCCGGCCCCTACGCCGGCGGCAAGCAGGCCTTGATCATCCTCCAGCTACCCGATACCGCGACCGTTGCCGACGCGGAGACGATCATGGACGAAGACCCGTACACGGTCAAAAGTGCGCTTGCTGAACGGGAAGTCCACGAGTGGAACCCGGTCAGCAACATTTTCTCAGGCGACTAACCGCCCCGTTTAGCGCTGCTTCGACTTGCCGCCGCGGGCGACGTGCAGGTGATCCGTCTCGCGCGAACCAGTGGCGGTGTGGTCCCCCTTGCCGGAGGTCGCCGGATCATCCACCCACTCCAGGTGGTGGCCGTGGTTGTCGACCTTGCGGCGGTTTCCGTGGTCGTCGTAATCAATGTGGTACGACGGCCCGTTGGGGTCAATGCGCCCGGCCTTGATATCGGCGCGATCCTTGATCATGGAAGCAACCGCGGTCACGGCCAGCACGCCGATGATGACGAGCAGCGAGGTCACTGTACCGATCTCCGGGACGGAAAGGCCCTCGCCACCGTTGATGAAGGACAGGTTGTTCTCGTGCAAGGCGTGCAGGAGCAGCTTGATGCCGATAAAGCCAAGCACGACCGCGAGGCCGTACGGCAGGTACACGAGCTTGTCCAGCAGGCCGTTGAGCAAGAAGTAGAGCTGGCGCAGCCCCAGCAGTGCGAATGCATTCGCGGTGAAGACCAGGAAGGACTCCTGGGTAATGCCGAAGATCGCCGGGATCGAGTCGAAGGCGAACATCACGTCGATGAAACCGATCGACAGCAGCGCGACGAACAGCGGCGTCACCGCCTTCTTACCTACCTCAGTGCGCGAAACCAGGCGGTCGCCGTGGTAGGACTTGGTCACCGGGATGACCTTGCGCAGCGTCTTTACCACCATCATGTCGTTCGGGTCGGGGTCCTCCTGGTCGGTCGCCTCGTCGTAGACCAGCTTGACGGCCGTGTAGAGCAGGAACGCGGCGAAGATGTAGAAGACATCGGACCATGCCTCGATGATCACCGCGCCGAGCAGAATGAAAGCCAGGCGGCAGATCAGCGCGATCACGATGCCGATGAGCAGCACCTTCTGCTGGTAGGCACGCGGGATCTTAAACGAGCTCATGATGAGCGCGAACACGAAGAGGTTATCCACCGACAGCGAGAGCTCGGTGATGTAGCCGGTGAAGAACTGCATGCCGTGCTCGGCGTCCCACAACCACCAGACAATGCCGCCGAAGATGGCGGCCATGGTCATGTAGAACGCGGCCCAACCGCCGGACTCCTTCATCGACGGTTCGTGCGCGTTGCGCACGTGCGACAGAAAGTCAAAGACGAAAAAGCCGAGGATCACCGCAGAGGTGATCAGCCAAATTGAAAGAGGTACGTGCATAAGTATTCCTCCGGTCAGAAGTGTCGTTCAAGTGACCGGAGGTCTCCCCCACCCCTGTAAATGAGGCGGCCCAGACCGGGGCGCGTGGTGCGCTGCCGTGCTGACGATCCGGGCACTTACGGGGTACTCCCCTCCAAGCGCGTCCAACTCTACACCACCGGGAGCACGAAGCGAGAAGACACCGTCCGCTGAGGTCTGTGGCGCCTACACAGCGAAAGGGTCATCGTTCGGGTCCAGGTGGAGACGAAGCTCGACCGCGTTTGCGATTTCACGAGCGACTGCCTCACCACACACATCAGCAACGAACGCCATCGCCATATCTGTTCCAGCTGAGACTCCAGATGATGTCCAACGGTCGCGATCGTGCACCCAACGGGCCGAGCGACGCCAGTCAATGTCGTGGCCGAAACTGGTGGCCCAGGTAAACGCTCGCTTATTGCTCGTAGCCGCATGACCTTCCAGGAGCCCTGCCGCGGCTAGCAGCGCCGAGCCGGTGCACACCGACATCACCACGTGAGCTTCGCTCGCCAGGATTTTTAGCTGGCTGAGGAAGCACTCGTCGCGCACCAACTCGCGGGTCCCCTTCCCTCCTGGGACGAACACTACATCGCTGCTGAGCGACGAATAGTCGCGGTCGGCCTCAAAGTGAACCCCTTGAGACGAGCGCACAGGCCGCCCATCAGGGGAAAGCAACGTAGTTTCCCAGCCAGCAACCTTTGAGAAGATCTCCAGTGGGCCAGCCACGTCGAGCAGCTCGAACCCGTCAAACAGAACCAACGAGATCCGCTTTGAGCTGCGCTGCTGCATCTAGAACGCGCCGCCAGTCGGGTTGTAGGTTGCCTGCACGGTGCGGGTCTCATCGTCAGCATCCGAGCCATCGCTTGCCGACGCCCCGTCGTCCTCCGCACCCGCCTCCTTCGGAGCCTCGGCGGGGTCGGCACCCTTGATCATCCAGATGATGGTCTCGAGCTCCTCTGGCTTGACCAGCACCTCGCGCGCCTTCGAGCCTTCGGAAGGCCCAACCACGCCGCGCGACTCCATCAGGTCCATCAGACGCCCGGCCTTGGCGAACCCGATGCGCAGCTTACGCTGCAGCATCGACGTGGAGCCGAGCTGCGAGGTCACCACGAGCTCGACTGCTTCGAGCAGGTCGTCGAGGTCCTTGCCGATGTCGTCGTCAATGACCTTCTTCTCCGCCTGCTTGTCTTCGGTGACTCCCTCGACGTAGTCGGGTTCGTCCTGGGACTTCGCGGCGTCGACAACTGCCTGGATCTCCTCGTCGGTAACGAAGGCACCCTGGAGGCGCTGCGGCTTTCCCGCGCCCTGCGGGATGAACAGGCCATCGCCCATACCGATGAGCTTCTCGGCACCGCCCTGATCCAGGATCACGCGTGAGTCAGTCAGCGATGAGGTAGCGAACGCCAGGCGCGAGGGCACGTTGGTCTTAATCAGACCGGTCACGACGTCCACCGACGGGCGCTGCGTAGCCAAAACGAGGTGAATACCCGCCGCGCGCGCCTTCTGCGTGATGCGGACGATGGACTCCTCGATCTCCTTCGGTGCCGTCATCATGAGGTCGGCCAACTCGTCGACAACACACACGATGAAGGGGTACGGACGCATTTCACGCTCCGAGCCTGGCGGGGCCTGGATCTCGCCGCTGCGCACCTTCCGGTTGAAATCCTTGATGTGGCGCACACGCGCCTGCTTCATGTCGAGGTACCGCTGCTCCATCTCTTCGACGAGCCACTGCAACGCGGCCGCTGCCTTCTTCGGCTGCGTGATGATCGGAGTGATCAGGTGCGGGATGCCCTCGTAAGGCGTCAGCTCGACCATCTTCGGGTCCACCAGGATCAGCCGCACGTCCTCTGGGGTCGCGCGAGTAAGCAGCGAGACCAGCATCGAGTTCACAAACGCCGACTTACCGGAACCGGTGGAACCCGCAACCAGCAGGTGCGGCATCTTCTGCACAGAGGAAGCGATGAAGTCGCCCTCGATGTCCTTGCCCAAGCCGATCAGCATCGGATCCTCGTCACCCGCGACCTTCGGCGCATCGAGCACGTCGCGGAGCCGCACCATCTCGCGGTCGCGGTTCGGCACCTCAATGCCCACTGCAGACTTGCCCGGAATTGGGGTGAGCAGGCGCACGTTGTCCGTGGCCACAGCGTAGGCCAGGTTGGACTGCAGGTTCGTAATCTTGGAGACCTTCACGCCAGGGCCGAGCTCGATTTCGTAGCGCGTCACAGTCGGCCCGCGGGAGAACCCGGTAACCTGCGCGTTGACCTTGAACTCTTCAAAGACATCAGTGATGGCTTCGATCATGCGGTCGTTGGTCTCCGTGCGCGTCTTCGGAGCCTCGCCTTCAATGAGCAAGCTTGTCGACGGCAACGTGTACTCCGTACCCCGCGCCAGCTTTCGCGCCTGCTGCGGGGCGGGTGCCGCACCGTCCGAAGCGTCGGAGGTGACTGTGGCGTCGAGTTCCGACTTCGGCGTGGAGGCAGGCACCGCGGCGGCGTCGATACCCGAGCGCGCGACGATCGCCTTGCGCACCGCATCTCGCGAGCTAGCGACCGCATCGCCTGCCGCTTCGGCCGCCTTGCCCGCTGCCTCGGCCTTACCTGCTGCAGCGGCTCCCGCGGTTGCGCCCGCGGCACCGGCCGCTGCGGCTGCGGTCCGGCCTGCACCCTTGACAGTCGCGGCTGCGGTCGTGCCCGCAGCCTCGGCGACGTCTGCGCCACGGGAAAGTACCTTCGTCTCTTCCTGCGTCTTTGGCTGCGTGCGACTGCGCGACGGTCGCTCGAGTCGCTCAGTGTGCTCGGGCGTAGCGAAAGCCTTGGTCACCGGAGCGCCAAAGTCATCGCGCCCCTCCTCGCCCGCATCACTTGCCGGAGCGACATCGCGACCGTCAGCCGGGTAGTTATCCATTGGCGTACGGGCTTTGCGCGCGCGGCGCTTCTGCGGGCGCGCCTCACGAGGCTCGCGCTCCGGTTCGCTCTCCGGTTCGCACTCCGGTCGGCGAAGGCGCGGACGGCGCCGTTCACGGCCCTCCGCGATATCCTCCAGGTCTTGGGAGACGTGCCCGTAGAGGTCGTCATCGTCTTCCTCGTCCCACTCCTCGTCGAGTGCGGCTTCGGGGTCGCGGGCCGAGTCAATCAGCTCCGTGAACCACGCGACGACCATGTCGTAGGCCTGGCGCACAGTAATACCTGTGGTTTTTAGCGCGCCGTACACAATGATGAGCGCGAGCAACGGTACTGCGACGTAGGAAGAAAACCCGGCGGCGAGCACGCCGCCGGTATACGCACCGATGATGCCACCGGCTATGCGGCGGGTTTCCCAATCGGCGGGGTTGCCAGCAAAGACGTGCACGAGCCCGAGCATTGCCACAGCGATAATGCTCAGCCCGAGCGTCACGCGCGAGCGCACCTCGCCAGGTGCGCGCACATTGAGCATGAGCGCAATAGCGACGCCTACGAGCAGCACGGGAAGGATGAGCGCGCCCGCGCCGATCACCCAATGGGTCGCCTTTGCAATCAGTTCGCCGATGGGGCCTGCGATGTCCAACCAGACGGAGGCACCGATGACTGCGGCTAAGCCAATGAGCAACAGACCCCAGGCATCCGCATGCTCGGCAAAGGTGCCGCGATACGGACGGTGCGCGGACTGCCCATCATCTTCGTCTGCCCAGTCTGCTGCGTGGGCATCTTCTACAGCGCTGTCGGTATTGTCACCGTCCGCATAACGGCTGGCTCCGGGGTGCGCACGAGTTCGTGCGCTTCTCCTCCTGCGCTCTGGTTGCACGTGCTCCTCTTCGTCTTCAAATGGATCAAAAGTCTCGTCTGCATCATCGTCATGGTTCCGACGCCCACTCCCGAGTTTCCGCGTGAGCGCGCCGAAGGCAGTGCCGACGCCGCGGGCTGCCGAGCCCAACGAGTGGCCGACCGCTCGCGTGGCCGAGCCGACGCGCTCGTCTGCGGTTTCCGCCGCAACCATCGACGACGTCGGTGGATGCGTGAGCGACACGGGGCCGCTACGGCGCGCGGACGACCCGCCGGATCGAGGGCGGGTTGAGCGTGGGGCGGAATTTTTGACAGACATGGCTGTAACTCTAATACCTCAAGTCACATTATTCACAGAGGCATCGCGGGGTGGTGCGAAGTTTTTCTCACACCACCCCGCTACAGCCCGGTCGGCCTAGCCCAAGGAAATGTCGTAGCCGGCGAGCAGCTCGCCGCCGTCGACACGCACTTGCGCGGCGGTGGTGCGCCCCGTCACCCACAGCAATAGCTCGGCAGGTGCACCGAAGACGCGGGCGACCCTGTCACCCTTGTGTGCGACTCCCGCCGATTCGCCAAGCGTTACCGGCGGAAGATCTTCCGGTGTAAGGATTACCGGAACCGGTGCCTTGCGCAGCGTGAGCTTGCCGTACCGGGCAGCCAGCTTGAGCAGCTTCGTCTGCGTCGCCAAGCTAAGCTCGCGGGGCTCGGCACCTGCCTGTGCGCGGCGGACATCCTCATGGTGAAGGAAGTGCTCCCCCTCGTTTGCTAGCGCAAAGAGCGCGCCGACGAGCCGATTGGGACCGGCGAGCCAGTCGGCGATCGTTTCCTCGTACGGCCTGCTTTTTGCAGCCTCCATTTCCCGGTCGAGCCTCTTGCTCAAGGCCGGCACGAACGCTCCCGCTATCCACGGCAGACGCTGCTCGCGCACGTAGAGGTGCGCAGCCAAATCGCGTGTGCGCCACCCCTCAAGCAGCGTGGGCGCGTCCGGCCCAAGTTCGCGCAACAGCGCAGCGAGCTTTTCCCGTTCACTAGAAGCAAAAGACATGCCTTTTACCCTAGCGCGAAAACATCGCGCTTAGCCGCGGGAGCTCGACAGCCGCTGCTCCAAAGAAACGAAGGGGCGGATAAGAGGCGCGAACATTGCCACAACTGGGTCGGTCGTGATGACCTTGCCTCCGGTGCCGCGGCCGAGCTCGACTGCCTGCTTGCCATCGGCGTAGCACTCCCCCAGCCCGCCTTTGAAGTTCATCGCACAGATGATCGTGTCCGGCTCGTAGTTACCCACGACGCGGACCCCCTGGACGCCGCTGTTGCGAAAATCCGGGTTCCCAAGCTTGATGGCGTCATAGCTCCTCCAGCTGGTGCCGTACCCGGGCTCGTAGGGGACCTCGGTGCCTTCCGGCAGCGGGCGGCCGCCCGTCCAGTCGGTCTCGTCTTCCGCCGCAGATGCGGCAGGGATGGCAGGGGCAGAAAGTACTGTGGCGGCGAGAAACGCCGCGGCAAATTTCCTAAGCGTTGTCATGCCACGACATTCTATACAACTGTCAGCGATAAGAACACCCCTCGTAGAAAAATTCCGTCTGCGCGGAATTAGTCTGGCAGTTCGCTGGATGTGCATAGACGGAGCTAGCTCCATTTGAACCAGCCAGTGCACTTGCTCGGGACACGCGTCGCCCCCTTGGCCACATCTCATGGCCAAGGGGGCGAAGGAAAAACAAGCGTAACGCTTAGAGCGATTCGCGAGTTGCCTCGATGTCCTCGTCGTCAACCGGGAGGTTCTCTGCGGCCATCGGTACGACGGTCGGCAGGATCACCGGCTCGCGCTTGTACTTCTGCTCGATGGAGCGCGAAAGCTTGCGGCGCAGCTGCTGCACCATGCGGTACGGGTCATTCTCGCCCTCCGCTGCAAGGTCACCCATGACGCTTTCGACAATCTCGACGACCTTCTTGTTGAAGTCGCGATCGTCGTCGGAGAAGCCGGTGGTGGACACGCGCGGTGCCTCGAGGAGCTGCCCCGTGGCGTCGTCGATCACGCAGGTGATCGAGACCACGCCGCCGGATGCGAGCGAGGAACGGTCCGCCAGCACGTCCGGATCCACGTCGCCCATCGTTACGCCGTCGACGTAGAGCTGGCCGACCTGGTATTGGCCGACCACCTTGATCTTGCCAGCCTGCATGTCGACGACCACGCCGTTCTGGGCAAGCGCAGTGTTCTCCGGGCGCACACCGGTGGAGATAGCAAGCTCCTTGTTCGCGCGCATGTGGCGCCACTCGCCGTGCACCGGCATCGCGTTGCGCGGACGCGCAGCGTTGTACAGCTGCAGCAGCTCACCGGCGTAGCCGTGGCCGGAGGCGTGCACGTGTGCTTCACTGTTGGTGATCACCTTCGCACCGATCTGGGCGAGGTTGTTGATCACGGCGAAGACCGCTTCCTCATTGCCCGGGATCAGCGAGGAGGACAGGATGATCGTGTCGCCGTCGCGCACCGTGATCTGGCGGTGCTCGCGACGCGACATGCGCGAGAGCGCAGCCATCGGCTCGCCCTGGGTACCGGTGGTGATGAGCACCGTCTTGTGCGGCGCCATCTTTGCGGCTTCTTCGATCGGGATGATCGTGCCCTTCGGGGCCTTCAACAGGCTCATCTTCTCCGCGATCTCCATGTTGCGCAGCATGGAGCGGCCGTTGAAGGCCACCTTGCGGTTGTTCGCCACAGCGGCGTTCACCGCCATCTGCACACGCGCCACGTTCGACGCGAAGGAGGCGATCACCACGCGCTGTTTTGCCTGCGAAACCAGACGCACCAGCGTCTCCTCGATGCCCGCCTCGGATGCAGAGATACCCGGGATGGTGGCGTTGGTGGAGTCGCACAGGAACAGGTCCACGCCCTCGTCACCAAGCCGCGCCAGCGCCGGAATATCGGTGGGCTTGCCGTCGTACGGAGTCTGGTCGACCTTCACGTCGCCGGTCATCACCACGTGCCCCGCACCCGTCTTGATGGACACGCCCAGGCACTCCGGGATGGAGTGGTTGACGTGCCAGAAACGCAGGCGGAACTGGCCGAGTGTGACCTCGGAATCCTTGTTTACCTCGTGCAGCTTCGGACGCTGACGGTGCTCCTGGGTCTTCGCCGCGATCAGCGCGTTGGTAAAGCGCGAGGAGTAAATCGGGATATCCGGGCGCAGCTTCAGCAGCCACGGTATCGCGCCGATGTGATCCTCGTGGCCGTGGGTGACAACCAGGCCCTCGATCTTGTCCAGCTTGTTCTCGATCGGGCCGAAGTCCGGCAGCACGAGGTCCACGCCCGGCTCGCCAGAGTTGGGGAAGAGCACGCCGCAGTCCACGATGAGCAAACGGCCGTTGTACTCAAAGACCGTCATGTTGCGGCCGATTTCAGAAATGCCGCCCAGTGCGTAGATACGCAGGGTGTCCTTTGCAGGCTTCGGCGGGGCCGGCAGACGCTTCGTCAGATCCGCACCCTGCATGGACTTCACCGGGTTGCGACGTCCACCGCCCGACCCACCACGGCCGCGGCGGCGCCGGTTGCGGTTGTTTCCGCCGCGGCCACCGCCGCCATTACCGCCTCCCTGGCGCTTCGCGTTGCCGCCGCCATTATTGCCGTTGTTGTTCTTGCTGTTGTTACCGCCTGCGTGACCGTTGCCGCTTCCGTTGTCGGCGTCATTGTTGGGGGTCTGCTGTGCGGGTGCCTTGAATGCGGGCTGCTGCTCAGCAGGCTCCGGCGGACCCGCTTTGCGGGTGACCTTGCGGGAGCGATTACGGGGTTCGTTCATACTTAAAGGACTCCAGCCTTTTCCATATCCTCACGGAGCACCTCGATCTGCGCGTCCGTCGCCGCGGCGACAGGCAGGCGCGGTGCCCCAACGTCAATGCCCTGCAGGCGCAGGGCTGCCTTTGCAAAAGTTGCGCCACCAAGCACGCCCTGCTGATGAGCGAGGACTGCCATGGTGTTGGCGTTGATTTCCCGCGCACGGGCGAGGTCGCCTTCCTCGAAGCTTGTGACCATCTCGCGCATCGCCCTCGGAGCCGCATGCCCCACGACCGAGATCATGCCGGTCGCACCAACGGACAGCCACGGCAGGTTCAGCGGGTCATCGCCCGAGTACCAGGCCAAGCCACTGTCCTGGATCAGCGGGGTGGCTTCCAGGAAATTCCCCTTCGCGTCCTTGACTGCCTGGATCGTGTCCAGCTTCGCCAGCTCGGCGATCGTAGCTCCCTCGATCGGGATCCCGGAGCGTCCCGGAATGTCATAGACGCAGATCGGCAGGTCGGTTGCTTCCGCGACTGCGGTGAAGTGCGCCTTCACGCCGTCTTGCGAGGGTTTGGAGTAGTACGGGGTGACCACCAGCAGTGCGTCAGCCCCGGCGTCGCGCGAGGCTTGCGCCAGCTCCACCGAGGTCTTCGTGTTGTTTGTGCCGGCGCCCGCGATCAACCTCGCACGATCCCCGACTTCCTCCTTCACTGCCTTGAGCAGTGCAAGCTTCTCTTCCACCGTGGTGGTCGGTGACTCACCAGTGGTGCCTGCAAGGACGAGCGAATCGATGCCTTGATCAACAAGGTGGGCTGCCAACTTTCGTCCCGCGGCGCAGTCGAGTGCACCGTCAGAATCAAACGGCGTGACCATTGCGACGCAGACGGTGCCAAAAACTTCTGCACCGCGGTTAGCTTTCATAGATGTGCCCATGCCCACAAACCCTACCCCCTCGACCCGCGCTGTGGTACAACAGCACGCCCCATGTGTGGGGCAGTTGCTTGTCGACGCCCCGCCCACGCCCCGCTTAAGCCACGTAGGGACTGGTGGCCATACGCGTGCCGTCGGCAAGCGTGCTGACCAAAAAGTCGTCGAAAAGCGCAGGTGCCTGCTCTTTCAGGATGTCCAGGCACGATACCGCAAGCGAGCGAATCTCCACATCGGCATGCTCCGAGGCGCGCGCGGCGATGAAACCGCGCCAGGCGCGATAGTTGCCGGTGACCACGAAGCGCGTCTCCGTCGCGTTGGGCAAAATAGCGCGGGCTGCCTGCCGAGCCTTCTTCTTGCGCAGCAGCGCATTTGGCTCGGCCGCCATGTGCTCATCGAGTGCCGACAAGAGCTCCTCGTAGACGAAGCGTGAGTCGTCCACGGCGCTGAGGAACATCCGCTTGAGCTCCTCGTCCTGAGCGATGATGCTGGGGACGACGACCTCATTGTCCGTGCTGTGCACAAACCGCTGCGACAGCTGGGAAAAGGAGAAATGCCGGTGGCGCAGCAGCTCGTTGCCTGCGGCACGCGAAAGCCCCCGGATGTAGAGGGTGGCCGTGGCGTGCTCCAAGAGCGCGTCGTGGCCCACGTCGAGAATATGGTGCAGGTACGCCTCGTTGGCTGCCGTGTGGGGGTTGGGTCGATCGAAAGTTTCGTAGCAGGCACGGCCCGAGAACTCGACGAGCGACTCCGCGTCCGTGGCTCCCTCCTCAGGCTGCCAATCCACCCCCTGCGGGGGTTGGAACTGCGTTGCGGCGATGAGCTGCACATCCAGGTGCGATGAAACAGCCATCTGCCTACAGCCCCAGGTAGGTGTCTAGGCCGATAGTCAGGCCGGGGTGATCGGCGACCTTGCGCACACCAGTGAGCACGCCGGGCACGAAAGAGTCGCGCCCGTAGGAGTCCTGGCGAATGGTCAGCGACTGGTCCAGGGTGCCGAAGATGACTTCCTCGTGTGCGACCATGCCCTGCATGCGCACGGCGTGCACCTTCACCCCGTCGACGTCGGCGCCGCGTGCGCTGTCGAGCTGCTGCTCGGTCGCATCCGGCATCGGTGCCATGCCAGCTTCCTTGCGGGACTCGGCAATCCCTTGCGCGGTCTTGACGGCGGTACCCGACGGCGCGTCGAGCTTGTTCGGGTGGTGCAGCTCCACGACCTCGGCAGACTCGAAGAAGGGAGCCGCCTGGCGGGCAAATGCCATAGTTAATACAGCAGAGATGGCAAAGTTCGGGGCGATGAGTACGCCAACCTCAGGGTGCTCGGCCAGCCACTCGCGGACCTGCGCGTAACGCTCGTCGTCAAAGCCAGTGGTGCCCACTACGCAGTGGATGCCGTTGGCAATGCAGAATTTCAAGTTCTCCATCACAGAGGACGGGGTGGTGAAGTCCACGATGACCTCGGCGCCGCGTTCCACGAGCACATCGAGGCTATCGCCGCGATCAACCTCAGCGACCAGCTCGAGGTCTTCTGCCTTGTTCACCCCGGCAACAACGGCGGTGCCGACCCTCCCCTTCGCACCGAGGACGCCGACGTTTAGTCTCTTCGCGGTCATAATGTGCTCCTCATCTTTCGTAGGTTTGCGGTACTTCACGCGTTGTTCGCAACTCTAGCCCGCCGGCACCTCTTACACCGCACCGGGCGTACGCGAGGGGAACTCGGCCCCAGCGCCATATACTTGAATGCATGACACACACGCACCACCAGGCACGCACGTTTCGTTCACTTGCCAGCATTGTCTGCGTCTGCGCCCTTGGCCTGAGCGCATGCAGCCAAGGCGAGAGCGCAAGCGATACCTCCTCCGCCGCCCCAGCTTCCTCCGAGACCAAAGAAGCAGCGACGTCCGCAACTACGACTACGGCTGAGGAAACGAGCTCGGCGGTGTCGAGTGCAACGCAGGCGTCGACAAGCGATCAGCCCCAGCGCATCGCCACCGCTTCCAACCCCTTCACAATGGAGGACGTGCGTGTCACTCAACAGCATGCGGCTGACGTGACCCTGCAGGACATTCGAGTCGGGCAGCATGAGGGTTTTGACCGAGTGGTGTTTGAATACGCGGGCACCGGCGTGCCCAGCTACCTCGCCGGCTATACCGAGACCCCGCTGCAGCAGGCCTCGGGCAACCCGGTTTCGGTACCCGGCAATGCGTATTTAGAGCTCATCGTGCAGGGCACAGCGGGCGACATGATGCGCGCCGACGAGCCAATTACCCAAAACGGATCCAAGGGGCTGAGCACCCGTACCGTGCAGGACGTCAACCTCGCCGCCATCTTCGAGGCGGATTCGCAGTTTTTCATCGGGCTTAACCGGCAGCGCGGATTCCACGTCTACACGCTGGAGAATCCGACACGGATCGTCGTCGATATCGAAGCGAACTAGCCAGCACCTCTATCTTCGCGCCGCATGCGGGCACGCGTTTTGGGTTGTACCCACGCGTGCCCGTTTTATATTTCGCAATACACCGAGCGTCATCGTCCGTTGCATGCCGCAGCGACACCCGAGTCCGGAATTGGTAACCTGTGCCACATAATCATTTGCGAGTGACCGCTATTGCTGCGTATCGTTCGCTATTATCTACAACTACCCACCAACAGATTTTCTCGCCGGCGACAATTCGCCGACTGTGAAAGGTAACGCACATGTTTGATCCGTACAGGCGGCCCACGGTGGCCGTGATCGGCGCGGGCCCCGCTGGTGCCACCGCCGCTGCCGAGTGCTCGTTTTCCGGTTTCGACACCACGCTCTTTGATAAGCGCAGCACCGTTGGCGGCCACCTCACCGCACCTGACGCAGAGCCAGTGTCGAAGCACTTCCGCTACCGCACCCCATATCTCAAGGTGACGAAGGTGGACGGCTCTGCCGCGTCCGCCGCCCGCCACCTCGCCGCTGCCGTCAACGCGGGCGGCGCGCAATTCCGCGCGAACACCACCGTGACGAAGGCGTCGTTTAACGAGGGCGAAGGACAGTGGGAAGTCACGTTCAGCGGTGCCGACGGCACTACAGGCACCGAGCGCTTCGACATTCTCATCCGCGCAACAGGTGAATCCTCCCCGTGGATTGAGGTCCCGGGCCGGCCGAACATCGCGGCAGACGAGCTCTACCTGCACCACGGAGCCGAGGTCGTCGGCCTGCCGAACGCACTATTTGTCGACGGTCCCTTCCCCACCGACCGCGCGCTGAAGCGTCACCCGCTCGCTGTCTTCGAGGCACGTGGCGACTACGCACGCCGCTACGCCCGCCAGCTGGAGATCCGCGGCCCGGGTGCGCTCACCGTCAAGCGAGACAAGTGGCTTGTCCAACCCGGTGCCGTCCGCGGCATCCGCTCCAAGCTGTCCGAATTTGACCCCGCCGCGCATCAGTTCCAGCGCGCCTCCAACTACGCGGACGAGGCACGTAAGTCCGCCCGCACCCTCGCCGACTAACGCTTACAACGCTGCTTTAAAGGAGACATCATGACTACCGTTCACCCACCCAAGAACGACGCAACGGACACCGCCGCGGCGGCCGACCCTGTTACCGACATCGCCGCGCCGCAAGCGGGCCTGCCCGAGCTGGGCCCAGACTCGATTTTGTGGAACCGTTTCGGAGATTGGCGCTCCGCTTTTGTCGCCCTTTCTGCTGGCGTGCTGCAGATCGCGCACCGCGACATCAGCCGCTCGCTGGTTCAGCAATCCAACGTGTTTGATAACGAGGTCGCTCGCCTCGTGCGCTCTGCGTTCCCGATCATCCGCGCGGTCTACGAAGGCCCCGAGGTTGGCTCGATGATCCGCGACTTCCACAAAGACATCAAGGGCACGCACCCGGATGGCTCCCGTTACCACTCGCTTAACCCCGAGGTGTACTACTGGGCGCACGCCACCTTCGCCGCGATGCCCTACCTGCTCGCGGGCAACTTCATGCCGGATATGAACCGCGCAGAAAAGGAGCAGCTCTTCCAGGAGTGCCGCACCTGGTACAGCTTCTACGGAGTCGCCGAGCCGGATGACGCGCCGAAGACCTACGACGAGTACGTCGACTACATGGACGCGATGATTGACAAGCTGGGCCCCAGCGAGACCATCGACCGCTCCCGCATCATCAACGGGCTCACCCTCGACACCCCGGACCCGTCGGTACCGAAGTGGGCATGGAAGCCGGTCGCGCCTTACGTGTCGAAGCTGCTGCTCTGGGTCGCTATCGGCATGATCCCGGACAAGCTGCGCGACAAGCTTGGCTGGGAGTGGACGAAGTCCGACGCCCGTCGCCTCAAGGCGCTGTCCACCGGCACACGCCTCGTCTTCTCGGTCCTGCCGCGCAAGGTTCGCATGGTGCCGATTGCCTCTCGCGCCTTCGAGAAGGCCGAAGCCGAGGGCGGATTCCACTACTAAACGATCCACTGCTCAACGCTTCTAGCGCCAGGCGCTCGCATGTCGCGGGTACCTGGCGCTTGTGCATGTGTTCAGCGTGGCAGTGCCGGTGGCCTGTCCCCGCCTTGCGCACCAACCCCAAATGGAGCTAGCTCCATTTGCACCTGCGCCGACCGGGAAGCGGCAGCGACGAAAAAAGCCCGGCGAGCCACTCCCACGATGCTTCACACCGCGGCAGCGCTGGCCGGGCAGGCAGGCAATTTAAAGGCAGACTATTTAAGGAACGGTGAGTCGCACCGAGGGAGCTTCGAAAGCCTGGCCGTAGAGCGACACCATTTCCATCGTGACGCCAGTCAGGGAAATCTCCTTCATCAGCATGTCGGGGATCTCCACATTCGGCACCGGGTGGCGATCCGGCACCCCGAGCTGATCAAGCACCGAGTTGATGTCGCCGCTCAAATCCACCGTCACCGGGAGGGTGCGCACATCGCGCACCGCCGGCGTCGCGGTCAGCCCCGTGGCGACCACTTTGACCGGGCCGTCGATCACTTTCGTGTCCACGTTGCCCGTGCGCAGCTGCGCTCCGCCACCGAACCCCGGGATCTTCAGCCCGAGGTTGTGTCCGACGAGACGATCGCCGGTGAGGATCAACGCACGCTTTGGCGTGCCACCAACGTTGACATAATCCAGCGTGGCGTGCACATTGCCCGTGATGGTGACCTTATCGGCGGTCACGGTTGCTGGTGCTGCCGCAGGTGCAAGCGGCCCAGCCGCCCGCGCACCTGCGCCCGGGCCCGGGGTAGGACTCGGCACCGGGCTCGTTGGGCTCGTCGGGCTCTTCGGCGTCGCCTGCGTGCTCGGGCGGGCCGGGCTCTGTGTACTCGTGGCACCGCCTGGCGGTGGAGGCACGTTGACCGAAGGCACCGGCACCTTGGGAAGCTCGGGCAGTTCAACCGGTGGCGTTGGCAGTTGCGGGAGCTGCACTGCCGGCTGCGCCACCTTGCGCTCCGATTCCTGCGCGGATACAGCCTGCGTATCGCCAAGCAGGAGACCAACGAGCGCAGTTGCCGCCGCTATCGCAACGATGGAGTTGAGCGCAGTGCCACCACCGAGGCGGGTACTACCGCCGCGCTTTTCATCGTGTGCTTCGTGGTCTGTGAACGCGTCGTCAGCAAATGGATCGTAGTCTTCTTCCTCTTCGTCCTCCTTGACGCGCCGCTTCCTCTTCGCCTTCTTCGGCGTCTCGGCAGTCTCGCCGTCCCCGCCTTCCCAGCCGAGGGCGAGCGCACCGCCAACGATGCCGAAGAGCGAGCCGATGACAAAGCCGCCAAGGTTCGAGGTCGGCAGCGCAATCACAGCCACAATGATGGCGAGCACGCCAAGGTACACCGCGGTCGCTGGCTGCAGCCAGCAGCCCAGCCCGAACATGAATAACAGGACGCCGATCAGCAGCGTGGATACACCGGACACCGTGGAAATCATCACCAAGATGTCCGAGACCTCCACCGTGATGTAGGCAGGCGCGGCGATGACGAAACCGGAGATCATCATGAGCAAGCCCGGGATAAAGGGCCGGTGACGCCGCCACTGCTTGAAGCGTTGCGCCGCGCTGCGTTGCTCTGGCTCGGTGGTTTCAGCACTCGCAGTGCTTGACGCCCCGTCGACAAGCGAATCCTGCCCAGATTCCTGAAGGTTGTGCGGGTCTTTCGGATCAGAGACCGCAGGCATTCTCACTGCCCCTCTCCACGGTCACGCCCACGCCGTTGGCGGCAAGGTACTCCACGCCGATGGAGGTAGTGGTGATGTCGTCCGCGCTCAGGGTGACCTTGCTCGAGTGCAGGCCCCAGGTGCCGGGGGCGGCTTGCTGGACGACCTGGTTGGCGTCGATGCCGACGTTGGCGTCGGTAAGCTGCAGCGCGCCCTTAATGTCGTTCGCACCCACCACCAGGTTGCGCACCTCCACGCTCTTGTCACCGTTGGCGCGCAGGGCGAGGGTGCCCTCCCCGACCATCGGCAGATCCGGCAAGCTCGCAGACAGGCAGAGGTTCGACGCGTAGGCGTGGCCGAACTTGAGGCGAGCGACAGGAATGGTGTTGTCCTCTTGCATCTGCTCACTGTCCACGAACAGCGCGAAGTCCTCGCCGTCAAGGTGCTCCATGCTCACCTTGAAAAAAGTGCCTGAGAGCGCGAGGTTTGCGGTCAACCCACCTTGCGCCACAGCGATACCGGTCGCGCCGAACGCGGCCAAGCCCGCGGTGAGCGCGACTGCGGACTTCTTCCAGTTGATTTTCCCCATGGGGTCTACCTTTCATCAATGGGAAACCGTGAACTTTTTGTACTCCTGCTCACTCCCGTTTCGCGCACGTTAGGCCACAACGCGCCCGCAGGATAGAAGCGGGCGAAGCGTCCGAAACGACACAATCGAGTATGATTCGCCACACACTACCACGCATTGGGTGGCACGCAACAACTCTCGCGCGGACGTGTGTCACATCCATGCAATCCTCGCATGCGCCAGGCCCGAGCGTGGTTCCGCTCCGGCGCAAACACCTTTCGGAGCACGCCGGATACTAAGCAGCATGGAATATTTTCGCTTCGAAAAGTGTGTGGCCTATCCCCCATAGACGCAGTTTCTGTGCTACCGTTCACATATTCACCGTGATGTCTACAAGCACATGAAAAGAGGCAACTGATGTCTACGCCAGTTTCCGCCGACAAGTCCAAGGGCGGCAAGCGCGAGATCCGCCGCTCCCCTCTCGGCCCGGATTCCCTCCTGTGGAAGTGGGGCTCGGATAACCGTATCCAGCTACTCCGCGGCTACACGGGCATCATGCAGAACATGCACCCCGCGATCGGCCAGTCCCTGCTGGATCACTCCAAGTTCTTTGAGGAGCCCTTCGCACGCCTGGAGCGTTCCACCCCGCAGATCATCATGTCCATTTATGACGACGAGGGCCTGTCCAAGCAGATCCGCGACTACCACACCACCATTAAGGGCACGCTGCGTAACGGCGAGCGCTACCACTCCATGAACCCGGAGACCTTCTGGTGGGCGCACGCCACCTTCGTCTACCGCGTCATCTACGCACAGGAGCTCTTCGGCACCCCCTTCACCCACGAGGAGAAGGACCAGATTGTCCGCGAGGGCGTGACCTGGTGGGACAAGTACGGCATGTCCGAGCGTCCGGTCATCGACAACTATGATGACCTGCTCGCCTACATGGACGAGATGGTCGAGACCGTGCTCGAGCGCAACGAGACTGTCGACTTCGCGCTGCGCACCGCACGCGAAGAGATGATCACTCCGCCCGACGGCGTGCCGCTGAAGGTGTGGAAGGTCATTTGGAAGCCGGTCATGCGCCCCGTCATCTGGCTGACCTACGGCACCCTGCCGGAGAAGGAACGCCGCATCCTCGGCCTCGAGTGGACCAAGCGCGACCAGAAGCGCTTCGACCGCATTGCCAAGCTGGTCAAGAAGGTCTTCGAGATCCTGCCCGAGGACAAGCGATACATGGAGCCGGGCCGTTCGCAGATGATCAAGCACGGCATGATCGACGGCAAGTACAAAGAGCCGCGCAACATCGCGCCGTACAACAATGGCGGTGACCCGGAGGAAGAGCTCAAGGCCGCTGACGGTATTACCGTCTCCGCACGCAAGCCCGGTGAGACCGGCACAGACGGCGACGATGGAGCAGCCGCCCGCCGCGCCGCAGGTTGCCCGTTCTAGCCCTATCCCCTTAACGCCACGCCCCAGGTTCGCACCCCGCAACCTGGGGCGTGCGCCCTTGCACACAGCACACCACTTTTTGGAGAACCCCATGCCAATTCAGCGCTTGAAGGCCCAACCGCTTCCCGAGCACTTCCACGAGATGCTGCTCAATCTCACAACCAACCACGCCACCGGTTCGCTGTACAGCGGCGAGCGCCAGGAGGTGACCTCCCCCTTCGTCGATGCACCCCTCGGCTGGGTCGGCGCTGGCACCACAGCAGATGTCGACGAGGCATTCCGCCGCGCCCGCGCCGCCCAAAAGGCCTGGGCAGCGCGCGATATCGACGAGCGCGTAACAGTCCTCTCCCGCTTCCACGACCTGGTCTACCGCAACCAGGACCTGCTTGCCGACGTCGTGCAGCTCGAAACCGGCAAAGACCGCACCGCAGCTTTCGACGAGGTCCTCGACGTCCTCAACAACGCTCGCTACTACTGCAACAAAGCTGAAGCCCTGTTGTCGGACACGAAGCAGGCCGGCGCCTTCCCGCTCATCTCTAAAACCGTCCTACAACGCGTGCCGAAGGGCATCGTTGGTCAGATCAGCCCCTGGAACTACCCGCTCGCGCTCGGCGTCTCCGACGCGGTCGCCGCGCTCATTGCCGGCAATGGCGTCGTGGCCAAGCCCGACTGGCAGACCCCGTTTTCCAACCTCATCGCGTTGCATCTCCTCATCGAGGCTGGGCTGCCCCGCGACCTGTTCCAAATCGTCACCGGCTCCGGTCGCGAAGTCGGCCACGCCATCTCTACCCAGTGCGACTACCTCATGTTCACCGGCTCGACCCAGACCGGCAAGATTCTCGGCGAGACCGTCGGTGCGCGTCTCGTGGGCTACTCCGCTGAGCTTGGCGGCAAAAACCCGATGCTCATCGCCCCTGACGCGGACGTCGAAAAGCATATCGACACCATCGCCACGGCCTGCTTCTCCAACTCGGGGCAGCTGTGCGTATCGATCGAGCGCATCTACGTACCCGACGCGATCTTCGACCGCTTCATCGACGCCTTCCGGAAAGCAACCGAATCGATCACGCTTGGTGCCGGGTTGAACTGGGACTACGAGATGGGCTCGCTGATCAACCAGGACCAGCTCGAGCGTGTGCAGGCGTTTGTCGACGATGCGCTGTCCAAGGGCGCCACCCTGGTCACCGGCGGCAAGGCGCGGCCGGACATCGGCCCCTTCCACTTCGAGCCGACAATCCTCATCGACCTCGGCCCGGACACCGACTTGGAGGCGCAGGAAGTCTTCGGCCCAGTGGTCTACGTGCAGCGCGTGCGCGATATGGACGAGGCCGTCGAGCTGGCCAACTCGCTAGACTACGGGCTCAACGCCTCCGTCTTCGGTGCGCCCAAGACCGCGTGGGCGCTGGCCAAGCGGATCGAGTCCGGCAGCGTCACCATTAACGACGGCTACGCGTCGTCCTGGGCGGCAATCTCCACCCCGCTGGGCGGCGTGAAGCAGTCCGGCCTCGCCCGCCGTCACGGTCCTGAGGGAATCACCAAGTACACGGAGCCGAAGAACATCTCCGAACAGCGCATCATGCCGATGCGGGGGCCGGCCCAGCTGCCGCGCAGGTACTACGGCAGGCTGTTGAGCACCGCGCTGAACCTCGGCAAGAAGCTGCGCTTCCTCCCCTAGCGCGCAGCCTATCGCGCAGCAGAAAACGCCTCCCGCTGTGGGAGGCGTTTCGCTTGTCGCTCAAAGGCGAGGCGCGTTAGTCCTCTACGGGGACCAGGGAGATCTTGCCACGGTTATCAATGTCGCGGATTTCCACCTCGACCTTGTCGCCGACGTTGATCACGTCCTCGACGTTCTCCACGCGGGTGTTGCCGCCCAGGTTGGAGATGTGGATCAGCCCGTCGGTGCCAGGCAGGATGGAGACGAACGCGCCGAAGGCGACGGTCTTGACCACCGTGCCCAGGTAACGCTCGCCCACCTTCGGCATCTGCGGGTTGGCGATCGCGTTGATCTTCTCAATCGCCGCGTCCGCCGCCGAGCCCTCGGTTGCGGAAACGTAAATGGTGCCGTCATCCTCGATAGTGATGTCCGCGCCGGTCTCCTCCGTGATGGAGTTGATCATCTTGCCCTTCGGGCCAATGACCTCGCCGATCTTGTTCACCGGGACGGTCACCGTGGTGATCTTCGGTGCCAGCGGGTTCATCTCGTCCGGGCCCTCGATGACCTCGGCCATGGTCTCCAGGATGGTCTCGCGAGCCTCGTAGGCCTGGTCCAAGGCAGCAGCCAGCACGTCGGACGGGATGCCGTCCAGCTTCGTGTCCAGCTGCAGGGCGGTGATGAACTCGCTGGTACCGGCGACCTTGAAGTCCATGTCGCCGAAAGCATCCTCGGCACCCAGGATGTCGGTTAGCGCGACGTACTCGGTCTTGCCGTCAACCTCGCCAGAAACCAGGCCCATGGCAATGCCCGCCACCGGTGCGGCCAGCGGTACACCCGCGTTGTACAGCGACAACGTGGACGCGCACACCGACCCCATCGAGGTCGACCCGTTCGAACCGAGCGCCTCAGAGACCTGGCGGATCGTGTACGGGAAGTCTTCTTTGGAAGGAATCACGGGCAGCAGCGCACGCTCTGCCAGTGCGCCGTGGCCGATCTCGCGGCGCTTCGGTGAACCCACGCGGCCGGTCTCGCCCGTGGAGTACGGCGGGAAGTTGTAGTGGTGGATGTAACGCTTCGTGTCCTCCGGGTGCAGGGAGTCGATGTGCTGCTCCATCTTCAGCATGTCCAGGGTGGTCACGCCGAGGATCTGGGTCTCGCCACGCTCGAACAGTGCGGAGCCGTGGGCGCGCGGAATCAGCTCGACCTCAACCTCAAGGTCGCGGATGTCGTTGACCCCGCGGCCGTCAATACGGAAGCCCTCCTTGAGGATCTTCTCGCGCACGATCTTCTTCTGCACCGCGTTGTAGGCAGCGCGGATCTCCTTGGCAGTGGCGGTGTACTCCTCGCCGTCGTCCTCGTCGACATCAAACTTATCCAGCAGCGAGGCCTCGATATCCTCCATGTACGCGTTGGACGCATCCTCGCGCTCTGCCTTGGACTTGATCGTCATGATCTTGCCCAGCTTCTTGGAGGCCTTCTTCTCCACCTGCTGGTAGACCTTGTCGGAGTACGGCGGGAACAGCGTAAACTCCTTGGTCTCCTTGCCCACTTGGGCGGCCAGGTCCGCCTGCGCCTTCGCCAGCGTGCGGATGTAGGGCTTTGCAGCCTCCAGTCCCTCGGCCACGGTGGACTCAGTCGGTGCCGGGAAGCCGTCCTTGACCAGTTTGACCACGTTGACGCCCGCGCCGGCCTCGACCATCATGATGGCGACGTCTTCGCGGGTCTTCTTGCCGTCCTTGCGCTCGACCATACGGCCGGCAACCACCATCTCGAACAGGGCGCGCTCGTGCTGCGCCGCGTTCGGGAAGGCCACCCACTGGCCCTGCGGGTGCTTATCGTCGGCAATCAGCGCCATGCGCACGCCACCCACCGGGCCGGAGACTGGCAGGCCAGACAGCTGCGTCGCGGCGGATGCGCCGTTGATGGCAACGACGTCGTAGTACTCGTCCGGGGCCATCGACAGCACGGTGATCACGCACTGCACCTCGTTGCGCAGGCCCTTGGCAAAGGTGGGGCGCAGCGGGCGGTCAATCAGACGGCAGGCGAGAATCGCCTGCGTCGACGGGCGGCCCTCGCGGCGGAAGAAGGAACCGGGGATGCGGCCCGCCGCGTACATGCGCTCTTCCACGTCAACGGTCAGCGGGAAGAAGTCGAACCCTTCGCGAGGCTGGTTCGATGCGGTGGTGGTTGCCAGCATCATCGTGTCCTCGTCAAGGTACGTGGTCACCGAACCGTCGGCCTGGCGCGCCAGCTGGCCCGTCTCGAAACGGATGGTGCGGGTACCAAAGTCGCCGTTGTCCAGCGTGGCAACGGCCTCGGTCAAGCCAAACTCTTCATCGACGTGGACGTCGTACGAGTTGTTGGGGCTAAAGCTGCTCAAAAGATCCCTCTCCTTGGGTCTTGACGTGGCGGTCATCGGTGCCGCCGAGTATCGCGTTCTCTTGCAACGGCCCACATCCTACCAGCACCGGGCCACGCCGCAGCTCAGGCTCCAAGCTAAAACGCAAAACCCGCCGCCCCAAGAAGCTGGGTGCGGCGGGTCAAGGCGCGTTGTCTTAGCGACGCAGGCCGAGGCGAGCGATGAGGTCGCGATAGCGCTCAACGTTGTTCTCGCGCAGGTACTGCAGCAGGCCACGACGGCGGCCGACCAGCAGCAGCAGACCACGACGGGAGTGGTGGTCGTGCTTGTGGTCCTTCAGGTGCTCGGTCAGGTTGTTGATGCGCTCGGTCAGCAGCGCAACCTGTGCCTCCGGGGAACCGGTGTCGGTCTCGTGGACGCCGAACTCCTTGAGGATCTCAGCCTTCTTCTCAGTGGACAGTGCCATGAGTATGCTCCTTGGGTATTTCAGTTCGCGCTCTAGGTAAAAAGTCTTCTGCTGCACCGCAACTGCCGCGAACCACAGTCGATTGGCGCAAGACCTTGGGAGATACTACACCACAGGTGTACCAAGTGCCAAAGTAGTCAGTCGCTCCATGAACTTTTCCAGGAACCGTTCCGTATCCACGCGGATCGCGACTGCGGCGTGTTTGTCCGGATCGTTCAGTCGCGTCTCGTCACCGATGGTGCGCCCGCGGGTCGCCCCCTCGGTGTCCACCTTCATGTTGATCTCGAGCGTGTCCACCAGGTCCGGCTCAAGCGCTACCGCGACGGCGAGCGGGTCGTGCAGCCCGCAGCCGCCCAAGTGCGGTGAGGTCGTCTTATACGCGTCGATGTAGTAGTTGGTTGCCGCGGCAAGGAAGTTGCCCCCGCGCGTGCCGAGCGCTTCCCACTGCGCGGTTTCTTTCACCGTCAGCAGCGTTTGCAGCGTGACGTCGAGCCCAATCATGGTGACGTCTTGCATACTGCGGAATACCAGGTCCGTGGCCTCCGGGTCCTGGTTGATATTCGCCTCCGACCAAGCAGTGACATTGCCGGGGACGGTCAACGCGCCGCCCATCATCACAATGTGCGCCTTCTTACGGAAGTCTTCGGAGGCCTCGACCGCGGCGGCGATGGTTGTCGACGGGCCCGTGGGCACGATCACCAGGTCGTCGCCATAGGCGTTGACCGAGTCGATAAGAAACTCCACCGCTGAGGTCCCTTCCGCCCCGCGGGTGGCATCGGGGATTTCCACCCCGCCAATGCCGTTTTTCCCGTGGATGAACGCGGAGATCTCTTGCACGCTAAAGGAGTCTTTTGCCCGGGCGTGGTCTGGGCCTGCGAACACCGGCACGTCGGTGCGGCCGAACAGCTGCAGAATCGCCAGGGTGTTGCGCACAGACTGCGGCACAGTCACGTTGCCGTAGGTACACGTCACACCGATGAGCTCGGCGTCTTCCGAGCCGAGCGCGTAGGCGAGCGCCAGTGCATCGTCGATACCGGTGTCTAAGTCCAGGATGAGCTTGCGTGACATAGGTGGCGTCCTTCCGCTTTGAGCCGCTTTGAGCGCAGTCGTGCTGTCTACGTCATGCTACTGCACGCCGAGGATCTCGCGAGTGCGTTGCACGTCGCGCGCCATATGCTCCAGCAGTTCCTCTACTGAATTGAACTTCACCATGTCACGGACCTTATCCACGAACTCCACGCGGGCCATCCGGTCGTACAGGTCCGCATCACGGTCCAGGATGTAGGACTCCACACTGCGGCGCGTGTCGCCGAAGGTGGGGTTCGTGCCCACGGAAATCGCCGCCGGGTAACGCACACCAGGTTCCATATCGCCCTCGATTGGCGCGGTGTCGATGATGGTGAGCCAGCCGGCGTAGACCCCATCAGCAGGCAGCGCCGAGACGTCCTCGACGTACTGGTTCGCAGTCGGGTAACCCAGCTCGCGCCCGCCGCGCCCCGCGCCACGCTCGATGACCGAGATCACCGAGAACGGCCGGCCCATGTAGTCGGTGGCCACGCTGATGTTGCCGGCGGTGAGCTCATCGCGGATGGCGGTGGAACAGATGCGCACGTCGCCGTCGTTAAGCAATTGCACGATCGTGACTTCGAGGCCGTAACGCTCCCCCAGCTGCGCCATCGTCTGCGCGGTGCCCGCACCGTCCTTGCCAAAGGTGAAGTTCTCGCCGACGACCACCTCGCGCGCGCCGAGCGTGCCCTGCAGCACCCCGGTGACATAGTGCTCGGCGCTGTCGCCAGCGAGCTCTTGGCGGAAGTCGATGACCAGCAGGTAGTCCACGCCCAGCGCCTCGATCTGGCGGGCCCGCTCCTCCAGGCTCAACAGCGCCAGCGGCGCGCGCTCCGGGGCAAACACCGCTACCGGGTGCGGGTCAAAAGTCATCACCACACAGGGCACGCCCTGCGCCCTCGCCTTCTCCACCGCAGTGGAGATGAGCAGCTGGTGGCCGCGGTGCACCCCATCGAAAACGCCGATGGTCACGACGCAGCCGCCGGAATCTTTCAAGTGTTCCGGAACGCTTCCAAGCCCGTGCAAAATATCCACGCGCAATAGCGTACGGCATACTTGAAAACCATGACCGATCCCCTCGCAACCTCCGGAATCGTCGTGGTGGACAAGCCTGCGGGCATGACGAGCCACGATGTCGTCGCGAAGCTGCGGCGCGCGTTTTCCACCCGCAAGGTGGGGCACGCCGGCACGCTCGACCCCATGGCCACGGGTGTCCTGGTCGTAGGCATCGAACGCGGCACGAAACTGCTCGCCCACCTGGTGGCCAACGACAAGCGCTACGCCGCAACGATCCGGCTGGGCCAGTCCACCGCCACCGACGATGCGGAGGGCGAGGTGACCGCTACCCACGACGCCTCGGCGATCACCGACGCGCAGATCGCGGCCGAGGTCGACGCGCTCACCGGCGACATCATGCAGAAGCCCACCGCCGTTTCCGCAATCAAGATCGACGGTAAGCGCGCCCACGAGCTCGTCCGCGAGGGCAAGGACGTCGACATCCCGGCCCGACCGGTCACTGTCTTCAGCTTCGATATCCTCGACACCCGCCGCGAGGCCAGCTTCGTCGACGTCGACGTGCGCGTCCACTGCTCCTCCGGCACCTATATCCGCGCGCTCGCCCGCGACCTTGGCGCCGCGCTCGGCGTCGGCGGCCATCTCACCGCGCTGCGCCGCGAGTCCGTCGGGGCCTTCACGCTTGCCGACGCCACGCCCCTGGCCGCCCTCCAAGACTCCCCTGCCCTCTCGCTCAGTTTGGATGAGGCGCAGCTGCGCGCCTGGCCAGTCACCGAGGTCACCGCCGAGGAGTACCAGGCGCTCGCGCTCGGCAAGTGGCTCACTCCCCGCGGGCTCGACGGCGTGCACGCTGCGAAGGGCCCCGACGGCCGCGTCGTCGCCCTGGTCAAGGAGCAGGGCACACGCCTGGCCACGGTGTTTGTCGCGCGCCCGGCGACGTTGAGCTAATCAGCGCGCTAGTCCACGTACACCGAGGCGATGACGTAGCCATCGCCGACCACCCAGCGCCCCTCGAACATCGGCACCGGCGTGGGCCGGGCCAAGATATAGGAGACGAAGGTGCCGTCGGGGCGCAGGCAGATGTCCGCCTCGTCGAAATCAAGGAAGCGACGCGTCATGGGGAACCAACACTTGTAGGTCGCCTCTTTGGCGCAAAACAGGAGGCGGTCGCCCCACTCGAAGCCGGCGTCCTGCAGCTCGCGCACCATCTCGTACTCCGTATCGCGCGCAATCGCCCCCAACATCCCCTCCGGCAGCGGCTCGCTCGGTTCGGCGTCCAATCCCATCGAGCGCACCCACCTCGTCGGCGCGGCGACCGCCGCTCGGAAACCGGCGGTATGCGTGAGCGAGCCGGTGTAGCCCTCCGGCCACAGCGGCATCCCCTTCTCGCCGCGCAGGATTGCCCCGGCGTTCTCGCAGCCGAGTTCTTTCAGTGCTTCGTGGGCGCACCAGCGGGCGTCGCCAAACTCGCCCTTGCGCAGATCGACGGCGCACCTGACTTGCGCTTGCTCGCTTGGCAAGAGGTCTTCGTACTTGCTCAAGTCATTGCGACCGTCGGTACGCAGGTAGACGAAACGCGCCTCGGGAGGAAATAATGCCAAGTTCTGCATCTTATGCCCCCACCTCCATCACCGGGTACGGGAATGGCACGTCACGCGGGAATCGCTCCCACTCGCGCGGGTACCCGAGGGAAACCTCGATGTGCTCAATGCCGTCGATCTCCATCACCCCGGGCAAATGCAGGTGCCCGTAAATGACGGCCTGCGCGTTGTAGCGCTTCGGCCACGAACGGGTATGCCTGGTGCCGCACCACAGCGCTATCTCTGCCCACTGCATGCGCAGCGTCGGCTCTTGCACCAGCGGCCAGTGGTTGATCAAAATGGTTGGCCCCGAAATCCGCGACAAGCGCTTCGTGGTGTACGCCAGCCGGTCCCAGCACCACGCGCGCACGTCGACGAACGAGGCGATGGCGTACTGATCAGTCATGACAATGTTCTTCTCGTGCGCCGCCTCGAGCGCTTCCTCCACCGTCATGTTCGCGCCGCGGAAAGAGTAGTCGTAGAGGGTAAACAGCGGTGCGATGGTGACGCCGCCGAACTGCGGGTACGGGTCCTCCGGCGTGATGACGCCGATCTCGCGCATCGCCTGCACCAGCGCCGTGTACTTCTCCCTGCCCTGGTAGCGGTCCGCCGAGCGGGAGAAGAGTTCATGGTTGCCGGGCGCCCAGATCACGGTATCGAAACGTTGCTTAAGCTGCTCCATCACCCGCACGATCAGATCCAAGCGTTCCGCGACATCGCCGGCCACGATGAGCCAGTCAGAAGGATCGCGCGGCTGAATGTCGTCGATCTTCGGCCCATTGCGTTTGACTGCCGCGTGCAGGTCGCTGACAGCCCACAGCGTAGTGCTCATAGTCGGCTCCTCTCTTTGTGCCGCTTTACGACGCCCGCGTGCTCGCCCCGGTGCGCGCCCATGCGTCACCGCGGAAACGCACCACCACGCCCACCAGACGCAGTACCACCGAGGCGAGGTGCCCGGCCCAGATACCGGCCAACCCCCAGCCAAAGACAACAGAGAGCAGCGTGAGCGGCAAGAACGCGCCAAGTACGCTCACGATAGTCAGGTTACGCAAAAAGGCCGCGTCCGATGCCCCCCAGCAGCACGCCGTCGAGGGCGAACACCACCCCGCCGACAAGGATCATCGCGATGAGCAGCCACCACGGGGTATACAGTGCGCTGAGCACCGCGTCATCGGAGGTGAATATGGCCTTGAGCGGGGCGTGGAAGAGCACGAAAATCGTCGCGAGCACGACGCCGAAGCCGACTGAGAAACGAGTGGTTTGCACGCCCACCGACCGCGCCTCTGCGACGCGCCCCTTGCCCAGGGAGGCCCCGGTGAGCGTTTGCGCTGCGATTGCCATCGAGTCGAGCACGAGCGTGAGGAAATTCCACAACTGCAGCAAGATCTGGTGCGCCGCAAGCGTCGCCACGCCGAAGCGGCCGGCCACCGCGGCAGCCGCGAGGAAGGAGATCTGGAAAGACAGCGAGCGCAAGATCAGGTCACGGCCAAGCACCAGCTGGTCGCGCATAACCGCCCACCGCGGGGCCCAGGAACCATCGTGCTTGCGGATGAGCACCGCGAGAAAAAGCGAGGCGGTAATCCCCATGCCCAACACGTTGGCCACCGCCGAACCAACGAGCCCGAAGCGCTGCACCAAAAACGGCAGCGCGATCGCCCCGGGCACCAGGCCGCACAGCGTGAGCAAGAATGGCAGGCGCGTGTTCTGGATGCCACGCATCCAGCCGTTGCCCGCCATAATGATCAGCGTCAACGGGATGGCAATGGCAGCCACGTGCATCCACCGCGCTGCCTGCGCCGCTGTCTCGTGGTCGTTGGTCAGCGCAAACGCGATCGGCTGCGCAAACAGCCAAATTATCGTGGCGAGTCCCAGACCAACGAGCAGCGCCACCCACGTCGCCTGCACACCCTCTGCGATGGCCTCGTCGCGCTTGCCGGCACCAAAGAGCCGCGAACTGCGCGCCGTGGTGCCGTACGACAAGAAGGTCAGCTGCGTCGTCACCGTCGACTGAATCGTGGTTCCGGCCGCCAACGCCGCCAGCTGCGCGGTGCCCAGCCGGCCCACCACCGCGGTATCGAGCAAGAGGTACAGCGGGTTCGCGGCCAGCACACCGAGTGCCGGCAGCGCGAGCGCCAAAATAGTACGCGCGCTGACCTCCGGTCCGCGGGTATCACTCGCATGCTGGTTTGTCCGTGTGCGCTGTCTAGACTTTTGGGTGGACTTTCGGGTGGACTCTGCTGCCACGCGCACGCTCCTTCACTTCACGTCAGATGAGGTACAACTCCAGGTAGGCACGGTGTGCCAGCCCGCCTAGCGCGCGGCGCGCTCCTCACGAGTCGGCAGCGCCGCGATCAGGTCGCGCACCACCATATCCTGCGAGCCATACGCGGTGTAGCCTGCCGCCGGTATGTGCCCGCCGCCACCGAAGCGCTGTGCGAGCTTCGACACGTCAATCACACTCGAACGCAGCGAAACAGCCCAGCGCTTCGGCCCGTTTTGCTTCAGCACCATGCCAACGTCGCAGCCCTCGAGCGCACGGGCGTAATCGATGATCGCCTCTACGGTAGTTTGGCTCATCCGCGCCAGCGACTCGGCGGGAATGGTAAACACGCTGAGTTTGAGCCCAGCCTCGCGGAAGTTCTGCAGATCGGCGAGTACCCCACCCATGATCTGCAGATCCCGCGCGCTGGCCTTATCAATCAGGTCCATGGAAATCTGGCGGGTATCCAGGCCGTAGCCCATCAACTCCCCTGCCAGACGGTGCATGCGCGGGGTGCCCCACCGGAAATTGCCCGTGTCGGTGACCAAGCCCGCATACAGGCAATAGGCCATGTCGTAGTCCAGCGTCACGTCCAGGTAGGAAAAGAGTTCCCGAATGATCGTGGTGGTGGACTCGGCATCGAGGATGAGGTTGTGCGCGCCGAAGGCCGGGTTGGTCTCGTGGTGATCGATGACCACCACGCGCGAAGGATCGGCCGCGATCTGTTCCCGCAGCAGCCCGGTGCGGTCCGCGGACGCACAGTCCACCGTGACCACGAGGCCGTCGTCCGGCAGCTCGGCGCCGTAGGTGATCTCGTCCACCCCGGGCACCGTGAGCAGGTTTTCGGGGTGCGGGTAGGTCTGCCCGATAAACACGTGCGCGTCGATACCCAGCGAACGAAGCCCCGCGGTCAGCCCACACGCCGAACCGACTGCGTCCGCGTCCGGCTTAATGTGCGCCACCACCGAAATCTTCTTCGCCGCGCGCAGCACCTTGGCGATCTGCGCGAACTGTGCTTCCGTGCCCGGGAACAGTGCCTCCATTTATGCCTCTGCTCCTGCGGAGCCCGCACGACCTGTGCCATCCGTCTTATACGGGTTGTCCTCTCCGGCCGGCGTCGCGCCCTCGCGCAGGCGCGCGGTCTCCTCGTCGCGGGCGCGGGCGCGGTTGAGCAGCTCCTCCATCCGCGCGGAGGCCTCCGGCACAGTATCCAGCTCAAATGTCAACGTCGGCGTAAAGCGAACGGAAAGCTGGTCGCCGACGATCTTGCGCAGCTGGCCGCGGGCACGATGCAGTGCCTCGGCCGCCTGCTCGTAGTTCGGCTCCTCGTCGATCTCGCGACCGCGCACCGTGTAGTACACAGTCGCGTCGTGCAGGTCGCCGGTCACGCGAACATCGGTGACGGTGACCAGCTCCAACCTCCGGTCCTTGACCTCTCGCTCGATCGCGGAAGCAACAATCGCGTGAATCTGCTTTGCCAGACGTTGCGCGCGCGGGTTGTCAGCCATGTCATCATCTCCTTTATTCACGTCAGCGTCTCTTCAAGTTTAGACGCCTGCACTGCTTATCGACGCCACAGCGCCCCCTCCCCGGCACAGAACCGGAAAGGGGGCACCGATGAGGCGTGTATTCCGGCCTAGTCGCGCGGAACCTCGACCATCTCGTAGACCTGAATCTGGTCGTCGACCTGGATATCCGGGTACGACAGCACCATACCGCACTCGTAGCCCTTGGCCACCTCGGTGACGTCGTCCTTCTCGCGGCGCAGCGACTCGATCGTCGCGTCCGGAGTAATGACGTTGCCGTCGCGGACCAGGCGCAGCTTCGCGCCGCGCTTGACCTTGCCCTCGGTCACCATGCAGCCGGCGATGAGGCCAACGGAGGAAGCCTTGAAGATCTGGCGGATCTCCGCAGCACCCATCTCGCGCTCCTCGTAGATCGGCTTGAGCATGCCCTTGAGCGCTGCCTCCACCTGGTCGATGACCTCGTAGATCACCGAGTAGTAGCGGATATCCACGCCCTCGTTGTTGGCTTCCTCGGTTGCCTTGCCCTCAGCGCGGACGTTGAAGGCCACGATGACCGCATCGGATGCGGCAGCGAGCACCACGTTGGTCTGGGTGACCGCACCGACGCCGCGGTCGATGATGTTCACCTCGACCTCGTCGTCCACCTCGATCTTGAGCAGGGCCTCCTCCAGGGCCTCCACCGAACCGGCGTTGTCGCCCTTGAGGATGAGGTTGAGCTGGTTGGTCTCCTTGAGCGCCTGATCCAGGTTCTCCAGGGAGACGCGCTTCTTGGTGCGCGCCTGCATTGCAGCACGCTGACGCGCGTCACGCTGCGCCGCAATCTGACGCGCCACGCGGTCGTCCTCGACCACGAGCAGGTTGTCGCCCGGGCCGGGAACGCCGTTGAGGCCCTGGACCTGGACCGGACGGGAGGGCCCAGCCTCTTCCACGTCGTTGCCCCACTCGTCGACCATGCGGCGCACGCGGCCAAAGTTGCCGCCCACCACGATGGAGTCGCCGACGCGCAGCGTACCGCGCTGCACAATGACGGTGGAGACCGGACCGCGGCCGCGGTCAAGGTGGGACTCGATGGCCACACCTTGGGCGTCCATGTCCGGGTTTGCCGTCAGCTCAAGTGCCGCATCTGCGGTGAGCAGGACGGCCTCCAAAAGCTCGTCGATACCCGTGCCCTGCTTAGCAGAGATGTCGATGAACATGGTGTCGCCGCCGTACTCCTCTGGAATGAGGCCGTACTCGGTGAGCTGGCCGCGGATCTTGTCCGGCTGTGCCTCCGGCTTATCCACCTTGTTCACGGCAACCACGATCGGCAGGTCCGCCGCCTTGGCGTGGTTGATCGCCTCAACGGTCTGCGGCATCACGCCGTCGTCCGCAGCCACGACCAGGATGGCCAAGTCCGTGGACTTCGCACCGCGGGCACGCATGGCGGTAAACGCCTCGTGGCCCGGGGTATCGAGGAAGGTGATTTTGCGCTGCTCGCCGTCGAGCTCGACCTCGGTCTGGTACGCGCCGATGCCCTGGGTAATGCCGCCGGCCTCGCCGCGGCCAACGTTGGCCTTGCGGATCGAGTCCAGAAGGCGGGTCTTACCGTGGTCGACGTGGCCCATGACGGAGACCACTGGCGGGCGCTGCTCGAGCGCCTCTTCGCCGCCTTCGTCCTCGCCAAACTGCAGGTCGAAGGATTCAAGCAGCTCGCGGTCCTCGTCCTCCGGGGAAACGATCTGCACCTCGTAGTTGATCTCAGCACCCAACAGCTGCAGCGTCTCCTCGGAGACCGACTGGGTAGCCGTGACCATCTCGCCCAGGTTGAACAGGGCCTGGACCAGGGAGGATGCATCGGTGTTGATCTTCTCCGCCAAGTCCGACAGGGTCGCACCCTGGCGCAGGCGGACCGTCTTGCCGTCGCCGTCAGGCAAACGCACGCCACCGATCACGTTCGGCTTGTGCATCTCCTCGTATTCGGCCCTCTTCTGGCCCTTCGACTTACGACGACGCCCCGGTGCGCCACCCGGGCGACCGAATGCACCTGCGGTACCGCCGCGACGACCGCCGCGTCCACGGAAGCCGCCACCGCGCGGCGGGCCACCCGGTCCGCCACCGCGACCGCGACCACCGCCGCCTCCGCGACCATTGCGGGAGCCAGCAGCCTTCGCTGGCATCTGCTTCGGCGAGGGCGCTGCCGCCATATCGGCGGGCGACGGGCGACGACCGCCACCGGAGCGGTTACCACCCGGACGCGGCGCACCCTGCCCCTGGGACCCCTGGCCGCGGCCACGGCCGCCGCCCTGGCCCTGACCACCGCGGCCGCCGCCGGGACGCGGCGCCGGGCGCGGTGCGGAAGTGTTCGAGGAAAATGGGTTGTTCGCTACCTTCGGGCGACCACCCGGCTTTGCCTTCGGACGCGGCATCGAACCAGGCGTCGGGACGTCCTTCTTCGCGGCCTGACCCGGCTTGGGTGCAGCCGGCTTGGCCGCCTGACCCGGCTTCGGCGCAGCGGGCTTCGCGGCCTGACCCGGCTTCGGCGCAGCGGGCTTCGCGGCCTGACCCGGCTTGGGTGCAGCCGACTTTGCTGCCTGACCCGGCTTGGGCGCGGCAGGCTTCGCGGCCTGACCAGGCTTCGGCGCTGCCGGCTTGGCTGCCTGACCAGGCTTGGACGGCGCAGGCTTCGCCCCGCCGGCAGCCGGCTTCTCGTCCTTTGTTTCCTTCGGCTCGTTTTCCGCGTTCTTCGCTTCGTAGAACGCGGTCATCTTCCGCACGACCGGCGACTCAATGGTCGACGAGGCGGTCTTCACAAACTCGCCCTGCTCTTTGAGCGTGGCGAGCAGTTCCTTACTCGTAACTCCAAGCTTCTTCGCAAGCTCGTGTACTCGTAACTTTCCGGGCACGTGTCTCCTTGTGGTTGATGCTAGGAGCGCGGTGCCCTGCTACGGGTACCGACCCCTAGACGTGGTCAATGACTTTCATCGCTGATGCTGCTTCACGGTTGTGTACTCATCAGTGTTCGGTCTTCCTTACTTGCGTTGGGTCTTTCGCCTGATCGGCGAGGTACGTGTGTACATGACCTAGGTCCACCGGAGTGGACAGACGGAAAGCGCGCGCAAAGGCACGGCGCTGCTCCGCCAGCTCGAGTGCGTCCCGCGTGGGAGTGATCCACGCTCCCCTACCCGGTAACTTCCGGGACGGGTCGGCCACAATGCGGCCGGGAACGTCCGGGTCTTGCACGAGCCGCAGCAGGCGCGTGTCTGGCAGTGTCTCGCGCGTGGCGATACAAGTGCGGGTACGGATGGGACGCTTACGCGCATCGCTCATCCAGCACCTTCCTTTTCGCTTCGCGGACCTCTCGGTCTTGGACTCAGCCAGCCACCCGCTTCTGCGCCGGCACGAGCGTGACACGGCACACGGGAATTAAGCCGCCTACTAGCCTACGCCAAAACCGCGCTAAAAAATACTTCCGGGTCGTACTCAAGCCGAGCGCTGCTCACAGCGGTGTAATTTCCCGCCCTCGGCAGGCCCCGCGCGCCCTAGTCTGCAGCCGCGTCGGAGTGGATATCAATCTTCCACCCCGTCAGGCGAGCTGCGAGACGGGCATTCTGCCCTTCCTTGCCGATGGCCAGCGAGAGCTGGTAGTCCGGCACGGTCACGCGCGCAGCCTGTGCTTCCTCGTCGAGCACCTCGACCTTGATTACCTTCGACGGCGCGAGCGAGTTGCCCACGTAGGTGGCCGGGTTATCCGAGTAGTCAATAATGTCGATTTTCTCGCCGCCAAGTTCCTTCATGACATTGGACACACGAGAGCCGCGCGGACCAATGCACGCGCCCTTCGCGTTCACGCCCTTGACGGTGGCGCGCACCGCCACCTTGGAACGGTGGCCTGCCTCGCGGGCAATGGCGATGATCTCCACGGAGCCGTCTTCCACCTCCGGGACCTCGAGCGCGAAGAGCCCGCGGACCAGTTCCGGGTGCGTGCGCGACAGGTTGACCTGCACGTTGCGCTCCCCCTTGTTCACGCCCACTACGTAGGCCTTCACGCGGTCGCCGTGGGTGAGCCGCTCGCCCGGGATCTGCTCGGCCGGCAGAAGGATCCCGTCCTGGGGGTCGGCCTCGGTGCCGAGCTGGACGATCGTCAGCCCGCGGGCCTCTGCGTTCGCGTCACGCTGCACCACGCCGGAGACGACGCGGCCTTCAAACTCGGAATACTCGGTGTAGACGCGACCGGCCTCGACCTCGCGCAGGCGACGCTTGATCGCGTCGCGCACGGCTGGGGCACCGATGCGGGAGAAGTTGACCGGCGTTGCGTCGTACTCGGAGAGCACCTCGCCCTCCGCGTCGACCTCGCTGACCATGACGTGTACATCGCCGGTATCGGGGTCGATGTCTACGCGCGACTTGGTGTTTTCGCCCGGGTCCACCTCGCGGTAGTCCAGGTATGCAAACAACAGCGCGCTCGCGATCGTGGTCAGCAGGTCGTCGACGTCGATGTCCTGCTTGTCCTCAATCACTTTGAGCGCGTTCAAGTCAATATTCACTTGTCTTCCTCCCAGGTAAGCCTTCGTGCAGGCCTACGCGTCTACTACTTCTTCGAACGGTGCGTCGACCAGCTCCTGCTCGGCCGCCGGCGGCGCTTTGAATTCAATTTCTACCACTGCCTTGGGCATTTCGGAAACCAGCCGGGCGTCTACTGCGGGCGTTTTGGCCCCGCGCTCGATCAGCGCCACCCTGGTTTCCGTCTCGTCGAGCGCCCCGATGCGCCACAGCTCCTTCTTCCCATCGGCGTCGATGAGCGCTACGGCGCGGCCGCGGTTGCGCCGCCAGTGGCGCGGCTCGGTCAGCGGCATGTCCACGCCTGGGGTCGTGACCTCGAGGGTGTAGCCGGCGCCGAAGTTGAGGTCGCCTGCGTCCTCGTGGGCGTCGAAAAGCTCGCTGAGCTCGTTGGACACCTCCTCCAGCTCGTCCAGCGTCGGGGGCGTGTCACCGTCGAGCGCGATGACCACCTGCGATTTCTTGCCGGCGCGCACCGCGCGGATCTGCTCAACGTCCAACTCGTGGTTGCGGGCAATCGGCGCGACCAGCGCGCCCAGCTGCTCAGGTGTAGGAAAAGCCATGCCCACCACCCTATCGTGTACGGTTTTCCGCGTGAAGAAACTCCTCGCCGTCACGATGCTGACCTTGCCCCTTGCCGCCTGCGATGCGCTCGACGTCATCGGCCCGCGCCCAAACGCTGAGCTCGTCGCGCTCGGGCAGCAGGCCTTCGCCGATGGGCAAGTGCTTGACGACGCCACGTTGGCCCACACCCGCCACACCCAAGCAACCCAGCTCTTCAACGAGGCCGAACGCCTCTGTGGCACCACCGAATCCGGTGAGCTCCCTACCACCTGCGAATTTGAGCGCGGCCCCGGCGAGACCACCGGCAACGCGGACCCGGCGGCCGCGGCACACCTGGCCACCGCAGCACTCCTCGACGCCGCGGCAGACGCCCCCGAGGAATCCATCACGCTGCTGGTCGCGCAGGCCATCGACCTGCGTGCCGGACAGGCCGCAGATCAGGCAGATACGCCCGCCGGCGAGGCGCTCGACAACGAGAAGGACCTGGATGCAGCCCGTGCCATGCTGCGCGAGGAATACGCCGCCCAATTCGGCTTCGGCATGGCCACCGCGTATGCCGACGACGCCACCGATGCTCGCCTCGATGAGCTGCGCGAGGCCTCCGACGCTCGCGCGCTCGCCCTGGTCTCCGCGCTAGAGCCCACCGGCGACGTCCCCGAGGCCGCCCCCGGCTACGCCTTCGAAGGCGTGCCCTCCCCGAGTGACGCGGCCTCGGCCGGAGCCTACGCGCAGGCCCAGCAGCAGGCGCTGATCGACCAGTGGCGCGCCACCGCCGCCCACGCCCAGTCCGACGCCTTCCGACGCCTCGCCGTGGAACTCGCGGCGAACGCGCAGCGCGTTTAGTTTGCGAGCTGCGCCGCGACGAGCTCGCGCACCTTCACGACGATCTCGTCTGCCGGCACCTCGAGCGTTTCGCCACCGCGGATGCGCAGCTCCACGTTGCCGTCAGCGAAGGCGCGGCCCAAGATCACGATGAACGGCATGCCAAGCAGCTCGGCATCCTTGAACTTCACGCCTGGGGACACCTTCGGGCGGTCGTCGAAAAGCACTTCGAGCCCTGCGTCCGAGAGCTCGGCGGCGATGCGGTCGCCGGCCTCGAGCGCTGCGGCGTCCTTGTTGGCCACCGCCACGTGCACCTGGTACGGCGCGATCGCGACCGGCCAGACCAGGCCCTTCTCGTCGTGGCGCTGCTCGGCAACGACCGCCATCATGCGGGAGACACCGATGCCGTAGGAACCCATGGTCGGCACGGCGCGCTTGCCGTTTTCGTCGAGGATCTGCACGTCCATCGCCTCGGTGTACTTGCGGCCGAGCTGGAAGATGTGGCCCAGCTCGATGCCGCGCGCCAGCTGCACGGTGCCGTTGCCCTCCGGTGCCGGATCACCCTCGCGGACCTCGGCGGCCTCGATGAACTCGTCGACGGTGAAGTCGCGGCCGGCGACTAATCCAACCACGTGCTTCTGTGGCGCGTCCGCGCCGGTAATCCAGCTCGAGCCCTCGACAACGCGCGGGTCTGCCAACACGCGCACGCCGTTGGCGTTCAGGGCGCGGGGGCCGACGTAACCCTTGACCAAAAAGTCGGTGTTTTTGAAGTCCTCGTCGCTGGCCAGCTCGAAGGTCGCAGGCTCCAGGGAAGCCTCGAGGCGCTTCTCGTCCAGCTCGCGGTTACCCGGGATGAGCACACCGGTCAGGTGCGGGCCAACCTTGTTGCCGTCCTCGTCGACCGCACGCGGATCGTCCACCTTGATCATCATGCACTTGAGCGTGTCGGCGGCCTCGACTGCGCGACCGTCGATCGTCACCCCAGCGTCGTTGGCCCACGTGACCAGCGCCTCGATCGTCTCCGACGCCGGCGTATCGCGCTCCTGCGCCTCCGGCTGGCCATCGATCGGGGTAGGTGCCGGCGGAACCGTCACCACGGCCTCCACGTTCGCCGCGTAATCGCCCGCCGAGGAGACCACAAAGGTGTCCTCGCCGTTTTCGCTGTAGGCCAGGAACTCCTCCGATGCCGAGCCGCCCATCGCACCCGAGGTCGCCTTACAGATCTCGTATCGGATGCCTACGCGCCCGAAGATGCGCTGGTAGGTCTCGCGGTGCTTCGCATAGGACTCGTCGAGCCCCTCGTCCGACATGTCGAAGGAGTAGCTGTCCTTCATCACGAACTCACGGCCACGCAGAATGCCCGCGCGCGGACGCGCCTCGTCGCGGTACTTCGTCTGGATCTGGTACAGCGTGACCGGGAAGTCCTTGTAGCTGGAGTACAAGTCCTTCACCGTCTGGGTGAACATCTCCTCGTGCGTGGGCCCGAGCAGCATGTCCGCGCCCTTGCGGTCCTTGAGGCGGAAAAGGTCGTCGCCGTATTCGTCCCAGCGATTCGTCGCCTCGTAAGGCTCCTTAGGCAGCAGCGCCGGGAAGAGCAGCTCCTGGCCGCCCATCGCGTCCATTTCCTCGCGCACCACGCCCTCAATCTTGCGCATCGTGCGCAGCCCCAGCGGCAACCAGGAGTACACGCCCGGCGCGGCACGGCGGATGTAGCCGGCCCGCACCAAAAGCTTGTGGCTGGGGACTTCGGCGTCGGCGGGGTCTTCGCGCAGGGTGCGCAGGAACAGCTGAGAAAGGCGTGTAATCATGGCGCTTATCCTAGCGCTAAGGTTGGTGGCCATGCTTATTGTCCTCCCACCTTCTGAGACCAAAGCGCCCGGCGGCCAGGACGCGCCGATGCGCGTGTCCTTCCCCTCGCTCGACCCGATCCGCACCGCACTCATGCAGGACCTGGCATCGCTTCCGGTCGAGGAGATGATGGCCCAGCTGAAGATCCCCGCGTCCAAGCGCGCCGAAGCCGAGGAAAACTTGCACCTCGCCGAGGCCCCGGTCATGCCCGCCATCTTCCGCTACACCGGCGTGCTTTTCGACGCCCTGTCCGCCCCCACCCTCCCCGCACACTCCCTCGAGCGCCTCGCGATCGGCTCCGCCCTCTTCGGCGTGGTGCGCGCCGACGATATGATCCCGCGCTACCGACTCTCGGGCGGAGCACGCCTGGGCGGCACCACGCTGAAATCGCGCTGGGGCACCGCGATCACCGACGCCCTCGCCGACTTCCCCTTCGTCATCGACCTGCGCTCCGGCACGTATCAGAAGCTCGGCCCCGTCCCGGGCGCTGCCACTGTGCGTGTCGAATCCGTCCAGCCCGACGGCTCGCGCAAGGTGGTCAGCCACTTCAACAAGCAGTACAAGGGTGAGCTCGCCAGGGCCCTTTCGCTTCACGACGCCACCATCACCTCCCCCGACGACATCGCCGACATCGCCACCGAAGCCGGCATGACCGCCGAGGTCCACGGTACCCAGGTCACGCTGGTCGTGTGAGGGATATTTCCGCGAAGTCGAGCATGCGGGTGACGGTGGTGAGGAACCCGTGGGCGTCGTCAAGCAGCTGCTCCGGCGACACCCGCACCACGACATAGCCGGCGTTCTGGAGGCGCTTCTCGCGCTCGCGCTCCTCGCGGATCGCCGTGTCGGTCGGGGCGAAGGTGGTGCCGTCGTATTTTTGCGCGCCGTCAATCTCGACGATGAGGCGGCCGCGCAGCAGGTCAGCCACGTACAGGTGAGGCGGGATGGTGATGCGCGCGTTGACCTGCCACCCGCCGATGCCCGCCTGCAACAGGAGCGCGCGGGCGTATGACTCGTAGGGCGAGAGCGAATTGTCCACCGCGTGCGCGATGACGTGGCGCAGGGTCGCGATATTGCGGACGCGGCCCAGACGGGCGGCCGCTTCTTCAATCCGGTGACGCGGCATACCCTCGCGAAGCAGCCAATCCATCGCGACGAGCCCCTCCGCGAAACCATGACGCAGCGCGATATCAAACACGGTGGTCAGCGCATCGGTTGTGCGTAGTCGGTCGAAGTGCTGCGTGGTTGCTTCGCCCGGCGACCTGTCCCGGTAGACCACACCCGTCGGCCACTGCTTCCGCGAAGGCGCCTTCCCTCGCTGTGCCACCAGCTCCACCGGCTCGCGCGTCGTCGCGATCACCCAGATCCCCAGAATCCGCGCCGCAGACCGGCCCGACAACACCGCCCGCGGCACCGTACAACCGACCGCATAAGCCGCCAGCCACCGTTTCTCGTGGTACCGCAACTGTTCCCATTCCGTCACCTTGATGAAAAACCGCGTCGAGACCTTGCGGTACGCCGCCGGCCTTTTGCGATGTGCGAGCCTGTCTTCTTGCTTTCTACTGTCCATGAGTTTGTTTGCCAGCTCCTGCTTCCTCGTCGAGTTCATACTGTTCTTTCTATTACATATTGTTTGTTTCGTCTAGTGGTCGTGGGCGATGATTTTTGGATACGGCGTTCGCCGGGGCCCTGCCACACCCAAATGGAGCTAGCTCCATCTAGAGACCCCGCCAACCCGCGACCAGGTGTTTTACAACCGCGCACAGCCCAAACGGAGCTAGCTCCATTTAGCAACCACGCCAACGCACGACCAGGCATTTTCCACCCACACCACACCCAAATGGAGCTAGCTCCATTTAGGAGTTTCGGCGACCCGCGACCAGGGGTTTTCCACCCGCCCGTGGTCTAAACGGAGCTAGCTCCGTTTAGGAACCGAGTTCAGAAACCACCCCAACCCGCCCCTGCTACCCTCAGACCATGCAGTCCCGCCAGTACTACGCCGCCACGATCTTCGTCTACCTCGCCACGTTGGCGTACGTGCTGCTGCGGTGGGACTCCATCCCGGATCCAATCCCGGTGCACTTCGACGCCGCGGGCAACCCCGACCGGTACGAGCCGAAGTCGTTCCTCGCCGCGACCGCCTTGATCTGGATCGGCGCGGTCCTCTCCGCCGCGGTCGCCTGCTGCGTGCCGCCGCGTTCCCTGGTCCGCCGCACCGCGGACGTACCACCCACCTCCCCGATCCCGTTTTCCGAGGCCAACGCAAAACGTGCCGAGCTACTCACCGATAAGACAGCCACGTTCGTCGCCCAAACCATCCTCGGTATGGCGGTGTGTACGTGCCTGAGCACACTCTCGTCGACCAACCTCGCCCCGTCTGGATGGCTGATGCCTACGGTCTGGATCGTATTCACTATCGGCGCCGTGGTGCTCGTCGTCGCGTTGACCCTCAACACCAGCAAGCAGGTCCAGGCACTCCCGACAGACGAGGACGAACAAACCCGCAACGAGCACTTCCGCTACGCCGCCGGCATGGGCGTCTACAGCGAGTCGCAGGACCCGGCACCGATCGCAGTATTCCTATCCAACCCCAGCAAGCTGCAGATCAACACGGCGCACGAGCACGCTCGCCGCTACCTGTGGCGGATGGGCATCGCGCTTGCGGCGTCCCTTGCAGCCTGCGTCGTCTTCGCCGCCGTCATGTAAGCGAGACCGATATGCGCCCCCTCCGCCTTCTCGCCACCATCCTCGCCGCCGCGACCCTTGCCGCCTGCCAGAGCCAGCCGACAGTGACCAAGATCGTCGACGGCGACACCCTCGACGTCGACCGCGACGGGGAGACCGTCCGCGTCCGGCTTCTCAACATCGACACGCCTGAGCAGGGCGAGTGCCTCTACCAGGAGGCCACGGATCGGCTCACCGAGCTCGCCCCACCCGGCACGCGCGTACGCCTCGAACACGACCAGGAGCGCAAGGACCGCTACGGCCGCGAGCTCGCCGCCGTCTTCGCGGGCGACGTATTCGTCAACGAGCAACTCGCCGCAGACGGCCTTGCCCGCGCCGTGACCTACGAGCCGAACCACGCCTACACCACCCGCATGGAGGCCGCCCAGGCCCGCGCCCGCGCTACCCACCTAGGCATCCACGCCGTGCCGACCGAGTGCCTGCTGCCCACTGACACCGCCCGCCGCGCCCTCGAGCTGCACGCGGAGGACCCGGCCCACCGCGCCTTCTACCGCGACGTCATGCGCGACGCCGTCACCGCCACCCACAACTTCACTTACGAAGACCAGGCCCTGGAGTTCATCGACACCCTAGACTAGGGCCATGGAGCAATTGCTTATCGACGCCCACCAGATCCTCGAGCGCGCCAACCACGTAGAAGTCTTCACCGGTGCCGGTATGAGCGCGGATAGCGGTATCGCCACGTACCGGGATGCAGAAACTGGGGTGTGGGAGCGTGTGGATCCGGTGGCGATGGCGTCGATAAGCGCATGGCACGACGACCCGGACACGATGTACGCCTGGTACCTCTGGCGAGCACAACTCGCGCAGCGCGCTGAGCCGAACGACGGACACCGGGCGATCGCGGCGGCGCGGGGGATGACGGTGACGACGCAGAACATCGATAACCTGCACGAACGGGCGGGCAGCGAGGACGTGGCGCACCTGCACGGCTCGCTGTTCGCCTTCCGCTGCACCGACTGCGATACCCCATATGAGGAGCCAATTGCGCTGCCGGAGGAACCTGTTGAGGCGATTCACCCGCCGCAGTGTCCCGTCTGCGGCGGGCTCGTGCGGCCGGGCGTGGTGTGGTTCGGCGAGGCGCTGCCGCAGGACGAGTGGGTCGAGGCGGAACGGCGCATGACAACCGCGGACGCGCTGCTCATCGTCGGGACATCCGGCGTGGTCTACCCGGCCGCGGGGCTGCCGCTGATGGCGCACGCGCGCGAGATCCCGATCGTGGAGGTTACCCCGCAGCCGACGGAGCTGTCGCACCTGGCCAGCGTGGTCGTGCCGGCAACGGCGGCGGAGGCGCTGCCGCGGATCCTGCAGGGGCGGATTAGTAGTGGTACCGAGCTTGCAGAATAATAAGCGTGTCACCTTCGACGACGTAGACCAATCGATGTTCTTCTGTGATGCGCCGTGACCATGCCCCGGAAATACCGTATTTCAGCGGCTCCGGCTTACCAATACCCTCGAATGGATCACGCAACGTGTCCTTGAGCAGTTGGTTCACCCGTTTCAGGATCTTCCGATCCTTCTGCTGCCAGTAGAGATATTCCTCCCACGCTCTCGGCGTCCACGCGAGCTGCATTTACGCATCCAGGTCGATGTCATGCACTACCGCTTGTCCACTACGCGCCTGTTCGTACGATTCCAAAAGGCGACGCGCGTTCTCAGGAGATCGGAAAAGATACGCAGTCTCTGCCCAGGACGAGTAATCTTCCGCAGACATCAGCACTGCGTTACCGCCACGGGAAACAATCTCGACTGCGTCCCGGTCTTGGTTGACCTTCTCGATGAGCGGGAACAAGGTTCGGCGCGCTTCCGAAGCACTGATAGACATTTGCCACCTCCAGATAGTTGTACCGCTTTACGGTACCAGAATCCGCCCTACCGCGCCCGCAGCACCGTAAACGTCGCGTCGCGGGCGACCTGTTCCACCTCGCCGAAGCGCCGCTCCACCTCGCCGCGGTAGCGCAGGTGCGAGTTGTGCACCACATACAGCGCGCCGCCGGGGGCGAGCAGGCGCTTGGCGGCGTCGAGGAGGTGCTGAACCAATGTGGCGTCGATGGTGGTGCCATCGTGGAAGGGCGGGTTGAGCGCAATCGTGTCGAAGCTGGCGTCCGGAAGCTGTGAGCCGGCGTCGTCCCAGGTGGTGGGTAGGCCGATGGCGCGGGCGGATAGGACGGCGTCGGCATCCGAGTCCGTGGCGACCACGCCAGCAATTCCGCGGCTGACCGAGCCGTTGCCGCAGCCGAGATCCAACAGGCGGCCAGGTGCCTCCGGCAGGCAGGAGCGCAGCAACTCGCCGCCGCGGTCCGGCTTCGCGCCGGAGAACACGCCACCGAAGGCCACCAGCCCACCATGGGAAACGGGCTCGTACGCAACATCGCGCGGCCCGGCGGCGACCAGGCAGCGGAACTTACCGCGCCCGCGGGAGCCGTGCACCGTATCGAAGGAGTCGGCGAGCACCGCGTTCATGCCGCGCGAGAGGTGCTTGTTGTTCGCCCCGAGCAAGAGACGAGCGCTGGCAAAACCCGCCCCGGCGATGCTGCGCGCGAGGTAGTCCAGGCGGGCCAGGGACTTCGGCATCTCGCCGAGCCCGACTACCGCCCCAGCACTAGCACCGGCCCCAGCACCGGCGAGATACTCGTCCAGGCGCCTATCCCCCGCGATCTCCGCGCCGAGTGCCGCTGCGTCCTGACTGCGCGCGTAGTCGGGATCGAGAAACAGCACGCGCGGTCCCGTCTGCACGGCCTTTCGCGTCAGGTCCAGGGTCGGGTCGTGGCAGACGAGCAGTGTGTCCGGCACCCCATCGGCAAGAGCGGTGTCCCAGATCAGGCTATCGAGTGTCCGCAAGGCCGGCGACCTCCCCGAAGACGTAGACAGCCGGCGAGGCGATGGCCTCGGCCTCCATGGCGTCGGCCAGCGTCGCCGCCGTCGCGCGCACCACGCGCTGCGAGGCGGTCTCGCCTTCCTGCACCGCCACCGCTGGCGTCTCCGGGTCCAGCCCCGCACCGACGAGGGTGTCTGCGATCGCGCGGACGTTGCGCACGCCCATGATCACGCAGATCGTTCCGCCGACGCGCGCGAGCGCCTCCCAATCCACCAGCGACTTCGGGTGCGACGGCGCCAGGTGCCCGGAGACCACCGTGAAAGCGTGGGTGAGACCACGCTGGGTCACAGGCACGCCCGCCGCGGCCGGCACGGAGATCGCGCTGGTTACCCCGGGCACAACCGTCACCGGCACGCCCGCGGCAGTACACGCCTGCAACTCCTCGAACCCGCGGCCGAAGACGTAGGGGTCGCCGCCTTTCAGCCGCACGACGTGCCTTCCGGCGAGCGCGTGCTCCACCAGCAGTTCATTGGTGCGCGTTTGGGCGACCTGTTTGCCGTAGGGCAGCTTCGCGACGTCGATAAGCACCTTGCCCGAGACATCGAGGAACTCCTCTAACTGGCTGGCGGGGCCGAGGTGGTCGGTGAGGATCACGTCGGCGGCCTCGAGCGCGCGCAGGCCGCGGATGGTAAGCAGGTCCCATTCGCCTGGGCCCCCTCCGACGAGTGTGACTTTGCCGATGCTCATGGCCCCCTAGTCTAGGCTGGCCCCATGGAACAGCCCACGCTTGCCCACACGTTCGCCGACGCGCTACCGGACATGGCGGTGCCCGTCCCCGGAACCGACCTGCCCGATGCGGAGCTAATCGTCCTCAACGAGGCTCACGCGCGCGAGCTCGGCCTCGATCCCGATTGGCTGCGCAGCGACGAGGGCGTCGCGTGGCTCGCAGGCTCCGCGGGCGGGCACGCCACCGCGTACTCAGGCCATCAGTTCGGCCAGTTCGTGCCAGTGCTTGGCGACGGTCGCGCGATGCTCCTCGGCGACATCAACGGGCGCGAGATACAGCTCAAGGGCTCCGGGCTCACCCCGTTTTCCCGCCCCGGCTCCGACGGACTCGGCGCGATCGGCCCCATGCTCCGCGAGTACCTCGTCAGCGAATTCATGCACGCCATCGGCATACCAACCACACGCGCGCTCGCGGTGATACGCACTGGAGAGAAGGTCCTCCGCCAACAAGGCCAGGTGCCTGCGGGCATTGTGGTGCGCACGGCCTCCTCGCACCTGCGCGTCGGCTCCCTGCAATACGCCGCCCAAAAGTCCCGCGACCTCGTCGCCGACGTGGTCGCGCTCGCAGGCTTCGACGGGCCAGCGGCACTCTTGGACACCGTGATCGACCGGCAGATCGACCTAGTCAACCGGTGGATGCGCGTCGGCTTCGTCCACGGCGTGATGAACACCGACAACGCGGCGCTGTCCGGCGAGACCATCGACTACGGGCCGTGTGCCTTTACCCAGCGCTTCGACGGGGCGGCGTTGTTCTCCTCCATCGACGCCCAGGGCCGTTACGCCTTTGGCAATCAGCCGGGCATCGTGGCCTGGAACATGGTGCGGCTTGCCGAGACGCTGCTGCCCGAGCTGGGACAGGAAAAGGCACAAGAACTGCTGTCCACGCTGCAGTCGCGGTGGGATGCGGCGTGGCAGCGCTACGTCGGTGGGCATGCGGAAGGGCTCATCCTGGCCGAGGACATCACCACCTACAACCGGGAACACGGAATAGTTTTTGGCGGAGTCACCGCATTTGAGTATGGCGACGCCCCCGATGGCTCCCCCTACCCTGGCCCCATCTACATTCCGCGCAACCACATGCTGCAAGACGCGATCACCAAAGCCGAGCGCGACGGCGACGTCGCCCCCTACCTTGCGTTGCTCAATGCGGTCACGCACCCCTACGACGAGGACGCGGGCGAGGAATGGATGGCGCAACCGGAAAAGCCGGGGCCGTTTACGACCTTCTGCGGTACGTAATCGACCCCGGCTAGCGGGTAGCTGGTGTGTTTTAGCGCTCCAGCTTCAGCGTCTTCTGGGTCCAGGCCCACTGCTCGTCGTAGGCTTGCTTGTTATCCTTCAGCGACTTGCCGTAGGTGGGGAACATCTCGTGGAGCTGCTCGCGCCACTCGATCATGCGCTCGCCGAAGCAACGCTCAAGCAGCTCGAGCATCGCGGACGGGGTGATCGACGCGCCCGGAGACGCACCGAGGATACCGGCGATGGAGCCGGACTGGTCGTTGACCAGGGCGGTGCCGAACTCGAGGGTGCCGAACGTCGGTGCCGGGGCGGGCTTGATCACCTGCACGCGCTGGCCTGCGACGACGACCTCCCAGTCCTTCGGGTCTGCCTCCGGGTAGTACTCCTTGAGGACTTCCATCTTGCCGTCGAAGTCGCGGAAGACCTCCTCGACCAGGTACTTGACCAGGCCGAAGTTGGTGGCGGCGACACCCAGGTAGGACGGGATGTTGTCCGGGCGGATCGACTTGAACAAGTCGAGGTAGGAGCCCTTCTTCAAGAACTTCGGGGTCCAGCCGCCGTAGGGGCCGAACAGGAGCGACTCCTCGCCGTCGATCACGCGCAGGTCGAGGTGCGGCACCGACATCGGCGGAGCGCCGACCTTGGCCTTACCGTAGACCTTTGCCTTGTGCTGCGCCACGAGTTCCTGGTTAGTGGTGCGCAGCCACATGCCGGAAATGGGGAAACCTGCGTAGCCGCGGACCTCGGGCACGCCCGCCTTGCGCAGCAGGTCGAGCGCGTAGCCGCCGGCACCGACGAAGACGAAGCGTGCGCGGGTGACCTTCTTGTCGCCGGTGTGCACGTTGCGCACGGTGACCTTCCAAAAATTGCCCTCGCGCTTGAGGTTGGTGACCTCGTGGCCGTAACGGATATCGGTACCCGCATTCTTCGCGGCATCGAAGAACTGGTTGCACAGCGCACCGTAGTTAATGTCGGTGCCCGCCTCGGTCCAAGAGATGGCAACCGGCTCAGCATCAAAGTCGCGACCCTTTGCCATCAGCGGCAGCTTCTCAGCGAAGGTCTCCTTGTCCTCGGCGAACTGCATGTTGGGGAACATGTGGTTTGCCGACAGCGCCTCGTAGCGGCGACGCAGGTAGGCAATCTGATCCTTGCCCTGAGCGAAGGAGACGTGCGGGACGGGGTTGATAAACTCGCTGGGGTCCCCGAGCACGCCGTGCTCGATCTGGTGAGACCAGAACTGGCGCGAGATCTGGAACTTCTCGTTAATGGCCATCGCCTTGGAGACGTCGATGCGGCCGTTCTTCTCCGGAGTGTAGTTCAGCTCGCAGAGCGCGGAGTGGCCGGTGCCGGCGTTGTTCAGCGCGTAGGAGGACTCTTGCGCGGGCCCCTCGAGGCGCTCGTAGATGACCTGGCTCCACTCAGGTTCGAGTTGGCGGATCATAGCGCCGAGCGTGGCGGACATGATGCCGGCGCCGATGAGGAGGACGTCCACCTCATCGTCGTAGCGGTTCGGTGCGGTATCAGACATCGTGGTTTCCCTCTTCACTCTTTCAAAGCGTTGTGCTTGCACGTCCCTTTAACAATACGCCTGCGACGCGCATCCGTGGATATAACCTCCCCCCGTTTATTGGTACGATGTTTGCTTCCCGTGTTTGAACACCACCTCTTCCCCGCCCCCATTCACTCAGCAGAAAGTCGCATTACACTTACACCACATGACACAGCACGCATCTTTCGATGTCCCCAACGTTGACTGGTACCCCGATATGCTGGGCGAAGGATATGAATCCGCCTACCTCCAGCAGGGCAAGGACCCCGATACAGGAAAGTCCACTCGCGCCACCCTCGTGCGGGCAACGATCAACGCGGACAAGCTCGATCCAAGTAAGCCTGCCATTTTGTGGGTGCACGGCATGAGCGATTATTTCTTCCAGACCCACGTGGCAGAAGCTTTTACAGCCGCTGGCTACCCCTTTTACGCGATCGATCTGCGCCGCTGCGGGCGCTCCCGCCAAAACGGCGAGCACTGGCACTACACCGAGGACCTCGCCAATTACTTCCCGGAACTTACCGATGCGTTCCGCATCATTACCCACTCTCACGGCCGCATCGTCCCGCTTGCCCACTCCGCCGGCGGGTTGATCACCTCGCTGTGGGTTGACCACCTGCGCCGCACCTCGCCCCAGGACCACGAGCACATCCAGGGCTTGATCCTCAACAGCCCCTGGATTGACCTGCAGTTCAACCCGCTGCTCGTGAAAACAGCGAAGCCGGTGCTCAAGGCGGCCGGTCGCGTACTGCCTCGCATCCCTTTGCCTGACCGGGGCATGGCCGCCTACGGCAAGTCCATCCACGCAGCTCATCACGGCGAGTGGGATTTCAACACCAAGATGAAACCGCTTTCCGGTCACAAGAAGTACACCGGGTGGTTCCGCGCGATCATGACAGGTCAAGAACGCATCCATGCCGACGAGATCGATACCGGCGTGCCGCTGCTCACGCTCGTGTCCTCACACTCGTACCTTGGCGAGGAATACTCCCCCGCCGCCGACACAGCCGACACCGTGCTCGACGTCGAGCAGATCAAGCACTGGGCACCGCACCTTTCCACCAACAGCGAGATCGAAGTGATCGACGGCGCACTACACGACGTCTTCCTGTCCGGTCTCCACGCCCGCGACGCAGCGTTCAAGGCCTGCTTCTCGTGGCTCGACACCCTTACAACAAAGTAAAATTCTGCCAGACCTTTATATATATAAGGAGAAAACCTTTTGTCTGCACAAACTGAGCATTTCGACGTTGCCATCATCGGCACCGGCTCCGGCAACAGCATCCTCAGCCCGGAGTTTGACGATAAGAAGGTGGCCATCATCGAAGAGGGCACCTTCGGCGGCACCTGCCTGAACGTCGGCTGTATCCCAACCAAGATGTTCGTGCTGGCCGCCGATGCCGCACTCCAGGCCCGCGAGGCGCAGCGCCTGAACGTCGACTTGGAGTTCCGCGGCGCGGACTGGCATGCGATCCGGAAGCGAGTGTTCGCCGATCGCATCGACCAGATCGCTTCCGGCGGCGAGGCCTACCGCCGCGGCGACGAGTGTCCGAACGTGACGGTCTTCGATATGCATGCGAGTTTTGTTGGGCCGAAGACGCTTGCGACGGGGCAAGGTGGCGTCGAAAAGCGAATTAGCGCGGACACCATCATCCTCGCCGCGGGCGCAAGACCCTTTATTCCGGAGTGGGCCGAGGGCGTGCCCTTCCACACGAACGAGGACATCATGCGGCTGCCCGAGCTGCCGAAGTCGCTGACCATTGTGGGCGGCGGGTTCATCGCGATGGAGTTTGCGCACATCTTCGACGGCCTCGGTTGCGAGGTGACGATTGTGAACCGATCGCCGCTGATGCGCGCGCTCGACACGGAGCTGCACGAGCGCTTCAACGAGCTGGCGGAGGACCGCTTCACCACCCACATTGGGCGCACCGTCAGCTCCGCCCGCAAGCGAGATGGCCAAGTCGAGCTCACGCTTGACGACGCCACCGTGGTTACCTCCGAGGCACTCCTCATCGCCACCGGGCGCGTGCCCAACGGCGACCGCCTGAACGCGGAGGCCGGCGGCGTCGCGCTGCGCGAGGACGGGCGCGTCAAGGTAGACGAGTACGGCCGCACCACCGCCGAGGGTGTGTGGGCGCTCGGGGACGTCTCCTCCCCCTTCCAGCTCAAGCACGTGGCGAACGCCGAGCAGCGTGCCGTGACCCACAACGTGCTCGCGGCCATGCGAGGCTCCGACGAATTGGTACCCATGCCGCACGAGCACGTCCCCTACGCGGTGTTTACGCACCCCCAGATCGCGGTGGTGGGGTTGACGGAGCAGCAGGCGCGGGACGCGGGCCATGACGTGACGGTGAAGGTGCAGAACTACGGCGACGTGGCCTACGGCTGGGCGCTGGAGGATACGACCGGGCTGGTCAAGCTCGTGGCGGATCGAGAGTCTGGCAGACTCCTGGGAGCGCACTTGCTTGGACCGCAGGCCTCCACCCTCATACAACAGCTGCTCACCGTCATGGCCTACGACCTGGATCTACGCGAGGTTGTTCGCCGCCAGTACTGGATCCACCCAGCGCTGCCGGAGGTCATCGAAAACGCGTTGCTCGGTCTCGACCTGGCGTTTCGAGAGTTCTAACCCATTCGACCACCCCCATATCGGGGGGTTGTAGTTTCGATAGGGAAAGTGTCAGTGAGCTTGGAAACCTGCACGTCAGATAATGGTTGTGTAACAGATACGCTACGAACCTAGATAACATTGGCCCCATTTTTCACGTGGCCGAAAGTTTTTCGGCGGGCCCTTGTGCATCGCCAGGAAGTATCCATTATGGTTATTCCTCGACACCGGGATCCGAGTCCATCGGGCTTGTCATTCGGTCCTAGGAGCCAAGGCCCCTGGATTTTCTCCGTTAATCCCCGGACGTCTTGCAAGTACTATCAGAGAAGGATTTCGTTTCATGCGTAATTTCCGTAAGGCAGCCCTCGCAGGCGCAACCGCAGTTGCCGTGGCATTCGGCTCCACCACCATGGCCGTCGCCGAGGAGACCAACAACGACGTCGAGCTCATCAACGAGACCGACCAGACCGAGGGCACCGACACCCCGTCTGACAACAACGAGGGCAAGTCCAAGGCTTCCACCAAGATCGGTGCTGGCCTCGGTGCATACGACAAGGACGGCGCTACCGCTGCTGACGGCGAGGCCATCTTCGGCTCCGACAAGACCGGCTTCGGCGAGCAGCCGGGCTGGGCAAAGGCTTTCTACGCGCTGACCGTGTTCTCCGCAGTCTCCGCTTTCATCGGCCTGGTTGTTGGCCCGGCATACAACTTCGTCGTCCACGGCATGCCGAACCTGTAAGTCGCGGAAACCCGCACACAGACAATAACGATTTTCTCGAAAGAAGGAACATCAATGCGTAACTTCCGCACCGCAGCTGTTGCTACCGCAACCGCACTGACCGTCGCACTCGGCGGCGTCACCGTCGCTACCGCTGAGACCACGGATGGCGAGACCTCCACCGAGTCCACCTACACCCCGCACCCGAGCCGCCCGAAGGAGGAGACCAAGAACAACGACAGCTCCGTCGCGTTCAAGGGCTTCGACGGCCGCAAGGGCGACAAGTCCTTCGGCGAGTCCATCAAGGACGGCGTCAAGGGCTCCTTCGATGGCAAGGGCTCCTCCCACTACGTCAACGATGCTGACAAGCCGTTCTACGGCGTCGACGCATTCGGCAAGGAGAAGGACGCTGCTGCTATGCCGCAGTGGGCACGCATCTGGTACGACGGCACCATTGTCGCTGGCATCGGCGCTCTCGTCGGCCTGGTCATCGCTGGCTTCAACTTCGCTTCCTACAACGGCCTCATCAAGCTGTAAGAAGCACTAACGAAGGACTACACGTCCTCGTTTGAATCACCTCCCCCACCGGTTTCCGGTGCGGGAGGTTTTTCGTATGCCTTGGAGCCGCTGGAGGCGTCTGCGCGGGGTTGCGGCACGCCTGCATATGGAGCTAGCTCCATATACGGTTTACAAGACGACAAACCGCCTGGTCGAGAACAGGATGCTTCTTTAAATGGAGCTAGCTCCATCTACGGTTTTTCGGTTTACAAAACACCAGGTCACCGAGTGATCGGCTCCCTATAAGGAGCTAGCTCCGTTTGGAGCTCGGCGAGTATCAAACCTGCAGGTCGCTGATCAGTTGTACTTCCAGATGGAGCTAGCTCCATCTGGAAGTGTGCGCGCTGCGCCCATAACCAGCGTCTGCAAATACACGATGCGTCCCCATCGACGCGGGCCCCGGCACCGCCCCCCCGTGCGACACCGGGCAGGGTGCCCCCAGCTCCCCAGCCCCCGTCAAACCTTCCCCCAGAGTTGGAACCTCCCCGTACTAGCTGAGCAATACTAGCTGAGCATGAACTGCCCGGCGGCGTATTGCTCGTCCGGGATAGTGAGGATCTCGTTGCCATCGTCGGTGATGACGATGGTGTGCTCGAACTGGGCGGTGTATTCGCCGTCTCGATTCTGGACGGTCCAGCCGTCGTCCCAGATGTCGTACTCCAAACCACCCAGGTTGATCATGGGCTCGACGGTGAGCGTCATGCCGGGCTCGAGGACGTCGCGGTAGGCGTCAGAGTCGTAGTGCAGCACGACAAGGCCATTGTGGAAGGTCGTGCCGACCCCGTGGCCTGTGAAGTCGGTGACCACGTTGTAGCCGAAGCGCTTTGCGTAGGACTCGATCACGCGGCCGATGACGTTGATCTCGCGGCCCGGCTTGGCGGCCTTGATGCCGCGCATCGTCGCCTTGTAGGTGCGCTCGACAAGGTCACGGTGCTCCTGGGACACCTCGCCTGCGAAGAAGGTCGCGTTGGTGTCGCCGTGGACTCCGTTTTTGTAAGCGGTGACGTCGATGTTGACGATGTCGCCTTCCTGGATCACAGTGGTGTCCGGGATGCCGTGGCAGACGATCTCATTCAAAGACACGCAGCAGGACTTCTCAAACCCGCGGTAGCCGAGCGTGGAAGGGTACGCGCCGTGGTCGCACATGAACTCATGCGCGACGCGGTCGATCTCGTCGGTAGTCACGCCGGGCTTGACTGCAGCGCCCGCGACCGCCAGGGCGTTCGCGGCGATCTTGGAGGCCTCACGCATGCGCTCGATGGTCTCCGGCGTCTGAATGAGCGGCTCACCGACGTTTTCTTGTACGTCGTCTTTCCATGCGTATTCGGGACGCTCGATGGATGCCGGTACCTTGCGGATCGGCGTGGGTTTTCCTGGTGTGAGTTTTCCTCTCTGATTCATGTCTGCCATGGTAGTCCCCCGCCAAAGCGCACCCGGCAGCACCGGTTAGGGGTTCAAGTTATGCAGCATCCTGTCGGTAATCGCCACAGCGGCTTCCGAGCCGCCACCCAGGACGACGAGGGTAGCGAAGGCGATGTCGTCGTCGGCGCGGTAGCCGGCGAACCAAGAGTGCGAGCCGCCGTTGATCTCGGCCTCACCGGTCTTGCCGCGGATGTCGCCGCCAGCGCTCATGCCGTTGGCCGTGCCGCCGGGCGCCGTGACCGCTGCCATCATCTGCTGCAGCTGCCCCACGGCCTCCGGGGGCATCGCCCCGGGCTCCTCGCTCAGCTCGGTCTTCTCGCCCTGGATCAGGTACGGCACGGGCATCTTTCCGTGTGCTGCGGTGGCCGACACGAGTGCCATGCCGAAGGGGCTCGCCAAATCCAGTCCCTGCCCGTAGCCGGCCTCCGTACGATCGAGCGGCTCCTCGCCCACCGGGATTGACCCCGTGATCGTATCGAGACCCGGAATCTTCATGTCCAGACCAAGGCCGAACTGCTTGCCAATCTGTGCTAGCTCGCCGGGGGCCAACTTCGTAGAGATGTCGGCAAACGTAGTGTTGCACGAGTGCGCGAAGGCGGACTCCAGGCTCACGCTACCCAGGCTGAACCCGGCGTAGTTGGTCACCGTACGCCCGAAGATGTCCATCGTGCCCGGGCACGGCACGACCGAACCGGTGCCGAGGCCCTGTTTCTCAATGCCAGCGGCGGCAGTGATGATCTTGAACGTGGAGCCCGGCGGATACTGCCCCATTGTGGCCACGTTGCCGTCCCTATCCGCCGCCGGCGTCTGGGCCACGGCGAGGATGCCGCCCGTCGACGGTCGGATCGCCACAATCATCGCCTGCTGTCCGGCAACGGGCTCAAGGGCGGCTTCGGCCGCGCGCTGCACGCGGTGGTCCAGGCTAATGTGGACCGCGGGCGCAGGGGCGGCGTCCTCGCGCTCGAGCTCCTCGTAGGCCGCACCATTCTCGTTGACGACGCTGACGTTCCAGCCCGCTTCCCCTTCGAGGTCCTCGCGGACCAGCGCGCCCACGCGCGCCATGATGTCGGGCGCAAACGACGGGTCGGCATTCACCATCGCCGCCTCCTCGTTCAGGCGCACACCGGCAAGCCCGCCGAGCTTGTCTTCGACGGCGCGCTGAGCCCCCTGCGGCACCATCGCCACCGAGTACGTGCCCTGGGCGTTTTCGAGGTCGGTGGTCAGCTGCGCGGCGTCGCGAAGCGGCACGGCGCGGTCCGCTTCATGGCCGGCGGCAAGTGCCTCCGAGATGCGGAACGCGGTCTCGGGAGCAGTGTCCATGGCGTTGGTGTCCACGAGCAGGCGGTAGGCGATGCCGGGGCGCAGCAACTCGACGCCGTCGGAGGACACCACGCTCGCTTCTTTCGGCGTGATCGAGCGCAACTCGAGATGCTGGTGCGCGCCAAGCCTGGGGTGCAGCACGCTCGGCTGCCAGCGCACCGTCCAGTCGTCGCCGGTCTGGGTCAGCGTCATCTGTGCCTCGTACGACAAGTCGCGGTCGCGCGGCAGCTGCCAGTGCATGGAGTAGGTCGCGGTGGCAAGGTTCTCAGACTGGCTGACCCCTGTGAGTTCCGCATCCAGCGAGTCGGCCTGCAGGCCGTCCCAGGTGGCGTTGATGGAGGTGGAGGCGGACGAGGGGTCGTCGACAAGCGGGGCAAGGCCCTCGGTATCGCGGGAGACAAGCGCATCGAGCATCGCCTGCGCCGCGGGTTGCGCATCGTTCGGGCGCGGGGTGCATGCAGCGAGCGCGGAGGCGAGCACGACCGCGCCCGTGAGCAGGGCGAGAAGTCGTTGCATGGCACAAAAATAGCAGCGCTGGGACCACTCCCAGCGCTGCCACGCGTAAGGCACGCGACGGTCTAGTTGGTGACCTTGACCTCTGCGCCGCCTTCGCCCTTCGCCAGGCCTTCCTCCTCCGCGATGCGGTTCGCGTGGCGGATCAGCGTCTCGACGATGTCGGCCTCGGGCACGGTCTCGACGACCTCGCCCTTGACAAAGATCTGGCCCTTGCCGTTGCCGGAAGCCACGCCCAGGTCCGCGTCGCGAGCCTCGCCCGGGCCGTTGACCACGCAGCCCATGACGGCGACGCGCAGCGGGTACTCCAGGTTCTCCAGGCCTGCGGTGACCTCCTCGGCCAGCTTGTACACGTCGACCTGTGCGCGACCGCAGGACGGGCAGGAGACGATCTCGAGCTTGCGGGGACGCAGGTTCAGCGACTGCAGGATCTGGTCGCCCACCTTGATCTCCTCGACCGGATCTGCCGACAGGGACACGCGGATCGTGTCGCCGATGCCCTGCGAGAGCAGCGCGCCGAAGGCCACCGACGACTTAATCGTGCCCATGAACTTCGGGCCTGCCTCGGTCACGCCGAGGTGCAGCGGGTAGTCGGTCTTTTCAGCCAGCTGGCGGTAGGCCTCCACCATGAGCACCGGGTCGGAGTGCTTGACCGAAATAGCGATATCGCCGAAGCCGTGCTCCTCGAACAGGCCGGCCTCCCAAATCGCGGACTCAACCAGCGCCTCCGGAGTGGCCTTGCCGTACTTTTCCAGCAGGCGCTTGTCCAGCGAGCCGCCGTTGACGCCGATACGAATCGGGATACCTGCATCGCCCGCGGCCTTCGCGACTTCCTTGACGCGGCCGTCGAACTCCTTGATGTTGCCCGGGTTCACGCGCACCGCGGCACAGCCTGCGTCGATCGCGGCGAAGATGTACTTCGGCTGGAAGTGGATGTCGGCGATCACCGGGATCGGCGACTTCGCCGCAATCGCCGGCAGCGCGTCCGCGTCCACGGTCTTCGGGCATGCTACGCGCACGATGTCGCAGCCGGTGGTGGCCAGCTGCGCGATCTGCTGCAGGGTGGCGTTGATGTCGTGCGTCTTCGTCGTGGTCATCGACTGCACCGAAATCGGGTGCTCCGAGCCAACACCCACGTCCCCCACCATCAGCTGGCGGGTTTTACGTCGCTCCGCCAGCGTGGGCGGCGGGCCTTCAGGAATACCTAATCCGATGGGGAGATTCATAGTGCCCAACTCTAGCACCGCGCGTGTACGCGGTCTTTAGCCGCCAAAGCGGATCGGATTGACCACATCAGCCACCATCACAAACACGCCGACCGCGAGCAGGGCCGCGGCCATGGCGTAAGTCAGCGGCATGAGCTTTTGGTAGTCCGCCGGGCCGCCTGGGCCAAGCCCCCGCAGGCGCCGGGTCGCGTCGCGCAGCTTCTCGTACAGCACGACCGCGATGTGCCCGCCGTCCAGCGGCGGCAGGGGCACCAGGTTGAACAGCGCGAGGAAGAAGTTCAGGCTGGCCAGCAGCATCCAGAACACCGACCACTGGTCCTGCTGCGCCAACTCGCCGCCGGCGCGCGAAGCTCCGATGACGCTCACCGGCCCGGTTACATCGCGCTCCTGGCCAAAGATGGAGGCCACCACGCCCGGGATCTTGCCCGGAAACGCGATCAGGCCATCGACGGTCGCGCCCAGCATCTGGCCGGTAAAGCGCAGGGTGGCGGGCACCGCCTCCGCGGGGCCGAACTGCCGCATCGCATCCTTCACCGGCGCGCTGGTTACGCCGATCGCACCGGCTTCGAAGGCCTGCCCGCTGGCCGGGTCGAGGCGGGTGACACTTGCGACGTGCACATCCGCGGTGAGCGGCTCGCCATCACGCTCCACGCGCACGGCCACAGTCTCGCCGGGGCGCGCCATGACATAGTCGCGCAGGTCGGTAAACGCCACCACCTCCTGGTCGTCGACCGCGAGCACCTTGTCGCCCGGCCGCAGCCCGGCGTCCGCGGCTGGGCCCCCGCCCGTACACGGTGCGAGCGTCTCCGCATCGACCTGGTCCGAGGTACACGCGAGCTCGCCGATGGTGGGCGTGCGGTCGGCGTACGGGTTCGGGATCGCAGCGAGTACGGCCACCAGGTAGGTGATCACCACGCCGATGAGCAGGTTCATCACGATCCCACCCGACATCACCGCCACGCGCTGCCACCAGGGTTTCTTGTACATCGCCCGCGGCTCTTCGTCGGGCGTGAGCTCGTCTTGGGCGGTCATACCCGCGATGTCGCAAAACCCGCCAAAAGGCAGCGCCGCCACACCGTATTCCGTGTGACCGCGCGTCGTCGACCACACCGTCGGGCCAAACCCGATGAAGTAGCGCCGCACCCGCATCCCGCAAGCGCGCGCAACCGCCAGGTGCCCCGCCTCGTGCAGCGCAATCGACACCGCAATCCCAAGCGCGAACAGTACGATCCCAAAAATCCCCACCGGTGCCCCCTACGCGCCGCTCAAGCGCGCCGCCGCAGCCGCCGCTTCTCGACGCGCACGTGCATCCACCGCCAAAATCTCCTCCACCGACGAGGGCGCAGACGCGTAGCTCGACGCGCCGTCAAGCACCTCCTTGATCGTGTCCACGATCTGCGGGAAGCGGATCTTGCCGTCGAAGAAGGCGTCGACGGCGACCTCGTTCGCAGCGTTGTAGATCGCCGGGTACGGGTCACCCATTGATGCCACCTGGCGAGCCAGTTCGACCGCCGGGAAAGCGCTGTTGTCCAGCGGCTCGAAGGTCCACTCCGAGGCCGTGGAAAAGTCCAGGCACGGCTGCGCACCGGCGACGCGGCCCGGCCACGCCAGCGCGTGCGCGATCGGCATCTTCATCGACGGCGGGGAGGCCTGCGCGATCGTCGCCCCATCGACAAAGGTGACCATGGAGTGGACGATGGACTGGGGGTGCACGGTGACGTCGATAAGCGAGGGCTCGACGTCAAAGAGCAAGCTGGCCTCGATGAGCTCCAAGCCCTTGTTCACCATGGTCGCCGAGTTGATCGTGTTCATCGTGCCCATCGACCAGGTCGGGTGGGTGACGGCCTGCTTCGGCGTGACGTCCCACATCTGCTCGCGCGCCTGGCCGCGGAAGGGGCCGCCGGACGCGGTAAGCACGAAGGAGGCGACATCCTCGCGGCGGCCCGCGCGCAGCGCCTGCGCCATGGCGGAGTGCTCCGAATCCACCGGCACGAGCGCGCCTTCTTGGGCCTCGCGAAGCACGACCTGGCCGCCCGCAACGAGCGACTCCTTGTTCGCCAGCGCGAGCACCGCCCCCGAGCGAAGCGTGGCGAGGGTCGACGAGAGGCCGGCTGCGCCCACCAGCGCGTTGAGTACCACGTCGGTTTCCTGAGACTCCGTCAGCTCGCGGGCGGCCTGCTCGCCGGAGATGACGGTGCCGCCAAGCGCCTCGCCGACCTTTTCGGCGGAGTCTTCGCTCTGCACCGCCACCTGGTCTGGCTTGAGGCCAAACTCTTGCGCCTGCGCGATGACCGCTTCGGGATCGCGACCGCCCGCAGCAATGCCGACGACTTCAAACGTGTCGCGATTCTCGCGGATAACCTCGCACGCCTGGGTGCCAATAGAACCGGTAGAGCCTAAAATGACAATTCTTTTCACCCCGCCATTGTGGCATGCGGGTTTGGATCGGCGGGCGGTCGGCGCGGGTAGGTCAAAAGTTTGCACCTATTAGGGGTACGGGATGCCCATTCGGGGGCGAAGTGTGACAATATGTTCACAGTATTGTTTTCCGCTCCGGCTCTGGTCTGCGTGCACGCAGGAAGGCCGGGCGCACCAACGCTGACAAAGGAGTATGGCAGTGGCCCACGCGAAGGATAAGGCACCGCAGGTGTACAACGGCGTTTCCGAGGCGGACGTCCCGTCTGCACGCTTCGGTTGGAGCGAGCAGAGCCGCGGCACCATTCAGGCTGCTGGCTGGGTCTCCGTCCTGGTGCTTATCGCCTACAACTTTGGTAACCACAAGGGCCACGTCGAGACGATCTGGCTGATCGCCCTTGCCGTCCTCATTGCGCTTGGCTTGATCCTGTACGCCACCCAGCCGAAGCTGAACCAGGTACGCACCGTCACCTCCCACAACAAGCCACAGGGCCACGTGGAGCCGGACTGGACCTACGACCAGAAGACGCTCTCTGGCGCGTACGCCAACCTCAACGAGCGCGAGCTGCGCGCACTGAACATCGACCCGGCTCGCCTGCAGGGTCTGCAGACCCAGCAGTCCGTTGGCGCTGCGTCGACCGCCGACGATGTCGAGGTCGTCGAGGTGGCTCCGCGCGGCAAGCACGCCGCCCGCTAGGCAGACATCCTTCGAAACCGGCCCCCTGTTGGGGGCCGGTTTTGGTGTTTGTGGGGGTCTTGTTGGCGTGCGTTGGTGCGCTCGGGGGCTGGCGGTCGCGGTTTTCGCAGGTAACGTCGGTTGTTCGTCGTGATTGTAAACGGAGCTAGCTCCATTTAGACAGCGCGCGCGGTAAAACACCAGGTCGGTATTCGGCGGCAGGGCCAAACGGAGCTAGCTCCATTTAGACAGCGCGCGCGGTAAAACACCAGGTCGGTATTCGGCGGCAGAGCCAAACGGAGCTAGCTCCATTTAGACGTGCGACAAGACGCCCCAAACCCCCAAACGGCGACCCCCCAACGCTCCCGCGGCTATCCCGCCTTTTCGTCGGCGGCGAGCTGGCCGCAGGCTGCCGCGATTTCTTGGCCCTTCGTGTCACGGACCGTGCACGTCACGCCCTGGGCGGCGACGCGGCGCACGAACTCGTCCTGCCGCTCGCGCGGGGACGCATCCCACTTGGACCCCGGGGTCGGGTTGAGCGGGATGAGGTTGACGTGGACTCGGGAACCGAGCGCGTTGTGCAGCTTCTTGCCCAGCATGTCGGCGCGGAAGTCCTGGTCGTTGATGTCGCGGATCAGGGCGTACTCGATGGAGACTCGGCGGCCGGTCTGGTCGGCGTAGTAGGCCGCGGCGTCGAGGACCTCGGAGACGGCGAAACGATTGTTGATGGGCACCAGGGAGTCGCGCAGCTCGTCGTCAGGCGTGTGGAGCGAGACCGCAAGGGTGACGGAGAGGCCTTCGTCGGCCAAGCGGCGGATCTGCGGCGCCAGACCGACCGTGGAGATGGTCACGTTGCGCTGGGAGATGCCGAATCCGTCCGGGCTGGGCTGGGTGATTTGGCGCACCGCCGACATGAGCCGGTTGTAGTTGGCCAGCGGCTCCCCCATCCCCATGAACACGATGTTGGAGAGGCGGGAGCCTTCTGACTCCATCATCGCGGCGGCGGCACGCACCTGGTCGACGATCTCCGCGGTCGATAAGTTGCGGTCGAGCCCGCCCTGGCCCGTGGCGCAGAACGGGCACGCCATGCCGCACCCGGCCTGGGAAGAGATGCACAGGGTGGCGCGGTCGGGGTAGCGCATGAGGACGGACTCCAAAAGGATCCCATCGTGCAGGCGCCACAGCGTCTTGGTGGTGTCGCCCTCGTCGGTCTCGACGGTGCGGACCGGCCTGAGCAGGGTGGGAAACAGCGCGTCTTTGACCAGCTGACGCTGCACCTCGGGCAGGTCCGTCATGGTCAATGGGTCGGCCTCGAACTTGCCGTAGTAGTGGCGGGCGATCTGGTCGGCGCGGAACTTCGGCAGCCCCAGTTCCTTCAGCGCGTCAATGCGCTCCTGCTTGGAAAGGTCCGCGAAGTGCTTCGGCGGCATGCCGCGCTTCGGCGACAACAATTGGATCTTGGGTACATCGCTCATAATGCAGCCATTCTTGCACGTAGAGCGATGCTTTTCTAATCCGCTACAGCGGGTTCATAATCGCCGCGGCGTTCAGCAGCATGTAGGTCGCACTTGCCGCCGGCAGCATGCCGTCGAGCCGGTCCATCAGACCGCCGTGGCCCGGCAGCAGGTTCGACATATCTTTGATACCAAGCTCACGCTTGAACTGGCTTTCCACCAGGTCCCCCAGCGTGGCACACAGCACCAGCGCGATGCCTAAGATGATGCCCATCCACCACGGCCCGTGGATGAGGAAGTGGACCACGGCAATGCCGGTGATCACGCCGAAGCAGACCGAGCCCGCGAAGCCCTCCCAAGACTTGTTCGGGCTGATGGCCGGGGCCATCGGGTGCGAGCCGAACATCACACCGGCGGCGTAGCCACCGACGTCGCTCGCCACGACGCACAGCATGAAGGCGGCGATGAAGCGGCTGGCGGGGAGCGAGCCCTCGTCGATAAGCGAGATCATGGCAGCGAAGCTGCCGAACAACGGGATCCACACCAGCACAAAAATGCCGACCGCCGTATCCCGCAAGTAGTTTTCCGGAGTGTGGTGGCGGCCATTGTGGAAGAGCCGGTAGAACATGAGGAAGAGCGCGGTGAACGCGAACCCGATGACCAGGCCGGCGGTTTCATACGGCGCGGAGGCCCAGAGCATGATCTGCCCCAGGATGATCAACAGGGTGCGGGGTTGCTGGTAGCCCACCTCGCGCAGGCGGGTGAGCACCTCCCACATCGCCAGCGCCACGGCGAGCGCGACCAGCGGGTACCAGGCGTAGGGGCCAATCAACAGCGCGGCGACCACCACCGCACCCAGCACGAACGCCGTGGCGATCGCGACCGGGAGGTTACGCCCCGCGTCATTCTTCGGAGTCGGAGCCTTCAAGCGGATCTGCGGCCACCTGGAGACCTCGGAAGGATCGGGATCGGGAGTTGGTGCTTGCACTTTCGCCTCGCTGTGTTGGAAAACGACTGGACTCGGCGGGAGGGACTAGACCTCCATCAGCTCGTCTTCCTTGCGCTGCACCAGCTCATCAATCTGGGCGACGTAGGTCTGGGTCGTCTTGTCCAGCGACTGCTCCGCGGTCTTGACCTCGTCCTCGCCCGCGTCGCCGTCCTTCTGGATCTTCTTCAGTGACTCCATGCCGTGGCGGCGCACGTTGCGGATGGCGATCTTGCCCTCCTCGCCCTTCTGCTTCGCGTGCTTGACCAGGTCGCGGCGGCGCTCCTCGGTCAGCTGCGGCACGGTCACGCGGATGACCTGGCCGTCATCGGTGGGGTTGACGCCCAGATCGGAGTTGCGGATCGCGTTCTCGATCTGCGGCAGGGTGGACATGTCGTAGGGCTTGATCAGCAGCATGCGCGGCTCCGGGACGGAGATGGTTGCCATCTGGTTGATCGGGGTGGGCGCGCCGTAGAAGTCCGCGATGACGCCGTTGAACATCGCCGGGTTTGCGCGGCCGGTGCGGATGGTCACCAGCTCGTCGCGGGTGTGCTCGACCGAAGCGGTCATGCGCTCTTCGGCGTCCAACAGAACATCATCAATCATGGTTTTCCTCACCTGTAGTTGTAAACGTTCCCCACTAACCTACCAGCGACACCGGCCCCCTACACTTATGCCATGCAGCATTCGGCGTTTACTCACCGCGCGCAGCTCACCGTGGCCCACCACGGCCCCCAAACGCGCTCACGCACCCGCCTTTCCGGGTGGGAGGTGCCGGTGAAAGACTCGGTCGATGTCGCCGGCTGGCCCACCACCAACGGCAACCCGGCCCGCGCGTACACCGCCACCGAGACCGACCCGATCGTGCACATGATCCTCGGGGCCGGCGCGACGATCCTGGGCAAGACGCTGACCTCCGAGCTTGGCGCGACCTGCTACGCCGAGCGGCCAGGCGTGCCCGTCCTCGAATCCCCCGCGCACTCAGGCTGCACCCCCGGCGGTTCGTCGACCGGTGCCGCCGTCGCGGTAGCGGAGGGTCAGGTGCGCGCCGCCCACGGCACCGATGCGGGCGGCTCCCTGCGCGTGCCCGCCGCAGCCTGCGGGATCGTCGGCTTCAAGCCGGCCTCTCCGCACGTCGCGGCCCACGGGTTCCTCACCCGCACGGTCGCCGACCAATGCGCGCTCTACGGCATGCAGCCTTCCGCTCCTCGCCGGCTGCGCATTGGATTGCTTCTCGACGCCCTCCTCGTCCCCGCCAACACCTCCCTCGCCATCGCCGACGCCGTCGAGCGGGTTGCGTCGCGATTGTCGCGGCACCACGAGGTCGTACGCATCCGCCCCTACCGCGAGGCGGGTGAGACCTTCGAGCACTTCTCCAACCGCATCCGCCATTCGTTTACCAGCATCGATCCACTAGACAACGAGTATCTGCAATGGCTCAATGTGGAAGGCTCCCGCGTCACCTCTGCGGATATGCGGGCCGCGCGCGAGCACATCGACGCACTGCCGCACCTCTTGGCGCAGCAGTGGGACGTGGACGTTGTGCTCTCACCTACGCTCAGCGCAACGCCACCCAAGCTGGGCTATTTCCCCTCGCTCAGACCGGAGGAAAGCTTCTACGAGCAGACCGTATGGTCACCCTGGTGCTCGGTGTTTAACGTCACCGGCAGCATGGCCATTTCCGTTGGCGGGGTGCACCTAGGCGCGCTTGGCGGGGCGAGCGCACCTTCGGTCAGCGCGACGGAGCTATTGAACCTGGCGTGGCAAGTTGAGGGGTTGGGCATTTAGCTTCGGCATGGGGGTTAGGTCCCGTTACGGGTGGCGGGGATGGGAATTTGGTTTGGTTTGACGAAGGCGTGACAAATTCTACATACATAGCTCGCCTATCAATCGGCGAGCTGAGCGAATGGCAATCCTGTCAATTTGCTGTGTAGAAAAATTCACAGCACCCGCAACACCCCCGAAAAACGCCTAGGCCACCAGCGTACCGATCTGCTCGCCGGACACCGCGCGAGCGATATTGCCCTGCTTAAGCAGGTTAAACACCAAGATCGGCATGTTGTTGTCCATGCACAGCGAGAAGGCAGTGGCGTCCGCAACCTTCAGCCCCTGTTCGATGACCTCACGCGGCGAGACCTCGGTGAGCAGCTTGGCATCAGGGTTGGTGCGTGGGTCGTCGTCGTAGACACCGTCGACGCCCTTAGCCATGAGCAGCACCTCGCAGCCGATCTCCAGCGCGCGCTGTGCGGCCGTGGTGTCGGTGGAGAAGTACGGCATGCCCATGCCTGCGCCGAAGATGACCACGCGGCCCTTCTCCAGGTGGCGGGCGGCGCGCAGCGGCAGGTACGGCTCGGCGATCTGCGCCATGTTGATGGAGGTCTGCACGCGGCAGTCCACGCCCTTCTGCTGCAAGAAGTCCTGCAGGGCCAGGCAGTTCATCACGGTGCCGAGCATGCCCATGTAGTCGGAACGGGCACGGTCCAGCCCGCGCTTTTGCAGCTCCGCCCCGCGGAAGAAGTTGCCGCCGCCGATCACCACGGCGACCTCGGTGCCGGACTTGGCAACCTCGGCGATTTGCGACGCCACGCTTTCCACCACGTCTGGGTCGATGCCAACCTTGCCGCCGCCAAACATTTCACCACCCAGCTTGAGCATGACGCGTTTGAAGCCGTTGCGGTCGGGGGCGAATTCAGTCACAGTGTGACACTCCTTTTCACGAAAAGCCGGGTGTGCGTGGAATATCCGCTCACAATTCTAGCCAGAGTCGCGCACGAGGCGATAAATGCACGCAAAGAGCGCCCAACCTCCTGGTCAGGAAGTTGGGCGCTCAGCAGCAAGCACAGCGAGGCTTATGCCTGGCCGACCTCGAAGCGGACGAAGTCGGTGATCTCGATGTTGTGCTCCTCGGTGAACTGCTTCACCGTCTTCTTGGAGTCACCCAGGGACGGCTGGTCGAGCAGGACGACGTCCTTGTAGAAGCCACCCATGCGACCCTCGACGATCTTGGCGATGGCAGCTTCCGGCTTGCCCTCGTTGCGGGTGATCTCCTCCTGGACGGCGCGCTCCTTCTCCACGACGTCGGCCGGGATGTCCTCCTGCTTGAGGAAGCGGGCCTTCATCGCAGCGATCTGCAGCGCGACCTGGTGTGCAGCCTCAGCGTCGTCGCCGGTGTAGGCAACGAGCACGCCGACGGCCGGCGGCAGGTCAGCGGAACGCTGGTGCAGGTACTTGGCGACGTTTGCGCCCTCGACAGTAGCGGCGCGACGCAGCTCGAGCTTCTCACCGATCTTCGCGGACAGGACCTGGAGCGCCTCCTGAGCGGTCTGGCCGTCGACGTCAGCGTTAGCCAGCTCTTCTGCGGAGTTTGCCTTCACTGCTGCAGCGGCGTCAGCGATCTTGGCCGCGAGGTCCTTGAACTCCTGGTTCTTCGCCACGAAGTCGGTCTCGGCGTTGACCTCGACGATGGTGTTACCGGAGACAGCAACCAGGCCCTCGAGGGCGTTGCGCTCAGCGCGCTTGCCCACGTCCTTTGCACCCTTGATGCGCAGGTTCTCCACGGCCTTGTCAAAGTCACCCTCGGTCTCCTCGAGCGCCTTCTTGCAGGCCATCATGCCGGAGCCGGTGATCTCACGGAGCTTCTTCACGTCTGCTGCGGTGTAGTTCGCCATAGTTGGGCGATCCTCCTCGTTAAGATTTATGCAACTTCCGTCCCCACCTCGCGCGGATTAACGCGAGACGGACACGCAAGTTAGCTGTGATAAGTAATCGTGTAAAGGGTAGCCGACTTTTGCCTCGTCGGCATGCTAGACGCGGCTAGCAATCCCCTTCACGCAGTTCACCCCGCGCTTCGCTCGCGTCCCGGCCCAAGTACAACACAAGTACAACTGGGGCGGACGTGAACCGAAGACGCGGGGTGAGTGTACGGCAAAAGGTGAAGCCGAAGTAGCTACGACTTAGGCCTCCTTATCGGAGCCTTCCTCCTGCTTTGCCTGCTCGGCGGCGCGCACAGCGTGCGGCTGCTCGACCGGTGCGACCTCCTGCGGCGCTGCAGCCTCGGCTGCGGCAGCGGCCTTCGCCGCGTCAGCAGCGGAGACGTCGTCGGAGGATGCAGCCTGTGCAGCGGCCTCAGTGGCCTCTGCCTGGAGCTTGGCGTCGTTGTCGCCGACGGCGTCGCGAGCTGCGGCGAGCTGACGCTCTTCGCGCTGCTGCTTACCAGCGATGACTGCCTCGCCCACGACGTGGGTGAGCAGCTTGACTGCGCCGATGGCGTCGTCGTTGCCCGGGATCGGGAAGTCGACGAAGTCCGGGTCGCAGTTGGTGTCCAGCACAGCAACAACGGGGATGCGCAGCTTCTGCGCCTCGTTGACGGCGATGTGCTCCTTGTTGGTGTCCACGATCCACAGCGCGGACGGGGTCTTGGTCATGTCGGCGATGCCGCCGAGCACGCGCTCAAGCTTGACACGCTCGCGGGTGAGCATGAGGACTTCCTTCTTACCGCGGCCGGCGTAGCCGTCCTCGGCTGCGTCCATTGCCTGCAGTTCCTTCATGCGGGCAATTCGCTTGGACACGGTCTGGAAGTTGGTGAGCATGCCACCGAGCCAACGGTGGGTGACGTAGGGCATGCCGACGCGCTCTGCCTCTTCCTGGATGGACTCCTGCGCCTGCTTCTTGGTGCCGACGAACAGGATGGTGCCGCCGTGTGCAACGGTCTCCTTGACAAACTCGAACGCCTCGTCGATGTAGGTCAGGGTCTGCTGCAGGTCGATGACGTAGATGCCGTTGCGGTCGGTGAAGATGAAGCGACGCATCTTCGGGTTCCAACGACGCGTCTGGTGGCCGAAGTGGACACCGGCGTCGAGGAGTTCGCGCATGGTTACAACTGCCATGGGAATGTCTCCTTTGGAGAAAGTAGTTCGGTTATGTACTGGTTGCGTGCGGGTTTTTATCCCGCACCCTGGCACCGTGCGTGCCGTGCACCCCTGCTTAAGGGGACCTTTGCCCGGCTCGCGCGTATCGGCGCGCGGAGTCAGCAGCGTGCAAAGCGTGCATACTGCCGGGACAACTATACGCGCAACATGCTGCAACACCTAATTGTGGATAACCATCCCGCGTTATCCACAGATTTTTCGTTTAGTCTTCCGACCAAGCGAAGCATCTGCTTTACATAGATGTATGCACCGCTTTTCGACGCCCACCCGCTCCCCAATCACCGCCATCCTCACCACCCTCCTACTCCTACTCATTACCGCCACCCCTGCTCGCGCCTGGGTCGACCCAACCACGACCGCCCCGTCCGCCACCCAGGTGCTCCGCCCAGCCGAGATCCCGAAGCGCAACTGGCAGCCCGGACACCGCGGCGTGGACCTCGCCGCCGAACCCGGCGCGAGAATCTACGCTGCGGGTGAAGGCACCGTCCACTTCGCCGGCACCATCGCCGGCACACCGGTGGTGTCCATCCACCACCCGGAGGGGTTCCGCACCACCTATCAGCCGGTGCGTACCACACTGAAGAAGGGCGAGGTGGTGGCCGAGGGCGACGCCGTCGGCATGCTTGCCTATACCCCGCCGAACGCCCCGAACGCGCACCTTGGGCTGCACTGGGGCGCGCTGCGCGGCAAGGACGGCTACTTCGACCCGCTCACGCTTCTTGATCCCCCGCGCATCCGGCTGAAACCGCTCAACGCGGGCTAGGCCCGCGGGTGCGCCTGCTCGTAGACGCGGCGCAGGCGTTGCGCAGAGACGTGCGTGTAGATCTGCGTGGTCTGCAGGCTCGAGTGCCCGAGCATCTCCTGGACCACGCGCAGGTCCGCACCACCCTCGAGGGTGTGCGTCGCCGCGGTGTGGCGCAGCGTGTGCGGCGTGATGTCGCTTAAGCCCGCGCGCTGCGCGGCGCGCTCGACGATCCGGCGCACCTGCCGCTGGTCAATCCGCGCTCCCCTACTGCCGACGAACAGAGCGCGGGTCTCGCCCGCAAGCGCGTCGCGCCCCTGCTCGAGCCAGTCCTGCATGGCCAGGCTCGCCCGCTCGCCGAAGGGCACGGTGCGTTGCTTGTTGCCCTTACCTGTCACGCGCGCGGTCTGGCGGGCAAAGTCGACGTCGCCGATGTCGAGGCCGGTGAGTTCGCCGACGCGGATACCTGTGGCGTAAAGCAGCTCGAGTATGGCGCGGTCGCGCAAGCCTTCGGCGGGGTGGGCGTCGTCGGCGGTCTCGGCCTCGACGAGCTCGCCGGCGCGGTCGGGGTTCACCACCGTGGGCAGGGGGCGTGAGACCTGGGCGGTGACGAGGCGGGCGGCGACATCTGCGTCGAGCAGGCCCTGCTTGTACGCCCAAGTGGAGAAGCCACGAGCGGTAGCGGTGCGCCGGGCGATGGTGGTGCGTGCCTTGCCGGCGCGCGTGGCGTCGGCAAGCCAGGTGCGCAGCGTCTCCAGCGTGAACTCGTCGAGCGTGCGCACGTAGTCACCGAGTGAGCGCAGATCTGCCGCATACGCCTTGACCGTGTTCTCGGAACGGGCCTGCACGGTGCGCGCGTAGTCGGCGTAGTCTGCTGCGGCCGCAAGGAACTGCGTGCCGCCCCCATAGTCACTCATGCCACATGAGTCTACTCACTGCCCACATGTGAGGTCTGGGTGCGGGACCACTGTCGCCGGTTGCGGAGGACCAGCCCGCGGCGTTCGAGTTCCATGAGCAGGTGGACGGTCAGCCCCGTGCTCATGCCGGCGCTCGCGGCGATGTCTTCGGCTTCGCGCCCCTGTGTGTCGTGCGGCGGCGTGGCGTCGAAGATGCGTAGCTCGTTGTGGCTGAGCTGCTGGATGGGGTCGGCCGCGTAGGCGAGTTCGAGCTGCTCCTCCCCCTCCGCGGTGCCGAGTGCGCCGAGCTGCGCGTGAATCTGGTCTCCGTTGAGCACCATGGTGGCGCTCCCGTTGCGGATCGCCAGGTTCGCGCCCAGCGAGCCCGCGCCCAGGATCGAGCCGGGCACCGCCATCGCCTGGCGGTTGAAGTAGCGCGCCCACTTCAGGGTGTTCAGTGCCCCGGAGCGAAACGCCGCCTCCACCACCACGCTGCCGAGGCTTAGGCCTGCGACCAGGCGGTTGCGAGTGAGGAAGCGGTGTCGGTCAGGGGTGACACCCGGCGGATACTCCGTGATAATCACCCCACCCGCGGCCACGATGCGCTCGAAGAGGCGCTCGTTTCTCCGCGGATACGTCACGCCCGGCCCACACGCAGCAACCACCACCGTCGGAGTGCGCGCGGCCAACGCCGCCTCGTGCGCGACCGTGTCAATGCCGATCGCCCCGCCCGAGATCACGGTGTAGCGGTGTGCGGCAATCGAGGTGACCAGGTCCTGGGTTGCCTGGTGCCCGTAGGCGGTAGCGGCGCGGGTGCCCACGAAGGCCACGGACTGCTCGCACAGCTCGCGCACGTTGTGCGCGCCGCGGACCCACAACGCGTGCGGGGCAGCGGCGTCCGCGATCGGGTTGTCCATGTTTTCCCGACTGGCAAAGGCACCACGGACGAAGGACTCCTCGATGCGTGCGCCGGGCCAACCGGGTGCGTCCGGGGTGAGCAGGGCGTAGCCGAGCGAGTGCGCCTGTTCCAAGTCTTCTTCGGGCCTGTCCCAGTCGTAGCGGCGCTCGGTGCTCGCAAGCAGCGGGCCGAGCCAGGAGGCGCGGTGGCGGATGCCGCGGGCGATCTCGTCGGCGTCGCGCCCGGCGCGCAACAGTTCCTGCAGGTGGGTCGACGGGCCTTCGATCACGCGCGAGAGGTAGGCCCATGAGGTGAGGTTGCTCATGCTGCACGCTCCTCTAGGCGCGGGGCGTGCAGCTCGCAGGCGCGGGCGACGTGGTCGATATCCGGGACGGCAGCGGCCTCCAAGTCCGCGAGCGTCCAGGCGAGCTTGAGCACTTTGTCCACGCCGCGCTGGGTCAGCTCCCCGTGCCCGAGACGGTGCTCGAGGAAGGTCATGCCTGCCTCGTCGGCCGGGTGCTCGCGGCGCAGAAGCGTCGAGGCGACCTGCGCGTTGGTCATCGGTGCGTCCCACCTCGCGGCGGCGCGCTCGCGGGCGCGGGCCACGCGCTCGGCGATCACCGCGCTGGATTCCGCGCCCTCGGGGCTTAACACCGCGGCGGCCTGGGTGGTGCGGCAGAACACGTCCAACCGATCGCGTAGTGGTCCGGAAATATTTGCCAAGTGGCGGGCCCGCTCACTGGGGCGACAACGGCACTTTTCCGGTTCCTGCCCGCAGGGGCAGGGGTTGGCGGCCATGATGAGTTGGAAGCTGGCCGGGAAAACCACGGTGCGCTTGCCTCGGCTCAGGCGGACCTCCTGCTGTTCGAGGGGGATGCGCAGGGCGTCGAGGACGCGGGCGGGGATCTCCGAGGCCTCGTCGAGGAATAACACCCCGTGGTGGGCTTGGCTGACCGCGCCCGGTGCCGGGTTGTGTGCTCCCCCGCCCAGCAGCATCGACTTCGTCAGCGAAGGGTGCGGGGCGATAAACGGCCGGTTGGTCACGACCCCGCCGCGGGCGATGCCGGCTGCCTGGTGTAGCGAGGTGCATTCGATGCGCTCGTGCTGGGTCAAAGGCGGCAGGATTGATGGCAGGCGCTCGGCCAGCATGGACTTGCCGGTGCCGGGTGGTCCTACCATCAGCACGTGGTGCCCGCCCGCGGCCGCGACCTCGAAGGCCGCGCGCTCGTGCGCTTGGCCGGCAATGTCGCGAAAGTCAGGGCCGTCCGCCCGCGCCGCCGAAGGGGAAACGGACGACACGGGGCCGAGCTCCGCCTCGCCGGCGAGCGAGGCGAACACCTGCCCCAGCGAGTCCGCGAGCCGGACGCGGGGATCTCCCACGAGCGCCGCCTCCCGCGCATTCGCGCGCGGGATGATGATGGTCTCAATATCCGCGCGCTCACGGGCCTGAAGCAACATCGGCAGGATCGCCTCGACGCGCCGCAGCGTGGCGTCGAGAGCCAGCTCGCCCAGCAGCATGGTCGAGCGCAACCTCGACTGCACACGCGGGTCCAGGCTGCCCAGCACCGCGACGGCGACGGGCAGGTCGAAGTGCGAGCCCGCCTTCGGCAGGTGCGCGGGCGAAAGCGAGACCATGATCTTCGTGCGCGGCCACGGCAACCGTGCATTCGTCACCGCAGTACGGATGCGCTCGCGCGACTCTTTCACCGCCGCGTCGCCCAGCCCCACCATGTGCATGCCCGGCAGGCCCGGCCCGACGTTCGCCTCCACCGTCACCGGGTGGGCGTGGACGCCTTCTACCGTTGCGGTTTGTGTGCTAGCAAGCGCCATCTTCGGCCCCCTGGTAGCGCTGGAGGTGGAACTCGGTGCCGTCGAAAAGCGCCTCGACGACGTCAAACCGGACCTCGCGATAGTCGTGCTCATGACCCGCGAGCCACTCGGCCGCGCAGCGCCGCATCGTGGCGAGTTTCTTCGAGGTCACCGCCTCCGCGCCCCCGAAGCCGGTGCTGCGGCGCGTTTTCACCTCCACGCACACCACTGCCCCGTCGGGCGCGAGCAAAATCAGGTCGAGCTCGCCGGATCTACATCGCGCACGGTGCGCGAGCAGCTCGTAGCCGGCTTGCTCGTAGAAGGCGATCGCGCTGGCTTCGCCGGCGTAGCCGAGCTCGTACTGGTTGGCAAACGTGGTGTGGTGCATGGGCCCTCCCAAAGTCGCTAGGTTCATCTCGCGGTGCGTTCGCACACGCCGTACCTAGTTAGACTCTGAAAACGGCCCGCCGGTTCCCTACTCGCTCAAAAAACTTTAGCGTGGATCCGGGAAGGTGAGATCCGGCTTGTCCAGCTCCTCGATGTTGACGTCCTTGTAGGTAATCACGCGGACGTAGCGGACGAAGCGCACCGCGCGGTACATGTCCCACACCCAGCAGTCGGACATGCGGACCTCGTAGTAGACGTCCTTGCCCTCGGTGTGCGGGATCAGCTCAACTGCGTTGGCCAGGTAGAAGCGGCGGTCAGTCTCAACGACGTAGGAGAACTGGCTGGCCACATCCCGGTACTCGCGGTACAGCGAGAGCTCGACTTCGGCCTCGTAGTTGTCCAGTTCCTCAGCGCTCATCAAAGCACCCCTTTTATGTAGACCTCGTGCGCCTCTTTGACGTTGGCATAACTATAACGGTGCTCAGGTGTTGCGCCGTGGCGGCGCACCGCATCCATGTGCACCTTAGTGCCGTAGCCTTTGTGGCCTGCCAGCCCGTAACCCGGGTACACCTCGTCCAGCTCGGTGATGAGCCGATCCCTGCTCACCTTGGCCAGCACACTCGCCGCCGCGATGCAGCGCGCCGCCGCGTCCCCGCCGATCACCGGCAATTGGGGTGCTGTCATGCCGGGGATGCGGAAGCCGTCGACAAGCACATAGCCCGCGCGCACTCCGAGCTGCGCCACCGCGCGCCGCGCCCCATCGAGGTTCGCGGTTTGGATGCCGCGGCGGTCGATCTCGGTGGCCGGAATGTGCACGATCGCGTGCGCGAGGCTCAGCTCGATGATGGGGCCAAAGAGTGCTTCTCGACGCCGCGCCGTCAGCTTCTTCGAATCCGTCAGCCCCTCGAGCGCACGAAGGGGCTCGGGCGGCAGCACGCACGCCGCGATCGTGATCGGCCCGAAGCAGGCACCGCGCCCGGCCTCGTCGACGCCCGCGACCGGGCCAAGCCCCGCCTTGTGCAGCGCGACCTCGTACGTGCGCAGCTGTTTCAGCCTGCGAACACGCCCCATGCGCTACTGCAGGATGTCCGGGCTCTCCACGCCACCGAAGCGGTTGAGCGGGAAGACGATGCCGAGCACCTTGCCGCGGATGTTCTCGCGCGGGATCGTGCCCTCGAGCCCGTCGCCGAGGTGGTAGCGGGAGTCCATGGAGTTGGTGCGGTTATCGCCCATCATGAAGTAGTGGTCTTCCGGCACCTCGACCGGCCCGAAGTAGGGCCCGCCGCACACGTCGGATCCCGTGCTGGGATCTACCGGGTAGAAGGAGGGCTGCATCATGTAGTCCTGCTCGATGGGAATGCCATCGACCATCACCGAGGAGTCGCCCTCCTGGCAGGACACGGTCTGGCCGCCCTCGGCGATAATGCGCTTGACCAAGGTGTTCTCGTCCTTCGGCACCAGCCCCACCCAGGAGCCGGCCTCCTGCAGGCCGCGGACAAAGGTGTTATCCGAGCGGTTGGTGGTAAAGCCGGTGTTCCAGGAATCAGTGCCCTTGAACACGATCACGTCGCCCGGCTTCGGGTCGCTGAACGCGTAGGTGACCTTCTCGACAAAGATGCGGTCGCCCGAGCCGTCCTCCCCGTGCAGCGTCGGCTCCATCGAGCCCGAGGGAATCACGTAAAGGCGCCCGATGAAGGTTTGGATGAGGAAGATGAACACCAGCGTGAGCACGATCACCATGGGGATTTCCACGTACCACGGCAGGTCCTTCTTGCCCTCGTCCTCGGGCGTCTCGGCCGCAGCCGTTGAGCCACGAGGGGCAGCAGGCGCGCCCGAGGCGACTGCCGGCACAGTAGTGTCGCGGGGGTACTCCGGCTCCGGGTGCGAGCCGCTCGGCTTTCCATTCACGTTGGTCACCTCGCACACTTTAGCAGCCCATGCAAAACGCCCCGCGCACCATTCCTGGCGTGCGGGGCGTAGGCCGAAGCTTCAAAAGCTTAGCGACGCTCCTTAATACGAGCTGCCTTACCACGCAGATCGCGCATGTAGTACAGCTTCGCACGGCGGACGTCACCCTTGCGGACAACCTCGATCTTCTCGATGTTCGGGGAGTGCACCGGGAAGGTACGCTCCACGTCGATGCCGAAGGAGACCTTGCGGACCGTGAAGGTCTCGCGGATGCCGCCACCCTGACGACGCACAACAAAGCCGGTGAAGACCTGGGTACGGGTCACCGAGCCCTCGATCACCTTCACGTGCACGTCGAGCGTGTCGCCCGGGCGGAAGTCCGGAATGTCGTCGCGCAGCTGGCCTGCGTCTACAAGATCAATAATGCCGTTGCTCATATCAAGCAATCCTTTTCGTTTAAGGACAGAGGACCCTAGCGGCTTTTCCCATTCAAGGGCGCTCGGCTGGTTCATGTCGCCTACAACAACCCGAGCAAGTTTACACAGGCCAGACCTATTTCCCAAATCCGGCACGCTTGAGCGCATCCGCCATCGAGCCGCCCGGAGCTTTTTGCTTCTCGACGCCGCGTCGTCCCCCACCCCGGCGCTTCCCACCACGCGACTGCGAAGGCTTGCCGCCGCCGCGCTTGGGTTCCTGCCCCGGCTCGTCGTCAAGCCGCAGGCTCAGCCCGATGCGCTGGCGCTCGACGTCAACGTCCATCACTTTGACCTTGACCACCTCGCCTGAGCGCACCACGTCGTGCGGGTCGTTGACGTACTTGTGGCTCATCGCGGAGACGTGGACGAGGCCGTCCTGGTGCACGCCCACGTCGACGAACGCGCCGAAGGCGGCGACGTTGGTCACTGTGCCCTCGAGGATCATGCCCGGGGTCAAGTCAGAAACCTTGTTTACGCCCTCCTTGAAGGTGGCGGTTTTGAACTCCGGGCGCGGGTCGCGGCCCGGCTTGTCCAGCTCCGCGATGATGTCGGTGACCGTGGGCACGCCGAAGGTTTCGTCAGCGAAATCGGCCGGGCGCAGCTTCGTCAGCACCGCGCTGTTGCCGATCAGCCCCTTGGTATCCAAGCCGGTCGACGCGGCGATCCGCTTGACCACCGGGTATGCCTCGGGGTGGACAGCGGAGGCGTCGAGCGGGTCGGCCGCGCCCTGGATGCGCAAGAAGCCCGCGGACTGCTCGAAGGCCTTGGGCCCGAGCCGCGGTACCTTGCCCAGCTCCTTGCGCGAGGCAAAGGAGCCGTGCTCGTCGCGGTAGGCCACGATGTTCTTCGCAATCGTGGGGTTGACCCCGGCGACGCGCTCCAGCAGGGGCACCGAGGCTGTGTTGACGTCCACGCCGACCGAGTTCACCGCGTCCTCGACCACGGCATCGAGCGTGCGCGCGAGTGCGGCCTGGTTCACGTCGTGCTGGTACTGCCCCACCCCGATGGACTTCGGGTCCACCTTCACCAGCTCGGCGAGCGGGTCCTGCAGGCGGCGGGCGATAGAGACCGCCGAGCGCAGGGAGACGTCCATATCCGGGAACTCCTCGGCGGCGATCTCGCTTGCCGAGTACACCGAGGCACCCGACTCGGAGACCACCACCGGCGTCGGCCGTTTTCCGCCCGCCTGGGCGATAAGGTCCGCGACCTCGCCGGCGAGCTTCTCCGACTCGCGACTGGCGGTACCGTTGCCCACCGCGATGAGCTCCACCGCGTGCTGCGCGCACAGCGAGGACAGCGTCTGCACCGCTTGCTGCCACTGGTTCTGCGGCTGGTGCGGGTAGACGATCGTGGTGTCGAGCACCTTGCCGGTGCCGTCGATGACCGCGCATTTCACGCCGTTGCGGTAGCCCGGGTCCAGGGCAAGCGTGGCGCGCTGGCCCGCGGGTGCGGCAAGCAAGACGTCGCGCAGGTTGGTCTTGAACACCTCGAGGGCGCCCTCCTCGGCCTTCTCTTTGAGCCGCACGCGCGTATCCAGGTTCGCGGAGACCTGCAGCTTGGTGCGCCAGCCCCACTTGACGGCCTTGGCGAGCCACTCGCTGTCGTCGACAGACAGCTCAAAGCGATCGGCGATCATGCCCTGGTAGATCGACTCGTCGCCCGCGTCTAGGTCGAGCGTGAGCACGCCCTCGTTCTCGCCGCGCAACAGCGCGAGGATGCGGTGCGAGGGCAGGGACTCGAAGGGCTCGTTGAACTCGAAGTAGTCCTTGAACTTCGCGCCTTCCGCTTCCTTGCCCTCGACGACCGACGAGCGCATCGTGCCGGTGGCGTAGAGCCGCTCGCGGACCTCGCCGACCAGGTCGGCGTCGGTGGCGAAGCGGTCGACCAGGATGGCGCGCGCGCCGTCGAGCGCGGCCTTCGTCTCCGCGAAGCCCTCGCACAGGAAGTCCTGCGCAAGCGTCTCGGGGTCGGTGCCCGGGGCGCTGATCAGCTTGTCCAGCAGCGGCTCGAGGCCGGCCTCGCGGGCGATATCCGCCTTGGTCTTGCGGCGCTTCTTGTACGGCAGATAGAGGTCCTCCACGCGCGCCTTCGTCTCGGCGGCGAGGATGTCGCGCTTGAGCTCGTCGCTCAGCTTGCCCTGCTCCTCGATGGCCTCGAGGACCGTCTGCTTGCGCTCCTCCAGCTCCACGAGGTAGGTGTGGCGCTCCTCGATGTGGCGCAGCTGCGCGTCGTCGAGCCCGCCGGTTGCTTCCTTGCGGTAGCGGGAGATGAATGGGACGGTGTTGCCCTCGGCCAGCAGCTTGAGTGCTGCCTCGACCTGGTGCGGTTGGACGTTGAGTTCTGTCGCGATTGTCGCTGCGAGAGATGTCATTGTTGTGATTCTACTTGCCGGGTCGCCCCGACCCACTGGGTGCCCCGCGGCAGGGCCGCAACCACGGCCTCGGTGGCTTCCGCGTCGCCCAGCGTGGTGCGGCCGGTGATTTCGAGCTGGCACAGCGGTACCTGCGGCGGGCGGCCGTGCTCGCGCTCGTAGGCCTGTTCCAGCATGGAGGGCTCGAAGCAGGCGGGGCCTTTGCGCTCGGTGAGTGTCGCGTCATCGACGCGGTAGCCTGCCTTGGCCAGCGCGCGACGCAAACGCTTGCGCGTCTTGGCCCAGTCGCGCGGGTCGAGTAGGACGTCGAGTCCGGTGATCACTGGGCGGGAATCGAGGAAGAACACGTCGTCTGTGTCAAGGCGACCAGATTGGCGTGCCTGCGCGATGAGGTCCGGGCGCACGCGCTGCGTGCGCGTCAGCGAGGCTTGCCTGCGCCACTGTTCCACCTTGCCGTGGTCCCCGGAGGCGAGCACGCGAGGCGCATCAATCCCGCGCCACGTGCGCGGCTTGGTGTAGCTCGGGGCCTCGAGCAGGCCGTCGGAGAAACTGTCGTCCTCGTGACTCTGGGTGTTGCCCAGCACGCCCGGGATGAGCCTCGTTACGGCCTCAGCAATGACGAGTGTGGCGACCTCGCCGCCGATGAGCACGTAGTCACCGATGGAGACCTCTCGCACGCGGTAGCGCTGCGCGGCGTCCTCGAAGACGCGCTGGTCGATGCCCTCGTAGCGCCCGCAGGCCACCACGATGTGCTTCTCGCGCGACCAGGCCTGGGCGTCCGCCTGCGTAAACGGCGCACCGGCCGGGGTAGGTACGAGCAGCAGCGGCGCTTCGGGGTCCTCGCCCTCGCGCACATCGCGGGCCTCGTACGGCCGGGCTTCGACGCCGCGACGTTCGTCGTGGCGCACCTTGTCGTTGCGGTGCGCGGCAGCGGTGGTGAGGTTTTCGGCACCCGCGGACCCGGCAGCAACCGCATCGAGCGCCGCACCCCACACCGCAGGTTTCATCACCATGCCTGGGCCGCCGCCCAAGGGCGGGGCGTCCACGGATTTGTGGTTGCCTTCGCCCCACTGCCGCAGGTCGTGCACGCCCACCTGAAGGATCCCCTGCTCAATTGCTTTACCCAGCAGCGCGTGGCGCAGCGGCTCGAGGTATTCGGGGAAGATGGTGACGACGTCGAAGCGCAGCTGCGTGGTGCTAGACATCGAGCAGCCCCTCCGGCGGGGTGATGGTCAGGTAGCCCTGCTCCAGGTCCACCTCCGGGACGATGTCCATGACGAAGGGGATGAGCACTTCCCTGCCCTGGTAGTCCACTTCGAGGATCTTGCGGTTCGGGGTGTCCATGATGCCGGTGACCTTGCCAATAGGCCTTTCGTCCATACGAACGTCAAGCCCGATGAGTTCGTGGTCGTAGTACGCGTCGTCTTCCTCGTCGTGGTCGAGGGGTTCGGCGAAGAATTTCATGCCGCGGAGGCTGTCGGCGGCGGTGCGGTCGGGGACCTCCTCAAAGCTGACCAAGAGGCGCTTTTGGTGTGGACGTACCGTCTTCACCGTCAGCCGCTGTTCTTTACCAGCTTGGCGGCCCGTGAGCACTGCTCCGACAACAATGTGGTCTTCGGATTCCTCCGTCAACAACTCCACGGCAACCTCACCCCGAATACCGTGGGATTTCACTACGCGACCGATAAGCATTTCCATGAAGCACAAGGCTACCAGCGGCGAATGCGGCGACTCCGCCGAGATCAAGCAACGTGGGCCGCCTCTTATGGTTCCAGGATGTGCGACATAGCGAAGCCATTGAAGGGATACGTAATCTGTGTCACGATGCCGGGCAAGAAGCTGCCGCCGCACCAACCTCGACCGTTTAAGGACGCAACGTGAACTACTTTGAGCAACTCGCCAAAGAGCAAGCCGAGAAAGAGCATTGGATGACCGTCAAATGGTGGCGCCCCGGCATGACCTTGGAAGAAGCCTACGAGACGATTCGCGCCCTCCCGATCGACCCCAAATATCTCATCGAGAACCCAACACAGCCCGAACAAGAGGGGTGGAACCAATTCAGGGGTGACACATTCATCCAGATTCGCCTGCGCGAGCTGTTTGAGGGCTACACGATCGCACACGGCGACCCATACTTTATTGGGTTGATGGGTCAGGCCGGCTTCGAACGCGACTTTCTCCTCTGGCACGACGCCGAGCTCCGGGAAGCACTCATTTGGCCGCTCTTTTCGCTCGGCGGCACCCAGGAAGTCAGCTTCACCACCATGGAGAAGAAGTATTGGCCCGGCTGGGCAAAATCGCTTGCTGCACTGGTGAACGAGGGAATGCTTGACCGCGGCCGGCTGCTCGATGAGATGCTCAAAGCACTGAACCGAGGGTTTCCCGCCCACCGCGTTCGCTGGTTTACCCAGCATTACGAGGATTTCGCACCGAGCGAGGAGGAAACCACGAAGCGCCAACACCTGCTGATCGCCGCGATGGGGTCGGGCGTGGGCTCAACAACCACGTTCGCAGTCAAACAGCTCTCTCGCCTATCGGAGTTGGATGCAGACGGGTTTGTTGCCGCCGCTGCCCACGCCCTGAGTGGTTCGAAGGCGACGGCCATCACGGCGCTGAGAATGCTAGAGAAGATCTCGGCCGAGCGTGAAGACCTGACTGCAGGGATCGCCAACGCCGCGCAAACCGGCCTCTACCATGCAAAGGACGAGATCGTACGCCGCAGCGCCGCACTTCTTCGCGCGCTGAATAGGGCCGAGCTTATCGACGCCGCCCGTGACACCTTGTCCCCTGTTATGGCACTCGAATTGTTCGGTCCCCAGGACACCAGCAGCGCAGACACCCCCGGAGTGCCTTCCGCATCGTTGGCACAGCACGTCGAGGCGCAACCTGTCACCCCGTGGACGGACGAGGACGCCCTGTTTCGCACCCGCGAGTTGCTCGCCACACCCGACGCGGTGGGCTTTGCGCTACTCCTTGCCTGGCTGGCTGAAACCGGGCCACGGGCGTTGGAGATCATTCAACCGGTGCTGCCGAACGACGGCCCCGCGTCTTCTGCCACCGATGCGCGCTGGCTGTTGGCACAATGCCGCTGTTCTCCTGCCGAGGTGAAAGAAGCCAACGCGTTTAGGCTGAAAACTGATCTGAGTAGGGAATCGCTGTTGCGAGTCGTTGCCATCGTGCATGGGCTCCAGCCCACGCGCACGTTGCTCTCGACGCCGACGGACACTTTCGGTCGCGTGGACAACATGGAATTCGCCCGCCGACTTGCCACATACCCAAACCGCGATGACATCTGGCACGACGATGCGCTCCTCGCTCACTTGCGATTGGTGGACTACCAGGACGACAACACCGGTTACGTGCCTGTGCAGGGAGTGCGAGCTGGCTGCGACTGCATCCTGTGGACTCCGCCTGAAGACCGATGCACCCAGTGCGGCGCAAGCCGCGTGTGGGTACGCACCGAACAAGGGTGGAAAGACCGGAGCGCAAAGCGCGAGGAGGCGCTGCCGTTTCTGGTTTCCAGCCCGTACAGCGCAACCCACTTACCGGCCGAACGCGCAATCGTCGCCCCGAGCTGCGTGGATGCCTACACCCACGACATGGAAGACGACCTTGATGGAGGGTTGTCGAGCTACCCAGAGAAGCAAGACCCCGGCATCGTTGACGTACTGACCTGGCACCCAGGCACATGGTCACGCCACACCGCCAGGTTCCTGGGCAAGGCCATGGCGAATGTTGATCCCGAAATGCGCGCAATCGCTGCGGAGCTTGTGGCAACGACGCTCCCGGAAGCCATCGAGGCGGACACCACTGCGCGCGAATGGGCACAGATAGACAACGTCATCCTTAGCCGTTGGGCGGCCTCGCTTGCCGACGCTGCAACGCTCAACCCAACCTACGTCCATGGCATCCTTGCACACCTCCTGCCTCAGCTGGACCATAAGTCACGCGACCTCGGCAAGCTCATCGAGCTCTTCCGTAACGTGCGACTCGACACCGGCTCGCGAGAACTCGACGCTGCGCTGTGCGAATGGCTTGACGCCTTCAGCGGCAAATCAAAAGCAGCGCAGGAAGCGGCGGCGCTGCTTAAGGAGGCCTAGATGCACTACACGTACACCCGCCCATCCGCCATGACTGACCGAGGCCTCGAGCTTGCCACCAGCGGCGGCACGCGTTTCCACGTGGACGAGCCGCACTTTTTCAGCGGGTTCGTGGAAAACCCGCATATCGTCGCCCGCGGGGTGCTTACCGTCGCAGACTATGCCGCGAAACGTTTCTACACGCCCGTGAATACCGTGGCGCTCGCCGCTCTTGACCCGGTGGTCACCTCCACCCCAGAAGGTCTGCGGTTCGAATCCTTCTCCGGCTGCTGCGGCGCATATGCCCGCCTGGATGTCACCGATCTTGACGCACAATCCCACCAGTCGGGCGTGACCAACGTGGACATCAACACCCCGCTGCGCGAAGCGCTTGCGACTGTCACACCGGGTTCGCCACTCCAGCTCACCATTGCAGATGACGCGCTGCACGTCACGACGATGGACAACGCCCTGGAAGAGAAAAAGGTCAACCTACCTTTACGGTGGGTGAAAGGGCTTGCAGAATCGCAGCGTATGAGCGCCACCATGACGCTGCAGCAGGAGCTTACGGGGCTGGAGGCAACAAAATTCATCACCTCGCTGCCGGGGACATCTTCACCGAAGTCAGTGTCGTGGGCCACACCAGCCTTACGGGGCTTGCGCCTGGCATCGAAGCCGTCGAAAGGTGCGGTGTGTTTGCCCGGACCGGAGCGTTTGAAAACTCTCGTCCCCCTTCTGCCCTACGTGACCAAGCTGTCGGCATACGGCACCGAGAGTGACGGCTCTTCGCAGCCGAAGTCTTCCGCATGGGTTGTTGACCTGCCCGGTGCGCGGTTCACAGTAGTGCTCAGCCCGATGAAGACGCGCGGCTTTTCCGGTGAGGGCTCACTGCTGATGTCCCTGAACAGCCGACACGCGGCCGATGATGCTGACCTTATTTCCACGGTTCTGGCGTTCGATCCCCACATTGACATCTCCCACCTCGCGGCGGAGACCGGACTCAGCCCAGAGCGCATTGAAGACGCGCTCCAAGTCCTTGCTTCAACCGGTCAGGTTGGCTACGACCTCACCCTGGGCGCGTATTTTCACCGCCCGCTGCCGCTTGACCCGAATGTGGTCGGCAAGCTCAACGCTCGCCTTGGCAGTGCCGAGGAGCTTTTGGCCGGCAACGCAGTCACCCCTCTCGACGGGCACAACGACGAATTCACGGTGCGCTCCGGCTCCAATACATACACGGTGAAGCTTGATGACGACGCTTCTGCGTTTGCGTGTACTTGCTTCTGGTTTGCGAAGCACAAAGACACCCGCGGCCCATGCAAACACGTGTTGGCGGCGAACGCGTTTCGTGAGAGGGCTCGTGAATAGCCGTAGATAAGCAAGTTGTCCTGGCGCACCGCAGCTGCCTGTGTGATTTCGGCTGCGGTTTCGCTCTCCTACCAAACGCCCGCGAGTAGAGGTGAATACTGCGACGCAAGCGGTTGGAAAAGAGAGTTGCCCCGCACCCCCCTGAGGTGGGGATGCGGGGCAACGTCGGACTCGTGGTGAGCCCTTAGTTAGGCCGCGAGGATTGGCTTACTTCTTTTCAGAGGAGCCTTCCTGCTGCTTCGAGGAGGTGTCCTCCTTCGAAGCGCCAGCCTTGTCCTGTTCCTTCTTGGACGAACCAGCGTAGGTCTTACCAGAAGAACCCTTCAGCTCCAGATCCTTGACAGAGCTACCACCATCAGGCGAGCAGTTGTCGTAGATCAGCGTGCCGGCCAGGATGCCAGCGGCAACCAGCGCCAGACCACCAGCAACAGTAGCCAGGTCAGCGCCGAACTTACCCAGCTGCTGGTTGACCGCATCAACCTGTGCAGCCAGCTGCGGGTTAAACAGACCAGCCTGCTGCTGGATCTGCGTATTCGCAGCCTGGATCTGGGCATTCGCCTGAGCAACGAAGTCAGACACACCCGGGATCTGCATCTGGGTAGCCAGACCGATCGGGATCAGCGCCAACAGCGGCAGACCGAAACCGGCAGCGGTTGCAGCACACTTACCAGCATCAATACCAACCTTTGCGGTTGCCTTGTTACCAGCACCATCGGTTGCGGTCACTGTGTCACCGGTGTTCAGCTCCACACCAGACGGAACGTTGACCTTCCAGTTCCCGTTCTCATCCGTTGTGGTGGTGACAGTCTTGCCACCCGGGAAGGTCACCGTGATGTCCTCATTCGGACGATCACCCTTACCAGAGACAGTCTTGTCACCCGGCTTGACCTCGTTGATGGACGGAGCCTTCGTATCCTCAACCGTCACATCAGCCTGGTTACCAGCACCATCAGTGACAACAACCTTATCGCCCGGATTCAGCTCCACATCAGACGGAACCTCAACCTTCCAGTCACCATTCTCATCCGTCGTGGTGTCCTTCGTCGAACCGTCCGGGAAGGTCACCGTGATCTCCTCATTGGGACGATCGCCCTTACCCGAGACCTCTTTATCACCAGGCGCAACCGGATCAACCGTCGGCGGAGTGGTGTCATCAACGTCGGCACCCGGCTTGGAGTTCGGGTCCTTCGGATCCGTGCCAGCCTTCTTCTCGTCTTCGTCGGAGACGCCGTCGTTGTCGTCATCCTCGTCCGTGACATCCGGGATGCCGTCACCATCGGTGTCACGCTGCACCGTGACAACCTTGTCGTCCTTGGCAGCCTCGTTGCCGTCGGCATCGGTGATGGTAACCGTGACGGTGACGTCCCGCTCTTCCTCATCCTTACCCCAGTCATCGAGCTTGTCCGGGGTACCGGTGACCTTGCCGGTCTCCGGGTCGACTTCCAGACCGCCAGGCAGGTTATCAACCTCTACCTTGCCGCCTTCCGGAACATTGTCGGCGGTGTCGAACGGATCAGTCTCCTGACCCTCGATAACCGTCTCATTGTCCGTGACCACAGAAGGAGTGGTGATACCCGGTACCAGCGGAGTTGCCGGGATCGAGCCCTCATCCTTCGGGTTCGAGCCCTTCTCCTTCTCCTCCTCATCGGAGATGCCGTCGTTATCGTCGTCATCATCCTTCGAGTCAGGGGTGCCGTCACCATCGGTATCCAACTCGAACTTCGCAGTCGCGTCGTCGGTGGTGCCATCCGGGTAAGTCACGGTGACCGGAACATCGAACTCCTCAACGGTGTCCTTGTCCAGCTCCTCCGGAGCCGTCACAGTGATTACACCGGTGTTCTCGTCGATGTCGACCTTGTAACCCTCCGGAACAGTGAAGTCATCCGGAATCGTGAACTTCGAGCCCTCAGGAGCCTTGGTGTCCTTGCCGTCCTTATCGGTGAAGGTCGGCGTGGACTTGGTTTCCTTACCAGGAACAACCAGCTTGTCCTCATACTTCGGCTCGAAGGACTCGTTGTCCTTCACGTCCGGAGCAACCGGATCCTCAGGCTTCGAGTCCGGATCCTTCGGGTTGGTACCCTTCTCCTTCTCCTCCTTATCAGAGACGCCGTCGTTATCGTCGTCATCATCCTTGGAATCCGGGGTGCCATCACCATCAGTATCCAACTCGAACTTCGCAGTCGCGTCGTCGGTGGTGCCATCCGGGTAAGTCACGGTGACCGGAACATCGAACTCCTCAACGGTGTCCTTGTCCAGCTCCTCCGGAGCCGTCACAGTGATTACACCGGTGTTCTCGTCGATGTCGACCTTGTAACCCTCCGGAACAGTGAAGTCATCCGGAATCGTGAACTTCGAGCCCTCAGGAGCCTTGGTGTCCTTGCCGTCCTTATCGGTGAAGGTCGGCGTGGACTTGGTTTCCTTACCAGGAACAACCAGCTTGTCCTCATACTTCGGCTCGAAGGACTCGTTGTCCTTCACGTCCGGAGCAACCGGATCCTCAGGCTTCGAGTCCGGATCCTTCGGGTTGGTACCCTTCTCCTTCTCCTCCTTATCAGAGACGCCGTCGTTATCGTCGTCATCATCCTTGGAATCCGGGGTGCCATCACCATCAGTATCCAACTCGAACTTCGCAGACGCGTCATCCGTGGTCTTATCCGGGTAGGTCACCGTGACCGGAACATCGAACTCCTCGACAGTCTCAGCATCCAGCTCCTCCGGAGCCGTCACAGTGATTACACCGGTGTTCTCGTCGATGTCGACCTTGTAGCCCTCCGGAACAGTGAAGTCATCCGGAATCGTGAACTTCGAGCCCTCAGGAGCCTCGACGGTCTCCTGGGTGACGGTGCCGTCCTCATCCTGCTTCTTGAACGTCGGATCAGACTCTGTCGGCGTCCACGGAACAACAGTCTTGTCCTCGTAGGACGGCTCAACAGTCGTGTTTGTGTCAACTGCAACCGCAAACGGCGCAGTACCAGTTGCCGTGGTGCCATCAGCGTAGGTGACCTTCACCGGCACATCCAGCGTCGTACCAGGAGCAGCATCCTTCGGGAACGTCACAGAAACGTCACCGGTTTCCGGATCCACCGAAATGTCGTAGCCGTCCGGCTTGGTGAAGGTCTCCGGCAGCTCATACTTGGTCGGCTGCTTGTCCGCGTCCTGCTCAGCAAGCTGCTCAGCAGTCAGCGTCTCGACCTCATCGGTGTCAGTGCGGTCAAACGTCGGAGCACCAGAGTTCAGCGGCTCACCAGCCTTGCCCTCCTGCTTTTCGTACTGCGGAGCCCAGTCGACGAGAACCGTGAACGCGTCGGTAGCGATGCGGTTGCCACGCTCACCGGTCTCAGCATCAACCGGGTAGAGGTTCGCAGCAAACGTCGTCGTCTCAGTAATCCCATCCGGGAACAGGTCCTTATTGCCAGTATCCAGCGGGCAAGAATCGATCGTGGTATCGCCCTTCGCCGCCTGGGCCTCGCACTTGTGCACGACCTCACCAGTATTGGTGTTGACCCACTCGATCTGGTACTTCAGACCCTCAACGAACTGCTTCGGCAAACCAGACGTAAACGTTTCCGCAACGTCACCCGGCTTCGCATAATTCTGCTGCGTGTCGTACTCGAGTACGTCAAACACGGTGTAATCCGAGTACAGCGCGAAGCTGTTGTCCGCCAAACGACCCGCCTGCACCGAATTCCACACACCAGTCCAAGTCTGGTCTGTGCTGACGTTCGTTTTACCGGTGTAGCTATTGGTGTGGAACGGCGTGACGGCAGCAACGCCATCAATATCCTCGGTCGACACAAACAGCCAATTCCAGTTGATGTGCTTCGACAGATTTTCTGCACCACGACCAGACGCAGAAATGTCATGCATCCAGCTACCGTAATCAGCAGCAGGCGCAACCGTATTGAACAAGTCATATGCCTTGTGCTTCGACCCATCCGGGAAGGTCACCTCAGCACCAGTATCACGAGCAAGATCGGAATAGATCGCCGCCCCGTCATCGTAGCCACGATCGTCCCAGGCGCGACCGAAGGTGCCCTTAAACTGCAAGGCGTACGAGCCGTCGTCACCAGTGATGGTCTCTACAGTTTCAGCGATCCACTTATCCTTGCCCTCTTCGGCAATCTTGCGCTTAATCCAGTTCTGCACCGCAGCTTCCTGATCACGCGACAAGCTACTACGAGAGGCCGTAGGAACCGCAAAGCCAAGATCCTTCTCAGCCTCTTCGTAAATGGTCTTGACCGCGTAGTCAGACAAGTACGAGCCGTAGACCTTCATGCCCTTCGCCGGCACATCCTTCTTGGGGTTGTAGACAGCCCAGTCGTTCCAACCAATAGCGGTTGCATTGCGATACAGATCCCAGTAAACCTTGCCCGTAACCTGACCATAGGCATTCGCGCTGGGCTGCTTCCACGGATCATTCTCCACAGACGCATCCAGGTTGTGCATCACATCGTTTTGCACCTTCTCACCAAACGCAAAACGAGCATTCACCAGCTGGTTCGAACCAACAAGGTTCCTCATACCAGCCGAGAGCTCCATCGTGTTGCCCAACGGGAACAACTTGCCCTGGCCAGAGCCGTAGAGCTGGGTGAACACCTCCGGGTCCGGATTCTCTGCCCAAATACGGAACTTCTCACCCTCCGGAAGGTTGGGGTCAGCGTCAAAGTTACGCACCTTGCCCAGCGAATCCACAAACGGCTTCATTCCAAGGGTAAATTTACCATCGGCAGCAGTCGTGGTGGTGTAGATCGGGGACGTAGCACCATCTTTCTCGACCCACTGTGCGTAAATACGCACGCCCTCCATCGGAATCGGCTTCAGGTTATTGGTGCCCGAGTGCACCGACATGTTGCCGTTGCGCTGGTTAATGACATAACCCTCAATGGAGTTATTCGAACCAGCTGGAACTTCAGACTCGATAGCGCCATCAATCTTGATCGGCTGATCGCCAACGTCGTACTTCTTCTGGCCAACACCAGTCTGATAGACCCCATCAGCATTCTCACCAGGGTACTTCACACCATTACCCTGCTCATTCAGCTGACCAGCCTCATCCTTCGTGCCAGCAAACGCCATTGCTGCAGACTGAGGTGCCACAACCGGCTGCGCAAACGGCGCAACCAATGCAAACGACAGCGCTGCCGCTGCCACAGATGTGCCGCGACGGCGGATATTCTGATTCTTTTTCATGAAAATCCCTTCGGAAGACAGTGCCCCACTTTGGGGCGCATTGTTTGTCCCCAGGAAAATAACATCAGTCATTGAGTCAATCCTGAGTACTCGTCTACGATACTAAAACCTTGGACATCTGTTTGCAAGAAATTTTTGAGACAAACAAATACTACTTTTGCGTACGCAAGTGCGAATCATCACAGAATGCTGTCCATCCACCATTTGACGCCCCGCCACCTACCCCAGACAGCGGGCTTGAGAAGCCTGGCTTACCGGCACACACTGGCATCTTTACCAGCTAAGAAGAGTTAGATCCGTTGCACTCACACGCCCGCGTCTTGCGCTATCATTCACCCCCTCCAACGAAGCAAACAAGATCTTGAATAGGTACGCAACTCGAGCACGCCACTACCGGACGCCAACAGTCACATTTCAGACAAATTGGTATTTTCTCTTCAAATCAAAACCGAAAAGGATACGAGTAAGTCCTTAAAAGTTTGTACACATATACGTGGTTGCGTCCCTTAAAAGAGCTCTGCAGCTTCGGATACTCCGCGGAGCAGCCATCGCCTTTCGGGAACAAAGTGGTCATAGATCAACGTGCCAGCCGAGATGCTGACCACAGTAGCGGCACACGTACCAGCAACAATGTCAACCGGCCCGGTGGACTTGTTGCCAGTAACATCGGTCATGGTGACATCGTCGCTAGGTTTCATCTCCGCACCAGACGGCACATCAACCTTCCAGCTACCGTTCTCATCCGTAGGGGTCGCGACAGTCTTGCCTCCCGGGAAGGCCACCGTGATCTCCCCATTCGGTCGATCAGCCATACCAGAGACATCGTTATCACCAGGCTCGATCCCCTTAGCCAACTGCAGCGAAGGTACTCAGTTGTCACATCAGACTTGTTGCTCTCATCCCCAGAGTCAACAACCTTATCGCCCGCGTTCAGCCCAAAAGCGGCATAACAAAACCCCGCCGTATTAACCATCACGTCAATATAGCGGGGTTCGCGGTTCGAGAAAAAGCTTAGTTCTCCTCGGACTCCTCAGCCTTCTCCTCGGAAGCTTCTGCCTCCTCAGACTCTGCCTTCTCAGCAGCCTCAGCAGCGGCAGCGGCTTCAGCCTCGGCAGCAGCCTTGGCCTCTTCCTCTTCCTTTGCCTTCTTGCGCTTCTCGGTGATCGCCTCGGCGGTCGGGCCGTTGTTGGCCTCCTCGAGTGCCTCGTTGAACAGCTCGAGCTTGGACTTCTTCTCCTCGGCAACCTTCAGGGTACCCTCGGCACCATCCAGGCCCTTGTGCTTCTGCCAGTCACCGGTGACCTTCAGCAGAGCAGCAACCGGCTCGGTCGGCTGTGCGCCGACACCCAGCCAGTACTGCGCACGCTCAGAGTCAATGCGGATGAGCGAGGGCTCTTCCTTCGGGTGGTAGATGCCGATGTTCTCGATGACGCGGCCGTCGCGGCGGGTACGAGAGTCAGCGACGACAACGCGGTACTGTGCGTTGCGGATCTTGCCCACACGCTGCAGCTTGATCTTGACAGCCATGAAATATACTTCCTTTACGGTCACTGGGCAGTGCAGACACCCGCCGTGTGCTGGCGGGCCGGTTCAACCCTTCTTCTTTAGTCTGCGCGTGACTGGCCGGTCGACCGCCCACATAACACGGGTCAGACGGGTCCGGCGCGTACGCAGTGTGCTGTCCCCTGGCATATACGATGCCGGGTAACTCGCTGTACTTTACCGCGCACACTCAGAGAAGGCCAAAACACTCCGCTCCTGCGCGTTGATCGTAGTTTTCCTCGTCCAGCCTCGCCGCGACGGTTCCGGTTTTTCTCCAGGTTCGCGGTAAGGTTTCCACCGTTACGGGGACCCCCGGGGCATTGGCGTGCCTGCACAACCACGGCGCAGGGAAACTGCCCACGGGTCGAAGTTTCACTCACAGTACCAAGAGTTTTTCGGTTCGCAGAGGTTTTTAAAGATAGATGAGCGCAACGACGACGAAGCCTGCGCAGCACGATGCGGGTCAGCACACACGAGCACGTAACTCGGCGTACCGCGTTGATATCGACGGGTTGCGTGGCTATGCCATCGGCCTGGTGGTGCTCTTCCACGTCTTCGTCGGCCGGGTCTCCGGCGGCGTCGATGTCTTCTTGCTGCTGTCGGGCTATTTCTTCCTCGGCGGGCAGCTGCGCTACGCCATGCGGCCCAACCCGAGTCTGAATCCGTGGTGGCCGCTGTGGCGAACGATGCGCCGGCTGGTACCAGCACTTGTTGTGGTGATCCTGTCCGTCTTCGTGGCAGTCCACTACCTCACCCCAGAGCTGATGAGCGATGAGTTAGCCGCGCAATTCACGGCTTCCATGCTCTACTACCAGAACTGGGAGCTGATGGTGCAGGCCGCTGACTACGCCGCGGCAAGCCAGGACACCTCCCCCCTGCAGCACCTGTGGTCGATGGCAGTCCAGGGCCAGTTCTACCTCTTCGGCATTCTGCTCGGCACGTTGATCGCCTTTTTGATTACCAAGTGCAACCTGCCGCGCACCTACGCTAAGCGCGGCGCGATTGCGGTGCTCGCAATCATTACCATTGCCTCGCTTGCCTGGGCGTCGCGCTTCGGCTTCATCGGCAACGGTGCCAACTACTACTCCACCTTCTCTCGCGCATGGGAACTTTCGCTTGGCGCGCTGTTGGCTTTCGTACCCGCGCACCGATTCCTTCCGCAGAAGACGGCCTGGCTCACATCCGCGATCGGCATCGTGTGCATCACCATTACCGGCGCGGTGGTCTCCAATACGTTGGCTTTCCCTGGCCCCATCGCCTTGCTTCCGCTGATCGGTGCAGCACTCGTTATCCTTAGCGGCGACGACAACCCGGTCTCCAAGGTGCTGGCATCCAAGCCGATGACGTGGCTGGGCGGAATCGCGTACTCCCTCTACCTGTGGCACTGGCCGATGCTGATCATCGTCACCGTCATCGGTGGCTTTGGCACCCCGCCTGCGTGGGTCGGCGTCATCGTCATCGCGGCCTCGCTTGCGCTCGCGCACGTCACGCACGTGCTGTTGGAGCAGCCGTTGCGCCAGCACCGCAAGCGTCCGAAGGCGACCGACACGCCAGTGCAGGATGCCCGCCGTAGCCTGCACACCCCTGCAGGTATCGGTCGCGCCATCGGTGGCGTGGTCATCGCAGCTCTGGTCGGCGCAGCGCTAACCATCCAACCACTGTGGAACCAGCGAGTGGAAAACGCGAACCGCCCGCTGGATGCAGAGATGTACCCCGGCGCTATGTCGATCGTCGGCACCCCGGTCCCAGACGTTGCGCCGCAGCCCGATCCGAACCTTATCTCCGGCATCTACCCACCCATCGGCTCCGAGGGCTGCATGGTCTTCCAGAACCAAGAGGCGGACGTCATGCCGCGCCCCGACTGCATCTACGGCGACAAGGACGCCGAGACCACCATTGTCATGGTCGGTGGTTCCCACATCGAGCCCTACGTCGTCCCGCTCGACCGATTGGGACGCAAGCATGGCTTCAAGATCGTCCCCTTTGTCCGCCAGACCTGCCCGCTGACCATTGGTGGCGAAGACGGCGCTGACCTGGTCTCGGATGTGTGCTTCGAGTGGAGCCAAAACGTCTTCGAGCACGTCGTCAACATGCAGCCGGACCTTGTGGTCTCCACCTCCACACGCCCCGAGGGCCGCGCCGGTGATGTCAATGTCACCGTCGACCACGTGCCCGATTCCTACCGCGCGCTGTGGAATGCGTTTGCCGAGCACGACATCCCATTTTTGGGCTTCCGCGACAACCCCTGGATCTTCAACATCTTCGGCGAAATCATGGACCCGAACATCTGCATCGTCTCCGGGTTTACGGAGGAAGAGTGCTCGATGCGCACCGACGATGTCTACGGCCCGGTCGACCCGGCGGCCGAATACCTCGACGGAACGAACAAGCAGTTCAGCGTGGATACCGCCCCATGGTTCTGCGACGCCGAGCTGTGCCGCCCTCAGATTGGCAACGTGTACGTGTACCGGGACCAAAATCACATCTCCAATGCGTACATGGCCTCGCTGACCCCGCTGGTGTGGCAGGAGCTTCGCAAGGTGTTCGACGCCCTCGAGATCCCGTACACGCCGACCGATGACCCCGAGTACACGGTGCCGCCACTGCGCCCCGACCCCGCCGCCGAGGTTCCTGTCGGCGAGGACGGTCCGGCCCCGGAAAACCTGCCGGTCAACCCCGTCGACGGGCAACGCCAGCCACTGGAACTCCTCGGCCAGTAGGCCGAAGCTAGCCCAACGAGCAAAGTTAAAAAGGTGCCCCCGCAACGCTTAACATCGCGTTGCGGGGCCACCTTCGTGAGTGCGGAGCTACTTGCCCTTGCCCATCCGCTTCATCGCCTCGTTGAAGTCGAGCTTGTCCAAGTCAAGCCCCTCCATGCCGGGCGGCATCTGCTGCTGCAGTTTCTTCAGCTCCTGCATGTCCGGCATCCCGCCGCCCATACCCGGCATCGGAGGCATCCCCGGCATGCCACCGCCGCGGCGCTTCGGCGGTTTGCGCTTGCCGTTTTTACCCCTGCGGCCCTTCGGCTTCTTCTTCGTCGCCGAACGGCCACCAGGCATACCAGGCATCCCCGGCATGCCGCCCATGCCGAACTGACCGGCCATCTTGCCCATCATCTTCTTCGCCTCAAAGAAGCGCTCCACGAGCTGGTTGACGTCGGAGACTTCGACGCCGGAGCCCTTGGCGATACGCTTGCGTCGAGAAGCATTGAGGATCTTCGGATCCTCCCGCTCGGCGGGGGTCATACCGCGGATGATCGCCTGGATGCGGTCCAGCTGCTTCTCGTCGACCATGTCGGCCATCTGGTTCATCTGCTTGCCGCCGGGCATCATCTTCAGCAGGTTGCCGATCGGGCCCATGCGGCGGATCATCAAAAGCTGATCCAGAAAGTCGTCGAGAGTGAGCTCGCCGGAGGCCAGCTTGGTCGCGGCTGCCTCGGCGTCCTTCTCGTTGTAGGTCTGCTCGGCCTGCTCGATCAGCGAGAGCAAATCGCCCATGCCGAGGATGCGGCTGGACATGCGATCCGGGTGGAAGACGTCGAAGTCGTCGAGCTTCTCGCCCGTGGAGGCAAAGAGGATCGGCTTGCCGGTGACCTCGCGGATCGACAGCGCGGCACCACCGCGGGCGTCGCCGTCGAGCTTGGTCAGCACCACGCCGGTGAAATCGACGCCGTCGGCGAAGGCCTGCGCGGTGCTCACCGCGTCCTGGCCGATCATGGCGTCGATGACGAAGAGGACCTCGTCCGGGTTCACCGCGTCGCGGATGTTGCGGGCCTGGGTCATCAGCGTCTCGTCGATACCCAAGCGGCCCGCAGTATCGATGATGACCACGTCGTGCTTGGTCTGCTTCGCGTGCTCGATACCCTGCTGTGCCACCGCGACCGGGTCGCCGTGGGAGGAGCCCATCTCGTGCTCGTAGGAGTCGATCGAGGTGCCCGGGTCCGGCGCGAAGGTATCCACGCCGGCGCGCTCGCCCACGATCTGCAGCTGCTGCACCGCGCCCGGGCGCTGCAGGTCACAGGCCACCAGCATCGGGGTGTGCCCCTGCTTCGACAGGTGCTTGGCCAGCTTGCCGGCCAGCGTCGTCTTACCGGCACCCTGCAGACCGGCGAGCATAATCACCGTCGGCGGGTTCTTCGCCAGGTTAAGGCGGCGGGTTTCCCCGCCCAGGATGGCGGTGAGCTCCTCGTCAACGATCTTGACTACCTGCTGCGCAGGGTTGAGCGCCTCGGAGACATCCGCACCAAGGGCGCGTGCTTTGACGCGCTTGATAAAGGCCTTGACCACGGTAAGCGAGACGTCGGCCTCAAGCAGGGCGAGGCGAATCTCGCGCGCGGTGGCGTTAATGTCTGCCTCGGTGAGCTTGCCTTTTCCACGCAGGCCCCCAAGGGCATCTTGCAGGCGGTCGGACAGTGACTCGAACACGTAAAGGTACTCCTGTTCGCTTCGTCTTTATCAGCGTGCGCGTGGGCGCTCGCCGTCAAAAAATGTACTCGTTACAGCCTAGCGTCTAGCTGGGCGAACCCAGAACTTGCGCTATCCCAGCAACGCGTCGACGAAGCTTTCCACCTCAAAGGGCGCGAGATCGTCCGCACCCTCGCCAAGGCCAACGAGCTTGACCGGCACACCGAGTTCCTCCTGCACCTGGAAGACAATGCCGCCCTTCGCCGTGCCATCCAGCTTGGTCAGCACCACGCCGGTGATGTCGACGACCTCGCGGAAGACGCGCGCCTGCGCGATACCGTTTTGCCCCACCGTGGCGTCGAGCACCAGCAGCACCTCGTCGACGTTGCTCTTCTTCTCCACCACGCGCTTGACCTTGCCCAGCTGGTCCATCAGGTCGGTGGAGGTGTGCAGGCGGCCCGCGGTGTCAATGAGCACCACGTCCGCGCCCTCTTGCACGCCGGTAGCCACTGCGTCGAAGGCCACGGACGCCGGGTCCGCCCCCTCCTTGCCGCGCACCGTGGAGGCGCCGACGCGACGTCCCCAGGTCTCGAGCTGGTCGGCGGCGGCCGCACGGAAGGTATCCGCAGCGCCGAGCACCACGGAGTGGCCCATTGACACCAGCACGCGCGCCAGCTTGCCGGTGGTGGTGGTCTTGCCGGTGCCGTTCACGCCGGCGACCAGGATCACGGCGGGCTTGCCCTCATTGGGCATCGCCTTGATCGAGCGGTCCATCTCCGGGCGTGCCGCCTCAATGAGCGTCTCGCGCAGCATCGCGCGCGCCTCTTCCTCCGAAGACACGCCGCGCTCGGCGATCTTGCCGCGCAGGGTTTCGGTCACTCGCATGGTGAGGTTGGCCCCGAGGTCCGCCATGATCAGCGTGTCCTCAATCTCCTCCCACGCGTCTTCATCCAGGTCACCTGCGGTGAGGATACCGAGCAGCCCCTGGCCAATCGCGTTCTGCGAGCGCGACAAACGTCCACGCAGCTTACCGATGCGGCCAGCTGCAGGCTCGATCTCCTCAATGTCTTCCGCGGGCTCGTCATGCCTCTCGACGACCACATCCTCGCCCACCTCAGCCGCCTGCGCTTCGGGCGCACGAGCAGCCTCAGCGCTTGCTGCGGCCGCCGCTGCTGCCGCGGCGGCTTCCTGCGCCTGGCGAGTCTGCGACTCATCCTCCTGCGGTGTCTCGGCCGGTTCCTCGGCGACTGGCTCGTGTTTCACCGGCTCGGGTTCCACCGGTGCCTTTGGTTCCTCAACTTCAGCGGCGGGGGTTTCCGGCTTCGGTTCTGGCTGCTCCTCGACCGGCTCGGCATCTTCCGGGGTCACCACGGTCTCACGGGTCTCCGGGTCAGCCTCCGCATCGGTATTCACCACTACTTCATCGGCCGGCTCTTCGACCTTCGCGGCCTTTTCAACCTTGGCTGCCTCTTCTACCTTCGCCGCCTTTTCGACCTTCGCCGCCTTCTCAACCTTCGCGGCCTTCTCGACCTTCGCAGCATCCTCGACCTTGGCTGCCTTCTCAACCGGCTCCCGCTCCGGTTCAACTAGCGGCTCCGGGGCCGAGGCAGCCGCCTGCTTTGGTTCCTCGACTGGCTTCGGCTCGCGCGGCTCGTCGATACGCACCGGCTCCTTCTCTGGCGTGCTGGGGGCTGCAGCCGGGGCGAAGTTGAAGCCACCTTTTGCCTGGTAATTGCCGGACTTCTCCTGCTGGGTAAGCTCCTTCGGCTCCTCGGTCTTAGCAAAGGAAACGGTCTTTTCCTCTTTGCGCTTGCGCCCCACCACGACGATGCCCACGATGATGAGGGCAACCACGACAATGGCGACGATGATCCACAACAGTGGCGAGTTCATTGCGAGTTCCATATCCATGACACCCATAGTGCCATAGTGAATCGAACGGCCAGGCACGTCAGTCACTGCTATACCCGTAGGGTTCCTGGGCATTCCTAGAGGAATGGAGCTAGCTCCATCTAGGAGAGCTGCCGACACGCGACCATGACCTTTCCAACCGACTTGGGTCCAAATGGAGCTAGCTCCATCTAGAAGAACAGCCAACACGCGACCAGGCGTTTTACCACCGGCGCAGACCCAAACGGAGCTAGCTCCATTTAGAGGAACCGCCGACACGCGACCAGGCGTTTTACCACCGGCGCAGGCCCAAACGGAGCTAGCTCCTTTTAGGAGAACCGCCGACACGCGACCATGACTTTTACAACCGACTTGGGTCCAAATGGAGCTAGCTCCATCTAGAGGAACCGCCAACACGCGACCAGGCGTTTTACCACCAACACACGGCCAAACGGAGCTAGCTCCATTTAGAAGAACAGCTCGTCAGCCACCGCTCGTCAGCCGCCACAAGTCAGCCGTTAGTCAGCCGCAGGCTGCATCCGCTGCGAAAGCACGCGGGTCACACCGTCGCCGCGCATGGTCACGCCGTAGAGCACGTTCGCCACGTCCATCGTCGGCTTTTGGTGGGTGATCACGATCAGCTGCGAGTCCTCCCGCAGTTCTTTGAGGAGTGCGATGAGGCGGCGGAGGTTGACGTCGTCAAGCGCGGCCTCGACCTCGTCGAGCACGTAGAACGGACTCGGACGCGCGCGGAAGATCGCCACGAGGAACGCGAGCGCGGTGAGCGACTTCTCGCCGCCGGAAAGCAAGGACAGACGCTTGACTTTCTTGCCGGGCGGGCGGGCTTCGATCTCAATGCCGGTGGCGAGCATGTCTTCGGGCTCGGTGAGGATGAGGCGAGCCTCGCCGCCCGGGAAGAGCGTGTGGAAGACGCGCGGGAACTCGGCTTCGACGTCCTTCCAGGCGTCGGTGAACAGTTGGAGGATCTGCCCGTCCACGTCGTTGATCACGCCGATCAAGTCTTCGCGCGCCTGGATCACGTCGTCAAGCTGCGTGGACAAGAACGCGTAGCGCTCCTCCAGCGCCTTGAACTCCTCGAGCGCGAGCGGGTTGACCTTGCCGAGCGCCCGCAAATCCTTTTCTGCCTGCGCCAGGCGAGCCTTTTCCGACGCCTCGTCGAACTCCTCGCCCGGCGTGTAGTCTCGCAGAAGATCCGGAATCGCAATGCCGAGCGACTCGGTGATCTTCTTCTCCGCCTCGTCGATGCGCACCTGCGCCTGCGACTGCGCAATCTCTGAATTATGCGAGCTGTCGGTGAGCCGCTTGAGCGTCTGCCGCGCCGCCGAGACCTGGCTGCGGGCCTGCTGTAGCTGGGCCTGCAGCTTAGCGACGCCCGCCTGCCACCGGTCCCGCTCCGCCCCCGCGCGGGAAAGCGCGTCCTGGACACGGGCGGCCACGTCGCGGCCCTGCTCTGCCACCGCCTGGGCGAGCTCGGCCTGCGCGCGGCGCTTCTGCATCGCCGCGTCGTGGCGGGCCTTCGCCTGCTTCTCGTGCTCGGCCTGCCGGCGCAGCGCATCTCCCCTGCCGGCGCGCTGCTCTGCGGCCTGCTGTGCGGTGCGCGATGCGAGCGTGGCCTCCATCTCCATCGCCTTGACCTGAGCGAGCTCCTGCTGGGCGGCGTCGCGTTGGGCCGTGGACGGCTCCTCGCTCGGCTCGTCCTCAGCGTTGACGCGTGCGAGTCGGTCACGGGTCTGCGCCAGCTCCTCTCGGCGGGCGGCAAGGCGGCCTTCGGCCTCGGTCGCGCGCTGCGCCGCGCGCTCGTGCTCGCCGCTGTTGGCCTGCCACTGCTTTTCCAGGCGCTCCTGGTCGCGCCCCAAGCGCTGCGCCTCCGCGTCGTGCTCGCGCAGGGCGGCCTTCGCCGCAGCAGCCGCGACGCGCGCGTCCTCGGCCGCAAGCTTCGCGCCCTCCAAGGTGCCGGAAAGCTCCTCGAGCTGCGCCTGCGCCACCTCGAGCTCGCCGCGGGCCTGCTCGATCTGGGCGGTCACCTCGACCGCAGTGGTAGACCCGGTTCCTGCGGCGACCCAGCCCTCGCCGACGAGGACGCCCTCGCGAGTCACGGCACGCAGGCGCGGGTCCTCGGCGACCAGCTCGCGGGCGGCGTCGAGGGTGTCTGCCACGGCGACGTCGACAAGCAGGCGGGTCACTGGCCCGAGGACGGAGTCATCCACGCGCACGTGGTCGAGCAGCCAATCCACCTTGGCGTCCGTGTCCAGGCGCCAGGTAGCGCCGCCATGGGTGTCGATGACGATGGTGCGCGCGGCGTCGGCAAGCTGGGCCACAGCACTCGGGGTCACCTCGCCGGTGAGCGCCTCCGCGTGCGCGCCGAGCGCGGCGGCGAGCGCACGGTCCATGCCGTCGTCTGCGCGCAGCAGCCCGGCGAGCGGGGCGAAATCCGCCAGCACTTCGGCGGCCTGGGGACGTGGGGCCTGCTCGACCAGGGTGGCAATGCGGGATTCGAGCGTGAACACCGCGCGCTCCCGCTCGCGCTGCTCGGCGCGCAGCTGCTCGAGGCGCTTATCGGCGGCGTCGGACTCGGTGTAGGCGCGCACGTGTTCCTCGTCGAGTGGGGCGCGCTGCGTGTCCACCTCTGCGAGCGCCTCCGCGGCCTCGCGGGCCTCCTGCTCGGCGGTACGGGCGCGGGCGCGGGTTTCTTCCAAAAGCTCTGTCAGGCGCGCGACCTCGTCTTCTGCCGCGGTGATCGCCGCCTGCTGCGATTCCTCCTGTGCGAGCAGGCGCACCACGCCCTCGCGGCGGTCGGCGATCGCGCGGACCTGCGCCATGTGCTCGCGCTCTGCGGCGTCAAAGGCCTCTTGCTTTTCGGCAACCTCCTCGCGTAGCGTCTCGAGCTTTTCGGCGGCTTCTTCGGCAGCCTCGAGCGCTTCCGCGTACTCCTCGTCGGCGAACTCGGCGCGGCGCAACAGGTGGTCCGGGTCCTGGCCCGCGTACGGCACCTGCGTGCCGGAGTGCTGGGCGCGCTCGGTGGCGATGCGCACCGTGGCGCTGACCCGCTCTGCCAAGGTGGAAAGGTCGAACCACGCCTTTTGCGCCTGCTCCGCCTTCGGCTGTGCTTCTTCCTGTTCGAATTCGATCTCGGCCTGTGCCTGCTCGGCCTCCTCGAGTACCGCCGTGGCGGTCTCGACTTGTTCGGCGAGTGCTTGGGCGGCGCTCGTGGCGTCGGCAAGCGAGGCGCGCAGCGTGACCACCTGGTGCCCGGCAAGCGAGAGGCGGGCCTCGCGCAGGGTGGACTGCACGGTGGCGGCGCGCTTGGCGGCTTCGGCCTGGCGGGCCAGCGGCTTGAGCTGTTTGCCAAGCTCTTCGGTGAGATCGCTGAGGCGGTCCAGGTTGGCCTGCATGCCGGTGAGCTTGCGCTGCGCCTTCTCCTTGCGGCGGCGGTGCTTGAGCACGCCGGCGGCCTCCTCGATGAAGGCGCGGCGCTCCTCGGGGCGCGATTCCAGGATCTCCGAAAGCTTGCCCTGGCCGACGATGATGTGCATCTCGCGGCCGATGCCGGAGTCCGACAGCAGTTCCTGGATGTCCATCAGGCGGGCTTTAGCGCCGTTGATTTCGTACTCGGAGGCGCCGTCGCGGAACATGCGGCGGGTGATCGCCACCTCGGTGTACTCGATGGGCAGGTGCTTATCGCTGTTGTCGAAGGTGAGCGTGACCTCGGCGCGGCCCAGCGGCTTGCGCTCGCCCGCGCCCGCGAAGATGACGTCCTGCATCTTCCCGCCGCGCAGGTTCTTCGCCCCTTGCTCACCCATCACCCACGCGAGCGCATCTACCACGTTGGATTTGCCCGAGCCGTTGGGGCCGACGACGGCGCAAATGCCGGGCTCGAACTTCATCGTGGTCGCCGAAGCGAAGGACTTAAATCCTTTCAGCGTCAGCGATTTCAGGTGCATTGCTGTGAGTTTACCTTCCTAGGCCAGTGCTCGTTACCTAGCGCTCCTCGAAGCCTGTGGCACCGCGCGGCTCTCCGTACTGCGTGCCGACGAACTCCACCCGGCCGGGCCGGCGCGTGGTCGTCCGCTCCTCGCGCAGCAGCGCAAGCAGCCTCTCCGTCTGCTCGCGGGTGCCCTCGGCGACGACCTCGACGCGGCCGTCGGCAAGGTTCTTCGCGTACCCGCTCAGCCCCAGCTCCAGGGCGCGGGAGCGGGTCCACCAACGAAAACCCACGCCCTGGACGTGTCCATGGACGTGGGCTGTGAGACGTACGTGCGTGTTGTCAGTGTGAGCAGCCATGCTCCCACACTAATGGTGCTTACTGCTCCGGGTGATCCGCGACCTTCAAGTCCTCGGCACTGCGGCGGGTGACCGGGTCGGAGCCATCCCAGAACTCCACGTTCTTCAGCTCCGGCAGCATGTCGCGGTGGAAGACTGGGTCGACGCCCTTGGTGCGCTGCTCGCTGAAGTTGCGCAGCAGCTTGAAGGCCACCCCGCCCAGCGGCACGATCGCGATGATGTTGATGATCGCCATGGTGCCCGCCATCGTGTCGCCCAACGCCCACACCAGCGGCAGGGAGCCGAATGCGCCGAAGATAACAAAGCCGATAACCCCGAGACGGAAGATCAGCATGACCGTCTTGGAGCTGGTGAGGTACTCCACGTTTGCCTGCGCAAGGTAGTAGTTACCAATCACCGAGGAAAACGCGAGGAAGAAGAGAATGAACGTCACCGCGTGCGCGCCCCAGACGCCGACGGAGTCCGCGAGCGCAGACTGCGTCAGCGCAGCGCCCTGAATGTCGTCCATGCCGTAGGTCACGGCCGGGCCGAGCAGCACAATAAACGCGGTGATGGTGCACACCACCAGGGTGTCGAAGTACACGCCGAGCGTCTGCACCAGGCCCTGCTTCACCGGGTGCGAGACGGTCGCGGTCGCCGCCGCGTTCGGGGCGGAGCCCTGGCCGGCCTCGTTAGAGAACAGACCACGGCGCATACCGAAGGCGAACGCCGCACCCACGGTAGCGCCGGCGACCTGCTGCAGGCCGAGCGCGTGGCCGACGATCAGGCTGATCATGCCCGGCACCTCGGAGATGTTCATGATGACCACGGCAAGGCCAATGAGGATGTAGGCGATAGCCATGAACGGCACGATGATCTGCGTGGCACTGGCGATGCGGGTCACGCCGCCGAAGATGATCAGCGCGGTCAGGGCGGCAATCACGGCAGCGACGATGACCTTCATGGTGACCGAGTCGGTCTCCAGGGAGCCGCCGACAGCCTCGACGATGGAGTTGGTCTGGATGGCGTTGAAGACAAAGCCGTAGGTCAGCGACAGGGCGACGGCGAAGATGATGGCCAGCGGGCGCCAGTTCAGACCGCGCGTCATGTAGTAGGCGGGACCACCGTGGTAGTTGCCGTCCTCATCCTTGGTCTTCCACAACTGTGCCAGCGTGGACTCGACGAACGCGGTGGCACCGCCGACGATCGCGATGATCCACATCCAGAACACCGCGCCGGGGCCGCCGACGGAGATCGCCAGCGCCACACCGGCGATGTTGCCAGTGCCCACGCGCGACGCGGCGGAGATGGTGAAGGCCTTGAAAGCGGAAATGCCGCCGTAGTCCTCATCCAGGTTGCGACCCTGCCGGTCCTTGCCCTGGGGCTTTTCGGTGACGGCCTTGAACATTTCGGGCAAAAGTCGAACCTGCACGAAGATGGTGCGCAGGCCGAAGTAGATGCCGGCTGCCAGCAGCAGCCAGGGAACGATTTCCCAGATCACGCCGTTGAGCGTGTCGTTCACAAAGGAAGTTGCGGAATCCATGGCGAGCATCTTATCTGGTGAGACAAGATCTCTTGCAACTCAAATGTTGGCTCCCCCACATTCGTGGGCGCAGCCCCGCCTACGCTACCTTGCCTGGCACACCGGGCAGAAGTAGCAGGAGCGCCCACCGACCACGCGCTTTGCAATCTCGGTGCCGCACCGGGCGCACGGCCGACCCGCCTGCCCGTAAGCGTTGAGCGAGCGGGAGAAGTAGCCGGAGGCGCCGTTGACGTTGACGTAGAGCGAATCGAAGCTCGTCCCGCCCTGCGCCAGCGCCTTTTCCATCACCTCGCGCGCCTGTGCGAGGACCTCGACGGTGTCCCGTTGGCGTAGCGAGCGCGCCATCCGCCACGGTTTCACGCGCGCGGCCCACATCGCCTCGTCGGCATAAATTGAGCCAATCCCGCTGACGATTTCCTGGTTCAGCAGTACCGTCTTGAGCGCGGAACGCCTGGTACGCATGGCGCGGGCGGTAGTGGTTGCATCGAAGCGCGGGTCGAAGGGATCACGCGCGATGTGGGCGACCGGGGCAGGTACCTCGCCATCGAATTCCGCGTACTGCCACATTCCGAACGTGCGCTGATCAACGAAGTCGAGCTGCGTGTTGCCCAGCTGCGCGCGGATGCGCACGTGCGGGCTCGTCACCCCGCCTGGCGGGCCCACGAGCATCTGCCCGCTCATGCGGAGGTGCACCACGAGCGCTGCCCCGTTATCCAGCGTCAGCCACAAATACTTGCCGCGCCTGCCAGTGCCGGTGATAGTTCTACCCGGCAAGATCCTGGTCAGGTCTTCCGTGTTGCCGCGCACCGCGCGCGGGTGCAGCACCTCAACGGTGTCAAAGGTGCGGCCCACAAGATGCGCGTCGAGGCCGCGGCGCACCACCTCTACCTCGGGCAGCTCCGGCAATTACGCCCCCTCAGCGTTACCGGCGACCCGCTCCGGGTGGTCGTGCAGGAACCCCAACGCCTTGCTGGCAGCCTCCTGCTCTGCGAGCTTCTTGCTTGAGCCCTTGCCGTGGCCGAGGACGACGTCGCCAGAGCGCACTTCACAGCGGAAGCGCTTCTGGTGGTCCGGGCCCGAGGAGGTGCACACGTACTCCGCCACCTGCGCACCCAAGCCCGCAAGTCGCTCCTGCAGCGAGGTCTTCCAGTCGCGGTGCGCACCCGCTGCGGTGGCGTTGTTGAGTTTCTCGGCGAACAGGTCAAGGATCACATCGCGGGTGCACTCGAAACCGTGCGCGAGGTAAATCGCGCCGAAGAGCGCCTCCGTCGTGTCTGCCAAAATCGAGCTCTTGTTGCGGCCCCCGCCGAGTTCTTCGCCGCGGCCCAGCAGAATGTGCGCACCCAGGTTGATCTCGCGGGCGACGTCCGCCAATCCGTAGCGCGACACGATCGAGGCGCGCATCGGCGACAGGTCCGACTCCGGGCGCGAGGGGTACAGTTCGAAGAGCTTCGTCGCAACGGTAAGTCCCAGCACCGCATCGCCCAAGAACTCGAGGCGCTCGTTGTTGGGCAGCGTGCCGTGTTCGTTGGCGAAAGAACGGTGCGTCAAGGCGTGGCGCAGTTCCTCGTCGCCAAGCTGCACGCCGATCCGCTCGAGCAACGGCTGATGGTCAACCGCCTCGAAGGCTTTCTGCCACGCTTCAACATGCGTGAGCCGCTTCTTCTTTGAGCGGCTCACAGGAACTTCTCCAGGTCCGCCCACCGCGGGTCGACCAGGTTGTTTTCCTCGCCCGAGACGCCGTCCGGTGCCGGGACGTCGGTGTCGCCGTCGCACTCCGGCTCGCAGACCGGGTTAAACGGCAAGGTCAACCCAGCCTCGTCCACGAAGGCTTGCTCCACGTCCACCGTGTCGTTTTCGATCCGGCGGATCTCATCGCCCGAGCCCTTGTCCTCGTCGGTCTCTGCATCGCCGACGATGAAGCCGTCCTCTGCCTCGAAGACCTGGGAGATGGTGATGGTGCGCGTTGGCGTGAGCGTCTTCAGGCAGCGCACGCACTGTCCCTCGAGCTGCGCGGTCACCGAGGCATCCACCAGCACCCCGGCGCCCAGCGGAGTAATTGTTGCTTCCACCTCGACCGGCTGGCCCTTCGGGATAGCAATCATCTCGGGGCCCACGCGCGACGGGCTCTCGCCGCTGCGGTGCACGGTCACAGGCATGCCGTCGCCGTGCAACGCATCGGCAACATTGAAGATGAAAGGATTCGTAGCCATAACAGCCCCTACCCTACAACCACTCGAGCACCTTCAGCGGTGCTAGTACTGATCCCGCTGCTCGCCGCGGGAACGACGCGGGTAGCGGCGCGGCTCGTAGTGGCTGGACGCCTCGTCGCGCTCCGCGCGGCGCCCGGCGGTGTCCCCGCCTCCGCCCACACCGGCACCGCGGCGCAGCGCGGAGCGGTCGGAGGACACGGTGCGCAGCACCGAGGACAGGGCCTCTTCAAACTCGGCCAGCTTGGAATCGACGTACTCATCGCACTCGCGACGCAGGCGCGAGGACTCGGAGTGCGCGTTTTCCACCAGTCGGTGTGCTTCCTCGTCCGCGCGGCGCATGACCTCGGACTCGGCGATGAGGTGTTCCTGCTGTGCCAGGCCCTCGTCAACCGAGCGCTGGTATTGCTGCTTGCCGTCCTCTACCAATCGCTCCGCCTCGCTGTGCGCGGCGTTGAGGGTGGCGTCGGCCTCCTCGCGCGCGTCGGAGACAAGGCGGTCTGCGTCTTCCTCGGAGCGGGAGAGCAACGCGGTCGCCTGGGCCTGCGCGTCGTGCAGCACGGCGTCGGCCTGCGCCTGGGCGTCGTCGACCAGCTGCTTCGCCTCCGCCTCCGCGTCACCGACCAGCTGGTGGGCGCGGTCCTCAGCGCCGCGGAGGATCTCGTCCTGGTTATCCAGCACGTCCTGCGCGTCGTCGATCTCGGCGGGCAGGGCTTCGCGGATATCGTCGAGAAGCGTGAGCATCTCGCTGCGCGGAACCATGCAGTTGGAGGTCATGGGCACGCCCATGGCGGCCTCTACAGTTTCAACGAGCTCATCTAGTGCTTCAAAAACGCGATACATGGCTCCTAAGTCTACTGCCTCTCAGACACAGAAGGGGCCCACGCCACGAAAGACGCGGGCCCTGAACGTGTGCGTGTAAAGCGCTCGCTACACCACGCCCTGTGCGAGCATGGCGTCGGCGACCTTCTTAAAGCCGGCGATGTTCGCGCCCACGACGTAGTCGCCGGAACGGTCGTATTCCTCCGCAGTCGCGGCGGTGACGTTGAAAATGCCGGACATGATCTGGTGCAGGCGACCGTCGGTGTAGTCGAAGGTCCAGGAATCGCGCGAGGCGTTCTGCTGCATCTCCAGCGCGGAGGTCGCCACACCACCGGCATTGGCGGCCTTGCCCGGGCCGAAGGAGATCTTGTTCTCGCGGAAGGTCTCGATGGCCTCGGCTGTCGACGGCATGTTCGCGCCCTCGGCGACATACTTCACGCCGTTCGAGAGCAGGGTCTTGGCGTGCGTGCCGTCAAGCTCGTTCTGGGTCGCGCACGGCAGGGCCACATCGGCGGACAGGTCCCAAATGGAACCGTCGTCGTGGAAGGTGGCGCCGGTGGCCTCCTTGGCGTAGTCGGACACGCGGGCGCGGCGTACCTCCTTGACGTCGTGCAGCAGCTCCAGGTCCACGCCGTTGGGGGTCTCGACCCAGCCGGAGGAGTCGGAGAAGCCCACGACGGTCGCGCCCAGCTCCTGCGCCTTCTGCATCGCGTAGATGGCCACGTTGCCCGAGCCGGAGACGATCACCTTGGCGCCGTCGAGGGACTCGCCCTTGGCCTTCATCATCTCTTCGGTGAAGTAGACGCAGCCGTAGCCGGTCGCCTCGGTGCGCACGAGCGAACCGCCCCAGCTCAAGCCCTTGCCGGTGAGCACGCCGGACTCGTGCTGGTTTGCCAGGCGACGGTACTGGCCGAAGAGGAAGCCGATCTCGCGGCCACCCACGCCGATGTCGCCGGCCGGGACGTCGCGGTACTCGCCGATGTGGCGCCACAGCTCCGTCATGAAGGACTGGCAAAAGCGCATGACCTCGCCCTCAGACTTGCCCTTCGGGTCGAAGTCGGAGCCGCCCTTGCCGCCGCCGATCGGCAGGCCGGTCAGCGAGTTCTTGAAGATCTGCTCAAACCCCAAGAACTTGATGATGCCCAGGTTCACGCTCGGGTGGAAGCGCAAGCCGCCCTTGTAGGGACCGAGTGCCGAATTGAACTGGACGCGGAAGCCGCGGTTGACGCGGATTTCGTTGTTGTCGTCCATCCAGGGCACGCGGAAGATAATCTGACGCTCGGGTTCGCAGAGTCGCTCGATGAGACCGTAGTCGGCGTAGTGCGGGTCCTTGCCCAGGACAATTTTCAGCGAGTCCAGCACCTCGGCGACGGCCTGGTGGAACTCCGGCTCACCCGCGTTGCGCTGCAACAGCTTGTCGTAATAGCCGGCTACCTCTTGTTCGATCGAGCTCATGAGCGTTCCTTTCAATACCTGTTAGGCAGTAGGTTTTAGAATCGTGAAACAGCTTACAACAGGTTTCGGTCTCACGATAGAAAACAGATGCCGCCTCCACCGGTACCGACCGATAGAATGCCTGCAATGTCCCCCGCACCCACGGAAAAAGGCACAAATATGAGCTTGATCACACAAGACGCGGAAGGTGCCGAGGCACCCTCCCCGCGCATCCTGATTGCCCCCGACTCTTTCAAGGGCACCGCCACCGCCGAGCAGGCCGCCGAATGGCTCGGCGAGGGCGTGCGCAGCATCATCCGCGACGCCGAGATCACCCTGCTGCCCATGGCCGACGGCGGCGAGGGCACCTCCGCGCTCTTTACGGGCGAGCACATCACGCTGCCCACCACCGATGCCGCCGGCCGCCTCACCGAGGCCACGTACACCTACGACGCCGAGACCACCACCGCGTTTATCGACGTCGCCGCCGCCTCCGGACTGCCCGCCGTCGCCGACCGAAAAGTACCGATGACCGGCGACACCTACGGCACCGGCGTACTCATCGCCGACGCCCAGACCCGCGGCGCAACCCGCATTGTCTTGGGCCTCGGCGGCTCCGCCACCATCGACGGCGGCACCGGGATCCTCGTCGCGCTTGGTGCCAACCCGCTCGACGAGCGCGGCTACCAGCTCGCCCCCGGCGGCGGCTCGCTGCACAAGCTCGGCGATATCGACACCGCCAAAGTCAACATCCCGGCCGGCTCACTCGAATGGCACCTGCTTTTCGACGTCGCGTCGCCGGCCACCGGCCCCGAAGGCGCAGCCACCGTCTTCGGCCCTCAGAAGGGCGCGCAGGAAGACGAGGTCAAGGTGCTGGACGACGGGCTCGCGCGCCTGTGCGAGGTCGCCGGCGTGGATCCTGCCACCCCGGGCATGGGCGCTGCCGGCGGCGTGGCCATCGGCATTACCTGGCTGTCCAGCCTGCTGCACGGCAACGCCGAGCACGTCCACCTGCAGCCCGGCGCGCGCACGGTCGCCGAAGCGAATGGCCTGGCCGAGGCGCTCGGCGCCGCATCGCTCGTGATTACCGGCGAGGGCCGCTTTGACGAGCAGACCGCGGCGGGCAAGGTCGTTGCCACGGTGTGCGAGATGGCCCGCGAGGTCGGCGAAGAGGGGCCGACGGTTGCCGTGGTTGCGGGGGAGTTTGACGGCGAGACCGACGAAGGGGTGCTCGCCGTTAAGTTGGAGGATATCGCCGATACCCGCGAGCAGCTCATCCGCGCGGGCAAGCAGGCGGCGGTGGCATACCTGAACGCCGGCCGCCAGGCCGGCGAGCGCTAGCGCAGGATCGTCACGGTCCAGGGGAACAGCGCGGGGAGCTCGAAGCGGTCCTGTTGCTCCAGCGCGACCGGATCTCGCGGCAGGTCCGCCTTCGGGGTAAGGATGCGGGACAGACCCATGGCGAGCCGGTTGTAGCTGTCCACCCCTTCGGCCTGAATGAGGTAGCGGTGCACCTCGGCACCTTCCTCGTCTGCGGTGAAGCCGCGGTCGGATTCGTAGGTGCGGGCGAATTCGGCGGTCACGTGGGCGTCGAGAAGCACTGGGCCCTGCGCTTCGAGCGAGGCGGAGCTGAGCTTTTCGCGACGGACCAGGATGTCGAGGGCGCGCTGGAAGGCCTCGGCGATTTCGCCTGCGTAGGCCGGCGGGACGAGGACGTCGAATTGGATTGTGGGCATGCGATAAGCCTAACCAAGGGTCTACGCTGGGACGCATGAGCTTTCCCTTGCCCTCGTATAGAGATGCACTGTCCACCATGGCCGACGGGACGATCAAGCAGGTCAACCCGTTTTCCGGAACCCAGGTGTGGACGGTGCCGGGGCGCGGCAACCGGCCGCTGAGCAAACCCGCGGGCGAAGCACGGGCGCTGCAACCGGAGGATTTCACCCACGCCTGCAACTTTTGCGAAGGGAAGCTTCTGGCCACCCCGCCGGAGAAATCGCGCATGGTGCGCACCGATGGCGGCTGGGAGATTCTGCGCAACCAGATGCCGCATGAGCTCGAGGCGACCCGCGCGGAATTTCGCCGTGTGCCGAACCTCTTCGAAATTGTCTCCTACCAGTATTGGAAGGAGAATTACGGCTTCGATATGTCGGACGCCCAGCGCGAGCACATGGAGCGCTACCTTGCCGATCACGCCGGGCGCGAGCACATCTTCAAAATCGTGCGCACGCGGCTGAAAGCTTCTGGGATTACCGGGGAGCCGACCGAGGAGGAGCTGCTCGACTACGTGCCGGCCTATTTCGCCGGCGGCCACGACGTGATCATTGGACGCCGCCACTTCACCGACGGCGCGGACAACGACTCGCAGCTCGCCGGCTCCGGCACCCTGACCCCCGACGAGCACAACGCGTTTATCGCCTTCACCATCGACGCGCTGCGCGACCTAGTGGAGAACAACCGCTACTCGCCGTACGTAGTGGTCTTCCAGAACTGGCTCGCGCCCGCCGGCGCCTCTTTCAATCACCTGCACAAGCAGCTGGTGGCTATCGACGAGCGCGGGGTGCAAGCCGACCTGGAGATCTCCAAGCTGCGGCAGAACCTCAACATGTACAACGAGTGGGGCGTCAACTACGCCAGCTACCACAACCTCGTTGTGGCCGAGAACGAGGACGCGATCGTGGTGGTGGGCATCGGGCACCGCTACCCCACCTTGAGTGTCTACTCCAAGTCGCCGGTGTGCGAGCCGTGGCAGCAGTCCGAGCGCGAGGTGCGCAACATGTCCAACCTGTTGCACGCCGTCCACGCTGCAACCGGCACCGAGGTCTCGACCAACGAGGAGTGGCACTACAAGCCGGTCGACCTCGACTTGCCGATGCCGTGGCGCATCAACATCAAGTGGCGCATCTCCACCCTGGCCGGGTTCGAGGGCGGCACGAAGATCTACGTCAATACGCTTTCCCCCTTTGACATCCGCGACCGCGTGGTGTCGAACATGTACCGCTTGCGCGATGAAGGACACATTGACCAGGGCATTCGCATCGCCACCGAGTGTGCGCCGGCGCGCAACGCGCTGCGCTACAACCCGGCCGTGGGTTAAGGCTTGCGCGTGCTCGCTTTGCCCCGACGCCTACGCAACGATGGTAAACATGTAGCAACACCAAAGAACCCATCGAGCGTGCGGCGCGAACGCCGCGCGGAGGAGTGACCTTGAGCGACACGAGCACGATCGCGTCCATCATCGAATCCTACGAAATCGACCCGGCCTGGCAGCGCAGGCTCTACGAACTGCTGCACGCCAACCCGGAGCTCTCTCTCCAGGAGGAGGAGACCCACCAGCGCCTGCTTTTGGAGTTGAGCTACCTCGACTGCGAGGTCATCGCCCCGATTGGCAAGTACGGCATCTGCGCCATCTTCCGTAACGGGGAGGGGCCCACCGTGCTGCACCGCGCGGATTTCGACGGCCTGCCGGTCACCGAGCAGACCGGCGTGCCCTATGCCTCGCACAAGAAGGTCACCACCAAGGACGGCGAGGTCGTCGGCACGATGCACGCCTGTGGCCACGACATCCACACCGCAGCCCTGGTCGGCATGTGCCACCACTTGGACAACACGCGCGAGAAGTGGTCGGGCACCTTCATCGCGCTGTTCCAGCCGGGCGAGGAAATCGGTGCCGGTGCCGAGGCGATGGTGGACGACGGGTTGGTAGACAAGATCCCCTTCCCCGAGGTCTGCTTCGGCCAGCACATCATGCCGGGCCGCGCGGGCCAGGTAATGTCCAAGGCCGGCCCGCAGTTCGCCGCCTGTGATTCCATCCGCATTAGGATTCCCGGCCGCAGCGCCCACGGCTCGATGCCGCACAACGCGATCGACCCCACCTACACCGCGGCGATGATCATCGCCCGCATGCAGGCAGTGGTGGGCCGCGAGGTCGACCCGAATGACTTCGCGGTGGTCACCGTGGCCAGCATGCACGCCGGCACCACCAACAACATCATCCCCGGGCACGCCGAACTGGTGCTCAACTGCCGTTTCTACAGCGAGCGCACCAAGGCGCGCGTGTACGCCTCCATCGAACGCGTCGTCCACGCCGAGGTGCTCGCGTCCGGGTCGACCGAGGCCCCCACGCTTGAGTACTTCGCGCACGGCGAGCTCATGAGCAACGACGCGATCGTGTACAACAAGGTCCGCGCCACGTTCAACGACGTCTTCGGCACCGACAGCGTCAATGCCGCGCGCAAAACCGTCTCGGAGGATTTCCCCGTGCTGCCGCAGGCTTTCGGGGTGCCCTATTTCTTCTGGCTGATCGGGTGCACACCGCAGGAGCAGTGGGACAAGGCGGTGGCCGCCGACCGCGTGGAGCAAGACATCCCGGTCAACCACATGGCCACCTTCCTGCCCGAGTACGAGCCGACCATCAAGGCTGCTACCAATGCGGGGCTCGCCGCAGTGCTGACCTACCTGGCCAAGACTGATGCTGCGGCAGAAGACATCGAAGACGCTGAGGACGCCGAAGACGCTGAGGATCCTGCCGACGCGGCGCGCGCGGATATCGAGCAGCTCAAGCTGCCGGAGGCATCCTCTCGTTAAGCGGTCCGCGCAGTCGGCCGGCTACGCGCGGGCATACAGCGAATTGGCGGGGCAGTCTGTAGGCTCGAAAGACAATGGCGTGCATACCGCACGTAGAAGCCAATTGAAGGTGGAATGAGGTTATTTTCAGGATGAATACCCCCGCACACGCCCCCGCACTCAAGGATGCGCTGGCCGGCCACGTCCGAGCATTCGGCGGCCGCACCCCAGAAAACGCCACGAACAAGAAGTTCTGGACGGGGCTTTCCGCAGCCGTGATGGAACAGCTCGCCGACAACTGGGAGGCAACCCGCGCCAAGTACGACGCGAGCCGTCAAGCCGCGTACTTCTCCGCGGAGTTTCTGCAGGGCCGTGCGCTGCTGAACAACCTGACTAACCTCGGCTTGGTCGATGAGGCCAAGGCTGCGGCTAAGGCCAACGGGCACGAGCTCTCTGACGTGCTCGAGGCCGAGCACGACGCCGCGCTGGGCAACGGCGGCCTCGGCCGCCTGGCCGCCTGCTTCCTGGATTCCGCCGTCACACAGGACTACCCGCTGACCGGCTACGGGTTGTTGTACCGCTACGGCCTGTTCCGCCAGGAGTTCGTCGACGGCTTCCAGAAGGAGCACCCGGACGCGTGGAAGGAGTCCTTCTACCCCTTCGTCGTGCGCCACGGCTCCCAGCAGCGCATCGTGAAGTTCGACGACATGCACGTGCGCGCCATCCCACACGACATGCCGATCACCGGCTACGGCACCGACAACGTCGGCACCCTGCGCCTGTGGGATGCCGCGCCGATGCACGAGTTCGACTACGACGCGTTCAACCACCAGCGCTTCACCGACGCGATTTTGGAGCGCGAGGCAGTCCACGACATCACCCGCGTGCTCTACCCCAACGACTCGAGCTACGCCGGCAAGCTGTTGCGCGTGCGCCAGCAGTACTTCTTCGTCTCCGCCTCCCTGCAGGAGCTGGTGGACAACTACATCGAGCACCACGGCGAGGACTTGAGCGACTTCCACACGTACAACTCGATCCAGCTCAACGACACCCACCCGGTCCTCGGTATCCCGGAGCTCATGCGCCTTTTGATGGACGAGCACGGCATGGGCTGGGAGGAAGCCTGGGAGGTGACCTCCAAGACGTTTGCCTACACCAACCACACCGTGCTGCAGGAGGCGCTGGAGACCTGGGAAGAGTCCATCTTCAAGCAGCTGTTCTGGCGCATTTGGGAGATCGTGCAGGAGATCGACCGCCGCTACCGTATCGACATGGAGGCGCGCGGCATCGCCCCGGAGACGGCCCACCACTACTCGCCGGTGCACGACGGTGCGATCCACATGGCCTGGATCGCCTGCTACGCCTCCTACTCCGTCAACGGCGTGGCCGCGCTGCACACCGAGATTCTCAAGCGCGACACGCTCAACTACTGGTACGAGATGTACCCGGAGCGCTTCAACAACAAGACCAACGGCGTGACCCCGCGCCGCTGGCTGCGCATGTGCAACCCGCGCCTGTCTGCGCTACTGGACCGCCTGGCCGGCAACGACGAGTGGGTCACCGACCTGTCGCAGCTGCGCGAGCTGCGCCACTACGCCACCGACCCGGAGGTCCTGCGCGAGCTGCGCGAGATCAAGGCCGCGAACAAGCGCGACTTCGCCGAGTGGATCGCCCAGCGCCAGGGCGAGGAGATCGACCCGGACTCGGTCTTTGACACCCAGATCAAGCGCCTGCACGAGTACAAGCGCCAGCTGATGAACGCCCTGTACATCCTGGACCTCTACTTCCGCATCACCCAGGACGGCGAGCGCGACCTGCCGAAGCGCACCTTCATCTTCGGCGCGAAGGCGGCCCCGGGCTACACGATGGCCAAGGGCATCATCAAGCTGATCAACACGATCGGCGAGCTGGTCAACAACGACCCGGTGGCCTCGCAGTACCTGCACGTGGTCTTCGTGGAAAACTACAACGTTTCGCCCGCCGAACAGATCATTCCGGCCACCGACGTCTCCGAGCAGATCTCCACCGCCGGCAAGGAGGCCTCGGGCACCTCCAACATGAAGTTCATGATGAACGGCGCGCTGACCCTGGGCACCATGGACGGCGCGAACGTGGAGATCGTCGATGCTGTGGGCGAGGACAACGCCTACATCTTCGGCGCCCGCGAAGAGGAGCTGCCTGAGCTGAAGCGCAACTACGATCCGAAGGCCGTCGCCGCGGAGACCCCCGGGTTGATGCGCGTGCTCGATGCGCTTGTCGACGGCACGTTGGACGACAACGGCAGCGGCGCCTTCCACGACATCCGCACCTCCCTGCTCGACGGCTTCGGCTTCGACGACCCGGACGTCTACTACACCCTCGGCGACTACGCGGACTACCGCGCCACCCGCGACCGCATGGCCGAGGAGTACTACGCGGACCCGGACCACTGGGCGAAGATGTGCTGGATCAACATCTGCGAGTCCGGCCGCTTCTCCTCCGACCGCACGATCCGCGACTACGCCGAAGAGGTCTGGAAGATCGACCCGACCCCGATCAACTAGCCCCAACGGGCCGAGGCCGAACGGAGCCGCCCCAGCAGTACAATCAACGGCGCTATGATCTTGCTGCTGGACAACCGCGATTCCTACACCTTTAACCTCGCCCACCTCGTCGCCGAGATCACCGGCGCGTTGCCGCTCGTAGTGCCCTGCGACGATCCAGCGGCAGCCGAACTCCCCGCGCGCATCCGCGCCGGGGAGTTTTCCCATATCCTCATCTCCCCCGGCCCCGGGACCCCGGAGCGCGAGGAGGACTTCGGCACTTCCCGCCGCGTGATCGAAGCTGCCGCCCAAGCTGACATCCCGCTGCTGGGTGTGTGCCTGGGACACCAGGGGCTCGCGATGCTCGCCGGTGCGGACGTGACCCGCGCACCCGAGCCGCGCCACGGCTTCGTCTCTCGCCTCACGCATTCCGGCCGAGGCATCTTCGCCGGCATTCCGCAGGACGTCGAGGTAGTGCGCTACCACTCCCTGCACATCGACGAAGAGGTCCCCGGCGTGACGGTGCACGCCCGCAGCGAAGACGGGGTCATCCAGGCGCTCAAGGTCGACGGCCTGGACCACTGGGGCGTGCAATTTCACCCTGAGTCCGTGCTCACCCAGCACGGCGAAACACTCATGCGCAACTTCCTTGGCGGGTGGCGCGTGATCCACCGCGAGGTGCCTGGCGCGCTCGACTGCCAGCGCGTCTTTAACGCCATCACACGCAGCGGCAACGACGCGTTCTTCCTCGACTCCGCCGACGCCCGCGGACGCTTTTCCATCCTCGGCGACACCGCCGGCGCCCTGTCGCTCGCTTTCCGCTACTCGCTCGGCGACGCCACCGATATCCTCACCACCCTCGAACGCGAACTCGCCACCCCTATCTACGACGCCCCCGACCTGCCGTTTACCGGTGGAGTCATCGGGTATCTCGGCTACGAGTGCGCCGAGCTCACCCTGCCTATCACGCTGCGCCACCGCTCCCCGTACCCGGACGCCTACTTCGTGCGCCCGCAGTCCTTCATCGTCTACGACCACCAGGCCGAGACCGCCCACCTGTGCGCGCTGGCCGGCGAGGGCGCAGACGAGCTCCTCGACCGCCTCGAACGCGCGCTTGCGGGCGCGGACGGTGGGCAGGGGGCGTCGATAAGCGAGGGTGCCTGGCACAATCCGGACTACCTGGCGAGCATCGAGCAGGCCCAGGAGCAGCTACGCGCGGGCGAGAGTTACGAGGTCTGCCTGACCGACACCTACTCGGCCAAAGCGACCGGCGACATCTACCGCCAGCTGCGCGAACACAACCCCGCGCCGTACGCCGCGCACCTACTTTTCGACGGCGTGGAGGTTGCCAGCGCCTCGCCCGAGCGCTTCCTCAGCGTGCGCGGGCGCGACGTGGAGGCCAAGCCGATCAAGGGCACCGTCGCCGCCGATCAGGACCCCGCGCTGCTGGACGACGCAAAGACCCGTGCGGAAAACCTCATGATCGTCGACCTGCTCCGCAACGATCTGTCGCGCGTCTGCGAGCCCGGCAGCGTGCGCGTGCCTGGGCTGATGCGGGTGGAGTCGTACGCCACCGTGCACCAGCTGGTTTCCACCATCACGGGGCGACTGCGCGAGGGGCATACCGCCGTCGACGCGGTGCGCGCGGCCTTCCCGCCGGGCTCGATGACGGGCGCGCCGAAGCTGCGCACCTGCGAGATCATCGACCGGCTCGAGTGCTCCCCGCGCGGCGTGTACTCGGGCGCGCTGGGCTACCTCGGCTTCGACGGTCAGGCCGACCTGTCGGTGGTCATCCGCACCGCGGTGCGCGCAGGCGACACCGTGACGGTGGGCGCGGGTGGTGCGATCGTGCTTGCTTCCGACCCGGAGGCCGAGCTCGCCGAACGCAACCTGAAGGCCCAGTCCGTGCTGGAGGCGTGGGATGCGTAGGTACGCCTGGCAGGGCTCGTTTGTGGAGTCCGACGTCCCCGACGGCCCCCTCGAGGTCGTCGACTCCTGGCGGCATTCGTCCGGCCGCGCGCACGGTCTCGACCTGCACCTCGAACGCTTCGCCCGGTCTGCCGGCCCGCTGCCCGAGGGTTTCGTCGACGCCATGCTGCCCCTGCTGCAGGACGGCGAGCTCTTTCCCCGCATCGCGTTGTCGCAGGGGCTGTTGCTTCTCGACGTCCGCCCCGCCCCTCCCCCACGTTCGTCTACTGCGTTGACGTACGCGGCGGCTGAAGACCCGCGGACGCAACCCGAGGTCAAGGGCCCCGACTTCGCCGCGTTTCGCGCCTACCGTTCGCGGTACCAGACCGAAGGCACGGACGACACGGTGATCGTGGACGCGGATGGCGCGATGCTGGAGGCCACCACCGGCGCACTCGTGATGTGGGACGGCGACACGCTGTGCCTCCCCGACGGCGTGTGGCTGCCGAGCATCACCCTGCACCAGGTTGTGGCGCGGGCTGAGTCGCTGGGGCTACCCGTGGAGCGCCGTCGGCTGCTGCCCGGTGCCGCGGCTGAGCACCCACTGTGGTTCCTCAACTCCCTGCACGGCATTAGCCCGGTCAGCGAGCTGCGCGACGGCACGCGTGTGGTCACTCCCCCGGCGCACCCGCGCGTCGACGCGTGGCGCGACTGGTGGTGGAGCGGCTTCCGGCCCGCGTAGAAGTTTCGTTGGACCTGTTCCAAATGGAGCTAGCTCCATTTGCACCAACGCCACCGGCAAAACCCCAGGTCGCGCAAAACCGCACACCCCAAACGGAGCTAGCTCCATTTAGCCCCGCGCCGCGCGTTCGGCGAGCACCCGCCCGGTCGGCGTGTCGCACTCGGCCAACTCTGCCGGGGTGCCGGTGGCAACCACCTGACCGCCCTCGGTGCCGGCGCCCGGGCCCATCTCAATCACGCGGTCGGCTTGGGCGATTACGGAGAGGTCGTGCTCGACCACGATCACGGTCTGCCCCGCGTCGACCAGGCTGTTGAGTTCCTGGACAAGCAAAGAAACGTCGGCGGGGTGCAGGCCGGTGGTGGGCTCGTCGAGCAGGTACACGGTGTGGCCCCGGCGCGAGTTGCGGGAGCGCTGCAGCTCGGTGGCCAGTTTGATGCGCTGCGCCTCGCCGCCGGAAAGCTCGGGCGCGCCCTGGCCGAGCCGCAGGTAGCCCAGCCCCACGGCTTGCAGGGTTTCCACCGCGCGCAGGATCTTCGGCTCGTCGGCGAACACGTCTGCGGCTTCGTCGACGGTAAGCTCCAGCACGTCGGCGATGGTGCGCCCCTGCCAAGTCACCTCGAGTGTCTCGTCGTTGTAGCGCGCGCCGCCGCAGTCCGGGCAAGTGGTGTACGAGCCGGGCAGGAACACCAGCTCGACCTCGATCTTGCCGGCGCCGCCGCAGGTCGGGCACTGCCCCTGCTTCACGTTGTAGGAAAAGCGCGAGACGGTCCACTTGCGCCGCTTCGCCTCATCGGTGCTGGCGAAGAGTTTGCGCACGGCGTCGAAAAGCCCGGTGTAGGTGGCGAGCGTCGAGCGCGGGGTGCGCCCGATCGGTTTCTGGGTAATCTGCACCACCCGCCGCACAGCGTCGAAGCCGGAGTGCTTCTCGACGCTCCACTCACCCGGCTGCTCAGCGTCTTCTTCTTCGACCACGGTGGAGGCGGCGTCGCGAAGCAGCCCGGCGAGCACGGTGCTGACCAAGGTGGACTTGCCGGATCCGGACACGCCCGCGACCGCGGTGAACTGGCCGAGCCCGAAGGACACGTCGAGGCCGTCGATGGTGCGTGCCTTTACCCCGGCTACAGCGAGCGAACCGGCGGCGTCGCGCGGCGTGCTGTTGAGCGAAGGTGCCCGGTTCGCCAGCGCCTTCGCGGTGGGTGCCTCCCCGGTGTACTCGCTGGTGGGCCCGGAGTAGACGATGTTGCCGCCGCCTTCGCCCGCGAGCGGGCCGACGTCGACGAGCCAGTCGGTTTGGGAAACGAGCTCCATGTCGTGCTCGACGAGCAGGACGGAGTTGCCGGCGTCGATGAAGCGGCGGCAGATATCCAGCACCGCGCCGCGCTCTGCGGGGTGCAGGCCAGCAGACGGCTCGTCGAGCACGTAGGTCACGCCGAACAGTCCCGAGCGCAGTTGGGCGGACAGGCGGATGCGCTGCAGCTCGCCGGCCGAAAGGGTCGGCGCTGGCCGATCCAGGCTCAGGTGCGCCAGCCCCAGGTCAAGCGCGGATTGCAGCGCGGGCAGGATCTGCTTGAGCAGCAGGTCCTCGGCGGAGCCCTCGGACGGTTCCTGCGCGGCCAGCACCTCGTGGACTTGGTCCAGCGGCAGGGCGCCGAGCTCGTCAATAGGCATGCCGGCGTAGGTGACCTTGAGCGCCTCCGGGTTGAGTCGACGACCGTGGCAGGTTTCGCAGACGCGCGATTCCATGTAGCTCAGCACGCGTTTGCGCAGCGTGTCGGACTGAGTTTCGGCGAGGGTGTTGGTCAAATACGAGGCCACGGAACGCCACGTGCCCTTGTAGTTGCGCTGGATTTGGTCCGCGCCGCGCAGCGGTTTGACGGTGACGACGGGGCGTTCCTCGGTGAACAGGATCCACTCGCGGTCCTTCTTCGGCAGGTCTTGCCAGGGCGAATCCAGGTCGTAGCCCAGCGTGGCCAGAATGTCGTGGAAGTTCTTGCCGGCCCACGCGCCTGGCCAGGCTTTGATGGCACCGTCCTCGATGGATAGCGTGGGATCCGGAACCATGGATTCCTCGGTCGGCTCGTGCACCACGCCGGTGCCCTGGCACGTCGGGCACATGCCTTCTGGCGTGTTCGGGGAAAAGGAGTCGGAGTACAGGCCTGTCGGGTTGTCGCCGGAGCGCGAGTACAACAGCCGGATGCTGTTGGACAGCGCGGAGACGGTACCCACCGTGGAGCGCGCCCCGCCGCCGGAGGTGGACTGCTCGAGTGCCACGGTCGGCGGCAGGCCGTCGACCGAGCCAACCTGCGGGTCCACCGCAGATCCGATGAGGCGGCGGGCAAAAGGCGCGACCGATTCGAGGTAGCGGCGTTGGCCCTCGCCGTGGATAGTGTCGAAGGCGAGCGAGGACTTGCCCGAGCCAGACACCCCGGTTACCGCGACGAGCGTGCCGCGAGGGATGTCCACATCCACGTTGCGGAGGTTGTGCAGGTGGGCGTCGCGTACACGAATGTCTCGGTTGTCATGCATGACCCCCACCCTACGTGCGCCTTCCGGCACCGTGTTTAGAGGCCGATGTCCTCGCCCAGCTCGTGGACGCGAATGGTGTTGGTGGTACCCGGGATCCCCGGCGGGGTGCCGGCAACGACCACGATGGTGTCGCCCTCGCTGTAGTCGTCCAGCGTGAGCAGCGACTCGTCCACCACGGCAATCATGTCGTCGGTGGTGTGGGTCCGGCGGCACAGGAAGGTGTCGGTGCCCCAGGTGACCGCGAGCTGGGAGCGCACCTGCTGGTTCGGAGTAAACGCGAGCAGCGGCAGGTCCGGGCGCAGGCGGGCGACGCGACGTGTGGTGTCGCCTGAGGTAGTAAACGTGATGATCGCCTTCGCGTGCAGGTTGGTGGCGATGTCCTTCGCGGCGTAGGCCACCACGCCGCGCTTGGTGCGGGGCACGTGCTGCAGCTTCGGTTTGATGCCGGAGTCCTCGGCGGAACGCACAATGCGGCTCATGGTGCGCACCACGTTGTGCGGGTCCACGCCCACGGAGGTCTCACCGGAGAGCATAACGGCATCCGCGCCGTCGATGACCGCATTGGCCACGTCGGAAGCCTCGGCGCGGGTGGGTCGCGAGTTCTCGATCATAGAGTCGAGCATCTGCGTTGCCACGATCACCGGCTTCGCGTTCTCGCGCGCAATCTGGATCACGCGCTTCTGCACCGCCGGCACCTCCTCGAGCGGAATCTCCACACCCAGGTCGCCGCGAGCAACCATAACCGCGTCGAAGGCCAGGATGATCGACTCGATGGCGTCGACTGCCTCCGGCTTCTCCAGCTTTGCGATTACAGGGACGCGGCGGCCGACCTCGTCCATAATCTCGTGGACCAGCTCCGCATCTGCCGGTGAACGCACAAAGGACAGGGCGATCAGGTCGACGCCCATGCGCAGCGCGAAGCGCAGGTCGTCCTTGTCCTTCTCGCTCAGCGCCGGAACGGAGATGTTCATCCCCGGCAGGGACACGCCCTTGTTGTTCGACACCGGGCCGCCCTCGGTGACGCGGCAGACCACGTCGTTGCCGTCAACTTCGACGCAGACCAGGCCGACCTTGCCATCGTCGACAAGCAGGCGATCGCCCGGCGAAGCATCTCGGGCCAGCCCCTTGTACGTGGTAGAGACGCGATCGTGCGTGCCCTCCACATCCTCGGTGGTGATGCGGACGATCTCGCCGTCCTTCCACTCCGTTGCGCCCTCAATAAAGCGGCCGAGGCGGATCTTCGGGCCCTGCAGGTCGGCGAGCACGCCGACTGCGTGCCCCGTCTCGTCGGTCGCCTCGCGCACCCAGTTGTAATTCTGCTGGTGGTCGGCGTGATCGCCGTGGGAGAAGTTCAGGCGCGCAACGTTCATGCCGTCGCGCACGAGACCGACAATGGCTTCCTTGCTCGCCACCGCTGGGCCGAGCGTGCACACGATCTTTGTTCTTCTATCCATGTTTATGCACCTACTTGGATGTCGCGAACGTACCGGGCCGAAATCAGAGGTGTGTGGTGTTTCGTCCCTTGTCTTGCAAGAGACCACGCTACTCCCTTTCGCCAGATCATGCCCGACCGGACATAATCAGGCATTGTTCTCACCTGTCGTTCGCACCGCGGCCCGCGCCCTGCGCTTGCCGACGAGGGTCTACCTCAGCTGGCGTTTCCCTGCCCTTCGCACTGAGAAAGAAGGCCACAACCGCGACGAGGAAGACGAGCGCCGAAACCCAAGAGTTGACTCTCTGCCCGAGAATCATTGTGGCCTCGTCCGTGCGCATCAGCTCGATGAAGAAGCGACCGAAGGTGTAGCCGGCCACATACAGCCAGAACACCCGGCCGTGCCCGAGTCGGAAGTAGCGGTCGGCCCAGATGAGCAGACAGAATATGGCAACGTTCCATATCAGCTCGTAGAGGAAGGTCGGGTGCACACTAGCCAGCACTTCGCCGGTCGAGTGCCCCGTCAACGGGGCGTAGTTGCCGGCCGCATCGACGCGGTAGTAGATGTCCAGCGCCCACGGCACATCCGTCTCCGCGCCGTAGAGCTCCTGGTTAAACCAGTTGCCCAGTCGCCCGATGCCCTGGGCGAGCACGACGCCGGGCGCGAGGGCGTCGGCAAGCGGTGCAAAGGGCACGTTGCGGTAACGCATCAACGCCCAGACTGCGAGCGTGCCGAGCGCGACCGCGCCCCAAATGCCTAAGCCACCGGCAGTGATGTTGAAAGCCTGCCAGGGGTTTTTGCCCTCGCCGAAGTACTTGTCGTAATCCGTGATGACATGGTAGAGCCGACCGCCGATGATGCCCGCGGGGATGGCCACAATCGCCGCGTCCCACACCACATCCGCGTCCCCGCCGCGCGCCGTGTACCGACGCACGCCGATCCACAGCGCGACAAGAATGCCGGTAATGATGCACAGCGCGTAGGCGCGGATGGGGATTGGGCCAAGGTGCCACACGCCCTGCGGCGGGGAAGGAATATTTGCCAGAATGTAGGTTTCCACGTCACACAGTGTGCCTGAGCCTGCCCCGAAATTCGAACAGCGCCCCGCTAACGACGCGACGGGCACGCCGGGTGCTGCCCCGCCGCCGACAACGCGCGGGTGGCCTGGCAAATATCGCCGCCGCTCATGATCGCCTCGGCGGCCAGCACCGCATCCGCCCCGCAGGCCGCGGCGTTGATCAGGTCACGCGCGGTGGTCACCCCGCCCAGGCTGATCTTAATGACCTCGCTGGGCAGGCCCGGCGCGATCTCGGCGAAGGCCTGCGGGTTGCGGGAATTTGTGTCGAACGTCCACGAGTTCACCGCGATGACGCTCGCGCCCGCCGCAAGCGCACGGTCCGCGTCCTTTGGCGTGCGCACCTCGGCCATGACCACCATCCCCAGCGACTCCGCCCGGTCAATCAGCGAGGCTAAGCGGGCCTGTTCCAAGATTCCCACCTGCAGCGGCAGCACGTCCGCGCCGAAACAGCGGGCCTCGTGGATCTGGTAGGGGTCGACGATCACATCGCGGCACACCATCGGCAGTGAGACGGCGGCGCGGGCGGCGGCCATATCTGCCAGGGAGCCGTCGAAACGCAGGCGCTCCGTCTGGCACGCGATCAGGTGCGCACCGCCAGCTTCAATGGCGTGCGCGACTTCTTCTATCGAGCGGTATTTGGCCGCGGTGGGCCCGTAGACGGGCGAGTTGCGCTTGATTTCGGCGACCACGCTACAGCCCGGTCGCAGCAGGGCGGCGCGTGCGTCCCTGGTCGGTGCCATGTCGCGCGAGCGCGCCTTGACGTCCTGGAAGGGCACCTCGGCTTCGCGGCGCGCTACGTCGCGCAGCACGCTCTCGACGATCGCTTCGGCGATCTCCGCGTTGCCTGCGGTGTCGGCAGTGTCCGGTACCACCATGACTACCTCCAGGGGGTTTTACTCTTGTCAACAGAATAGACAACGCCCTAGAGGGCGCGAAATTCTCCCCCGCCTCCGCTTATTTGTCCCCGGGCCTCGGCTGCCCTGTGGGGGCCTGGGTAGGGTCTTCAGTCGGGTCTTCAGTCGGATCGATGTCCGCGTCGAGTGCGTCCCACATCACGCGGCCCGAGTCCGGCTGTGACTCCAGATCGTCGCGGATCTTTTCGCGGCGTACCGTCTCCTGCTCGTATTTGTTCAACTTGGCCGAATCCTGCCCGGGCCGCAGCGCGAGCGCGACGCCCCCGACGATGGCGCACACGCAGCCGACGAGCGCACCGACCGGACCGACTGCCGCCACCGTGGTCGCGGTGATCTCCGCCCAGTCTGCGATCACGCCGGTCTCCGCTGCCTGCGCGGTGTCGGACCCTGCGGTGAGAAGGGAATGGACGCGCTCGTGATCAATCGGGCCCGCCAGCACTGCGATCGGGGCGACAGCGGCTCCGATCCCTGCCAGTGCGCCAACGACGCCGACGAGGCGTCGGCCAGTGCGCCGCAGCGCCAACCCGGCGATCATGCCCACGACGAGCAGCAGCGCAAGCGCAGTGGTCTCCGTCGACCAGTCCGAGCCAAGGACCTCTGCCGTGCCGTTGCCTGCGAAGTTGTCCTCGTAGGCCGCCTCGATCCACGGCATCCGGGCAAACGCCCACAGCGCGGCGCCACCGACGCCCATCGCCACTGCGCCCGGCTTTGACCAGCCCCGGTTTACGCTCTGGTGCACAGCCGTGTCGGTATCCTTCTGTCCCATCTACAGCAACCTTTCCGCATCAAAGCACGTGCGATCCCCGGTGTGGCAGGCACCGCCTTCCTGGTCGACGACGAGCAGGATCGTGTCGCCGTCGCAATCCAGGCGCACCTCGCGCACGTGCTGGGTGTGCCCGCTGGTCAACCCCTTAATCCAGTACTCTTGCCGCGAGCGCGAATAGTAGGTACCCCGCTGGGTGGCCAGCGTGTAGGCCAGGGCGTGATCGTCCATCCAGGCGAGCATGAGCACTTCGCCGCTGCCCGCCGCCTGGACCACGGCGGGGACAAGCCCGGCGCTGTTGCGCTTCAGCTTCGCCGCAATCTCAGGGGCAAGCTCGTAGGACGCTGGGTTCTCCGAGGCAACCGACACTAGCGAACCTCCTGCCCTGCCGCGGCGAGCGCCTGTTTCACCTCGGCGATCGACACCTCGCCGAAGTGGAAGATGGACGCGGCCAACACCGCGTTGGCACCGGCCTCGACCGCGGGCGGGAAGTGTTCGGCCTTGCCCGCACCACCAGAGGCGATCACTGGGATGGATACCGCCTCGCGGACCAGGCGCAACAGCTCCAGGTCGAAGCCCGCCTTCGTGCCGTCGCCGTCCATGGAGTTCAGCAGGATCTCGCCAACGCCCAAGTCCTGGCCGGTACGCGCCCACTCCACGGCGTCGATACCCGCGGATTTCGTGCCCCCGTGCGTGGTCACCTCGAACCCGGAGGGCTGCGGCACCCCGCCTTCGGGCACACGACGCGCATCGACCGAGAGCACGATGCACTGCGCACCGAACTCCTCGCTCAGCTCGCGCAGCAAGTTCGGATTGGCGATGGCTGCGGTGTTCACGCTGACCTTGTCGGCGCCGGCGCGCAGCAGCTCGCGGACGTCTGCGGCCGAGCGCACGCCGCCGCCCACCGTCAGCGGGATAAACACCTGATCTGCGGTGCGGCGCACGACCTCGACCATGGTGCCGCGGCCCTCCTTGGAGGCGGACACATCCAAAAACGTCAGCTCGTCGGCACCCTCGGCGCCGTAGCGCTTGGCCAACTCAACCGGGTCGCCCGCGTCTTTGAGATCTGCGAACTTCACCCCCTTGACCACACGACCATTGTCCACGTCCAAGCACGGAATCACACGGATGGCAACAGCCATTTACAAAGCACTCCTTCTACGGGGTATTGGGGTCTGGGGTGGGCGTTGCACGCACTGCCTTCATGCTACTCAGCATCATTTCGTGCGCCGATGGGGTCCCTATCACTACGCCGACCGAGTCTGTCGTCCACGAGCTTCCGTCCGGTGCGCTCACGCTCGCGCCCGCGCTGCGCGCCAGGCACACCCCTGCCGCGTTATCCCAGATATAGGGCGAAAAGCTCACGGCGGCCTGGTAGACCCCCTGTGCCACGAAAGCCAGGTCCACGCCAACCGACCCGGAGATGCGGGGGCGCAACTCCGCGTCGGCAAGCGCACCGACAAGCTGCAGGCGCACGTGCGCGGGAAACGCCTGCCGATCGTCGGAGCCGACGGAGCCCACGCCGACCTGCCAGGCAACCGCCGTGGTGTGATCCACCTGAGGCAGCGGGTCGTGGTTGAGCAGCACCGGCCCGCCCGCGCGACAGGACAACTGCGTGTGCAACAGCGGGATATCCGTCACGGCGACGACGGGCTCACCTGCCAACAGCAGGGACACGAGGATCGCGCAGTTGGGGTTGCCCGAGGAGTAGTTTGAGGTCCCGTCGATTGGATCGACCACCCAGCACGCCTCATTATTGAGCTTGCCGCCTTGCTCTTCGCCAAAAACCGGAATGCCGGTGGCGGCCTCTAACCGACGGCGCAGCAGCTCCTCGATGGCAAGGTCGGCCTCGGTGGCAAAATCGCCTTTGCCTTTGTACAGGGCGGGGGCGGCGCCCAGGTGCGCGAGAAAGAGCTCCCGCGCCTCGGCGACGACCTCGTGAGCGACACCCAGGTAGTGCTCGAGCTGGTGCGGCGAGTTCGCGTGTGCAGGCACGTGTGTGACGCCTACTCTTCGCCCGCCGGGGTGGCGTGGGCGACTGCGTCGAGGGCTTCGGCGAGCGTGAACTTGTGCTCGTAGAGTGCCTTGCCGATAATCGCCGAGTCGATCCCCTCGTGCGCGTAGGACGCAAGCTCGGCCACGTTGTCCACGGTGGCGATCCCGCCGGAAGCAGTCACGCGCGCATCACAGGCGGCGGAAACCTCGCGCAGCAAATCCACATTCGGGCCGCTGAGCATGCCGTCCTTGCTCACATCTGTGACCACAAAGCGCGCACACCCAGCCGAATCGAAGAGTTCCAGAACCTCCCACAGGTCCCCACCGTCCGACGTCCAGCCGTTGCCCTTCGCGCGCCACTCGCCGTCCTCCTCGCGCACGGCGAGGTCAATGGCCACCTTGTCGCCGTAGCGGGAGATCACATCCACCATCCACTCCGGGTTCTTCAGCGCCGCGGTCCCGATGTTGACGCGCTGCGCGCCGGTGGCAAGCGCGCGCTCAAGCGAAGCATCGTCGCGAATGCCGCCCGTGAGCTCTACATTGATGTCGAGCTTTTTGACCACGTCGGCCATCAGCTCGTGGTTGGACCCGCGACCGAATGCCGCATCCAAGTCCACAAAGTGCAGCCAGCTCGCCCCCTGCTCCTGCCAGCGCAGCGCGGCCTCGAGCGGGTCACCATAGGTTTTTTCGGTGCCGGCCTCGCCCTGATCGAGGCGAACGGCCTGGCCATTGACTACATCCACGGCGGGCAACAGTGTGAAATCCATGAAGCACATGGTAGCAGCGTGCTCGCGCGCCTCGTGCAGCATTGGCCGGTCTCAGCGCAGCGTACCCACCCAGTTTTCCAGCAGGTGTAGGCCGGCTTCCCCGGACTTCTCCGGGTGGAACTGGGTCGCACACAGCGGACCGTTTTCTACAGCGGCGAGAAACCTGCTCGCGCCGTGGGTCGCCCAGCTCAGCTTGGGGTAGGCGATAAATTCGTCGGCGGCGAGCGGGAAGTCACGCACCCCGTAGGAGTGGACGAAGTAGAAGCGCGTGTCCGCGTCGAGGCCGGCGAACAATGCGCTGTCTTCTGCCATCTCGACGGTGTTCCACCCCATGTGCGGCAGCACCGGGGCGTCCAGCTTTTCCACCACGCCCGGCCACTCGCCAAACCCCTTGGTGTCGACCCCGTGCTCCACACCGCGCTCAAACATCACTTGCAGGCCCACGCAAATACCCAGCACGGGCCGGGAGCCGGCGAGGCGCTGGCCGATGACGCGGCCGCCATCGACACGGTTGAGCCCGCGCATGCAAGCATCAAAGGCACCGACGCCGGGGACCACCAGGCCCGCGGCCTCGGTGGCCACGTAAGGGTCGGTGGTGACCGTGACTTCGGCGCCGACGTGTTCCAGCGCGCGCTGGGCCGAACGGATATTTCCGGCACCGTAGTCTAAGAGAGCAACCTGCAGTTTTGGTCGAGCGACGTTCATGGTGGCTTATCCTACTGCCCCGATCAACGCTTTTTCGCCCCGCGGTTATATCGCCGCGGCGCCTGGACGGACTGCAGGCGTGCAGCCAGGTTGTTTACCTCTACGACGCGGTGGCGGCCCAGCTGGCGGTCGAGCAACGTGACCACCAGCCCCAGCATGATCACGCCCGCGGCGATGCCGAACATTGGCGCAAACGCCATCGTGGTCAAGAGCATGCCGTAGAAGGTTGAGCCTATGCCCGTGCCGCCGTCGTAGGCGATGTTCCAAATTGCGGCCGCCTCCGAAGTCTTCGTGCGCGGCAGTCGGTAGAACATCATGGTCAGCGCCTCGTTTTGCACCGCGCCGAAGCCCGCGCCGTAGAGCAGCGCGGCGAGCGCCATCCACCACACCGGCAGATCCAAAAACAGGATGACCGCCATGACGAACACGCCGAGCGCGGCGATGATCTGGAAACGGATCATCACCGTGCCCGGCTGGCCCACCTTGTCCATCACACGCCCCGCGTAGTAGCGCGAGAGCATGGAGGCGAAATTCATCACTCCGAGCATCAACCCGCCGAGCGCCGCACCGGTGGCCGCGTCGAGCTCGCGCATCGACGCCGGCAGGAAGTTCGTGATCGCACCGTAGGCGGTAGTGACAAACATCAGGGCCAGGGCGGGCACAAGGACGAGGCGCCAGATGGGGACGTAGATGTGGTCGGTCTCGGAGGTTTTTTCCGTCGGCGGCGGGATCGGCGGGATGCCCTGGCAGGCCACAAGCGCGAGCAGACCAATACCGCCCGCGATGAGGTAGACGGCGTCGTAGCCGATTCGCTGCACCAGCCACATGCCGGCTGGCAGCGCAACCATCTGTGCCAGACCGATCATGATGCCCACCAGCCCGGTGGCTCGGCCAAGCAGCCGAATCGGCACGAGTTCGGCGACGATCGCCGCCTCCGCGACCGTGAGCGCGCCGAAGCCGACGCCACGGATCGCGGACACGGTCAGCACCGCCGGCGCGCTCATGCCAAGCAGGTAGCCCACTGCGGGAAAACCCAGGAGGAAGGCAGAGACCGACAGGACCGCGGTATAGCCCACCTTGCGCAAGAGCATGGGCGTGAAGACCTGGGTGACCACGGTAAAGAGCATGAACACACCGGTGGTCAGCCCCGCCAGGGTTTCGGACCCGCCGGCGTCGAGCACCGCAGTCGGCACCACTGGCAAAAGCAGCGCCCAGGCACCGAAGGCGCAGATCATTGCCAAAAAGACGGGCTTGAGTCCGCGTGCCCGCCACACGCTGTCTAGGGCATTGACTTCTTCCGTAGTCACAGGACGACGGGAAAATAGTGACACCTTACACCACCTTTGCCATGTTGAAGAGGGCGAATGCGAACGCGACGACGGCGAAGAGCGCCAGGATCACGGTGACGGCTTTCGAGCCTTTCTGGTAGGCCGACCAGACCCCGCCGACGAGCATGCCGGCAAGCAGGAAAAGGATGACCACCCACATACCGGCGGCGACGTTAAACATTTACAGCGCCCCCTTCGTGGACGGCACCCCCGTGATCCTCGGGTCCTGCTCCACAGCCTGGCGGAGGCTGCGCGCGACGGCTTTGTACTCCGCCTCGGTGATGTGGTGCGGGTCGCGCCCGTAGCGCACGTTGACGTGCAAGGTCATCCGCGCGTTGTACGCGAGCGTTTCGAAGAAATGACGATTGATCACGGTGGCGTAGTGTCCGCCGATGACCTGCCAGTCCATGTGCTCGGGCTCGCCGTGCATGACAAAGTAGGGCCGCCCCGACAGATCCACCACGCCCTCGACCAGGGTTTCGTCCATGGGCAGCAGCATGGAGCCGAAACGGCGGATGCCGCGCTTGTCTCCCACGGCGTCGATAAGCGCCCAGCCCAGGGTGATCGCGGTGTCTTCTACCGTGTGGTGGGCGTCGATGTGGGTGTCGCCTGTCGCCTGGACCTTCAGGTCGAACGCGCCGTGGGTACCGAAGGCGGTGAGCATGTGGTCGAAAAAGGGCAGGCCCGTATCCACCTCGACTGCGCCCGTGCCGTCGAGGTTGATCTCGACCGTGATGTCGGACTCGCTGGTGGTGCGAGTCGCCGTGCCGATGCGCGGTGCTGACTTACGCGAGTTCTTCAGCATTGCGTACCTCCTTCGCTGCTTGCAGGAATGCGTCGTTTTCGTGCGGCAGGCCGATCGTGGTGCGCAGGTGGCCTGCCACCCCGACGTCGCGGATGAGCACTCCCCGATCCAAAAATGCCTGCCATGCGGCGTGCGTTTCCGCAGTACTCGAGCCGAATGGCCCGAAGAACACGAAGTTCGACTCGCTCGGCACGACATCGTAGCCCATCGCCTCGAGTTCCGCTTGGACGCGCTTGCGCTCCTCGGCGAGTTTGTCCACGCTGGCCAGCGTTTCGTCGGCAAAGCGCAGCGCCACCCGCGCCGAAGCCTGCGCCAACACCGAGAGGTGGTACGGCAGGCGCACGAGCATCACGGCCTCGATGAACGCGGGGGCGGCCACAAAATAGCCCAGGCGCCCGCCTGCGAAGTCGAAGGCCTTGGACATCGTGCGCGAGACCACCAGCTTTTCCGGGTACGCCTCAAGCAGGGTGGTCGCAGAAGCACTCGGCGAAAACTCGGCGTAGGCCTCGTCCACGATCACGATGCCGGGCGCGGCCTTGAGCAACCGCTCGATGTCGTCCAGGCTGGTCACATCGCCAGTCGGGTTGTTCGGGGTGGTGATGAAGATAACGTCCGGCGCATGCTTTTCGACGGCAGCCAGCGCCGCCCCCATATCAATCCGGAAATCTTCCCCGCGCGGGATCGGGATGAACTCCGTCTGCGTACCCGCCGACAAGATTGGGTGCATGGAGTAGCTGGGGACGAACCCCATCGCGCTACGTCCCGGCCCGCCAAAGGCCTGCAAGAGTTGCTGCAGCACCTCGTTCGAGCCGTTGGCCGCCCAGATATTATCGCGGGTCACGCGCACCCCGGTTTGGCGGGAGACGTAGGCGGCGAGGTCCTCGCGCAGCGCGAGTGCGTCGCGCTCCGGGTAGCGGTTGAGCCCCTTGGAGACGCGGGCGACTTCCTCCACGAGGGCGTCGATAAGCTGCTGCGAAGGTGCGTACGGGTTCTCGTTCGTGTTCAGCGCCACCGGCACCTCGAGCTGCGGGGCACCGTAGGCGGACTTGCCGCGCAGTTCCTCGCGCAGCGGCAGGTTGGCAAGCGCGGTGTCGGCGGCGAGTGTTGTGTCCTGGAACTGCATTAGTCGTCCTCCTCCATGCGTGCACGGATGGATTCGCCGTGTGCGGGCAGCTGCTCGTCGGTGGCCAGCGCGATGATGTCCGCGCCGATGTCCTGTAAGGCCTGCTGGTCGTACTCGATGAGGTTGACCGGCTTGAGGAAGGTGTGCGTGGACAGGCCCGCCGAAAACCGCGCCGTGCCGGAGGTCGGCAGCACGTGGTTCGACCCAGCGGCGTAGTCGCCCAGCGGGACCGGGGAGTAGGGGCCGACGAAGATCGCGCCGGCGTTAATGATGCGCTCGGCGACCTCGCGGGCTTTGTGCGTGTGGATCTCCAGGTGCTCGGCAGCATACGCGTTGGCCACGTCGATTGCCGCGTCCAAGTCGCTGACGAGCACGATGCCGGACTGCTTACCGCCGAGAGCGCTGCGGGCGCGCTCCGCGTTGAGCGTGGCCTGGGAGTGCTTTTCCACCAGGGCGTCGACGCGCTCGGCGAAGTCTGGCGAGTCCGTGATGAGCACGCTGGCCGCCTGCTCGTCGTGCTCCGCCTGCGAGATGAGATCGAGTGCGACGTACTCGGCGTTCGCGTCCTTGTCGGCGATAATCGCGATCTCGCTGGGGCCTGCCTCGGCGTCAATGCCCACAACGCCGTTGACCACGCGCTTGGCGGCGGTGACGAAGATGTTGCCCGGGCCGGTGATCAGGTCAACCGGTTCCAGCTCGTGCGCGTCGTCGCCATACGCCATCAGCGCTACTGCCTGCGCGCCGCCGACGGCCCACACCTCGTCGATGCCCAGCAACGCGCACGCCGCCAGCGTGGTCGGGTGCGGCCAGCCGCCGAACTCCTCCTGCGGCGGGGTGCACACCACCAGCGAATTGACGCCTGCGGCCTGTGCCGGGATGACGTTCATCAGCACGCTCGAGGGGTAGACGGCCTTGCCGCCGGGCACGTAGAGGCCAACGCGGTGGACTGGGATGAACTTCTCAGTCACCCGCGCGTTCTCGGCCAAGCTCGTGGTGTGGCTTTGGGGCTTTTGCTCCTCGTGCACCTTACGGATGCGCGAAATTGCCAGCTGAAGGGCCTGTCGCACGGCGTCATCGAGCGTGTCGACTGCCTGCTGGATCACCTCCGCGGGCACCCGCACCGCCGTGGGGCGCACGTGGTCAAACTGCTCGCCGTAGTCCAGCGCGGTGGCGGCACCGCCTTCGCGCACCGCTTCCACAATCGGCGTGACGGTGGGCAGGACCGCGTTGACGTCGGTGCCGCCGCGCGGCAACACGCGGCGCAGCTCGGACGTGGACGGGGTGCGGCCCCGTAGGTCTGTGACGTGCAGCATGAATTCTCCAGGAGTTTGCTCTCAACGATGCTCAAATTGCGTGCTTCGGGCGGGTGCGGCCGGCCACATGTGTCGGTACACTGCGTCCTAAGACAACAACCAGTCTAGGGGGCGGGCTGACCACGCGCGGGGTGTGGGTGGCCCAACATCGCAGCACCGCTGTGCCTGCCCCGGCAACAGGAAAACGAGGAGGCACCCATGTCCGCGCCGCACCACGATGCCCACCGCGATGACAGCCAGCCGCAGGGCACGACAACCAAGGTCAGCCTCGCGCGGGTCAGCCTCGCGCTCGCCGAGCTCGGCTACGACCCGCTCGAACGGGAAGATCGGCTGGTCGTGGGCCTGCCCGGCTACATCCTGACCTGCTGGATGGAACCGCACCTGCCCTCCTCACTCCACCTAGATGGCCAGTTGCGCGTCCCGCTGCCGCTTGCGGCGTCGAGCGAGCTGACTCGCATCCTCAATGCGTACAACGGCCAGTCCCCCGGACCGGTCGCCAGCTATCGGGTGACCGACGCGGGCACGCTGAGCGTGCGGATGCGTGCGGGCGTGTTCGTCTCGGACGGCATGACTGAGGACCAGCTGCACAGTTGGCTGCGCGTGCTGCTCGAGGCAAGCGCGCACCTCGTGCACGAGTTGGACCGGCTCTTCCCCGATGCGGACCTGTTCGCCCCGCTTCCCGACCCGTTGCGCACCGAGCAGGACTACGCTGCGCTGACCGGCAAGCATCCGCAGTGGCGCCACCGCGCCGAGGCACCGCGTGGTCCCTCGCGCGCGGAGATGGACGCCTTCCCCTATACCGACACGGCGCTGGAAAACAACGCGCGGCTGCGCCCACAGTGGTTGACTGAGCAGATGCTGCGCGATGCGGTCGGCGGCCTAGGCTTTACCTACGGCATCCGCGAGGACAACGTGTTGCTCACCCAGATCAACGGCATGTCGATCTCCGTCGAGTCGCTCATCGGCGAGTGGATCCGCGTCTACGGGATCTGGTACACCGACCTTGATTCGAAGGAGCACGCGACCAACCTCGCCCTGTTGTGCAACGAGGCCAACGACCGCACCCTGGTCGAAGGCTGCAGCGTGTTTTCCGATGCGGAGCACGCCATTGTGCTGGTCAGCTCGCATTTGCTTATCGACGTCGGCGTCTCCCCCGCCCAGCTTTTCACCTTCATCCAGCACGCGATCCGCTACCACATGGACATGCTGGACTACATCTCAACCCAGGCCACCGGCGTGTGCTGCATCGATTGGCCGCAGCAATACCCCGACGACCCGCCGCGCTAGGCCTTATTCGGTGTCTTCCTCCGCCCAGAACGCGGACAAGTTGGCCAGCCAGTAGGACAGGGCCGCGGTAAACGGGCCCACACACCACGCGACGCCGAGCCCGGCCGGCGCGACCGGTGGCACCACGTGCAGTGGCTCCCCATCCGGCAACTCTGTGAGCCCCTGCTGCCCAACGCTGACCAGCAGGGTGCCCGTGGTGTACACGGCGAAGGCTGCGGCGAGCCCACAGAGCATAAGCCAAAGAATCGCGCCGACGCCTCCCCGGGCGCGCCCGCGGGCAGCCTGCCACACTGCGATCGCGGCGAGCACGGTACCGATGACGGCGGTGAGCAGACTGAACCACCCCAGCGCGGCGAACTCCACGTTTACGGGGCTTGAGACCTGGTCAACTGCCACGCCGCCGTGGGCGACGGTGCCGACATAGGCCGGTCGCAGCCACCCCCAGCCGAGCCCGCCGATGATGCCGAGACCGAGCGCGCACGCAACAAGGCCCGCCCCCGCCCCGAGACGCGCAGTCAACGCGCGGCTTCGGTGGCGTCGGGCGGGCTGCGCCACAGCGTGCAACGCCGCGGCGGAATCTTCTACGGCAGTACTCAACGTCAAGCGTTTAGTTACAGAGCTTCCAGCGGCCGTCTTCGCGCTGGAACAGCTGCGTCTGCGTATCCTCGCCGGAATCGTTGCGCGCGGTCACCGAGGCCGAGGCGCGATCCCCGTCCACGCGTACGTCGGCAAGCGAGATCTCCGAGCGCGGCAGGTCGATACCCATGCCGGCCTCTTCCTGCATCCGCGCCGCTTCTTCAACGGACTCGAGCGTCATGCCCTGGCGCTCGAGTTCCTCCATTGCCGGATCGGTGACGGCCTTGCAGGAGTTGTCCAAGATGACGCGGGTCCACGTTGCAAGCGACTCCGGGTTGGAGACAGCTCGGACAACCTCGGTCATCTCATCAATATCCGCCTGGGAAGCCTCCTGGCCGCCCGCGATCGGCTCGTGCGTGACCTGCTCGTATTCGCCGTCCGCGAAGGGGTTAGCAATGGTTGGCATCTCGCCGGCGTCACCGGAAGCGTCGCCCTCGCCGTCCTTCTTGTCCGAGCTCTTCCCGTCCTTGGCATCCTTGGCGTCGCTGCCGCCTTCGCCCTCGTCGGCCTTCTTTTCATCGTCCGACTTCTCCGCGGACTCCTTTGCCGCCCCGTCGACGGACTCGGTCTCGGCCGGTGCTTCAGCGGCGGTAGAGAGGCCGGAGCTCGTGGTTTCCTCGTCGGAGCCACATGCGGCAAGCGGAAGCGTTAGTGCCAACGCGGTCATGCCAGCTGCTGCAGCCTTCGATGTCTTGGTAGAAAACCTCACGTACTAACCTCTCTTCGTTTTCCGGCCCACACATCAAAGCCGGTCTCGCACTCAGCGCCCCAGGACCATGGGTAGGCCGGTGCGGGCTCGCGCGAGTGTCAATTACATTGTGTTGTCCCAGATATCTTAACAACGTGCAACTGAGGCCCGGTTTCAGCGCAGGTGCTAACTCACTGGGCGGTCTCTGTGAGGTTGCGCAGTGCCCGATCCCGACCCGATCCCCGGCAAACCCACTGATACCTCACGCCGACCACTACTACGATGAGATGCCATGCAGCTGTCCCGAGAAACGATCACCGCCGCCGCCTTCAACATTTTGGGCGAGTACGGGCTCGGCGACGTCTCCATGCGCCGCGTCGCCACCGCCCTCGGTGTCGCGCCCGGCGCGCTGTACTGGCACATCGAAAACAAGCAGGACCTCATCGCCAGCCTCGCGGCCGAGATTGTGCGCCCGCTGTCCACCGGTACCGACGCTACCGACGCTACCGGCACTGCCAACGTGGCCACGCTTGCTGCCGCGCTGCGCACGCAGGTACTGAGCGTGCGCGACGGGGCCGAGGTGGTACTCGCCGCGCTGAGCCAGCCGGACGCACCTGTACGCGAGGAGCTGATTGCGGTGTTTGTGGCGCAGGTGCGTGCGGAGTGGGGCGACGCGGCGTCGGCAAGCGTGGCGCGCGCAGCGGCTGCAAACCTGGTGTACATGACGCTGGGGGCCGCAATGGTCTATCAGGCAGGCGCACAGCTGGCCGCGCTCACCGGCGAGCCACCGGCGGTGAGCGCGGCGGATGCCGCCCGCGAGCACGCCGAAGGGGTGGCGCTGCTGCTGGCAGGCCTACGCACGCCGAGCGGCCCGACCGAATTGGACTAGAATCATCTCCCATGACTGAATCTGCAGCGACACCGCAATCCCCCGAGTCCCCCATCGTGTGGCCGGGGTCCGCTTACCCTCTGGGCTCGACCTACGACGGTGCTGGCACCAACTTTGCCCTGTTCTCCGGCGTAGCCGACCGCGTCGAGCTGTGCCTGATCGACGACGACGGTGCGGAGACTCGCGTGGAGCTGGAAGAGATGGACAACCACGTGTGGCACGGCTACCTGCCTACGGTCTCCCCTGGGCAGCGCTACGGCTACCGCGTGCACGGTCCGTGGGACCCGGCAAACGGCAAGCGATGCGACCCGAACAAGCTGCTCATCGACCCCTACGCGCGCGCCTTCGACGGCACCTTTGACACGCACAGCGCGTTGTTCTCCTACGACCCGGGAGCCGATGAGCCGGGCACCGGCCGCAACGAGGAAGACTCACTCGGCCACACGATGCTCTCGGTGGTCATCAACCCCTTCTTCGACTGGGGCGATGACCGCAGCCCGCGCATCCCCGACGAAGAGACGGTGATCTACGAGTGCCACGTCAAGGGCATGACGCAGACTCACCCGGAGGTACCGGAGAACCTGCGCGGCACCTACGCGGGCATGGCGCACCCGGCGGTGGTGGATTACCTGAAAGACCTGGGTGTCACCTCGGTGGAGCTGCTGCCGGTGCACCAGTTCTTCCAGGACGACCGGCTCAAGGAGCTGGGGCTGCGCAACTACTGGGGCTACAACACCTTCGGCTTCTTCGCCCCTGAGCACCACTACGCCTCGAGTTCCAACCCGGGCGATGCGGTCGCCGAGTTCAAGCACATGGTGCGCGCCTACCACGACGCGGGCATGGAGGTCATCCTGGACGTGGTGTACAACCACACCGCTGAGGGCAACCACTTAGGCCCCACGATCGCCTTCCGCGGCATCGACAACGAGGCCTACTACCGCCTGGTCGACGAGGACAAGTACCACTACATGGACTACACCGGCACCGGTAACTCCTTCAACGTGCGCGACCCGCACTCCTTGCAGCTGATCATGGACAGCCTGCGCTACTGGGTCACCGAGATGCACGTCGACGGTTTCCGCTTCGACCTGGCCTCGACCCTGGCGCGCGAGTTCTCGGACGTGGACCGCCTTGCCACCTTCTTCGACCTGGTGCAGCAGGACCCGGTAGTCAGCCAGGTCAAGCTCATCGCCGAGCCCTGGGATGTGGGCGAGGGCGGCTACCAGGTGGGCAACTTCCCCGCACTGTGGAGCGAGTGGAACGGCAAGTACCGCGACACCATGCGCGACTTCTGGCGCGGCGAGCCCGCGACCCTTGGCGAGTTCGCCTCCCGCCTCACCGGCTCTTCGGACCTGTACCAGCACAACGACCGGCGCCCGACCGCTTCGATCAACTTCATCACCGCCCACGACGGTTTCACGCTCAACGACCTGGTCAGCTACAACGAGAAACACAACGAGGCCAACGGCGAGGACAACCGGGACGGCGAGAGCCACAACCGTTCCTGGAACTGTGGAGTGGAAGGGCCCACGGATGATCCCGAGGTCCGCCAGCTGCGCGCGCAGCAGCGCCGCAACTTCCTCACCACCCTCTTGCTGTCGCAGGGCACCCCGATGATCTCGCACGGCGACGAGTTCGCCCGCACCCAGGGCGGTAACAACAACGTCTACTGCCAGGACAATGAGATCGCCTGGATGAACTGGGATCGCCTGCAGGAGGCCGATGAGCTCCACGACTTCACCAAACGCCTCATCGCGATCCGCCAGGCCCACCCTGTCTTCCGCCGCCGTCGCTTCCTCTCGGGTGGTGCGCTCGGCGAAGATGTGTTGGACCGCGAGATCGCGTGGCTGGTGCCGGATGGCCAGCTCATGGAGCAGAAGGACTGGGATTTCGCCTTCGGCAAAGCGCTGATGGTCTACCTCAACGGCGACGCGATTTCCGAGCCGGATTCCCGCGGTCGCCAGGTCACAGACGATTCCTTCGTGCTGATGTTCAACGCCCACTACGAGGACATCGAGTTCCGCATCCCGCCGCAGAAGTTCGGCGCGAAGTGGGAGGTGCTCATCGACACCACGGAGCCGCTGGGTTACCCGGTGGGCTTTGCCCCGGCAGAAGCCGAAGGCAGCTTGACCGTGCCCGCTCGCTCGACGATTGTGCTCAAGCAGATCGAGCCTCCGGTCAAGCCTTAAAGCTGCCGCTTCTCGACGGCGCGTGGCCCCGTTAGACTGAAGCGAACCCACCGCCCCTTTTTGGTTGCCCCTGCGATTGGAGAGTTTTTAACGTGATTGCCGCCCACGGTGCCCTGATTACGGTGACGAACACCGAGGTGGTGGTCCGCCCCTCCCCGCTGCGTGCTGCCCTTTCCGGGAACAGCGCCGAGCGCAGTGTGGCGATCGACGATATCGCCGACGTACGTGTGGCAGCCGGTGATGGTGTCAGCGAGTACCGCGTCGAGTGCGCACTGCGCAGCGAGGCCGGCGAACCGCTTACGCTGCGCTTCGCACCCGGCGCGGCAGAAGCGGTCGACGAGTTAGTCAACCTGCTCGAGCTTGCGCGCCAGGGCAAAGCCCCCGAGGTGGACACGCTCGCCGCCGGCGGCAGTGCGGCCGGGGTACCGGGCCTGAGTTTCATCGGTTTTGACGTTGAAACGGCGAACCCAAACTGGGGCTCGATCTGCCAGATCGGGCTGGTGAAAATCATCGACGGCGAAGAAACCGAGCGCGTCTCCTGGCTGTGCCAGCCACCAGAGCAATACAGCGCTTTTGAACCGGGCAATGTGGCTATCCACGGCATTCGTCCCGAGGATGTCGCCGACGCACCTGGTGTGCGCGAGCGCATTGACCAGCTCGTCGAGTTTGTCGGCGAGTTGCCGCTGGTGGCGCACAACGCCCAGTTCGACGCCTCCGCGCTGCACTCGGCGTGCGTCGCTACCGGCCGCGACGTACCCCCGCTGATCTTCGCATGCACGCTCGCGCAAGCACGCGCGAAGAAGTTGGGCGTGCGCAATCACCGCCTGCCCACGTTGGCGGAGCACTTTGGCACCCCGCTGGATAATCACCACGACGCCTGCGCCGACGCCGCTGCGTGCGCCGGGATCATGTTGGGTTTGGCCCGCGAGGCCGGCTACACCGGGTCCTTGATGGGCTTTGTCCACGACTCCGGGTTCGCGCTCGGCACGATCGAGGAGGCGAAGGTCTCACCGGTGGTGCGTGACCGCTCCGGCGACAAGCGCGCCGCGCAGGCCGAGCGATTTGCGCACGGCGGGGCGCGTGCCGTCGTGGAGGCGGCTGCGGCACCACGGGGCAGCAACCAGGCGGGGCCAAAGCGCAACCGCGGTGCTGGTGGTGCCGGTGGTACACAACGCGGGCCAGCTCCCTGGCAGTCGGTAGCCACGCCGGATACCGTGCCGGAGCCGAACCCGGACGCGAGCCCGGATTCCGCCCTGTTCGGCGAGCACGTCACGCTCACCGGCGAGTTTGAGCCCTTTGACAAGGGAACGCTGTGGAAGGGCATTGCGGAGCTCGGCGGCCAGGTGGGCAAAAACGTGACCAAGAAGACCACCATCCTGGTCGTCGGTGCGTGGAACTCGGTGACCTCGAAGGAAAAGCGCGCCAACGAGCTCAACGAGAAGGGCCAGGGCATCCAGATCTGGCAGGCAGACAAGCTTTTACACGTACTGGGTCTGGACGAAACCCCACCGTTTTAAGGTCGGCCCAACCGGGGCGAGAAAATTTCTTGCCCGCGGAGGGAACCGCGGCACGCTCGGCTGCGTCTAAGTATGTATGACGCATTCCACTGTCCTGTCCCCTGCCCAACGACCGACCCGAAAAACCCCGGCTGTCATACCGCAGCTTGCGTGGCGCGACGAGCGCTACGGTGTGGGCCCTTATGCGTGGCTAAGCCCCGGGCTCAATTCTTCGACCGCGTACGTACGACTGTCACGCGGACTCGCCTGCGTTTTTCTCACAGCCTCCCACGGCCCGTTGTCTCACCAGCAAGTTGGCCACCTAGGTTTTGCCGAGCACCAGCTCTGGAACGCGATCGGCTCCCACCTTGCTGGCCTCGCGGATGCGGCAAGCGACGCGTTTTGGGTCCGCGCCCCGCACCCTTCACTCGGACGTGCGCCGGGCCAGCTCCCGCCCGGGGTCGAGGTCCAAGCGCGCGGACGCACCGCTGCGGGCTGGCTCGCCCACCCGCAATCCTTCCAGCGCCTCCACCACCATCTCGTTGCCACGCTTCGCCCACGCCACGAGCTGACGTACTACGTCGGTGACAACGACACCCTGTTTGCGTTCGACGCCACCGCGCGGGAGGTTGCGCAAACACTGGGCTGGGAGCGTCTCATGCGCTACTCGCTTGGCTTTCCGCTGTTGGCCGTCCCGCCCCGCGCACCGCTGCGCTTCAGCTAATCCCGGTTTCCCAGCAGGCTTTTCACTACAGTATGTGGGGTGAACTGGCAGCGAAGCGTTGCCGTGAGTCAAGCAAGCCCGCACAAGGAGCGTGACGTCGTGCGTCAACCGATCACTTCTACCTACCGCTTGCAGTTGCGCGGTCCCGGGGCAGACCCCTCCGGGCGCGCCTTCGGCTTCGCCGAGGCCGTGCAGCTCATCCCCTACCTTCGCTCGCTGGGGGTGTCCCACCTCTACCTCTCCCCCATCTTCACGGCCATGCCGGATTCCAACCACGGCTACGACGTGTTGGATCCCACCGAAATCAACCCGCAGCTCGGCGGCATCGACGGGCTGCGCACGCTCGCAGCCGAGGCGAAGGAGGCCGGCCTCGGGCTGATCGCCGATATCGTGCCCAACCACGTCGGCGTGGAAGTGCCACGCTACAACCGCTGGTGGTGGGATGTCCTCAAGCACGGCCAGGAATCCGAGTACGCCTCCTTCTTTGACATCGACTGGCACGAGGACAACGGCGCCGGTGGCAAATTGGGCATGCCCGTGCTGGGCAAAGAGGGCGACGAAACCGAGTTGCGCCTCGTCCACCTCCCGGCGGAAGAGTTTCCGGCGGGCATGGCCCCCGAAGGCGAGGATGTGCTCGCCTACTTTGACAAGTATTTCCCGCTGCGCCCTGGATCCTACGACAGTACCGACGACGACCCGCAGGAGGTCTACGCCCGCCAGGCCTACCGCCTGATGTTCTGGCGCGACGGGGTCATCTCTTATCGCAGGTTCTTCTCGGTCAACGGGCTCGCCGGGGTACGCCAGGAAGACCCGCTGGTTTTCGAGCACACCCACCGCCTGCTGCGCCAACTTATCGCCGAAGACCTCCTCGATGGCGTGCGCGTCGACCACCCGGACGGGCTGACCGATCCCTTCGGCTACCTGTCGCGGCTACGTGAGCTGATCGGCCCGGACCGCTGGCTGGTTGTAGAAAAGATCCTGGAAGTCGACGAGCCTTTAGACCCGCGCCTGCGGGTGGACGGCACCACCGGATACGACGCGATGCGTGAGCTCGACGGCATCTTCCTCAACCGGTCTGCAGAGGACACCTTGAGCATGCTCGCCCTCCAACAATCGGGTTCCACCTGGGACGATGAGGCCATCGCCGCAAGCGCGCAGCAGCTCAAGCGCGACGTCGCCAGCTCCGAGCTGGCTGCGGAGGTACGACGCCTTGTGCGGGCGATCCGGCGCGACAACTTCGCGGCCGCGGCGACTCGCACCGCGGAGTCCGCGGCCGCGGACTCCGACGAGCGGCGACACGAGGTCTCCGACGAGGAACTCGCCTCGACCGTCATCGAGCTGGTCGCCGCCATGCCGGTCTACCGCGCCGACTACCGCTCGCTGTCGCGGATCACCTCCACCGTGATTGCCGAAATGTCCAAGCGGTTCCCCTCCCGCCGTGGTGCGCTCGACCTCATCTCCGCGGCCTTCTTGGCCTCCGGGGAAGCAAAGAACCGCTTCGCCCAGGTCTGCGGTGCCGTGATGGCCAAGGGCGTCGAGGACACCCTCTTCTACCGAGCCAGCCGCCTCGTGGCGCTGCAGGAAGTCGGCGGCGCGCCGGGCCGCTTTGGAGTCGGCGCGGCCGAGTTCCACCTCTTACAAGACGAGCGCGCCAGCCTCTGGCCGCAGGCGATGACCGCGCTGTCGACGCACGACACCAAGCGCAGCGAGGACACCCGCGCCCGGATACTCGAGTATGCGGAAGTGCCCAACGACTTTGCCGAATTGGTACGCCAAGTCATGGCGATGGTCCCGCCGCCGGACGCCGCCACTGGCCATTTCCTGCTCCAGAACATCCTCGGTGTCTGGCCGCACAACGGAGACATCACCGACGCGCTGCAAGCTCGCCTGCACGCCTACGCCATGAAGGCGGTGCGCGAGGCCGCGCTGCACACCACCTGGTTCGATCAGAACGAACGCTACGAGCACCGCGTTATCGACTGGGTCGACGCCGTGCTCTACGGGCCGGCCGCAGCGAAGATCACCGAGTTTGTCGGGCAGCTCCACCCCGGCGCGGTACAGGTGAGCTTGGGCAGAAAACTTTTGCAGCTGGTCGGACCTGGCGTGCCGGATACCTACCAAGGCCAGGAGTTTGTGCAGCTGACGCTGGTGGACCCGGACAACCGCGCTTTCGTGGATTACACCGCGAGGACCCAGGCGCTGCAGCAATACGACCAGGCGCGCGCCGCGGAAGACTTCTCGCTCGCGCGCTTCCTTTACGGCGAGGAGGATCCCTCCGCGGAAGCGCTCGCCGAGGCTGCGGACTGGGTGAAACAGTGCGTCACCGCCGAGGGGCTGCGCCTGCGTAAGGCGCTCCCGGAGGTGTTTCAGTCCGGTACTTACCGCGCCGTGTACGCGAGCGGTGCGGCAAGGCATCACCTCGTGGGCATGGCACGCGGGCACGCGAACGGCGAGGCTCCAGAAAACACGCAAGTCATCGGCCTTGCCACCCGCGAGCCGCTCAAGCTCGCCCGCACCGGCGGGTGGGGCGAAACGTTCGTAGCACTGCCGCAGGGTACCTGGGTCGACCGGCTCACCGGTGCCACGTTTTCGGGTACCGCAGCGCTCACGCAGCTGTTCGCCACGCTGCCGGTTGCGCTCTTGGTGCGCGCCGAGCACGTGTGAGGGCGAGTATGCTGTAGCCCCTGATGGTTAAGGATCAAACAAAGCGGCAAGGGGCGGATGGCGCCGCGTCGAGAAGCATGAAGAGCAAAGTGCCCGACGCGACGATCGCGAGCCTGGGCAACACCTACTTCTCCTGGGTGAATGCGCACGAGGACGCGGCGACGGCCTTCCGCCACGCGCTGCACGAGCTGATGCGCGACGCTGCGGTGAATTTTGATCGCGTCGACGCGCGCGTCAAGACGTGGCCTTCGTTGAAAGAGAAGGCGCGCAAAGTCCGCGACGGCAAGCCGGTGTACCCAGATCCGTGGAATGACATTAAAGACATCATCGGCACGCGCATTACCGTGCTGCACTCCACCGAAATCCCGGCCGTGCAGCGGCTGCTCGCCGAGGAGTTCGAGGTGCTGCGCAGCGTGGACAAAGCCGAGGAGACGCGGGTGGCCGGCGGCTTCGGCTACGGCTCGCACCACCTGGTGCTGCGGGTCCAAGACAGCTCGGAGGGGCTCGAAGATTACGTCGGCATGGCTTTTGAGGTGCAGATTCGCACCGTGCTGCAGCACGCGTGGGCGGAATTTGAGCACGACGTGCGCTACAAGCGCTCTAACGGCGAGGTCGACCCCCAAGTGGATCGCGCGTTCACCCTGGCTGCCGGGCTGATCGAGCTCGCGGATCAACAATTCGACCAGATCGCGAGCCTCACCGACCTGCAGCCTGGCGAGACGACGGACGAGGATTCGCAGATCGCCCCGGAGACGCTGCCGGGCATTTTGACCATGCTGCTGGGTTCGCGCTACCCGCTCTCTCGTGCGGGCGATTACCGCTTCCTCAACGAGCTGCTGCGCGCGCACGGACTCGAGCGCGTCTCGCAGGTCGCGGAGCTGATCAACCCGGCCGACCTCGAGGCGGTGTCCAACAGCCTCGCCTACACCTTCGTGCCGGGCCAGGTCAGGCTTGTCGACGACCTGTTGCTCAACCGCTACGGCACCGACCACATCGAGCGCACCTGGGACGCCGGCAACCGACCGAAGGTGCGCAAGGCGCGACTGACCCGTCGTTTCGCGCAGCTACGCTCGGCGGGTTAGGCGGCCTGATCCGCCTGCTTGCTTAGCGCCGCCGGCCGAGCAGCCGGTCCGTTTCGCGGCGCTCCTTCTTCGTCGGCCGGCCCGCACCGCGGTCACGCTTTGGCATGCTGGCAAAAATGTCCATCGGCGGGGGCGGCGGCGAGTGGTCCACGTAGCACTGCTTCGCTACCGGCGCGCCGACGCGCTTGCGCACTGTAGCGGTGACTTCCAGGTCGCGGTAGCGGTGGTCTTTCCACACGCGCACCCTATCGCCCGGCACCACCTGGGCTGCTGGCTTGACCGCCTGACCGTTGAGCTTGACGTGGCCTGCACGCACCGCCTCAGCGGCCAACGTGCGGGTCTTGAAGATGCGGACGCCCCACAGCCAGGCGTCGATCCGCACCGCTTTTCCGTCAGGTTGGGTCATCTAGTACACGTCTTTGTGGTTGACGATCTTTTGCACCTTCATCCAGTTACCCACACCGCCAACCACGGCCACGACGAGGCCGAGGGCAAGGATCGCCCAGGAACTGAAGATCAGTCCGAGCGCGACGCCGCCGACGACACCACCGCCGGCCCACAACACAGCGTTGCGGCTGTAGGTGCGTACCGCCTGCTTGCGGCGTTCGATCGGATTGTTTGGGCGTGGCTGCATCGTCATGCTGTTTAGTCTAGCGCCTTGGCGCACGCGGATTCCTCAGGAGTACACGCTTCCGGAGCACACGCCGGGGTCTCGCTCGACTCGAGGTGCCAGATGGAGCTAGCTCCATCTGGGGCCAGCACGGCCGGAAAACCCCAGGTCGCGACTTGCCGGATTGCCTAAATGGAGCTAGCTCCATTTGCACCAGCCGGAAAACACCAGCCGGAAAACACCAGGTCGCATCCCCCGTATCCTCGCCCTAGCGTGCCGTTTCCACCCAGCGGTGGCCCGCGTCCTTGGTCTCCGCGGTGCCCTGGGTCGAGGCCGCAAGTTGGGCGTCGATACGCTCGCGCTCCCCCGGCGCGAACGCCAACGTGTACGTAGCCTGCGCGCCATAGCTGATGTCGACGACCTCGATCCCGGCGTTGCGCAGCTCCGATTCGATCCTCCCGGCCTCGGCGTGCGGGAGGTTAACCGTGACGAGCTCGCGCAGGTTCCGCTTCACGCGCGGCGTCGCCTCAAGGCAGCCGGAGACCGCGTTGGTGTACGCGCTGACCAGGCCGCCGGTGCCCAACTTGGTTCCACCGAAGTAGCGGATGACCACGGCGCACACGTTCATCAGCCCGGAACCTTTCAGCACCTCCAGCATCGGGGTGCCGGCCGTGCCTGAGGGTTCGCCGTCGTCGGAGGAGCGCTCGATCGGCAGCGCGCCGTCGACGTGCACGATGAATGCGGAGCAGTGGTGCCGCGCGTCCGGGTACGCTCCGCGGGCGGCGTTGATGAACTCGCGCGCGTCTTCCTCCGTTTCCACACGCCCAACCCAGGTGATGAAGCGGGAGCGTTTAATTTCAAGCTCGCTTGTCGTGGGTGCGCCGGCGGCGGGCAGCTCGTAGGAGGTCAGCATAAGCCACGAGTCTAGCGAGTCATTGCAGCGCGCTTGCCACCTCCTTAGGCTGGAATCCATGGTTGATATTCCCGTTGCTCCCGCCCGTTTCGAAGTCTGGGCCCCGCGCGCGCACCAGGCGCGTGTGCACATCGAGGGCGGGGATTTTCCGCTCGCGCCCGATACGGACCGCGAAGGATGGTGGGTGCTTGACCCCGCCACCGCCGAGCCCACGCCGGGTGCGCGCTACGCATTCTCGCTTTTCGACGGTGCGCAGTGGTCCCAGCCCATGCCGGACCCCCGCACCCGCGCCCAACCCGACGGCGTGCACGGCCCCTCGGAAGTGGTCGGCACCGAGTTTGACTGGACCGATAGCGCCTGGGCCGGCATCGAGACCAAGGACCTGCGCATCTACGAGCTGCACGTAGGCACCTTCACCCCGGACGGCACGTTCGAGGGCGTAGCTGACAAGCTCGACTACCTGTCTGAGCTGGGCGTCAACGCCATCGAGCTGATGCCCGTCCAGCCTTTCCCCGGCACGCGCAATTGGGGCTACGACGGTGTCGATTGGTTCGCCGTCCACGACACGTACGGCGGGCGCGAGGGGCTCAAAACGCTTATCGACGCCGCGCATTCCCGCGGCATCGCCGTCCTTTTGGACGTGGTGTACAACCACTTCGGGCCGGAAGGCAATTACAACAACGCGTTTGGCCCTTACCTCGCGGGTGGGCGCACGGGCTGGGGCGAGGTGATTAACCTTTCCGGGCCCGACTCCGACGAGGTCCGCGCCTACGTCCTCGACGCCGTGCGCCAGTGGTTGGGCGAGTTTCACGTCGACGGGCTGCGCCTGGACGCGGTGCAGACCTACGACGACCGCCTCGCGTTTTCCATCATGGAGGAGATCACTCGCGTCGCGGAGGAGATCGCCGCCGAGACTGGGGTGCCGCGCACCGTGATCGGCGAGTCGGATCAGAACGATCCGCGCCTGATCAGCGATGTGTCCCGCGGCGGCTACGGCCTTTCCGGTCAGTGGCTCGACGATGTCCACCACGGCATCCATACCCTGGTCACCGGCGAGGACGAGGGCTATTACGTGGATTACGGCACGATGGACATCCTCGCCGACACGTTGCAAAACGGCTACCGCTTCCGTAACTCCTACTCTCGCTACCGGGGGCGCACCCACGGCCGCGAGCTGGACTTAGCCCACGTCGCGCCCTGGAAGCTGGTCACCTACACCACCACGCATGATCAGACGGGCAACCGCGCTGCCGGCGACCGCCCGAGCCAAAACCTCACGCCCGCGCAGCAGGTGCTCAAGGCTGCGGTCGTGTTCCACTCCCCATTCACCCCAATGCTGTTCATGGGCGAGGAGTTTGGGGCGCGCACCCCCTTCCCCTTCTTCATCTCGCATACTGATGCCGGTCTCATCGAAGGCACCCGCCAGGGCCGCCTGGACGAGTTCGCGCGCCAGGGTTGGGACGCGGCAGATGTCCCGGACCCGGCGAGCCCGGACACCTACGAGAGCGCGAAGCTCGACTGGGAGTTTTCCGAGCAGCAGACGCAGGTGCTTGAGGCTTACCGACGGCTGCTGGCGCTGCGCAGCGAGTACGGGTGCGACCGCGAGGATCTGCGCCGCCTGCGCGTCGACCACGGCGAGCAGTGGCTGACCATGGCCGACGAGGCTGACAGCGCCGTGGTCCTCGCCGCGAATTTCAGCGGCGAGCCGGTACGCGTGCCCGTCGGCGGCACGCTGCTCTACTCGTTTACCGAACCGGAGGTTGGTGCAGACGAAACCGTGCTGGATCCGTGGGGGTTCGCATACATCCAACGCTAGCCATCCAGAGCTAGCCTGCGACGATGAACTCGTACTCCGGGGTCCCGGGCTCGAGCTGGCGGCATTCGATTACGGATGCCGCCATCCGTGCAAGCAGCGGGTCGAGGTCGCTGGCGCGAGTCAGCTCGACACCGACGAGTGCCGCCCCGGTCTCGCGGTTGTTCTTCTTGAGGTATTCGAACAAGACGATGTCATCGTCAGGCCCGAGGATGTCGGTGAGGAAGGTGCGCAGCTGCCCGGGTTCCTGCGGGAAGTTCACTAGGAAGTAGTGCTTGAGTCCGCGGTGCACGAGCGAGCGTTCCATCACTTCTGCGTAGCGCAGGACGTCGTTGTTGCCGCCGGAGATCACGCACACCACGGTGCTGCCCGGCTGGATCTTCATGCCGGCGAGTCCGGCAACTGAGAGGGCACCGGCCGGCTCGGCGATGATCCCCTCGTTTTGGTACAGCGCGAGCATCTCCGTGCATACCGCTCCCTCGTCTGCGCGCAGAAGGTGGGTGCGCCCCTGGTTGTGCTCGATGACCTCGAAGGGGAACGCACCGATGCGCTTGACCGCCGCGCCGTCGACGAAGGGGTCAATGTCTGTCAGGGTGACCGGGCTGCCGTGCTCGAGCGCGGCGTACAGCGAGGCCGCGCCGCGCGGCTCCACGCCAACAACCGCGGTGCGCGGCGACATATCGGCCACATAAGAAACGATGCCGCCGAGCAGGCCGCCGCCGCCAACCGGCACCATGATGGTGTCGAGCTCGCGGCCCAGACCTGTCAGCTGCGCGAGGATTTCCGCCGCGACAGTGCCCTGGCCAATGACCGTGTCACGCGCGTCGAAGGGCTCGACGATCGTCGCGCCGCGTTCCGCCGCGTCCGCGCGCGCCGCCTCTGCCGCTTCGTCGAAGGTGTTGCCGGTGACTACGAGCTCCACGAAGTCGCCACCGTGCACCATGATCCGGTCGCGCTTCTGCTTCGGGGTGGGCTTCGGCACGAAAATCTTGCCCTGGATGCCCATCGCGCGGCAGGCGTAAGCCACGCCCTGGGCGTGGTTGCCGGCAGAGGCGGCGACCACGCCTGCCGCCCGCTCCGACTCGCTGAGTCGCGAGATGTTGTAGTACGCACCGCGGATCTTGTAGGAGCGCACGTCTTGCAGGTCTTCGCGCTTGAGGTAGATGTCCGCCCCGTACTGCTGCGACAGGCGCGGACAGTACTGCAACGGGGTGGGGTCAATCACCGAGGAAATCTTTGCCTGAGCTGCCTGAATATCGGCCGCGTGGACCGGCTGAAACGTGCTTTCGGTTGGCTGTGTGCGCTCGGTGCCTGGATTCATGGTGGATAAGTCTATCCCTTAACAGGTATCGATGTGCTGAATCATCAGCTTCCGGCGTCTGCGGCGGGATTCACCAAGTGTTCACTTCAGGTTCTCCTGGCAACCACCTGGAAAAAATATGCTCGGCTGCCAGTTTCTCATACGTAGAAAGGTTTCCCATGTCCACGTTTTCCCGCGCCTCCCGCCGCGCGCTGTCGCTTCCCGCCGCGGTCTCGCTTGCCGCAGGGCTCGCCACCGTCGCGCCGGCCAATGCCACTGTCGTCGCCGAGCCCATCTACGACCAAGCCGCAGATTCGAGCGTCTCGGTCACACCCCTCGGCTCCTACGACACGGGCGTGTTCGACGAGTCGGCGGCAGAGATTGTGGCCTACCACGCGGCGTCGAAAAGGCTGCTCACAGTCAATGCCAAATCCGGCAAGATTGACGTCCTAGATATTTCGGACCCGGCAGCGCCGACCAAGGTCGGCGAGGTCCACGGCGGTGCGGATACCACCATTAACTCCGTTGCCGTGCGCGCAGACGGGCTTGCCGTTGCCACCGTCGAGCCCGACGCGGACAAGACGGCCCCGGGCGAGGTCATCTTCTTCGACGCCGGCGCGGACACGCTCGGCGAGGTGCTCGGGCGCGTCGGCGTCGGTGCGCTACCGGACATGGTCACGCTGACGGAAAAGGGCGACTACGCCCTGGTGGCGAACGAGGGCGAGCCCGCCGAGGACTACTCGGTCGACCCGGAAGGCACGATCTCCGTGATCAGCTTGCCGAAGGACGTCGCCGCACCTGGCGAGGACGCCGTGCGCACTGCGGATTTCCGCGCATTCGAGGGCACGCTTGCGGGCAAGGGCGTGCACATTTTCGGCCAGGTTGGAGCGTCGACAAGCGAAGCGCAGAACCTCGAGCCGGAGTACATCGCGGTCGACGGGGGCACGGCGTACGTCACCCTGCAGGAAAACAACGCGATCGCGGTGGTCGACATCGCCAACGCGAAGGTCGACGACGTCTGGCCGCTCGGCACCATCGACCGCCGCGAGGTCCCTTTCGACGCCTCCGATAAGGACGGCGAGGTCAACATCGCGAACTGGCCGGTCAAGTCCATCCTCCAGCCCGATTCCATCGCCGCATACAGCGCCGACGGCACCACCTACCTCGTGGTTGCCAACGAGGGCGATGCCCGCGACTGGGACGGCTACTCCGAGGAAGCACGCCTGAAGAAGTTCGGCACCAAGGACATCGCGCCCATCTGCGAGGGCTACGCGGGGCTTTCCGCCGAGCAGCTCGAGGCGCTCCAGTCCGACGAGCAGCTGGGGCGGCTGAACATGACCACCGCCTTCGGCCTGAACGAAAAGCAGGGCTGCTACGACGACCTGTACAACTTCGGCGGCCGCAGCTTCTCCATCTACACCACCGATGGCACGCGCGTGTTCGATTCCGGTGCCGACTTCGAAGACATCACCGCGCGAATCCTGCCGGAGTACTTCAACTCCAACCACACCGAAACCTCCCTTGACACCCGCTCGGACGACAAGGGTCCGGAGCCGGAGGGGATCACCGTCGGCACGCTCAACGACCGCACGTACGCCTTTGTCGGCTTCGAGCGGCTCGGCGGCGTGATGGTCTACGACATCACCGACCCGAAGCACGCGAAATACCAGGCCTACATCAACAACCGCGATTTCTCTGTGGATATGGAGTCACTCGAAGGCGAGCAAGCGCTTGCCGACGGCCTGTCCACCGCCGGCGACCTCGGCGCCGAAGGACTCGCGTTCATCCCCGCCGCGGACTCCCCGAACGGCGAGGCGCTGCTGGCGGTCGGCAACGAAGTCTCCGGCACCACTTCCCTCTTCCAAGTCGCCTCCCTGCTTCAGGCGCAGGCCCCGGGCGATACGGGTCACCCTGGCAAGGCGGAGGAAGGTTCCTCGACCGCTGGCAAGGTCGTCGCGGCGGTTGCTGGGGTGCTCGGTGTGCTCGCCGCGCTTGTCGCGGCTGGCGTGTCGCTTGGGCTGGTGCGCAATCCGATCGACCACGTGCTGAGCCAGCTGCCGACGCTGCCCCGTTAACCACAGGGGTTTACTGTCGCCACACGAGCTCAGTACAGCAGCGGCGAACCCACCGTCGTAGCTGGTAGCGCCGTTGCACTATCCAAATCGTTATAAACCTGCTAATTTTTCTATCGACCTTGCTGTAATCGTCCAGTCGATTCACGGCTAAGTACAGAGATTCCCACGAGGAGCACACAACTATGAAGCGTATTTCTACCGCCGTTGTCGCCGCCGCGACCGCACTGGCCATGACCGCGACCCCGGCATTCGCTGCCGAGGAGACCCAGAACGACCAGAACGTCACCGGCACTGACCAGGGCACCGAGAACCAGGAGCAGCAGGAGAACCCGGGCGAGGGCTCCAAGGACGGCGAAGGCTCCGAGGACCAGGAGAAGCCTGAGACCCCGAAGAACCCGGAGACCCCGGAGCAGCCTGGCGACAAGGACAACCAGGGCGGCAACCAGGGTGGCGGCAAGAAGCAGCAGGGTTCCGCTGGTTCTTCCAACGGCCACGTCGTGGGCATCACCTCCGGCCTGGCTGGCGCGACGCTCACCCTCGCTCTGATCATCGGTTCCAACCCGACCGGCATCAACAAGATCATCGATTACCTCAACGCAAACTTCCAGCTGGGTCTGCCGCACCTGCATGTCCCGAAGGTGCAGCTGCCGAACATCCCGAACTTCTTCTAAGTTCGCTGTAGTGTCGTAAACGGCACTGTCGGCGGGGCGCTGTTGAGGTGCGCCCCGCCTTTTCTTTTCTCTCCCCCTCGGAAGGACACAGACGTGAAGGCTCCCTACCCCATTGCGGCCGCGAGTGTCGCAGTACTCGCTGTTGCTGGGCTTAGCCCCGTCTCGGCGCAAGACGCACCGGAGACGCCCACCGCCACCGCGACCGCAACGGCAACACCGGCAACACCGAGTGCCACAGCAACCGCGACGCCGCCGACAACGACGCCTGCGGGCCCGACTCCGGTCACGGTGACCGTCACCGCGCCCGCAGTGACCGCGACGACCACCCCGTTCCGTGCGAAGGGCCCGAGCTCCGAATGGATCAACAAGGGCGCGCTCGATGAGCGCGGGAAGGAAATCTTTACCTACATTTCCTTTGCGCTCAGCTTGATCGGTGGTCTGCTGCAGGCTGCGGCCTTTGTCGCCGCCGCATCTCCCGACATGCAGGCTCGTTTGAAGTCGATGCTCGCCCAGGTTGGCATTAAGTAGCTGCTACTTCCGAACACTGAAGCGCCCGTGGCACCGCAGATGCGGCACCGCGGGCGCTGGTGTTTTTGCGCTGCGTTTAGCCCAAGGTGCTTAGCCTAAGATCCCCATGCCCATTGTGGCCTTGAGGTCACCCATGAGGTTGGCAGAACGCTCCACGCGTAGGTGATCGCCCAGCACCATCATCTGCGTGTGCTCGCCATTGACCAGGTTCAGGTACACATCCGAATCGCCCGGGTTGTTCTGCAGCACGCCCTTCAAGCGCGCAATGTTTTCGATGGTGCACTGGTCGGTGCGCAGCGTCAGCCGCAGCGGGAGGCCCGCGCCCTGCCCCGGCCCGAGTTCGGGGACCTTGACATCGTCGCCAAAGAGGCTCATGCGCTCGTCGCGGATCGTCACGCGCGCCTTCACCAGGATGATGTTGTCCTCCACAATTTGCGGGGCGACCAGCGAGTAGACCTTGTTAAACAGCAGCACGTCCACCTGCGCACCGTGGTGGTCCTCAATGGTCACGATTGCCCAGGGTGAGCCGTCTTTCTTGGAGAAGCGGCGGTCCACACTCGAGATCAGCCCGCCGAGAGTGACCTCGGTGCCGTGGCGCAGCTCGCCGGAAAGCACCGTGGTCAACTCGGTGTCGGTCTGCTGTGCAATTGCCTCCTCGAAGCCGTCGAGCGGGTGGCCAGAGACGTACAGGCCGAGCATTTCACGCTCCAGGGCCAGCTTGTGCTTCTTGTCCCACTCATCGTCCGGGATGTCCATGGAAAACGCGGCTGTGGCGCTTTCCTGTCCATCTTCGCCGCCGCCCAGGCCGGCGAATAGGTCGAACTGTCCCTTGTCCGCGGCCTTCTTCGTGGTGAGCACGGCGTCGACCATGTCCTCTTGGACCAGCATGAGCCCCTTGCGCGCGTGCCCCAGCGAGTCGAAGGCGCCAGCTTTGATCAGCGACTCGGTGATGCGCTTGTTGCACGGCAGCAGGTCGATCTTGTCCAAGTAGTCGGAGAAACTCGTAAAGTTGCCCTTCGTGTGGCGCGTCTCCTTGATGGACTCGACCACCTCAGCGCCGACGTTGCGCACCGCGGCAAGGCCGTAGCGGATATCTTTGCCCACAGCCATGAAGTTTTCTTCCGACTCGTTGATATCCGGCTGCAGCACGGAGATGCCCAGATGGCGGCAGTCGGACAGGTAGATCGCAGACTTGTCCTTCTTGTCGCCAACCGACGTCAGCAGCGCGGCCATGTACTCGGCGGTGTAGTTCGCCTTCATGTACGCCGTCCAGTACGAGACCAGGGCGTAGCCTGCCGCGTGCGACTTGTTAAACGCGTAGGAAGCAAACGGCTCGATCGTGCCCCACAGCGCGTCCATGGCGCTCTTGGAGTAGCCATTTTCCTGCATGCCGCCCCAGAACTTGTCGTACTGTTGCGCAAGCACCTCTGGCTTCTTCTTACCCATCGCCTTACGGAAGCCGTCTGCTTCGCCTGCGGTGTAGTTGGCCACCTTCTGCGAGATACGCATGATCTGCTCCTGGTAGACGATCAGGCCGTAGGTCTCGTCCAGGATTTCCTTCAGCGGCTCGTCCAGCTCCGGGTGGATCGGCGTAATGGGCTTGCGCCCGTTCTTGCGGTCCGCGTAGTCCCAGTGGGCGTTCACACCCATCGGGCCCGGGCGATAGAGCGCGAGCGAAGCGACGATGTCTTTAAACCCGGTCGGCTTCATGCGCTTGAGCAGTTCCTGCATGCCGCCGGAGTCCAGCTGGAACACGCCGAGGGTGTCGCCGCGTGAGAGCAGCTCGTAGACCGCCGGGTCGTCGGTATCCAGGCCCTCCAGGTCCAGGGTCTCGCCGCGGTTTTTCTGCACGTTTTCCAGCGCGTCGCCAAGCACGGTGAGGTTGCGCAGGCCAAGGAAGTCCATCTTCAGCAGGCCGATTGCCTCGCAGGCCGGGTAGTCCCAGCCGGTGATGATCGCGCCGTCGGCAGGCCGCTTCCACATCGGGATGTGGTCCATCAAGGGCACCGAGGCCATAATCACCGCGCAGGCGTGCACGCCCGCCTGGCGCACCACGCCTTCCAGGCCGCGCGCGGTCTCGTAAATCTTGGCCACGTCCGGGTCCGTCTCAATCAGCGAGCGCACCTCGGCCGCCTCCTTGTAGCGGGCGTGCTCCGGGTCGGTAATGCCGGCCAACGGGATGTCCTTGGCCATGATCGCCGGCGGCAGGGCCGCGTTGATGCGGTCGGCCATTTGGAAGCCGGGCTGGCCGAAGTTCACCTTCGCCGAGTCTTTGATGGCCTGCTTCGTCTTCACCGTGCCGAAGGTGATCACCTGGGCGATCTTGTCTTCGCCCCAGCGCTCGGCAGCGTAGGTGATCATTTCACCGCGGCGGCGATCGTCGAAGTCGATATCAATATCGGGCGCGGACGGGCGCTCCGGGTTGAGGAATCGCTCGAACAGCAGGCCGTGCTCCATCGGGTCGATGTTGGTGATGGTCAGCGCGTAGGCCACCAGCGCACCTGCAGCCGAGCCACGGCCGGGCCCCACGCGGATGCCGATCTCGCGAGCATGCTTGATCAGCTCCGCGACGATGAGGAAGTAGGAGGGGTAGCCCTTCATGTCGATGACGTCGATCTCGTACTTCGCGCGGTCCAGGTACTCCTGGGGTACCTCTTTGCCCTCGAAGCGGTCCTCCAGACCGCGCTGGACCTCCTTGCGCAGCCAACTGGTCGGGGTTTCCCCTTCCGGCACGTCGGCGATCGGCATGCGGTCGTGCGGGTGTTCCTCCCACAGCTCGCCGTAGTCGCCGACGCGCTCGGCGATCCACAGCGTGTTGTCGCAGCCGTCGGGCACCGTGGAGTCCCACAGCTCGCGCATCTGCTCGGCGGTCTTGATGTAGTAGCCGGTGCCGTCGAACTTGAAGCGGTCCGGGTCCATCAAGGTCTTGCCGGTTTGCACGCAGAGCATGGCCTCGTGCGAGGGTGCCTGGGATTCCAAAACGTAGTGGCAGTCGTTGGTCACCAGCGGCGGCAGGTCGAGCTCTTTGCCGATGCGTAGCAGGTCGTCGCGCACGCGCCGCTCGATGTGCAGGCCGTGGTCCATCAACTCCAAAAAGTAGTTGTCCCGGCCGTAGATGTCCTGCCACATCGCGGCGGCCTCGAGCGCCTCGTTGTACTGGCCCAAGCGCAGACGCGTCTGCACATCGCCGGAGGGGCAGCCGGTGGTGGCAATGATGCCGTCGGCGTGCTCCGCGATCAGCTCGGCGTCCATGCGCGGCCACTTGCCAAGCTGGCCTTCGTAGGAGGCGAGCGAGGAAAGGCGGAAGAGGTTGCGTAGTCCCGTCGCGTTTTCGGCGAGCATGGTCTGGTGCAGGTACGCGCCGGACGCGGAAACGTCGTCGCGCTTCTGGTCCGGGGTGCCCCACAGTTGGCGTTTCTTGTTCAGTCGCGAGCCGGGGGCCATGTAGGCCTCGATGCCGATGATCGGCTTGATGCCTGCGTCGACCATGCGGCGGTAGAAGGCGTTGGAGCCGAACATGTTGCCGTGGTCGGTCATGCCGACGGCCGGCATGCCCTGGCGCGAGACCTCCTCCGCAAGCAGATCCACCTTTGCCATGCCGTCCAGCATGGAAAATTCGGTGTGGTTATGCAGGTGGACGAAGGAGGATTTTTTGGCCATGCCGGCCATCATATCCCGCCGAGCAAACGCGCAAAACTACTCGTAGCGCAGCGCCTCGATAGGCTGCATCTTCGCCGCCTTGGACGCCGGATACGCGCCGAAGAACACACCGGTAGCCAAAGAAAACAGCAGTGAGAAGAGCACCGCGCCCACCGGCGGCCACACGAAGGCGTCGAAGGCGGCGGTAGCGATCATGCCGATGGCTCCGCCCAGGATCACGCCGATGACGCCGCCGACGAGGCAGACCAGCATTGCTTCGACGATGAACTGGGTACGGATGTCGCCGTGGGTCGCGCCGAGTGCCTTGCGCACGCCGATCTCGCGGGTGCGCTCGGTGACCGTGATGAGCATGATGTTCATCACGCCGATGCCGCCGACGAGCAGCGAGATACCACCGATGGCCGACAGCACCGTCGACATGATGCGGAAGACGCTAGTCAGCTCCTGCAAGGAGGAGGACAGGTCGATAACCTCGGCCTCGAAGTCTTCATTGCCCTTATACAGGCGGTCAAGATACGACTGCAGGTCGGCCTGGAACACCTCGGCTTCCTCGTCCGGCGCGGAGCGCACCGAGAACGAGCTAAACCAGTCGCCGTTTAATCCCACGCGGTCGGCAGCGGTGACCGGGATGAAAATGTCCGAGTAGGACTCCATGCCGCCCATCATGCCGCCGCCGGAGTTATTCTCCGCGTCGCCGTCCATCACACCGATGATGGTGAACACGGCCGGGTGTCCGTCCTGCACCACGTCGATGCGCTGGCCGAGTGCGGAGGCTGCGTCGCCGTCAAACATGGCGTCGATAAGCTCGGGGCTCACCACGGCCACGGGGCGCTGCCCCGCCATGTCCTTGTCCGAGATGCCGCGGCCGAACTCTATCTCGCTGCCGCGCATGTCGAAGGATTCCGGCAGCACCGGGTAAATCGTGGTGCTGACCATTTCGCCGTCGTTGTCGATTTCGCCCATGCTGGACAGCTCGATGTCCACGCCGGTGACGCGCTCGCCGAAGGAGGCCTTCAAGTCGTCGAGGTCCTGTAGCGTCACCGCGTCTTGCTCGTCGGTGGGCGGGGCCATGGACAGGGCGGCGAATGGGTCGTCCGAGCCCTCGCCTTCTTCGGCGCGCTCGTGCACCGCCACCGGGTGGGTGGTCGTGCCCACGCCCTGGAGGCCCGACATGACTTGGTTTTCCAGCCCGCGGCCGAGCGTCATGATGATCACCACGGCCATGATGCCGATGATGATGCCCAGCAGGGTCAGCAGCGAGCGCAGCTTGTTCTTGTTCAGGCTGGACGTGGCCAACCTGATGGATTCAGTGAGATTCACGTCCTACTCCTCGCCTCGCAGCCCGGCGGGCACCCGCACCTTGTCGATTCGCCCGTCGAGCATCTCCACGACACGGCCAGTCTCCTCGGCTAGCTCCGGGTTGTGCGTAATAAACACCACGGATTTACCCAGGTCGTCGTGCAGTTTGTGGAATAAGTCCATCACCATTCGGCCTGTTTTGGAATCGAGTGCGCCGGTTGGCTCGTCGGCAAGCAACAGGTCTGGGTCATTGGCGAGGCTGCGCGCGATCGCCACACGCTGCTTCTGGCCGCCGGAAAGCTCGTTGGGGTTGTGGTGGAGGCGATCGCCCATGCCCATCATCTCCAACAGCTCGGCGGCGCGTGCCTCGCGCTCTTGGCGCTCCACGCCCGCGTACATCATGGGCATAGCCACATTTTGCAGCGCGTCGATGCGCCCGATTAGGTTGAAGTTCTGGAAAATGAAGCCGATGTTTTGGCTCCGGTAGGCGGCCAGCTCCTTATCCTCTTTGGCGTAGACCGGCTCGCCGTTGAAGGCGTAGCCGCCCTTCGTGGGCCGGTCGAGCATGCCGATGAGGTTCATCAGGGTCGACTTGCCGCAGCCCGAGGGCCCGACGATGGACACGAACTCGCCGTGCTCAGCGTAGAAATCGATGCCGTGCAGCACGGTGAGCTCGCTCGGCTCGCCCTCGTTGTAGGTCTTGACGATGCCGCGCATGTCGATGAGCAGCCCAGAGTCAGCCATCGAGGGCGCATGCTTCTCGACGCCCACCTGTCCACTTCCCGCAACCACACCGGCCGGGGCGTCCGTGACCGGGAGTGTCTCGGTCACGGGCTCAGTCTCGGTCACCGGCTCGTCGTCTTCCTCGTCGCCGAAGAAGAAGGGGTCGGTTTCCGGGTTGCCGTCGTATGCTTCCTCGGCAGCGTGGTCGCCGGCCGCATGCTTTGCACTGCGGCGTGATTTCTTAGAAAACTTGGAGAACTTTTTCGAAAACGGAGTGCTCAATGGCTCACTCCCCTACTTGTCGTCGCCGCCCTCGGCGGCGGGGTCGTTCTTCGAGTCCTTGGAGTTCTTCTTGGAATCCTTCTTCTCGTCTTTGGGCTTGCCCTCTTTCGCCTCGCGGACCTGCTCCGGGTCGAAGCCCGGGTCAGAGATGCTCACCTTGTCGCCGAGCTTGCCGGAGTATTCGTCGGGCCAGTTGATCACGATGTCGCCGGCCTTGAGCTCGCCGCCAGTAATGGCGATGTCGACGTCGTTGCTCGCTCCGGTGTCCACCTTGCGCTCTTCCACCACGCCGGAGGACGCATCGTCGCCGTCGGTAGCCATGACCAGAACCTTTTCGTCGCCTTCGTCGCCGTAGACGGCGTCGAGCGGCACGTTGAGCGCGTCCGGGGACTCCTGGGTGATGATCTCGGCGCGCACCGTGCCGCCGAGCAGGAGGCCCTTGGTGTCGCCCGTGACCTCGATCTCGACCGGGAAGGACACGCTGCCGGACTCGCTGCCGGATTCCGAACCGCCCGCTGGCATCCCGCCCGGCATACCGGCGGGCGCAGCGCTGGACTCGTCGGCTGCAGGCGCGATGCGCTTGACGCGGCCCTTGAACTTCTTGTCGCCCGTTGCCGTGGACGTGAACTCCACACGGTTGCCCTGCTTAATGTTGGGCACGTCCGCCTCGCGGACCTCGGACTTGATCAGCAGGCTGGAATCGTCGGCGAGGCTGAGCAGCTTGCCCTGCGGGATATCGCCTTCTTCTACGTCCACAGAGGTGACCACGCCGGCCAGCGGCGAGTAGAGGGTCGCCTCCTGTAGCTGGTACTCCAGGGTGCCGTCGGATTCAGAAATGCCGGCGCTTTCCGCCTGCCGACGCGCCGAATCCACCTGCCCCTGCAACTGCTGACGCTCCTGCTGGGCCTGCGACTGCGCTGCGGCGAGGCCCGCCTTGGCGTCCTGCAAGGCCGCGTAGGCCTCGTCGACGCCCATCGGCGCGCCGCCAGCGGCACCCGCGCCGGCGCCGTCTGCGCCTGCGATCTGCGCGAGCTGCTCCGGCGACATCCCGCCCGGAGCACCTGCGCCACCCGGCGCGCCCGCAGCACCGGCACCACCTGCCGCACCCGGCACGCTCGGCGCGCCTGCACCGCCCGGCACACTCGGCGCGCTCGCGCCCGGTGCCTTCGGGCCCTGGTTTGCGCCGTGAGAGCTATTGCCCGGCAGGTGCGAGGACAGGTTGCCAGCCATCTGGGTGAAGACGTCGGCCACGCGAGTGGCCGAGCGGCCGCCCTGTGCAGCAACCGCCGCGTCGTAAGCGGCCTGCGCCTGGTCAACCTGGGCTTGCGCCTGGCGGATCGTCTGGTTTGTCCCGTCCGCCATCGACTGGTCGTGCGCATTGAGCTGCGCCTGGGCCTGCTCGAGCGCCTGGGTGGCGTCGGCCTGCGCGTTGGCCTGCTGACGCTCCTGCGCGGCAAGCTGGCGGTCCAGCTGCTCGGTGTTCATCGAGGCCAGGAACTGTTCCTTTTGCACCCGGTCGCCCGGCTGCACGGCGATCTTTTCCACCTCAGACTGCACCGAGGTGGTGATGTTCATGGCCCGGATCGGCGCGATGTGGCCGTTGACGATCACGCTGTCCGAGACGCCCTCGGCGGCGGCAATGGTGTAGTCGCCCGGCTGGAGGCCCGAGCCCTGTGCCTCATCCGACCCGCCGAACCCGCACGCGGAAGCGAACAGCGCCACGCTGGTCAGCGCGGCGACGGTGCGCAGCTTCAGCGAGCGGCGGCGGGTGGTGGCGTGCGGGGTGGCAGTTCCGAATTCGGACACCAAACATTCTCCTCACAAACGGGCGCGCCACGAATAGCCCCAAGCTCGAAAGGGCAGCGGGCGCGAAAGGCGTGCAACTTCCGCAAACTATACACGCTGCACCCTTCATATGGCAGTGCTGGATCAGTGTTGGAACTCTGCCTCCACCCCAGTAAATCCCATTCTTGGAATTCGCTTTATGCACCCGGTGTGGACACTGCGAACGCGCCCCACACCGCATCGGCGGGCAGCACCTCGACGGCAGCGACCTCTGGCAGGGCCGCAATGTGTTGCAGCGTGCGCGCGTCTGCGGTGACGATCACGCCAACAACGCGTGGGTCGTCCGGTGCGTGGTGCGCACGCTCACCCGCGCGCCGTAGCTCCCGCTCGCACACCTCGGTGCGGTCAGCGCCGTCCGCCGGCTCCGGGGTGTCTTTGTACGCCAGGCCGGCGGGCACGATCGCGTTGACTCTCGGCGCGGCCTCGTAGGTCGCCGCCGCCTGGGGGCAGTGCAGCGGGGTGGCAAAACTCAGCAGGGCGAAATGTTGCGCGTCATCCTGCGCGGCACGGGCAAGGGAGGCCGCCGCGCGCGACGCGTAGTGCTCGGCAGGCTCGCCGTTGAAAGGTCCGAGCGTATCGCCCTGCACCGTCTCCGGTTGCGGCGGGTGCAGCGCGCCGACGGCGAAGGTGCCGGCTGCCAGCACCACGGCCGCCGCGAGCGCACCGAGCACCTGGTTCGCCCGCATGCTATCCGGCCCGCAGCAGGTCGAGGGCGCGCTGCAGGTCGTCCGGGTAGCCGGATTCCACCACCATGTACTCGCCAGTGCGGGGGTGGGTAAACCCGAGTGCCTTGGCGTGCAACCACTGGCGGATCAGCCCGAGGCGCTTGGCCAGGTTCGGGTCCGAGCCGTACATGGGATCGCCAACGCACGGGTGCCCGGTGGCGGACATATGCACGCGGATCTGGTGGGTCCGCCCGGTCTCTAGGTGCACCTCTAACAGGCTGGCCTGCCGGAACGCCTCGAGCACCGTGTAGTGGGTAATGCTTTCACGGCCGTCGTCGGTGACCGCAAACTTCCACCCGGCGGAGGGGTGGCGCCCGATAGGCGCGTCGATGGTGCCCACGATCGGATCCGGCAAGCCTTGGACCACCGCGTGGTAGGTCTTATCCACGGTGCGCTCCTTAAACGCACGCTTGAGCACCGAGTAGCCCTGCATGCTCGCGGCCACCACCATCACCCCAGAGGTGCCCACATCCAAACGCTGCACAATGCCCTTGCGTTCGGGCGGCCCCGCGTCCGGCAGCGTAAAGCCCATCGCCTGCAGGCCGCCGAGCACGGTCGGTCCCTCCCAGCCGAGCGTGGGGTGTGCCGCCACCCCCACCGGCTTGTCCACGGCGATGACGTCGGCGTCCTGGTACAGCACGTCAAGGCCCTCGACCATCTCAGCGACGGGCTCCGGGGCGCGCTTGGGCTCGGGCAGGGTGGCCTCGATGATGACGCCCGGGGTAACGCGGTCGGATTTTTGGGGCAACGTGGCGTCGATAAGCACCTGCTCCGAGGCAATCATCTCGGCGGCGACGCTGCGCGAAACCCCGAAGAGCTTGGCCAGCGCGGCGTCGACGCGCATGCCGGCGAGGCCTTCTGGGACGGGAAGGCGGCGGAAATCACCCGGCATCCGAATCCTCCTTGAGAAAGAGGGCGAGGGCGAAGATCGCAACGCCGACAGTAATAGAGGCATCGGCGAGGTTAAACACCGCAAAGCTTCCCACCGAGATGTAATCCACCACGTGCCCGAACCAAAAGCCCGGGTCGCGCGCGAGGCGGTCGATGAGGTTGCCGAGCGCACCACCAGCGATCATGGCCAGGCCAACGGCCTCGACGCGATTACCCAGGCGCGGAGCCGCGAAAAGCGAACCGAGGACGAACACGAGCTGAATCGTGGTGAACAGCCACGTCGAGTTCTGCCCCATGGAAAAGGCCGCGCCCGGGTTAAACAGCAGGTAGAAGCGGAACCAGTCCCCGATGACCGCAACCGGCTCGCCGGGGGTCAGCCAGCTGAGCATAAGCTGTTTGACCGCCTGGTCTACCGCCGCAATGGCGAGCATGATGCCCGCGACCAGCGGCAGGAAGCCGCGCCTGCGAGCGGTGCCGCCGTGAAGTTGGCTAGTTGTGTGTTGCATCGCTTGTTTACTGTAGCCGCTTCGGCACAAAGCGGGTATCGCCTCTTCGCCCCATGCAGTGTGCGGTAGGTTCAAAGTGTGTTTTCTCTGCTCGACCGCCCCAATTCCCCCGCACGACGCGCAGCACTCGCCCTGGGCGCCTGCCTTGCGCTGACTCCCCTGTCCGCGTGCAGCGGCGCCGACAGCGACCCGCTCGAAACCATCCCCGCCTTCGCGCTCGACACCCCGGCGGTGGAGGTCACCGAGGCCGGTGAGCGTCCGCAGCTGCTCGAATATACAGACGCGAGCGCAGGCGAGGACGCGACTGCCTGGGAGACCACCGTGGAAGTCTCCACCGGGCTCGACCAAGACGTGTTGCCCGCGGACCACATCGACGAGCACAGCCAGGCCCCCGCCGGCGGCAACGTGGATACCGTGACCCTGCCGTTGCAGGTGGCAAGCTCGCCCGCGGCCGAGCCGGGCGAGGGTGAGTCCCCCGCCGCGCGCGAGGTGGAGTTCACCGTCGGCACCGCCACCCACTCCGATCTGGATCGCAACGAGGAGCTCGCCAGCGCGAAAGACTTTCTCATGCGCTGGCGCGCCGCCGAAAGCGGTGCGATCTCGACGCTCAAGCTTTTAGCCCCCGGCGACTCGACGGAGGCAGGCCGGGAGACCGTGGAGCGCTCGCTGCTACTTCTCGCCTCCACCAACGTGGTCCTGCCGAAGGAACCGGTCGGCGTTGGCGGGTCGTGGACGGTACGTAACCGGATCACCGGCGCGTCGAACATGCTGCGCACCAGCACGTACACGGTCACCGCGATCGACGGCGACCGGGTCGAACTCGACGTCGACGTTCAGGAACGCCCGACCCAGCAGTCGCTGTCGATTGATAACGAGGTGGCAGGCGAGCTGAACGGTTCCTCGCTTGATGTGGAGACTACGTCTACTACCTCGCAGGGCAGTATTACGCTTGACTTAACCCGCCCGCTGCCGGTAGCGGGGCAGGTCGCCTCGACAACTCGCTTGGTCTACTCGGGCGCGGGCGGCACCAGCAGCGGCTTCAAAGTGGTCCAAGACGTCACCGAGGCGCTGACCTACGGCGCGGACGCTTAAGCGCCCCCTACTTGTTACACGGAGGTTTCCCATGGTTGCACCGCTACACATCGGCCTTGACGGCATCTCGTTTTCCTACCCCGGCGGCAAGCGCGTGCTCACCGACATCTCCTTCGCCGTCCCCTCCGGCTCGGTCACGGGACTCATCGGCGAGAACGGCGCGGGCAAATCCACCTTGCTGTCCGTCATCTCCCGCGAGCTCGTCCCAGACACCGGCGAGCTGATCACCCCGCCGGTCACCGGCTTCATCGCCCAGGAAACCTCCCTGCCCTTTACCGAGCCCGCCAGCATGCTTATCGACGCCGCCGTGGCCGAACTGCGCAACGTCGAAGCCGACATCTCCCGCCTCGGCGAGGCGATGGCGACCGAGGAAGGCGCGGGTGACGCCACCCTCGCCGCGGACTTCGACCTCGCGCTCGCGCGCGCGGAGCAGTCAGGTGTGTGGGAACTCGATGCGCGCATCGCCACCGTGCTCGCCGGCCTCGGCCTGGCCAACGTGCCGTTGTCGACACCGCTGGGCGAGATGAGCGGCGGGCAGCGCCGCCGCTTCGCCCTGGCGACCCTCCTGTTGCGGCCCATCGACGCGATGGTGCTCGACGAGCCCACCAACCACCTCGACGACGAGGCGGTCGACTTCCTCGTCGGCGAGCTCGAGGCGTTCAAGGGCCCGGTGCTGGTGGCCTCGCACAACCGCTACTTCTTGGACACGGTGTGCGACGGCATCGTCGACCTCGACTTAGGCCTGGGTTCCGAGGGCGGCTTCGGCGAAGAAACCCGCCAGGGCGCGCGCTTCTCCGGCGCGTTTTCCGACTACCTCAAAGCCCGCGAGGACCGCCGCCGCCGCTGGGAGAGCGACTACGCCGCCCAGGAGCACGAGCGGGCACGCCTGGAAAAGGCGGCCGAGCAGGATGAAGAGGACGTCTTCCACTCCCACGAGAACAAGACGGAGACCCGCAAGGCTGCGAAGTTCTACGCAGACAAAGCGGCGAAAACGGTGGGCAACCGACGCCGTTCGGCCCGACTGCGCCTCGAGGCGCTCGAGCGCGAAGCAATCCCGGCCCCGCCTGCGCGCCTGGCCTTTCGTGGGGTGCCGGAGCACACGGCGACGTCGATAGGCGTGCCGGCGATCGTGACCACAGGGCTTGCGGTGCCGGAGCGGCTTGCGCCGCTGGATCTCAAGGTGCAGCCGGGCGAGCAGCTGCTCATCGAAGGCCCGAACGGATCCGGCAAGTCCACCCTGCTGAAAATCCTCGACGGCACCCTCACCGACTTCGAAGGCGAGTGCGTCATCCCCGAGGAATACTCGGTCGCCCGCCTCGAGCAGGACGACGACTGGCAGGACTTAAGCGTCACCGCCGCGGAGGCCTTCGCGGCGCGCACCGGCGAGACCGGCCCCCCCCCTGGTCGAGATGGGTCTGATGACGCAGGTGCAGTCGGAGAAGAAGCTCGAAGACCTCTCGCTCGGCCAGCGCCGCCGTGTTTCGCTCGGCATCATTCTGTCCTCCCCGCCGGACCTTTTGCTTCTCGACGAGCCCACCAACCACCTCTCACTCGCCCTTGCCGAAGAGCTCGAGCACGCACTGCTCGACTTCGCCGGCACCGTTGTGATTACCAGCCACGATAGGTGGGTGCGCCGCCAGTGGCGCGAGCGCATCCGCAAGAAAGACGAACGCGCCAGGATCCTCACCCTGTCCACGATGTGGACCGATGAAGTCTGGCGCGACGAGACGGACTAGCGCGGGCTTACAGCGCCGGGGCCTCCTGGTACTCGCCCTCCGGGTCCGGAGCCTCCGCCGGCGCTTCAGCCGGCGCTTCGGCAGGCGCGTCTGCCGGGGCCGGTGCCTGGCACATCTGCGGCAGCTGCTCCGGCGGCAGCGTGTTGCTGACCAGGGTGCAGGCCCACTCCTGGGAAAGTTTCCACTGGCCGTCCTCAAACACGAATTCCACGTCTTCCGCCTGCTGGGAAGACTGCTGCTCCGGCTGGGTGAAGTTCACCGTAGCCAGCACGGTATTCGGACCATAGCCGGGCAGAATCGGGTCGACGACCTGGAAGTTGGCCCCGGACTCCTGCTGGGACTGCGCCATCACGTCGAAAAGCTCGGGCACCGTCTCCCCACCCTGCACAGTGTTGGTGCGCTCGCCGATCGGCAGGTTCGAGTCGGTGGCACGCGCCAGTACCGCGTTGAGCTCGTCCGCACTGGGCAGCTCGGCAACCGGTGCGGCCTGCTGCGCCGAGGTCTGCTCGCTCGCGCTGGTGCCCTCGTTTTCGGCGGCATCATCGTTGGAGCAGGCCGCCAGGGTAAGGCTCATGCCTACAGCGGCGACGGCGGCGACGAGTTTGTGTGCGTTCACTGGTTCTCCTTGCAGCAGCTCATGCGCCATACCCTCTGGTATGGGCTCTTCTTGCACTCAAGCGTACCGCCCGTGTTGCCCCACACCAACTACACCATCTGGCACGCTTGAGGTCATGGACCCCACGGAAAGCTTCGTTCTTGTCATCTCGACCGGTGGCACCATCGCGTCAACCACCGATGCCAGCGGCGCCCGCGTCCCCACGCTCGACTGCGCCGCACTGGTTGCCCGCGCCGGTGTGCGCACCCCCGTGCGCACCACCGATGCGGTCAGCCTCGATTCCTCCGCCATGTCCCTGGCCGAGGTCGACATGCTGCGTGAGCTCGTGCGCGCCTCGCTTGCCGACGCCCACGTCACCGGCATCGTGATTACCCACGGCACCGACTCCATGGCCGATACCGCGCTCGCGCTCGACCTCGTCCACGACGATCCTCGCCCCGTCGTGCTGACCGGTGCCCAGCGTCCTGCCGATAGCGACGCCCCCGACGGCCCGGCCAACCTGCGAGGCGCAATCGCGGCGGCCGCCGACCCCACACAGCGCGACCGGGGCGTGCTTGTGCACTTCGGCGGCGACACCCTGCCCGCGCGTGGCCTGTACAAGGCCGACACCGAGGCGCTGCGCGCCTTCGCGCTGACCTCGCCGGAGCCCCTGCCGCGGCCTGCTGCCGTCGCGGCCGCGCCCCTGGCGGGGGCTCGCGTCCCTGTACTCGCTGCCTGGCCCGGGGCAGACTCCGAGCTTGCCGACGCGCTCGTTGACCAGCGCCCCGACGGCATCGTCGTTGCCGGCCTTGGTTCCGGCAACGTCTCCACGGCGATGGGGCAGGCGCTTGCCCGCGCGCTCGAGCGCGGCATCGAGGTCGTGATCTCGACTGCCGTTGCTCGCGGTGAAGTCTCACTCGCCTACGGCGGCGAAGGCGGCGGGGCGACCCTCGCCGACCTCGGTGCGTACTCGGCGGGCTTTTTGCGGCCCGGACAGGCGCGCATGGCGCTGGTCACCGCGCTCGCTACCGGCACAGACCCGGCGCGACTGCTAGGTGCCTAGTCCGCGCGCCCGCCGAGCCACTCGCCCCAATCCAGAGAGTCGAGAGGGTCTGCGGGGACAAGCTCCGCGTCGTCCTCGCGCAGGCTCTTGATCCGTCCTGGGCCGCTCGCACGCGTTTCGAATCGCACTGTCACCCAGCCCTTGCCCGCGCCCTGAACCCAGCCGTGGCCGAACTCCGGGTGATAGACGTCCTGGGTGGCCTGCCACTTCCCCTTCGCCGGGCCCTGGGCGGTAGTCACCTCGATCGCTTCGTTGGCGGCGTGGTCGCTCACGCCTGTCTCGTAGTCCGTATTCGCCGGCGCTGGCTTCACGATCGCCTGGTCCAGCTCTGGGAAGAGCACGTCTTGAAGGCTGTCTTCCAACCCGGAATAGGACACCCCCACCAGCCGCACCGGACCTACCTCGTCCGGGTAGCGCACCAGTTTGAAGGCGGTGGCCAGTAGCGTCTCGGCGTCGTCGGTGGCGTATGGCAGCGTCGCCGAGCGGGACTCGATGCGAAAATCGGCCATGCGCAGCTTCACGGTCACCGTCCTCGCGCCGCGCCCGGCACGGATTAGCCGCCGGTGCGACTCGCCCGCTGCACGCTCCAGCGCCGCATCCATCTCCGGCTCGGTCGTGAGGTCCTGCGGGTAGGTGTGCTCCGAGGAGATCTGCTTCGCCTCGGCGCGCGGGGCGACGGGACGCTCATCAATCCCGCGAGCGAGCTCCCACAGTTGCCTGCCCACCACTCCCCCGAGCGAGATGTCGACTTCCTTCTCGCTGAGCGCGGCAAAGTCCCCAATCGTAGTAATCCCGGCTGCGGCGAGCTTCGCCTCGGTCACGGGGCCGACGCCCCACAGCTCGTTGACGGGCAGCGGGTGCAAGATATCGAGCTGCTCGGCGTACGGGATCACAAACACACCATCGGGTTTGGCCAGGCCGGAGCCGATCTTGGCGTACTGCTTGCCGCTTCCCGCGCCGATCGAGCTCGGCAGCCCGGTCTCCGCTTTGATCTCCGCGCGCAGCTCGTTGGCCCATTCGCGGACGCGGGTGGGCGTGGCGTCGTAAAGCGCGGCGGGCTCCATGAAGGCCTCGTCGATAGACAACTGCTCGACCACGTCGACGTGGCGGCCGATGACCTCGAAGACGCGTTGGGAGGCCGCCTTGTACACGGCACGACGCGGGGCGACGAGCACCGCCTGCGGCCCGACCAACCGCGCGGCCCGGTGCGTGGGCATGGCGGAGCGCGCCCCGAATTTGCGTGCCTCGTAGCTCGCGCCGGCGACCACGCCGCGCCCGCTTACGCCGGCGACCAGCACCGGGCGGCCCTTGAGTGTGGGGCGGGTGAGCTGCTCGCAGGACGCGTAGAAGGCGTCCATGTCGATGTGCAGCACCCAGCGTGTCATGAGCTCAAGGTACCAACCCGTTTTAGCCGCGCTAGTTCTTGCTCACCTTCGCGGTCACACCGTCGATGACCTCGTGGCCCTCGACCGGTTCGGTGACCACGTCGAAGGAGGTGGCCAGAGTCTCGGCCGCGATGTGCTCGGCGTGGCGCTTCGCCCACTCCTGCTTCTCCGCCGGAACCGCAAGGGTCACGCAGATGCGGTCGGAGACCTCCAGGCCCTCGCGCTTGCGCGCGTCCTGCAGGCCGCGGATCACATCGGCGGCCCAGCCTTCGGCCTCGAGCTCCTCGGTGACCTCGGTATCAAGCACGACCAGGCCGGCCACGCCCCCGTCTGCATCGACGCGCGCGGTGCTGTCGGGGTTCTCCGCGACCAGGCGCTCGGTGTAGAGCTCCGGGGTGAGCACGATGTCGCCGTCGACAACCACGTCGTCGCCGCGGCGCTCGTAGTTGCCGGCCTTGACGTTCTTGATGGCGCGCTGCACGTCGCGGCCCAGCTTGGGACCTGCGACCTTCGCGTTGACAACGACCTCGAAGGACCCGGCCGAATCCACATCCTCGGTCAACTCGACGTCCTTGACGTTGACCTCGTCGCGGATGACGGAGGCGAACTCCGACAGCTTGCCAGCGTCCGGCAGCGCGACCGTCAACTTCGGTAGCGGCAGGCGGTTGCGCAGCTTCCGCGCCTTGCGCACCGACGACGCCGCCGAGCACACTGCACGGGTGGCGTCCATGGTGGCTACCAGCTGCGCGTCCGCCGGGATCTGCTCTGCGCGCGGGTAATCCGTCAGGTGCACGGAGCGACCGCCGGTCAGGCCGCGCCAGATCACCTCGGAGATGTACGGCAACAGCGGTGCGGTCACACGGGTCAGGATCTCCAGCACCGTGTACAGGGTGTTGAAGGCCTCCGGGTGCGCCTCCTGCCCCTCCCAGAAGCGGTCGCGGGAGCGGCGCACGTACCAGTTGGTCAGGGTGTCGGCGAAACGGCGGACCTCGTCGCAGGCATCCGCGATGCGGGTATCGGCAAGCGCCGCGTCGACGGCGGCGACCACGTCGTGTGTCTTTGCCAGGATGTAGCGGTCCAGCACGTCGGTGGAGTCCACCGACCACGTAGCCTCGTGCGAGCTGTAGAGCTGCAGGAAGGTGTACGCGTTCCAGATCGGCAACAGTGCCTGGCGCACGCCGTCGCGGATGCCCTGCTCGGTGACGATCAGGTTGCCGCCACGCAGGATCGGGCTGGACATGAGGAACCAGCGCATCGCGTCGGAGCCGTCGCGGTCGAAGACCTCGTTGACGTCCGGGTAGTTGCCCTTGGACTTCGACATCTTCAGCCCGTCGTTGCCCAGCACAATGCCGTGGGCGACGACCTTCTTAAACGCCGGGCGGTCAAACAGCGCCGTGGCCAGGACGTGCTGCACGTAGAACCAGCCGCGGGACTGCCCCGAGTATTCCACGATGAAGTCCGCCGGCTGGCGCGCATCGTGCTCCTCGACGTTTTCAAACGGGTAGTGGTACTGCGCAAACGGCATCGAGCCGGACTCAAACCAGCAGTCCAGCACGTCCGGCACGCGGCGCATCATGGACTTGCCCGTCGGGTCGTCCGGGTTGGGGCGCACCAGCTCGTCGATGTGCGGGCGGTGCAGCGACTCGGGCCGGCGGCCGAAGTCGCGCTCCAGCTCGTCGAGCGAACCGTAGACGTCAACGCGCGGGTACTCCGGGTTGTCAGAGACCCACGCCGGCACCGGGGAGCCCCAGTAGCGGGTGCGCGAGATGTTCCAATCGCGGGCACCCTCGAGCCACTTGCCGAACTGGCCGTCGCGGATGTGCGAAGGGATCCAATCGATCTGCTGGTTCAGCTCCACCATGCGGTCGCGGAAGTCGGTGACCTTGACAAACCAAGCGGGCAGCGCCATGTAGATCAGCGGCTCGCCGGAGCGCCAAGAGTGCGGGTAGGAGTGGACGATCGTCTGGTCGCGCACGACGCGGCCCGCGGACTTCAGGTCGCGGATGATGTCGCGGTTAGCGTCGAAGACCAGCTTGCCGGCGTACTCGGGCACCCGGGTGGTGAACTTGCCGTCGGCGTCGACCGGGATCACCAGGTCGATGTCGTACTTTTCGGTGGTGAGCATATCGTCCTCACCAAAGGCGGGAGCCTGGTGGACCACGCCCGTGCCGTCCTCGGTGGTGACGTAGTCCGCCAGCAGGATCATGAAGGCGTTCTTCGTGTCCTTGAAGTGCTCGAAAACCGGCTGGTATTCCAGACCCTCCAGCTGCGCGCCACTAAAGGTCGCAACGATCTCCGGATCGGTGCCCAGCTCCTTGGCGTATGCGCCCATCAGGTCGGTGGCCAGCAGCAGCTTCTGGCCGACAAACCCGTCGACGCCGTCCTCGGCGACGCGGACCAGCGAGTACTCGACCTCCGGGTGAACTGCCAGCGCAAGGTTCGACGGCAAGGTCCAGGGGGTGGTGGTCCAGGCGATCGCGGCGGCGTCGTGAAGTTCGGGGTGCGCCTCCCACGTCTGCGCGGCGGCGAAGCCCTCGCGCGCGCCGGTAAACGGCAGGGTCACCGTCACTGTGGGGTCCTGGCGCTCGCGGTAGGAATCGTCCAGGCGGGTCTCCTGGTTCGACAGCGGGGTGTGCTCCGCCCACGAGTACGGCAGCACGCGGAAGCCCTGGTAGATCAGGCCCTTGTCATAAAGCTTCTTAAACGCCCACATGACGGACTCCATGTACTCCGGGTCCATCGTCTTGTAGCCGTTCTTGAAATCCACCCAGCGGGCCTGGCGGGTAACGTAGTCCTCCCACTCGTCGGCGTAGTGCATCACCGACTTAGCGCAGTACTCGTTGAAACGCTCGAGGCCCATGTCCTCGATCTCCGCCTTGTCCTTGATACCCAGCTGCTTTTCTGCCTCCAGCTCGGCGGGCAGGCCGTGGCAGTCCCAGCCGAACACGCGCGGGACAAAGTAGCCGGCCTGGGTGCGGTAACGCGGCACGATGTCTTTGACGTAGCCGGTCAGGAGGTGCCCGTAGTGCGGCAGGCCGTTGGCGAACGGCGGGCCGTCATTGAATACGTATTCTTCTGCGTCCGCGCGGTTATCCAACGATGCCTGGAAGGTACCGTCGGCGTTCCAATAGTCCAGCACGACGCGTTCCATATCGGGGAAACGGCTGCTGCCGCCGGTCATGTCCACCTTAGGGTACACGCCACCAACCTCGGTCATATGCATCCTCCACACACTGCTCGTGCAGGGACGCGGGCAACCGCGCGGTACCACCCTGCTTGGAGCCGGCGTTTGCCCGCTCCCGCTTCATTTGTGGTGAAGGAAGTAACGTCTTCCCCTATAGGTTGTAACGTCCGGTTCTACTTGCCGCGCGACACTCGCGTGCGGGGTTCTTCCGGAAACGCTCCCCGGTGATGGCCGGATCAACACGTGCGCCAAAAATTGTGCCCCGCCAGTATAACGCACACCACGACGCAACGACGCCCCGCCACCGCCTGCGCACAATCGGCAGGGGTGACGGGGCGTAAAGCGGGTGCGGGCTTACTTGTTGCCTGCGTCGCCGCTCGGGGCGGAGGTGCCGCGGGTCTCCAGCTCCTCGAGCTGGGACTGCAGCAGGGTCTTCAGGCGGGTGCGGTACTCGCGCTCGAAGGTACGCAGCTCGGCGATACGGTTCTCCAGCGCCGTCTGCTGCTGCTTCACCGTGTTCATGATCTCGGTGTGCTTGCGCTCCGCATCGGCCTGCAGCTTCTGCGCCTGCTCCTCTGCCTGGCGGATCTGCGCCTCGGCGCGGGAGTTGGCCTCGTTGGTGGTCTCCTCGGCCTTGCGCTGCGCCTCGGATACCAGCTGCTGCGCGCGAGACTCCGCGGAGGTCGTGGTCTCCTCGGCCTTCTTCTTCGCTTCCTCGAGCTGGGTGCGGGAACGGGTCTCGGCGTCTGCCAGCTGCTTCTTCGCCTTGCTGTCCGCGTCAGACAGCTGACGCTCTGCGGCACCGCGTGCCTCGTCGAGCATGGAGCGCGCCTCTGCCTGCGCGTCGTTGGTCAGGCGATCCGCCATCTCCTGGGCCAGGCCAAGCACCTTGGCTGCCTGCACGTGCGTGTCTGCCGACGCCGCCTCGGAAGACGCTGCGGAGGCTGCGGCAGCCGGAGCGGCAGCAGCGGCGACGGAAGAGCCCTCGGAGCGCTCTGCCGCCTTGCGGGCCTCTGCGACGCGCTTGTCTGCGTCCTGGGAGGCAGCCTCTGCCTGCTTGCGTGCCTTCTCAGCCTCGCTCTTCGCGGTGCGAGCCTCGGCCTCTGCCTTGTCCAGGGACTGCTTTGCCTCGCGCAGCTTCTGCTCGTACTCAGCGCGCAGCTCCTGCTCAACCTGCTTACGCACGGCTGCCTCATCGGCGCCGGAGGTTGCAGCCGCTGCCGCCGGGGCAGCCTTTGCGGCGGAGCCGGAGGAGAGTTCATCGACGCGGGAGCGCAGGTCATCGTTCTCGTCCTGCAGTTGCGCCAGCGTATCCTCGACGAGGTCCAGGAACTGGTCGACCTCATCCTCGTTGTAGCCGCGCTTACCAATCGGCGGCTTACTGAATGCGACATTGTGCACGTCTGCTGGAGTCAGCGGCATGGGCGTTCCCTTCGAAGTCAGTGACGTACCCGAACCTCGGGCACAAGATTGCTCCCCACGTTACGGGAAAGTAATCCGTGTTTCTAATAATTTGTAACGCTTGTACTGGTCGAGTCTAGCCGATACAGCGAACCTCGCCATGTCCGGCCAATCCATTTATACACATCTGCGCACCCCACGGGGGCGTACGCACCGCGAAAACCGTGAAAAAGTCTGAAAAATCGCGCAAAAATGCCCCTCAAATTGAGGGGCCTGATTTCGCTTCTCGACGAAACGTCTACGACAGCATCGTGCGCGCAACGATAATCTGGATGACCTGCAGCGCGATAAACAGGACGATCACGCTCACGTCAATACCGATCCCGTTGCCGGCGCGCAACGGCGGGATCATCCGACGCACGGCTTTGACCGGTGGGTCAGTGAGCCGGAAGCAGAATTCCCCGGCCACCATGAACCAGTGCGGCGGGGTGAACCGCCGGGAGAAGGACTCGATCATCTCGATGATCAAGCGAATGATCAACACGAGTGAGTACAGCCCCACAAGTGCGTAGAGTATTGCTCCAAAAAGTGCCACGCAGCTACCTTAACCTACCTGCTAAATCAGGTGCGCTTCGCGCTGCAGCTCGCGTACGGTCACGTCCGCGTCCTGCGGCACGATGGCGAACACGCGGCGGTCAACGTCCAGGCCGCGGCTGAGGTTGTGCATCTGGCCGAACAGCGCCATGCACATACCGGAGGCGAAGTCGATGTACGCCTTGGCGTCGATCTTCTTCATGTTGGTCAGGTCCATGATGACGATGTCGCCGTTGCGGAAGGGCTCCCCAACCTGCTTCGCGTCGCGGTAGGAGTGCAGCAAAGGCACGACCACGCTCGGGTTCGGGCGGGACGCAGGCGTCTGTGCGTAGTCGGCGGCGCGGGCGGCAGAGTAACGCTCGCCGCGCACGTCGTGGCGGGCGCGGGTGTGCTCGCCGCGGGCGGCACGCTCGTCCACGTCGTTGTCGTACTCGTCGTCGTAGTACGCGTCGTTCTCGTAGGGGCCGAAGCCGAGGAATTCGCGCGCGCTTTCAATGATGGACATGAGTCGTGCTCCTTTGAAACAGGGGGTACAAGTGCTGGTTATGCTGCCGTGAAGGTCAACCGCAAGTACTGCCATTTTCCCAGCTCCCGGCGCTGCCGCCGAGGGTGGGAGAATACAGAGCATGTAATTTACGGGTTCGCGCTTAGCCTACGGGGCGCGGTCCGCACACCGCGGTTCCGACACGCACGACATCCGAGCCATGTGCAATCGCCAGCTCGAAGTCGCCCGACATGCCGGCCGAGAAGCGCAGGGGGCGTCCCAGTTGCGCCGACAGCCGGTCGGTGTGCTCGCGGATCTTGGCGAAGACGGCAGCCGGGTCGGCGTCGAGCGGAGGGACCACCATCAGGCCGTCGAGGATGAGGTGGGTGGCCTGTTCGGTGGCGTCGACAAGCGCATCGAGCTCATCGAGCGGGACCCCACCGCGGCTGGTATCGCCGTCGGCAGAGACCTGCAGCAGGCACGGCAAGCCGTCGACGTGGCGGTCGCCGCGTTCGAGCGCGAGCGCCATGCCGCGGTCGAGGCCGCGGGCCAGCTTCACCGAGTCGAGCGAGTGCACCTCAGAAGCCCAGCGCGCAACGGCGTTGGCCTTCTTCGACTGGATCTGGCCGATCATGGCGATGCCGCAGTCGACCTCGTCGGTGTGCAGTGCCTCCGCCTTCGCGCGGGCCTCTTGCTCGCGGTTCTCCCCCACCAGGGTCACGCCACTTTCGGCGAGCGCACGGATGACGCTCACGTCGTGGAACTTCGTCACCGGCAAGAGCTGTACGCTGCCGGGCGCACGCCCTGCGGCGCGCTCCGCGGCCTGGATGCGCTCGCGCACGGCCGCCAGGTTCTCCCGCAGCTGTGCAACGCTGAGTTCTGACATTTACTTTGCTCCCGTCAACCAGATCACGCCCGCCTGCCGGCCGGTTGTGCCCTCGCGGCGGTGCGAGAAGAATGCTTCGTCGGTAATCGTGTCGCGCGGGTCCGCGTCGATGTGGGTCACGCCCACGGACATTAGCTGGCGCACGATACCGGCCCGGATGTCGAGGCCTGGTGTGCCCTTGGCCGTCGTGGTGGCGGAGCCGGGCAGGTGCGCCTCGACATCGGCGGCCATTGCTGCGGGAACCTCGTAGGATTCGCCCGCTGCCGCAGGCCCCAGCAGCGCCTGAATATTTGCCGGCTTCGCCCCGAGCTTGACCATCTGCGCCACGGTGCGCGTGACGATCCCGTTGCGCGCGCCCATCCGGCCCGCGTGCACGGCGCCGATCACGCCGGCCGCGTGGTCGCTGAGCAGCACCGGCGTGCAATCGGCCACCAGGACGCACAGCGCAAGGCCCACCTGGGTCGTCACCAGGGCGTCGGTGGCGGGCACCGGTTCCGCCTGCGGCCCGTCGACGACGGTCACGGTGTTGGTGTGCAGCTGCTCCATCCACACGAAGCTTTCTGCGGGCAGACCGAGGATCCCGGCGAGGCGCTCGCGGTTGGCGCGCACGGCGGCCGGGTCGTCACCGACGTGTTCGGCCAGGTTGAAGCTGTCGTACGGGGACGCCGAAGCCCCGCCCGCACGGGAGGTAAACACCATGCGGACGGGGCGTGAAGAAAGGTTTTCCATGCCCTTCAGGCTAGCGCGTCTGCCTAGCGGAGGAAGTCCGGCACGTCGATATCGAAATCGTCATCGCCGCCGTCGCGCTCGTCGCGGCGCTCCTCCTGGCGCCCAAAGTTCGAGCGCTCGGTGCTGGTGAACAGCCCGCCGCGCTGCGAATCGTAGCTGTGGCGCGGGGCGCGCTCCTCACGCGGCGCGACCTCTTCGCGGTGCGCGGGCTCGCGCTCCGGGGCGGGGGCTGCAGCCTGGGACGCGCGATCGTCGAAAAGCGAGGCGCGCGGGGCCTGCTCGACCTGCGCCTGCTCGGTTGCCTGCGCGGCGTCGGGGCGCACGTTGGCCGCCTCGTCGAAACCGGTGGCGATGATGGTCACGCGGACCTCGTCGCCCAGGTTGTCATCGATGATGGTGCCGAAGATGATGTTGGCGTCCTCGTCGGCCTTCTCCTGCACGATCGAGGCGGCGGTGTTGACCTCCATGATGCCCAGGTCGGAGCCACCGGCGACCGAAAGCAGCACGCCCTTCGCGCCCTCCATGGTGGCCTCGAGCAGCGGCGAATTTATCGCCTGCTCGGTCGCCGACATCACGCGGCCCTCGCCGCTGGCGGAACCCACGCCCATCAGCGCGGAGCCGGCATCGGCCATGACGGAGCGGACGTCGGCGAAGTCGACGTTGATCACGCCCGGGATGGTAATCAGGTTGGTAATACCCTGCACACCGTTGTACAGCACCTCATCGGCGGCGCGGAAGGCGTCCATCATGGACAGCTCCGCGTCACCCAGCTGCAGCAGGCGGTCGTTCGGGATGACGATGACGGTGTCGCAGACCTGCTTGAGCTGCTCAATGCCCTCGAGCGCCTGGCGGGTACGGCGCTTGCCCTCGAAGGTGAACGGGCGGGTGACCACGCCAATGGTCAGCGCGCCCATCTTCTTCGCAATGCCCGCGACAACCGGGGCCGCGCCGGTGCCGGTGCCGCCGCCCTCGCCTGCGGTGACGAAGACCATGTCGGAGCCCTTGAGCGATTCCTCGATCTCCTGCTTGTGGTCCTCGGCGGAGGTGCGCCCCACCTCGGGGTTTGCGCCGGCACCGAGGCCGCGGGTGGCCTCGCGGCCGATATCGAGCTTGGTGTCTGCGTCGGTAAACAGCAGCGCCTGGGAGTCGGTGTTGATAGCGACGAACTCGACGCCCTTCAACCCTTCTTCGATCATGCGGTTGACGGCGTTTACGCCACCGCCGCCGACACCGACGACGCGGATCATGGCGAGGTAGTTCGCGGGAGAGGTCATGATGTGAGGTCTCGCCTTTCAGAGAGTCTTATGGATTAGTCAGTAACGCCATCCATCATGAACGACGCGTTGCAGATTTTTGTGTTCTCCCCCGGCGTGTCACTACCCTCAACCTCTACTTTAGAGTTTTGACCTGGGCTTTTAGCGGGAAGTGACCAACTCCGGGTTCGAAATATTAAACTCCGTCCCCTCCATCTGCAGCACCGACTCCAGCGCCAGCGCCTTGTTCGCGTTATCTTCCGCTGCACCCCACACCACGGTGCGCCCCTCGCGCAGCCGCAGCACATACTCGTAGGGGCCGCGCGCATCCAGCGCCTCGACCTGCCCGCGGGCTTTCTCGCTTATCGACGCCGCGATCTCCACCGCAGCCCGCTTCCCCTCCTCATCCTCGATCCCGGGGCCAACGAGCTCCATTGCGCCCGGCGGCGGGTCCGCCACAAGGAAGTCCTTGCCTTCAGCGTCGATCAAGTGCGTGCCATCATCCAGCGCGACGAAAGCCACCGCGGTGTACTCCTCCACGTCCACCTGGATAGCGCTCGGCCAGTCGCGTTTGACCGTCGCCGACTTCACCCACGGGTTTCCGGCTACGCCCTCCGCCGCGGCCCGCACATCGACACGCCCAATCGGAGTCTCCGGGGCAATCCCGGTCAGCTCCTCAACCTCTTCCGGCGTCAGCGCGGCGTTGCCATCCACGTTGACCCCGTGCACCGGCATCATCGGCGTAAACGGCATCGCCGCGCCAATGGCCGCCAGCACAAGCAGGGACGCGCCTACCGAGGCGACGGTGCGACGCCGCGCGCGCTTGCGCTCCTCCGGGTCGGGCGCGGGCGCTTCTCGACGCTCCGCCGCCGGTTCCGGCTCAGGCTGGGGTTTTTCGGGCTCGGACGCAGGCTCGGGTTCTTCGGGCTCCGCGGGTTCTTCGGGTTCCGGCTCCGGCTCTGGCTCAGCGGGCTCTTCCTCGATGTCAGGCTCTGTGCCTTCGGTTTCCGGTGCGGTTTCCGGTGCGGTGTCCGGCTCGGGCTCCTGCTCAGGCGTGCCCTTCGGGGTCTCGTCGTCTGGCCTGCCGATAACGGTGGACATTTACGCCTCCGTCTGCTCGCGCAGCTGCGCCAGGATCTCCGGAGCGAGCATCGTCACCGTGCCCGCGCCCATCGTGAGCACGAGGTCGCCCGGCTGCGTGACTGCGGCGACCGTCCGCGGCGCGGCAGAGAAGTCCGGCTCCAGGCGGACGAGCGTGTCCTCGTCCATGCGGTCGGTGATGATGCGCGAGGTCACGCCCTCGACGGGGGTTTCGCGGGCGCCGTAGATATCGAGGATGACGCAGGCGTCGGCAAGCGAAAGGGCGCGGGCAAACTCCTCGGCGAAGGCCTCGGTGCGGGAGAACAGGTGCGGCTGGAAGCACACGACCACACGGGCTCCCTTGCCCTCAGAAACCACCTTGTCGCGGGCGGCGGTGAGCACGGCGCTCACCTCCGTTGGGTGGTGCGCATAATCGTCGTAGACACGAACGCCCTCGTAGGGGCCCGATTCGACCTGGCCCGTGAACTCGAAACGGCGGCGCACACCCGTGAAATCACTCAGGCCCTCCCCCAGCTTTGCCGCGCTCGCGCCGACCAGCACGCCGGCGAGCATCGCGGCGGCAGAGTTAAGCACCATGTGGCGCCCCGGCACGGTCAGACGGTAGTGAGCCTTGTGCGGCGCAGCATCGGGCAGGTGCAGCTCGACGGTGGTGTTGACGTAGGAACCGTCAACCTCCTCGTTGGTGATGACGGCACCGGCCGGCACCACAGGGTGGCGCGCAGCTGCGGCGGCCGTGCCGTAGCCGAGCACGTTCACCCCGCGTGCGATGGCACGCTCGCCGCAGCGGGCAGCAAACTCATCGTCGAGGCAGACCACGAGGTGGCCGCCGGGCTGGATGCGGTCTGCGAAGTCATCGAAGACCTTGAAGTACGCCTCGTGGGTGCCGAAGAAGTCGAGGTGGTCCGGCTCGATGTTGGTAATCACGGCCACGTCTGGCTTGTAGCGAAGGAGCGAGGCGTCGGACTCGTCCGCCTCTGCCACGAAGATCTCGCCCGCGCCGTGGTGCGCGTTCGTGCCTGCGCGGTTGAGCTGGCCGCCGATGGCGAAAGACGGGTCCAGACCAGCGGCCTGCAAGGCGACGACGGCCATCGACGTCGTCGACGTCTTGCCGTGCGTGCCGGCGAGCAGTACCTGGGTGTAGCCCTCCATGAGCTCGCCAAGCAGGTCCGAGCGGCGAATGACCGGGATGCCCGCCTCGGCAGCTGCCACAAGTTCCGGGTTATCCTTCGGGATCGCCGCGAAGCTGGTCACGACCACGGTGGGCAGCTGGCCAGAAAGCGTGAGGTTTTCCTTCGCGTGCCCGATGGCGACCTTCGCGCCCTGCGTTTGCAGTGCGCGCACCGGCCGGGAGTCCTTGGCGTCGGAGCCAGTCACCACCGCGCCCCGGTCGAGCAGGATATGGGCGACGCCAGACATGCCGGCGCCGCCGATGCCGATGAGGTGCACGCGGGAAAGATCAATGGTCTGCGTCATGGTTGTGCTCCTTTTAGCAACAAAGAATCGGGCGGGGTGGCTACTCGTGGTGGCTGCGGGCCGCAATGCCAACGACGCGGCGCGCGAGTTCCTCGGCGACGTTGCCCGCCCCCGAGGTGACCAGCGCGTCGCGCATCTCGGCGTAGCGTGCCTCGTCGCCCAGAATGGCGGTGATTTCTGCGACGAGGGCGTCGGGGCTAAGCTGCGCGTCGTCGATACGCACCGCGGCGCCGGTCGCGACGAGGTGGGCGGAGTTGAGCCCCTGTTCGCCGTTGCCGTGCGGCAACGGCACGTAGATCGCAGGCAGGCCGGCCGATGAGTTCTCCGCCACCGTCATCGCGCCCGAGCGGCACACCACGAGGTCAGCAACCGCGTAGGCGGCCTCCATGTCGTCGATGTATGGCACGGCGGTGTAGCCCGCATGCGTCGCCGGGGCGTCGTTCTTGTGCCCGTAGGCGTGCAGGACCTGGAAGCCCGCGGCGGTGATGCGCTCAACCGCGCCGCCAAGCGCCGAGTTAATGCTCACCGCGCCCTGCGAGCCGCCGGTGACCAGCACCGTCTTCTTCTCCGGGTCGAGGTTCCACATCTTGTACCCGCGCTCGGCCTTCGCCCCGTCCGGATCCACGCCCACACCAGGGCGCACCGGGATGCCGACGACATCGCCCGCCATCCCGGAGTTCGGCACCGCGTTGAGCCCGATACCGCCGAGGCGCACGCCGAGCTTGTTGGCCATGCCGGCCAGCGCGTTGGTCTCCAGCACGAAAAACGGCAGCCCGAGCCGCTTTGCAGCCAGGTAGGCGGGCGCGGCAACGTAGCCACCAGTGCCGAAGACCACGTCTGCGTCCGCCTGCTGCATCGCTGCCCGCGCCTGCGAGACCGCCCGGCGCAGCCGCGAGGGTACCTTGAGCAGCTGCAGCGGCTTCTTGCGCGGGATCGGAACCGGGTCGATCAGTGCGAGTTCGAAGCCGCGGGCCGGGACGATTGTGGTCTCGAGCCCACGCTCAGTGCCGAGCGCGACCACGTGCGCGCCGTAGGAATCGCGCAGCACCTCCCCGACGGCCAGCGCCGGCTCGATGTGCCCGGCGGTGCCGCCGCCAGCCACCACGACCGACAGCTGCTCGTGTGCCTCACTCATGCGTTGTCCTTTTAAGCCTTTCTAGCCTGCGCGGCGGTTCCGCGGTTCATCGTAGCGCGGGCGCTGCCGCGACCGAGGAGCGTACGCTTGCCGACGCCCCGTTGCCCCATGCACGCCGCCACCCGTGCGGTCCGGGCGCGCAACTCGTGTGTGCCCCGGAGTACTCGCCGAACGCGTCTCCCGCGCTGTCACCGGCGTGCCGAAGCGGGCCTCGCGCTCGTCCTGGCGAACTACCCGGCGACCGCGCAGCACGCGCTGCTTCTGCGGAGCCCGTGCCGGCTGTGGCGCGGCCTTCGCAGTGCGTGCGCCCCCGGCCACGACCGGTTGCGGCTCCGCGATCCGGAAGACACGGTCGAAGCGCGGGCGTCCGTAGTTCTGCATTGCAGAGACCGCGTCCGGCTCGTGGCGTGCGATCGAGGCGAGCACGCCCATCGCGCCGAAGGTCACCACAGCGGAAGAGCCGCCCGCAGAAATCATCGGCAGCTGGATGCCGGTCACCGGCAGAAGGCCCACGACGTAGCTGATGTTGATCAGCGCCTGCACCACCACGGCGGCGGTCAGCGACGCCGCGATCATGCGCTGTTCCTGCGTCGCCGCGCGGCGGGCCGCGCGCAGGCCGAAGTAGCCCAGCGCGGCGAACAAGCCAATGACCAGGGCGCCGCCCCACAGGCCGAGCTCCTCGCCGATGATGGCGAAGATGAAGTCATTCTTCGCCTCTGGCAGGTAGAACCACTTGGCTCGCGACTGGCCGAGTCCGACGCCGAAGAGGCCGCCGTCGGCAAGCGATAAGAAGCCCTGGTGGGACTGGAAGGCGATGCCGCGGGTGTCCTCGAACTTGCCGAAGAGCGCGTCGAAGTAGACGTGGAAGCGGTCGGAGCGGAAGCCGCCGCTCAAGAAGGTGATGAGCAAGACCAGCAGCGCGGCGCCGCCCAAAACGCCCACCATCAAGCGGTGCACCCCGCCGAAGAACATGATCAGACCCATGATCAGCACAAACGACAGGGCCATACCCATGTCCTTCTGCGCCACGATGAGGAAGAACCCGCCAACGCCGACCAAGTAGAAAAGGCCCGCGCCGTCAGTTGTCGGCCGCACTCCTTTTCGCGCGACCTCCTGGGCGCCCCAGATGGCATAGGTCAATCGCACCATCTCCGAGGGCTGCACGCGCAGTGGGCCTAAGGCAAGCCAGGACTGCGAGCCCACCTCTTCCGCGCCCGTACCGAAGGGCAGGACCAACACGAGCAGGATAAAGGAAATCACCAGCATGATCGTGCTGATACTGCGCAGCCACCGCAGCGGCATCTTCAGCGCCGCCAGAAAGGCCACCAGCCCCATGAGCACCATGAAGCCCTGGCGCGCGGCGGTTTTCCAGGGGGACGCCGCCTCGTAATAGGACACCGCCATCGATGAGGACAGCACCATGACCAGGCCGAGGCCCGCGAGCACGAAGATCACGCTGCGGATCATCGTGTAGTCGATGAGCGGGCGCGCGTCGAGGAAGCCCTCGATCCGCCGCGAGGCGGCCCCCAGCCGCGATTCCGGTCGCTGCGCGCGCTCGTTCCGCCGCGGCGGGCGGGCCGATCGTGCGGCAAAGTGTCGCTCGCGGGGGACCGTCATGGCCTCATCCTTTCGCCTGGGGCTCCAAAAAGTATCAAGTACCACTTGAGACTACACGGTGCACGGCGCTTCCCCGCGCGATATGGCTCCGTGTCCCCTGTCAATTACGTGGGCACGCCCGCACGGCCGCCGCGCGAAAGGCCTCGCCGCGCGCCGCCATCCCCGGATACATGTCCAGGCTTGCAGCGGCGGGCGCGAGCAGCACGGTGTCCCCAGGCTGCGCCTGCGCCGCCGCAAAGTCCACGACCTGCTGCATCGCGAGCTCCGGGTCCGTCTCGTCGGTGACGAAGACCGGCACCTGCGGCGCCAGCCGCGCAAAAGCGTCGTGCAGCAGCTGACGGTCCTGGCCGAGCAATGCGACCGCCCGCATCTGCGGGGCGTGCTCGCGCACCAGCTCGTCCACGCTCGCCCCCTTCAACTGGCCACCGGCGATCCACACCACAGCGCCGGTGCTGCCGGAGAGCGCGGAGTGCGCGGCGTGCGGGTTCGTGGCCTTCGAGTTATCGACCCAGTCCACGCCCCCCGCCGTGTGCACCACCGCGCCGCGGTGGTCGGCGACCCGGTAGGAGGCGAGCCCAGCCTGAATCTGCGCAGGTGTCGCGCCCTGGGTCAGCGCTACAGCGGACGCGGCGAGCGCGTCCAGCACGCCAGCCGCACCTGGCGGCTGGATGCCGGTGGCGGAGGCGACGTCGACAAGCGTGCCGTGCCTGCGCGCGACGATTCGCCCGTTGTCCACCCCGACTTCGCCCTCGCCCGGCGCGCCGTTGGTAAAGCCGATGATGTCGTCGCGGCCGGTCTCCCGCGCCAGCACGCGAACCTCCGCGTCGTCGATGCCCGCCACCGCGTTGCGTGCGCGCAGCACTTTGCTTTTCGACGCCGCGTAGCCCGCAAAAGACCCATGCCAGTCAAGATGGTCATCAGCCAGGTTGAGCAACACGCCCGCGTCGGGCACCAGCTGGCTCGACCAATGCAGTTGGAAGCTCGACAGCTCCGCGACGAGGACATCCACGCGCGGCTCGGCCACGAGCGCGTCGGCGACAGCCAACCCGATATTGCCGCAGGCCTGCGCCCGCTTGCCGGTTGCTGTGCCGACCTGCTCCATGATGGCTGCAAGCATGCCGGTAGTGGTGGTTTTGCCATTCGTGCCGGTGACCACCAGCCAGTCGCGCGGGTCACCGAAAACACCGGCGCGGTCGAGGCGGAAGCACAGCTCCACATCGCCGATCACTTCGAGCCCGGCCTCCGCGGCCCGTACGAGCAGTGGGGTGTCCGGACGCCACCCCGGCGAGGTGACGACGGAGCCAAACTCACCCAAGCGCTCCGCGGCTTCCTCGGCCGTGAGTGTGGGCGAGCCGGTCGCCTCGTGCAGTGCCGTGCGGCCGGCGGCGTTGTCATCGGCGACGGCGTGCGCGACACCGAGATCAGTGAGCAATTTCGCCGCGCCGAGCCCGGACACGCCGGCACCGGTGATCAACACAGGGGCGGCAACTGGCAGCTGCGCGCCCATTAGAGGCTCACCCCGTTTTGCGTGAGCCACTCGCCGTAGAACAGGGCGAGGCCGATCGCGACGGACATCGCGGCGATGATCCAGAAGCGGATCACCACCGAGGTCTCGGCCCACCCGCCGTTTTCAAAGTGGTGGTGGAAGGGTGCCATGCGGAACACACGCTTGCCAGTGGCCTTGAATGAAGCCACCTGGATCACCACGGAGGCGGCCTCCATGACGAAGAGCGCACCGACGACGACCATGAGCAATTCCGTGCGCGAGGTCACCGACAGCCCGGCGACGAGGCCGCCGAGCGCGAGCGAGCCGGTATCGCCCATGAAGATCTTCGCGGGTGCGGCGTTCCACCACAGGAAGCCGATGCAGGCACCGAATCCGGCGGCCGCCAGGATGGCCAGATCAAGCGGGTCGCGCACCGAGTAGCACCCCGGCGTGGCCTCCAGGGCACACGAGTTGCGGAACTGCCAGAAGGTGATGGTGACGTACGCCGACATCACCAGCGCCGTCGTCCCTGCCGCCAAGCCGTCCAGCCCGTCGGTGAGGTTAACCGCGTTCGACCAGGCCGCGAGCAGGATATAGATGAACACGAGGAAGACGATGGTGCCGATGATGCCCCCGCCAACCGCGATATTGAGCGTATCCATGTCGCGCACGAAGCTCAGCGCCGTCGAGCCGGGGGTGAGCCCGTTGTCGTCCGGGAACTGCAGGACAAGGATGCCGAAGGCCAGCGCGATGGCGAGTTGGGAGACAAGCTTCGCGGTCTTGTTCAAGCCGAGGTTGCGCTTCATGAACAGCTTGATGCCGTCGTCGGCAAAGCCAACGAGCCCGAGCGCGAGCGTCAGGCCCAACACGATCAAGCCGGTGGCCGTGAACGCCTCGTGGCCGGTCACCAGCGCGATCACGGAGCTTGCAATGTAGCTGACCGTGATCGCCACCAAGATGGCAATACCGCCCATCGTCGGCGTGCCGCGCTTCCGCGCATGGGACTGGGGGCCGTCCTCGCGAATCTCCTGGCCCATGGCCCTCCGGTGGAAGTACCGAATGAGCACGGGGGTGGTAAAGATTGCGACGAGGAAGCTGATAATCCCTGCGCTGATGACTTGAATCATGACAATGCTTCCTGGCTTCCTTGGCTTTCTTATTTCAACGTTATGAAAAGTATGTTGCGGGTCTAGGTATGAGGATAATTCGACGCATCGTCGCGCAGGCGATGCCCCGCCAACAGCGACTCCGCAACCGTCCACAGCTTGCCCGCGTTGGATGCCTTCACCAGGACGACATCGCGGTCGACGCGCGTGTCCCACCCGGTCTCACCGTGGGGCGCCGACGCCAGCAGCTGGCGCACTGCATCGGTCGCTGCCGCAGCGTCAGCCACGTGCGTGGTGCGTATCCCCGCCGCGTGTGCGCCGTGCAGGAGCGCATCCATCGACGGGTTGTGTCCGACGGCAACGAGGTGGGAGACGCGGTAGCGCGCGAGTTCCTCGGCGAGCGCGGCGTGCGCCTGGGGGGCGTCTGCGCCAAGCTCGCCCATCTCGCCAAGCACGGCCACCGACCGCACGCCGGGGCGAGCTGCGGCGGTGTAGCCGAGCGCGGCGATGGCCGCACGCATGGATTCCGGGTTGGCGTTGTAGGCGTCGTTGATCACCGTCACCCCGTCTTCGCGGGTGTTGACGTCCATCCGGTTGACAGAGACCGAACGCGCAGCGCTGAGTGCCTCGGCCACCTCGGCCGGCGAGAGCCCCGCTTCGACGCCAACGGCCGCCGCAGCCAGCGCGTTGCCCACCTGATGCGCGCCAAAGACGCCGAGCGAGACCCGTTGCGGCTCGCCCTGCGGGCAGTGCATGGTAAACGTCGCGCGGGCCACCGCGTCCAAGGAGATGTCGGTGGCGTAGAAGTCGCCGCCACGCGGCTGGGTGGAAAAGGTAACCACCCGCGCCGTGGTGCGCGAAGCCATCGCCGCAACCAGGTCGTCGTCGGCGTTGAGTACCGCCACGCCGCCGTCGGCAGCCGCGGGCAGCGCCTCGACCAGCTCGCCCTTTGCCTGGGCAATGTTTTCGCGGGACCCGAACTCCCCCAGGTGGGCAGATCCGACATTGAGCACCACACCGATGCGCGGTGGGGCAATCTGGGCCAAGTGCGCGATATGGCCGATGCCGCGCGCCGACATCTCGGCGACTAAGAAATCGGTGGACTCGGTGCACCGCAGCACGGTGTACGGATGCCCGATTTCGTTGTTGAACGAGCCCGGCGGCGCGACCGTCTCCCCCGCACGCGAAAGCAGCGTGGCCATGAGGTCCTTTGTGGACGTCTTGCCTGCAGAGCCGGTCACCCCGGCGATGGTCAAACCGTGGCCGGCGGAAAGCTCGCGCGCCACGTGCGCGGCCAAAGCGCTCATCCCGGCGACCACGCCGGCGGTAGAACCGTCCGGGTCGCCCGCCGCGAGATCGGAGTTGTCGCCGGGCCGCCGGGGCGCTTTCGGCACGATGATTGCGGGCACACCGACCTCACGTACCGTCAGCGCCGCGACCGCGCCGTCACGCACCGCGGCTTCTGCGAAGTCGTGGCCGTCAACGCGCGCGCCACGCAGGGCGACAAACAGCCCGCCCGGGGCGAGTTTGCGCGAATCGAACTCGACGTTGCCGGTCACCACGGCGTCCGGATCAGCCTCGGGGCTGAGTGTGCCGCCGGTGATGGAAGCGATTTGGGCCAGCGTCAGCGGAATCATGCCTTACTCCTTGTCGCTCGTGTGTTGGTAACCGCGCTGGGCAAGCGCCCTGCGCATTTCTTCGCGATCGTCGAAGTGGTGCGTGGTCGTGCCCACGATCTGGCCGACCTCGTGGCCTTTGCCCACTACCACGATCGCGTCACCCGGCTGCGCCCAGGCGACGAGCTGGTCGATGGCGCCGGCGCGGCTTGCGTCCTCGCGGATCTCCACGCCGGGGGCGGCTTCCTTCTCGGCGCCGGCGCGGACCGCAGCGCGGATGGCTGCTGGGTCCTCGGTGCGCGGGTTGTCGTCCGCCACCACGACAAAGTCGGCGCCGCGCGCTGCCTCCGCGCCCATGATTTCCCGCTTGGAGGCGTCGCGGTCGCCGCCGGCGCCGACGACGATGCCGACACGACCTTGCACCTGTGATCGCAGCGTTGTGAGCACCGCGGCGATCGCCGCCGGCTTGTGAGCGTAGTCCACCACGGCGATGAAGTCCTGCCCTGCGTCGATGCGCTCCATGCGCCCGGGTACGGCCGCTTGCGTAAGTCCGTGGACAAAGGCGTCGAGGTCGACGCCCACACGATTGGCCAGGCCCGCCGCGAGTGCCGCATTGGCGACGTTAAACGCGCCCGGCAGTGGCAGGCGGAACTGTAACGTCTGCCCCGCGACCTGCAGCTGCACCTCCTGGGCCCCGGTGTCCTCCACCGACAGCTGCGTTGCCGAAATGTCGACGCCTGCTTGGCCGCGCGTGCCCACGGTGAGCGGGTCAGCGGCGCGGTCCGCCATGCGCTCGCCCCATGCATCGTCGACGCAGACGACGCTCGAGCGCGCGGCGAGTGGCGAGGCAGCGTCGAAAAACAGCGCCTTCGCCTCGAAGTAATCCTCCATCGTGGGGTGGAAATCCAGGTGGTCCTGGCTCAGGTTGGTAAAGCCGGCGACGTCGAAGTCCGTGCCTCCGACCCGGCCGAGCATGAGCGCGTGCGAGGACACTTCCATCACCACGTGCGTGACGCCCTCGTCGCGCATCTGTGCAAAGAGGCGCTGCAGGTCGGGTGCTTCCGGGGTGGTCAGCTTGCTCGGCACCTCAACGCCCGCGATCCGAGTGCCGGTGGTGCCGATCAGCCCGACCGTGCAACCTGCGGCGGCAAGGCCGCGCTCCAACAGGTAGGTGGTGGTCGTTTTGCCCGAGGTGCCCGTCACGCCGATGAGCGTCATGTCACGGGAGGGGTAGCCGTAGACCGCGGCGGAGACTTCGCCGAGGATGGCGCGCACGTCGTCGACGACCAGCACTGGGCGCGTGTCACCGGTGGCGGCGATGATGTCCAGGCCGGCGGCGTCGGTAAGCATTGCTTGCGCCTTGCTTTCCGCGGCAAACGACGCGCCGTGCACCCGCGTGCCAGGCAGCGCGGCGAACAGCCCACCCGGGTCAAGCGCAGCGGAATCAAGGCTGATGGAGCGCACGGTCATCTGTGTAGCCGGCGGGTTGACCACGCGCGCACCTGCCAATTCGGCGAGCTGATCAAGCGTGGGTGCCTCGTGGGAAGTCATTGGGTCTCCTTCATCGTGTGTCATTGTCGCTACTGCGCCTGCAGCACTAAGGGTTTCGCCTCGGGGCTCGGCGGGATGTTCTCGCGGTTGAGCAGCCACGCCGCGATCTCTTTGAACACCGGTGCTGCGGACTGTCCGCCCCGGCCGCCCTCGAGCGGGCCGCGCTGCGGTTCGTCGAGCATCAGCGCAACGACGAAGCGCGGATCATCTGCAGGTGCAATACCTGCGAAGGTAATCCAGTAGCGGCTCTGCGAGTACGCGCCGGTTTCCTCGTCGACCTTCTGCGCAGTACCGGTCTTGCCGGAGAGCTGGTAGCCCTCGATGCCGTTGCCCTGGGCGGTGCCATTTTGCACACCGTTCGGGTCTTCTTGGAAGGTGGCGCGGAACATGTCGACGGTCGTGCGCGCGGTCTCCGGGCTGACCACCCGCGTGGTCGCCGGCTCCTGCTGGTCCATCTCCTCGCCGTCCGAGCCGGTGATCCGGGAGACGATGCGCGGCTCGATGCGCTCGCCGCCGTTGGCCAGGGTTTGGAACACGCTTGCCATCTGCAGCGCCGTCCAGCTCATGCCCTGCCCGATCGGCAGGTTGGCAAAGGTGCCGCCAGACCACTGCTCGAGCACCGGCAGGATACCGGCCGATTCGTTCGGCAGCTCGATGCCGGTGGTCTTGCCCAGGCCGAAGCGCTGCAGGTAGTCCCAGTAGCGCTCCTCGCCCAGGCGCTGCGCCAGCTGCAGGGTGCCCACGTTGGAGGACTTACCAAAGATGCCGGCGGTGGTGTACGGCAGCTCGCCGTGCTCCCAGGCGTCGGCGACCGTCACCCCCGCCATATCGATGGATCCGGGGACCGTGTGGACCTCCTCCGGGTTCGTCGTGCCTTCCTCGATGGAGGCTGCGGCGGTGATGATCTTGGCCACCGATCCGGGTTCGAACGGGTGCGAGATGGCGTTGTTTTCAAAGTCGCGGCCCTCCGCGAGCTGCTTCTCGACGTCCGCGTTCGGGTCAATCGTGCCCGTATTCGCCATCGCCAGCACCTCGCCGGTGCGCGCGTCAAGCACGACCGCCTCGGCGCCCTTGGCCTGCGAATTCGCCTTCGCCTGCTCGAGGGTTTGCTGCACAAAGGTCTGCAAATCCAAGTCGATCGTCAGCTCAACTTCTGCCCCGTCAACCGGCGGCACCACGTCGCGCAGGGTGCCCGGGATTGCCATGCCTTTGCCGGAGACGTCCTCGGTCGAGCGGCCGTTAATACCGGTGAGCACCGCGTCGCTGGAGGCCTCCAGGCCGAACTGGCCCTGGCCGTCCATGGACACCTTGCCCACAATGTTCTCGCCAATCGCGCCGTTGGGGTACTTGCGGATGTCTTGGTGGTCAGCCGCCAAGCCCTGGAACGTGCGCGCCAAACCCATCGCTACGTCCGGGTCGACGTTGCGTACCAGCACCTCGTAGTTACTGTCAGCGTGCAGCTTCTCGTGGATGTCCTTCGAGCTGACCGCGCCGATTTTGCGTTCTTCGTTGTCCTTCGCGTCGGTGACTTTGGCCCCCGATCCGCCCTCGGCGTCGATGTCGGCCAGGGCGCGGTCAAGCACCTCCATGCGGGTCTCATCGTCACCTGGCTCCGGGAGCACGTAGTCATTTCCGATGATCACGGGGATGGAGTTGGCCATCTTGCGCAGGTAGTCCTCCGCGCGCGCACCGAGCTGCGCCTGGATGCTGTCTTCGGACACGCCGTCATTGCGCATCTGCAGGGTCAGCATCTCCTCGACCTCGCCGCGCAGCACCTTCGGCGAGACCGTCAGCGAGCGGGCCTGCATGGTGTAGGCGAGTTGGTTACCTTCGCGGTCGACGACCTGTCCGCGGCGCGCCGGATCAACGTAGACGCGGGTGCGCTGGATTTGCGCCTGTTCGCGCAGGTCCGGGCCCCACACCACCTGGACCCATGCAAGGCGGGCGATGAGGATCACAGCAACGACAATCACCGCGGTCACCACGATCCCCACCCGCGTATTCGTCATTTGGCGCATCATCGACGCCTGCGGTTGAGGGGACCGCGCATCGCCACGTGGCCCTCGCGACCCCGAATCCACCACGTGTACTCCTTCTATGTGTTCCGTGTCCGCGCCTGCGGATGCAGGTACCTCATCTTAGAAGTTCGAGGCGACGTTTGGTTGATACGGCGCGACATTATCAAGCTGCTGTGCCGGCGCCGGCCGGCGGTTGTTGCCGCCCGGTGTGGCGGTGAGTGAATCGCCGATCTCGTCGGTCGCTTCCCTATCGCTCGACGCGCGACCAGCGTCGGCCTGCGCGCTGTTGACGTCGATGACCTTCGCGTTGGCTTCCGGATCGAACTCGCGACGCACGTGCGTCGCCCCGTTTTCCTTCACGTCTACAATGCCCGGCTGCGAGGCCACCAGCATGCCCTGCTCGGAAGCGCGCTGCGCCAGCTCGGCCGAAGAGCGGCGCTGCTCCAAATCGCGATTGAGCGTTTCGACCTCAGCCGCCAGGTTGCGCTCCTGCTTCTGCAGCTCCTGGATGCTAAACGACTGCGACGTCGCCAACCCGGACAGCCCCATCGCCGCCAGCACTCCGGCAATCAACAGCGGCACACCGATGGAGGAAAGCTTGGAAAAGCGGTGCGGGGCATCCGTCACGCGCGCCTCGGCCACGCGCCGGCCGCGCACAGAGACGACCTGGCTCGAGCCCAGCCGCCCGCGAGCCTTCTCGTGCGGCACGTGCGGCCGCGCCACCCGTGTGCGCGGCGTCGCTTGCCGGGATGGGCGGGGCCGCGTGAGCGTGCTTGTCGACGCCACCGCGTTGAAGTCTCGTGCTCCCATAGTCTTTGCGTCCTTTTCGGCCGGTGTTATGTGGACAGTTTCTCTACTCCCCGCACCCTCACGGGTGCGGCGCGCGGGTTACGCTCAATTTCCTCTTTCGACGCCCGCTCCGCCCCATTGGTGATTGGGGCGAACTTTGCTGCAGTGCCGGGCAAGTCCATCGGCAGGCCCGGTGGCGTCTTTGAGGTAGTCAGCTCGCGAAGCGCGGACTTGATGATCTTGTCCTCGTGCGACTGATAGCTCATAAACACCACCCGCCCGCCCGGCGCGAGCAAGCTCGTAATGACCGGGATGACGCCCCGGATCGCGTCGAGCTCACCGTTGACCTCCACGCGCAGCGCCTGGAATGTGCGCTTCGCGGGGTGCCCGCCCGTGCGGCGAGTGGCCGCCGGGATGGTGTCGTAGAGCAGCTCGACGAGCCGCGCACTGGTGCGAAACGGCTCCCGCTCGCGCTCCTTGATCACCGCAGAAGCGATCTTGCCGGCGAAGCGCTCATCGCCATACGTCTTGAGCACCCGGGCGAGCTCGCCGTGGTCGTAGGTGTTGAGCACCTCCGCTGCGGTGATCCCGCGGGTGGGGTCCATCCGCATATCCAGAGGCGCATCTACGCGGTAGGCAAAACCGCGCTCCTCCTGGTCGAGCTGCATCGACGACACACCCAGATCGAACAGCGCGCCGGCGATGCCATGCTCGCGAGCAAGGTCGAAGATGTCGCCCTCAGCATCGCCGATCGCTTCGCCCATTGCATCAAAGCGCGCCTGCACCGCGGCGAAACGTTCGCCGAAAGGAGCCAGGCGTTCGCTCGCCTGCGCGAGCGCATTGGGGTCACGGTCCACACCAATGACCCGTGCCTCTGGGAACGTGCGGAGGAAGTGTTCGGTGTGTCCGCCGGCGCCGAGCGTGGCGTCGATAAGCACTGCATTGGGGCCCACTGCCGGGGCGAGCAACTCGGCCATGCGATCGCGCATCACCGGCACATGGCCGTGATTCGCCGCAACGGAGAAATCCATCGCCGAGATCTCATGGTTTGCCATCCGAGGATCCTCCCTCCGTCACACTTGCCGTTTCCTTCACGCCCAAACCCACACGTGGGGAGCGCATAGAGCCCTGCCCGGGGCGGCTGTTCTGATGTCGGGGAAGTACACCAGAACGCTTCACGCCCCGGACAGAGTCCGTACACGCTCTCCGTCAGTAGTCACACGTCTACTGCCGGGTAGTCAGCCCTACAGCAGACCGGAGAGAATGTCGTCATCGTCCGCCGCCGAGAAGGCGGCTTCAGTCTCTTCTTGGTACTGAGCCCACGACTCAGCGTCCCAAATCTCGAGAAAATCCACCGAGCCGATCACCACGCACTCCTTCGTCAGAGAGGCGTACTGCCGGTGCGCCGGCGACAACGTAATACGGCCGGACCCATCCAGCGTTTGCTCATCCGCACTGGCAGCCAGGTTACGAATGAACGCGCGCGCCTTTGGGTTCGTCCGGGACGCCGCCGCGGCCTTCCTGGCCCTGGCGGTGAACTCCTCCCGCGGATACACCGCGAGCGAATGATCTTGCCCCTTCGTCACCATCAGCCCGTCCGCGAGCCCCTCACGGAACTTCGCGGGCAGCGTCAAGCGACCCTTGTCGTCCAGCTTGGGAGTGTAGGTTCCCAGAAACATCCGGCGACCCACCTTCCCTTCACCTTCGGTATCGGCTCTGAAGTTTTCTCTACAGCGATTCGCGCCGCGCACGTAGTCAAGATGCGCGCCACTGCTCGCCGCTACGCCCCACCTTAACCCACTTTGCCCCACAAACGCCACACCACAGACAAACTTTCGCCGTCTATCCCCCATTTCCGCTGGTAACGGCCGAGAAATTTGGTGGGGAGAAATCCCCTGAACAAGCCCGAAATGGCCGCGTTCCCTCGCATGTACCGCCGATTCCGCGCGCCCCCACGCACGAGGTGGCACGCAGAGGGGGACCGGTGGGGGAAAGTGGGGAATCTTCCGCGGGCACGAAAAAAGCGCACCCCACGCGGGGATGCGCTAAGAAAACTCTACTTTCGCGGCGGAGCTACTGGCGGTCTTCGAAACGGCGACGGAAGCTCTCCTCCAGCGAGGCGCCGCGCTGCGAACGCTGCTTCGCCCCCTGGCGCGGCCGCACGTGCGCAGTCGGCCCCGACGGAGTACGCAGCGCCATCACTCCGCCCACCATCATGACGCCGAAGCCGACAATGCTCAGCAGCACCATCCACACGCTCACCGTAGCGAGCGCCACGCCACCCAGTAGCAACACGAGACCGAGCACCATCAGCGCCACGCTGCGGAGCGTAAGTTTGCCCGCCGGGCGCTCGCCGCCAAAGCTCACCTCTTGCACCACGGAGCTCCCGAACTTCGGGTCCTCCGCAAGGAGGGACTGCTCAATCTCGCGGAGCGCGCGCTGTTCCTGTTCAGAAAGAGACAATGGTTCACTCTCCAGCTACACGACGGACATTCTTATCACTACAACGGTCATCCTACCCAGATTGTTCCCGCCGCTGAATTCCTTTTTGCAACCACCGGCCCCGGCTGCACGCCGACCTAGGCGACGAGCGGTGCGCCTGCGCCAAAATCGGGCTGCGCAAACTCGTAGAAGCGTTCCGCCTGCCCCAAAAGCTCCATCACGCGCCCTGCCGGAATCTCACGTTGGATCCCGGAGGCGACGCGCCCGCGAAGCGCGGAGTACCTCCGGAAGCGTTCCGCCCACTGCTTACCTTCGGCCCCAGTCAAAGCCAATTTGTCCCACGCGCTGCTCGGCAGCCGCTTCCTCTTGCGCACCACCGGCGAGGTCGCGCACACCGCGCCCGCGATCCGCAGCGCCGCAAGATACGACTGCTCCAGGGCTACATCTTCACGTCCCGCCTCCAGCTCGATGTGCGCCTGGGCAATAAAACCGTCCGCGGCGGCCAGAAATCGGTCCCGCTTGCCGGCGGCCGGCGCGCGTGAGGTGGTGGCAGAGACGACGCTCGTAGTGGCAATAGCTGTGGTCTGCATAATGTGTGCTCCTTCTGTCGTGTATTGCTTTGCACTGTACGAAGGGACCCAAACATCCACGCACGCCTTTTCGCTCATGTGTTCGAACTTCGGGGTTTTCCGGCGGCCCGCCGCCCACCGTGGTTCCATGGGAGGCGTGACCGTCGACATCCGCCGCCTCAGCGCCGCCGAGTTCAGCATGCTCGCCCCGCAGCTTGTAGACATCTACCTCGATGCCATGGACTACTCGCGCACCATCCGCACCGAGCGCATCCGCGTGTGGCGCCGCGACGTGACCACCCCCGGCTTCTGCGCCTTCGCGGCAGTGTCAGGAGAGCGCCTCGTCGGCATCGCCTACGGCTTTCTCGGCCAGCGGGAGCGCTGGTGGGATCGCCAGCTCATCCGCGCCCTCCGCGAGAACAACCACCTCGACGACGCCGCCAAAGCGATGCTGCGCAGCTACTTCGAGGTCGCAGAAGTCCACGTCGCCCCGTCTGCGCAGTCCCGCGGCTTTGGCACGGCGCTCCTTCGCTCGCTTCTCGACGCCGCGCCCGCCCACTGGGCCCTCCTGTCCACCCCCGAGGCACCCGGGGAAGCCAACGGCGCCTTCCACCTCTACCGTGCCTTCGGTTTTACAGACATCGCCCGCAACTTCTACTACTCCGGCGACCCGCGCCCGTTTGCTATCTTGGGGCGCCGCCTGCCCTGTGGGTAACCTGGGGCAGAACATCTACCTCAGCAAAGGAGCCGACCTCGTGGCTAACAGGAGCACCCCACTCGAGCACATCCCGGCAGCGGTCGAGGCACAGCTGCGCGAGTTCTTCGCCTCCCAGCGCGACGCCGTCGGCCGCATCGGCGAGCCTGTGTCCAATGCCGTCGCGCACTTGGAACGCTTCGTCCTCGGCGGCGGCAAGCGCATCCGCCCGCTCTACGGCTGGGCTGGATTCGTCGGCGGGGGTGGTGTCGAGCGCAGCGGCGAGGATCCGGACGCCGTGCTACGCGCAGTCAGCTCGCTGGAGTTTATCCAGGCGTGCGCGCTGATCCACGACGACATCATCGACGCCTCCGACACCCGCCGCGGCAACCCCACCGTCCACCGCGCCGTTGAGGCGGCACACCGCGCCGCCGGCAGGCGTGGCGACGCCGCCGAGTTCGGCGAAAACGCCGCCATCCTGATCGGGGATCTCGCACTCGTCTGGGCCGAGGACATGTGGCGCTACTCGGGCCTCAGCGCTGCCGCCTTAGCCCGCGCCGCGCAGCCCTGGCGAGGGATGCGCACCGAGGTCATCGGCGGCCAGCTGCTCGACATCATGCTGGAAGGCCAAGGCAGCGAATCCATCGAACTCGCCGACCGCGTCAACCGCTTCAAGACCGCCGCCTACACCATCGAGCGCCCCCTCCATCTGGGCGCGGCGTTGGCTGGGGCTCCGCAGGAAATAATCGACGCGTTCCGCGGCTACGGACGCGACATCGGCATCGCTTACCAGCTGCGCGACGACATCCTCGGCGTCTTCGGCGACTCCGCCGTCACCGGCAAACCCGCCGGCGACGATATCCGCGAGGGCAAGCGCACCGTCTTATACGCCACCGCGCTCGAACTGCTCGACGACTCCGACCCTGCGGCCGCCGCAGAACTGCGCGCCGGCATTGGCACCGCAACGGCCCCCGCGGATCTCGCGCGGCTGGCTGAGGTGATTGCGGAAAGTGGGGCGCGAGAAAGCGTCGAGAAGCGAATCGAGGCACTGACCGCTTCCGGGCTCGCGCACCTCGAACGAGCCGACATCGACGCCGAGGTCGCGGACACGCTGCGCCAGCTGGCGATTCGCTCCACCGAACGGCGGGCCTAATGCGGCGCGAGATCGCCATCGGCGTCGCCGCAGCGACCTGCATCGCGCTCGGCTCTTATGGTGCGGGTGCCACGCGCAACCGCAGCGGGATTATGCGCGACCTCGGCCTTGACCCGCTCATGTACGGCCACGGCCGCGGGCTCATGGAGGCGTGTTTAACCATCGGCATCATCGGGCTGGTCGTCGCCTGGCTCATGCTCGGCCGCGCCCGCCCGGGCCTGTCGGCCGCGCGCCGTGCCACCTGGGCGTGGACCGCACCGCTGGTCTTCAGCGCACCCATCCTCTCGCGCGACGTCTATTCCTACCTCATGCAGGGTGCGATGCTTCGCGACGGCTACGACCCCTACACCGAGGGCGCAGCCGTCAACCCCGGACCATACCTGTGGGAAGTCAGCCACGACTGGCGCAACACCACCACGCCCTACGGGCCGGCGCACTTAGGGCTCGGTAAGGCGATCACCACGGTAGTCGGCGACGACGTCACCGCGGGGCTCATCGCGTACAAACTCGTCTCGCTTTTGGGCTTTGCCATGCTCGTCTGGGCCGTCCCGCGCATCGCCGCGGCCCTTGGTGCCGATCCGGCGTACGCGCTGTGGATCGGGGCGGCGAACCCGCTGATGCTGCTGCACCTCGTTGGCGGCATGCACAACGAGGCCGTCATGGTCGGCCTCGTCTCCGTCGGATTGCTCGCCTGCATCGCGCCACAACGACGCCGCTTTCTGTGGGCCAGTGCGGGTATCGCGCTGATTGCGCTTGCAGTCTCGCTCAAGGCGACCGCAGCGATCGCGCTGCCGTTCGTCGTGTGGATCATGTACGCACGCTACGCAAAGGGCAGCTGGCCGCGCCGCCTCGGTGTGTTTACGGGCTGCGGTGCCTGGGCGCTTGCCCTCACGATCGCGGTCGTGGACCTCGTCACTGTGGTCTCCGGCGCGTCTTGGGGGTGGATCGCGGAAATCTCCGGCAACTCTAAGGTGGTCAACCCGCTTGCCGGGCCGACATTTTTGGCAGAAGTGCTCACCCCGATCGCTCAGCTGGTCAACGAAAACTTCCACTACAACACCGCGCTCGCCGCGACGCGCGCAGCCAGCAGTGCCGTCATGCTCGCCGGCCTCGTTGTCGCGTGGTGGTATTTCCGGCCGCGCGGCGAAAACTCCCCCGCGCGGGCCGTTGCCGGCACGACGGCCGCCTACGCCGTCGCTTTCGTGGCCAACGCCGTGACGCTGCCGTGGTACTACGCTTCCCTACTCTCGCTGGTTGGTACCTTCCGCACCCCGGCGTGGGTCCAGCAAGTCGCGGTGGCAGCTTCGGTGGTGGTTGCGCTCGCGTTTACCGGCAGCGGCAACCACCGCTTTTACGACCCGTGGTTCCTCATCCTCGCCCCCTTCATCGGGCTGTTCGCCGTGGCTTTCGTGTGGCCGCGCAAGGTTCCTGTTGCGGGGGTTTGTGGCCTGCGCTAGGTTGTGGGCCTATGGGGGAACAACATGAACTTCGGGCCTTTCTGGCCTTCAAAGCAGGGGGAATCGCCGCACTCCGCCTCGTGCACGAAACAGGCCTGGATGCGGATACGCTCATCGGCATGGGCGCAGCCGACGACTACGCCGAGACACTCGTACACCTCGCACGCCGATTCTTCCGGCCCACCAGCCACTCACGCTACCAAGCCGAAGCACGCAGTGCGGCAGAAGCCAACCACCACTGCATCGAAACCCTAGAACTCATCGAGCGCACCGCACGCAGGATCACCAACCCCACCAAACGCTGGGAATACACCGCGCAGCTATGCGCCACCGCAGGCGACACCACCACCATCAGCAAACGCGCCACCCGACTGCGCAAAACCTACCTCCCACCGCGCGTGCCACAAGACGGGGTACGCATCCAACGCAGCGAAACACACGACAAATTCATCATCCGCCTCACCGGCCCCACCAACGACCTCCAAGATCTGGTCACCACATTCGAGACCCCCGACGACAACGGACAACCCATCGACCCGATCGACTGGCTGGTCAACAACCGCCACATCGTCCAAGCACCCGTGGCAATCCACGCCATTATCACCGACAAGGACATCGACCATGTCCTTTCCGGCACCGACGATTCACCCGACCACGAACCAGTAGTGGTGACCAACACCGGGGTAAAAATGACCACCAGCCAAATCCTGCGCCGGCATATCCTGCCCGACGGGTATATCACCCTGGCCGCACCGCACCTCGGCCCGATTAACACCCACCGGGCACGCCTTGCCTCACCCGTGCAACGCCTGGCTTTGGAGGCGGACTCGCCGACGTGCTGCTGGCCGGACTGCACCACACCGATCTCGAAGTGCCAGGCGCACCACCTGACCGACTACGCCCACGGTGGCGCAACCCACCCGGCGAATATGTGCTGGCTGTGCCCACACCACAACGCCGTCAACGGCCAACCCAAACGCGGCCGGATGACACGCATCAACGGACGCATCGCCTGGATCGGCCCCAAATACACCACACCGATATTCACCGGCCGCGACTACACCGACACCAACACACCCATCGGCGGACCCGCCCAAGGCGCACCGGCGTCACCTGTTTAGAAGGCCATCGCCTGCGCGCGCCGGATTACCTCGCGCGCCCCGTGACCGTGCAGCGCATCGATCGGCCGACCCGGCAGCGAATCGTCTGCGGTGAACAGGTAGGTGAGGATTTCTTCTTCGGAATAGCCGCCGTCGAAAAGCACGGTGATTGCGCCTGTAATGAACTTGCTCATTTCGCCATCGTCGAAAAGCAAGGCCGGCACCGACTTCGTGCCACCTTTCCGGTAGAGCACCAGCTTGCGCGCGTTGACGTAATCGTGGACCTTAGTCACCGGGACGCCGAGCATCTCGGCAACCGCGGGCAGGGAAAGCAGTTCTTCGCCAGCAAGCAGATCATCAAGAGTATTCACGGCACCGTAGTTTAGCGCCGGACGCCCCTCGTGCACCATACTGGTCTGCATGCACGTGGGAGACTACCTGGATAACCGATACGTCATCGACCGGCCGATCGCGCGCGGCGGCATGGCCACGGTCTACCGCTGCGTGGACACCCGGCTCGGACGCGAGGTCGCCGCCAAAGTCATGCACCAGCAGTACGTCGACGACCCCGTTTTCCTAGAACGCTTCCGCCGCGAGGCCCGCGCGATGGCGCAGCTGTCTCACCCGAACCTGGTCAACGTCTACGACTTTTCGGCGCAGGGCGACACGATTTTCCTCATTATGGAGCTGATTACCGGCGGCACCCTGCGCGAGCTGCTCGCCGAGCGCGGCCCGATGCCGCCGCACGCCGCCACCGCCGTCATGCGGGGCGTGCTCACGGGGCTTGCGGTGGCGCACGACAAGGGGCTCGTCCACCGCGATATCAAGCCGGATAACGTGCTGATCAACGCTGATCACCGGGTCAAGCTCGCGGACTTCGGGCTCGTGCGGGCAGCCGCCGACGCCTCGCACTCGACCGATCAGATCGTCGGCACGGTCAGCTACCTGTCGCCGGAGCAGGTCGACGGCTCGGCGATCACGCCCGCCTCGGATGTGTATTCGGCGGGCATCGTGCTTTTCGAGCTGCTCACCGGCCGCACGCCGTTCGCCGGCGACACCTCGCTCGCGCACGCCTACGCCAGGCTGAAGGAGGATGTGCCACCGCCGTCGCAGCTTATCGACGGGGTGCCCATGCTTTTCGACGAGCTCGTCACCACAGCCACCGCCGCAGACCCCGCCGAACGCTTCCACACTGCCGGCGAATTCCTTGACGCGCTCATGGATGTGGCCCGCGAACTGGAGCTGCCCGACTACACGGTGCCGGTGCCGCGCAACTCCGCAGCGAACCGAGCGGCGGCACACCCGACGCGCTTCGGTCGAGACAGCCGCGAGACGGCCGTGCCGGAGCGTGAGCGGCGCCTCTTCCCGGATGCGCCGGAGGTTGCCGAGCGACCGCAGACGCGGGTCGATATGCCGCCGGTTGCCCCCGCCCCGCCGGTCGCTGCACCGCCGGCGCAGCGGCGAGAGGCCGCCCCGAAGCCGCGCGTGCGACGCGTGAGCAATCGTTCCGGGTTTACGCTTGCGCTCTACATCGTCTTCGCGGTGCTCGTCACTGGCGCGGTCGGCGTCGGCGGGTGGTGGTTCGGCTCCGGCATGTACGGCGAGGTCCCACCGCTGATCAGCCAGGACGTCGCCGGCGCCTTTTAGTAGCGCAGCATTTCGGCGACGAGGAAGGCGAGCTCTAAGGCCTGCTCGGTGTTCAGGCGCGGGTCGCAGGCCGACTCGTAGCGGCCCGGCAGGTCCACGTCCAAAATGTCCTGGGCCCCGCCCAAGCACTCGGTGACGTTTTCGCCGGTGAGCTCAATGTGCACGCCGCCGGGGTGGGTGCCCAGCTCGCGGTGGACCTCGAAGAAGCCCTGGACTTCGTCGATGATCTTGTCAAAGTGGCGCGTCTTGTACCCGTTGGACGAGGTGAAGGTGTTGCCGTGCATGGGGTCGGACTGCCAGACCACCTTGTGGCCGGATGCCTCGACCGCCTTGATAATCCCGGGCAGCACGGAGCGCACGTTGTCATGGCCCATGCGGATCACCATGGTCAGCCGCCCCGGCTCGCGCTGCGGGTCGAGTTTGTCTGCGTAGGCCACGGCCTCCTCGGGTGTGACCTTCGGCCCGAGCTTGATGCCAACCGGGTTGTCGATCAGCGCGGCGAAGTTCACGTGGAAATCGTCAATGCCGCGGGTGCGCTCGCCGATCCACAGCTGGTGGGCCGACAGGTCGTAGAGGTGCTGCTTGCCGCGCTCATCTTCGGCGAGGCGCAGCATTGCGCGCTCGTAATCCACCAAAAGCGCCTCGTGGGAGGCGAAGATCTCCGAGGTCCGCAGGTTGTAGTCATTGACCCCACACGCATCCATGAACGCGAGCGAACGGGAAATCTCGCGGGCGAGCGCCTCGTAGCGGGCGCCGGCCGGCGAGTTCTTCACAAACTCACGGTTCCAATCGTTGATGTGGTGCAGGTCCGCGGTGCCGGAGGCGACCAGCGCGCGCACCAGGTTCATCGCCGCGGAGGCGTTCGCGTAGGCACGAACCATGCGGGCCGGGTCGTGGCGGCGGGCCTCCTCGGTTGGCTCAACACCGTTGACGATGTCGCCGCGGTAGTTGGGCAGCCCGTTCGCGTCCAGGTCAGAGGAGCGGGGCTTCGCGTACTGGCCGGCGATGCGACCGAGCTTGACCACGGGCATCGACGCCCCATAGGTCAACACAGCCGCCATCTGCAACAGTGTGCGCACATTCGCGCGGATGTGCGGCTCCGTGTTTGACTCAAAGGTCTCAGCGCAGTCGCCACCCTGCAGCAGGAAGGCCTTGCCCAGTGCGACGTTTTTCAGCTGGTCCTTGAGCTCCTCGATCTCCGGGGCAAGCACCACCGGAGGCACCGACTCCAGGATCTTACGCACATAGCGCGCCTGATCCGCATCCCAGCTCGGCTGCTGTTTCGCGTCGCGCTTCAGCACGTCCTGGAACTGCTCGTGAAGATCCCCAGGCAGCGGCGGAAGATCAGGCAGTACGTCTTTCGGGATATCAATTGTCCAACTCACGCATTCATTCTTAGCACACCCTGCCTGCGCTCAGACCCGTTTTCCGTTACGGGTATCCGGCACTACGCCTTCGGTGCAGTCGCGCGGCCGTTGGCGTCCAACGGCAGTATTTCCGCACATACGCGGTACTTTTTGACGTTGTGGCGGGCGTCGATAAGCGCATCGTGGTTGCCCTGCGGAGGCTTCGGCAGCTTCGGGCGACCCGCCATCTCCCAATACTGTTTTAATTCATGGGTGAACCGCGGCATCTTGCGCGGCAGGCCCGTCATATCGCCCCACAACTGGGCAAACAGCACGTGATCGTAGCCGCCCACCCACGCCCACAGCTCCGGCGCGGTCGACGCCGCGGTGAGGAACTCGAAGACTTCATCGCGGATGACGCGCCGCGTCTTCCACGCCTGGTTTCCCGCCGGAGGCAGTTTATCCAGCACATTGTCGCGGACCCACGGGCTCGCGTCCCGCGGGTCGAACTCCGTCGACACCGCGTAATACTCGCGACCATCTTCCGCCACGATACCGATAGACACAAGCTCGATCGTGGACCCGTCCTCGATGAACTCCGTGTCGTAGAAGTACTTCACCTGAACACACAGGCCTTCCTATTTCTCTTCCAGCTGTATGGGCAGGCGTTTTTCACGCTCTTCCCGCGGGCGCGGCCAAAACATCACGAGCGCCACAATCGCCACCGCGATCGGCGCGGCAATGGTGGTGTGGAAGTCAACCTCCGAAGCGATGATGTACAGCGCGACGGTGACCACCACCAACACGATGCGCGTAACTAGGTCCTTATCCATCTACTGCTCCTTCCGCGGCTCGGCCCCTTCCGGGTACTGCCCGGTAGCGGCGAGTGATTCCTTGACCTCGCTGGCGTAGACGTCCACGTAGTCGTAGCCGGTCAGCGCAGCGAGCTTGTGCATGAGGTAGTCCGTGAATGGGCGCGCTACCTCGCGCGAGGCGGGGTCGAAGCCGTTTTCCTTAGCCCAGGCGTGCGGGTCAATCGGCTCGCTGATCTCAATGTGGACCTTCGCCGGCCGCGGAAAGGTCGAGCCAATGGGGTTGGCGTCACGCGTGCCGACCATGCCGGTGAGCACGACCGGCACGCCTTCCGCCATCGCCAGCCGGGCGACGCCGGTGCGGCCCTTGTAAATCCGGCCGTCCGGGGAGCGAGTTCCCTCCGGATAGATGCCGAAGAGCTCGCCGCGCTCCAGCACGCGGTGGGCCGCTGCCTGGAGTGCGTCGCCTGCGCTTTCGCTCTGACGGTCCAGGGGCACCTGGCCCACAGCGGTGAAAAACCACTTCTGGATCGCGCCCTTGAGACCCGGGGTGGTGAAATACTCACTTTTCGCCGGGAAGGTCAGCTGGCGACGCACCATCAGCGGCAAGTAGAAAGAATCCATCACGGCCTGGTGGTTGGACACCAACAGCGCGGGTCCGGTGTCCGGGATGTGGTCTGCGCCGTTGATCGTCGGCCGATTCCACACTACGAGGAACGGGCCGAGGACGGCCTTGAACACCGAGTACCACCTGTTTGTCATCGCCGTGCGCTTCCTATTGTTGTTCGTGGACCATCGTGCGGGCCAAATCAGCTACACCGATCATACCGGCCTGGGGCCCGAGCTCCGCGCACTGCACCTTCGCCACCGGGCGGTAGCCTGCGCCGACCATGGTGGCGGCCATGGTTTCGCGCGCGTGGTCGATGAACGTGTCGGCGTCGGCGGCCACTCCCCCGCCCAGCACGATCAGCGCTGGGTCGAGCACGTCCGCGACGATGGCGAGCCCGCGGCCCAGCCATGTGGCGAAGCTGTCGAGCGCCGCAAGTCCGAGCTCGTCGCCCGCGCGCGCCGCTTCCATCACGTCGCGGCCGGTGGCGCGCTTATCCACCACCTTGCGGTAGAGCCCGCAGCGCTTGTACCCACCGCGCGTGGCGATCTCGACCGCGCAGTCCACCAACGATGTGCCCGAGGCGTAGCGCTCGAGACAGCCCTGCTTGCCGCAAGAGCAGGCGCGCCCGCCGGGGACCACGGTGAGGTGACCGAACTCGGGCGCAGTACCAAAGGATCCGCGGTAGATCTCGCCGCGGTGCATCAGCGTCGCGCCGATGCCGGTGCCGACCGCAAAAAGTACCCAGGTCTCCGCGTCGCGGGCGGCACCGAAGCGGTATTCGCCCCAGGCCGCGGAGTTCGCGTCGTGTTCGAGGCGGACGGGCAGCCCTAGCTTGTCGGCGAGCGTTGCGCGCAGCGGGTAGTCGTCGCGCCACGGCAGGTGCGGCGCGAAGCGCACGATTTCGCAGTCGGGATCGAGAAATCCGGCGACGGCGAGGCCGACGGCGGCGATGTCGTAGGTTGCGCGTAGTTCGTCGACAAGCGTGACGATCGCGCTGGTCAGCTCGGCGCCGGTGTGGGGGGTGGCGGTGGACGCGGCGTCGAGAATCTGCCCGTGCTCATCGACGACGGCGGCGCGCAAGTTCGTGCCGCCGATGTCGAAGCCAATTGTCAGGGGGCCATGGGGAGTTGCCATAGGGAGTAATCCTACTGCAGGTGCGCGGCGAGCCTGCGGGCGAGTACGTCCCACGCAAAATGCTTCTCGACGTGCGCCCTGCCCGCCTCACCCATCGCCCGCGCGCGAGCGGGGTCGCGGAGGATCGCGCAGATGGCGTCGACGAGCTCGGCCTGGCTTCTGCCGTCGACGACGATCCCGGTTGCCGGGGTCACGGTTTCGGGCGCGCCTCCGGAGTTGCCCGCGACGACGGGGACGCCGCAGGCCTGGGCTTCGAGATAGACGATGCCGAGGCCCTCGACGTCGAGGCCGCCACCGCGGGTGCGTGCCGGCATGGCGAAGACATCGGCAGCAGCGACGGCCTCGCGCAGCGTCGTACGCGGCACCGCCCCGTGAAAGTGCACGCCTGCTGTGTTGCGGGCGAGGCGGCGCAACCTTCGCTCGGCTGGGCCGGCACCGATGAGGTGCAGCTGCGTGCCCGGCACCTGCGCTTGCACCGCCGGCAGCGCGCGGATGAGCTGATCTTGACCTTTTCGCGCCACCAGTCGCGAGGCGCACACGATTGTGGGCGCAGCGGTATGCGGGCGCGGTTGGGGACAGAAGAAGTTGGTGTCCACGCCGGAGGGCAGCGCAACGAACTCGGGATGCGGGCCGAAGGCAGCAGCGAAGCGGCGCCGTGTGTACTCGGAGACGTAGGTGACTACGTCGGCGCTATTGCCGATCCGACGCAGCGTCTGGCGGGCGCCGGGCAACATGGACCACCCGACCTCGTGGCCGTGGGTCGTCGCAACGACATGCTTCGCGCCGGCTTGCTTCGCCGCGGCCCCCATCACGGCGAGCGGGGCGGCCGCACCGAACCACACGGTGTCGATGCCGCGATCGCGGATGAGCTCCTGCATCCGGCGGCGCACGGACGGCGTCGGCAGCATAAGCGCCTTCGGCCAGCGCACGACCGCGTAGGGCTGCGCCGCGTCCCACTCACGCGCGGCGGCCGCGTCCTGGGTCGAGGCGAACACGACCACCGATTCCGGGCCGTTGAGCGCCACGAGGTGCGCCACGAAATCGCGCAGGTACGATTGAATCCCGCCCAGCGTGGGCGGGAAATCGTTCGTGACCAGCAGCGTACGCACTATAGCTGGGCTAGCTAGTAGCGCACCGCGCCCTGTGCCGGCATCGAGTCGACGGGGACGACTTGGACCGGGATGCCGTAGTCGGAAGCGTGCACCACCATGCCATCGCCGATGTACATACCGACGTGGGTGACACCCGGGTAGTACCCGATAATGTCGCCCGGCTGCAGCTCACCCATGGAGACCGGGGTGCCACCCGCCAGCTGCGCCTGCGAGGTACGCGGAATGCCAATGCCGTTTTGGCTATAGGCCCAAACCATCAGCCCGGAGCAGTCGAAGGCGTCCGGGCCGGCCGCGCCCCAGCCGTACGGCTTACCCAGCTGCGCCATCGCCGCGGCAACGACGCCAGAATCGGCTGCAGGCAGGTCGTGGCTGACTGGGCCATCCTTTTCTACCCAGCGGCGGCGGTCCTCTTCGCTCAGGCCATCAACTTTGGCCTCGATCTCACGAATCTGTTCGTCAAGCTCGTCGCGTTCACGATGCAGGGTGTCGAGCTGGACGGCGAGCTGGTTGCGGTTGTACTGCGCTTCGGCCTTCGCGATGTTTGCGGCGCGGGCGCGGGAGGCGGCCTGCTCGTTGGCGTCGTTAAGCTCGCTCAGGGTGCGCTCCGCCTTGCGCGAAAGCGAACCTAAGTAGGCTGCCCGGTCGATCGCTGCCTGCGGGCTCCCGGATTCGAGGGTGGTGAGCAGGACCTCGGAGTCGGTGTTGCGGTACTTCGACTGCGCGAGGTCGTTCACGTTGCGCTGGAAGTCAGCCTTCGCACCGTTGGCTTCCTGCGCGGCGGCGCGGGCTGAGGCGGCGCGCTCCTCGGCCTCGCCGATCTTGCGCTCCGACGCTGCAACCTCGTCCTCTAAAGCCTTGATCTCTTCCGACTTCGCAGTCGCCTCGTGGGACACATCCTCGAGCTGCGCGATGAGGGCGTCGACGTCGTCAGCGCCCGCTAGCGGCGCGAGGCTGCCCGCGGCGAGTGCCGCCAGGCCGCTGACTGCCAATGCGCGGCGGGTAGCGCGCGCATTTCCGCGCGTGGAGAGAGAATGCTTGCCCACGACAGGTCCCCTTTTTCCCATGCAACCGCGCCGATTGTGACCACAAAGCGCGGAGTTGTTAATAAAACCGTTATTACTATAGCCAGGTTGCGTTACCAAGAAAAGCACACCCGCCCAATCCGCTACGGATTGGTACGGGTGTGAAAGCTGTGGTCGTCGAGAAGCTTTTTAGAAGCGGACGACAGAGTGGATCGGCATCATGTTCAGCGGACGCTCGCCCACCGGCGTACCGCTGTTGAGCGCGTCGATGATCATGCCGTTGCCCGCGTAGATAGCCACGTGGGAAGCGCCGCCGTAGTACGCGACGATGTCACCCGGCTGGATGTTGTCCAGCGACACCGGGGTGCCAGCGGATGCCTGCGCCTGCGAGGTACGCGGGATGGACTTGCCAGCCTGAGCGTAGACCCAGGAGGTGAAGCCGGAGCAGTCGAAAGCGTTCGGGCCGGCCGCACCGTACACGTACGGGGAACCGATCTTGGTGCGCGCGATCTCGACGATACGCTCGCCCTGCGTCTTCTGCGGAGCCTGGACCGGAGCCGGTGCGGACACGGGTGCGGAGTACTGCTTCGCGACGGTCTGCGCCGGCTGCTGCGGCAGCACCTGCGCCTCGACGTTCGCGATGAACTGGCTGAAGCCCGGGACGTTGGAGATGCCCGGCAGCGCCTTGACCTGAGCGAGTGCCTGCTCGTAGCGGCCGCCGTCGGCCTTGCCGGCCAGGGACGGGATCCAGGCCTCGATGCCCGGGATGTTGGCGATACCCGGAATGTTCTCAATGCCCGGGATCTGTGCAGCAACCGGAGAGTTCGGCACGCGGACCTCAGCTGCCTGCGCAGTGGTCGGTACCATCAGAGTGGCGCCTGCGACGACGGCGGTTGCGGCAGCCGCGGTGCGGACTGCGGTGTTCGTGGTCTGGCGACGGTGCTTTGCCATTGTAAGTTTCTCCATATCTTCTCTTCGCCTACCGGGTGGCCATTCGGGCTGGGCCGTGAGAATCTGCCCTGGCTCGCCTTGTGGCGCGCCATCCACCCTCGTAGTCAAGTGCGGTTCCCCGGTTCCACGGTGCCTGCGGCACCGTGGTGTGCGGCTCATATGTTTTGTTTTCGTACCTTGCAAGCAACGGCTGTTGTCGCAATGTCTCGAACAGATTACGAAACGGCAACAAGTTTGTCCAACCCTAAGGTTGTTACAAATCCGTTATTGAATCGTTTCCGGCCGTTTGCGTGACTGGGCGCCGAATCCGCGACGCACGCTCGCGCCACTTTCACGGCCAAACCATCACCCCTACCTGCGTGTTTTCATCGCCGTCGGAGCCCGCCATAGCATGCGGCAACTGTTCTCCGGTTCATAAATATTTCTTCTGTGTTCTCCGTCACACTGTAAACATTGCCCCGCCGCTGCGTGACAATACCGCACAGAAAAGGGGCCCCTCCCCCATGGGAAGGGCCCCTTTCGCGACCGCTATATCTTCAGCGCGTTAGTGGCTGTTGTCGTGGGTGGCGTCGCGGTCGTCGAGGTGCTTGGTCTCCTCGAGCTTGCGCAGCGTCTCCACCTCTTCGTGGTGCTTCTGCGCCTCCGCGTCGCGGACACGCTCGGACAGGCCGAGCTCTGCCGGCTTGAATGCGCCGAGGGACTCGGAGTCCGCGAAGCCGAGCTGGTTGAGCTGCTTCGGCACGCGAGCACCTGCGTACTCGAGCGGGACCGGGTGGCCGTGCTCGTCGACCGGGCCGAGCGGCTGGTGGATCTCCACGAACGCGCCGTTCGGCAGCTTCTTAATGATGCCGGTCTCGATGCCGTGCTCCAGGACCTCGCGGTCAGAGCGCTGCAGACCGATGCACAGGCGGTAGGTGATGAAGTATGCCAGCGGCGGCAGCACGATCAGGCCGATGCGGCCGAACCAAGTCATCGCGTTCAGCGAGATCTGGAAGAAGTGTGCCACGTGGTCGTTACCACCGGAGATGGTCAGCAGCATGAAGAACACGATGCCCATGACGCCGATGGAGGTACGCACCGGGACGTCGCGCGGGCGCTGCAGCAGGTTGTGGTGGGCGTCGTCGCCGGTGATCTTCTTCTCAATGAAGGGGTAGGTCAGCAGCAGGACGACCAGCAGGCCACAGAGCAGGGCGACCCAGAAGGCGCCCGGGATGGTGTAGTTGCCCAGGTAGAGCTCCCACGCCGGCATGACACGGGCAGCGCCGTCAGTCCAGAGCATGTACACGTCAGGCTGCGAACCGGCGGAGACCTGCGACGGGTTGTATGGGCCGATGTTCCAAATGCCGTTGATGGTGGTCAGGCCGGCCATCGCGGCGAGGACGCCGAAGACGAACATCATGAAGCCGATCGCCTTGACGGCGAAGACCGGCATGATGCGGATGCCAACAACGTTGTTCTCGGTGCGGCCCGGGCCCGGGAACTGGGTGTGCTTCTGGAACCAGACGAGCAGCAGGTGCGCCGCGATCAGCGCGAGGATGATGCCCGGCACGATGAGCACGTGCAGGATGTAGAAGCGGTCCAGCATCAGATCGGACGGGAAGTCGCCGCCGAAGATTGCCCAGTGCATCCAGGTGCCGATGATCGGCAGGCCAACGATGATGGCGGACATAATGCGCAGGCCGACGCCGGAGAGCAGGTCGTCCGGCAGGGAGTAGCCCATGAAGCCCTCGATCATGCCGAGCAGGATCAGGGTCACGCCGATGATCCAGTTTGCCTCACGCGGGCGACGGAACGCGCCGGTGAAGAAGATGCGCATCATGTGCGCGAACATGGCCATCATGAACATCAGAGCAGCCCAGTGGTGCATCTGACGGACGAACAGGCCGCCGCGGACCTCAAAGGAGATGTTCAGTGCGGTGGCGTAGGCGCGGGACATCTCGACGCCGTTGAGCGGCAGGTAGCCGCCGTCGTAAATCACCTTGGTGATCGACGGGTCGAAGAACAGCGCCAGGTAGACGCCGGTGAACAGCAGGATGATGAAGCTGTACAGGGCCATCTCGCCAAGCATGAAGGACCAGTGGCTCGGGAAGACCTTGTTCAGCTGGGGGCGCAGAACCCCCGAGATCGTGTACCGCGAATCAACGTTGTCCGCGGCTTGTGCAAGTTTTGTACTCATTAGGACTTACGCTCCCAGAATGCCGGGCCGACGGGCTCGATGAAGTTGCCGTTGGCGATGAGGTAACCTTCTTCGTCAACAGTCACAGGAAGCTGCGGCAACGCACGTGCGGCGGGGCCGAAGATCGGCTTGCCGTAGTGCAGTGCATCGAACTGCGACTGGTGGCACGGACACAGGATGCGGTTGGTCTGCGCCTCGTAGAGCGAGGTCGGGCAACCGATGTGCGTGCAAATCTTGGAGTATGCGTAGTAATCGCCGTAGTGGAAGTCCTCCTGCCCCTCGCGCTCAACAACGCGCTTTGCGTCAGCGGAGCGCAGGCGGATCAGCATGACGGCGTTACGCGGGCCGTGCAGCGAGTGCATGTGCTGCTCGTACACGTCGCGATCCGGGTCGTATTCCTTACCATCGTTGACGTCGTCCGCGTAGAGCGGGAAGACCGTCTCCATGGACGCCGCAGCCAGGTCCTCCGGGCGCATGCGCACGAGGCGGGACACACCTGCGGTGGTGTAGTGCGAGCCGGTCTCGCCCTCGTGCAGCTCGGCGATAGCGCCGGTGTCGCGGCCGAGGTAGACCTTCACGCCCTTCTCCTGGATGGTCCAGCCGTGGGTCCACAGCGTGCCGTCGCCCATGTAGTTAAGCTCGTGACGCTCGCGCCACGGGTTCTTGATCATGCCGCCGAGCGGGGCGATGACCATCAGGCCAGCCAGCACGCCGGCACCGCCAAGCAGACCCTGCATTGCTTTACGACGCCCAAACGTGGAGGTCTCCCACGCGTCGTTGAGCAGTGCGGTGGTGGTTCGACGGTCGAGCTCGCTGGAGCGACCGTCGTGGCGGCGCTGCACCGAAATCTCTTCCGGAATGAACTTCTTCACGTACTGCACGATGGCGATACCCAGCGACACGAAACCGAGGCCGGAGGTCAGGCCGAGCAGCGGGGTGTAGAGCGTGTAGATCCAGAGGCCCTCGTCGCCGTGGAACTTCGGCTCCCACGGCCAGAACAGGTACACGCCGAGGAAGGCGAGGCCGCAGATGATGGAGATGAGCAGCCAAATGTTGATGCCGGTGGCGGCGGCCTTCTCGCGCGGGTCGCCCTCGACTGGGAAGCGCTCCTTGCGGTAGGCAACGGTGACGTCGTCAAGCTCGGTGCCGAGCGCAGCGAGCTCCGCATTGCTCATGCGGTCCAGCTCTTCGTTGGTGTAATTCTTCTTTACTTCACTCATGAGCGCGATCCAATCCAGATAGCAGCGGCAGCGACCAGCGTCACGCCAATGATCCACATAGCCATGCCCTCAGAGACCGGGCCAAGTCCGCCGAGCGACCAGCCGCCCGGGCTCGGGGTCTCCTTCGAGGACTTGATGAAGGCGATGATGTCCTTCTTCTCGTCAGCGCTGAGCTGGCGGTCGGAGAACTTCGGCATGTTCTGCGGGCCGGTCAGCATCGCCTGGTAGATCTCCTGCTCATTGGCGGGGTCGAGCACCGGGGCGTACTTACCGGAGGACAGCGCACCGCCACGGCCGGTGAAGCTGTGGCAGGAGGCGCAGTTGAGGCGGAACAGCTCGGAACCGCGGGCGACGTCGGCGGGCTGAATCTGGCCGTCGTAGTCCTTGCCGCGCAGCGATTCCTTGGCGACGTCGCCGTTGTCGTCGTAAACGAGCTCAGGGCCGCCGCCGTTGGCTGCGACGTACGCAGCCAACGCGAGCGCCTGAGACTCGGTGTAGCGCGGGCGCTTGCGCTCAGCCTGCGCGTCATTCGACATCATCGGCATACGGCCGGAGTTGACCTGGAAGTACACGGCACCTTCGCCGGTACCCACCAGCGACGGGCCGCGGCCTTCGACGCCCTGGAGGTTTGCGCCGTGGCAGGTGATGCAGGCCACGTCGTAAATGTCCTTGCCCTCCTGGACCATTGCCTGCTCATCGCGCTCGGCGGTGGCAACCTGCGCGTTCGGGGTCAGCGCGGATGCCAGAAGGCCCGCGCCGGTGAGCCCGAGCGTCAGCGCAGCGGCACCAGCAACGGTGCGTTGGGTCTTGCGACCGCGACGCTTCTTCTTAGGTGTGTTTTCCATCTTGCTTCCTTTTAGCGACTATTCGAGCTTTGTGCGTTTCCTGGACTACTGCACCAGGTACAGGGTGGTGAACACGCCGATCCACACCACGTCAACGAAGTGCCAGTAGTACGAGGTCACCATCGCAGCCGTTGCCTGCGCCGGGGTGAACTTGGACTTCGCAACGCGAAGCAGCACCACGACGAAAGCCAGGATGCCGGCGGTCACGTGCGCCATGTGGAAGCCGGTGATGATGTAGAACACCGAGCCGTACACGCTGGACTGCACGGTCACACCGTTAATGACCATCTCCGTCCACTCGTACGCCACGAGGCCGAGGAAGACCACGCCGAGCAGGATGGTCACGGAGAACCACTTACGCAGGCCGAATACGTCACCCCTTTCTGCAGCAAACACGCCGAACTGAGAGGTCACAGAGGAAGCAACCAGAACGATGGTGATGATCAGGCCGAACATCACGTTCAGGTGTGCCGTCTGGTTCTCCCAGTCACCGGCTGCCAAGCCGTTTGCGCGCGAGGTGAAGTACATCGCGAACAAGCCGGCAAAGAACATCAACTCTTGGGCGAGGAACGCGATCGTGCCCACGCTGACCATGTTCGGTCGGTTCAGCGAGGGGACACGATTCTGCGGTGTCGCCATACCTTGGTTAGAAATTGCGGTCGTCACGCATGTGATTATGGCCTGTTTTCGTCTGAAAGTCATCTCGGATACCCCCGAAATTTTTCTGCCAATCGCGCCCCAACCAGCCGTTTTCCCTGCTACGAAAATCCGCAAAAAACTTTTTCGCAAACCCGGGAACTATTTCACCGCGCTATCCGACGCACATCCATGCAGGTCAAGGCAGCGCGTTTCCCTTCCCCAAATTTTTCGCAACTTCGCGAGGAACAACCTGCACGTGCGCCCCCGTTGCACTGCCCGCGCGGCAAGTTCCCAAATGTGCCCCTTCTCACACCCATAGACCAAGGAAAGCGGGTGCAAGACCTACTTTCGGTTGACCCCTGTGTCACGTGGGCGTCGCAAAGCAAAACGCCCCGACACCCGAAGGTGCCGAGGCGAGGTCACTCCCGCGAAGGCGTGCGGGAAAATGCTCGAGCGCTTAGTGCTTCTCGCGCGGGATACCGTACTGCAGGTTGAGCTGCGTGGTGGTCCAGACGAGGAAGACCGCGCCGAATGCGATCAGCCACAGCTGGTAGAAGGCGATACCCAAGCCGAGGAAGAAGATCGCGCCGGACATTGCGAAGGGCCAGATCGAGTTCGGTGAGAAGAAGCCGAGCACGCCAGCGCCGTCTTCGATCTCCGCCTCTTCCCAGTCCTCGGGGACAATGTCCATGCGGCGCTCGGTGAAGTCGAGGTAGACCGCCATCATGAAGCACAGTGCCGTGGCAAGCACGAGCGCAACACCGCCGACCCACTCAAGGCCGAACAGGTAGGCATCCTCACCGATCCACGTGGTGGACAGAATGTACACCACCGCCATCAGGGCCAAGAAGGTGCCGATTGCGTAGAAAACTTTTGAGCCAGCTCCCATTGTTCTGCACTCCTTCTTTCTTTAAGCGTTGGTGGGGACGTTGGCGTTGTTACCGTCGCGGGTACCCGCACGGTCGGTAACAAACGGGTGGGTGGACGTTGCGTACGGTTCCTCACCAATTGCCTTCAGTGCGTCCGAGTTCGGAGCCTGCGGGTTCTCGATGCGGAAGTCCATGTACTGCTTGAACTTCTCCGGCGAGACAGCGCGAACCTCAAAGTTCATCATGGAGTGGTAGGTACCGCACATCTCAGCACAGCGGCCGACGAATGCGCCCTCCTCTTCAATGCGCTCGATCTGGAATGCGCGCTGCTGCTGGTTTGCCTCCGGGTGCGCGTACACGTCGCGCTTGAACAGGAACTCCGGAACCCAGAATGCGTGGGAGACGTCGCCGGATGCGAGACGGAACTCAATCGGTGTCTCGGTCGGCAGCACCAGCACCGGGATCTCCTCGGAGGTGCCAACGGTCTCGATGTTGTTGAAGTTCAGGTACGACTGGTCGCCCATGGAGGTGCCGTGGATCGGGTTTGCGTTCGGCATCCCCTCCGGGTCGTGCTTGGACTCCTCGGCGAGCGCCTGACGTTCCTCGTCGCGGCCCTCGTACTTCTGGCCGTTGGCGGTGAACTCGCCGTCGACCTCTGCGTAGCCGAACTTCCAGTTCCACTGGTAGCCGGTCACATCAACGGCGACCTTCGGATCCTTGTTCAGCGCCGTGGTCTGCGTCTGTGCCTGCACGGTGAAGAAGAACAGCACCATGACGATCACGATCGGCACGATGGTCAGCGCCAGCTCGAGCGGCACGTTGTACTGCAGCTGCTTCGGGAATTCGCCCTCGCCCTTCTTCTCCTTGGCCTTGCCGTTCCACTTGAAGATGGCAGTGAGGAACAGGCCCCACATCACAATGCCGACGATCCAGGCAGCAACCCAGACCCAAACCCAGAAGTTGTAGAGCTGCTCGCCCTCCGGGGTGACCGGATCCGGCCAGCCCATGTCCAGCACCTTGGCCACAGCTTCCGGCGGGGCTACGTCACAACCCGCGAGCGCAAAGCCGCCGAGCAGGAGCGAACCAGCGACGCCAAGCTTCTTGGCAAAGCTGCGCTTTGTTTCCTTTTCCACGTGTGTCTGCCTTCCTGTCCACACTTCACTTCATTGAAAACACTGAACGTCCATAGGGATGCCAGAGCATTCCTACCCATTCCTACCCCGTTAGATTAGTTCATCCAGCCCGCGTCCATGGAATTGTCGTTTCGGGCTCCGAAGTGCGCAGGCTTCGCTTCTCGACGCCCACCCGCCACCCTTGGCTTTTCCCGCCAAGCCAGGAGAAATGTGGCCTGCGCCATAATAAATCCGGATATTTTGGCAAAAAGTTCATTCTAAAGTTGGCCCCCTTTCGGGGACGGGCTAAAGGTTGAAGGGCCGTACCCGCGTCCGGTTCGCCGATTGTGTCCCGCGAACCTTATCCTTGAGGGCGCACCCATGCGCCCTGCGGCGCACCATATATATAAGGAGAAGGTTCAACCTACGATGTGTGGCCTGCTTGCAATGCTCACCGCTGGTTCCAATGCCAGCACCTTCGTTCCCGCCGTGGACGAGGCGCTGCCCTGTATGTACCACCGTGGCCCCGACGCCGCCGGCACGTGGCACGACGCGGATGCGGTCTTCGGATTCAACCGCCTGGCCATCATCGACCTCGAGCACTCCCACCAGCCGCTGCGCTGGGGACCGGAGGATAACCCGACTCGCTACGCTATGACGTTTAACGGCGAGATCTACAACTACATCGAGCTGCGCGAAGAACTGCAGGCCGCAGGCTATACCTTCAATACTTCCGGCGACGGCGAGCCGATTCTGGTGGGCTACCACCACTGGGGCAAGGACGTCGTCCACCACCTGCGCGGCATGTTCGGCATCGTCATCTGGGATAGCGAGACCAAGACGATGTTTGCCGCGCGCGACCAATTCGGCATTAAGCCGCTGTTTTACGCCACCACGGATGCCGGCACGGTCTTCGCTTCCGAGAAGAAATCGATCCTCGCGATGGCGCAGCCGCTCGGCCTCGACCTTGAAGGTCAAGACAACGGGCTAGACCGCCGCGCGATTGAGCACTACGTCGACCTGCAGTACGTGCCGGAGCCGGAGACGCTGCACGCCGCGATTCGCCGCGTGGAGTCCGGATGCACCGTCACCCTCACGCCCGGCGGTGAGGTAGTCAGCGAGCGCTACTTTAGGCCGCACTTCCAATCCCAGCCCGTGCCGAAAGGCAAAGAGCAGGATCTGTACGACCGCATCGCCGCCGCCCTGGAGGACTCGGTGGCCAAGCACATGCGAGCCGACGTCACCGTTGGCTCCTTCCTCTCCGGCGGTATCGACTCCACCGCGATTGCCGCACTGGCGAAGCGCCACAACCCGGATCTTTTGACCTTTACCACCGGCTTCGAGCGCGAGGGCTATTCCGAGGTGGATGTGGCAGCCGAGTCAGCCGAAGCGATTGGCGTCGAGCACATCGTGAAGATTGTCTCGCCCGAGGAGTACGCCAACGCGATCCCGAAGATCATGTGGTACTTGGACGACCCGGTCGCCGACCCCTCACTCGTCCCGCTGTTCTTCGTTGCACAGGAAGCGCGCAAGCACGTCAAGGTCGTGCTTTCCGGCGAAGGTGCCGACGAACTTTTCGGCGGCTACACCATCTATAAGGAACCGCTCTCGCTCGCTCCCTTTGAAAAGCTGCCCTCTCCCCTGCTGCGTGGGCTGAACAAGCTCGGTCAGGTGCTGCCCGAGGGCATGAAGGGCAAGAGCCTGCTTCTGCGCGGCACCACGCCGATGGAGGAACGCTACTACGGCAACGCTCGCTCTTTTAACTTCGAACAGCTCAACCGGGTGCTGCCCTGGGCCAAGCGCCAGTGGGATCACCGCGAGGTGACGGCGCCGATTTACGCGGCGTCGACAAGCATGGACCCGGTTGCGCGGATGCAGAACCTCGACCTCTTTACCTGGATGCGCGGCGACATCCTGGTCAAGGCCGACAAGATGAACATGGCCAACTCACTGGAGCTGCGCGTGCCCTTCCTGGACAAGGAAGTTTTCGAGGTCGCGCAGACAATCCCCTACGACCAGAAGATCGCGAACGGGACGACGAAGTACGCGCTGCGCCGCGCGATGGAGCAGATCGTGCCCGCACACGTACTCAACCGCCGCAAGCTCGGCTTCCCGGTGCCCATGCGGTACTGGCTTGCCGGCGACGAACTCTACGGCTGGGCGCAGGACACGATCACCGAGTCGCAGACCGAGCACATCTTCAACAAGAAGGAAGTGCTCGAGATGCTCAAGGAACACCGCGACGGTATTTCCGACCACTCGCGACGCCTGTGGACCGTGCTCGCGTTCATGATTTGGCACGGCATCTTCGTCGAGGACCGCATCGACCCCCAGATCGAGCACAAGGAATACCCGGTCACGTTGTAGGAGCGGCGGAGGCTGCCGCATCCTTGCTGCGGTCGGCCTGGTGTTTTGACGCCGGGTTTGTCGTTTTTGAGGCTGCTCCAAATGGAGCTAGCTCCGTTTAGCAATCACGGCTCCCCGCGAACTGGGGTTTTACAGACGCCGTTGGCCCAAATGGAGCTAGCTCCGTTTGGGCGTCCAGCGCCCCGCGGCCACACCTCCCCGCAAACACCACAAGGTAGTGCTAGCTCTACCCAAAGACTCCCGCTGTCACCATTGCCTGCAACCTCTCACGCAGCGAAAATTGAAGGCATGAGTACAGCAAAGAAAGTCCTTCGCATCCTCGGCGGCGTTGTTGTCGCACTCGTTCTGCTTATCGCGGCCGCCGGCTACGTCTGGGGCCCGACGCTGACCGCGCAGATGACCGGTCAGGCCCGCTTCTTCGGCACGGACACCCCAAAACGGTACGCCAACACCGTGCTCAATCTGTCCGAATCGATGGGCATCTATGGCGACTCGGAAGAGTTCGCAGCCGCCCGCGCCGAGGTCGAGGAAGCAGCCAAGTCTGCGCGCCACAAGTACGAACTGATTGAGCCGCTCAACGCCGCCGTGCACGCCGCCGGCGGCAAGCATTCCAAGCTCCACCACGAAGAAGCGAACCAGGACGGCATCGCCCCGTCCGCCCAGGTCGGCGTCGAAACTACCGACGGCATCGCGCTGGCCACCGTGCCCGGCATCAGCCGCGACGAGGACGTCCAGGGCTACGCCGACACGCTTGCCAACGGACTCACCGAGGCGCGCGACGGCGGTGCCTGCGGCGCGATCGTCGACCTGCGCGGCAACGACGGCGGCGACATGGGGCCCATGGTCGCGGGCCTAAGCCCGCTTCTCCCCAACGGCACCGCGCTCGAATTCGTCAGCCGCATGAACACCACGCAAGTCACCGTCGAAGGCAACGCCGTGCGCGGCGGCGGCACCCCGCTGGAAACGACCGGCGGCAAGTGGGAGGCCCCGACCGCAGTGCTTGTCGACGACACCACCGCCTCATCCGGCGAAGCCACCATGCTCGCCTTCCGCGGCCTGGACACCGCACGCTCCTTCGGCACCCCCACTGCCGGTTTCGCCTCCGCAAACATGGTCTACGACTTTCCGGATGGCAGCGTGCTCATGCTCACCATCGCTAAGGACAAGGCACGGACCGGCGAGGAGTTCGCCGAGGACCCGATCGAGCCCGATTCCCCAACCGCCACCGCTGACGAAGCCCTCGACGAAGCGAAGGCGTGGCTGCGCGAGCAGCACGACTGCGGGGCGTAGACGCTTGCGTCCACTTCACCAGTGCGCGCGACGGGCGCGGAGTACCCGCTCCAGATCCCTCGCCCGGCGCGGATCAAAATCGCACGCTCGAATGAGCTGCTGAGCGAGGGTGGCTGTGGCTACGAGTGCCTCGTCAGCCACTCTCCGAATGACTCGCTCCGGCAAACCCAGCTCAGATGCAAAGGCATTGAACTTCTTGTAACTCAGTCCGGACGTCGAGCCACGAACCGCGAGTGCAAGCGAGGTGTCGCCATATGGGACAGTGCTCGGAATGTCGTAGACGGGGGTGAGCTCAAACCCACGACCTCGATCCATGACAGACAGGTTCTTCGCGTGCAAGTCCCCATTGCCTGAGAGCCACGCAAACGCCAACTGTTGCGCGAGGCCGCGTGCGGCAACCAATGGCGCCGCCACAACGCCCAAGATAGCGTCACACACTTCTTCAAAAGACACGTTGTACTTTTCGGCTGGGTAGACGCCAAGAAGTTGCGCAGCATCTTCAACAGGACACTTCTGTGGAAAGTGGCCGTCAAAACGGGAGACAACCAAACCCGTTCTCCCCTGGCTATCGTGGACGACCTGCGATTCCGCTACGCGGCCGCGGGCCGAAGGCATACTACGAAAGGCTGCCAAGCACGTGCTTTCATTCTCCACGACATTCGGGAATTCTCGTGGGGAGACCTTCAATATTGCGTCGCCCCGAACCGGCAGCGCGAGGCTGCGTGCCGAAGCCTTCTCCTGCACGCCCGCAAGTGCATGCGCATCGTGTTCCGCGGCCGGATCTAGCAACGCCGTAAAATCACCGTGCCCATCCTGCACGTCTAGGAGCGGTGGGAGCTCCCGTGGGCGCTGTCCCCACGGGAGCACGCTCACATTGCCGACCGTATTCCCACCAACGGCAAGCAAGAGTGCTAGCTCATCATCCAATGATGCTTTCAGGTTTGCCCGCAACGCACTGAGACGTCGTCCCTCGGGCAAAAGCCCGGTGAAGAACGGAGGTAGCGCGCCTGAGGGAGTCGCCACCTCCTTACCCAGCGGCAGCGTCGTCGCGACCGCGGAACCTCCCGCTTCCGCGTACCCCTCAACGTAGCTAAACGCATTGACCCCGTCTTGCTTCACAATTCGGGCAGCGAGCGTGTCATTTACCCACACCCCGGCAACATCCTGCACGGCGTTCCCCGTCACCGCAGTGCCTCCGGGACGTGCTGCACCGCCGCAAGTTCCAAGCCGAGCACCGCCAGCACCGCCTCGACCTTATCCAGTCGCACGGAGGGTTTCCCCTGTTCGAACTCGCGGATGAACCGCTCCGACACCATCGCCAGCTCTGCCACGTCAGCTTGGGTCAGCTGCATGGCACGTCGTTGCTCACGAACTTGTGTGGCGATGCATGGGAGGGCGGGCGTCACAGGTGGCCTCTCAAAAAATCTCAGTACCTTTTTCGGCACGATCGTGCCGTTTAGGAGTATATTTGCACGCCCATCGCGATTCAAGCGGCATTTTCGGCACGATCGTGCCGTTTTGGAGTATGCGCCAATACGCAGAAGCCCCGCCCACCGCGGCCAAGCGTGGCGAAGACGGTGAGCGGGGCGAAAAACGCGCGCGACTTAGTTGAACGAGTCCCCGCAGGCGCAGGAACCGCCGGCGTTCGGGTTATCGATGGTGAAACCCTGCTGCTCGATGGTGTCGGCAAAATCGATCGTCGCGCCGGTGAGGTACGGCACGCTCATCTTGTCCACCACAAGGCGTACGCCGCCGACCTCGTCGGCCTTGTCGCCGTCCAAGTCACGGTCGTCGAAGTAGAGCTGGTAGCGCAGGCCTGCGCAGCCGCCCGGCTGCACCGCGATACGCAGCGACAGGTCGGTGCGGCCCTCTTGGTCCAGCAGTGCCTTCGCCTTCGCGGCGGCGGCCTCGGTCAGGTTCACCCCAGTTGCAGAGGTAGGTGCAGTCATGGAAATCTCTCCTTAAATATGTTGCCGGAGTTGGCCCCATCATAGTGCCCACCCGGAAGCGGCGCGCAACCGTCGCCACCCCAGGTGCCGGGTTCACGCTATCCAACGCACGACCCCGGTGGCGTATTCCTACTTTCGCGAGCCTGCTTGTAGCCTAGAGGGCGTGAAACTCCCCTGGCAGAAATCTGAAGAGCAACCCGAGCAGCAGGCTGAGGTGGCCGGCGACGTGGCGTCGGCAAGCGAGGCGAAACCCGAGCCCACCTACCCCAAGGGCTACACCCCGCCGAAGGGCCGCCCGACGCCGAAGCGGCACGAGCAGGAGATCAAGCGCGGCGTCCTGCGCGATCCTGATGCGCTCACGCCGGCGCAGCGCTCCCAGCGCAACAAGGACCTCAAGGCCTCGATGACTAAAGAGGAGTGGAAGGCCTACAAAAAGGAGCAGCGCGCGGAAAACCGCCGCGCGAACCGCGAGATGCAGGCTCGCATGGATGCGGGCGACGAGCGCTACCTCATGGACCGCGACAAGGGCGAGGTGCGCCGCTACGTGCGCGATTGGGTCGACGCTCGCCGCTTCTTCAACAACTACGTCATGCCGGTCGCGCTCGTGCTGCTGCTGGTGATGCTGATCGGCACCTGGCTGCCGCGCGTGGCCACCGCGCTGTCTGCGCTGACCATGGTGTTTATCCTGGCGATCTTCATCGAAGCCTTCATCATTGGCATCCGCGCGAACAAGGCGGTGCGCGCCAAGTTCCCGGAGACCACCGACACCGGCTTCGGGCTGGGCATGTACGCCTTCTCCCGCGCGTCCCAGCCGCGTAATTGGCGCTCGCCGAAGCCGCAGGTTGCCATCGGCGCGAAGGTCTAAACGATGGCTGAAAACCCGCCGCTGTTCCCAGCGATCGAGCCGCCGGATACGGGCCGCGCCCGCAATGTTTCGCGCTTGCTCGCGCGCTCGGTGTCCGGACGCGCGCTTGGCCGTCTCGGCGATCTTGGCGCGCAGCTGGCCAGCGTGCAGTCCGGGACGGATCCTGCGCCCTTTGCGCGCCCCCGCGCCGTGATCGTTGCCGCGCACCACGGCATCGCCGAGCGCGGCGTCTCCGCCTGGGACGTCGAAGCGACACGGCGCCTCCTCGCCCAGCTCGCCGCCGGCGGGGGCCCGGCACACAGCGCGGCGCGGGCGGCGGGTGCCACGGTGCGCGTCGTCGATGAGTTCGCAACTCCCACCGGGGCGATCGATGTTGCGCCCGCGATGACGGCGACTGCGTGCGCCGACGCCATCACGCGCGGTATGCAGGTCGCCGACGAAGAGGTCGATTCCGGCACCGACCTGCTCATTCCCGGCAACGTCGGCGTCGCGGATACGACCGTCGCCGCCGCGGTCTACGGCACGCTCACGCGCACCGAGCCAGTCGCCGCGATCGGCCGCGGCTCCGGCATCGATGACGAAGTGTGGAAGGTCAAGGTCGCCGCGATCCGCGACGCGATGTTCCGCGCCCGCGGATTCGCCGACGACGTCGAGCGGGTGCTCGAGGAAATCTCCGGGCCGGATATGGCCTTCCTCGTGGGCCTCATCGCTCAATCCGCAGTGCGACGCACGCCAGTGCTTCTCGACGGTGCGCTGCCCGCAGTCGCCGCCTACGCCGCCGAGCGACTCGCCCCAGGCACCAAGCGCTGGTTGATCGCCGCGGGCTTAAGCCCGGAGCCCGCGCACATCGGCTGCGTACAGGCGCTCGAGCTCACCCCGGTGCTGGCGCTGGATATCACTGCCGGCCAGGCCACGGGCGCACTCGCCGCGCTGCCGCAGCTCAACATGGCTGCGGAGATGGTCAGCGAGGTGCTCGAGTCGCTTCGCGCAGACTAGGCGCTGCTTAGGCCTCGACCAGGGTGTAGTTCCAGCCGTGGGTGTCTTCCACGCTGCCGTCCTGGATACCGCGGAGGCGCTCGCGCAGCGCCATGGTCAGCTCGCCTGCCTCGTTGTTATTGATGGTGAACTCGCCGTCCGCGCTCTTCACACGCCCAACCGGGGTCAGCACTGCGGCGGTACCGCAGGCAAGGGTCTCGGTGACGGTGCCGTTTTCCACGCCCTCGCGCCAATCCTCGACGGTGATCTTGCGCTCCTCGACCTCGAGGCCCATATCCTTGGCAACCTGCAGCAGGGACTTGCGCGTAATGCCGGCAAGCAGTGAGCCGGACAGCGCCGGGGTGACCAGTTTGGCGCTCTCGCCGGAGCCTTCGACGAACATGAGGTTCATCCCGCCCATCTCTTCGATGTATTTTCGCTCGATGGCGTCCAACCACACGACCTGGTCGCAGCCCTTAGCCTCCGCCTCGGCCTGGGCGAGCAGGGAGCCGGCGTAGTTACCGGCAAACTTCGCGTCGCCGGTGCCGCCCGGCGCGGCGCGGACGTACTCCTTAGACACCCAGACCGAGACCGGCTTGACCCCGCCGGCAAAGTACGCACCCGCCGGGGAGGCGATGACGTAGTAAGTAAAGGAGTGCGAGGGCTTGACCCCCAGGGTCTTCTCGGTACCGATCATGAAGGGGCGCAGGTACAGCGCCGCCTCGCCACCGGCTTCCGGCACCCACGCCTTGTCCACGTTGACCAGCTGGCGCAGCGACTCGATGAACAGGTCCTCCGGCAACTCCGGCATGGCCAAGCGGTGTGCGGAATGCTGCATGCGGGCCGCGTTTTGCTCAGGCCGGAAGGTGGTGATGCTGCCATCGGCGTGACGGTAGGCCTTCAGCCCTTCAAAGATGGCCTGCCCGTAGTGGAAAACGTTAGTGGCCGGGTCCAGCGTCACCGGCCCATACGGGCGCACCTGGGCGTTGTGCCAGCCCTCGTCCTCGGTCCACTCGATAGAGACCATGTGGTCGGTGAACTCCTGGCCGAAGGCGGGGTTGGCCAAAATGGCGTTGCGCTCGGCGTCGGTTGCCGGGTTGGGGTTTTGGCTAATAGCGAAATCTAGGGTTGTCATGGGCACTACCCTACTCGCGGCAGAGACGCGAATTCCCCGGGTACGCTGAAATGGCACTGGTATTTATTCAGGCTTGTGAAGAAAGGTTTTTATCGATGGCTTTTGATTGCTCGCTTCCCGTTCAAGGCACGACCGCGTCTGTTGCGCTGGCAGACACTGCGCCGAGTGAGGCGGCACGACTCGTGCCGGTGGCAGCGGGAGAGTCCGGGCCCGAGCTACCCGTGACCTCGCTGACTACCGAGGGACTGCTCGAGGCGCTGACTGCCGTGGGCGCCACCGGCAAGGCTGGCGAGTGCCACCGCGTCGTTGTCGACGGCACCCTGTATATCGCCTTCGGCCTGGGCGCCGCCGATGAGATCGACGACGAGGCAGTGCGCCGCGGCGTCGGTGTCGCGGCCCGCTCGCTGAGCGGCGTGGACACCGCTGCGGTCAGCGCCGAGTTCGGCGTGGGCCCGGTCGTCGAGGGCCTGCTGTTGGGCAGCTACTCCTACCAGGGTTTCAAGACCGCTGAGGCAGCAGAGCATGCACAAGTGAGCACCGAGATCACCGTGGTTGATGCGGATGCGCAGGCCTTCGAAACGGCGCGCACCATCGCTGAGTCCGTCAACCTCGCCCGGGACCTGGTCAACACGCCGGCGAACTACCTCTACCCCGCCGCGTACGCCAAGATCATGGAGGAAGTCGGCACCCAGGCCGGCCTCACGGTCGAGGTTTTCGACGAGGACTACCTTGCCGAGCACGGCTTCGGCGGCATCACCGCCGTCGGCGGCGGTTCGCAGCGCCCGCCGCGCCTGGTGCACCTCGCCCTCAACCCGGAGGCCGCCGGCACGCACACCGCCCTGGTTGGCAAGGGCATCACTTTCGACACCGGCGGCATCTCGCTGAAGCCGGGCGCGAAGATGGAGGACATGATCAGCGATATGGGTGGCTCAGCCGCGCAGTTCGCCGCGATCGTCGCCGCCGCCCGCCTGGGCATCGACATGCGCATCGACGCCTGGCTGCCGCTGGCGGAGAACATGCCGTCCGGCGCGGCCACCCGCCCGGGCGATGTCATCACCCACTACGGCGGCTTGACCTCGGAGATCCTCAACACCGATGCGGAGGGCCGCCTCGTGCTTGCCGACGCCATCGCGCGCGCCTGCCAGGACACCCCCGACTTCCTCATCGAAACAGCGACCTTGACCGGCGCGCAGCTGGTTGCGCTCGGCTCGCGTACCGCCGGCGTGATGGGCTCGGATGCCTTCCGCGACGCTATCGCCGAAACGGGGCGCAGCCTCGGCGAGCCCGCCTGGGCGATGCCGCTGTTGGAAGAGCAGGAAGCGCAGCTGAAGTCCCCGGTCGCCGACATCCGGAATGTGCACAACGCACGCACCGGCGGCATGATTTTCGCCGGCCTGTACCTGTCGAAGTTTGTCAGCGAGGGCACCCAGTGGGCCCACGTCGACATCGCCGGCCCGGCGTTTAACACCGATGCGGTCTTCGGCTACACCCCGAAGCGCGCCACCGGCGTGCCGGTGCGCACCATCGTGGCCACCCTTTCGGCCATCGCCGAGGGCAAGCTCGCCAACTAGCTAGCTATACGGGTTCTCGCCGCGCTCGAACTTGGCGCGGCGTTCCCGTTGTTCGGCCCTTTTACGCAGGATTCTCTCCTGCTCCATTTTCTTGCGCATGCGGTCTGGGTAACCGGTCTCCTCGACGTCGTAAAGCAAAATGCCCAAGAGTCTGGAGACCTCATCTATGCCTTTGGGGCCGCCGATGCGGCGGCGGGTGTAATTGCCTTGCTCATCGACGAGCACGACCGACATCTCATTGACCATCGTCTCCGGCTCGATGTAGCCCTCGACAAACTTTCGGCCTTCGACCCACCGCTTTAAGTACTGCGCGTCGTCGGGGCGAATGGTCTCGCCGGGCGCGCGCGGGGGTGTGAAGCTCGAAGACTGTTTCCGTTTGCCGAAAAGGTTAAACACGCACAACATCTTACGTCCTTTTCTTGCCAACCAAACCCGGGTGCGAACCACGCGCACCCCAAACGCGACGGGGCGGGCGGAATACAGGTAGCCTGGTTGACTGTATAGCTTCCGTTACAACGTTGAACTGCGAGGAGACTTAGAAAACATGGCGCACTCTGTAGAGATGCCCGAGCTGGGCGAGTCTGTCACCGAAGGCACGATTACCACGTGGCTGAAGGAAGTCGGCGATACCGTCGAGGTCGACGAGCCGCTGCTCGAGGTCTCCACCGACAAGGTCGACACCGAGATCCCCTCCCCCGTTGCGGGCGTGCTGATTGAGGTCAAGGCTGAAGAAGACGACACCGTCGAGGTCGGCGAGGTCATCGCCATCATCGGCGAGGATGGCGAAGAGGCCCCGGCAGGCGACGAGAAGGCTGACAAGGATTCGGACGAGGCCGAGGACTCGGAAGACGCTGAAGACGCTGAGGACGAGGCTCCGGCCGAGGAGAAGAAGGACGCCAAGTCCGCACCGAAGTCCTCCGGTTCCGCAACGGACGTGGAGATGCCGGAGCTCGGCGAGTCCGTCACCGAGGGCACCATTACCACCTGGCTGAAGGAAGTCGGCGACGAAGTTGAGGTCGACGAGCCGCTGCTCGAGGTCTCCACCGACAAGGTCGACACCGAGATCCCGTCCCCGGTTGCGGGCACCCTGGTTGAGGTGCTGGCAGAGGAAGACGACACCGTCGAGGTCGGCGAAGTCATCGCGCGCATCGGCGACGCGGATGCGGCTGCTTCCGACGACGCTGATGACTCCGTCGACTCTGACGACTCCGTCGACACAGACGACACCGACGAGGCGGAAGAGAAGAAGGAAGAGGCTCCGAAGCAGGAGAAGAAGTCCTCCGGCTCCGGCGCTGGTACCAAGGTGGAGATGCCGGAGCTCGGCGAGTCCGTCACCGAGGGCACCATTACCACCTGGCTGAAGGAAGTCGGCGACGAAGTTGAGGTCGACGAGCCGCTGCTCGAGGTCTCCACCGACAAGGTCGACACCGAGATCCCGTCCCCGGTTGCGGGCACCCTGGTGAAGATCCTCGCCGAGGAAGACGACACCGTCGAGGTCGGCGAGGCGATCGCCGTGATCGGTGACGCTGACGCTGCCGAGGAACCCGCCGAAGAGGCAGACGAGAAGGACGAAGCGAAGGCTGAGGAGCCCGCCGAGGAGCCGAAGGAGGAGCCCAAGGAAGAGGCACCGAAGCAGGAGGCACCGAAGCAGGAGAGGAAGGCCGAGAAGGCTGACAAGTCCGCTGCGTCCTCCGAGAAGCTGAACAACCGCGGCGGCGACGTCCCGTACGTCACCCCGTTGGTCCGCAAGCTGGCCGACAAGCACGGTGTTGACCTCAACCAGGTCGAGGGCACCGGCGTCGGCGGCCGTATCCGGAAGCAGGACGTGCTCGCGGCGGCCAACGGCGAGTCTGGTGCCGCTTCCGATTCCGCAAAGGATGCGAAGCCGGCCGCGAAGGGCGCTCGCGCCAACTGGTCCACCAAGTCCGTGGACCCGGCCAAGCAGGAGCTGATCGGCACCACGCAGAAGGTCAACCGCATCCGCGAGATCACCGCGGCGAAGATGGTCGAGTCCCTGCAGACCACTGCGCAGCTCACCCACGTCCAGGAGGTCGACGTCACCCGCGTCGCCGAGCTGCGCAAGAAGTTCAAGCCGGCTTTTGTGGACAAGCACGGCGTGAACGTGACCTACCTCGCGTTCTTCGTCAAGGCGGCGGCCGAGGCGCTGGTCTCCCACCCGAACGTCAACGCGTCCTACAACGCTGAGACCAAGGAGATCACCTACCACGAGGACGTCAACATCGGTGTTGCGGTGGATACCCCGCAGGGCCTGCTCGTGCCGGTGATCAAGAAGGCACAGGACCTGAACCTCGCCGAGATCGCGAAGGCGATCGCGGACCTGGCAGACCGTGCGCGCAACAAGAAGCTGCGCCCGGACGACCTGACGGGTGCGACCTTCACCGTGACCAACATCGGTTCCGAGGGCGCGATGCTGGATACCCCGATCCTGACCCCGCCGCAGGCCGGCATCCTGGGTACCGCCACGATCGAGAAGCGTCCGGTCATCGTCACCGAGGACGGCATCGACTCGATCGCGATCCGCCAGATGTGCTACCTGCCGTTCACCTACGACCACCAGCTGGTCGACGGTGCTGACGCAGGCCGCTTCGTCACCACGATCAAGGACCGCATCGAGGTCGGCGACTTCGAGTCCGATCTGGACCTCTAAACCCTCGACCTAAGAGAACTACGGCCCGCTTCCCCCACTCCGGGGAGGCGGGCCGTTTCGCGTACCCAGGCTAAATCCTCCGGCTCGAGCGTAGTTCTTAGCACGCCCGCATCGCACCTTATACTGGCTAGTGTTTGGCACCACTTCGACCAAGGAGCGCGTTTTGGATTACATCTCCCGTCATATTGGCCCCGACCAGACTGAACAGCAGCAAATGCTGGACACGCTGGGTTACGCGTCGTTGGATGCGCTCATCGACGCCGCGGTCCCCTCCGGCATCCTCGCCGACGGCCCACTCAAACTGCCGCAGGCGCTGAGCGAATACGAGGCGCAGGACCGGCTCCGCGAGATCGCGAGCCAAAACACGGTGCTCAAGGCCTTCTACGGCCAGGGCTACAACTCGACGCTCACCCCGCCGGTGATCCGCCGCGGCGTGATCGAGGACGCCGGCTGGTACACCGCGTACACCCCCTACCAGCCCGAAATCTCCCAGGGCCGCCTCGAGGCGCTGCTCAACTTCCAGACGATGGTGCAAGACCTCACCGGCTTGGACATCGCCAATGCCTCGCTTCTCGACGAAGCCTCCGCCGCCGCCGAGGCTGTCGGGCTCATGTCGCGCGCGGTGCGCAAGGGCCGCCGCGTGCTTCTCGACGCCCGCCTACACCCCCAGGTCATCACCGTCGCCGCCGAACGCGCCCGCGCCATCGACTTGGAGGTCGAGGTCGCAGACCTGACCCAGGGCGTGGTCGGCGAGGACCTCGTCGGCGCTGTGGTGGCCTACCCGGGCACCGAGGGCGACATTGCGGATCCGCGCCCGATCATCGAGGCGATCCACTCCCGCGGCGGACTCGTTACTGTAGATGCCGACATCCTCGCGCTGACTGTGCTGGAGTCGCCGGGCGAGCTGGGCGCAGATATCGCCATCGGCTCGACCCAGCGCTTCGGCGTGCCCCTGTTCTACGGCGGCCCGCACGCAGCCTTCATGGCGGTGCCGGAGAAGCTCAAGCGCCAGCTGCCGGGCCGCCTCGTGGGCGTGTCCAAGGACGCGGAGGGCTTCCCCGCCTACCGCCTGGCGCTGCAGACCCGCGAGCAGCACATTCGCCGCGAGCGCGCCACCTCCAACATCTGCACCGCCCAGGCCCTGCTTGCCGTCGCGGCCTCCATGTACGCCGTCTACCACGGGCCCGAAGGCCTGACCGAGATCGCGCGCACCGTCCACGACTTTGCTGCGCGCTTCGCCGCCGGCGTCGAGGCGGCTGGTGGGCGCGTCAAACACGCCGAGTTCTTCGACACGGTGGCGGTTGAGGTTGAGGATGCGCAGGTGGTCGTCGACAAGCTGGCGAAGGCTGGCTACCTGGTGCGCGCCATCGATCACGCCACCGTCGGCGTGGCCTTCGGCGAGGACACGGCCGCGGCCGACCTCGCCGCACTGCTCGACGCTTTCGGCGCATCTACGCCCGAGTCCGCCGAGCCGCGCCTGCCCGAGGCGCTCGCGCGACGCACCGAGTTCCTCACCCACGAGACCTTCAACGCGATCCACTCCGAGACCCAGATGATGCGCTACATCCGTGGGCTCGGCGACAAGGACCTCGCGCTGGACCGCACGATGATCCCGCTCGGCTCCTGCACGATGAAGCTCAACCCCACCGCGGGCCTGGAGACGATCACCTGGCCCGAGTTCGCCAACGTGCACCCCTTCACCCCTGCCGAGTACACCAAGGGCTGGGCCACGCTTATCGACGAACTGCGGACCTGGCTCATCGAAATCACCGGCTACGCCGAGGTCTCCCTGCAGCCGAACTCGGGTGCCACCGGCGAGCTCGCAGGCCTGTTGGCGATCCGCCGCTACCACGTGGCCAACGGCGATACCGAGCGCGACATCTGCTTGATTCCGGCGTCGGCGCACGGGACGAACGCGGCGTCAGCAAGCTTGGCGAACCTGCGCGTCGTGGTGATCAAGACCGCCGACGACGGCTCGATCGACCTGGGCGACCTGGATGCGCAGCTGGCAAAGCACGGCGAGCACGTGGCCGCGATCATGCTCACCTACCCGTCGACCCACGGCGTGTACGAGTCCGACGTGCGCACCGTGGCCGACAAGGTGCACGCGGCCGGCGGCCAGGTCTACATCGACGGCGCGAACATGAACGCGCTGACCGGCATTGCGCGCCCCGGCGACTTCGGCGGCGACGTGAGCCACCTCAACCTGCACAAGACTTTCACCATCCCGCACGGCGGCGGTGGGCCGGGCGTCGGCCCGATCGGTGTGGGCGAGCACCTCATTCCGTTCCTGCCGGGCGATGCGAACGTCACGCTCGATGAGGCGAGCGCGCCGGTGCCGGGCGATCGCGGCGTACCGGTTTCTGCCAGCTTCTACGGATCGGCCGGGGTGCTGCAGATCTCCTGGGCCTACATCGCGATGAGCGGCGCTGCCGGCCTGAAGTCCGCGACCCAGCACGCAGTGCTCGGCGCGAACTACCTCGCACACCAGCTCAACGACTACTTCCCCGTCCTCTACACCGGCGACAACGGCATGGTGGGCCACGAGTGCATCCTGGACCTGCGCGAGCTGACCGACAAGTCCGGCGTCACCGCGGCCGATGTGGCCAAGCGCCTGGTGGACTACGGCTTCCACGCCCCCACGCTCGCCTTCCCGGTCGCGGGCACGCTCATGGTCGAGCCGACCGAGTCCGAGGACCTGTCGGAGCTGGACCGCTTCGTCGAGGCGATGCGCTCCATCCACGCCGAGATCCAGGAGATCATCGACGGAAAGATTGCCTACGAAGACTCCGTGGTGCACCACGCGCCGTTTACCGCCCACTCGGTGGTGCGCAGCGAGTGGCCCTACGAGTTCAGCCGCGAGCAAGCGGCCTACCCGGTTGACCGGCTCGTGCACGCGAAGTACTTCCCGCCGGTGCGCCGCATCGACGAGGCCTACGGCGACCGCAACCTCGTGTGCGCCTGCCCGCCGCCGGAAGCTTTTGACATCAACGACTAAGGAGAACCACCAATGCCACAGACTCCACTGCATGCCACGCACGAAAAGCTCGGCGCGAGCTTCACCGATTTCGGTGGCTGGGAGATGCCGCTGAAGTACGGCTCCGAATTAGAGGAGCACCGCGCCGTACGCTCCGCCGTGGGCATCTTCGATTTGTCCCACATGGGTGAAATCAGCGTTCAGGGCCCCGACGCCGCCGCCTTTTTGGACTACGCCCTGATCTCCAACTTCTCCGTGTTGAAGGAGGGCAAGGCGAAGTACTCCATGATCGTTGCCGAAGACGGCGGCATCATCGACGACCTGATCACTTACAAGTTCAGCGACAACCACTTCATGGTGGTGCCCAACGCCGCGAACACCGCCGCCGTGTGGGCCGCGTTTGAGTCGCGCAAGGGCGACTTCGAGGTGCAGCTGACCAACAACTCCGAGGCGTTCGCGCTCGTCGCCGTCCAGGGCCCCGGTTCGCTCGCCGCGCTGCAGCCATTGCTTAGCGACGACGCGTCCACCCTTTCCTACTACTCCGGGTCCTGGATGACGCTCGACGGCATCGAGATCTTCGTCGCCCGCACCGGATACACCGGCGAAGACGGCTTCGAGCTGTTCTGCGCCCGCAAAGACGCGCAGAAGGTGTGGGACGCCGTGATCGGCTGCGGCACCCCGTGCGGTCTGGCCTCGCGCGATTCCCTGCGCCTGGAGGCGTCCATGCCGCTGTACGGCAACGAGCTGTCGACCGAGATCACCCCGGTCGAGGCTGGCATGGGCCGCGCCTTTGCCAAGAAGGAAGCCGACTTCGTGGGCAAGGAGGCACTTGCCGGCCGCGAGCCGGAGGTGGTCATTGCCGGGCTGACCTCCGAGCAGCGCCGCGCCGCCCGCGCCGGTGCCGAGATCTACCTGCCGGGCGAGTCCGGCGCGAAGATCGGCGTGGTGACCTCCGGGCAGCCCTCGCCGACGCTCGGCTACCCTGTTGCCTTGGCGCACGTCGCGCCGGAGCACGCGGAAGTTGGGACGGACGTGGAAATTGACATCCGCGGGCGTCGCTATCCGTTTACTATCGTTACGACCCCGTTTTACTCCCGAAAGGACGCCTAACATGGCACTGCAGAAGGACTTCTACTACTCCGAGGACCACGAGTGGATCAACGTCGCCCCCGACGCCGCAGTGGGCAATTCTGTGCGCGTAGGCATCACCGACGTCGCCGCTGAACGCCTGGGCGAGATCGTCTTTGCCGAGCTGCCGCAGGTCGGCGACACCGTCACCGTCAACGAGCAGTGCGGCGAGGTGGAGTCCACCAAGTCCGTCTCCGACCTGTTCTCGCCGGTCACCGGCACCGTCACCGCCGTCAACGAGGACATCGACGGCGCCTACGAGGCCATTAACGACGACCCCTACGGCGCCGGCTGGCTCTTCGAGGTCGAGGTTGAGGCCGTCGGCGAGCTCATGACCGCCGACGAGTACGCCGCCAAAAACGGCGTCGAGGGCTAAGCACCTCTTTGTTCACGCGGGGCTAAAATGCGAAAGCATGACAGCCCCGCGTGACCCATTTTTCCCGGCCGACAAATCCATCCGCGCTGACGCTTCCGCCCCACTGGATGTGCGAGAGCTCGGCGTCGTGCCCTACCAGGAAGCCTGGGACCTGCAGGCGGAGCTTGCCGCCAAGCGCGCGGCAGGCGAGGTCGGCGACACCGTGCTCGTGCTCGAGCACCCGTCGACCTTTACCGCCGGCAAGCGCACCCAGCCCGAGGACATGCCGGAGGCCGACTACCCCGTGCCGGTGGTCAAGGTCGACCGCGGCGGGCGCATCACCTGGCACGGCGAGGGCCAGCTCGTGGTCTACCCCATCATCAAGCTCGCCGAACCGGTCGACGTGGTCGACTACGTCCGCCGCCTTGAAGAGGCCATCATCGAAACGGTGCGCGAGGCCGGCGTGACCACCGCAGGCCGCATCGACGGCCGCTCCGGCGTGTGGGTCCCCCACACCACTCGCGCCGCCGACACACGCGCCCCGAAACGCGACCGGAAAGTCGCCGCGCTCGGCATCCGCATCACCCGCGGGGTGACCATGCACGGTCTAAGCATCAACTGCGACAACACTCTTGACCACTACGCGCACATCGTTGCCTGCGGCATCGACGACGCAGACGTGACCACAATGAGTTTGGAGCTGGGCACCGACGTGCGGGCGTCGGCAATCGCCCCGCGGCTCATCCACCACCTCGACCGCGCGCTGTCCGGCGAACTGACCGTGGCAAACCACACCTTCGCCACCGCCCCAGATCCCACGAAAGGCCTGAAGAAACGGCCGCGCTAACGAGTGCTTGACACGTCCGTTAACGTAGGGGGCGTGACTGTAGCACCAGATGGTAGAAAACTCCTCCGCATCGAGAAGCGCAACGCGCAAACCCCGATCGAGTCCAAACCGCGGTGGATCCGCAACCAGGTCAAGACGGGCCCCGAGTACGAGGACATGAAGCAAAAGGTCAAGGGTGCAGGCCTGCACACCGTGTGCCAGGAGGCCGGCTGCCCCAACATCCACGAATGCTGGGAATCCCGCGAGGCGACCTTCCTCATCGGCGGCTCCCGCTGCTCGCGGCGCTGCGATTTCTGCGACATCGCCTCCGGCAAGCCCGACCCGCTCGACCGCGACGAGCCGCGCCGCGTGGCCGAAGAGGTCCGGGGAATGAACCTGAACTACTCCACCATCACCGGCGTGACCCGCGACGACCTCGACGACGAGGGCGCCTGGCTCTACGCCGAAGTCGTGCGCAAAATCCACGAGCTCAACCCGCACACCGGCGTGGAGAACCTCACCCCCGACTTCTCCGGCAAGCCCGACCTGCTCCAGGAAGTCTTCGAGGCCCGCCCCGAGGTGTTCGCGCACAACGTGGAGACGGTTCCGCGCATCTTCAAGCGCATCCGCCCGGCCTTCCGCTACGACCGCTCGCTGGACGTGATCCGGCAGGCACGCGACTTCGGCCTCATTACCAAGTCGAACCTCATCCTCGGCATGGGCGAGACCCGCGAGGAAATCCTCGAGGCCCTGGGCGATCTTGTCGACGCCGGCTGCGACATCATCACCATCACGCAGTACCTGCGCCCGGGCCCGACCTACCACCCGATCGACCGCTGGGTAAAGCCCGAGGAGTTCATCGAGTACCGCGACGCCGCCTACGACATGGGCTTCGCCGCCGTCATGTCCGGCCCGCTCGTGCGCTCCTCTTACCGCGCCGGCAAGCTCTACGTCCAGGCGATGGAGCATCACGGCCGCGAGCTGCCAGAAAACCTCAAGCACTTGAAGGAAACCTCCGCCGGCGAGACGACGCAGGAAGCATCCACCCTGCTGAAGAAGTACGGCGCTTCCGAGGACCACCCGGTAGTGACCCGCTAAGGGCCCTTTTTGCGGCCCCGCGCGGGCCCATTAACATAAGCGGCATGGCGAAGCAGGATGATAAGGTGGCCGCGAAGGCCGCCAAGAAGCAACAGCGCGAGGCGAAACGCGCCAAGAGCAAGCAGACGCGCAGCCAGGTGTGGCAGGCGTTCAAGATGCAGAAGGAGCGCGACAAGGCGCTCATCCCCATCATGGTCGGGTCCGTCCTCGGTATGGGTCTTCTGTTCTTCCTCATTGGCCTGATCTGGGACGGCCAGTGGTTCATGCTGGTCCTCGGCCTGATCCTCGGCGCAGTGCTGGCGATGTGGCTGTTTTCCCGCCGACTGGAAAAGTCGATGTACGACCAGGTCGGCGACACCCCCGGCGCGGCCGGCTGGACGCTGGAGAACATGCGCAACACCATGGGCATCGTCTGGATCACTAAGACGGGCGTGCAGGCCAATACCCACATGGACACCATCCACCGCGTGGTGGGCAACCCCGGCGTGGTGCTTGTCGGCGAGGGCAACCCCAACCGCCTGAAGTCCATGATGGCCAAGGAGCACAAGCGCGTCGACCGCCTGCTGGCGGGCGTGCCGATCCACGAGGTCTACGCCGGCGACGGCGAGGGGCAGGTCCCCGTGCGCAGCCTGCAGAAGCACCTGCTGAAGATGCCGAAGAACTACAAGAAGGACGAGGTCTACTCGCTCAACGCCAAGCTGGAGGCGATGGACTCCCGCAAGGGCCCCGGCCAGGTCAACGGCCTGCCGGGCGGCCCGATGCCGCGCCAGGCGCAGAACATGGCGGGCATGAACCGCCGCATGCGCCGCATGCAGCAGCGCAAGGGCAAGTAAGTGGATGCCGAGGCCAGCGCGGCGCTCCGTTTGGGGTCGCTGCTTTTGACCTCCGGCGCGCCGGCCTACCGGGTGATCCGCGCCGTCAAGCGCTGCGCCCGCGCGCTCGGCTTTGACGACGCCGACATGATCGTCGGCCTCGACACCCTCACCTGTACCTTCCACCGCGGCGAGCGTTTTCGCACCCTGGCGGCGGTGCTGCCGGTACCGGGTGTGAACGCCTCACGGATTGAGGCGCTCGAAAACTTCAGCCGCCACGACTTACACCAATATGTCACCGCGGCGCAGGTCGAGACAATGCTCGACGAGATCGAGGCGATCCCCTCGCCGCGCTGGAGCGCTCCGGGCAGCGCCCTCGCCGCGGGCCTGGCTTGCGGCGGTTTCGCCATTTTGAACCACTTTTCGCTGCTCACCGCGGCACTCGTCGTGCTCGCGGCGGGTGCGGGCCAGTATGTGCGCCAGCGGCTTGCCGCGAAGCACATGCTGCAGCTGGGCGTGGTGATGCTCGCCGGTGCGGCCTCCACCGCCATCTTCCTCGTGCTCTCGCTCGCCATCCCGGGCGCGGACACGCAGCTTGCGGCCGGTTTCGTCCCGGCGATCCTCTACCTCATCCCCGGGTTCCCGCTGTTCGTCGCGATGAATGACCTGTCGCGTTTCGATTTCAGCGCCGGCATCGCGCGGCTGTGTTTCGCCCTCGAGGTGATCGTCACGATGATGCTCACCGTCGCGGTCATCGCCATGATCACCGACGCTCCCCCGCCACCGCTTGTCGACGCCGCCGTCGCCCCCAGCTTCTACGCCGCCGCGGCGGTCGCCAGCTTCCTCAGCGTCGGCGGTTTCGCGATTTTATTCAACGCGTCGAAGCGCATGGCGTTGCTCGCCGCCTCGCTCGGCACGGTGGCCAACATCTTAAGGCTCGTGCTGCTGCACGCCGGAGTGAAGTTCTTCCTCGCGTGCTTTTTGGGCACGCTGACCATCGGGCTGCTCGGCTGGGCGCTCGGCAGGCGCTTCTTCGTGCCGCGCTCGACCGTGACCATCCCGGCCACCGTGGTGATGATCCCCGGCACCACGATCTACGCCGCGATGCAGCAGCTGACCTCCGGTGATGTCACCGGCGGCATTTCCGCAACCACGGAGGTCGTGCTCGCCGTGCTCTTCCTCGCCGGCGGGCTGACGGTTGCGCGTCTGTGCACAGACCGCAACTGGGCCTTCCAGCGGCACATCGACTTCCGCACGGACTTGAGCTAGCCGCGGATCACCGTCGTGTTGGTGGCGCGGTCGTGCATGCCGCGCCCATCCGCGTCCACGATCGCCGCAGGCAGCACAAAACCGGTCAGCACGGTACGCAGCGCCGCGCGCCACAACCCGACCGGTTCGGCGGCGTCGATGCGCGCCACCCCCATACCGAGCATCGCCATGCCGGGCGTGCGCGCCATGAGCCAGCCGGTCAGAATGCCCAGCACGATCCACACAAAGTAGGTCACGGTGGCGGTGTCGCCGAGCGCGTGCGTTTGCGACGTGATCAGCGCCGCGATTCCCCAGGAGATGCCCCAATCGATGAGCACTCCGCACGCGCGCCGCATGACCGACGCCTGCGAGCCCGCCCCCTGCTCCGGCAAGCCCAAGGACTGCCCCGGATAGTCCGGGACCGTGTCATCGCCGGAGAACTGATTTGGCATCTCGGGGCCATTGCGCCAATCGCGTCGCTGTGATCTCGCCATGGGCACTAAGCCTAGCCGTGGCCAGAGGGAGGCGAAAATGGGCGGGTGCACATTTCGGGGCCATGGTTCTACTAAACTTGTGGGCGTTCAGATTTTCGCCCCTTTAAGGAGAGCACACGTGTCTTTCGAAAATATCGAGGACGTCACAAAATTTATCGCCGACGAGGAAGTCGAATTCGTAGACGTCAGGTTCACCGACGTTCCCGGCCGCGAACACCACTTCTCCATCCCGGCATCCATGTTCGACGAGGAAGTTATGGAAGAAGGCCTCGCCTTCGACGGCTCCTCCATTAAGGGCTTTACCACCATCGAAGAGTCCGACATGACGCTCATGCCGGACCTGGCCACCGCCAAGCTCGACCAGTTCCGCGAGGCGAAGACGCTGAACGTGAAGTTCTTCGTCAACGATCCCTTCACTCACGAAGCATTCTCCCGCGACCCGCGTAACGTGGCGCGCAAGGCGGAGGACTACTTGGCGTCGACAGGCATTGCAGATACCTGCAGCTTCGGTGCCGAGGCCGAGTTCTACCTCTTCGACTCCATCCGCTACGAGGCGGAAGGCCACCGCGCCTTCTACGAAGTCGACGCCGAGGAAGGCTGGTGGAACCGCGGCAAGGAGCGCGACGCCGACGGCGAGCCGAACCTGGGCTACAAGAACCGCTGGAAGGGCGGCTACTTCCCCGTCGCCCCGCACGACAAGACCGTCGACGTGCGCGACGCGATGGTGCGCAACCTGGATGCTGCCGGTTTCCACATCGAGCGCTTCCACCGCGAGGTCGGCAACGGCGGCCAGCAGGAAATCAACTACCGCTTCAACACCCTGCTGCACGCGGCCGACGACCTGCAGGACTTCAAGTACATCATTAAGAACACGGCAGTCCAGTTCGGCAAGACCGCAACGTTCATGCCGAAGCCGCTCGCCGGTGACAACGGCTCCGGCATGCACGCCCACCAATCCCTGTGGAAAGACGGCGAGCCGCTGTTTTACGACGAGTCCGGCTACGGCGGCCTCTCTGATATCGCCCGCTGGTACATCGGCGGCATCCTCGAGCACGCCGGCGCGGTGCTCGCGTTTACCAACCCGACGCTGAACTCGTACCACCGCCTCGTCCCCGGCTTCGAGGCCCCCATCAACCTGGTGTACTCGCAGCGCAACCGCTCCGCCGCGATCCGCATCCCGATCACGGGCACCAACCCGAAGGCCAAGCGCATTGAGTTCCGCGCCCCGGACCCGTCGGGCAACCCTTACTTCGGTTTCGCCGCCATGATGATGGCCGGCCTCGACGGCGTGAAGAACCGCATCGAGCCGCACGCGCCGGTGGACAAGGACCTCTACGAGCTGCCGCCGGAAGAAGCCAAGGAGATCCCGCAGGCGCCGACCTCGCTCGAGGCGTCGATCGCGGCGCTGGAAGCCGACCACGACTTCCTCACCGAGGGCGACGTGTTCACTGACGACCTCATCGAGACCTACATCAAGCTCAAGCGCGAAGAGGAAATCGCGCCGGCGCAGCTGCGCCCGACGCCGCTCGAGTTCGAGATGTACTACGACTGCTAAACCGCGCGCGTAAGCAAAGACCCCGAGGGTGTGTCCCTCGGGGTTTCCTTATGCCCGGATGCCTAGGTCGAAATCGTCGACACCAGAGAGGCTGCGCGGGTCAAGGCGTGTGGTGATGCCGATCCGATTCCAGGCGTTGATCGCCACGATCGCCATGAGCAGGTTTCTCGCGCCCTTCTCGCCGTGCAGGCGCTCAACTCGGTCCCAGAGCTCGTCCGGCACGGACTCCTCCCCGTGGATCCGGGTCACGGCGTCGGTGAGCTCGAGGGCTGCGCACTCTTCGTCGGAGAACTGCTCCTTGTAGTCGGTCCAGTGCTCCGTGCTACTGATCTTTTCTTCGCTCCAGCCGTCTTTCTTCGCGTCGCGCCGGTGCATAGCCAGGCAGTACACGCACTGGTTGAGCGCGGAAGCCCGCAGCTGCACCAGGTGCGAATAGCGTTTGTCCACGCGTGCTCGGACGTACGTTTCCAGCCCGAGCATGGGCGCGTAGGCGACTTTCGGTATGGGTTTTCTCGTTGCGGACATATGACAATGCTACGCGGCCCGGCCCAAAGTGGCCCGGGCCGCAAGCACATCGTTTCTAGTGCGTCGTGCTTTAGCCTTCCTGCGGCTCGATGGTGGTGGCCTTCGCCTCCACGAACTCGATGCCGTGACCCTGACTGCCCAGCGCGATGGTGTCGCGGTCGAGCATGTAGACGGCCGGGTTGGCCTGCAGGATCGTCTTCAGGTCCTTGGCATCGGCCTCCGCCTCGGGGTCGCACAGCGCCAGGGTCTCGGCCAGCTCTCCGACGTGCAGGTTGCCGCGCTCATCGAAGCGGTAGTCCGCGTTGCCGGCGTTGCAGCCGTCATCGTAGGACAAGGTGCCGTCGGGGTTAAACTCAATGGTCACGTTCTCGTTCGCCTTCGCCTGCAGCGGGCGCTCGACGGCTGGGCCGCGCAGGTGCTCGGGTGCCGGCTGCGCGTGCTCGGGCAGGGCCGTGATGAGGTTGCCCTGCTCGGTCGGTGCCCCTGGCTTCTGGGCGCTGGAGCCCGGCAGCTGCGGTGCGCCGCCGATAAGGATGGAGCTCAGGCCGACCGCGGCTTCGACGATCGCGGGGTCTGAAGACAGGCCCTGCGGCAGCTCCTGCGCGCCTGCGGTGCCTGCGGCGCCACCCATCAGGGCGACGGCTGCGGTTGCGGTGGACAGTTTCTTCATGATCTTGGAAACCATGCTCCTCAACCTACCGAGCAGTTTCAGCAAATCAACCACCTTGAGGGAACTAGAACGGTATCTCCAGGGCGCTCCTAAAAGCAGCCACGGAAGCTGAAAGTCGCATAAAAAGTAGCGCGAACAGTTGACACATTGTTGTGTTTATACAACACTTTGAACCATGCCCCCAAAGAAAAAACCAGTGGATCCGATCTACAACCGGGTCCGCGTGCTGCGCACCGAAAGGGACATGTCGCGCGCGCAGCTCGCGGACGCGGTCGGGGTCAATCCGCAATCCATCGGTGCGCTCGAGCGCGGCGACCACTACCCCAGCCTGGACCTCGCTTTCAAAATCTGCGACGTCTTCTCCCTGCCAGTGGAAGCCGTGTTCTCGCGAACCGAGTTCACACCAATGTCGACCGAAATCTACCGAACACGCTGAGAGGACAACCGATGACACCGAAGATGAAACACGTGGGCGTCGTGAAGCGAAATCGGCTCATTCTCACCACAGATATCGGGCTTGCGCTCACGCTGCTTGCCGCCGTACTCCAATTCTTCAACAGCGGCCTGTCCACGGCACTGTGGATCGGCGGCGGGCTCATCGCCGCAGTCGGGCTTGTGTGGCTGCGCGCATCCATCGGCGGGGCCGACCTGCCGGGCGTCGAGCTCGACGAATACGAAACGCAGCGGCACGTGGAAGCCCGCGACGACGGGCTGCGCTGGTCGATCATGCTTTCCGCAGCCATGTTCGTCGTCGCGGGCTTCGTCGCGCTTGCGGCGCGGTTTTCGCCGGAGGTGTCGAGCATCGACGTCGCGCTGTTCTTCGCCAAGCTGGCCTACTGCCAGATGGTTTGGATCCCGTTCGCGGTGGCGCGCTCGCTGGCAGGCAAAATTAACCGCGACGAGCTCATCGCCTAGCTACTGCGCGTCAAACTCGACTGCCTTGCCCTGGCTGCCCAGCGCGATGCTGCCGTCCAGCTCGTAGACGGCCGGGTGAGACCGCAAGACCGACTTCAAGGCTGCGGCGTTGTCCATCGTCGTGGAATCGCACATGACGCGCGTCTCGGAAAGATCGGTGACGTGCAGGGACCCGGCGTCGTCGATGGAGTACAGGCCGTTTCCGGAGTTGCAGCCGTCGTCGTAGGTAAGCGTGCCGTCGGCGCGCAGCTCAAGCGTCATGGCCTTGCTCTGCTTCGCCTGCCACAGGCCCACGACGGCATCCTTCGCCTCAGCGGCCGGCAACGGCTGCGCCCCATCCGGCAGGCCGACCACCACGTGGGACTGGTTCGTACGCTGCTTTGCCGCGTCCGCGCTCGCGCCGCCGAGCACGGTGGAGTTGAGCTGACCCACGCGGTCGACGTCCACATACTGCGCCAGGTCAGCGGTGGAGGAAAGCCCCTGCGCGCTGGCCAGGCCGGCACCGAGGCCGCCCGCAGTAAGGGCGACAAGCGCGGTGACAGTGGTCATTTTCCTTGCAATGTGTGAAACCATACGGCCCAACCTAGTGAGTGCCCGCGCGGATTCAAGCCGTCTCATCGAACATTTATGTAGCCCCAAGCGCGCACGCACTTTTGCTAGCTTTGATGAGAAAGCAACCTTGGACCAAAGGAGCGCAGCTCATGCCGTTTCGTTTCCGCCGTAGCAAGAAAGTCGGCCCGTTCCGATTCACCCTGTCGGGCTCGGGCCTGTCGGCCTCCGTCGGCTCGGGGCCGTTTCGCTACACGTTTAACTCCAACGGCGGCCGCACCCGCACCATGCGCACCGGCATCCCCGGCCTGCGCTACGAGGAGCGCGACACCCCGAACCAGGTGCGCAAGAAGAAGGCCGCACGCAAAGCGCGCAAGCTGGAAGGCAACCGGCCCCAGCAGCTCGATCAGGGCAGCAACGCACAGTCCGAGTTCGACGAAATTGCCAAGCACTACCGCAAGGACTACTAACCCAAAACAGGCCGCTCACCAGGCATGTTAGCCAGGCCTGCCTTGCTTGTGTCCGCGTCACCTACAGGCGACAATGGGACTATGACCACCACTACCGCTCCCCGCCCGAGCACAGAGCCGAGCAGTAATCCGAGCAGTAATCCGAGCACTGAACCGAACACAGGCGAGCGCTTGAACCGGCTGCGCGCCGCAGTCCTCGGCGCGAACGACGGCATCGTCTCTACCGCCGCCGTCCTCGTCGGCGTCGCCGGCGCGACGAGCGATTCCCGCACGATCGCCATGTCCGGCATGGCCGCGGTCGTCGGCGGGGCGGTATCGATGGCGCTCGGCGAGTACGTGTCCGTCTCATCACAGCGCGACTCGGAGCGCGTGATGGGCGAGACCGAGCTGGTGAACCCGTATTCGGCGGCCATCGCGTCCTTCATCTCTTTCGTGCTCGGCGCGGCACTCCCCTTCGCCGCCGCCGTGCTCGCACCAGTCTGGACGATCTTCGCAGTCACGCTCGTCGCGCTCGTGCTGACCGGCACGCTCTCCGCGAAGCTCGTCAGCGCCCCGCTCGCCCCCGCGATCGGCCGCATCGTCGGCGGCGGGATGCTCGCGCTCGCCGTCACTTTCGCGGCCGGGTGGATATTTGGGGCGACGGTATAGGGGGTCGACGCGACGTCGTAAAGCAAAAAGATTACCATTGCCCGGGTGACTGAAAAATTCCGCGAACTCCCACCGCCGGGCCCCGCGTGGGGCGGCAGCCTCATGGGCACCTCGATTGTTGCGCGCATGCTCGTCGAGGAGGACATGTTCACCGCAGCCGGCATCTTCGCCGTCATCGGCTGCGGTATCCTCGTCGTGCTCACTTTCGGGTTTGCGCGCTACCGGCAGCCGAGCTTCGCCCGCACGACGATGGCCGAGTGGTCCATGTACTTTATCGGCATCCTCGCGCTCGGCGCGGCGCTGTCGGGTCTGACCGGCGTGGGCGTCTACCGCCTCATCGGCTTCTGGATCGGCGGCCCCGTCACCGTGCTCACGTGGGCGATTCAGCTCACGCGCTTCGACGGCGAGCCGCGCTTTACCTGGGGCCTGCCGCTCGTCGGGCCGATGATTTCGGCGTCGGTCGCCGGCTGGCTCGCCCGCGACTACGGGCAGGTGTACCACGTGATGGGCACCGCCCTGTTTTTCATGTCGCTGCTCACCGCCGTGCCGCTGTTTGCGCGGGTGTACTGGGCCGCCTGGCACGGCCGCGTCGACTTCGGCGGGGCGAAATCCGCCACCGCCTGGGTGCCGCTCGGTGTGGTCGGCCAATCCACCACCGCGATGCAAATCCTCTTCCCCGGCAAAGTCTCCATCTACTACGGCATGGTCGCGCTCTTCATCGCGATCCCGCTCGCCTGCTACGCCATGGCTATCTTCTACCCCAACGTCGTGCGCTGGGTCGACTATTCGCCGGCGTGGTGGTCGTGCACCTTCCCGCCCGGCACCGTGAGCATGGGCGGCCACCAGGTTGCGCTCGTTGCAGGTGCCGAGTGGCTCGACGCGATCGCGCTGACCATCCCTGTACTGCTGCTCGCCCACTGGTTGCTGTGCTCGGCACGCTTTGTCAGCTGGTGCGCACGCTGAGCACGGCCTCGGTGTAGTCGAGCAGCGGCGTCGCCACGCCCGCGCTCGCGGCTTTCCTGCGGATCGCGCCCACCTGCGCGTCCAGCTCGCTTTCCAGCCCGGCGGCGATGTCGCGGTGCATTGAACTAGTCGCGCCCGCGTACTGCCGGTCGGCGAACGCGAGCGTCTGCTCCACCACGTCCGCGGGCAGTGCTACCCCGTTGGCGCGGGCGGCGGCCTCGACTTCTTTCATGAGTGCGCGGAGTTGGGGACGCAGGGCGTCGCGAAGCACACCCATCGGCGCATTCGCGACCGCGCCGAGCGCACCGGTGGTGCTGACAAACATCGCCTTCGCCCACACATCCACGAGGATCTCCTCCGGAGTGAGGTACTCGCCGCCGATGCCCGCCTCATCGAGGGCGGCGCGAAACGCCAGGGCCACTTCGCTTCTCGACGCCCCCTCCACACGCCCAAAGTTCAACGTCAGCGGCCCCGGGTTGAGATGAATCTCCGCAGGGCCGACGCGGGTGGCGTAGCAGCGCACCACGCCGGCGAAGACGCGGTCGGGGCCGAAAAGCTCGGCGGCGGTGTCGTGGACTTCGACCGAGTTTTGTGTGGTGACGATCGGCACGCCGGTGAGTTGCTGCGCGTCTTTCAGGTCCGCAAACGTGGGGTTGTCCGGCAGCGCCTTGGTGGCCACGAGCACAATATCGGCGCCGCCGAGCAGGTCGGCGGCTTTGCCTGCACGGTCCGCGGCGTGCACCCGGATTGTGCGCGCGGGTTGCTCGCCGTTTTTGAGCAGCAGACCGCGCTCGCGCAACGCCTTGAGCGTTTTCCCACGGGCGACAAACGACACCTCGTGTCCAGCTTCTGCAAGCGCACCGCCGAAGTACCCGCCGATCGCGCCCGCGCCAATGCACAGCACCTTCATGGGGCTTAAGTGTATCCCCGCCGGTGCTGTCTTTCTCTGTTTTTGCTTACCCGGGTCTGCCTTGCGCGGGTCCGCCGATGAGTGTGTCGGTGTCGGTGTAGTCGCGGCCGGTGAATATCGGTGTGGTGTATTTGGGGCCGATCCAGGCGATGCGGCCGTTGATGCGTGTCATCCGACCGCGGTCGGGTTGGCCGTTGACGGCGTTGTGGTGTGGGCACAGCCAGCACATATTCGCCGGGTGGGTTGCGCCACCGTGGGCGTAGTCGGTCAGGTGGTGCGCCTGGCACTTCGAGATGGGTGTGGTGCAGTCCGGCCAGCAACACGTCGGCGAGTCCGCTTCCAGGGCCAGGCGTTGCACGGGTGAGGCAAGGCGTGCCCGGTGGGTGTTAATCGGGCCGAGGTGCGGTGCGGCCAGGGTGATATACCCGTCGGGCAGGATATGCCGGCGCAGGATTTGGCTGGTGGTCATCCTCACCCCGGTATTGGTCACCACTACTGGTTCTTGGTCGGGTGAATCGTCGGTGCCGGAAAGGACATGGTCGATGTCCTTGTCGGTGATAATGGCGTGGATTGCCACGGGTGCTTGGACGATGTGGCGGTTGTTGACCAGCCAGTCAATCGGGTCAATTGGTTGTCCGTTGTCGCCGGGGGTCTCGAATGTGGTGACCAGATCTTGGAGGTCGTTGGTGGGGCCGGTGAGCCGGATGATGAATTTGTCGTGTGTTTCGCTGCGTTGGATGCGTACCCCGTCTTGTGGCACGCGCGGTGGCAGGTAGGTTTTGCGCAGCCGGGCGGCGCGTTTGCTGATGGTGGTGGTGTCGCCTGCGGTGGCGCACAGTTGCGCGGTGTATTCCCAGCGTTTGGTGGGGTTGGTGATGCGCCTGGCGGTGCGCTCGATCAGCTCCAAGGTTTCGATGCAGTGCCGGTTGGCTTCTGCCGCACTGCGTGCCTCTGCTTGGGCGCGTGAGTGGCTGGTGGGCCGGAAGAATCGGCGTGCGAGGTGTACGAGTGTCTCGGCGTAGTCGTCGGCTGCGCCCATGCTCACCAACGCGGCCGCATCGAGGCCTGTCTCGTAGACAAGCCGGAGTGCGGCGATTCCCCCTGCTTTGAAGGCCAGAAAAGCCCGAAGTTCATGTTGTTCCCCCATAGGCCCACAACCTAGCGCAGGCCACAAACCCCCGCAACCGCTAGGTTCAAATCGACCTCAATCCCGCCGACTCGGCCGCGCGAGGTGAACTGCCACAGCTGCGGGCGCGGCATGCCTAGCGGAGATGGCCACGCACCCAGCTGCGCGGGGTCGGTCACCGTGTTGTCACCCCACTGCGCGAGCCACAGCGCCCCGAACTCGGCCGGGCTGGCCAGGCGCATGTGGCGGCGCCAGTAGCGCGTGGTCGTGTAGACGCCGGCCACAGGGACGCCGGCGGCGCGGAAGGTGGAGTGGGCGGTGCGGACGTCGGCAAGCGAAAGCCCCGCGGGAGACTCCACATCGAGCCACATCGGCAAACGGTGCGACCCGAGAACGGCGAGGGCGGCGTCGACCTGCTCGGCGATCGTGGTGCCCTCGGCGGGGCTGCGAAGGAAGTGGTAGGTGGCAAGCGCGCAGCCGGCTGCCGAAGCATCAGCGAGCAGCTGCGCAAAGCACGGGTCCTGGTAGGTGCCGTCGGTGGTGCGCAGGATCGCGAAGTCGAAGCCGGAAAAGTCGAGCCCGGCCTGGTACTCGGAGCAATCGACGCCGAGCCTCACCGCTTGGAAAGGCCCATCCGCGGGTGAAACGACGCCGGATGCCTGCGCTGCGCCGCCGCATCAGCGATGACCAGCCGCCACTTCGGGTCGGTGACCGGCATACGCGAGATGGGGAACCAACCGACCTCGACCGACTCGTCGTCGCCGACCACCGGTTCCGCGGCCGGGTCGACCGGATCCAAGCGCAGCTGCACCGACATGTAGCTGGCCTTGTCGCCGTTCGCGTGCACGACCGGGCCGTGCGAGCCGGCACCCAAAATCGCTGCGGGCGTGGTTTCGATGCCGGTCTCCTCGCGCACCTCGCGCACCGCCGCGTCGTGCGGCTGCTCGCCGGGGTCAGCGATCCCCGTGATCGGGGTCCACTTGCCGTTGTCCGCGCGCCGCACGAGCAGCACGTCGGGGACGGCCCAGGCGGACTGGTCAGCGGAGTCGCGCAGGACGATCGCGGCCACCGCCGGGATCCAGAGCGGGTCGTGGCCGATCTTTTTGCGGATCTCCACGATAAATTCCGGAATTGGCACGGTGAAATCCTTTCGCGTCTGTGTGGCTTTGAGTCTACGTCGACTAGAATAAGCGGCGATGCAGACCCTGAAGCGAGTACCCAAAGCAGCGTTTATCACCGGCTACGGCGCGCTGCTCATCGCGCTCGTGGTCATGATCGCTGCACTTGCCAGCTACCGCCAGTCCGCGGAGGCGAACGCACCCGCCGCGCCGGTCAAGGCGTGGAACCCGGCGCCGGCGGACGCCGGAAACGTCGCCGCCAGCATCCGGCCCGGGGTGATCGCCGATGCGCGCGTCGCCACCACCGAAAGCGGCGTCGCGGTCCAGGGCACGCTTAGCGACGCCGCGTTTACCGACCCCGACGCCGCCGGCCATATCTCCCGCCTACTTGAGCAAAACTGCCTGGACGCGCTCACGCTGCGCACGGCTGACAACATGCGCTTCGAGATGCTCGGCTTCTGTTTTTCCACCGTGCCGCCGCAAACGATCGACGAGCTCATCCATTTCGGCGCGGACCACGGCGCGGACTCGGTGACCGTGACCAACAACTTGGAAAAAACCGGCGGGCGGCTCGCGACGCTGACGTGGCTCGACGCAGACGCCGCGCAGCTGCGCCCCGCGTGGGAGGAGTTCGGGCTGCGGCCCTACCTGGATAGGGCGAGCTTCGAGGCTTTCGGACCCGAGGAGCTGACGATTATGGAGGCGCGCCCCTCGCGCCCGCACACGTTCAAGCACGAGCCGACGGGCGCGGCGCTGCGCGAGAAGTGGGGCATGTAAGCGCCTACCAGGTCTGGTGCTGCCACACGGCGTCGGGTACGACGTGGTTGATCACCGTCATCAGCTGCTCGACATTTGAGTAGGACATGAGCTTCGGGTTGTCCATTCCCTCCCAGCATTCCTCCTCGCTGCGGCCGGCCTCGGTGCCGGAGACCACGCCGATGATCACGGCGCGGCCGTTGACCTCAGTGAACACCGGCCCGCCGGAGTCCCCGGCGGCGGCACACACGCTGGCGATGTCGCCGAAGGTTTCGCGGTCCTCGTCGGCACCGGCGTTGACGATCTGCACCCGCTGCGTGTCCACGAATTCGCCGCAGGTATAGCCGGTAGTCGCTCCGGTCTTGCAGACGCGTTCGACGGGCGGGATGTGCTCGGCGATGCCAGTGGGGATCGGCTCGCCGATGACCTCCATGTAGCGTTCCGGGTCGGTGATCTGGATGATGCCGATGTCTACCCCGTCCGCCTTTGAACCGTCACCGCTGTAGAGGCCGGAGTAGATGAAGTGGCCAACCTCGCGCGCGTAGTCGTAGGCGTGGGTGGCGTTGGTCGGCCAGACCAAGTCGCCGACGCGGCCGCAGTGCCCGGCGGTCACGGCGTAGTGCTGGCCGGCGGTATCCGTAAAGCTCAGCGCCGAGGTGCACGACTGGGCGGTAAAGCTCTCCCCCGGCGCCGGCTTGTGGTCGGTGGACTGGATGCGCGTGCCGGGTGCCCACAGCGCGAAGGCGGGCACGCGAATATCGTTGTCGCTTGCCGCCGCGTCCTGCTCGCGCGGGGTCTGCACGGATTCGCGGGCGTCTCGCTCGGCGTTCGACGGCGCGGGTGCCTGCGGGGTCTGCAGTCCCATCCACACCACAGTGGCGACGAGCAGCACAGCCGCGATCACGCACAGCGCCCACGAGGCCCACGCGGCGTTGCGTCCGCGCGCAGGCTCGCGCACGGGCGTGGGAAAGGTCCACTGCTCGCCGTGGGCGGGCTGGTATTTGCGCGCCTCGTTGCCGCCCGGAGTGTAGCCGCCGGCCGGGTAGTGCGTCCCGGGTTGCGTGGGGTCAGTCACGCTGCTCCGAGTCGGTGCCCTCCTCGCCCTTTTCGGCTTCCGCGGCCTGGATCTTGATGTCGCGCAGGAACTTCTCCGGGTCGAACTCGGTGAAGTAGTCAGGTCCTGCGAATTGTTCCTGTGCCATGAGTCGTACCTCTTTTATTTCTCGGCGTTATCTGCGATGAACTGCTTGACGCTCTCCGCGTCGTTAGGCAGGTCGGTGACGTGGCGCGCGCCGTCCATGATGTGGGCGAAACGCTCCGGCACCTCGGGGGAACGCCCGGTCGCCTCGACGATCGTGTCGGCGAACTTCACCGGCAGCGCCGTTTCCAGCACCACGATGCGCGTGTCGACCTCGTCCGCCAGGCCGCGGGCGACGTGGATGCCGTCGGCGGTGTGCGGGTCGACCATCACGCCACGCTCCTGGAACGTCTGCTTGATCGTGGCCAGCCGATCGGCGTGGGTCGAGGAGCCGGAGGCGAAGCCGAAGTCTTCGCGGATGCGCTTCAGCACCGCCTGCCCGCCCAGGTCATCCAGGTCGAAACCGCCGTCTTTGACCTTGGTGCCGAAAAGTTCGGCGGTTTTCGCGGCGTCGCGCGACAGGGCGTCGAAAAGCATGCGCTCGAAGTTGGAGGCCTTGGAGATGTCCATCGACGGCGAGGACGTCGCCTGGGTCTCGGCGGCCGAGCGCGGGCGGTAGTTGCCGGTGCGGAAGAACTCGTCGAGCACGTCGTTTTCGTTGGTCGCCACGATCAGGCGGTCGATGGGAAGGCCCATCTGCTTAACGACGTGACCTGCACACACATCACCAAAGTTGCCCGTCGGCACCGCAAAGGAGATCCGCTCGTCGTTGGACTCGGTCACGCGCAGGTAGGTGGAGATGTAGTAGACCGTCTGCGCGAGCAGGCGCGCCCAGTTGATCGAGTTGACCGCGCCGATGGCGTACTTCGCCTTGAAGGCGGCGTCCGCGTTGACCTCCTTGACCACGTCCTGGCAGTCGTCGAAGACCCCGTCGAGGGCGATGTTGAAGATGTTCGGGTCGTCCAGCCCAAACATCTGCGCCTGCTGGAAGGGCGTCATGCGGCCGGCCGGGGTAAGCATGAACACGCGGATGCCCTCGCGGCCGCGCATCGCGTACTCGGCGGACGAGCCGGTATCGCCCGAGGTCGCGCCCAGGATGGTCAGCGTCTCGCCGCGGCGGGCGAGCTCGTACTCGAACAGCTCGCCGAGTAGCTGCATCGCCATATCCTTGAACGCGGCGGTCGGGCCCTCAGAGAGGTGCGCGAGCGAAAGCTTCTCGTCCAGCTCGGTCACCGGCACGATGTCCGGGTGCGCGAACTTCGGGGTGTGGTAGGCCTTGGCGGTCAGCTCCTCGATCGAGGCGTCCGGGATGTCGTCGACGAAGAGTTTGACGACCTCGGCGGCAAGTGCGGCGTAGCCCTTGTCGCGCAGGAGCGTGCGCCAGTCGTCGAGAAGCGCGGGCGAAAGCCGCGGGTAGGTGGCGGGCATGAACAAGCCGCCGTCGGCACTCAAGCCGCCGAGCAGGATGTCGGTGAACTTGTGCGGGGTGGCGGTCTGGTCGCGAGTCGAAATGTAATCCACGGGACTTAAGCTTACGGGACGAGCACTCGCCACGGTGCGACAACCGAAAACGCCTAATGTTAGTGTGCGCGCATGAGAAAAACTACGGTGTCGTATCACCCGCGCGAACAGGTTACACGCACCGCGCTCGCCGTCTGGTGGGGTGCGGTTGCCGTATACATCATCGCGATCTTCGGGCGGACCTCCTTCGGCGTGGCCAGCATGGACGCCATGGAACGTTTCGACGTGAGTGCCTCCCGCATTGCCGTATTTACCGCAGTGCAGGTCGGCGTATACGCCGCCGCACAGGTCCCCACAGGCCTGGCAATCGACCGCTTCGGTCCGCGCTTCATGCTGGTCACCGGCGCGCTAGTGATGGCCTCCGGCCAGATCACGCTCGGGTTGACCGACAGCTACAGTGTCGCACTCGCCGCGCGCGTACTCATCGGCGCAGGTGATGCCACCGCGTTTTTGTCTGTGATGCGGATTCTGCCCTATTGGTTCCCGCCACAGAAGACACCGCTGTATACGCAGCTGACCGGCGCGCTCGGCCAGGTCGGCCAGTTCCTCTCCGCTGTGCCCTTCCTCGCGCTGTTGGGCGCGCGCGGGTGGACCGTCGCGTTCGTCTCGCTCGGTGCGCTCGGGCTCATCTTCGCGCTCGTCGCCGCACTCGTGGTGTCCGACTCCCCGGAATGGTCGGCGATGACGCGCGAGCAGCGCCGCGAGGTCCACTCCCAGAAGCGGGCACGGCGCGTGCCACTTGCGTTTACGCTGCGCACCGTGGTGCGCTCCCCTATCGCGTGGGAGGCCTTCTTCATCCACGGCTGGGGCATCTTCTGGATGTTCTCCTTCTCCCTTCTCTGGGGCGTGCCGTTGATGACGCAGGGCATGGGCCTGTCCGAGGCGCAGGCCGGCACCGCGCTGATCCTGTTTAGCGTGGGCAATGTGATTGCCGCGCCGATTATGGGCGTGGTCTCCGCTAGACTCGGCGTGCGCCGCGACCTCGCTGCACTCTGGATCGGCGCGATCGTTCCCATCGCCTTCGCGGTGCTCTTCGCCTCACCTACGCCCCGCGGCTTCGGCGCGGCGCTGGTGATCACCTCGCTGCTCGGGTTGTGTATGCCTTCGGGGAACTTCGGCTTTGACACGCTGCGCGAGTACCTGCCGGCTGAGATGGTGGCTACCGGCACGGGCTTCGCCAACATGGGCGGGTTCATCGCCTGCATGATCGGCTCGCAGCTCGTCGGGGTGCTGCTCGACTGGTCTGCGGACGGCGCAGCGTTTACATGGCACGATTTCCGTATCGCCTGGCTGGCGTTTTTCGGCACGGCGGCAGTGTGCCTTATCGGTTTGCTCGTCTCACGCAGGAAGGCGAAGCGGTTTACCCGGCACGTGCCTATTGTCAACCGTGGATGATTGCACGCTGCGCAAACCCGCTAATTAACATAAGCTGCCATGGCAAACAATCACCCACGCGAACAGCTCACCTCCCAAGCCCTCATCGTGTGGCTCGGCGCAGTCGCTGTGTATGCCGTAGCGATCCTTGGACGCACGTCGTTCGGCGTGGCAAGCGTGGAAGCTATCGACAGATTCGACGTCGACGCATCACGAATCGCAGTGTTTACCGCAGTCCAGGTCGGCGTCTACGCCTTCGCACAGATCCCCACGGGACTGCTCATTGACAAACTCGGGCCCCGCTTCATGCTCGTCGCCGGTGCCATCATCATGGCCGTCGGGCAGATCGTCCTCGGCCTGACCAGCTCCTACGGCGTGGCCATCGTCGCCCGCGTGCTCATCGGCGCGGGCGATGCCACCGCGTTTCTGTCCGCCATGCGCATTTTGCCGTACTGGTTCCCACCAAGGAAGACGCCGCTGTTTACCCAGCTGACCGCCGCGGTCGGCCAGCTCGGCCAGTTCCTCTCCGCCGTGCCCTTCCTCGCGCTGCTCTCCGCGCAAGGCTGGACCGTCGCGTTTGTCTCGCTCGGCGCGCTCGGCTTGCTCATCGCCCTGCTTGCTGCGGTTGCCGTTGCGGACACCCCCGAGTGGGCCGAGCTCACGCGCGGGCAGCGCCGCGAGATCAAGACACAGCGGCAGGAGTCGTCCTCGGCCATGCCGATCGGGCACATCTTGCGCACCGTCGTGCGCTCGCCGGTCACATGGGAGGCGTTTTTCATCCACGGCTGGGTCATCTTCTGGATGTTCAGCTTCTGCCTCCTCTGGGGCCTGCCACTGATGACCCTGGGCATGGGCTTGAGCGAAAGCCAGGCCGGCACCGTGCTCATCCTCTTTACCGCCGTGAATATCGCCGCCGCCCCCGCCATCGGCGCGCTGTCTGCCCGTATGGGCTCCAGCCGCGACCTTGCCGCGATCGCCCTCGGCGCGGTCACCCCGATTTCCTGGATGCTCTTCTTCGCATCCAGCACCCCGCGCGGCTACGGTGCCATCCTCACCATCGCCGTGCTCATGGGCCTGTGCGTGCCCACGGCGAACTTCGGCTTCGACGCGGTGCGCGAGCACTTGCCCGCCAACATCGTCGCTACCGGCACCGGCCTGGCGAATATGGGCGGATTCATCTCATGCATGATCGGCGCGCAGGCCGTCGGTGTGATGCTCGATCACTCCGCGCACGGCCAGACCTACCAGTGGGGCGTTTTCCGACACGCGTGGATCGCCTTCTATCTCACCGCCGCGCTCCTGCTCGTCGGCCTTGTGGTTTCGCGCCACAAGGCGAAGCACCACCTCGCCCCGAGCGTGAAGATCGTCAGCGAGGAGGCTCCTGGCGCCCGGTGAGGATGTCCACCACCGAGCGGATCGCCGCATCGCCTAGCTGCGGCAGCTGCCCGCCGGGCGTGGGATGCTCCGTGCGGGTGGTGCCGCGGCGCGTGTCGGGCTCGACTTCGAGCGAAAGCGTCGTGTCTTCGAGGTTGAGCCGGGCCTGCTTATCGACGCCCGCAACACGCGCCCCTTCCACCAGCGCCACCAGGTCAGCGTAGGTGGCATCGTTGAGATCGATTGAGAAATGCACAGCCATGTCCCCCACTCTAGGCTCAATCGAACTCGCGGGTGGGCTTCTCGCCCCAGAACACCTCCTCGATGACCTGGTGCGCGCGGCGGGTGATGCGCAGGTAGTCCTCCAAGAACTGCTGCTGCTGGTCCGGGTCGTAGCCGGCGGAGCCCGCCACCTGTGCGAGCTGCGGACCCGGCGCGGGCAGCTGGTCGGTGCGCTTGCCGGCGACCAGCACGAGCGCGCTGCGGGCACGGGTGGCGGTCAGCCACGCGGTGCGCAGGATCTTCGCCTGCGCGGCGGGCAGCACGTCTGGGTCGTCGAGCTCGGCAAGGAAGTCGAGCGCATCCAGGGTGGAGGTGGTGTGCAAGCCCTCATGCTCGTGGGCGTGCATCATGGTGAGCAGCTGAACGGTCCACTCGACGTCGGCAAGCGCGCCGCGGCCCAGCTTGGTGTGGGTGGCGCGGTCGGCACCGCGCGGGAGGCGCTCGTTGTCCACGCGGGCCTTGATGCGGCGGATTTCGCGGATGTCTGACTGGCTCGCCCCGCCCGAGGGGTAGCGGAACTGGTCGATCATGCGTAGGAAGGCCTCGCCGGTTTCGGCATGCCCCGCGACCACGGTGGCGCGCTGTAAGGCTTGCTTTTCCCAGACCTCGCCCCACTGGCTGTAGTAGCGCTCGTAAGAGGCGATCGTGCGCGCCACGGCCCCGGAGCGGCCCTCCGGGCGCAGGCCGAGGTCGACCTCCAGCGGCGGGTCGTCGGAAGGCTTGGCCAGGCGCTTGCGCAGCTGGTCCACGATGCGCGCGGCCCAGGCAGTGGCGTCGGATTCCGAGGTCTCCCCGACCGGTTCGGCCACCACCATCACGTCGGCATCCGAGCCGTATCCAAGCTCCGCGCCGCCGAGCCGGCCCATGCCGATAAACGCGATGCGGGCGGGCTGCTCGGCAAGGCCCTGGGCGACAAGGTCTGCGTGGATCTCGGACTCAAGCGCGGCCTGCAGCACCGCCTCCCACACGATGGTCAGTTCGGTGCAGACCTGGCGCACGTCCATCATGCCGAGCAGGTCGGCCGAGGCGATGCGCGCCAGCTCCGCGCGGCGCAGCGAGCGCGCCACCGCGACCGCCTTGTCCGGGTTCTCGCGGTGACGGTTCGCCGAGTTGATGATCGCCTTGTGCACCTGGTCGGGCGCCGGTTCTAACAGGCGCGGACCGCTGGAGCCGTCGCCGAGCAGCTTGACCACATCGGGCGCGGAGATGATGAGGTCGGAGGTGTACGGCGAGTTGCCGAGGATGTGCATGAGCCGGGTGCCGACCACGCCCTCGTCGCGAAGCATGCGCAGAAACCAGCTCCGATCGAGCGCGGCGTCGGAGAGCTTGCGGTAGTTGAGCAGGCCCGCGCCGGGGTCGGCGGTGCCGGCGAGCCAGTGCATGAGGGTGGGCAGCAGGATCGCCTGGAGTTTCGCCTTGCGCGAGGTGCCCTTGACCAGGGCGTTGAGGTGGTCGTAGGCGCGCGCCGGGTGGCGGTAGCCGAGCGCGGCGAGCTGCGCCTTGACGGCGTCGGCGGAAAAGGTGGCCTCGCCAATCGACAGGTCGACGACGGCCTCGAGCAGCGGGCGGTAGAAGAGGCGCTCGTGCAGGTTGGCCACCACCCGGCGCAGCTGGGTCAGCGCGCGCTGCATCTCCTCAACCGCGGTGCGGCGCGCCGTAGCCTGAAACCCGGCGGTGCGCGCGAGCCAGCGCAGGCGCTTCTCGTCGTCGGTGGCGGGCAGCTGATGCGTGCGCTTGAAGCGCTGCAGCTGGAGGCGGTGCTCGAGCAGGCGGAGGAACTCGTAGGCGCGGATGAGCTTGTCGGTGTCCTCGCGGCCCACGTAGCCGCCGACCATGAGCGAGGTCAGCGCCGCGACCGTGTTCGGCTCGCGCAGGCTCTCGTCGATGCGCCCGTGGACGAGCTGCAACAGCTGCACGGCGAACTCCACGTCGCGTAAACCCCCCTCGCCGAGTTTGAGCTCGCGCTGGCGCAGCGACTCCGGCACGTTGGCGAGCACGCGCCGACGCATCGCCTGGACATCCTCGACGAAGGAGTCGCGCTGGGAGGCCTCCCACACCAAGGGCGCAAGCTTTTCGACGTAACGCTCACCCAACGTAAGCGCACCGGTGAGCGGGCGCGCCTTGAGCAGGGCCTGGAACTCCCAGGTCTCGGCCCAGCGCTTGTAGTAGGTCACGTGGCTGTCCAGGGTGCGCACGAGCGCGCCCGCCTTGCCCTCGGGGCGCAGGTTGGCGTCGATTTCGAAGAAACAGGCGGTGCCCAGCTGCATGAAGTCGCTGGCGGTACGCGTGGCCTTGGCGGTGGCCTCCTCGGCGACGAAGATGACGTCGACGTCCGAGATGTAGTTCAGCTCGCGGGCGCCGCACTTGCCCATCGCGATCACGGCGAGCGCGGTGTCCGGTTCCTCCTCTCCGTAGACCTGGCGGATGGCGACGGCGAGGGCGGCGGTTAAGGCGGCGTCGGCAAGCGCGGTGAGCAGCGCGGTGGTGCGCTGGTACCCCAAAGGCTCGGCGCCGCCGTGGCCCTTGAGCGGGGTGAACGTGCCCGCGAGGTCGGCGGCGGCGATGCGCATCATGAGCGTGCGGTAGGTTTCGCGCAGCGCGTCCTTGGCCACGTGCTTGTCGGCGAAACGGGCGCCTGCGCGGTAGGTCGCCTCCTCGATGTGCTCCGCCTCGACGGCACGAAGCATCGCCTCTCGCATCTCTTCTTCGGTCGGCAGCGGGGCGGCGAGCTCGCGCCACAGGTGTGGGTTGGCTACCAGGTGGTCCGCGAGCGCCGTCGAGCCGCCGAGCAGGGCGAAAAAGCGGGTGCAGAACTGCGCGTCGGCCGCCAGCGCCTCGCGGACCTCGCGCCACTCGGATTCCGCGGGCAGCGCGCCGGCGAAGCGGTGCGCAGTATTGAGGGCGAGGTCGGGGTCGCCGGCGCCGGCGAGGGTCCAGAGCAGCTCCGCGTCGTCAAGCGACAGCTCCTCGATGTCTTGCGCCGCGCGCGGCGAGGTGAGCCCGAGTTTGGCCGGGGTGGGAAGCGCCATTACAGGTCCATCCCGCTATCGAGCTCCCAGGGCGTGACCTGGCTGGTGTATTCGTGCCACTCGTCCCACTTGGCGCGCAAAAAGTACTCGAAGACCTGCTCGCCGAGCACCTCAGCCATGAACTCGGACTGTTCGAGGTAGCGCAGCGCCTGGTCGAGGGAGTTGGGCAGGTCGCGGTACCCCATCGCGCGGCGCTCGCGGCGGGTCAGTGCGAAGACGTCGTCGCGGGCCGGCTCGTCGAGCTCGTAGCCCTCGGTAATCCCGCGCAGCCCGGCGGCCAACACTGCGGCATAGGCCAGGTACGGGTTGGCCGCCGAGTCGAGCGAGCGAACCTCGATGCGGCGCGACTCCGCCTTGTGCAGCCGGTAGGTGGGCACGCGCACCATCGCCGAGCGATTCGACACGCCCCAGGTCGCCGCCGTGGGCGCCTCCGAGCCGAACTGCAGGCGCTTGTACGAGTTGACGTACTGGTTGGTCAGCGCGGAAATCTCATTGGCGTGTTCGATGATGCCGGCGATGAACTGGCGGCCCGTCTTGGACAGGCTGATTTCGTCGTCCGGGTCGTGGAAGGCGTTCTCGTCGCCCTCGAACAGGGAGAAGTGCGTGTGCATCGCCGAGCCGTCCATGTGCGGAAAGGGCTTGGGCATAAACGTGGCGTGCACGCCGTTGGCCTCGGCGACCGTTTTCACGATGTAGCGGAAGGTGAGCACGTTATCCGCCATGGTCAGCGCGTCGGTGTGGCGTAGGTCGATCTCCTGCTGGCCGGCGCTGGCTTCGTGGTGGGAGAACTCGGTGACAATGCCCATGTACTCTAAGGCGGCGATCGCCTGACGGCGCAGCTTCGGCGCCTCGTTGCGCTTGGCCTGGTCAAAGTAGCCGCCGAGGTCGGCGGGCTGGGGGCGCTCGCCGGGTTCGAAGGGCTTGACCACGTAGAACTCGATTTCTGGGCTGGCCATGAATTCGAAGCCCATGTCGCGGGCGTTTTCGATCTGGCGGCGGAGCACCTGGCGCGGGTCGCTGTAGAGCGGCTCGCCGTCGGGCATGGTGATGTCGCAGAACATGCGCCCGGTCTGCAGCCCGGAGTCCTCGTCGAAAGGCAGCGCCTGGTAGGTCGACGGGTCGGGCTTGAGCAGGGTGTCCGACTCCGAGATGCGGGTAAAGCCCTCGATGGAGGAGCCGTCGAAGCCCGCACCCTCGTCGAAGGCGGATTCCAGCTCGGCGGGCGACATCATCACGGTCTTCAGCGAGCCGAAGATGTCGGTGAACCACAGCCTTAAAAACGCAATGTCTTGCTGTTCGACTTTGCGCAGCACGTCTTCCTGTTGAGTGTTCATACTCCCACTGTAGCGACGCTAGGCTTGGGGTTGAGTCGATGTGAGGGAGATGAACCATGCCGCAGGAGTTTTTAGAAGTTGAGGTCAAGCTCGCCGTGGACGAGGGGGTCAAGCCGCCGGGCATCTCGCTTGTCGACGCCACGTTGTCCATTACCTCCACCACCACCCACCACCTCTCCGCCACCTATTTCGACACCGAAGATCTGCGGCTCACGCGTGCAAAAACGGCGCTGCGTCGCCGCACGGGCGGCACCGACGACGGCTGGCACGTCAAGCTGCCGGGCGAAGGCGGGGCGCGCCGCGAGCTGCAGGTGCCGCTGCAGGATGCCCCCGGCGACGAGGTCCCGGCCGAGCTGCGCAAGGCGGTCGCGGACATCGTCGGCGATGCGCCCCTGGTCCCGATCGCGCGGGTGGACAACCGGCGCGTGGAGTCCGTCCTGGGCCGCGAGGGCACCGCGTACGCCGAGTTCTGCGACGACCACGTCACCTCCGAGTCCTACCTGCCCGGCGGCCAGGCGCAGACCTGGCGCGAGTGGGAGCTGGAGTTAAGCGAGGCGATCGCCGGGACCGAGACCGGCGAAACACTGCTGCACAACGCCACCGAGGCGATGCTGGCGGCGGGCGCACGCCCGGCGGATGCGCCGTCGAAGCTGGTCAAAGCGCTGGGCGAGAGCCTGCCGGCCGGGCCGGTCGATGAGGCGCTGCGGCGCACGCGCGAAAGGATCGTCGACTACATCCCACGCGTGCGCGCCGACGAAGCCGACTCCGTCCACCAGATGCGCGTAGCCACCCGCACGATGCGCTCCCTGCTAGCAACCTACGGCGTTGCAGGCGGTCACGCTGATGCGGCCCACGTGGAGGCCGAGCTCAAGTACGCGGCCGGGGTGCTGGGCACTGCGCGCGACGCGGAGGTCGTCGAGCAGCGCTTACGCGACCTCATCGCGTGTGATACCACCGGCACGATCGATGCGGCCACCGCGGCCCAGATCAACCGCGACCTGCGCGGGATGTACGACGCGGCGCACGCCGAAATCGTCGAGATGCTTGACTCGGAGCGCTTTGCGGGGCTGCTCGCGGACGTCGAGAAGCTGCACGGTGCCGCAGAGCACAGCGACGCGGAGCTCTACACGCAGCTGTGCGGCGCGTACACGAAGCTGCGGAAGCGCCACGCGAAGATGGAGAAATACGCCGAGGACGCCGCGCTGCCGCTGGCCGAGCGCGAGGCCTACATCCACGCCGTGCGCAAGGCGGCGAAGAAGCTGCGCTACGCCGCCGTCGCCGCCGAAGGCTCCGGGTTGAAGACGGGTCCGCTGGTCAAGGCGTGCACGCGCCTGCAGTCGGTGCTCGGGGACTTTCAGGACTCGGTCACCGCGCGCGAGCACCTCGTCCAGCTCGCGCAGGACGCGCACGCTCGCGGCGAGGACACCTTCGCCTACGGCGTGCTCTACCAGCGCGAGCTGGAACTCGGCCAGGCCGCGCTTGCCGGCTACCCGAAGGCGATGAAGAAGGTGAAGAAGGCCTTCAAGAAGCTCTAGTCTTCCCAGGCCTCATCCGCCTCGTCGGCGGCCTTGTTGCGCTGCGCGGCGATCTCGAGCGCGTGCGCGGCCTCCTCGCGGGTGTCGTACGGGCCCATGCGGTTGTCCCACGAGGCGACCTTGCCCTGGGAGACCTCGCCGGTGGTGGGGTTGAAGTAGAACTTGTCGTCAGCCATTGGTCTGCTCCTTTTTCACGGGGATGTTTTCGCCCACCCTACCCGCCTTGCGCGGTTGGTAGTCTAGGGTTTCACGCCAACTGCACACACCGTGGAGAAAGAACACTCAATGTCTTTGTGGACCGACCCGACCGACCAGCACGCCGCCCCGGTTGCAGACCGCGCACGCGCCGCGCACGAAACGCGCACCGGCCACGCGCCCGCGCACGCCGCGAGCGCGCCGGCGACGTGGATTTTGGCAGGCGAGAACGTGGACCACTTCGGCGGTGCCACACTGATCGGCCTGTCCAGCCTGCGCGCCGGGGTGGCGGTCAGCCCCCGCGACGACCACCAGCTCGTCTTTTCCGCTTCCGCGCCGGCCTCCGAGCCGGTGGTGGCGAGCGCGCCGCTCGGCGAACCCGCGGGCGCGGACCACCCGCTGGCCAAGCGCTGGGGCGGGCTGGTCCACCAGCTCATCCAGCGCCAGGTGCTTTCCCGCGACACGGCGGGGTTAGACGTGACGGTAATGTCCGACATTCCGCTGGGCGCGGGCCTTGGCGCGCTGTGGGCGGCGGATGCGGCGATGTGCCTCGCCCTTGCCGCGGGCCATGCGGAGCTTAACGAGGCGCCGTTCCGCGCCCGCCTGGCCGATATCGCCTCGCAGGCGGTGGAGACCTACTCCGAGCTCACGGGCTTGCGCTCGCGGCACACGGCAGCCCTGCGCGCGAGCGGGACCGGCATCGCGGTCATCGATTACGCGGACGGCTCGCTCACCGAGGCACCGCACCCCGGCCGCGAGGGCGTGCGCATCTTCTCGGTCGCGGAGAAGTTCGGCGAGGCGGACTACGGCGAGGTCGCCCACATCGCCGAGCACCGCGCGTTCATCGACGCCGCCTCCGCCAACTTCGGCGTCACCTCGCTGCGCAAGCTTCCCGACGCCATCGAGCGCGTCGTCGAGTGGGTCACGGCGCGGCGCACCGTCGGCGACGAGACCGCGCCGACGCCGGAGAAGGCGCGCGCCTGGGTGCACTTCTGCGAGGCGGAGACGCTGCGCAGCATGGCCGTAGCCAAGGCACTGCGCTCGCGCCACACGAACGACCTGTTCACCCTGGTCAACTCGCCGACCGAGATGCGCGGGCTCGTCCTGCCGGACGCCCTGATCGAGCTGTGCAAAACGCGCGGGGCGCTCGCGGCCCGGCCGGCGGCTACCGGCTCATCCAAGGCGGTCCTCGCCCTGGTGCCGTTGCGCGAGGCCGATGAGTTCGCCCGCGTGATGGCCAAGGAGTTCGACGTCGTGGAGATCACGCCGGGGCGCACCGCCTGCCTGGAGGACTCACCCGCGGACTAGTCGGCCGGCCAGGCGAACCCCACCTCGCGCGCGGCCACGTCGGCGCGCACGAGCGAGAACTGCGTCTCCGTGCCCTCCCCCGGCGCGCCGTGCGAGGGCGCAAGCACCGGCGGGTCCGCGACGAAGATGCGGGCCTCGTCGGCGTCGTTGACCTGCAGCGTCACGCCGTGAAAGTTGTGGCCGACCCAGGGGGCGAGCACGGTCGCCTCGGTGAGGTTGAGGCAGGCGCGGTCCACGGTGTGGGCGAGCTGGGAGGTCCGCCCCATCGTTTTCAGTACGCGCGGTGCGTCCTCGTGCACCCACTCCGGGATCTCTTCGCCTGCGCAAATGGCTAGGCAGACTTCGGTGGCGTAACGGTCGATGAGCCTGCGCAGCGGCGCGGTGACGTGGCTGTAGTAGCCGCCGATGCCAGCGTGGACCTCCGGGTCCTTTTCCCCGAGGTCGGCGTAGCCCGCCCCGCGCAGCAGCTTTTGCGCCTCGCGCATCATGGCCATGCCGCGCGGGGTGTCCGCGTCGATGCCCGCGAGGAACTCGCCGATCTCGCCGGCGACCGCGTAGCCCAAGTTGGCAGCCTCGCGCCGAAACTCCGCCTCCGCTGCGGCCGTCGCGGGCCCCAGTGTGCGCAAAAAGCCGACACCGGCGTCGACCATCATGCGTCCGGCGACCATTCCGGTCATCAGCGAGATTTCCGAGTTGTAGTCCATCACCGGGTGGCGCGGCTCGATGAACAGCTCAAAGGTGTCCTCCTCACCGACCACGCGCACGCTCGGCAGCCGCAGGTTGATCGCCTTGCGACGCAACGAGCTGCGCTGCCGCAGCCTTCCTACCTCCGGCAACAGCGCAATCGAAGGGTGCACATCACCGGCCGCGAAATCCGCGTGCACGCCCTCGTAGTCCAGGCGCGCCACCGAACGGACCAAGGCGCGCTCGACGTGGGCGTGCTCGACCTCGCCGTCGTGGTCGAGCTCGAAGGTCCACAGTACGGCGGGGCGGTCGACGTCGGGAAGCAGCGAGGCGGCGTCCTCGCTTAAGGCTGGCGGGTGCAGCCGCGCCGGCTCATCGGGCAGGTAAATCGTCTGCCCGCGGTGCAGCGACTCGTCTTTGACCGCACCGCCCGGCTCGACGAAGGCGGCGACATCCGCGATCGCGTAGCTGACGGTGTAGCCTGACCCCTCGCGCGAAGCGATGTGGACGGCCTGGTCAAGGTCGCGCGAGCCCGCCGGGTCGATGGTGACAAGGGGCAGCGAGCGGGCGTCGATACGCGTGGCGGCGAAGCGGTCTTCAAGCTGCGCCGCTTCTGCAAGCACCTGTGGCGCGAAGTCGGTGGGGACGGAAAATTCGCGCGCGATGGCGCGAAAGTTCAGCGGCGCGGCATAGAGTTTCATATCCCGCCATCGTGCCAGAGACTTTCGCCCCGTGCTGTGTGAATGGCGAATGAGCCAGCCTATGAGCCGGATTCTGTACCCGAAAGGGCGGTGACCATCCATCTGGGCCACCCATCGCTGGGTGCCTCAAGCAGCTACCTTCGGACTTGGGCGGGCAGCCTCATCGCGTCCGACGACCCCCGCTTGTGTCAAGCGGGGATTCTTGCCTTGCTCCCGGTGGGGTTTACCTGGCCGCCGATGTCACCATCAGCGCCGGTGCGCTCTTACCGCACCCTTTCACCCTGACCCGGCAAAGCGCCGGGCGGTCTACTTTCTGTTGCACTTTCCCGCGGATCGCTCCGGGTTGCCGTTAGCAACCACCGTGCCCTGTGGAGTCCGGACTTTCCTCGGCCACCCGCCAGCCCGCATGCGCGGCGGTTCGGGCGGCCGCGGTCACCCGGCCGGCTCATTCGCAAGGCGTCACTATACCCTACCGGTGGTGCGCAACATCGTTTATGCAGCGCACGACGCCAAAATCTGCCCAAAAATCCACGACGGAAATGCTGGCCAGGTCGAGGAAGCTGTGCGTAAACACCTCCGCGCCGGCGCCGAGCCCCTGCCGGATCACGGATTTGATCGGCATCATGTGGGTCACCACCAGGATCGTCTGCCCCTCGCGCTGCTCCTGCAGCTTCAGCCGCGCACGGGTCACCCTCCGGTGCAGCGCGGTAATCGATTCGCCGTTCGGCGGGGCTTTGCTTATCGACGACTCCCAGGCCGCACACGCCTCCCCGTCCTTCTTCCGCGCCTCCTCGCGGGTCAGCCCCTCGAGGTCGCCGAAGTCGATCTCGCGGAAGCCGTCGATGGTCTCGAAGGTATCGAAGCCGAGCGCGTCGGCCGCGGCCTGCGCCGTCTGCTGGGCGCGGGTTTGTGGCGAGGCCACGATCGCGTCGATCGGGCCGAGGCTGCGGAGCGCCTCGGCGGCCCGGCGCGCCTGCTCCTTCCCCAGCTCGGTCAGCTCCGGGTTGGAGGTGCCGGAGAGGCGGTGCTCGGCGGAGTGCGCGGTCTGGCCGTGGCGCAGCAGGATAAAGCGGGTGCGCGGGGTGTCAGTCGCGCCGTGGACGAGCGCGGCGGCGTGCGGGGCGTCCGTGTGCGTCGCGGCCTTCTTCGCCGCGTCCGTTCTCTTCGCGAAGGCTCCCTCCGCGCCGCCCACGATGCGGGGCGTGCCGTCCTTTTCGGCGGCGTCCATCGCGAGGTTCGACAGCTCGTCGGCTTTCTTGTTCTTCGCGCGAGGCACCCAGGTGTAGGTGACGCGCTCGAAGGAGCCGGCGAGCTTGCGCGCCTGGACCGCGAGCTTTTGCATGTCGGGGTGCTTGATCTTCCAGCGTCCGTTCATCTGCTCGACGACGAGCTTCGAGTCCATCGACACGGCGACCTCGGTCGCACCGAGCTCGGCGGCGGCCTCGAGCCCACGCAGCAGGCCGTGGTACTCGGCGACGTTGTTGGAGGACTTCGCCCCCACCACGTAGACGATCTCGGCCAGTGTTTCGCCGGCCTCGCCGTAGACCACCGCGCCGGAGCCGGCCACACCTGGGTTGCCGCGCGAGCCGCCGTCGGTAAAGACTGCGACCTTCATCTACACCTCCGGGTTGGGCAGCACGCGCACGAGCAGGGTGTCGCAGTTCGGGCAGTGCGGCAGGGTGTCCGGGTCCGCGCTCATCACCTCGGCGCGCTCACTGGCGGGCAGCTGGATGAAGCAGCCGTTGCAGGTCCGGCCGTTAAACGCGGCGGCGCCGACCGAGTCGTAGGCCTCGAGCACGTCGTCGGGAAGCTTGCCGCGCAGGGCCGCCGTGTCGACGTCCTCGCGCACCGGCAGCGCCTCGACAGCGCGGCGGGCGGTCTCGATCTTGCGGTCGATCTCGTCCAAGCGCGCCCCGTGGTTGTCGCGGTTGTTGCGCAGCGCGGCAATCTCGTTGTGCGCCTCCTTGAGCTCGGAGAGCAAGTCGGCGATGCGCGACTTCGCAGCGTAGCGGTCGTGCTCCAAATCTTTGCGGCGCTCGGGATTGGTTTCGGCTCCGAGCTGGCGCTTGTCGTCGATCTCACGCTTCTTCAGCTTGCGCTCGTCCTCCTGGATGCGCAGGATCTCCAGCTCCATGTCGTCCACGGCCATCTGCGCTGCCGCAGCGGCGGCCTGCAGCTCCTTCCGTTGCGACAGAAGCTTCTCCAGCTCCTGCTCCTCGGGCCGCGCGGATTCCGGGTGCGCGGCCACGCGGTCAGCCTGCGCCAGCTTCAGCAGAATCGGCTGCTCATTCGCAGTTAGCTTCACGGTTGCTCATCCCTCTTTCTCGTTCGTTGCCGCGGGGTGCGCGGACACCGTCCATGGGTCGGTGCGGATATCCAGCACCTGCGTTTCAACCCCTAGCGGCTCAACGATACTCGCCGCCTGCTGCGTCCACGGAAACTCGCTCGCCCAGTGCGCCGTATCAATCACCGCGGGCCCGCCGGCTCGCAGGTGCTCGTCGACCGGGTGGTGGCGCAAATCCGAGGTGACATAGACATCCACCCCGAGCTTCGCCGCATCGGCAAGGAAGCTATCGCCCGAGCCGGAAGAGACCGCCACCTTCTTCACCATCTGCTCCGGGTCGCCGGCGGCGCGCACGCCCCACACCGTCTCGGGCAAAGCGTCGGCGACCTGCTGGGTAAATTCCCGCAGCGTCATCGGCTCATCTAACTCGCCGACGCGCCCCAGGCCGCACGCCTGTTCCAGGTCGCGGGAGCCAGCCGGCTCGGCGACCTGGACGACGTCGAAGGCGGGTTCCTCGTAGGGGTGGGCGGTGCGCAGGGCGTGGATAAGCGTTGCGCGCAGCGTGGTGGGGGCGACGAACTCGACGCGGACCTCGCGCGCGGTGTAGTGCTTGCCCACCTGGCCATCGGTTGGGTCGGCACCCTCGACGGGGGTGAACTCGCCGGTGCCCTCGTGGCTAAAGGCGCACTCGCGGTAGTTGCCGATCGCGCCGGCGCCCGCGTGGAAGAGCTCGCGCTTGAGCCCGTCCGCGTCCTTCGGCGGGACGTGCACGCCCCACTTGTCGGTGCCGGAAAGGAAGATCGGCTTGATCGGGCGCCCCGGGCGCACGCCGATGAGCTCGGCGAGCACATCGGACACCCCCGGACGCGCGGAGTCGGCGTTCGTGTGCGCGGCAAACAGGGCGCAGCCGCCGGCGATAAGGGTGTGGACGACCTTGCCCTTCGGCGTGTTCGCCGCCACCGAGGTCACTCCGCGCATGAGCAGCGGGTGGTGCACGACCAGCATCTGCGCGCCGGCGGCAACCGCGGCCTCGGCGACCGCCTGGGTGCAGTCGAGGGCAAAGGCGACCTTTTGCACCTCGGCGTCCGGGTCCCCGCAGATCAGCCCCACCGCGTCCCAGCTCTCGGCCAGCTGCGGCGGGTAGGCAGTCTCCAGTGCGCGTACAACATCAGCTACGACAGTCATGGCAACCAGCCTACAAATTTGCCATGCTGGGGGCCGTGAAGGATACGCAAGTAACAGTGCTTCTCGACGTCGACGGGACCATCATCGACTCCTACCCCGGCATCCGCGAAGGCTTTCTCCGCGGCATCGACGCCGTGGGCGCCGAGCGGCCGAGTGAGGAATTCATCTGCCGCATCCCCGGCCCGCCAATGCGCGACTCCATGGCCGCCGCGGGGCTTTCCCCGGCACAGGTGGATTCCGCGATGGAGGCGTACTCGGACTACATGTCCGGCGAGGGCTGGCAACGCTTCGACGTCTTTGACGGCATGGCCGAGCTGATCTCCCGGTGGAAAGGCGAAGGGATTTCGGTGTGCACGGCGACGTCGAAAAGCGAGCGCTTTGCGCGACTCGCCCTCGAGCGCGCCGGGATCTTCGGCCACATCGACTTTCTGGGCGCTGCGAACCACGAACTCGGGCGCACCACCAAGGTCGAGGTCCTCGATTATGTGATGACGCAGCGCGCGCCGGCCAAGGCGGTGATGGTGGGCGATCGCACCCACGATTTTCGCGGCGCCGCCGAGTTCGGCCTGCCGTCGGTGGCCGTGACCTGGGGCTACGGCGCAGAAGAGGAATGGGCGCAGGCCACGCACACCGCGCACACCGCGCGCGACTTGGAGGAGATTATCAATGAGTACCGCTAAACCGCTCCACATCGATTTTGTCTGCACCGGCAACATCTGCCGCTCGCCGATGGCCGAGGTGATCGTCCGTGAGAAACTGACGGAGGCCGGCCTGGGCGAGCGCGTGCGCGTGACGTCCTCGGGTATCGGCGGCTGGCACGTCGGCGGGCCGGCCGATTCCCGTGCCCTGGCGGAGCTTGCCGCGCACGGCTACGACGGCTCGCGCCACGTCGCTGCCCAATTCGGCGGCGAGCGCTACGACGCCGACCTCATCGTTGCCCTCGACACCAACCACGTCTCCGAACTCATCGCCCGCGGCGTGGACGAACAGCGCGTGCGGCTCATCCGCTCCTTCGACCCGGACGCGCCCGAGGGTGCCGGGGTGGCCGACCCCTACTACGGCGGCTTGCGCGGGTTTGCCACCACCCGCGAGCAGATCGAAGCGGCCGCCGATGGCATTATTGCCTGGGTGAACGACCAGCTAGACTAGGCAGGCGTGAAGGGCAAACAGGATAAGGCAGGCGGCACCACGCGCTGGTGGAAGACGTTTCTCAACCCCGGCTGGGTCATCGCCGCCATCCTGATCGCCCTCTTTTCCTACTACGCCTTTACCTTCCTCGCGCCCTGGCAGCTGGGCAAGAACGAGGCCCTCGAGCAGCGCAACGAGCACATCGCCGAAGCCTTCGACCACGAGCCGGTCCCGCTCGCCGAGGCGCTCGACGGGTTTGGCCCGGACGACGAGTGGTCGCGCGTGGTCGCCACCGGCCGCTACCTCGACAAGGACGTGCTGCTGCGACTGCGGCCGGTCGACCGCAACCCCGCCTTCCAGGTGCTGCGCCCCTTCCAGCTCGATTCGGGCGAGACCATCCTGGTCAACCGCGGCTGGGTGCCCGCGCAGGACTCCACGGAGGTCCCCGAGATTGCCCCTGCTCCCACGGAAAGCGTCACCATCACCGCGATGCTGCTCGCCGGCGAGCCGGAGCATCCCAAGGCCCCGATGCAGGACCAGGGCTACGACATGGTCTACTCCATCAACCCCGCACAGGTCGGTGAGCTGACCGGCACCGAGCCTGCGGAGCCCTACCTGCAGCTGCTTTCCGACCAGCCCGGCGAGCTTTCCGCCATCCCGCTGCCGATGCTGGAGACCGGCAACCACCTGTCCTACGGCCTGCAGTGGATCGCGTTCGGCGTCATGGCCCCGGCCGGGCTGATCTACTTCGTCTTCGCCGAGGCCCGCGAGCGCCGCCGCTACCGCGAGGAGCAGGAGCAACTGGGAGCCGTCGCGCCCGCCGAGGAGGCCGCCACCGCGCCCCCGCGCGATCGCTACGGCCAAAGCAGGCGCAACCCGTGGCAACGGGCCTACGATAGGCAGGAGGAACGCTAACCCCGGCGAAGGAAGGACCCGCCCGATGCCACCGCAACTGACCGTCACCGACCGCGACATCCTGGCCGCCCACCTCGACCTCTTCGACCGCGCCGGATTGCGGTTGTGCCCCGGCATCGAGCCGGCCGATGTGGAAGACGGCGTGTGCGACGACCTGGAAAGCTTCCGCGTGGCGCCTGCCACCACGGTGCTCTCGCTTATCGACGCCGACGCGCACCCCTTCTTCGCCAACATCGCCTTCCCCGACGACGCAGGCGTCTTCCCCACCACGCACGCGCAGCTGCCCGCCTACATCCGCGACGTGTGCGCACCGGCCGGCACCGACCTGCGCGATGTGACGATCGTGCCCGACCCGGGCTCTGCCACCGCCGGCACCGCGCGACTGCAATTCGGCGAGTGGGACGTGGTGGACGTCTCCTACGACCTGGCCGCGGGCGGATGGGCCCCGGACCGCGTCAACGGGTCGCACGGGCTTGTCCCCGACCTGATTTCTGCGGCGATTCCCAACGGCGGCGAGGCCGGCATCTTCACCACCTCCAACGGCGAGACCGCGGTGGTCTACCTCCGCGACGCCGACGCCGATGTGCCCGGCGCGGTGGCGGTTCACGGCCGGCCCGCCCCGCACACCGCCCCCGATGCGAAGAAGCCGGTCACGGCCGCCGCCGCGCGCGCCGCCGAGCGCAACGCGGCGATTGACAACCTGTTTACCGTCCTGTTTTCCGAGGCGGAAGACTAGCTGCGGGATGCGTAGCATTGGTCGTATGCCAATCACGAGCAAAGTTCTGCAAAAGGAAAGCCCCGACGCACCGTTCAAGGTCGTGGAGATTGCACGGCGCGACCCGCGCGAGGACGACGTGGTCATTGACATTAGGGCCGCGGGTATCTGCCACTCCGATATTCACACGATCCGCAACGAGTGGGGCGAGGCGCACTTCCCGCTCACCGTCGGCCACGAGATCGCTGGCGTAGTCGAGGCGGTCGGCAGCAAGGTCACCAAGTTCAAGGTCGGCGACCGCGTCGGCGTCGGCTGCCTGGTCAACTCGTGCGGCGAATGCGAGCAGTGCCGAAACGGGCAGGAACAGAATTGCCTCAACGGCAACGTAGGCACGTACAACTCGAAGGACGTCGACGGCACGATCACGCAGGGCGGCTACGCGGAAAAGGTCGTCGTCAACGAGAACTTCGTGTGCACGATCCCCGAGGGGCTGGATTTCGACGTCGCCGCTCCCCTGCTCTGCGCAGGCATTACCACCTACTCACCACTCGCCCGCTGGAACGTGCAGGAAGGCGACAAGGTCGCCGTCGTCGGGCTGGGCGGGCTCGGCCACATGGGCGTACAGATCGCCGCGGCGAAGGGCGCCGAGGTCACCGTGATTTCGCGCTCACTGCGCAAGGAGCACGAGGCGTACGAGCTCGGTGCCCACCACGTGCTGGCCACCAGCGAGGATGATGAGTTCTTTGCCAACCACCGAGGCGAATTCGACGTCATCTTGTCCACCATCTCCGCGCACTACTCGCTCGACGACTACCTCAAGCTGCTAAAACCCCGCGGCATCATGTCCGTCGTCGGCCTGCCGCCGGAGCAGCTGGGCGTATACATGGGCAGCCTGGTCGGCGGCGGCAAGGTCCTGACCGGCAACAACATCGGTGGCATCAATGAGACCCAGGAGATGCTCAACTTCTGCGCCGAACACGGCATCGGCGCGGTCATTGAGAAGATCGGCGTCGACGACGTCGACGCCGCCTACGAGCGGGTCGTGGCCGGCGACGTAAAGTTCCGCTTCGTCATCGACACCTCCACCTTCGCCGAGCACTAGGGTCCCAGCGAGCCCCCTCGCATGTGCAAGGCCCCTTTCCGTTTTCCCGGAAAGGGGCCTCGCTTTTAGTGCGCCATGACGGGCTCGAACCGCCGACCTACTGGGTGTAAACCAGTTGCTCTTCCAGCTGAGCTAACGGCGCGCTAGCGCTACACAGTAGCAGAACCACCGCTTGGCTACCTAACTCGCAGGTCAGGGCGGAAACTACTTCTTGGTGCCAGCCGCGGTCAGGCAGGAACCCTGCCACTGGCCGAAGCGATCCGCCTTGGTCTGCATCAGGCCCGCCAGCTGGGCGGATTCGGAGATCTCGCCGGGGTGGACGCCGCCGGGTTTCGACGCGCCTGGCGTCATCAGCCAGACGCGGCCGTTGTCGCCGAGGTTGCGGATCGCGTCCATGAGCGCGTCGACCAGGTCGCCGTCGTCGGAGCGGTACCACAGCAAGACGACGTCACAGAGTTCGTCGGTCATCTCGTCCAGGAGCTGCTCACCGATTGCATCCTCGATCGCTTCCGAGATGGAAGAGTCGGCGTCTTCGTCCCAGCCGATCTCCTGCACAACATCGTCGGGTTGAATGTTCAACCGGTCTGCATACGTGTCGACACCTGCGGCGCCCAAAGTTTTGCTTCCTCCATGTAGATGATTCAACGACAGTGCAATAGAGCTTACATCTGTTGTGAGAATTGTGGCGGGAAAGTGGTAAATGTGGCGTCGATAAGCATTGGGCGATTAATGACGGAAAACCCGAAACGAAGTAGGGTGGTGGGGAACGATTGCCCAAACACAAAGGGAGGTTTTCTCGTGGCAGAGAAAGACCAGGCCAAAGAGTCGAACATCGAGCTCATCCGCGACGGTGTAGCGTCCTACCTGCACGACAGCGACCCGGAGGAAACCCAGGAATGGATGGATTCCTTCGACGGGCTGCTCGAAGAGTCGGATCCGGAGCGCGCTCGCTACCTGATGCTGCGCCTGCTCGAGCGCGCCAACGCGAAGCGCGTCCCACTGCCGGCGCTGTCCTCCACCGACTTCGTCAACTCCATCCCTACCTCCCTGGAGCCAGAGTTCCCGGGCGATGAGCAGATTGAGAAGCGCTACCGCCGCTGGATGCGCTGGAACGCAGCCATCATGGTGCACCGCGCGCAGCGCCCGGGCGTGAAAGTCGGCGGCCACATCTCCACCTACGCGTCTGCGGCCGCACTCTACGAGGTCGGCTTCAACCACTTCTTCCACGGCAAAGACGCCGAGCACGGCGGCGACCAGATCTTCTTCCAGGGCCACGCCTCCCCCGGCATGTACGCCCGCGCCTTCCTCGAAGGCCGCCTGAGCGAAGACGACCTCGACGGCTTCCGCCAGGAACACTCCCGCCCGCAAGGCGGCATCCCCTCCTACCCACACCCGCACGGCATGCGCAACTTCTGGGAGTTCCCCACCGTCTCCATGGGCTTGGGCCCCATGAACGCGATCTACCAGGCCCGCTTTAACAAGTACCTGCAGGACCGCGGCATCAAGGACACGGAGAACCAGCACGTCTGGGCATTCCTTGGCGACGGCGAGATGGACGAGCCGGAATCCCGCGGCCTGCTCCAGATGGCCTCGCTCTACGAGCTGGACAACCTCACCTTCGTAATCAACTGCAACCTGCAGCGCCTCGACGGTCCGGTGCGCGGCAACGGCCAGATCATCCAGGAGCTGGAGACCTTCTTCATCGGCGCCGGCTGGAATGTGATCAAGGTGGTCTGGGGCCGCGAGTGGGACGAGCTGCTTGAGAAGGACGAAGACGGTGCCCTGGTCAACATCATGAACACGACCAAGGACGGCGACTACCAGACCTTCAAGGCCAACGACGGTGCCTACGTCCGCGAGCACTTCTTCGGCCGCGACGAGCGCACCAAGAAGCTCGTCGAAGACATGAGCGACGAGGAGATCTGGGCGCTGCGCCGCGGCGGCCACGACTACCGCAAGGTCTACGCCGCCTACAAGCGCGCGCTCGAGACCAAGGGCAAGCCGACCGTCATCCTCGCGCACACCATCAAGGGCTACGGGCTCGGCCACAACTTCGAGGGCCGCAACGCCACCCACCAGATGAAGAACCTCACCCTGGAGGATCTCAAGCGCTTCCGCGACAAGCAGGAAATCCCGATCTCCGACGAAGAGCTGGAGAAGGATCCCTACATGCCGCCCTACTACCACCCGGGCGAAGACGCAGAAGAGATCAAGTACCTCAAGGCACGCCGCGAGGAGCTCGGCGGCTACTTGCCGGAGCGCCGCGAGACCTACACCGCGCTTGCACAGCCGGACTTTGAGAAAACCTACAAGGCGCTGTTCAAGGACTCGGGCAAGCAGGAAGTCGCCACCACCATGGCGCTCGTGCGCACTTTCAAGGCCATGATGCGCGACAAGGAGCTGGGCAAGCGCGTCGTGCCGATCATCCCGGACGAGGCCCGCACCTTCGGCCTGGACTCCTGGTTCCCGGTGCAGAAGATCTACAACCCGAAGGGCCAGAACTACGTGCCGGTCGACCACGACCTGCAGCTGTCCTACCGCGAGGCAACCGACGGCCAGATCCTGCACGAAGGCATCAACGAGGACGGCTCGTCCGCATCCTTCATCGCCGCCGGTACGTCGTACGCGACCCACGGCGAGCCGATGATCCCGATGTACATCTTCTACTCCATGTTCGGCTTCCAGCGCACCGGCGATAACTTCTGGGCCGCCGGCGACCAGATGGCCCGCGGCTTCATCATCGGTGCCACCGCCGGCCGCACCACGCTGACCGGCGAGGGCCTGCAGCACATGGACGGCCACTCCCCTGTGTTGGCAGCGACCAACCCGGCCGTGGTCACCTACGACCCGGCGTTCGCCTACGAGATGCCGTACCTGGTGTCCAAGGGTATCGAGCGCATGTACGGCAACGGTGCCGGCGAGGACGAGGACGTGATGTACTACATCACCGTCTACAACGAGCCGACCCACCAGCCGGCCCGCCCGGAGAACCTCGACGTCGAGGGCCTGCACAAGGGCATTTACCTTTACGACGAGGGCGAGAAGAAGGAGCACAACGTCTCCCTGCTCGCCTCCGGTATCGGCATGCAGCAGGCGCTGCGCGCCCAGAAGATCCTGCAGGACGAGTACAACGTCGGTGCCGCGATCTACTCGGTGACCTCCTGGGTCGAGCTGGCTCGCGACGGCGCGCGCGTTGCCAACGAGCAGCTGCGCAACCCGGGCGAAGACGCGGAAGAGCCCTTTGCCACCAAGCAGCTGAAGCAGACCGAAGGCCCGTACATCGCCACCTCGGACTTTGCTACCAGCCTGCAGGAGCAGATCCGCGCCTACGTGCCGGGCCAGTACATCGTGCTGGGCGCAGACGGATTCGGCTTCGCCGACACCCGCGAGGCTGCACGCCGCTACTTCAACATCGACGCCGAGTCCATGGCAGTTGCCGCACTGCTCGGCCTGGCCAACGAGGGCAAGATCGACCGCGATGTGGTCAGCAAGGCCGCCAAGGACCTGCACATCGACGACCCGACCTACCCCAACCCGAACGGCGGCGATGAAGACTAAGCCGTTCGCGTAAGAGAAGCGCCCTCTTTCCGGTTTCTGGAAAGTGGGCGTTTTGCGCTGGTTTGCGCTGGTTTGCGCTGGTTGGCGCGTGGGCCGCGTGACAAATTCTGCAACCCGCCGCGCATTCGCCCAGGTCGCGGAAAAATTATGGCGTGATTTGTCACACGCGATCCGCTCGACCGGCAGACTCAGCTTGTCTCCGGCTACCGGAACTCGAACTTGAGCTCTGCTTCCGGGTCGACGGCGTGAATGATGCCCGCGTAAAAGGTCTGGGCTTGTTCCTTCAGTAGGTCAAGGTTCAGCCGGATGTGCTCGGCGCGCTTCTCTTCACTCAGTACCGCGTTGATGCCCTCTGCGGTATCAATGTCTGCCGTCACGAAGCTCAGCACCTCGCCATGTTGGTGCACAGTTTTGAATTCCGGGTCAGAAAAGCCAATGAACTTAAACGGCGGAATAGTGAGTTTGAAGTGACCGGGCGCTACCTCCTCGACTTGTACTTCCTTGCCGTCGAGGCCCAGTTTGGCGGTGAACTTGTACTGCAGGATGTTCGTCTTTTGGCTTCCGGGGACGCCCCATTTGAAGAGTGTCGCCGTGTTCTGCGTGGTGTATAACCCCTGGGTAGAGGTGGAGAGCAGCACGATTTCTTCGCGACGTTGCACCGCGTGGATGATCTCCGAGTTGTCCGTCTCAGTGACAGTTTCTACTGGAGCGCTGAGGAAATCCGACTTCCCAACCAGGAACCCGCCACCTAGCAAAGCGAGAACCAGGACAAGCACACCGGCAACGGACAGGATTTTCTTGCTCATAATCCAGTAACTATATATTCGCCTTTCGACAAAGCAGATTCACGACGAACGTTGAACATCAGAGACGCTAAAGGCGGGTGTGCGCGTGACAAATTCTGCAACCCGCCGCGTATTCGCCCAGGTCGCGGAAAAAATTCGCCATGAGGCACCGAACGTTGCGGCGGATCGGGAACAAGACGCGGAACATTGTACAAAGTCATGAACAAAACCTCCTCCGGTTCGTTGTTCACAACCAGCCTGACAGAGAGGGATTATGGCGGAATCTGTCACGCTCGCGGCCGCTAGACCGGCAAATTTAGCCCGTCGCCGTAGATCTCGGCGAGCCGCGGCAGCAGCAGCGCGACCGCACCACCGATCGCGGCGATCAGCCCGATCACCAGCGCCGCCACCTGGGCGGCAGAAGACCCGGACTGTTGCGCAGGCGGCGTGGCGGGCTTCTCGGTCACACCCTTGCCGGCGCTGGCCACGGTAAAGCGTGCCTCGTCCACGGTGCCGTCGGCGTAGCGCACCGCGACGGTGAAGTCGGAGCCCGCGCGGGCATTCTTGGGTACCGTCGTGGTGACAGTGCCGTTCTCGTCGATTTGCGTGGTCCAGCGCGCGTGCGAGGTAGCGGACCACGAGGCATCCTTGGGCAGCTGCAGCGGGTTGGCGTTGAACTCGCGGTAGTTGCCGTTTGCGGGGCGGATCGTCACGCGCTGGCCGGGGTCGGCGCGCTGGGGCTCATAGGTGGGGTCGTAAAGAAAACTGTGGCTGGGCACAAGCTGCGGGTGCATCTGGACGAGCTCGGTGGAGTTGTCCGGGTAGCAGATACGAACGTCCAGCTTGTCGGTGGTGTTGGCGCCGCGCTGGATGGAGGGGTGCGGCGCGCCCTCTTTGCGCAGGTTGTGCTGGAGGTAGAGCTCGAGCTGCTCGCCGCGACGCTGCACTTTTATCGGCTCGGTGAGGTTGTCCTGCGTGGCGAGCGTCCATGTCGCGCCTTCCGGCATGCCCTCGATGTCGTAGAGCGCGGGCGTGCTGATGTAGTAGCCGGGAACCTTATACACGGTGCGCGGAGTGGTGTCGATGTAGGGCTCGTACGCGTCCTTCATCTGGGTGCCACTCGCCGCGCCGCTCTCGACGCGCGCGGTACACGGCGTGGCGGCCACTACTTCACCAGGCACAAGCACGCCCGCGGCCAGGCACGCTGCGACGACACTGGCGCTGAAGATTCGCGTCATGGCTCCACTCCTTCGATCAGGCGCAGGATGACGGTGGTGACGGCTCCCGGCGCGTCGAGTGGCGGCATGTGCCCGGAGTCCGGCAGCACTTGCATGTACGAGCTAGGCCAGATGCGGTGCAGCACCTCCGACTGCGACACGGGGGTGACGTTGTCTCGGTCACCAACCAGGATATATCCAGGAAGCTCAGCAAGTACAGTGCCAGCGTCCAGCTCGGAGTGATCAAGCAGGTCTTGGAAGTATCCGGCGTAGGTTTCCAGCGGGGTCTCGCGGATCATGGCGGCGTGGAAGTCGACGATGTCGTAAGGCATCGGCCGGAAGTAGAAGCCAAGGGCGAGCACCGGCGCGATGGTGTCGGTGACGACTTCCCGCACACCTTCGGCAAAGCGCGGGGTGGCGCGGGTGACGGTCTCGAGCGCGCGCCCGATCGGGCCGGCGAGGATCTGCGGCAGGCCCTGCATAGTGAAAGGCTCGACTGCGCTGGAGACCTGCACGCTGCCAGCCCACGGGAACTCGTCGGCATAGCGCCGCATCATGGACAGGGACACGGGCCCGCCGAGCGAGTGCCCCACCACGATCACGGGGCCGCGGGCGCCGCGGGCACGCAGGACGGCGGCGCAGGCATCGGCGGCGGCGTCGATGGTCAGCGCTGCCGGTTCGGGGGTCGGGTTTTGCCCGTGCCCGGGCAGGTCCAGCAGGATTTGGCGCACGCCGGGTGCCCGCTTATCGACGTCACGCACCTGCATATAAAACGTCTCTGCCGAAATATTGAAGCCGTGGACGTACACCACGGTGGTCGCGGCCGGATCTTCAGGCCCGATCTCGTAGAAGTGGACCTCGCTGCCCGCGACCTGAACGGTGCCGGTGCGGGTGTAGGCAAGGCCGATGGCGCCGTCGGCGTCGTGAAGCTTGGCGCGAGTGTGGAGCAGATTGCGGCGCGCGGCCGGCGTGAGCGTGCGCGCGTAGGCGAGGGGGCGAAGCATGCTTTCCACCTTATTATTGGGTGTATGAAACTCTCGCAACGCCTCAACCTCGGCGACTTCAGCAAGCTTCTCGACGCCGACGAGCCCGAAAAGGACACCCCCGCCGATGCGTTCTCGCGCCTGAGTGCGCTGATTGAGCGGGTCACCGGCGAAGAGGACAGCGTTTCCCCGTCGACGGCGCTCACGGACACGGGGCTCAGCTCGCTGGACCGCATCGAGCTGGCGATCCGCATCGAGGAAGAGTTCGGCGCGCGGATGACCGAGCGCATCTACGATGAGTACGAGACAGTCGGTGAACTCGCAGATTTCTTGGAGGATGAGCAGTGAGCATCGCGTACTTGACGGATATGGACGGCGTGTTGCACCGCGAGGGCGACATGATTCCAGGCGCGGACGAATTCATCTCGCGGCTGCGCGATGAGGACATCCCGTTCATGGTGCTGACGAACAACTCGATGCAGACCCCGCGCGATCTCTCCGCCAAGCTCACCCGCATGGGGCTCAACATCGAGCCGGAGCGCATCTGGACTTCTGCCACGGCGACGGCGAAGTTTCTCTCGCAGCAGGCCGGCGAGGCCTCGGCGTACGTGATCGGCGAGGCGGGATTGACCACCGCGCTGCACGAGATGGGCTGGATCCTCACCGAGGCGGACCCGGACTTCGTGGTGCTGGGCGAGACCCGCACCTACTCCTTCGAGGCGCTGACCACTGCGTGCAACCTCATCCGGCGCGGCTCGCGCTTCATCGCCACCAACCCGGACCTGACGGGTCCCGGCCCCAACGGCGTGATCCCCGCGACCGGGTCGGTTGCGGCCATGATCACGGCGGTGACCGGCCGTGCCCCCTACTACGTGGGCAAACCGAACCCGGTGATGATGCGCTCGGCGCTGAATACCTTAGGCGTGCACTCGGAGAACACGGTGATGATCGGCGACCGCATGGACACCGACATCAAAGCCGGCATGGAGGCGGGCATGCGCACCGTGCTCGTGCGCACCGGGATTAGCGACGACGCGGAGATCGCCCGCTACCCCTACCGCCCCACCGCGATCGTGGATTCCGTCGCGGATTTGGTCGGAAACATCGAGGCACCCTTCGGCGATTAGTCAGCGACGTAGAAGCGCTGCTTGCCACTGCCCGCGTCGCACTTGGCGCCAAGTATGCGTCGAGAATGCAAGCACCACGGCGAAATGTAAATGAGTCATGTGGGTACGGTTTTGTTTAAATGCACAAGAATAGTTCAGAACGGTCACACAGTTCGACTAGCTACAGGCAAATCAATTACACTTGGCGTACAGTCAACCCGCAGGACCTTTCATTCGCATTTTAAGGATCTTTTCATGTCAACTGCCTACCCCGGCCCCCAAGGTGGTCAAAACTACGATGGGACCGCCTCGTCGGAAAATCCAACTTCCCCCGCAAACCAGCAAGTCCATATGGGCACCCCATACGGCGCACCGATGCACCAAGGCGTCACCGACCAGTCTCCAAATAAGGAGCGCAACATAATCGGCATCATCGGCTTGGTATGCGCCATTTTGGGTGTAATCTTTTCATGCATCCCGGGCGCCTTGATCATTGGTTGGATCCTTCTACCGATCGCGTTCATCCTCGGTATAGTTGGCCTGTTCCCCAAGGGAAAGAAGAAGGGCACCGCGATCGCATCAGTCATCATCTCAATAGTCGGGGCGATTGTCGCTGCAGTGGCTTTTGTATTTGTCGTCGATAACGCATTCAATGAGGCCCTGAACAAGGAACCTACGGTTAGCAACAATGGCGACGTCTCCAACGAATCTTCCGAAGGGGCTAATTTAAAATCTGGCTCCGGCAAGTCGAGTGACGGCGAATCCCGAGACAACCCGCTACCAATCGGGACTACGATTTCATCAGACGAGTGGGACGTCACTGTTAACAGCGTAAACCTAGCTGCCACTGACGCAGTACTGGCCGAGAATGAGTTTAACGAGGCGCCGGCGGAAGGCCAGACGTACATTATGGCAAACGTCACCGCAACATATAAAGGTGATGACCCACAAGGCTCGTCGCCATTTTTCAGCATTGCATACGTAACTCCGCAGGGCAATGAGATTGACGGTTTCGATAACATCGCTGTCGTGCCAGATGAATTCGATAATCTTTCGCCCCTGTACGAAGATGCGTCTACGACGGGGAATTTTTCGTTCCTTGTCGACGAAGCGACCGCAGGCGAAGGGCTCCTCGCTGTGGCTCCGGACATGTTCTCACAGAAGCGTTTTGTGTCCGTGAACTAAGCTTCGCGCCATTCCCCGTTCAATGGATCGAGGTCGGTATTTTCCGACCTCCCCAGGACGCTTCGGGCGATGAATACTCGCCACTTCGATTTTAATCTGCCCTGTTATACGGAGCGGTTGGCCCTACCGCATTTGCCTCTCCTGAAGACGTCAAATTCACCGCTGTAAGTACATTGGCAAACACGCCCCTAAATGATTCAACCCATTGATTACCGTCTTGCGTGCTTTCAGTCCTCCGGGGGGAGAAAAAGCATCCGTTCACAACAATATTGACAGTTTTAGGGCGCGAGAATCGGTGCAACTTTGAGGAACGATTGCGGGCCTCAGCGTCTCCAGGTGATCAATATCTTAAGCAGGCACTTCACCGGTGCCAATGAAAATAGAGGTACCGAAGTTCACGAAGGGAACCTGCGTAGCTGGCCCGCGACTGGTGGCCCTCAGAACACGCTAAAAAGCTGATTGAATCAGCGCACGACCATAGACGCAGCGGTGCCCCGATATATTATCCATCGCGCGTGCTTCCGGCGACTTCGAGGACCCCGACGATGTTAACCGTCTCTTCACAGTAAATCGGGACTCACTTTCGCAGGACTTCCATCTGGCGCCAGCGACGAAGCCACTAAGCGAACATTGATGGGCCTCCGCGCAGCAAGTTGCTATTCAGCGCCACAACCGGCAGCCCACCACGCCAGAAATGCAGCAAAGCGACTAGTCGGCGACGTAGTAGCGCTGCTTGTTCACGAACTCGTCCATGCCGAGCGAGCCAAGCTCGCGGCCGAAGCCGGAGTTCTTCACGCCGCCGAACGGCAGCTCCGGACCACGAGCCTGCGGGATGTTGACGTGGATCATGCCGGTGACCACGCGGTTGGCCACCTTCTTGGCGCGCTCCTCGTCCTGGGAGAAGACGGCGCCGCCCAGGCCGTAGTTGCAGTTATTCGCCAGCTCGATGGCCTCCTCATCGCTGGAAACCTTGTAGATCTCGGCGACGGGCCCGAAGAACTCAGCCTGGTAGGACTCGGAGCCGACGGGGACGTCGGTGAGCACGGCGGGCGTAAAGTAGGCACCCTCGCCGGTCAGCTCGCCGCCGACGTGCAGCGTGGCCCCCTCTTCGACGGCCTTTTGTACCTGATCGCGCAGGGTTTCTGCCGCACCGCGAGAGGACAGCGGGTAGAAGTGGCCCTGCTGCGGGTTGAAGGGGTCACCCTGGGTGAAGCCTTCCGCGCGGCGAACCATGGCGTCGACGAAGTCGTCGTAGATGTCGTCCATGACGATGATGCGCTTGTTCGACGTACACGCCTGGCCCGTGTTGGCCAGGCGCTTGCCCCAGGCGGTGTCGGCGGCGGCCTCGACATCAGCGGTGTCCAGCACGATGTAGGCGTCGGTGCCGCCGAGCTCGAGCAGCGCCTTCTTCAGGTTCTGGCCGGCAGTGGCGGCAACAGCGCGCCCGGCACGCTCGGAGCCGGTAAGCGAGACACCCTGGACGCGGATGTCGGCGATGAGCTCGGCCACCTGGTCGTGGGTGGCGCGGATGTTGGTGAACACGCCGGCCGGCGCGCCGGTGGTGGCGCACGCCTCGTCGACAATCGCTTGGATGGCTTCGGCGGAGCGGGGGCAAATCTCGGCGTGCTTGAGCAGTACGGTGTTGCCCGCCATGATCGTCGGCGCGATGAAGCGCGCGACCTGGTAGTACGGGAAGTTCCACGGCATGACACCGACGATGACGCCGGTAGGCACCTTGCGGATGACCGCCTCGCCGCCGGTGTGCTCGATCGGCTCGTCGGCGCTGAGCTCGGCACCGTGCTCGGCGTAGTAGTTGAAGATGCCAACCACGTCGTCGAGCTCGCCCTCGCCCTGGTCGAGCGGCTTGCCCATCTCTTCGGCGATGATGCGGGTAAGTTCGGGGCGCTTGGCGTCGAAAAGCTGCGCGATCTCGCGCAACAACTTGGCGCGGTCGTCGAAGCTCACATCGCGCCACTGGGTAAATGCCGCATCGGCGCGGTCGAGGGCGGTGGCGAGCTCCGCATCGGTGATGAAGTCGAAGGTTGCGACTACCTCGTTGGTTGCCGGGTTTTGTACACGGTATTGATCAGACATGCGCTCCATCGTACGACCGCGGCGTGACGCGCGCTACAAAGTCGTGCGCTTTGGCGTATGCGTCTACTCGCTCGGCAAAGGTGGCCAGCGCCTCTGCGGGCGCGCGCAGCGTTTCGCGGCAGCTGTAGGTGCCGTCGGCCTCGCGCTGCCAGCGGGTGAACCAGATCGCGTCCTCGTCGTGAGTGGCGGGTGCTTCGGGCAGCTCGCAGAGCAGCTTCTCGACGCCACGCCGACACCCCCGCCCCATCCCGGCCACCGTAAACGTAGCGGCAGAAGTGAGCGCGTGCGTGGCTGGCGCGGTTGTGGCGCGCGTGAACGTAGCCGTCGAGGTGTACGGCGCGACCAAAGTCGTAGTCATGAGTTGGGGACCTTCCGTATCGTACTTCGCGGTGCCGCATGCGTGTGTGCGCTGTGGCGTGACGAGTGCCTTGCGCGAGCCCGCATGCGGCGGTGGACACCCCACACCCGGTGACTAGGCGGGTTGACGGCCGCGGTGACTAGGCGCGGCGGCGGAGTGTAAGACGAGAGGTTCGTCTTCCCCAACGGCCTCTTGTATCTCGCGGCCCATCTTGCGCCACACAAGTTCACCCCGGCAACCCTCAACCGCAGGTTGATCCCCCTATTTACTCAAGTTGAGGTAGAGGGTGACACACGCTCGAGGTTCGCCACAAGCAAATCTCATTGTGGCTTATATCGCTCTTGCGCATGTATTGTGTGGTGGAACACCTATCCCCTACGGAAAGGCACTCCCATGAACGAGACCACCGCACAGCAATGGCTCAACGACCTCGAGGCCGCGACCGCAAAGGCCGACCCCGCTGCAGCAGGCGAGGCCGCCGCAGCACTCTTTGAGCTCGAGGGCTTCTGGCGTGATCTGACCGCCATGACGTGGAACCTGTACACCGCCGCGGGCCGCGAGGAAATCGCGCGCATGGTCGCCGCCACGCACCCAAACAGCACGATCACCAACACCGAGCTGACGGAGGTCGCCGACGAGGGCGAGGGTGTCACACGGATCCAGTTCACCTGCGAGACCGGCAACTTTTCCTGCCGCGGCATCGCCAGGCTTCGTAACGGCAAAGCGTGGACACTGCTCATCTCCGGCCGCGAACTGAAGGACTTCCCCGAAAAGCGCGGGCGCAACCGCGAGCTAGGCGCGCAGCACGGCCCGAAGCAGGACCCGGAAAACTGGGCGGACCGCCGCGAAAAGCGCCGCGCCACCCTGGGCATTACGGAACAGCCCTACGTGCTGATCATCGGCGGCGGCCAGGGCGGTATCGCGCTGGGTGCGCGGTTGAAGCGTCAGGGGGTGCCGGCGTTGATCGTCGATAAGGCGGACCGCCCCGGTGACCAGTGGCGCGGCCGCTACCACTCCCTGTGTCTGCACGACCCGGTGTGGTACGACCACATGCCCTACCTGCCCTTCCCGGACGACTGGCCGGTCTTTACGCCGAAGGACAAGATGGGCGATTGGCTCGAGCACTACGTCGGCATCATGGACCTGGACTACTGGACCAACGCGGAGGTCACCCACGCCGAATTCGACGAGGAGCAGAAGCGCTGGAACGTCACCCTGAAACGCGACGGCAAGGAACTTACCCTGCACCCGACACAGCTCGTCTTCGCCACCGGCATGTCGGGGGTGCCGAACCGCCCGCAGCTGAAAGGCCAGGAGAACTTCAAAGGCGAGATCCGCCACTCCTCCGAGCACCCCGGCGGCGAGGGCGACAGGGACAAGGACGTGGTGATTCTGGGTGCGAACAACTCCGCCCACGACATCGCCGCGGACCTGGTGCACAACGGGGCGCGCCCGGTGATGATCCAGCGCTCGTCCACGCACGTCTCGCAGTCGGACTCGTTAATGAAGCACGTTTTCGGCCCGCTGTACTCGGAAGACGCGGTTGAGGCCGGGATCGACACCGACTCCGCCGACCTGCTGTTCGCCTCCTGGCCGTATAAGGTGCTCCCCGATGCGCAGCGGCCCGCGTTTGACCAAATCCGCGAGGAGGATGCCGAGTTCTACCAGGCGCTCGAAGACCGCGGGTTCATGGTGGACTTCGGCGACGACGACTCCGGCCTCTTCCTCAAGTACCTGCGCCGCGGCTCCGGCTACTACATCAACGTCGGCGCCTCGGAGCTCGTCGCTGACGGCTCGATCCCTGTGTACTCCCCCACCTCAATCGCCGAGGCCAAGGAGCACTCGGTCGTGCTTGACGACGGCACCGAGCTGCCCGCCGACGTCATCGTGCTTGCCACCGGCTACGGCTCGATGAACGGCTGGGTCGAGCACCTCATCGACAAGGAGACCGCCGATAAGGTCGGCCGCGTGTGGGGGCTTGGCTCGGACACTACGAAGGACCCGGGCCCATGGGAGCGCGAGCTGCGCAACATGTGGAAGCCGACTCAGGTGGACCAGCTGTGGTTCCACGGCGGGAACCTGCACCAGTCGCGCCACTACTCGCGCTACCTCGCGCTCCAGCTCAAAGCGCGCTACGAGGGGATGGACACGCCGGTCTACGAGCTGGCAGAGGTCCATCACACCTCCTAGAGCAGGCGCACCGCCAACACGCCCGCGAGGATCAACAGCAGCCCGAGCGCGCGGGTGGCGTTGATCCTGCGTTTGGCGGCACCGAACGCGCCGATCGATTCCATGACCTGGCCGCCCGCGATCGTGCCCGCGTTAAACGCGATGACGGTCGTGGCCGTGCCGAGGATGGGCACGAGCGTCGCGCCGCCGATGACGAAGGTCGCGCCGACGACGCCGCCCAGCCACATCCACCACGGCCCCGCGGTGGGTGTGCGGGTGAGCTGGCGCGGGCTGGTCACCAGCACCGCGATCAGTAAGAGCAGCGCGCCGACAGTGAGGTTGATCTCGGCGGCGTGCAGCGAGGAGCCAGCGATCGTGCCTAGGTACCCGTTGACTGCGGCCTGGATTGCTGAGCCCATGCCGACTGCGACACCGAGCAGACGGTAGAGCCACAGCCCGGCCCCGGCGGCGTCGCCGCTGGCACTGTTGCGTCCAACACCGAGCACCACACTAATCCCGACCAGCACCACCGCCGCGCCCACGACGCGCAGCAGGCTCACCGGCTGCTGGGGTGAGTGGAACAGGCCGAAGTAGTCGATGGTCAGCCCCATGATGACCTGGCCCAAAATCGGCAGCACCACGGTCTGCACCGCGCCGAGTTTGGGAAAGAGCAGGATGTTGCCTAGCACGAACAGCGCGCCCATAAACCCGCCCAGCCAGATCCACCAGGGCGCGTGCGTGCCCGGCGCGAACTGCGGCAAAGGGTTACCCACCAACACGGACGTGGCCAGGATGGATAGCAGCAGCGCGATGCTAAACGACAGCAGCGCCGAGACTACCGGCTGGTTGCCCACGCTTAAGCGCAGGCGGGAGTTCGCGGCAGTCTGGATGGGGATCAGCGCGCCGATTGCGAGTGCGATGGGTAGGTGCAACATAGTGAGAAATGCTAACGCCTACCCCGACGCATCCCCTACCCCAGGTGCTTGGCGGCGTCGACCACCAAATCCCAGAACTTGTCCACGTCCAGCTCGGTGGCCACAGACGTGGTGCACCCTTCCGGTGCGGGCGCGCGGAAGTCGGCGACGGTGCGGCCTGTGGTCAGCGCGCCGGAGAGCTCGACGTCGACCGGCACGGGCACGGTTTTCACCACCGAGGGGTCAATGAGGTAGGCCACGCAGCAGGGGTCGTGCACCGGCGGGTTATCGAAGCCCTGGTTGTCCTTGTAGTTGGTGCGGAAGGCGTCGAAAAGCCCGACGACCAGATCGCCCACGTCGGTGCCCAGCGCAGCAAAGCGCTGCTCCACCTCGGGCGTGGCCAGGGCCTGGTGGGTCAGGTCCAGGCCGACCATGACCACAGGCCAGGACTCGTTGAAGACGATGTGGGCGGCCTCTGGGTCGGCGACCACGTTGAACTCGGCGGATGCGGTCCAGTTGCCGGTGCCATACGCCCCGCCCATGAGCACGACCTCGCGGACGCGCTCCACGATGCGCGGCTCGAGGCGCGCCGCGAGCGCGATGTTGGTCAACGGCCCGGTGGGCACAAGCGTGACGGTGCCGGGTTCCTCGGCCATGATGGTGTCGATGATCGCGCGCACCGCGTGGGTCTCACGAATCTCGACGTCCGGTTCCGGTAGCTCGAAGCCGTGGATCTCCATGCCGGAGTCGCCGTGGACGGCCTCGGCGGTTTCCACCTCGCGCACGAGCGGGCGGTGCGCGCCGCGGTAGACGGGGACGTCGGTGCGGCCGGCGACGGTGAGCACCTGGGCCGCATTCCGGGTGACTTTGTCGATGGTGTGGTTGCCGCCCACCGTCGTCAAGCAGCACAGCTCGATTGAGGGGTCGCCGAGGGCGAGGAGGATGGCCACTGCATCGTCGTGGCCGGGGTCGCAATCGAGGATGATCTTACGCACGGTTGGCCTCCTCGGCCGCAATCGTGTCGGGCAGGTCCTGCGGGCGCGGGATGAGGAAGGAGGTGCAGAACGCGGCGATGAGCAGCACCAGGCCCGCGACCATGCCGGCGCGGTAGCCGCCGCCCTGGTCGGCGAAGGTGGTGACAACCGCGAAGATGACGGTGAACGAGATGCCGGCGCCGAGGTTGAACGCGCCCGCGTTCAGGCCCGGCAGGTAGCCCTGGTTGTACTTCGGGGCCAACGTGACGTGCAGCGAGCCGAGCATGATGTTGGCGATGCCGGCGTAGGTGATACCCGCCGCGATCGAGAGCAGCAGCAAAAGCGCCGGCGTCGGGTTGCCCACGATGAAAATACCCATGAGCACCGACAGCGCGGCGCCGCCGATGCCGATCTTCAGCACCAGGTTGTAGCCCAGGCGGCCGGCGAGGAAACCGGCAAGCGGGCCGACGATCAGGCCGGCGATGGCATAGGGCGTGAGCGTCCAGAAGGAGACGGTGCCGGCGGACAGGCCGGGGCCGTGTACCTGGTCCTGGGCCAGGTTGGGCACCAGGCCGTTCATGACGGCGAAGATACCGGTCATGGTGAGCGTGGTGGTGGTCAACAGCGCCCAGGTGCGGCGCTGCTTGAGCAGGTCCGGCTGCACCAGCGGGTGGTGGGAGGAGTTCTCGGTGCGCCAGAAGATCACAAGTGCTGCCGCGCCGATGGCCAGGAGGATGATCACCATGAACCAGTTGGCCTCGGCGAGCGCGCCGGCCTCGTTGAAGGCGGTGAGGATCGTGCCGATCGCGACCACGAGCGCGGCCACGCCCTTCCAGTCCATCGGCTCGAGCTCGTTGGACTTCGTCTCAGCCACGCCGTAGCGGATGGTAAAGACGGCAGCCAGCGCGAACGCGCCGATGACCCAGAACAGGGAGCGGAAGCCGAAGGTGGCGGTGAGCCAGCCGCCGAGGATGGCATCCACGCCCGCGATGCCGCCGTTAATGGAGGTCAAAATGCCCACCAGGAACGCGAACTGCTTCTCATCGCGCACCGCCTGGCGCAGCATCACCGAGGTCAGCGCGACCGTCGGCCCGGACACGCCTTGGATCACACGCCCGATGAATAGCATGGGCACGTTGACCGACAGCGCGGCAATCACCGAGCCGATGACGGTGACGACCATCATGCCCACCAGCACCTTTCGGCGCCCGATCAGGTCACCCCAGCGCGGCATGAACAGGGAGAACAGTGCGGCCGCGGTGAAAAACGCGGTCTGTGTCATGCCGATCTGGTTGGTGGTGGCGTCGAGCTCTACCTCCATCGTCGCCAGCGCGGGCGCGAGCATCGAGGCGTTAAGCTGGAACGCAAAAACGGCGGTGAGCAGGGCCAACATGAGCGGCCATACTTGTGATGACGGGAGTTTATGCCCGGCGGCGGGGGCCTGGGCACCATTCATGCTACTTGTCATGCGACACAGTGTATTGCAAAAACGGCCGTATCACACGGGTGGAAAATGGATTTTTAGGTGTTCCGCAACGACACCGGGGAAACCTGGTGTTCCGGGTCGTACCAAAGAATCCTGAAGAGCGCCCCCGATCTGAAGCCCCACAATCTGGTTTCACCAGAGAGCCGAAAGCGAAACAGTCGTTCTTCTACGGCAGGTAGTTCGCTGAGCCTCTTTTGGGCTTCCTTGGAAAGGGATTCGATGGCTTGGTCATGGTTCCTTGCCCGTTTCTTTCTCCCTGACATGACCGTCTCAGCGAGGCGATCCTTCCACTTCTCACTGGTTACCTCGTCGAGAAACTTCAGTAGTTCCACTGATTCAGAGGCGGAGAGGTCCCAGCGTCTTCCATCGTTCCCCGGGATAGCGTCAATTTCTCTCGCGGTCCAGCGGACGAACTCTTCCCGGTACCTTTCGGATGCTAAGGCTTCACCCGGGACGCGCTTTTCTGCGTCACCGGCATCCGGGAATGGAGTTTGCTTGATCTTGGCGTTGTTCCGTTGCTTCGCAAGCTTCTTGCGAGCGCGCTTGCCACCCATTTTCTACGCCGTAGATGCGGACTGGACGGCACTGTAGAAGTCTTGCATGACTTCTTCATTGATCGTGCTCGTGGAGGGCTCGCCGTCAGCGATGCCCTCTCGCGCTTCCCGCCAAGGCCGCTCGCTGTGCGCGAGGTCGCTCAACTGCTGGCCACTGAGGTGCCCGTACGCCTCTAGGACCACATCGATGGTTTCTTTCTCAGCGTCAGTGAGGTTGCCGGAGTCACCGGGGAACATCGCAAGCTCTGCAGTGAATTTCCCGCGGTGATGATCGTAAAGTTCCCGCACGATTGGCCCATTGGCCCAAGCTTCTATGCGCGCGTGGAATAGCGGTTTTTCATCCCACACCAAGTTCCACGCTTGAGCGTAGTAGACCAGCTTCTGCAACTTCATAGTGCTGACACTCCCCGATTGCCGTTCAAGAATGTAGCGCGCCACGTCATTTACTTGGGCCATAACATCTCCTCCCGCATACCCCCTGGATGTAAAAACACTCTAACCCATCAGCGCGTCCCACACGGAAGTGTTCGTCTCCTGCCACAGCGGCTTCGCCCACTCGCCGAACTCGCGGTCCGTCAGCGCCACCATCGCCTGCCCGTCGGTCACCCACAGGTAGGTTCCCGCCATGCCGAAGTGCCCGACCGTGTCCGCGGGCATCCCGTCGCCCGTCCAGTGCGGCGCCTTCCCGCCTTTAATCTCAAACCCGAGGCCCCACGGGCAGGGCTTCTGCATTCCATACCCAGGCACAACGCCGCGCAGGTCCCCAAATTGATTCGAAAACGCCTCGCGCAGCGTCTCTTTAGCCAAAAGCTGCGGCTCCAGCAGCTCCCCAGCAAACAGCGCCAGATCGCTTATCGACGCCCGCCCGCCATGGCCCGCCGACCCATAGACCTCCGCCGTACGCATTCCCAGCGGCTCGAAGACCCCTTCACGCATGTACTCACCGAAGCTGATCCCGGTTTCCTCTTCCAGGAAGTCCGCCAAGATCTCGTAGCCAGCGGATGAGTAGATGCGCCGCTCGCCCACCGGCTTTTGCAACTCGCGCGTATCAAAGCCGACACCACCGGCGTGCGCGAGCAGGTGCCGCACCGTCGCCCCCTCGGGCCCGCAGGGGGTGTCCAGCTCGAAAGCCCCCTCCTCCACCGCAAGTAGGAAACCGTAGGCCGAGAGCAACTTAGTCACGCTGGCCAGCTCGTAGACGCGCTCGGCATCGCCGTACGTGCCGGTGTGCGTGCCAATCAGCGCGGCGCTGACGTTATCGGCGGGCCAGGAATCCAAGTACGGGGCTAAATCGACGTGCATGAGCCTCAAGCCTACCAATGTGTACACGACACCAGGTTTGTGTAAGCTGTCTTACACCTGAGCGCCGCAAGGGGCGCGGGTCACCGGCCGAACGGCCTTCACAACTGCACGCAGCCTGCCCTTTTTCCAAAAAGCGCGGGCCCCAACGAGCACGAGAGGGAGAATCGATGACCGGTTCCTCTAAAGTTTCGCCCGGATCGACGGGCACGAAAGACAGGCCCGCGGGCCGCGACGACCACGACGCGCGCGAAGCACACGCCGACGGCGAGGGCGCAGGTTTCCTCGGCTTCATCGAACGGGTGGGCAACAAGCTGCCAGATCCTTTCTGGCTCTTTGTCATCCTCGCCGGCGTCGTCGCCGTGACCTCGTGGATCGGCCACAAGATCGGCATGAGCGCGGTCGACCCCGGCACCGGCGAGACCATCGAGGTGGAATCGCTGCTCACCGGCGAGAACATCTCGCGGATGGTCACCGACGCGGTGGAGAACTTCATCGCCTTCCCGCCGCTGGGCGTGGTGCTCTCGGTGATGCTGGGCGTGGCCGTGGCGGAGCAGACCGGCTTCCTCGGTGCCCTGGTGCGCGCGATGGTGGCTAAGGTCGGCCCCGGCATGCTCACCTTCATGGTGGCGCTGGCCGGTGTGACCGGCTCGGTGGCCTCGGACGCGATCTACGTGATCATCATCCCACTCGGTGCGCTCGCCTTCCACGCGGTGGGGCGCTCCCCGATCGTGGGCGCGATGGTGGCGTTCGCGGCGTCGTCGGCAGGCTTTAATGCCTCGCTGATCCTCAACATCACCGACCTGCTGCTCGCCGGTATTTCCACATCGGCGGCGAACATTGTCGACGAGGCCTACGAGGTCTCCCCGCTGGCCAACATCTACTTCGTCATTCCGTCGGCAATCGTGCTCGCGCTGGTGATCACCGCGGTGACCGAGCTTTTCGTGGATAAGAAAGCACAGGCGCTGGTCAACCACGATCACATCAAGACCGAGGAGCTCTCCTTTGACAAGATCGAGAGCCGCGAGCACGCCAAGGCGCTCAAAGAAGCTGAGTCCGGCGACCCGCTCGTCGAGGAAGCCGCCGGCAAGTCCAACGAGACCCCGGAGCCGGAGTACGAGCGCCAAGAGGGCGAGCTGACCGAGGAGCAGCTCAAGCTCTCGCCCATCGAGTGGAAGGGCATGCTGTGGTCCACCGTCGCGCTGGTGCTGTTCCTCATCGCCTACTTCGTGCTGCTGTTCGTCCCGGCCTCGCCCTTCGCGCGACCCGAGGAAGGCTTCATGGAGTCCCCGCTCATCCGCGCGATCGCCGTGCCGATTGCCCTGGCGTTCTTCCTCATGGGCCTGGTCTACGGCCTGATCGTGGGCACGATCACCTCCGCCGCGGACATCCCGGCGTTCATGGCGCGCGGCCTGCAGTCGCTGCTGCCGATGCTGGTGCTCTTCTTCGCCGTCTCCCAGTTCTTGGCCTGGTTTAGCTGGTCCAACCTGGGCGCCTGGACCGCAATTCACGGCGCGGAGCTGCTGCAGCGCTGGAACCTGCCGAATGTCCTGCTCTTCCTCGGCTTCGTGATCATGGTGGCCCTGATCAACCTATTCATCACCTCCGGCTCCGCGCAGTGGGCGCTCATGGCCCCGGTGGTCGTCCCGATGATGATGTACGTGGGCATCGCCCCGGAGGTCACCCAGATGCTCTACCGCATCGGCGATTCCCCATCCAACATCATCACCCCGATGTCGCCGTACTTCGCGCTCGCCCTGACCTTCCTGCAGCGCTATTACAAGAAGGCCGGCGTGGGCACGCTCATGTCGCTTGCACTGCCGTACACCATCGCGATGATGGCGGGCTGGTTCATCTTCTTCCTCATCTGGTACTACGTAGGCATCCCGCTCGGCCCGGGCTCGCCGATGGACTACCAGGTGGGCTAGCTCCCGCTTCTCGACGCCCCCTTCACCCCGGCCCCGCCTCCTACCCCAAGGAGCGCGGGGCCGGGGTCTTTTTGGCAGGGCCCACCGCTGAGTTTGCGATTTAAAATGTTGCACAGGTGTCATGCAGAGGTTTTAATAGGGACGTCCAGTTTCCCGTCATTGAGAGATTTTTCATGAATAACTTCAAAGACATCAACAAGCTCCTGAGCAATGTTGAAGCCCTCATCCCTCAGATCGTCGGTGCGATCGTCGCACTGACCGCGCTGATCGGCACCGTCGCCGGCCTGGCGCAGAACGGCAGCAGCGTCAACCCCGGCAACGGCGACTCTGGAGTCGTCGCGCCCTCCGACCCGAAGCTGGCACAGGAAAAGCTGCTCATCCCAGGCAGCAGGGACGCCATCACATACAACCACGTCGACTACGGCGTCGAGGTCAAGGTGGGCGACAAGGTCTACACCGACTCCGCTCGTAACGGCCAGTGCCACGGGTACAGCGGGTGCTACGTGGAGCGCGAGCTGAACAGCGAATTCCGAAAGGCCACCTTCACCGCGGTGTGGGACGAGAACGTCGTGAACAACACGTCGGACGAGGGCGAGATCAAGGTCTACGTCAACGGCAACCTCAACCAGAGCAAGATTGTGAAGAAGGGCGAGGTCGTCAACTTCGAGGTGCCGGTCAGCAAAATTGACACCCTGAAGATCCAGTTCCCGAAGCGGGACGGGCAGGGTCTCTCGATCATCAACGGTGTGCTGTACCGCTAAAACTCACCAGCACCAATGAAGCGGGCGGGGTCTGGAAACCGGACCCCGCCCGCTTTTTGTTTGCGCCGGCCGCTACCACTCGCTCACGTCTAACTCTTCATCCACCGGTGCGTCATACGCATCGCCAGCTTCCTGCTCCGCGATCATTGACTCTTGCACCGGCCACATCTGCGACGCACACTGCTGCGTCCAGCCGCTCGTGCCATCGGTAAAGAACGTCGTCCCCGTTTCGTGAATACTCGGGTCCCCACACGAGGCGATCTGTTTGTCCATCACGTGCGGTGCCTCCTGTCCGGGTGCCTCGGTAAAGCCGATCACGGGCTCCGCCTCCGCCGGCGGCGCCTCCGACAGCGTTTGCTCCGTCACCGCGCTCGGCTGGGTTTCCGGCGCAGATGCGGAAGTTTCCGCGGCCTCCACCTTCGCCAGGTCGAACTTCGCGTCCGCGATCCCCAGGGTCACCGCAGCTTCCGGGACCACAAACGCCCCGTGCACGCGTACCTTCTCTCCCGCCGCAGCGCCGGTCCACCACGGCTCGTACCCCGAAGGTCGCTCGCCCGCATCCGCGGGCTTGCCCGAATTCTTGAAGTTCTCCTTATCCCACACCACCGGCGTATCAAGGTAGACCTCCCCCTCTTCGGCACTCAGTACGCCACGTACCTGCACGAGCGTCTCGCCCTCTGCAACGTCAGCCTCCCCACCGGCCGTGCACTGCCCGCCGAGCAGAATCTCCTCGACCTCGAGGCTGCCCTCGCACTCCCCACCATCGCAGACAACGGGCACGGTATCCCCTACCGCCGCGAACTCTGGCACCGAGGTTGTCGACGTCACCGTCGTCGACTTCGCCTCACCAGATCCGGTCTCAGCACCCGAACATCCCGCAAGCGCCAGCACGCACGCCGCGCCGAGCACTACCACCACACGATTCACTTTGAACACCTCTACACAGTGAGAAACAATGACACACTTCTCACTCTAATGGGCCGAACGATCACCGCTCCGGAAACAGCGCAATCCCCCACACGCCCACGACCACGGCAACCGCCACGAGCACCCACCACGCCACCCCGCGCGGCCGCGTAAGCCAGATGTCCGCCACCAGCCACACCAGGCTCGGCACGCCGAGTGCCAGCCCGAGAAACGTCAGCGCCCGCCAATCCGGCAGCTGCCCGGCACTGAGCAGCATCACCACGCCTAGCCCGAGCAGTCCCCCGGCGAGTGCGCGCGGGCGGGGCCATCCAACGGGAATAATCATGCGCCCGATGCTACCGGCCTGGCCGCGCACGATACGCTTATGCACCATGACCGGCAGCTACCTGGATACCTACGACGCCGCCTGCGACCGCGCAGCCGCGCAGGTCATGGCGCACTACTCCACCAGCTTCTCGCTGGCGACCAAGTTGCTGCCCCAGCCGATGCGCACCGACATCCGCAACCTCTACGCCGTGGTCCGCATCGCCGACGAGATTGTCGACGGTGCCACCTCCCAAGCCAACGAGTGCCCCGCAACCGCCCTCAACGCCTACGAGGACGCCGTTGTCCACGCGCCCGCGCACCGTTTCCACACCGACCCGGTCCTCCACGCCTACGCCGCCACCGCCCGCACCTGCCACTTCCCCGACGACGAGGTCCGCGCCTTCTTCGCTTCCATGCGCTCGGACCTTCCCGACCAGCCGGACCTGCCGCTTACCAACTACGTCTACGGCTCCGCCGAAGTCATCGGCATCCTCTGCCTGCGCGTGTTCTTCCGCGGCAACGACACCGCACTCACCCCGGACCTCGCCGACGGTGCCCGCGCGCTCGGCTCCGCCTTCCAAAAGATCAACTTCCTACGCGACCAAGCCGAGGACTCCGCCCTCGGCCGCAGCTACACCAACCGCGCTCAAAGCGACTACCCCGCCCACCCCTTCATCCCCGAAATCCGCACCGAACTGGCCCAGGCCAAACAACAGATCCCCAATTTACCGGCCCGGGTGCGCCCAGCGGTGCGGGCGGCGACCGCGATCTTCGAAGACCTCACCGACCGCATCGAAGCCACCCCACCGGAACAGCTTCACACCACACGCATCCGCGTGCCCAACCACCGCAAACTCGCGCTCGCAGCCCGTGCGTTACGCGCCTAGCAGGTCAGCAGCTTGTCGGTGAACTGTGCCGGCGCGCCCTGACTCCGCAGCCGCGCAGTGTCGTAGCACTTGAACCCGGTATTCGTCTGTCCAGCCGGCTTCACCACTGCCCACTTGTCACCGTTGGCGCGGAACGCGACAATCCAGTCGGTCTGCTTCGCGCCGGCGACTGCCCACTTCCCGTCGCAGTACTCCACGCTCGTGCCCGAAGGGGTGGGCCACCCGGGCACAATCGCATCAAAGGCGCCCGGCTGGCACGACGCGCCCTTCACAGTCTTCTCCTTGCCCGCACTGAGCGCCGGGATCGCCAGCCCCGCAGCGCCCGCGAGCGCGCCGAGCTCGCCCAGCCCGGGCACCTGCGGTACCTCGAGTCCAGGCACGTCAATCAGGCCCTGGGAGACAGCGAAGTAGCTGCCCGCGCCCACCAGCGCCAGCACGCCGAGGCTAATGCCCACAATCGCGCCAGTGCTTAGCGACGACCCCTCGTCCCCCTCCTGGCCCTCATCCCCAGCCGAGCTACCAGAGCTGGTTTCCTGCTCAACGGCAGGGGCATCCTGTGCCTCCTCGGCGTAGGCGGGCATCACGGAAGGGGTAACGGCGGTACAGGCGACGGCGGCGGCGACGCCCAGCGGCAGCAGTGTGGTTTTCATGCCCACTACCCTACCCGCGGTTTTCCTCCTGCGCTTGCGTCGCAGCAGCAACGGCTTGGGCGGTGGCAAGGTCTTGCCATGGCATGCCAACGGTCTTGCACACCACGCGTCGATCGTCGGCAAGCTTCACCTCACCACGCACAACCTGAGCCATAGTGACTAGCTCCTCGCGTGTCACAGTGCCCTCCTCGGTGGCGAGCACCACGTCGCCGCCTTCGCGGTAGGCCACCGTGGGGTCCTCGACGATCACTTGCGCGCCGTCGAAGACGTCGGCGGCGAGCTCCCGGGTATCGGCGGTGTGCGCGCCCACCGCGAGCACGATCACGCGCTCGCCAAGGTCTTCAGAGTGCAGGATCGGCGTGGTGGCCGTCGTGGCGGTAACCACCAGACCGGCGCGCAACACCGCCTCCTTGGCCGCGTCACTTCCGGACTCGACCCATTCGTAGGCAAAGTCCTCCGGCTCGGTACGCGAGACGAACGTAATGCGCGGCTCGCGGACGCCGTCGAGCGCGCTTTCAAGCGTCGCCGCGTGCCCGAGCCCCTGTGCCCCGGTGCCGAAGATCGCCACGTCGAGTGGCTCGTTGGAGGCGGTCAGCAGGTCGAGCACCGCGGCGACGGAGACGGCCGGGGTGCGCAGGGCGGTCAGCGACGTGGCGTCAATAAGCGTGTGCGGCGTGAGCGTTTTCGCGCCCATGAGTAGGTAGGAACCCTGCACGAGCGGGACATCTTCTGTGGAGCCCGTCGGCTGGATGCCGAGAATCTTTACCCCCACTGCACTGTCCGTTGCCGACGGCATGAGGTGCATCTCGCCGTGCGGGAGCGGCACCTTCTCGCGCAGTGGATCGGTCGCGGGGTCGAAGCCGTCTGCGAGTGTGTCCCGCAGAGCGGCGACCGCAGCGGCCGGGGTGAGTGTGGCAAGGACCTGATCGTGGCTAATGAAACGCATGGCCCCACCCTACGTGGCGTAGAGCGGGGTCGACACGGAAGGAAGATCTTGGCTTTACCTGCGGTGTTGCGGAGCAGGATCGGGGATGACACCGGGCAGCGGGTTCGGCACCATTCCCTGCAACACCATATAGTATCCCGTCGACCCGAGCGCGAAAGTACCCAGAAGTACGGTCATAATAATATCGAAGCGACTGGCATTCTTCACCACAGCGAAGAAGCTACCTGCAGCAACAGCATCGTCGAAGCTGGAACCAACAGCACGCTCATAGCTGTTCTTCACAGAGCTCATCGAGTTCACTACTACGGATGCGTCGCGTTGTACGGCTTCAAAATTGTTGGGATACGGACTCGCGGCATGCGCAGGGATTGGAGAGAAAGCGGCAGTGGCCACGGCAAATACGGTGGCGGCCGCGATGGTACGATTTTGCATGCCACATACAGTAACACTATTTCGTATCGTTTGCCCAATTTACCCACCTTTACCAGGCGATTTGGTTCTTTTTAGAGAATGAGACAAAATAAGTACTCGTTGCACAGAGCGCGGCGGAAACGCGGCAGGAAGGCAACGAAGTGAATATTCCTCCATAGCTCAGTTGGCAGAGCATTCGACTGTTAATCGAAGGGTCACTGGTTCGAGCCCAGTTGGAGGAGCTGTACTTGTAAGGCCCCGCGCCCGACTGAAATGACCGGTCGGACGCGGGGTTTCGCGTTTGCGCGAGTCCGCGCCACAAAGGGGGTTAAGCGACAAAAAGGCACGTGCCCCCCCCTGGCACCATCACACTGCATGCTTTGTCGAAAGGCAGAAACACCACTCAGACAGACTTGACCAAGAGGAGTGTCCACTGGCGCGGGGATCTGATCCTACGCAATCCGCTGCTCTAGGCGCCAGGTATGTTTATCGACATCTGAAATATTTACGACATCGATCTCTAGTTCCCGCCAAGATGCCGTTGCCGACAAAAACGTTTCTCTCTGCTCTTCCGTATTGGGAGGATAGACAAAAGCTACGACGGGAACGTCGCTAGGAATCTCGATTTCTCGGTCATCGACGATAGCCCGCCCTCCATCTGAACGTAGGTTATCGACTCGCCATGTCCAGGCTTCCGTCGAGTCTAAAACGTCGGTAGCCGATTTTCTGGCAAAGCTGAAAGAATTGCTTATTTCGAGCATACGTTCTTGCTCAACTGCGACACCAAAGTCGAACTTGCGGGGTTTACCTACAGCATCAACCAAGGGGGCTTCCACAAAATGTGGTGCAATCTTTACTGAGTCTGTATATGCCGTCTTGACCGCTTGACGTACCTTAGTTACTTTGTGGCGGTTATCATTGGAAACACGTCGCGACAGGTAAACGCGAGAAAGTATGCCAAGCGCTGCGTCAATGTCGGTTGCGACAAGACGCCGTGGTGGTTCAATATGGATGGTGTTGTGCCAATCCTGCACCATGCGCCAAAAGATTTCTCCTCGTCCTGCGTTGACACCCAAGTCAAGTTCGCGTGTCGATGACTCAAGCTTTTTAGCCAGATCCTTAACAGCTTTCACCTGAGCATTTATCGCCGAGTCTAGCCGGCGGGAATCGGCAAAATGGGCTTTAAAAGTACCCTCCTCCATAGACTCTGCGATGACCCCGATACCGTATCTATCGAGGCTAAAAACGTCTGGCTGCGCACTTACTGTCCAGAATTGGAATAACATGATTCACCTCCCTTGGAAGTAACGTCTCAGCTCCAAAATTGCCGAAGACTTCCTAGAAACTACAAAGTCTACTAGAGTCTTAACGTCGTTTCGCGCCACGTTCCATTCAGAAGGGATAGCGGCGAGAATACGTTCTAGAATTGAATCATCCAGACCGTTTAGCTCTTGGATAGCTCGATCCCAACACTCATCAGCGATAGGCTCTCGCAGTAAGGGAACTTCGTCAATTTCCGGAAAACCAGAGCGGCGGTCCAATCCCCAGGGGTAGGGATGAGAACCAAACCATAACCCGTGGTCGACCGAGTAGATCTTGTTATCTTCAGATGAGTCAAAAACCACTTGAATGTCTAAGGCATTGCACAAGTGCCAAAGGGCAATGAGCTGTGGTATTCGATTGATGTTTCCATCTCTATTGACGTTCGCGATGGTAGGCCCCATTCGATCCACTCCTACTGTTGGGAGCACTCTGGACCCAAAAGCTAATCCGGGCTCAATGATTCTTCCATTGATGATTTGACGCAAGTCTTCAGGGACTCGAACTATCGACCAAGGAGCCACCGGGGCTCCAATCGCCTCCCCAACCATCGAGACTACGACTTCGTTTATTGTTGCTTCAGGCCCGTGATCGTTAGTCAAGAATTTGAGAATGTAAGCATTACCGTCGTCTGCGTATACCAGTGGAGGCTTGGTCCCTGTTGGGATCACGCGATCAACCATCACCACTTCTGGGTAACTGGGGCTACGCTCCTGCCTAGCGGCGCTTAAATCAAGAACATTGTCTTCTGCCACCGTGTTTCCTCGCAGTCAGATGTTATTTATCAAGAATCCAGCAGCCAATCATAATTGGATCCCCTACAACGATACCGCGAGTTCAGCGATCGGCCTCCGTCCATCTGTTGGTCGCGAAGTTAGACAGATTACGCGGCCCAGCTGATGGGCCGAATCTATTATTTCGCAGCTCCGGATAGACTTCGCCTCGGTGTTCTTGCCGGTATGTGGATCACCAGGTCGACATTGCACTGGACCTGACCCCTGTTTGGTAGACACCTCTGATTCCGGCCGTGTTGGGTCGGGGAAAGGTAATCTACCTCCATGCCTAGGAAGGTTTATTCGGATCAGTTCAAGCGCGACCCAGTCGCGATGTACGAGAACGATCCACATCTCTCGCTCAAGGCCGCAGCCGAAGATTTAGGGATCTACCGCACCACGCTTCGCACGTGGGTCGACACGTACGGCACCGGTGCAAAGACCCAGAGTCCACCGGTTGCACGTGCTGATCGTGCCAAGCAGCTCACGGATGCCGAAAAGATACGCCAACTGCAGCAGGAAAACGCCCGGCTGAAAGAAGAACGCGATATTCTGCGCAAGGCGGCCAAATATTTCATGGAAGAGACAAACTGGTGATCCGCTTTCAGTTTGTTGATGACCACCGCACCGAGTACTCGGTCAAGCGGATGTGCACCGTCCTTGGGCTCAATCGCAGCTCTTACTACAAATGGAAAGCCAGCAGCGCCCAACGACACCGTCGGCTGATTGACGATGCCATGCTAGGGGCGAAGGTCAAGGTGGTCTTTGACGAGAAAGACCAGCTCTATGGTGCCAAACGCATCGCGGCAGAGCTGACCTATAACGACGCTTACAACGACAATGGGCCGGTCAACCATAAGCGCATCGCCCGGATCATGAAGAAGCTTCGCCTGCGTGGCTACACGAAAAAACGCAAGGTCACCACCACCAGGCGTAGGCTAAATCGCGTGGTGTTTGCCGACCTGGTCAAGCGAGATTTCACGGCCCCGGCTGCAAATAGGGTGCTAGTTGGCGATATCACCTATCTGCCGATCGCGGACGGGTCGAATATGTATTTAGCTTCGGTGATTGACTGCTATTCCCGGATGCTTGTTGGCTTTGCTATCGCCGACCACATGCGCACCGAACTCGTCGAGGAAGCACTCGAGCACGCACACCACACCCGCGGGAGTCTTACCGGTGCGATCTTTCATTCTGACCACGGAAGTGTGTACGCCTCATCGCAGTTTCAGGCCACCTGCCGCAGGCTCAACGTCACCCAATCCATGGGCGCAGTCGGCACCAGTGCCGACAACTCGCTGGCGGAGTCGTTTAACGCCACCTTGAAACGAGAGGTCCTCAAAGACAAGAAAGTCTTTGCCAACCAGCTCGTCTGCCGACGAGACGTCTTCGCGTGGTGCGTGCGCTACAACACCAGCCGAAGACACTCCTGGTGCAAGTACCTCACCCCCACAGAGTACGAAGCCCACGCAGTGGGGTTGCCCGCAAATGGTGGACACGTAGTGGAGCTACCTCATAGTTAGGCAGCTGTTTCTTCTTCGTTGGTGGTCTGGGTGATGTGGTGCTCGAAGTCGACGGGGCTGACCATCCCGAGTGCGGAGTGCCGCCGTCGACGGTTGTAGACCACTTCAATCCAGCGGGCGACACCCGCGCGTGCAGCATCACGGGTAGGCCAGTGTTGCCGGTCGTAAAATTCGGTCTTCAGCGTCGACCAGAACGATTCAGCCATCGCGTTATCGAAGCACACCCCGGTACGCCCCACGGACTGAGCAATGCCCAGGCGGCGGCAAACGTCCCAGAGCTGCTCGCTTGTAAACTGTGCCCCACGGTCAGCGTGAAACACCAGGCCATCAGGAACGTCACCGCGCAGCGTATACGCCATCCGCAGGGCCCGCTCGACCAGGGAAGTATCTTGCACACTATCCATAGCCCAGCCCAGCACACGGCGGGAATGACCATCACGAACCGCACACAAGTATAACTAGCCTTCACCGGTGCGCAGGTAGGTAATATCCGACGTCCACACCCGATTCAGCTCACCGGCATCAAACATGCGCTTGACCAGGTCAGGAAGCGTGGACTTACGCTTGGACTGAACCGTGGTCACCGGGACGAAAGCACGCGGTGAAATCCCTTCAATGCGCATCAGGCGCATCCGCTTGGCCACGGTCTTACGGTTGAGCGTAATGCCGTAGCGATCAGCGAGTTCTGCGGTAATGCGCGGAGCACCATAAACCTCATCGGAGTCTTTCCAAATCCGGTGAATCTTGCGGTCAACATCGTCATAAAACGCTGCCCGATCATCGTTGCCTAAGAGTCGTTGCTGCTGGTTATGGGACCATTTATAGTAGCCGGAACGTGACACCTTCAACAGGCGTGCCATGCGTTTGATGCTGTAGTTTGCCTTCTCTCGCCGCATTAGTTCGAACTTTTCTGCTCGCGTTGCTTCGCAGCGAAGAAGGCTGTCGCTTTTGACAAAAACTCGTTATCCATCCGGGCCTCTGCCAGCTCCCGGCGCAAGCGCGCATTCTCGGCCCGAAGGTCCGCCTCGCTCATCCCATCGGCAGCCCCTCGGCGCTCCCGCTCATTTTTGACCCACTTGCCTAAAAGCCCCGGGGCGACACCGATCTCTCGGGCCACATGGGCGATCGGGCGCTGCGACTCAATCACGAGATTCGCGGCTTCACGCCGATACTCCGGCGTGTACTTCTTGCGCTGTTGGCTCACAATGAACATCCTCTCCTACGGACACAACATCCGTACAAGTTGGGTGTCCACTAAACGAGGGTAACCTCAAACCCCGTGGAGCGCCCATGCCAGATGCGCACGATCTCGAGGCCAGTGCGACACATCTCGAGCGAGCGCTTGCCAAGCTGCTCAGCACAGGACGCTTCCGCAAGTCCGCGCCCACAGCAACCAGCCATAGCACCAAAATCTAGCAATCGGTGGTTGACGGCACCACGCGCTACCCACATGCACAGCTCCTATCTGGGCATATCTAGCCTTGCCGCGTCAGATTTCAGGAAGCTCTTTGACTACCGTTGGATTTTAATGCACGCGTTGGTTGTTAACCCCTGCTGAAGGTCGACCTTGCTGCAATTATGTTCGGTGGGACCGCAGTACAATAACGATTACACTGTGAAGGCTCAATTACGAGGTTCGAATGAAATGAATGGCCACAATGCCAGTTTAGATTTATCAAAGCCGACCATTGAGTCAATTCTCCTTAAATCAAATGGTGAGATTCGCCTCCAGGAGGATTCAATCCTCGCAGTAGTGGGGCCAAATAATTCTGGGAAAACACATTTTCTCAAGCAGCTACGTTCAGTACTTTTTGGCGGAAGAACCCTGGGTATCAACAACGATGACGGATTGATCGACTCTACAAGGTTGCGCTGGCCAACTAACGATCCAAGAAAATACCTTTTGGATTTTGCCGCACAGAACTTCCCCAAGCGAGAAAGTATCTTCTCATTAGATCTGCCATTCGAAGTTTATGGATCAAGCGGCAATATAAGCGAAAGGGACATAGAAGAGCTTGCAGCACGTGGTGATATATTTGGCCCGTTCGTCGAATCGTTTGTACGGATGGATGAGCCACTTAGTCGTATTTCGGAGACCGAGCGGCAATCAATGGAAAACCTGGAGAGTGCACTTGTCCGACTAAAGTCGCAGGACGTAGCCTACAAATCCGTACGACAGGATTTCCAGTTCATTTTTGACGAGGAAATTCATTTTCATCCCCACAACGGAAAGCTGAATTTCTTTCTCGGGCGTCCTGCGGTCTCTATGCCCTCTATAACGGAGGCAAATTCCAAAGAGGTGTACCAGTTCCTCGAAAACGCGAGGACGATCGACCATCAGGGTTTGGGGATGCGGAATGTAGTAGGACTACTCCTTAGGCTCTATACCGATTCTCGAAGTGTGATATTGGTTGATGAGCCAGAGGCTTTTCTTCATCCACCCCAAGCCAACAGATTAGGTCAGGTCATAAGTCAGGTTTGCCTGCACCATAAACGACAGGTCATCTGTGCCACTCACGACCGTAACCTTCTCAGCGGGCTATCGAAAGGTGAAGAAAATCAGCTGGTCGTACAAAGGTTGGCGTTTAGAGAGGCAAGAGGCTCAAGATACTCATCATTGACCGTGGACCCAGTCGCGTTTAGCGATATTAGAGGGAAAAGCCGTATCCGGTTTACGCCGATTCTAGAAAGCTTATTCGCCTCAGTGGCAATCTTAGTTGAGAACGAAAAAGATGCTCTCTTCTTTGAAACTGCACTTGAATCACGGTGGCAACGACTGCCCAGTCAGGGTGCTCGAGCGTTGCGTGACTCCTTGATCTTTATTCCGACCAATGGAAACAGCAACTTTCCTTCGACAGCGAACCTGTTGAAGGATTTACGGAGTCCGACGGTGGTGGTCGGGGATCTCGATCTAGTGTCAGATCCAAAGCGGCTGATGAACACGGCACGGGCAATGAAATCAAGCGACGCTGACAAAGCAGGCGACCTAGCAAGACGAATTGGAGAACGCTTCGAGCAGCTTTATGCAAGTGAGTTTGCGAAGTTCGAGAAAGGGGTTCGAGAGGGAAAAATAAAGAAAAAAGTCGCGGAGGAAATTCGGCTCCAACATGAAGATGAAGTCATCAGTTCCCTGGTCAGTGAGTTGATCGTACTACTTAAACACAGCAGAGTTCTCTTGATCCCAGATGGGGAACTAGAGGATTTTGGCAGAGACATCACGAATTCAAGAGACAAGAACGAATGGGTGAGGTTGGCAATCGACGAGAAGGTATACGAGCGAGAATCAGTTCAAGAATTTTGCGACTCAGTGATTGCAGCTGCGTTCAGTGCGGTTGAGAATAAAGAATAAAGCCGGGGCTATCTGCTTAAAAAGGCAGTCAACTACCAAAAAAGCTGCCGCCGGTTCGTTGGCTCCCCCTTGTTTGGAGGCGTAACCTCATATCCAAGTTCAGCCAAAGTTCTCGCCGCTTTGCCTGGGTGATCCCGGACAGCTGCTCCAAGTTGCTTGTCTAGCCAGCTCTCGCGTGATTGAAGCAGGTTCTTCTCCCAACCCGGCTTACCTCTAAAACCACATTCTTTGATCACGAACCACAGAAATTCTTCCAACGAAGGGCGAAACCGGAGACCCCCGACGGGTAAGTGCAAATCCTCCAGATTGCCAGAACGCTGTTTTGCTTTCTTGCCAGAAAAATTCTTCATAGTAGCAACACTCAATAGCCCCGCAACTCCGGAGTAATGAATGTGGGCCGCCGGAGCAGAAGTGTTTCCGCGTTCATATTCAAAACGGAGCCCTGGGCGAGTGACCACCCGCAGCTCATATTTACTTCGCCTTACTGCAAGATGCCGCTCAGATTCTGCTACTGATAGTTCGTAAAAAACGTTAACCTGAAAAATCTCACTGTAGTCCGAAGCAGAAACATCGATTTCATTTTGCCCTGCTCCATGAACAAGCGGCACAAGAAGATCCCCCACAACTGTTCCACGATCTTCGTTTAGCTCAACTGAAGCCTTGACATCATTTGGGGTCTCGAGGGGGAAACTCGCAAGAACAAGCTCTAGCGCATATTGAAGGAATTCTACAGCTTCCTGCGCTTTCCGATCCGAATATTGTTGCGTCCCCCCACCCATGTATTAGTCCTCCTGCAAAAGAATTTTTACGCGACGCAATTCATCGTAGATAGCGCGTTCTTGCAGAGTCAGAGACCCCGAATCCGCTAAAAACTGCAAATTCTCTGGCGCAACATCGTTTTCACCTAACAGCGCTTCGAGTTTGGACAAAAGACTGCGTTTCCGGGCGGTCAGCTCTGCGTCATTCGTACGCTGCAATTCTAACTGCATCTGGTCCCTCCTTTTAGCGAAAATCTTACCCTACACTCGCTCCCAGGCGGCAAGCGATCATCGCGATTGTGCTGAGTGGTCTTATTCAAACTCCCCGCCCCAACTACACTGACCTCGTACAACCCTCTCCCCCTACCCCATGGAGCGCCCATGCCAGATGCGCACGATCTCGAGGCCCGCGTGCAGCTGCTCGAGCGCGCGCTCGCCAAGCTGCTCGGCACCGACGACTTCGAGGCTCTCCTCGCGCAAGAAGCGCGCACAACAACCTCCCGCAGCACCAGCACCACCCACGCCGAAACCCCCGCCCCACAGCTCCCGCTCGACCCCGCACCCGCGCTACAGGCCGCACCCGCGCCACACCCCGCACCCAAACCCCAAACCACACCACCCGAAACCACAAAGATCTCCAACTCCTCCTCCCCCGACGCGAAGCTCCGCCTGTTCGCCGACTACTTCCGCGGCCGCGACGACGTCTACGCCACCGCCTGGCGCAACGGCGAGAAGAAAGGCTGGTCACCCGCCTCCTACGGCCGCTACGACCGGAACAACCCAAACCTCAAACCACTCACTCCGCAGGTCCTCGAGCAGCACCTCCGCCGCGATAACAACCTCCACGTCGGCCTCTACCCGCTCTGCAAGGGCGATACCTGCTTTCTCCTAGCGTGCGATTTCGACGATGCCGACTTCCGCTCCGCCGCCCGCACCTACGCGGACACCTGCCGCGAGTTCGGCCTCGACCCGCTCATCGAGCTCTCCCGCTCCGGCACCGGCGCGCACGTCTGGCTCTTCTTCAACGAGCCCGTCCCGGCATCCCTCGCCCGCACCGCAGGCATCGGCCTGCTCGCCAAGGCTAGCCCGAAGCAGTACTTCGCCAGCTTCGATCGCTTCTTCCCTTCCCAGGACACGCTGCCGGGCAAGCGCCGCGGCTTCGGCAACTTGATCGCGCTCCCGCTCGCCGGACAGCACCGCGCCGAGCAGCGCACCGTCTTCGTCAACCACGACTTCGAGCCCGCCGACGACCAGTTCGCCGCTCTCGCCAACACCACCAAAGCCTCCAAACAACAGCTCAAACAGATCGCCGCTGCCCTCCAACCCGACCCGGAGACCCAACTACCCCAACCACCAGCCAAGGCAGAACTCAAAGCCCTCAAACGCTCCGGCAAGGTCCGAGTCACGCACGATTCCCGCGTCCACATCGACCTCGAGGGCGTCGACGCCACCACCGCCACCGCGCTTCGCCACCTCGGCGCGATCCCCAACCCGCAGTTCTACATCCGCCAGGCCCAGCGCCTGTCCATTTACCAGACTCCCCGCCTGATCATCCGCTTCGACGAACGCGACGGCACACTCACCCTCGACCGCGGGGCCCTCGACGAAGCCATCAGCATCCTCAAAACCGCCGGCTATACCGTCACCCGCCGCAGCAAAACACCAAAGCCGCGCACTCTGCCCGCCGAGTTCACCGGCGAGCTCTACCCCGCCCAGCGCAAGGCCGTTAACGCAATGCGCAAACATCGCACCGGCGTCCTCGTCGCCCCACCCGGCGCGGGCAAGACCGTCATGGCCTGCGCACTGATCGCGCACCGCCAAGTCCCCACCGCCATCATCGTCCCCAACGTGGAGCTCGCCGCCCAGTGGCGCGACGCACTCACCACCTTCCTCAACAACCCCACCATCGGCCAACACGCCGGCAAGTCCAAGAAACTCAGCGGCGACATCGACATCATCACCGCCCAGTCGATCAGCCGCACCGACTCCCGCACGCAGTTCCTCGCCGACTACGGCTACCTCATCATCGACGAGTGCCACCGCGTCGGCGCCGCCGGCCTCACCCGCGTACTCGCAGACCTCAACGTCCGCTTCGTCACCGGACTGACCGCCACCCCATTCCGCTCCGACGGCCTCGACGCACTCTTGCCACTCATTTGCGGCCCCATCCGCCACACCATGGAGCTCGAGCGCCCCGGCCCGAAGCACTACGTCGTGCAGACCACCGAGTTCACCTACGACGAGCCCCACCTCTACTGGCCCGACCTCGACAACGCCCTCGCCGCCGACGACACCCGCAACGCCCTAATCGCCGAGACCATCGCCCGCGCCGCCACCAGCGGCATGAACGTCCTCGTCCTCGCCAAACGCCGCGAGCACATCACCACACTCGAAACACTCCTCGCCCGCAACCACCCCGACCTCCCAGTCCCCGTCTTCACCCTCCACGGCGCGCAGCACGCCAAAGACCGCAGCGCCACCCGCAAGGCGCTCACCACCGCACCCCGCTTCGTGCTCATCGCCATGACGCAGATCGCCGGCGAGGGCGTGGACCTCCCGGCTCTCGACGCCCTCGTGCTTGCCGCCCCAGTCGCGTTCAAAGGCAACATCATCCAGCAGATCGGCCGCGTCACCCGCGGGACCACAACCTCCGCCACGGTTTTCGACTTCCACGACCACCTCGTCCCCGCCCTCACCGCCGCATTCCGCAAGCGCCGCCGCGTCATCCACACTCAAGGCTTCGACTAGCTACCCCAGCTTTCGCTTCTCGACGCTTGCCAGCTCCCCCACCCACCACTACCCTAAGTGACACGTGCCATACATCATCTACCCATCCCCAGGAGCTCACCATGAAGACACGCACGACCGCGGCGCTCGCCGGCGCCGCCATCACCCTTGCAGCCGTCACGCTTAGCGCCCCCGCAGCGCATGCCTCCACGCACACCTACTCCAACCAAAGCGGCGACGTGCGCTGCGAGATCTACAACACCCCGCAGGGCCACACCACCCTCTGTGTCTCCGACAAGGCCCGTAAAGCTCACCCCGAGTGCAACCCTCCGGAGCACCTCATCCCAGCAGTCAAGGTCGAAGACAATTGGGCAGGCACCCTGTGCTGGAACCAGGGCTTCACCCAGCCCCCGCAAAAGCTCAGCCCCATGTCGGTGCGTTCCGGCGGTGGCGCAACCGTCTTCGCCGCACCGGGCGGCGACCTCTTCGTCCTCGACACTGTCAAGATGGCACTCATCCAAGCCGGCAACGCCACCAAGGTCCTGTTCCCCGGTTTCTAGGCGCCGACAGAAGATACGAAACCGCTGCACCGAGAACTATCGTTCCCGTGCAGCGGTTTTCTGTGGGGCCAGCGGGGCTCGAACCCGCGACCAGCGGATTATGAGTCCGCGGCTCTAACCGACTGAGCTATAGCCCCATCTCCAGCGCCAAAGCGCTGTAAAAACTATACCCCGTTCGTCGGAACCCTCATATTTCAGTCCCACGTCCTACGATGCCAAATTGCTTATCGACGATTACGCCCCCTATACTGACTGAGCACAATCCTCCATAGCTCAGTTGGCAGAGCATTCGACTGTTAATCGAAGGGTCACTGGTTCGAGCCCAGTTGGAGGAGCGCAATAGCCTATAAACGGCTGATTCCTAGTTAAATACTTTTGGGCGAAGGCTCGAAACTCGGCCGGCTATTGGACATCGTCCGTTCACTCCCGCCGCCTCTAAATCGATCACCGAAACGGCCCGGTGGAAGTTAACAGAAACGCTCTGAAGTTGAAGCGTCCTGGGTTTAGTTCCACTTCTTTTACGGCCCCGTACAGACGGGCTGCGTGAGATAGTACTCGGTTTCTACTTCCTGTGGGGTGGCGTAGCCCAATGCTTCGTGAAGTCGCTTAGTGTTCCACCAATGCACCCACCGCAAGGTGGCCAGTTCGACTTCTCCGACCGACGTC
>NZ_JALXXL010000010.1 GCF_025152525.1 Corynebacterium sp. p3-SID1056
CTTCGTGCACTCAAACAGTGTGTACGAAGCGCGTCGCTTTTTTACTGCCCTTTTTATTTCCCAGGGAAGAGGGTTTTTGTTGCGAACTATACACATGTCCTTTAATTTATGGGTAAGCGGCCAGTAGACCGCTAATCCCTTCCCCTCTAAATTTCAGGAGAATTCAATCATGTCTCTCAAACGAACCGTCGCCAAAGTGGTGATCTCTGGTGTGCTTTTGTGCAATCTCCTTGTGCCCGCGGCCTCGGCTTCATCTGTCAAGGTAGAGGGTGATTCCTGTACTTTTAGCCTTACTCCTGAAGACCAGGAGACCGTCGGTATCGACACCAAGGTTATTGACCCGTGACGAAGCGAAGGAAGAACTTGCGTACGTCAATGGCGAGGTGAGAGCAAGGAAAGCTAAGACAGAGATTGAGTACAAAAAGTACAAAGAACAGCACGGGAAGTCCGATCCAGGCTACGCAAAAGCTGTAGCCGAGTTCGAGGACGATATCGAATGGATGGACAACTACATCGCCATTTGGCACCCGGTCTTAAGAGCGTGCATTGACGGGCGCAACCTCAGCGAGTCATCTTCTAAGGCCGAAGCAATGCTCAGCACTAGTGACGGCTCACTTTCGCCGGGTGGTATTGGCGTCGTCGTAGGCGTCCTCATTGCGGTCCTTGGCGGGATTGCTGTAGCACTGCCGATGTTGAAGCCGATGCTTCCGGCAAATATCGCGGCGATGGTTCCGTAAGCTATGGGGCTAACGCTCTCCGTTCACTTCATGATTGGTCGGCAACCACGGCTCCGTGCGGAATTCCCGTTGAGCACCCGAAAGGGGATCGGTAAAGGCGAGAAGGACCGACGTAAGCAGCATCGGGCGGGCAAAGTCCTCGGTGCCGAAGGGTTGGACGACGGGATAGATCGGGTCGCCAAGAATGGGCGCGCCCGCAGCGAGCATCTGGATACGCAGCTGATGGGTCTTGCCGGTGATTGGCTCCAGCAGATAGGACGCGAGCGGACTTTGCACGTCATAGATGTCAGAAAGCGTCTCGTTTACAGGCTTGTCAAGGGGAGTCACGCTTCTTAGATGCGTTACAGCGTTCGGGTCCCCAGGAATGAGCGTGGCCGCAACCTCCCCACTCACTTTTCTGATCCGGTGCGACCACGTCCGAAGCTCCACGTCACGCAGCTCTGCAACCGCCGTGTACTGCTTTCGCACCTCCCGGCGAGCGAAGAGCTCCTGGTAAGGGCCCCGCAGCTCCCGCCTCTTCGTAAACAGCAACAGCCCAGAAGTCATGAGATCCAACCTGTGCGCGGGGGTGAGCTCTTCGTTGCCTGTGGCTCGGCGTAGCCGGACGGTGGCCGTCTCCGTAATGTGGGCGGCTCGGGGCATCGTCGCCAAGAACGGCGGCTTGTTGATGACGAGGATGTCCTGGTCCTCAAAGACCGTGGTGAGCTCGTATGGCACAACGCGTTCAGGGGCGGGTCGGCGGTAGAAGAAGATATCGGTGCCGGGGGCGAGGATGGTGTCGGGGGTGAGTGGGGTGGCGTCGCGAAGCACTACTTGCCCTTCGGCGAAGCGCTGCGCGACCGCATCGGGGGTATCTTCGGGGTGGCGGTGCCTTTGTGCGGCAACCACTTCGCAGAGGAACTCCAAGGCCGTGACCGGGGCAAGCGTGTCCGGGACGCGCACGCGGGAAGCACCGAGTCCGCCGCGCGGGGGCAGCGGAGGGGCAGCTTTACTCTTCTTGCGGGCCATAGTGTGTAGTAGCGTATCCCGCATGGATATTGGTGCAATGCTTGACCCGCTCGTGCAGTTCTTCTCTCAAGGTATCGGGAAGATGATCGCTGATGCGATGACTGTCCTCTACGAGCTTCTCTACCCTGCGAATGCGGAGCCTGCCGCACCGGTCGAGATTCCGAAGTAAAGAGCGGCAGGCACGGGGTACACTAGAGGATATAACCAGTAAGAAGCTACTGAAAGGCTGGAGACTATGAGCCGCGAAGAACGAGAAAACTTGGAAGACCGCGAGGACATCGTTGTTGTCGCGGTGGATGGCAGCCCGGCGTCGCAAACCGCTGTGCGATGGGCAGCGAACACCGCGATGAAGCGCGGCATCCCGCTGCGCCTGGCCTCGAGCTACACCATGCCGCAGTTCCTCTACGCCGAGGGCATGGTTCCGCCGCAGGAGCTTTTTGATGACCTGCAGCGTGAAACCCTGCAGAAGATCGACGAGGCGCGCGAGATCGCGCTCGAGGTCGCGCCGGACATCAAGATCGGCCACGCGGTTGCTGAAGGCTCGCCGATCGACATGCTGCTCGAGATGTCCCGCAACTCCACGATGGTCGTCATGGGCTCCCGCGGCCTGGGTGGCCTGTCCGGCATGGTGCTGGGTTCTGTTTCCGGCGCGGTTGTTTCCCACGCGTCCTGCCCGGTCGTGGTGATCCGCGAAGACAGCAACGTCACGGAAGAGACCAAGTATGGGCCGGTCGTGGTCGGCGTAGACGGTTCCGAGGTCTCCCAGCGCGCCACCGAGTACGCCTTCGAGGAGGCGAACGCGCGAGGCGCAGAGCTCGTGGCCGTGCACACCTGGATCGATACCCAGGTGCAGGCGCCGGGTGCTGGCTTCTCCGTCTCTGACGACCACTGGGCAGCAGTGCAGAAGGAAAAGGAAGCGCTGCTGGAGGAGACCCTCGGCGAGCTTCGCGAGAAGTACCCGGATGTGCAGGTCCGCACCGTCATTACTCGCGACCGCCCGGTGCGCGCACTCACCGAGGCGGCCGAGGGCGCTCAGCTGCTGGTCACCGGTTCGCACGGCCGCGGCGGCTTCAAGGGCATGCTGCTTGGCTCCACCTCTCGCGCGCTCCTGCAGTCCGCACCGTGCCCGATGATGGTGGTGCGCCCGGAGGAGTAATGTCGCGGCCTCGCATCACCCGCCTATGCAATGGACGTAGAAGGCGTGCATAATGGGGCCCGTAACTTAAACGTTGTTGAAAGAAGGGACGGAACGCACTATGGCACCTTCGATGGGCTTTATTGCATGGATTATTATCGGCGGCCTCGCAGGCTGGATCGGCTCCAAGATTCAGGGCCGAGACGCCCAGATGGGGCTCGGCCTGAATATCGTCGTCGGCGTGATCGGCGGCTTCCTCGGCGGCTGGCTCCTCAGCCTCTTCGGCGTGGACGTTGCCGGTGGCGGTCTGATCTTCAGCTTCCTTACCTGCCTGCTCGGCGCGGTGGTGCTGCTGTGGATCCTTAACCTGGTCACGAATAAGCGCGGCTAACCACCAGCCGGCAAATGATGAACGCCCCTTCGGGGGCGTTTTTTCATGCGTTAGGTCAACATGTGTCCGAGAATGTATTTCACCAGTACGGCTGGTGCGTACGTACCGGTTTGTCTATATTGAGACGAGACAAGCGAGCAGTAACCAAGGAGTGAGCACCAAGTGAGCAGTGGGACGGCGAAGAAGAAGACGACTGCGCGGCGTCGCAACCGGCCGAGCCCCCGGCAGCGCCTTCTCGACGCAGCCACCAAGCTGTTTACCGAGGAAGGGATCCGCGTCATCGGCATCGACCGCATCCTTCGCGAGGCGGACGTGGCCAAGGCCTCCCTGTACAGCCTCCTTGGCTCCAAAGACAACCTGGTCATCGCCTACCTCGAGCGCATGGACGAGGAATACCGTCAGCGCTGGGAGGAGCGCGCCGTGAAGGCAGCAACCACGGACGAAAAAGTGCTTGCTTTCTTCGACCTGGCCATCGAAGCGGAACCGCAGCGCGAGTTTCGCGGCTCACCATTCCTCAACGCTGCCACCGAGTACCCGCGGCCAGACACGGAATCCGAGCACCGCATCGTAGAAACGTGCCGAAACCACCGCAAGTGGATGCACGGCACGATCACGGAGCTGCTTACCGCCAAGAACGGCTACGACTCTGCAAAGCAGGCCGACGAGCTGCTCATCTTCCTCGACGGCGGGATGACCGGTGCGCGCTTCATGCGCGACGTCTCCCCGCTGCAGACGGCTCGCGACCTCGCGGAATCCGAGCTCGGTGCGCCGCCGGCCGACTACTCCATCTAGGCGTCCTTCTCGGCCTTGCGCTGACGCGCCAGCTGCCTCGTCGCGGCATCGCGCGCCTTCTTGAGCTCCTTGCGTTCCTGCTTTTCGCGTATTTTCTCGTCTTTGCGCTCCTGCTTCTCCGCGCGCAGCTGTGCGAAGGCCTCACCTGCCTGACTCGGGTGGCGCAGCGCGCGGTGGCGCAGCGCACGACGTGAACGCTTACGCGCTGTTCTTTTCTCCTTCTCCCCGGCGACGCGCGCCTTCGCCTCGCGCCAGTGCTGTCGGTGTATCTCCTCGGACGGCATCGTGCGTACCGTCCACGCCCACAGCGCTGCGGTTTGCGTCATGGTCCACAGGTTGTTGCTCACCCAGTACAGCAAAATTGCCACCGGCACGATGCCGGCCAGCCCGGCGGTTGACAGACTCACCGCGATAAGCGGGATCATCCACCACAAAAAGCGGTAGCTTTTCCGCGTCATCGCGGTCTCCCAGTCCAGTGTGGAGCGGTTGCGCAACTGCGAAATAGCCAGGTTGGTGCACGTAAAGATGACCGCAGCGACGACCATTGGCAACGCCACGGCGCGCACCTGTGCTTCCGTCGTGCCAAGGGCCGCGAGGTGTTCGGGGCTCATGGCGACGTAGGCGGGCAAGGGGGCGTCGAAAAGCGTGGCGGCGCGGAAGGTCTCGAGATCGTGGTTGCTCAGGATGCCGATGCGGTGACTGTCGCCATCTGTGGGCACCGCCATCCAGCGGAGCAGGCGATACAAGCCGATGAAGACGGGGAACTGCACGAGCGCGGGGACGCAGCCGGCCGCGAGGCTGTAGTTGTGGTCCTCCTGGACCTGCTTGCGTTCGCGCTTCTCCGCCGCAATGGCTTCTGGCGTGGTGGCGCTGCCGTATTCCTGCTCAATGCGTGCCAGGTGTGGCCGCATGAGATAGGAAGTGCGGCCGACTCGGTACTGCGCCATGGCGAAGGGCAGGACGAGCGCGCGAACCGTGACGACGAGCAGGATCACCGAGACGACCCAGGCGGCCGAGGCATCCATGCGCAAAAGGTGCACGAGGATCCAGTGCCACAGCTTGATGACCGCGGCGACCGGGTAGACCAATACTTCCAGCATGCGCGCGGCATCTCCTTTCCGGTTTATGCGTTACAGGTGGCGGGCACGACTGGGTTAATGTTAGGCCATGTCCCAACCGCCACATCGGATACGCGCCTCGCAAGTCATCGGGGAGCTCCTGCTCACCGCCGGTGCCCTGTTGCTACTCTTCGCGTTCTACGAGTCCTTCTGGACCAATATCTCCGCCGGTAAGATGCAGAACGAAGCGCAGCACACGCTCAGCGAGCAGTGGGGTAAGGGCTGGGTCAACCCCCGAGAGGTGAAGGCCCCGCAGCTTGGCGACGCCTTCGCGCGCATGTATATCCCCGCCTTCGGTCCCGACTACGAATTCGCCATCATCGAGGGCGTGGAAGAAAAGGAGCTGCTTACTGGGCCCGGGCGCTATCCGGATACGCAGATGCCGGGCGAGAACGGCAATTTTGCCGTGGCCGGGCACCGCGTGGGCAAGGGCGCGCCCTTTAACGACCTCGGCGGGCTTCACGCGTGCGACGCGATCGTGGTGGAGACGCAGACCCAGTGGGTGACGTACCGGGTGCTGCCGATGTCGCAGCAGCCGGACGAGCGACGCGCCGAGACCGCCGGCTGCCTGCCCGCGGAGATGAACGAGCGCGTGGCCACCGGCGATTACGCGGCGGTGCAGGGCCGCCACATCACGCTGCCGGGCGATATTAACGTGGTCAACCCGATGCCGGAGACCCCCTCCATGGAAGTTGTTGATGGGATGGAGGGCATCATCACGCTGACCACGTGCCACCCGCAGTTTTCCAACGCGGAGCGCATGATCGTGCACGCGATGCGCACCGAGGTGCTGCCCAAGCACCCGGAGGAAGACACGCTCCCGGCCGCGATGCAGGAGGTGAAGTAAGTATGTACGCAGCGCTGTGGCGCAAACTGCCGGGCAACACGTGGGTGAAAACGCTGATTGCTCTCGTGCTCGCCGTGGCGGTGTTTTTCCTGCTCATGGAGGTCGTGTTTCCGTGGGTGTCGGAGATGATGCCGTATAACGATGTAGCCGTTTAATCTGTCCAGCGCGGCACCGGCGGGAGCCAGGCCTGCAGTTTGCGGATCATCTCTTCCGGCTCATCGGCCACGATGAGGTGGTCGCGGTCGGTCTGGCGGACGAATCTCTTGGCCACCATGTGGTCGACCATGTCTACCAGGGGCTGCCAAAACTCGCGGCCAAGCAGGCCGATCGGCTTCGTGTGCAGGCCGAGTTGTTGGTTGGTCCATTCCTCAAAGAATTCGTCTAACGTGCCGGTGCCCCCTGGCAGGGCCACGAATGCATCGCCGAGCTGGCTCATCATGGCTTTGCGCTCCGACATGGAGCCCACCAACTCGAGACGGTCGAGCCCTTCGTACTTCAGCTCGTAGTTGGCCAAATGCGTCGTAAGCACGCCGATCGATGCCTGCGCGCCTTTGGCTACTTCGCCCATGAGCCCAAGCTTGCTGCCGCCGTACACCAGCGTCATGTGGTGCGCGCCCAGCGCCTGGCCGAAGCGCCGCGCGAGCTGAAGGTGCGCCGGGTCGGTGCCCGGGTTGGCTCCTGCGAAGACGGTGACGGCCTGAATCCGGCGCTGGGTGAGTGCGGGGAAGATCCGGGTGGCCAGGAGTGGCGCGAGTGCGTGCCCGGCGGGTTCGCGCGGATCGATCCAGGCAGTCTCGGCGATTTCGGCGGCCGCCTCCGGTGCGCTGAAAGGCGTGGGGTGGACGTAGACGGTGGAGGTGACTGTGTGGCCGGGCTCGTTCGAGGCCTCCGCGCTGAACCTGCCGAGGTAGCTGAGGTTGCCTCGGTCGACCTCGAGCCCGACCTCTTCGCGGGTCTCGCGCAGCGCGGCGTCGACTGTGGTCTCACCGGCCTCGAGCTTGCCGCCGGGCAGCTGGAAGCGGGGGCTGGAATGCTTGCGGACGCACAGGACGCGACCTGCGTCATCGCGAAACACGATGGCGGCGACGGTGATCTCTGTATCTGTGGGCGGGGTCGTGCGGGGGTTCGGGTTGCGCTCAGTCACAGTCCCAGCGTAGCGATGACCTGTTCCGCCACGCGTTGCGCCTTGACCGACTCGTCCTGGTTGCTAAACACCGTCACCGCGTGCGTACCGCGCGCAACTGAGTACGCTGCGCCGATACGATCCGGCACCTCGCCGCCGCCGTGGCGGCCGCCGTTCCACCCCGGGGGCTGATCGGCCGGAGCGGTAAATTCCACCGGGGTGGCCCAGTCCACCACGGCCATCGACTCCTGGGCTGAGGCCATGTGGCGCACGATTACCGTCAGCTGCGGTTCCTCCGGGTAGGACCAGAACTGGCAGGCGGGCGTGTCGAAGCGGGAATCCACACCGACGCCGGTCACCCGCTGCCCGTTCGTCTGAGCGACCCACTCGGTGTCCAGGTAGGGGCACTCGTTCCAATCGGTGCGCTGTGTCTCCGGCAGCGCCTCCACCGGCAGCCCCTGGTCGGGCGCGGGGGCGGGCGGCTGGCTCGGCTCGGGCGGGGTGGCCTGCTCGGAGCAGGCGGCGAGCGCGAGGCCCGCGGCAACGAAAGCGGTGGGTAATCTCAGACGCATGAGCCTAAGACTAGCGAGCCTGGCCCGCACGTCCGCAGACGTGCCGGACAACAAAGCTTTGGACACCGGAATCACGGTGCTAGCGGTGTGCCTCGTGCTGGTGTCCCTGGGGGCGACTGCCCGCATGCCGCTGAACCTCGCGCTGCTGCAGATCGTGCTTGTAGCCACATTTTCCTTCGTCCTGTTCTACGGCATGGTGGAGATGCACCGTTGGGGCCGGCTCGTGCGCGCGGTCTGGTGCACTGCACTCATCGCCCTGTGGGTGGCAGACATCGTGTTCTCTCCGGTGGCCGTGTACTGGGTATTCATCCTCTTTTTCGTGGTGCTGCGCGCCTTCAACAACTGGCGGGGTTTGGTGCTCGTGGCGGTGGGGCTCGCCATCTCGATCGTGATTCAGATTCCCACCGGCCTCACGCTCGGCGGTGTGCTCGGTCCCGTGCTCTCGGCGGCGGTGGTCGTGGCGATCAACTACGCGTTTACCACCATCGGTCGGGTGAGTAAGGAGCGGGAGCAGCTTATCGACGAGCTGTTGTCCACCCAGGACAAACTGGTCGCCACCGAGCGCGCCGCCGGCGTGGCACAGGAGCGCGAGCGGCTCGCCCACGAAATCCACGACACGGTCGCGCAGAACCTTTCGTCCATCCAGATGTTGTTGCACGCCGCGGAGCGGGATCTCGTGGACGCGGGCATCCCTAGGGAGCAACTTGCGGCCCCGCTGAAGCGGATGGAGACTGCGCGCCGGGCCGCGTCGAATAACTTGGCGGAGACGCGGGCGATGATTGCGGCGTTGACACCGGCGCCGTTGACGGAGACGTCGTTAAGCGAGGCGCTCGGGCGCATCGCGAAAGACCTCGAGACGGCGAGCGACATGGACATCGAGGTGGAGACCGATGGCGAGGTCATACAGCTGCCGATGCGCACGGAGGCGGGGCTTCTGCGCATCGCACAGGGCGCGATGTCGAACGCGGTGAAGCACTCGAGCGGGACGAAAATGCGGGTGACGCTCACGTATGAGCCGGACGAGATACGGCTGGACGTGGTGGATAACGGCCGGGGCTTCGACCCGCAGGCGCAGGCGTCAAAACCGGCGGGGCTGGGGCACGTGGGGCTCGACGCGATGCGTTCGCGCGCCGCCGAGCTGGGCGGGCAGCTGGTGGTGGAGTCCGCCCCCGGCGGGCCGACGGCGCTGTCGGTGGCCATACCAGGTAATGTCAATCGAAAGAATGATGCCGAGGCCTCGGCGGGTGCCGAGGGGAGTGGAAAGGTGAACCATGATTCGGGTGCTGCTGGCCGATGACCACGAGATTGTGCGGCTGGGGCTGCGCTCCGTGCTGGAAGCCGCCAGCGATATCCGCGTCGTGGGCGAGGTGGCCACGGCGGAGGCGGCGATCGCGACGGCGCAGGCCGGCGGCATCGATGTGATCCTCATGGACTTGCGTTTCGGCGCGGGGGCAGAGGGGACGCGCGTGACTACTGGCGCGCAGGCCACCGCGCGGATCCGGAGCTCCATGGAGAACCCGCCGCACGTGTTGGTGGTGACGAACTACGACACGGACGCCGACATCCTCGGCGCGATCGAGGCGGGCGCGGTGGGCTACCTGCTCAAAGACGCGCCTCCGGAGGAACTGCTCGCCGCGGTGCGCTCCGCGTTTAAGGGCGATGCGACGCTCTCGCCGATCGTGCGCGAGAAGCTGGCCACGCGCGAGAAGGCACCGCGTTCCTCGCTGACCCCGCGCGAGCTGCAGGTGCTGCAGCTGGTGGCCGAGGGCTGCTCAAATAGAGAGATTGGCCAGCAGCTCATGCTGTCCGAGGCGACGGTGAAGTCGCACCTGGTGCATATTTACGACAAGCTGGGTGTGCGCTCGCGCACCTCCGCCGTGGCCTCGGCGCGCGAACAGGGCGTGCTCTAGTTCGCCTTCTTCGTGATCTCGGCGCCGAGCTCGGCCAGCTCGTCCTCTACGGAAGCGTAGGCCAGGCGGCGCTGCTCCGGGTTGAGGTGCTCCGCGTCGCGCACGTTGCGCGCTAGCGTGTTGAGGCGAACCTTCGCATCGCCCTTAAAGCCCGAGGGCAGGGACTCGGAGTGCTCGAGGGAGGTGCGCAGCGCGTCGATACGCGCCTTGAGCTCTGCCCCGCGCCCGGAGTGGCGGGCGAGATCCTGCGGATCAACGCCAATGCCTGCGGCGCGGGAGTTGAAGCGGTTCTGCTGGTAGGAGGTGTAGGCCTTGTAGGCCAGCGGCAGCAGGATGGGCAAGAGGATGCGGGAGGCGCCGACCCACTGCTTCGCCTTCTTCTGGGTCAGCCCCGTCTGCTCGATGCGCTTCAGGTGGGCCTTGGCCATCTGCTCCTCGTGCTTGCGCTTGCGCTTCAGCCCCTTCTTCTCTTCCTTCAGCAGGCGCTGTTCCGCCTTGTCTAAGAGCTTCGCGGTTTTCTGGTCCGCCTTTGCCTGCTCCTTGGCCAGCTTGCGGGCGCGGGCCTCAGCGGCCTTAATCTCTGCCTTGGTGCGGGCGCGGGCTTTACGGATCGCTTCAAAAAGACCCATGGGGTGGTACTCCTTTTTGGTGTTGTTTTTCGCTGCCGCCGATCTTACCTGCCAGCCAGGTATTGTGGTCAGTATTGTGAATGAGCCGTTTCAGGTCCGTCCCGCAGATATCGTGGGCTGCAGGTACCGGTTGCGCCAGCGTTTGGCCCACCCGGAGGTCGGCCCCACCCCGGCTGGGCAATCGCGACAGGCGCAGCTCGCGGCGGCTCGGGCACGCGTGTTTGCGGCCCTGCCGGTGAAGCGGGCGGTGGGCGACGGGAGGGGGAAAGCCTTCGTCCGCGTCGACCTCAAGCCCGCAGATACCCCAGAAGAGCTGAAAATTCGCGACCGTGAGACGCGGGCCGCCCTGCGCCGCGGCGCGCACCTCATTACGCGGCCAGTGCTGTGCGGCGAGATCGAAGGCACCCGTGTGGTGTGCGAGCTCGACGTGCTGGTGCGCACCGATGCGGGCTACCTGCCGGTGCTCGTGTCGAACCACCGCGTAGCGCGCAAGGACCCTACGTCTACCACACTGATGGTGCCCACCGGCCGGCTCGGCCTCGGGGCGCCACTCGAGGTACACGCGAAACCGCGCCACCACACCATCGACGGCTATGCGCTCGCCATGGCGCAGCTTTTGCTCGGCGAATTGGCCTCTGGCCGCGGTGCCGTGATCGGGCAAGACCGCGAGCGTGCCTACCTCGGCGAGCTCGCGCGCTTCATCCCGCCCCTGCTGCGCGCACTGGACGCTCCGATCCCGTCCGCGCCGCGCCGGCTGAAGCAGTGCGCGACCTGCCGCTTCTGGCCGCTGTGCGGCCCGCAGCTCGAGGAAATGGACGATGTCTCGCTCGTGTTTTCCGGCGGGCGCGGCGACCAGTGGCGTGAGCGCGGTATCCACACGGTGCAACAGCTTATCGACGCGCACGTGGGCGACGCCTCGCACATCGCGCGCGCCTGGCGCGAGGGCGTGCCGGTGCTGAAACGCCGCGGTCCGGTGCACGTGCCACGCGCGGATGTGGAAATCGACGTCGACATGGAGGCCTATCTGGACCAGGGTGCGTACCTGTGGGGCGCTTTCGACGGGGAGACCTACCGCCCCTTCGTCACCTGGGACGAGGTTGGCGGCGACGCCGAGGAGCGCAACTTCACCGAGTTCTGGCGCTGGCTGATGGCGCGGCGCGCCGTCGCGCACGCCGAGGGCAAGACGTTCGCGGCTTACTGCTACGCCGCGGGCGGGGAGAACCACTGGTTGAAGTCCTCGGCAAAGCGCTTTGCCTCCGTGGAGTTGGCCGAGGTCCAAGCGTTCATCGCCTCTGCCGAGTGGGTTGACGTGTTCGCGCACGTCCGTCAGTACCTGGTTGGCACCGACGGGTTGGGGTTGAAGGTGCTTGGGCCCGTCGTCGGGTTTACCTGGGAGGACGACGACGTGGACGGGGAGGCGTCGGTAGCGCTGCGCAGGCAGGCGCGGCAGGGCGGCGAAGCGGGGGCCGCCGCACGCGCGACGCTTTTGCGCTACAACGAGGACGACTGCCGGGCGACACGCGCGGTACGCGAGTTCCTCGACGCAGGCGCGCCGGGCCTGCCCCTGCTATAGGCGCTTCTCCGCCACGGCGAGCGCGCCGGCGATGGCGATGAGCACGGCAAGCATCGCCGCAAGCACCCCGACGAAGCCAGCCCAGGACAGCGCCTCGAAGGCCCACCCGGTGGTGGCACCCAGCAGGGAAGAGCCCATGTAGTAGCAGAAGACGTACAGGCTCGAGGCCTCCGCGCGATCCTTGTCCGCGATCAGCCCGACCCAGCCGGAGGCGGTGGAGTGCAGGGCGAAGAAGCTGGCGGTAAAGATAAGAAGGCCAAAGAGGGTGACATACAGGTTGCCGCTGGCGCCGACGAGCGCGCCGGTGAGCATGAGTACTGCGGCCGCGAGTACGACGCGCCCGCGGCCGAAGCGGGCCACAAAGGAGCCGGCCCGGGCGCTGGACCAGGTGCCGGACAGGTACATCACGTAGGTCAGGCCGGCGAGCGAGGGAGCTAAGCCGAAGTCGTTGATGGCGCGGAAGCCGAAGAAGTTGTACATGGAAACAAACACGCCCATGGCGATAAAGGCGGTGGCCACTAGCCCGACGAGGCGGGGGTTGCCCAAATGCTGGGCCACCGCGCGGAACTCCGCGCCCGGGCGGATTGAGGCTTTCGGGTGGAAGTTGCGCTGTTCCGGTAGCAGCAGCGCGGTCGCGATGGCGAGCATCAGGCTGACTGCTGCGCTGGTGGCCAGCGCCCAGCGCCAGCCGGTGAATTCCAGCATGAAGGCGGGGATGAGGCGGCCGGTGAGCCCGCCGACGGAGGTGCCAGCGATGTAGAGCCCCATCGCGCCAGCGAGGTCGCGCTCGTCAAGCTCCTCGGAGAGCCACGCCATCGCCACCGCCGGGGTGCCGGCGAGCAGCGCGCCCTGGATCGCGCGGAGTGCAACGAGCTGGCCAATGGTTTGCGCCAGTGGAAGGGTCAGCCCGAGCCCGGTTGCGGCCAACGCGGAGATAATCAGAACGCGTCCGCGCCCGAACTTCTCCGACAAGATGGAGGCCGGGACGACGCAGATCGCCAGCGCGCCGGTCGCGGCGGAAACGGTTAGTGCTGCCGTCGACGGCTCGATGTCCATCTCACGGGTGAGGGTGGGCAGCAGGGCCTGGGTGGCGTAGAGGGCGGAGAAAATTGCGAGTCCGACGAGCAGCATGCCTATCGACGCCCGCCGATACTCTAGTGACCCTTTCCTCATAACGTCCTATGGTTCTCCATTTCGGTCGAGCGCGCAACGAGTTCGAAGATTTTCCACACATACCCTTGCGCATTAAGGTGAGCCTAACCTAAAGTTGTATGCGGGTTCCTTGTTGGACTCGTCGTGAATCTAGTGAACTACACCGCCCGCCGCATGCACCTCCTGATGCGGCGGGCGGTGTGCTTTCGGGTCTTGAAGGGGCAGAAAAACGCCCGCGCCAGCAGTGCGGGTGCACACAGTGGCGCGGGCGTTTCACCCAGGTGTGATTAGACCTTACTTGGACGCAGCGGCGTAGCGCTCGTTGACGTCGTCCCAGTTCACAACGTTCCACCAAGCCTTGACGTAGTCAGCCTTGACGTTCTTGTACTGCAGGTAGAAAGCGTGCTCCCACATGTCCAGCATGAGGACCGGGGTGAAGTCAACGGAGATGTTGCCCTGCTGGTCGGTCAGCTGCTGGATGATCAGGCGGCCCGCGATGTGGTCGTAGCCGAGCACTGCCCAGCCGGAGCCCTGCAGACCGGTAGCGACGCCCGCGAACTGCTTCTGGAATGCTTCGAAGGAACCGAAGTCGCGGTCGATGGCCTCAGCGATCTCGCCGGTCGGGTTGCCGCCAGCGTTCGGTGCCATGTTCTTCCAGAAGATGGAGTGGTTGGTGTGGCCACCCAGGTTGAACGCCAGGTTCTTGGACAGTGCGCGCAGCTTGTCCGGGTTAGCCTCGCCGTTACGCTCCGCCTCGAGCGCCTCGAGTGCGGCATTCGCGCCAGCAACGTAGGTTGCGTGGTGCTTGTCGTGGTGCAGCGTCATAATCTCTTCGGAGATGTGCGGCTCCAGTGCATCGTATGCGTACGGGAGATCCGGAAGCTCGTAAACAGCCATTGTGCTAAATCCTTTCGTCAGCTTGTGATGACGAAGCCCATAGTAGCCAAAACTTGATTTCCTGCAATGAAATTATCCAACGGAATATCCTCGTTCGGCGTGTAGGTTGTGGGAACTATGGGATTTCTCTTTGCGCCGACACCGCGGCTCCTCCCGGCAGACCAGACTCTGCCCGGGCGCAGCGAGCCAATCAACGCTAACCCGCAGCCGCATGCCGTGCTGGGCACCCCTATCACCGGCCCGTGGAAGCCGAGCCAGCGCCGCCTGCGCATAGGCATCGGGTGCTTCTGGGGCGCAGAAAAGATGTTCTGGAAGTTAGACGGCGTGGAGTCGACGTCGGTGGGCTACGGCGGCGGCGTGACTCCGAACCCCACCTACGGCGAGGTGTGCACTGGCAGCACCAACCACGCGGAAGTCGTCGAGGTGGTCTACGACCCGGAGAAGATCAGCCTGAAGGACTTGGTGCGCACCGCGCTTGAGGCGCACGACCCGACGCAGGGCTACCGCCAGGGTAATGACACGGGCACGCAGTACCGCTCCGCCTTCTACCCGGACACGGAGGCAGAGGCTGCGCAGATTACATCCTGGTGCGAGGCCTACGGCGCGCAGTTGCGCGAAGCGGGATACGGGCAGATGACCACAGAGGTCCGCGCCGGCGTGGACTACTACCTGGCCGAGGACGAGCACCAGCAATATCTGCACAAGGTGCCGAACGGCTACTGCCCGCACCACTCCACAGGGGTGGCGTGCGGCATCTAGGCGGAATCTAGGCGCGCAGCTTGGTGGAGTCCGCGTGGATCCACCGGTTCACGCGTAAAAGCTCAGCCTGTGTGAGCCCGCCATCGAGCACCTTGTTCCACGCAGCGACGGTTTCCTCGTGGTAGTTGTGCCCGTGCGGGGCGTCGTACTCGTTCGAGCTGACCTGGTCGATACCCACCTGCCAGAAGGTGACGAAAGGCCACCACCGCAGCGTGTGCAGTACGTCCAGATGTTGCGCGGCGGGGGCAGGCACCCCGCGCGAGCCGGGCTCTTTCAGCCAATCTGGTGCCCGCCACAACAGCGGGGCATCCCACCACACCACCGGGTCGGAAGCGTGCTGCGCGAACACGGCGCGCGGGAACTCCCACTCGGCGTCGTAGGGTTTGCCCGCGAAGTTGTGCTCGAGGTGGTCCGGGTGCGCGATGAAACGGAAGTGGCGGCCGCCGTCGACAACTGGCAGGCGCTGCGGGCTGCCCGGCTCGCGTCGCCGCGTCAGCATGGTGTGGGTGCTGCAGAACCCCGGGGCCCCGGTAAACACACCACCCGAGGTGCGCGCGAGGAAATCCCCCGGGTCCTGGAAGGCGTCGGCGACACCGTAGGCGCCGAGGGACTCGCCGCCGACGTAGAGCTTTGGAGGGTTGGGTGTGTCCAGCGCGGCAATGCGTTTCCGGATCGCGTTGATGAGCAGGCGAGAGGACTGCACCGCCGACTCGCGGTCCGCCAGGTAGGAGTAGAGCGAGGGGACGTAGGAGTACTGCATGGCTACGACAGCGCAATTCCCGCGGGCGACGAACTCGAAGCCAGAGGTGTGAAAGTCATTGATCCAGCCCGTGCCGGCAGAAGACATCACGGCAATGTGTGCGCGCTCCCAGGCGTTCGTGCGGTCCATTTCGTGCAGCGCCGCTTCGGCCATCTCCTCGTAACTGCGGTTGCGCTCACCGTCGCGTAGCCCGATGAAGATACGGATCGGCTCGGTCACCGCCTCGCGGGGCACGTCCAACACACGCGCGATGTCTCGGGCCCGCGGGCCGCCCGCGACCACCGCGCGGCCCTGCCGTCCCATGGTGTCCCACGCTTCCACAGAAGACGGCGAGCCTGAGCGGTGCGGCTCGCGCGGCTGGGGCGCGCCGCTGAAGAACTCGCGGTTGAGCTCCTCGGCCTGTTTGTACACGGTGGACATCAGGTTGCGCACCACGAGACGGTCCGCAAAGACGTAGGCGCCGCCGGCGACCGCGAGAATCGCCAAAGGCCAGGACGTCACCGGGGGCAGCTTGCGGCCGAACACCGCGTTGACGTGGTCGACGGAGGTCTGCAAGATCTCGCCGACAAGCAGCATCGCCCCGTAGCCGAGCGTGCCGACTGACAGGCCGATGAGCGTTTCCCCGCGCTTCACCGGGTGTGGCGTGCTGACCAGCGTTTTCTGCCGTGCGTGGGCGCCGGCGGACGTGGCGTAGGCGGCCAGGGTGATCGCGCTCATGGCGATGCGCGCCGGGTTCGCCTGTTTGCCGCGCGGGCCGCTGGCTCCCCAGGCGCGGGCGATGGTGCCTGCGCTAGCGCCAAGCATGTGGCCTACCGCCTGGCAGATCGCCACGTTGGCGGCCGTGGTCCACCACCTGCGCGGCAACAGTGAGGGGGAGACCGCGCCCCAGGTGGCGATCTCGGCGCCGACGACGCCCGAGCGGAATGTGTTTGGCAGCCGGCGCAGCCCTCGCAGCCGCACGACGGGGGAGAGGTCGGCGAGCACTTCCACCGCGGCGAGCGGGGCGGCGAGCAAGCCGTGGTGATCGAAACTGTAGCGATTCCGGGCGCGTTGTATTGCGCGACGGGCGGCGTCGAGTGGCGGGGTGCGGGGGGCGTCGAAAAGCTTTGCAACGCGCATATAGCGCATTATGACAAAGTTTTTCAACTCGCGCGGGGCGTCAACCCGTTGTAGGTTTGGGCACTGTGAGGCAGACACACATCGTTGCGCACCGCGGATTCTCCGGCATGTACCCCGAACTGACCAGGCGAGCGTTTGAAGAAGCGCTGAAACTTCCCATTCATGGCATTGAGTGCGATGTGCGGCTCAGCCGTGACGGCAGGCTCGTGGTCTTCCACGACACAAATGTTTCGCGCACCACCAACGGGCGCGGGCGCGTCGACTGCCTCGACTTTGCGCAGCTGCGCGAGCTGAACTGCGGCACCGAGGAGGACCCGCAGCAGATCATGCTGCTCGAGGAGCTGCTCGAGCTCATGCAGGACTACCCGGACAAGCACCTCTACATCGAGACGAAGCACCCCACGATTTACGGGCCCGAGGTCGACGAGCAGACGCTGCGCGCGCTGACCTACGCCAAGCTGCTTGACGACGAGCGCGTGCACATCATCTCCTTTTCCCACAAGGCCATGCGCTATTTCACTCGCATGGCGCCGCAGCTGGAGACCTACTATCTCTTCCGCCTGCGCGAGAAGAGGTGGAACCCGGGCAACGCGATGCTCTCGCGCCCCTACGGGGTGGGCCCGGCGATCCAACACCTGCAGGCGAAAAAGCAGCTGGTGGGCTTGCGTGGCTTGAAGACGTACACCTGGACGGTGAACACGCCGCGGCAGATGATGTGGTGCGCCGAAAACGGTGTCGACGTGCTGGCCACCGACCTGCCGAATTTGGCGCTCGACACCTTTGCACGCGCGAAATCTGCAGATACTCAAACTCCAGTGGCGGTGGGCTAGCCCGTGACCGGCATTATCGCCCACCGCGGGAACAACGGTTGCGTCCCGGAGAACACCCTCTCCTCGTGGGCCTAGTGCTGCGGTAGATTTGTGCGCATGGCAAAGAAGAAGCGTAAGAAGCAAGAAGACCTGCCCGAGGGCATGACCCGCCGCCAGGCGAAGATGGCCGCGCGCGCCAAGGAGCGCGAGGCACTGCAGAAGGACCCGCGCCCCTTTGGCGGTTTGGCTGCTGAGGCGGACTTGGTCGCGATGCAGGAGTTCGTGCCGTCGGCAAGCGCGAAGCTCGACGTCGATGGCACCGAGGTCACCCTGGTGACCGTGCTGCCGGGCGCGGGTGCGGCGCTCGTGCGGGACGAGGCACAAGGGGGCGAGCGCCTCGTGGCGCTGCAGGCCGCCGCGCACTCGCAGAACCCGGGGCGCGACCTCGCGTACGCGCTGAAGTGGGTTGTTGATGCTAAGCCGGGCGAGTCGCTGCAGTCGACCGCCGCTGATGGAAGCCAGCCGGAGCTTGGCTCGCTTATCGACGCCGCGTGGACCCCACAGGTAACCACCTACCCCGACTTCAACTGGTGGTTCGCCGAGGGCGAAGATGTGCCCGCGCAGCTGCGCCAGGCGATGACCCAGGCCAACGACGCGGTGTGGCCTTCCGCGCAGGTCGAGGCAGAGGTCCCGGGTGCCGTGTGGTGGGTCAACCCGGGCGGCGGTAAGGCGCACATCCGCTGGATCCGCACCGAGGATAATGAGGCACAGATGCTTGCCGCCTTGGCGCGCATCGCCGCAAAGGGCGAGTTGGTACTGGGCGAGGGCACGAAGTTTGCCGGTGCCTTCCGCACCCACGGCGTGGTCGTGCCGGTGTGGGACTTGGATCCTGAGGTTGCGCCGGAGTCCTACGCCGCGGCGCTGGAGTCGCTGAATACGAAGATCGAGGCGGAGTACGCCAACGATGCGCAGCTCAACGCCGCGGAGCGGAAGCAGCTGGACAACATCAAGTCCCGGCAGGTGACCATCTAGCCGTCGGGGGAAATTCAACGGCAATTCTCTCAGTTACTACCTGCCTGTCCCTACCTCAGCGACGCGAAGAGCTCCTCTGCTGCCGCGTCGTCCCAGAGCACCACGTTGCCCACCTCGGTGTCCTGGAAGCCGCCGAGCGGGATCGTCTCGGCGTTTAGTCCGTTGCGCATTGCGAGCGGGATGCGCGCGAGGTGCCAGATGTGGTCGCCCTCGCCCACCACGAACATGGTCGGCGCGGTCCACATGAGCGGTACCAGGCGGAAGGGGTTGACCAGTACGGCCGGTGAGGTGACCCGGTCCAGCAGCGCGCCGAGGAACTCGCGCTGCCGCATCACGCGGTCAAGATCGCCCTGTGCGGTAGCGCGGGTGCGTACGTATCCGAGGCTGGTTGCCCCGTCCATCTCTTGGCACCCCGGTTGCACGTTGAGGTTGGCCAGCGGGTCGTCGATAGCTTCCTGCACGCAGACCTCCACGCCACCGACGGCGTCGACCACGTTCGCGAGCCCGCCCATGCCGATCTCGGCGTAGCGGTCCACGCGCAGCCCGGTGTTTTCCTCCACGGTTTGGGCCAGCAGCGGGGCGCCGCCGAAGGCGAAGGCGGCGTTGATCTTGTCGTAGCCGTAGCCGGGGATCGGCACATAGGAGTCGCGCGGAATAGACACGAGTGTCGCCTCGCCGCTGAGCGGGATGTGCAGCAGCATGATCGTGTCGGTGCGGGTCGTGCCAAGATCGCCGCCGGTGCCGAGCCGTTCGACGTCCTTTTCGCTTAAGCCCGTGCGCGAGTCGGAGCCGACCAACAGCCAGTTCGTACCCGCGGTGTTCGCGATACGTTCCTCGGGGAGCGCTTGGGTGCGGGTGAGTCGGGCGTCGGTAAGCAGGGTGCCCGCGACGAGCATCACGAGCAGGATCGCCAGGATGGTGGCGCAGCCAGGGGCCTTTGCTTTGCGACGCCGCGGGGCCGGCCCCTTCCGCCGCCGCCGGGACACCTGCACCGGCACCGGCTCGGGCGCGGGGGCTGGTGCCGGGCGGGAGTACGTTGGCGTGCGGCGCGGCTGGTACTCGGGGAACTGCTGGCGCGGCCGCTGTGTTGCTCGGGGGCGTTCGACGCGCGTGAACTCGGGGACCTGGTGTGAGCGTTGGACGGGGCGGCGGCGGATCGGCCTGCCGTAGCGGTCGACCAGGGGCTTTCCGTCCTTGCCCAGCACGTATTCCCCCACGCGATCGCGGGGGTCGTTGGAGTGGGGCGTCGAAGACATGCACTTAGTGTAACGGTTGTGGCGTATGTGGCATACCGGTTCGTAGCGTCGGGCCCTGGGAGTTCGCCGTCAATGCCGCTACTGAATACCCAGCCGGGTGAGGTCGACAAGCGGGTAGCCAACGAACGCGACCGCGTCGATGAAAAAGTGGCCGAGCACGAGTGGCCACACCGGGGCGACCCAGTCCGCGGCCGCAGACTTGTTGCCCTTGTTCCGCCACAGGAAGTAGCCGGCGAAGACAATGCCCATCACGATGTTGCCCGCACCCGCGGATACCCCCTGGTAGAGGTGGTAGGAGCCGCGCAGCACCGCCGATGCCGCAACCACCTGCCACGGTGTCCACCCCAGCTGCCCAAGCCTGGTCACTAGGTAGGCCACCACCACGACCTCCTCGCCGAAACCGTTGGCAAAGGCCCAGACGAGCGAGGTCGGGATCTGCACCGCGTCGGTGGTGGGCACCACCACCTTGGACAGTCCCAGGTTGACCGCCGCCACGTAGAAGGCCAGACCGGGCAGCCCGATCGCAGCAGCCAGCCCCGCCCCGTGGGCGACATCCCTCCACCTGGGCCAGCACCACCTGCTGCCCAGCAGGAACCAGGCGAGTGCGCCCCACGCCACAAGCGTGCCCGCGGAGGTCAGTTGCAGCGCCAGGTCCAGCCAGCCGACGGAGGACGCGGGCTGTACAAGGGTGGTGGACTGTTCGTTGAGCGGAGCGGTGAGGTAGGCGTCGATAAGCTTGAGCCCCGAGCGGAGCCCACTCATGCCGAAGGTAACGGCGAGCACGAGAATGATTTCGATGATGAGTCGGCGGCGCATGCGATAACTTTAAGCCCATGACCCGAATCGCGTACCTGGGACCGGCCGGCACCTTCACCGAACAGGCGGTACACGCCTTCGCGCTGCCGGAAGCCGAGCTTGTGGCCGTGGACTCGCCCGCCGAGGCGCTTGCCACGGTGGCTGATGGCAGCGCCGAGCGCGCCGTGATGGCCATCGAGAACTCCGTCGACGGGGCGGTGACCACCACCTCCGATGCGCTCTTGGCCACCCCGGACGTGCAGATCTTCGCCGAGACCGAGCTCGAGATCGCCTTCGCCATCATGACGCGCCCAGGTGCCTCGCTTGCCGACGCCCACCGCTTTGCCACCCACCCCGTCGCCTTTCAGCAGGTGAAACGGTGGATGAGCGAACACGCCCCGCAGGCGAAATTCCAGGCGGCGAGCTCGAACGCGGCCGCCGCGGCGCTCGTGGCCGAAGGCGGCGCCGACGTCGCCGCCGCCCCGGAGCGCGCCGCGGAGCTCTTCGGGCTCGAAGTCCACGCGCGCAACGTGGCGGACCTGGAGGCTGCGCGCACCCGCTTCGTACTCGCCGGTCCAGTTGACGCCCCGCCGCAGCGCACGGGCAACGACCGGACCTCGATCGTGTTCCAGACCGTGAACGAGCCCGGCAGCCTGGTCGGTATTTTGCAGGAGTTCGCCTACCGCGGCGTGGACCTGTCGCGTATTGAGTCGCGCCCAACGCGCGAGGAACCGAACACATACAACTTCTTCGTCGACATCGTCGGGCATATCGACGACGCACCCGTGGCCGAGGCACTGCGCGGGGTGTACCTGCGGGCCTCAAAGATCCGCTTCCTCGGCTCCTGGCCGCGCGTCGTTGGCGAGCCCACCCCGGTGCGCGACGCGCGCATCGCGGCGGCCGCCGACTGGGTCGAGGCGGCACAACGCGGGCGCACCAAGACCTCGCGCTAGCCCCAGCCGAGCTCGTGCAGCTCGTGTTCTTCCATGCCGAAGTAGTGGCCGACCTCGTGGAGCACCGTCACCTTGACCTCGTGGCGCAGTTCCTCCTCAGTGGCGCACATCGCCTCGAGCGGTTCCTTATAGATAAAGACCGCGTCAGGGAGGAACCCGGTGTGGTTGGAGTGCTGTTCCGGCAACGGCACACCCTCGAAGAGGCCGAGCAGGCCGGGCTGCTCTTCGTTGTAGTCGCGGGCGAGGATGACCATGTTGGTCATGTGCTGGGCAAAGGAGTCTGGGATGGTGTCGAGCGCGTCGTTAATCATCGCCTCGAACTCCTCGTCGCTGACCTTCACCATTACTGCGCGACTTCCTCGGGCGCTGGGGGCGCTGCCTCTGGTGCAGGCGGGGCCTGCTGCTCGCGCAACGGGCGGCGCTTTGGGCGGTCCGGCGGCGGGGTGCCGTCGATGCGCAGCACCTCCTTGCCGCCCGTAGCGGTGCCGGTCAGTTCGGCAAACCCGCCCTGCGGCGAGGAGAAGACGAGCGCGCAGTTCACGCTGTGCGAGCCGCCCTCCCACGCGGCCGGCTGCTGGGTGGTCCAGAACGGCTGCAGCGAGATCTGGTACAGGTTTTCCTCGCTGCCGAGGTAGTCGTGGGCGGCCTTCGTGCACACGTCGCCCAAGTGCTTGTCCTGTTGCTCTACCGACGGGGTGGCGTCCGGGAAGACCGGGGCTAGGTCGACCTTGCTGGTGATTTCCATCTGGTGCGCGGCGGCGCAGTCCACCACCGAGAGGCTGTTCGCTCCGTCAATGGCGACGCACTCGCCCGGCTCAAAGGTGCGGGCCTGGTCCTGCTCGGCCACACGGCCCGTGGTGAGGATCGGCTCGCCGGCGCGGTCGGTCTCCTGCAGCCCGCACAGCATCGTGCGGTCCCCAGCCTCCCAGGCGCTCGCCGGCGGCAGGATCGGGGCGATGGAGTAGCGACCGTTCGGGTCGTAGCGGCCCTCGAGGTAACGGACTGTGGAGGCGCCGCAGAGTTCCTCGCGCAGCTGCGCCTGGCGCGTGGGGTTCGGCATCGGCGCGTCTTGCCCGAATTCGGACGTGGGGTAGACGGCCAGATCCTGGCGCGAGGCCACCTCGAAGCGGTGCTCGCCTGCACAATCAGTCTGCTCGAAGCCGCTGATTGCCCCGCCCTCGCCGACCGTCCAGGTCAGGCAAGCGCCCTGGTCAGCCGTGGTAAACGGCGCAGGCGCTTCACCGCTGTGCTGCGCTTGCTGGTTGTGCTCGGTGCCGCTGCCTCCGCCGGCGTCGGGGCCCGTGGTCATGGCGTACGAGCCCATGCCCACCGTCCCGGCGAGCAGGGCGACGAAGAACGCGCGCACGGCGCTGGAAGTGGAAGCCATGCCCCTATACTATTCCCGTCACGCGGACTCGCGTCCAACGCGCGTGGTCAGCCAGTAGCGGTCCGAACGGTACAGGGAGGCGCAGTACTCCACCGCGTGGGCCCCGCTGCGCGCGAACCTCGCGATGTGGAGCAGCGCGGTGCCAGGCGCGACGTCGAGAAGCGGGGCGTTGGCCTCGGTGGCGCTGGCGGCGGTGACGGTCTGCTCGGCCTCGGTGATGGGCAAGCCGTAGCGGGTTTCCAGCAGCGAATACACCGACTGCTCCACGTTGTGCGCCAACAGATCCGGCACGAGCTGCGCGTTGTACCAGGCGTGGTCGACCGCGTAGGGCTCACCGTCGCCCAGTCGCAGGCGGCGCAGCTGGATGTGCGGGGTTTCTGGCGGCGTGCCGAAAAACGCGGCGACCTGCGGCGGGGGTGGTGCGGTGGCGGCCCGCAAGATTTCCGACGCCGCGTGCACCCGCTGCTGCGCCATCTCCTCCGAGAAGCTGGCCAGGTGCAGCCGGCTGACCAGGGGAGAGGGGGCGACGAATGTGCCCTTGCCGCGCACCCGGCGCAGCTTGCCGGCGGCGACGAGATCCCCGATGGCGCGGCGCACCGTGATGCGCGAGACCCCGTATTCCTCCTCCAGGGTGCGCTCCCCGGGTAACAGATCGCCGGGGGCGAGTTCCTCGGCGCAGCGGCGCTCCAAAAGCGCCCGCAGCTGGGCGTGCTTTGGGATTGGGCCGTCGGTGATCATACTTCCACCCTACTCCGGTGGTTATGACCAGTCCACCGCTTTTGTACGGAGTCGACAGAGGCGGCCGCGGGCGTAAGCGACAAGGTAGAGTAAGCATTTGTGATTGATCTGAAGTTTCTGCGCGAAAACCCTGACGTTGTCCGCCAGTCCCAAACCGCCCGCGGCGAGGACCCGGCCTTAGTAGATCAGCTCATCGCTGCCGATGAGCAGCGCCGCAGCGCCATCCAGGCCGCCGACGAATTGCGCGGCGAGCAGAAGGCCTTTGGCAAAAAGATCGGCCAGGCCTCCCCGGAGGAACGCCCCGCCCTGCTGGAGGGCTCCAACGAGCTGAAGGCGCGCGTGAAGGCGGCGGAAGCCGCGCAGGCGGAGGCCGAAGCGAAGGTCAACGAGCTGCAGTACAAGATCCCCAACCCGATCCAGGGCGCGCCCGCCGGCGGCGAGGAGGACTTCGTCGTCCTTGAGCACGTTGGGGAGGTGCCGGAGTTCGACTTTGAGGTCAAGGATCACCTCGACCTGGGTGAGGGGCTCGGCATTATTGATATGAAGCGCGGCACCAAGATCGGCGGCGCCCGCTTCTACTACCTGGCCGGCGACGGCGCCTGGATGCAGCTGGGCATGCTCATGCTGGCCGCGCAGAAGGCGCGCGAGGCGGGGTTCAAGGTGATGATCCCGCCGGTGCTGGTGCGTCCGGAGATCATGCAGGGTACCGGCTTTCTCGACGAGCACGATGAGGAGATCTACTACCTCGAGCGCGACGACATGTACCTGGTCGGTACCTCTGAGGTGGCGCTTGCCGGGCTGCACCAGGACGAGATTATTGACCTGGATAACGGCCCGCTGCTGTACGCCGGCTGGTCCTCCTGCTTCCGCCGCGAGGCGGGCTCCTACGGCAAGGACACCAGGGGTATTCTGCGCGTCCACCAGTTCGACAAGCTCGAGATGTTTGCCTACTGCAAGCCGGAAGACGCCGAGGAAATGCACCAGAAGCTGCTCAGCCTGGAGCGCGAGATGCTCGCCGCAGTAGAGGTGCCCTACCGCATCATCGACGTCGCCGCGGGCGACCTTGGCTCTTCGGCAGCCCGCAAGTTTGACACCGAGGCGTGGGTGCCCTCGCAAAACACCTACCGTGAGCTGACCTCTACCTCGAACTGCACCACCTTCCAGGCGCGCCGCTTGAACATCCGCTACCGCGACGAAAACGGCAAGACCCAGACTGCCGCCACACTCAACGGCACCCTGGCCACCACCCGCTGGCTGGTGGCCATCCTGGAGAACAACCAGCAAGCCGACGGTTCCGTCCGCGTGCCGGCTGCGCTACAGCCGTGGGTGGGCAAGGAAGTGCTTGAGGCGTAGATGAGCATGACCTCCCGCGCCATGAAGAAGCTGCACGGCCTGCTGGTACCGGCGGCCTTCACGCAGCCTGCCGCGCACCCGGAGGAGTCAAAGGAACGGCTTTACCCCTTCACAGTGCGCCTGTTTAAGCGGCTGTTGCAGCTACAGCGCATCAGCGTGCGCATCGAGGGCGCAGAGCACATCCCCGCCCGCGGCGGGGCGGTCATCGCCGGTAACCACACCGGTTACTACGACTTTATGCTCACCGGCACCGGTCCGTTGGTACACGGCGAGCGCCTCGTGCGCTTTATGGCCAAGCAAAGCGTGTTTGAAAAACCCGTGCTCGGGCGCATCCTGCGCGCGATGAAGCACGTGCCGGTGGATCGGGAAAACGGGGCGTCGTCAGTCGATGCGGCGGTGCGCAACGTTCGCGACGGGTACCTCGTTGGCATCTTCCCGGAAGGCACCATCTCGCGCTCCTTCGAATTGGCAGACTTCAAAACCGGCGCGGCGCGCATTGCGGCGCAGGCAGATGCGCCGCTGATCCCCTGCGTGATCTGGGGTTCGCACCGGATCTGGACGAAGGACCTGCCGAAACAGCTGCGCGGCGTGCCGGTGATCGTGCGTTACGGCGCCCCGGTCGAGGTTTCCGGCGATGCGGAGGAAGACACCCGCCGTCTGAAGCAGGCGATGCAGGCCATGCTCGAGCAGTCCCGCGCCGAGTACGAAGAGGAATTCGGCCCCTTTGCCCCCGGTGACAAGTGGGTGCCGGCATCTCTGGGCGGCGGTGCCCCCACGCTGGAAGAGGCGGCCGAGCTCTATGAACGTGAACGCGCGCAGCGCAAGGCGAAGAAGGCTGCAAAGCAAGCGAAGAAAGGCACCTAACCCATGCACGCTCCCCAGCTCATCATCAGCGACATCGACGGCACCTTTATCACCCCGGCTGGCCGGGTGACTCCGAGGCTGCGCGACGTGGTGGTCCGCGCGGTGCGCTCGGGAGCAAAGTTCGCCCTGGCCACGGGCCGGCCGCACCGCTGGCTGCTCCCGGTCTTGGACCAACTGCCGATCGCACCCGCCTGCGTTTGCGCCAACGGCGCGGTAGTCTACGACCCGGTCGAGGACACGGTGCTGCGCTCCTTCGAACTGGCGCCGGATACCATGGCGCGCGTCGTCGAAGCGATCGACGAGACGCTGCGTCCCTTGCAGATCCAGCACGGTTACGGAGTGGAGCGCGTGGGCCAGAGCGCGCTCGACCCGGAGGAGGAGTGCTTCCTCACCACGCCCGAGTACAACCGGGACGCTTGGGACACCGCCTTTGGCGTCGGCACTGTTGCCGAGATCACCGCGCAGCCCGCGGCGAAGCTTTTGGTCCGCGCGCCTCAGCTGCAGTCCGCGGAAATGTTCGACCTGCTCGCCCAGGTGATCGAACCGGAGGACGCGCACCTGACTTACTCCATGGACGAGGGGCTCATTGAGCTCTCGCACCCCGGCATCAATAAGGCCAGCGGCGCGTCGGTGCTGGCAGCCGAGTACGGCATCGACCCCTCGCAGGTCGTGGCGTTCGGGGACATGCCTAACGACCTGGAGATGCTCGCCTGGGCCGGGATGGGCGTGGCGATGGCGAACGCTGCGCCCGCCCTGTTGGACGCCGCAGACGATGTCACCGCCTCCAACGAGGAGGATGGGGTGGCGCAGGTGCTGGAGCACTGGTTCTAAATACAATTGGCGGCATGTCTCTCATTGCGGCCATTGACCAGGGCACAACCTCCACCCGCGTGGTGATCACCGACACCGACGGTGGCGTCGTCGCCCAAGCACAGTTCGAGCACACCCAGCACCTGCCGCGCGAGGGCTGGGTAGAGCACGATGCGCTGGAGATTTGGCGCAACACCCGCCGCGCGCTGAGCGAGGCGCTTGCCGACGCCGACATCGCGGAAGCAGACATCGCCGCCCTCGGCCTGACCAACCAACGCGAAACGGCCGTGATCTGGGAAAAGGCGACGGGTGCCCCGATCCATCGCGCGATCGTGTGGCAGGACACGCGCACCAACCCGGCCCCGGGGACCGGCTCCGCCCAGGACGCCTACCTGGATCGCACGGGCCTGTTGCACAACTCTTATCCTGCGGGCCCGAAGTGGGCATGGATTTTGGACCACGTGGACGGCGCCCGCGAGCGCGCCGAGGCCGGGGAGCTGCTCGCCGGGACGATCGACACCTGGCTGATCTGGAATCTCACCGGCGGCGCCCACGAGCCGGACAACGCCGTGCACGTCACAGACGTGACCAACGCGTCGCGCACCCTGCTGATGGATCTGCGTACCCTCGAGTGGGACCCGAATCTCTGCCGCGAGTTTGGGGTGCCGGAGCAGATCCTGCCGGAGATTCGTCCCTCGGTGAGCCGCTTTGGCACCGTGCGCCGCCGCGGGCCGCTCGCGGGCGTGCCAATCACGGGCGTGCTGGGCGACCAGCAGGCGGCCCTGTTCGGGCAGGGGTGCCTGGCGGAGAACCAGGCGAAGATGACCTACGGCACCGGCCTATTCATGCTGCTCAACACCGGCGAGCAGCCGCGAATTAGCAACCGCGGTCTGCTGACCACGGTGGCCTACCAGATCGAGGGCGAAGCCCCCGTTTACGCGCAGGAGGGCTCGGTGGCCGTCGGCGGTTCGCTGATCCAGTGGCTGCGCGACCAGCTCGGGATGCTGCGCACCGCGGCCGAGTCGGAGACCCTCGCGGCCCAGGTGGACACCTCGGGCGGGGTAGTCATCGTCCCGGCCTTTTCCGGCCTGTTCGCCCCGCGCTGGCGCCCGGACGCCCGCGGCGTGATTACCGGCCTGACCCGCTTTGTGGATCGCCGCCACATCGCCCGCGCCGCGCTCGAGGCCACCTGCCTGCAGGCGCGCGAGGTCGTGTGCGCAATGGGTGGCGAGCCGAGCGCGCTGCGCGTCGACGGCGGGATGACCACCAACGATCTGCTCATGCAGATGCAGGCCGACATCCTTGGCATCGACGTGCAGCGCCCGGCGAACACGGAAACCACCGTGATGGGGGCCGCCTCAGCGGCAGCCATTGGGTGCGGGCTTATCGACGCCCCGTTGTCGCTCGGCGAGACCACCACCTGGAAAAACACGTGGGCCGGCCCCGAAAGGGACCGGCTTGTGGCGCGGTGGGAGGACGCGGTGCGTCGCTCCTACGATCTGGCCTAATCGCTGCTTAGTTGGTCGTGATGTGCACCGCGTTGTGCACCGGATTGTAGGTAATGGTGCCGCCCTGGAAGGTGACGACAGCGGTGCCGTCACCAAGCGTGCGCTCGCGTGACGTCGGCATACCGAGCGGGCCAGCGTCCATGCCCTGCTGCAGCCAGGCGTCGGCAATCTTGCCCGCGAGGGTGAAGATCTGGCCCTGGCGATCCTGAATGCCGATGCCGCTCTTGTAAAAGGCGTAGGTGCGGCCGCCGACCTGTGGGCCGCCAACTCCGGCGACGAGCGCGCCGAGCGTCGGCTCGAACTGGTACCACACGTTGGCTAGGTCCTGCTTGCCAATCGTTTGCAGCGCCGGGCCGATATACGGGGTGATCTGCTGAACCGTCAGGCCAGGTATGAGCTCCATGCCGGCGACCGACTTTGCGCCGCCGGGCAGCATGCCGCGGGAGTTGGCGTACAGGATAACCAGGCCGAGCAGGGTGCCGGCCGCGGCAGCGATCGCCACGGCGTCGCCGGAAGCGAGACCGGACAGCGAGATGCCGCTGGTCTTGGTGCCTTCGGCGGGGCGGACCACGGTTGTGGTGGTGCCGTCCTCGTTGACTACCGTGTCAGTTTCCGTGTCGCTGCCGCTCGAGCCTAGGGCGGAGGAGAGGTCGCCGACGGTGGTGTCGGTGGCTTCCACATCTTGGTTGTCCGTATCGGTGCCGGTGGTGCCGCCCAAAAGGGAGTCGACGATTCCGCCAGGCCCGCGGGAACCACCGAGGCTTTGGTACTTGGTGTTGGCTACGCGGCGGATGTCGCCCATCCGGTTGTAGAGGTTCTGGCCCGGGCAGGCGTTGTAGTGGAAGTCGCGGTGCGCGTTGATGTTGGGGAACATCGCGCCCTGGCCTGCCGAGTAGCGGGAGCCGCGGAAGTTGAAGTCGGCGTAGTGGTAGTTCGAGCCCATCGGGTCAAAGCCAGCCACGGCCGCCTTCCAGCCGATGATCTCGCCCATCGCGTTCACACTAGCGGTGGTGGGGGTGGCGGTTTCATAGTTGCCCAGCATGGACACGCCCCACGTGTTCTGGTTGAACCCGCCGACGTGGGCACCCTCCACGGCGCGGTCCAGGCCGCCTGCGCGGCCCTCGTAGATGTTGCCGTACTTATCCACCAGCGCGTTGTAGCCGATGTCGCCCCAACCCAGGTTCCGCGCGTGGTACGTCCAGATGCCGCGCACGATGCCGGGGGCCTGCGCCTCGGTGTAGTTGTTGGAGCCGGCGGTGTGGTGGACCGTCGCCGCAGTCACGGGCTCGGTGTAGGTGGGGTTCGACGATGCGCCTGCGCCCCACTGCGCGCGGGAGACCACCTTGGGCATGCCTCGGGTGTAGGAGTCCGCAGCCGGGGCGATGCCGCCGGAGTTACCGGTGCCGCCGTCGAGGAAGACGGCCTCGATGTCCTTTGCGGTGGTCGGCGCGTTGGAGTCGGTGCGCCCGCCGTCGAGCAGGTCCACGTTGCCCGTGGAAACCTGGATGCGCTTGGTGGGCTCGACGAAGATCGGCTCGGTGCCGAAGGTGTCGCTACCAGTGTTGTCGGCGTGGTCCATCTCGTACCACTCGGACCAGGAGCCGTCTGCCTTTTGTGCGCGCACGTAGGCGACCACGTCGCGGTCGCCCTTCCAGGTCAGGCCGAACATGGTGAACTCGCGGTCGCGCGAGAATTCCTTGACCACGCGGCGGACTTCCTTCTCGCCGCCCTGGGTCTTGACGGCGGCGTCGTTCACCGTGGTGTCGTTGCCCGATGCGAACGAGGCGGTATCGGTGTACACCTCTTTGTCCGGGCCGCCGACGGATTGCACTCGCAGGATGTGGTCGCCGCTGAACGCGGCCGTGGCGACCATTGCCACGGTCAGAAGTGCGGCCAGGATTGCGGTACGCCAGGGCGCGGTCCGGGTGGACGCCCTGTTCAAGCGTTTACGTTGGTACACGGGAGGACTCCTGGATATTGCTGGGGCAAATGTGAAGAAAGTTATCTGTTGTGCAGTGTAGAGGAAGTTCAAGTCTAAAGTAAGTCTTGAGACTTTCGGCGTGTCGTGGGGCGGGCTCAGGCCGCGTATATGTGGAAAGATTGAGGCCATGACTTATGACCTCATCGTTGTCGGATCCGGATTCTTTGGGTTGACCGTGGCCGAGCAGGCCGCGAGTGAGCTGGGCAAACGCGTGCTGATCGTCGAGAAGCGCGAGCATCTCGGCGGCAACGCCTACTCGGAAAAGGACCCCGACACCGGCATTGAGGTGCACAAGTACGGCGCGCACCTCTTCCACACCTCTAATAAGCGGGTGTGGGAGTACGTGAACCGGTTTACCGAGTTCACCGACTACCAGCACCGCGTCTTCGCCATGCACGACGGCACCGCCTACCAGTTCCCGATGGGGCTCGGCCTGATCAACCAGTTCTTCGGCCGCTACTACTCGCCGGACGAGGCCCGCAAGCTCATTGAGGAGCAGCGCGAAGGCAAGGACCCTGAGGCCGCCACCAACCTGGAGGAGCGCGGCATCGCGCTGATCGGCAAGCCGCTCTACGAGGCCTTTGTGAAGCACTACACCGCCAAGCAGTGGCAGACCGACCCCACCGAGCTGCCGCCGGAGATCATCTCGCGCCTGCCTGTTCGCTACACCTTCAACAACCGCTACTTCAACGACACCTACGAAGGCTTGCCGGTCGACGGCTACGCTGCCTGGTTGGAGAAGATGGCGGAGCATGAGCTTATCGACGTCCGCCTGTCCACCGACTACTTCGACGTCCGCGACGAGCTGCGCGCCGAATCCCCGGACGCCCCCGTGGTCTACACCGGCCCGGTCGACCAGTACTTCAACTACGCCGAGGGGCACCTCGGCTGGCGCACCCTCGACTTCGAGCGCGAAGTGCTGGAGACCGGCGACTTCCAGGGCACCCCGGTGATGAATTACAACGACGCGGACGTGCCGTACACCCGCATCCACGAGTTCCGCCACTTCCACCCGGAACGGCAGGATAGCTATCCTGCCGATAAGACCGTGATCGTGAAGGAGTACTCCCGCTTCGCCGAGGACGGCGACGAGGTCTACTACCCAATCAACACGCCCGAGGACCGCGAGAAGCTAAAGAAGTACCGCGAGCTCGCCGCTGAAGAATCCCGCGAGAACAAGGTCCTTTTCGGCGGCCGCCTGGGCACCTACCAGTACCTGGACATGCACATGGCTATCGGCGCGGCCCTTTCCCTGTTTGATAACCACCTGCGCCCCCACTTTGAGGACGGGGAGGCGCTGAACCAGGCGCGCGGGCACTAAGGGTCCGGCACCCCGCAGTATTCCTTTAGGTAAGGCAATCCTATATAGTCTGCAGGGTGAGTTTTAGGCCTTTTCTTGCAACCGTCCTCCGTAGTGAACGCGTCGCGCCGAATTTCCAACGAGTGACGTTCACCGGGGTCGATGCAATGGGGCCTGCCGTACCCATCAGGGATTTGCGCATCAAGCTGCTGATCCCGTCTGCCAGCGGAATGCTCAACCTCCCAGAGGAAGGATGGTGGGACGCGTGGCGTGCGATGCCGGAGCACGCGCGCGGGCACCTCCGTACCTACTCGATTCGAGAGCTCCGACGATGCGCCGACGGCCCTGATGAAATAGATGTGGACTTTGTTCTGCACAGTGACAACCCCGGCCCCGCCTCGGCATGGGCGGAGGACGCGCAACCTGGCCAGCAGCTCCTGATAATTGGGCCGACCCGCGACGATGATTCCGGTGTTGGCATCGAATTCAATCCGGGGTCTGCAGCAATGGCATGCCTCTATGGTGACGAAACCGCGCTTCCAGCAATAGCCCGCATCTTGGAGGATTGGCCCGGGGGCCTCGCCGGGTCTGCTGACATTGAGGTACCGGCCGGCAACCACTTGCCCATCGACGCCCCTGCGCAGGTCGACGTCCGCTGGCACTTCCGCGAACACCACGACGTCGACCACGGGGATTTACTGCGTGCACAACTGCAAGACGATGTCGCATCCCGCTGTGCCTCAGTATCTTCGGGAGCTGGAAAACTAGAGCCAGTTGATGAGGCCCTCCTCGACATGGTCTGGGAGACACCCACGTACTCCAGCGGTGGTGAATCTATCGCCCCCGCTTCGGATGCTGCAGGGCATACCTATTACTGGATCGCGGGGAAGAACACGGCAGTGACGGCGATGCGGCGGCTCCTGGTGAAGGAGGCGGGTGTGCCTCGCCACCACGTGTCGTTTATGGGGTACTGGCGATAACGGGGTTGCAGTGTGAATAAACGTGTAGGGCTTGTCGCTTTCCTTGCGGCTTCCACCGTGTGCGCAGCATTAGTGTCGCTTCTGTTCGGGGCGCGCGAAATGGGGTTCGCGGCAACGGTGAGCGCGGTTCGCGACGGAATCACGCTGGCGTTCTCGGGAGGCACCGAACAACTCGAGGCGGCCAGCGACGAGGCGAAGATCATCGCACAACTTCGAGTTCCGCGCACCCTGCTCGGCCTGTTGGTAGGGGCAGCGCTAGGTACAGCGGGGGCGCTGCTGCAGGGCCACACCCGCAACCCGCTCGCAGACACAAACCTGCTGGGCGTAGGGCCCGGTGCGGCGCTCGCAGTGGCGGCAGCCATTTCCTTTCACGGCTCCATGACGGTATTGGGCACTGTTGGGGTGGGCTTCCTCGGCGCAATACTCGCGGTGGCTCTCGTGTTCGTACTCAGCATGAGGAGCCTGGGATCGAGCCCGATCATGGTCGTGCTCGGTGGTTCTGCGCTGGGCGCGGTCTGTAGTGCGTTTACCAGTGGCATCGTGCTGACGAATACGCAAAGCCTCAACGAGATGCGGTTTTGGACGGCGGGCGCTATCGCTGGGCGCGACATGCAGGTGGTCGCGGTGCTTGCCCCGGTCATTCTCCTCGGACTAGTGGGGGCCTTCGCCACGGCAAACAGGGTGAACCTCCTGAACTTGGGAGACGACGTGGCAAGCGCACTTGGTGTGAGAGTCCCCCTCTCGCGAGCCGTGGGCATCGTCTTGGTCGCATTGCTGACTGGCGCCGCGGTGGCTGGGGCGGGCCCAATCGGGTTCGTTGGCCTGGTTGTTCCGCACCTTGTGCGCGCCTTCACCGGGCCCGATTACCGCTGGGTGCTGCCCTGCTCCGCGCTGGCTGGGGCCTCGCTACTCTTGCTTGCCGACGTCATTGGCCGCGTCATCGCACGGCCCGGCGAATTGCAGGTGGGTATCACGCTCGCCTTTGTTGGTGCCCCGTTCGCCCTGTACCTCTTGCGTAAAGGGGCGAAACTGTGATGCGGGTTTTCGTGACGAATGGTGTCCTTGCGGTGTTGGCTCTCGCCGCGGCCCTTGGGGGTGTCATGGTCGGAGACTTCGAGCTTACGGTCCGGGATATTGTTTCTGCGCTCATGGGCCAAACCACGGAATTGGCTCGTACGGTGATTATTGAGTGGCGTCTGCCGCGGGTAGTGACAGCTTTGGGAGTAGGAGCTGCGCTGGGATTTGCGGGGGCGATCTTCCAGACCATCACGAGGAATCCATTGGCGAGCCCAGACATTCTGGGCGTCACCTCGGGTGCCTCCGCTTTCGCGTTGACTGCGTTACTTGCTGGTGGAAGCTCCGGAATGCTGCTGCATCTTCTGGGGGTCCCGCTCAGTGCGTTCCTCGGTGGATTGGCAGTGTCTGCGGCAATCTGGTGGCTGAGTCGTGGTGCGGGGCTTGGCTCTTTCCAGCTTGTCTTTGCCGGGATCATCATCAATGCACTCGCGATGGCTTACACCTCGTTCCTACTCGTTCGCGCCGATTATCGTGACGTGGGCAAGGCGCAGGCGTGGGTCACTGGCTCGGTGGGTTCTGCTAGCTGGCGCGATGCCCTCGCCGTACTTCTTGCGTTGGCAGTCGTCGTTCCACTCTTGCGCTGGGTAGCCTTCAATCTGCAGGCGCTCTCGCTCGGTGAAGATACGGCTGCTGGCCTCGGGGTGGAGCCCCGGCATATGCAACTCATCCTCATGCTCATGGCTGTAGTGCTGGCATCGGTGGCCGTCGCGGCGTCTGGCCCGATAGCTTTCGTGGCGTTTGTTGCGCCACAGATCGGACGCAAGATCACACAAGCAGCAACGCCGCCTTTAGGAACAGCGATGCTCGCTGGCGCGGCGATTGTGACTGGCGCTGACTTAGCAGTGCGCACCCTGGTGCCCGGGAAATTGCCGGTGGGCATAGCTACAACTGCGATTGGTGGCGCAGTGCTGCTCTACACACTGCTACGCGCAACACGAAAGGTGTCCGTATGATGCTTCAGGTTCGAAATCTCAAGGTGAGTTATGGGGCTTCCGTCATCGTTGACGGCATTGATCTCGACGTGCCCCAAGGCGGCGTCACCACAATCATCGGACCCAACGGTTGCGGTAAGTCAACGCTGTTGCGAGCTACCGCTGGGCTTATTGCGCGCGATGGCGGCACGGTAACGCTGAACGGCGTGGACACGTCGAAAATGAAGCGGCGAGAGATTGCGCGTCAGCTTGCAGTACTGCCACAGACACCTGTCGCCCCCGAGGGGCTGACGGTCCGTGACTTGGTCAGCCGCGGACGCCACCCGCATCAGTCCTGGCTACGACAGGCCTCTGCGGAGGATGCGCGTGCGGTTGATGCAGTGATGGAACTGACCAATATTGCAGAGTTTGCAGATCGTCAGCTCGAGCGGCTTTCTGGCGGACAGCGCCAGCGTGCCTGGATCGCGATGGTCTTGGCCCAGGACACTCCGCTCGTGTTTTTGGACGAGCCGACGACGTACCTCGACTTGTCCCACTCCGTCGAGGTCTTGTCGCTTGTACGTCGACTCGCTGATCAGGAGGGGCGAACTGTGCTTATGGTGTTGCATGATTTGAACCTCGCCGCACGCTACTCGGATCAGCTCATCGTGATGCGGCGTGGCGAGGTTCGTGCGGTCGGTGCGCCTGCCGAGGTGGTCACGGAGACTTTGCTGAACAGCGTTTTTGATCTGCCGGCAGTCGTGGCGTCGGACCCAGTGAGCGGTGGCCCACTGGTCGTTCCCCGGTAGACGCTGCGTCCCCGCGAGGCTTAGAGTTGCTCTTCGATTTGCTCGACTGCGTACGGGATAGAGAGGGGGTTTGGCATGCTCATTGCGTTGGCTGTATCGGTGTCGAGCCAGTAGAGTCCGCCACGCTTGTTGACATCAAGGTCCATGAAATTCTCGTCGTTCTTTAGCGCATCGATTGCGCCGTAGTAGTCCAGCACGAAGAGGTAGTCCACGTCGTTGAAGTCGGCGTAGTTCTCAGGCGACCAGTCGAGGAAGAAGCTGGAACCATCGCCGTTGAACTTTTCTGGGATCTTGAAGCCAAGCTTTTCAATGAAGGAGCCGCGGCCGTCGCCCGAGGTGTACACGCCGAACTTCCCGTCGTAGGGCATGCCGATTACGGCTGTTTTGCCCTGCAGCTCGGGGTGCGCTTCGCGGAAATCTTCAAAGGCCTGCTCGGCGTCGTCGATAAGTTTTTGGCCCTCTTCCTCTTTGCCTAAGGCCTTGGAGATCTCCTTGACCTGTGCGTCCCAAGGCACCTGCCAATCCTGGTACTCATCCGAGTGGAAGGTCGTCGGTGCGATCTGTTCGAGCAGTGCCTTCTTGTCGGCCTCGAGGCCGCTGTTGACTGCGATAATCTTTGTCGGGTTCAGCGAAGCCACTTTTTCGGCAGTGTCGGTGCTGAATTCGGTGGTGGTATCACGGATCGGGTTTGGCTCCACCGTGAGCTTGTCCTTGGCCCACGGTCCAAGTCCGGAGGGATCGCCCGAACCCTCTTGTTCCCAGGTGGCATAACCGACCGGTTGGTCGCCCAGGGCAAGAAGCGTATCGACGTCGCCGAGACCCATTGCGACGATGCGCTCGTCTGACCCGTTGGCGCCGGAAGCTTCGGGAGCGGCCGTCGGATCGCCCGTGCCGCTCGAGCAGCTGGCAAGCATGAACGCTGCGGTGGCAGTGGCTGCGATTGCCTTGAAGGGACGAGAGGTAAAGAGAGCCAAGGTTGCACCTTCCGTAGATGGTTAAAGAATTTCGAGTTAGGCTTACCTAACCTAACGAAAGTATTCTAAGGCATGCCTTGCCTCATGGGCAATGTCTGTCTACGCGTTTGGAACGGGGGCAACACACATCGAGTCGCTGTGTGCGAGCAGCGCGTACAGCGTCGTGAAAGCGGCCATCCACAGGGAAAGCCGTACAACGTGTCTCGTTTTCTAGATCAGGCAGCGATATGACTGCTAGCGCTGGCTGTACGGGTTATCGTCGGGGCTGCCGAACTCGCGCTGGTAGTGCGCGTCCCAGTCGAATCCCGCTTCTTCGCGGTTTTCCAGATGCAGGGGATCGGCAGGTGCCTCGTCGCTCTCCGACTGGGCCGAGCGAATCAACAGCACCACCCCGACGAGCACGGCACCGATCGCAGTGAACACGCCGATCGAGCCGGAGAGGAACACGACGGCAAGCCCGGCGACGACAATCGCCAGGATGCCAAGCAGAAGATCCATCTTGGAATTGTTCATGGCACCGAGTATCCCGGCGCTTCGCGCATCCGGCAAGGACGCCGGCGACCCTTTAGGCCTTCTCAATCACCGCAGCCAGGCCCTGGCCACCGCCGATGCACATGGTCACCAGGGCACGCTTGGCGTCGGTGCGCTGCATCTCGTGGGAGGCGGTCACCAACATGCGGGCGCCGGTGGCGCCCACGGGGTGGCCGAGCGAGATGCCGGAGCCGACCGGGTTGACGCGCGGGTCGTCCTCGGAGATGCCCCAGGCGTCCAGCACTGCCAGGGCCTGGGCGGCGAAGGCCTCGTTGAGCTCGATCAGGTCGATGTCGTCGAAGGAGATGCCGAGGCGGGCAAAGAGCTTCTCGGTCGCGGCGACCGGGCCAATGCCCATCGTCTCCGGGGCTACGCCGGCCACGGCCCAGCCGCGCAGGACGGCAGACGGAGTCAGGCCCAGCTCCTCGGCCTTCTCGCGGGTGGTCACGATCATGGCGGCGGCACCGTCGTTCTGGCCGGAGGCATTACCTGCGGTCACGGTGGCGTTTTCAAGCTTCTTGCCCATCACGGGGCGCAGCTTGGCCAGGGACTCGGTGGAGGTGTTCGGGCGGATGTGCTCGTCCTTGTCCACCACGATCGGGTCGCCCTTGCGCTGCGGGACGGACACAGGCACGATCTCGCCGTCGAACTTGCCTGACTCCTGGGCCGCGGCGGCGCGCTTGTGGGAGTTGACGGCGAGTGTGTCCTGGCGGTCGCGGGCGATGGAGTACTCCTCGCGCAGGTTCTCGGCGGTCTCGATCATGCCGCCCGGGATCGGGTGGTGCTTGCCGCCGGCCTGCTCGCGGCCCTCCTGCAGGCGGTCCTTGAACTCCAGGTTGCCACCCTTGGCACCCCAACGGATCTTGCCGTCCACCGTGTACTCGGTATTGGACATGGACTCGGCACCGCCGGCGATGATCAGGTCGGCCGCGCCGGAGGCGATGTGGGCGGCGGCGGTGGCCACTGCCTGCAGGCCGGAGCCGCAGCGGCGGTCGAGCTGCATGCCGGGCACGTCAACGCCCAGCTCCGCGTCGAGGGCGACCACGCGCCCCAGGGCTGGCGCGGCACCGTTGGGGGAGGCCTGGCCGAGGATGATGTCGTCGATAAGCGAGCCTTCGATGCCTGCCTCCTTGATCACCTCGGTGACCACAGTTGCGGCGAGTTCCTGGACAGGGACGCCGACGAAGGCGCCGCCGTAGCGGCCGACGGCGGTGCGCTTCGGGTTGCAGATGACGATTTCTGGCTGGTTCATTGGGATTCCTTCCGTTTTGGGGGCTAGATGTGGGTATGGGTGGCCACGAGATCGCGGGTGATTGCCTCGGCGGTGCTGAGTAGCTGCGGCAAGAGCTCGTCCACGAGCTCCTCGTAGGGGTGCGCCGCTACGTGGGTGGAGACGTTGACCGCGGCGACCGTACTGCCCGTTGCGTCGCGCACGGGTGCGGCGATCGAGCGAAGTCCCACCTCGAGCTCCTGATCCACCACACACCAGCCGGCGTCTCGGATGTTGCGCAGTGCGCTCCGCAACGTTTCCGGGTCGGTGATGGTTGACGGCGTGATCGGGTCGATGGGGTCGGCGAGGAGCTCGTCTAGCTGTGCGTCGTCAAGCCCGGCGAGCAGTACGCGGCCCATGGAGGTGGCGTGCGCCGGGAAGCGGGTGCCGATGGTGATGTTCACGCTCATGATGCGGCTGGCCGCTGAGCGCGCGACGTAGACCACGTCGGTGCCGTCGAGCACGGACAAGGAGCAAGACTCGTTGAGCGTGCGCGAGAGCGCCTCCAGGTGCGGCTGCGCGATGGCTGGCAAGCCCAGGCTGGAGAGGTAGGCGTAGCCCAGCTCCAGCATTTTCGGGGTGAGCCAGAACTCGGTGCCGTCGGTCGCGGCGTAGCCCTCGGCGATGAGCGTGTGCAAGAAGCGGCGCGTGGTGGCGCGCGCGAGCCCGGTTGCGTCGGCAACCTGGGCGAGGGTGCGACGGGGGTGCTCGGCGTCGAAGGCGCGGATCACCGCAAGGCCACGGACCAACGACTGCACGGTTTGTACTTGCAACGAGTCTCCTTTTCGCAGTTCAGAGGCGGTTTTTTATGCCATGTTGTGGAGCACATTGGGGCTGTGATGTGCGCCGTGTCCCACTGTACTCCAAAAATGTTCGCTTTGAGAACCCTTGTGCAGTCATCGAACGCTCGCTAGGGTGGAGTCATGCTGAACAAAGTTGTGACATCCATCGACGAGGCGGTAGCCGACATCGGTGACGGCGCCTCAATCGCCGTCGGCGGCTTCGGTCTCGTCGGCATCCCTGCCCGTCTCATCGACGCGCTGCGCAAGCAGGGCGCAGGTGAGTTGACCATCATCTCCAACAACCTCGGGACCGACGGTTTCGGCCTTGGTCTGCTGCTTCAAGATGGCAAGATCGCCCGCTCGATCGGCTCCTACCTGGGGACGAATAAGGAGTACGCGCGCCAGTACCTCGAGGGCGAGCTCACTGTCGAGTTCACCCCGCAGGGCACTCTCGCCGAGCGTATGCGCGCCGGCGGCGCTGGCGTTCCGGCCTTCTACACCAAGGCCGGCGTGGGTACCCCGCTGGCCAGCGGCGAGATTCCGGTGCGCTACAACCCGGACGGCACGATCGCTGAATACTCCAAGCCGAAAGAAATTCGCGAGTTTAACGGCGAGCAGTACGTGCTGGAAGAGGCGTTGACCCCGGACTTTGCCTTCGTGCACGCGCACAAGGCGGACCGTTACGGCAACCTCGTCTTTAACAAGACAGCGCGCAACTTCAACCCCGACGTCGCCGCCTGCGGCAAGACCACCATCGTGCAGGCAGAAGAAGTTGTGGACACTATTGACCCGGCAGAGGTGGACCTGCCCGGCATCTATGTTGACCGCGTTGTGGAGGTCGGCCCGCAAGAAACAGGCATTGAGTTTAGGACGGTGAGCAAGTAAATGAGCTGGAACCGCGAAGAAATGGCGGCTCGCGCAGCGAAGGAACTGCGCGATGGTCAGTACGTCAACCTGGGTATCGGCATGCCCACCCTTATCCCGGGATTTCTGCCCGAGGGGATCGAAGTTGTCCTGCACTCCGAAAATGGCATTCTCGGCGTCGGTGCCTACCCGCACGAGGACGAGGTGGACCCAGAGCTGATTAACGCCGGCAAGGAGACCATTACGGTGGCTAACGGTGGCTCCTTCTTCTCATCTTCCGATTCTTTCGGCATGATACGTTCCCGCGCGATCGACGTTGCAGTCCTCGGCGCGATGGAGGTCTCCCAGCACGGTGACCTGGCGAACTGGATGATCCCGGGCAAGATGGTCAAGGGCATGGGCGGCGCGATGGACTTGGTCCACGGTGCCAAGGAAATCATCCTGCTCATGGAGCACACCACCAAAAAGGGCGCATCCAAGGTGCTCGAAGAGTGCCGCCTGCCGCTGACCGGTGCGAAGTGCGTCGACCTGATCATTACCAACCTTGCGGTATTCAAGGTTGATCCGATGCAGGGGCTCACCCTGATCGAGGTCGCGCCGGGCGAGACCGTCGAGTCGGTCCGTGAGGTGACTGAGGCTCCTTTCGAAGTTGCCGTGTAACTACGACCTTAAGGGCCCGCAATTTTCGACGCCCCGCCAACCGCGTTTCTCGTGGTCGGCGGGGCGTTCTGTTGTTTTCTCCGATAGTAGGCTTGGCACAATGCTTGACAATGACCAACTAATTCCCTATGGTTAACACAAAGTTAACAACAGGCGAATTGAAAGGAGAAGTGCAATGAAGTTCTGGAAGATCTTCCTGACCCACGAGACCAACACTGTTCTCCGTGCGATCGCAGCGGCCAGCCGTAGCGCCCACTAGCGCCAGCTAGTACGCCACGGCGTCCGTCACGTTCGGGTGGTCGGCCAGGGGGGTGACCTTAATCTTCATGTAGGGGTACATGGGGAACCCGGAGAGCACGGCGTGCAACTCATCGTTGTCGCGGACGTCGTAAATGGAGTAATTGGAGTACTCGCCAACTACCCGCCAGATACCTTTCATGGTGCCCTGGCGCTGGAGGTTGCCCGAGTACTCCTTTTCTTGTGCCTGGAAGCCGGCGACCCGCTCCCCGGCCGACGGCGTAGTGCGCGTACCCGAGGGCCCGGGGCTCGGCCTCGAGCCGGACTGGGACAAGGTCGAGCACTTCACACGCCAGTAGCTAGGCAGAGAGGAAGGTGCGCAGCGCGCGGGTGACCTCTTCGGGCACCTCCACGGTGGGCACGTGGCCGCCGGAGCTGAGCGTGATGGACTCCGCCTCGCCGCCAACCTGCTCCGCAATGGCGTGCACGACCTCGGGTGGTGTGGAGGGGTCCACCGCGCCGGAAATGGTGAGCACCGGCACGGTGATGTTGCGCAGCTCATCGGTGTAGTCCCACTTGCCCAGCGCGTCGGCACCGGCGGCGTAACCTTCGCCGCGGGTGGACAGGATCATCCTGGTCAGCGCGTCGGTAAGCGCGGGGTGCGTGGCGCGATACTCGGGGGTGAGCCACAGCTCGATTGCGCTGCGCGCGCGGGTTTTCATGCCTTCGGCGCGCGTCTCCTCCGCGCGCGGTGCCCACTTATCCGGACCGCCGAAGTAGGAGGCGGTGCACATGAATACAGCCTTGGTCACGCGCCCGCTGGTGGCCGTGAGGTATTGCGCGATCGCTCCGCCGAGGGAAAGCCCGACGATGTCGAACTCATCGACCCCGAGCGCGTCGAGGGTGTCGAGCACGTTGTTGGCCAGGTCGTTGATCGTGGTCTCGCCCGGCAGCGCTTGCGGGTCGGGGGACTGGCCGTGGCCGGGGTGGTCGATGGCGATGACGCGGAAGTCCTTGGAGAGCGAATCCAGCTGTGGCAGCCACATATCGGTGGTCGAGGCAATCGAGCCGAGGAACACCACGGGCTGGGCGTCGCGGGGGCCAAAGTCTACGGAGTGCAAAATCGTCATGCGGACAGTCTAGTGGCCTGCGCTACGCCTTGGGTTTTTCCGGAGGGAAGGACAGCTGCTCACCCGCGGCAGCTGTGGCATGAGGCACCTCGTTTTTACTCGTTACTATTCTTACTACTGTTACTATTCCGGCGCTGCGCAACCGGTCCTGCATCCCCACCCGAAATCCCCGCCGCCGCGCGAGCCGCACGAGGCAATTGGGCCTCAAGCCATTACGCTGGGGTGGAACTGTCTGAACAATGCATCCAGTACACCGACATTGGAAGTGAGACCTCTTGGATACGCAGATTGCCGTGGAGACACTGGCGCGCGTGCTCATGCCGCGCAAGGGGGAGCCGCACGACGTGCGCTCGCTCTACCTGATCGAAGCGGAGCAGAATAAGCAGCGCCTGCGGTGGGCTGACCGGACGAGCCTGACGGTGCCGGAGGGCCAGGAGGTCAGCTTCGAGACGTACTTCAACGCTTTCCCGGCCTCCTATTGGCGCCGCTGGTCCCAGCTGGACCGCGTGGTGCTCGCCATGGATGTCCAGGGTGCGGCCACCATCTCGCTGTATCGCTCCAAGCACGACGGTGTGCGCATCAGCGTAAAGAACGTCGAGGTCGCCGACGAGCACGTCGAGATCCCGCTGGAGTTGAAGAACTTCGAGGACGGCGGCTGGCTCTGGTTCGACGTGACCGCGGAGACCGAGACCACCATCACGAACGCAGCGTGGTGCGCCGATCGCGCGCCGGAGGCACAAAAGCTTCACGACGGCACGTCGCTGCCACCCCAGCCCAAGCAGGTCGCCGTGGGCATCCCCACCTTCAACCGCCCGCGCGATGCCGTCAACGCCCTGCATGCGCTGGCCGAGGACCCGGAGGTCGAGGCGCACATCAGCCACGTGCTCATGCCGGACCAGGGCAACCAGCACCCGGCCGACGAGCCGGACTTTGCCGAGGCGAAGGCGGCGCTGGGCGAGAAGCTGCGCATCTTCTCCCAGGGCAACCTGGGTGGCTCGGGTGGCTACAGCCGCATCATGTACGAGGGGCTGAATAATACGGACGCCCCGTACATCCTCTACATGGACGACGACATCGCGATCGAGCCGGATTCCATCCTGCGCGCGGTGCAGGCGGCCCGTTTCGCGCGTACCCCGATCCTGGTCGGCGGCCAGATGCTCAACCTGCAGGACCGGGCGCAGCTGCGCACCACGGGTGAGGCCGTGGACCGCGCCACCTTCATGTGGGGCGCGGCCGAGCACGCGGTCTACGATCACGACTTTTCCAAGTACCCGCTCGGCTACGTCGGCACCGAGCAGGAGGAACTCGACCCGAAGCAGACCACCTCGCGCGCGCTGCACCGCCGCGTGGATGTGGACTACAACGGCTGGTGGATGAACCTCTTCCCCCGCGCCGTGGCCGAGCAGCTCGGCCTGCCGCTGCCCCTGTTTATCAAGTGGGACGACACCGAGTACGCGCTGCGCGCCAAGGAGGCCGGCTACCCCACGGTCACGTGGCCGGGCGTGGCGATCTGGCACATGGCCTGGGCGGATAAGGACGACGCGATTGACTGGCAGGCGTACTTCCACCTGCGCAACCGCCTCATCGTCGCCGCGATGTACGGACCGGACGCCGCTGACGGCATTTTGCGCAACATGCTGAAGTCCACCTACAAGCACATCATGTGCATGGAGTACTCCACCATGGCCATCCAGGTCGAGGCGATGAAAGACTTCCTGCAAGGCCCGGACCAGCTCTTCGATGTCTTGGAGTCCTCCCTGCCGCGCATCCAGAAGATTCGCCAACAGTACCCGGACGCCAAGGTCGTCGCCTCCGCCTCCGAGCTGCCCGCGCCCACCGGCGCGCCGGGCGTGCCGACCAAGAACATCGGCGGCCGCCTGGCCAAGGTGAAGAAGCTGCCGTGGGCGTTCAAGGCGCTGCGCCACCAGCTGCGCGCCGAGGACCGCGCGCACTGGGACGCCCCGCAGCTCAACCTCACCGCCGAGGAGGCCCGCTGGTACACGCTGGCGCGCGTCGATTCGGCCACCGTCTCTACCGCTGGTGGGACCGGTGTGGCCTTCCGCAAGCGCGACAAGGCCGTAAGCGACGCTCTGCTCAAGGAGACCAAGGAGCTGCAGGCGAAGATTAAGCAGCGTTGGCCTGAGCTGCAGAAGGAGTACCGCGCGGCGCTACCGCGGCTGACCAGCCACGAGGAGTGGGGGAAGATCTTCGATGCCCAATAGTCCTTTTCCAGCACTCGATACCCGCGAGGCAAACGCGCTTATCGCCCTGCAGGATCGCGCCTTTTCCCCGGCCACCGTCACCGCGGCCCGCACGCTGAGCTACTTCGGCGAGCACGACTTGGGCTGGTGCGGTGTGGCTGCGGTGGGCGCGGCGTCGACAAGCAAGAATCGGCGCAAGTGGCTGGCGCTTGGCGTTGGCACGTTCTGTGCGCACGCGGCGAGCGTGGTGCTCAAGCGCATTGTGCGCCGGCCGCGCCCGCACGACGCGCGGGTCAAGATCGGGGTGAGAACGCCCTCGCAGCTGTCCTTTCCTTCTTCGCACGCCACCAACACGGCAGCGGCGGCGGTGCACCTGGCGGATATTACGGGGAAGAAGTGGCCGTGGTTGCTCGTGCCGGTGATGATGTGTTCGCGTAACGTGCTCGGGGTGCATTACCCTACGGACACGCTGGCGGGTGCCGCGCTTGGTGCGGCTGTGGCCAGGGTGGTAGTTGAGGCGGAAAGGAAGACTCGATGAGCGAGAGCCAACAGGGCACAAACGGTACAGAGAAGGTGTACGACGAGCCGCTGTTTAAGCCGGAGCCGCACACCTCCGGGGTGGACATCAGCACGAAGCGTCAGCCCCCGAAGAACCTGCCGGATGCGATGATCAAGGGCTTGCGCCCGAAGCAGTGGGTCAAGAATGTGCTGGTGCTCGCCGCGCCGCTCGCCGCCGGCACCTTTACGGGCCGCACGCTTATCGACGTCGCGCTCGCCTTCATCGTCTTCTGCCTCGGCGCGTCTTCCATCTACCTGGTCAACGACGCGCTGGATGTGGAATCGGACCGGGAGCACCCCACGAAGCGCTTCCGCCCGATCGCCTCGGGCATGCTGCCGATCAAGCTGGCCTTCGGCATGGCGGCCGCGTTGATCGCGCTTGCCATCGGGCTGTCGTTCTTGGCCACTGACGGCCCGGCGCTCGCTTTGGTCATCGGCATCTACATTGCCTTGCAGCTGGGCTACTGCTTCGGCTGGAAGCACATCCCGGTGATTGATATTGCGCTGGTGTCCTCTGGCTTCATGCTGCGGACCATGGCCGGCGGTGTGGCCGCCAATATTGAGTTGTCGCAGTGGTTCCTGCTGGTCGCCGCCTTCGGTTCGCTGTTTATGGCCTCGGGCAAGCGCTACGCCGAGATGCTGCTGGCGAAGGAAACGGGCGCGAAGATCCGCAAGGCCCTGGAGGGGTACACTGCGACCTACCTGCGGTTCGTGTGGACGCTGTCGGCCACGGCCGTGGTGATGAGCTACGCGCTGTGGGGCTTCCAGCTGTCGAACGCCACCGAGGGGCCGGCGGCCATCTGGTACCAGATCTCCATGGTCCCCTTCGTCATCGCCATCCTGCGCTACGCCGCAGAGGTCGACGGCGGTCATGGCGGGGCTCCGGACGAGATTGCACTGGAGGACCGGGTGCTGCAGCTGCTCGCGCTCGCCTGGATCCTGTGCATCGTCATGGCTGTTTACATCATTCCGGCACTGGCTTAGTAGTATCTCTGGAATGAACAAACAGGCCCGCCTTTCCCTGCTCGTCGCAGCGGCAATCGCGGGCATCTTTGCGTTCTGGGGCGGATTCACCCGGCGCTGGATGTCCGACGACGGGCTCATCGTGCTGCGTACGGTGCGAAACATCTTGGCCGGCAACGGCCCGGTCTTTAACGTCGGTGAGCGCGTCGAGGCCAATACCTCGACCCTGTGGCAGTACCTCATCACCGCCTTCGGCTGGCTCACTGGGGCGCGGCTGGAAGACGTTGCGATGTGGCTGGCGCTCGCCTGCACCGTGCTCGCCGCGGCTGCCGCGACCTACGGGTCAGGCAAGTTCTGGCAGGTGGCGCGCGCTGTGCCCGTCGTGCCCTTCGGCATCATCGTCTACTTCGCGCTCCCGCCGGCGCGTGACTTTGCCACCTCCGGCTTGGAGTGGGGCTTAAGCCTGAGCTGGATCGCGGTGTGGTGGGTGCTGCTGGTGCACTGGGCGACGCCGGGAAGCAAGCGGGCCAAGCCGGTCGTTGGGTACTGGCTCGCTTTCTGGTGCGGCCTGTCCTGGCTCGTGCGCCCCGAGCTGGCGCTCTACGGCGGGGTCACCGGTATCTTCCTTTTGGCGTACAGCCCGAAGAAGGTCGGCGGGATTCTCGCGGCGGCGCTGCCCGTGCCCGCCGCCTACCAGCTCTTCCGTATGGGCTACTACGGGCTGCTCACCCCGCACACGGCGGTGGCCAAGTCGGCCTCGGACTCGGAGTGGGGCCGCGGGTGGAACTACTTCGTGGATTTTGTCGGCTACTACTGGCTGTGGCTGCCGGTGCTCGCCGTGGCTGCGGTGGCTGCCTGGCTGCTGCGCGAGACGCGGGGGCGCAGGCTCGCGATCGTCCTGTTGACCACGGGCTGCGCGCTCGCCCACATCCTGTACGTGCTGCGCGTGGGCGGAGACTTCATGCACGGCCGGATGTGGCTGATGCCGCTGTTCGCACTCTTGCTGCCGGCGATGGCGATCCCGTTTACGCGCGTGACCGCCGCAGTGGCGACTGCGATCGTGGTGTGGGCGACGGTGACCGTCGTGCGCGCGCACCCCATTGACTGGTGGGCCTACGACCGCGGCGAAAAGGAGCTCAACATTGTCGACGAGCGCGAGTTCTGGTCCTACGCCACCGGCAACAGCCCGGCCGACCCGCCGCTGTATGCCACGGATTTCCTCGGGTCGAAGCTGATGCAGAACTGGCCGGAGGCCGTCGAATCGGGCGCGGAGCACAACGCGGGCCAGCTCAACATCGCCTTGGTAGACAAGGACCCGGAGCGCTTTAACTGGTATTGGCGCCCGCGGATGGATGCGGACGAGCTCGCGGGCAGCGATCTTGCTGACCTGCCGATGACCGCGTACCTGACCAACCTCGGGATGACCAGTATGAACGCGCCGCTTGACATGCGCGTGCTGGATACCGTCGGCTTGGCCACCCCGCTGGCGGGGCGCATGCCGCGGGACCCGGAGGGCCGCATCGGGCACGATAAGTACCTCCACCTGGAGTGGCAGGTGGCGGATTCGGCCACCCAGATCGACTCGATGCCCAAGGGTGTGGACCGTGAGGAGGCGCGGCAGGCGCGCGCCGCGCTGCGGTCTGAGGAAATCTCGGCGCTTCTGGCCAGCTCGCGCGAACCGATGAGCCGCCAGCGTTTCTGGGAGAATGTGAAATATTCGCTGGGAGACGGGCGGACGCTGGAACTGGATGCTGATCCATCGGTCTACCTTGCTGACGACACGCTGGAAGCAATTGAAAAGGGTGAGGACCCAGGGCTTTCAGGTGTGCAGATCGCCTGGCCCCGTAATTAAATGGCCCTTCCTTTCCTCGCTTGGTAACGTTGCTGTAACCAAAAGCTGAGAATCAACATCGACGTTGGGAGAGTCATGTCCGCATCCAAAACGAAGCGGAGCCTGCTTGCGCTGCTCATGGCGCTGCTCACGGCGATCACTACGGTGGTCGCGGCACCGCAGGCGCAGGCCGGAAACCGTGACTGGTTGCGCCCGGATTCCACCGGCCACTGCGAGTGGGACCGTGTGAAGTACTGGGTGCAGCGTTGCACCGTCTGGTCGCCCGCAATGGGCCGCCACATTACCGTGCAGATCCAGCCCGCCCAGCGCGGCGGCAACGCGGGCCTGTACCTGCTTGACGGTCTGCGTGCCACTGAGCGCACGAACGCGTGGGTCAACGACGTGAACGCGGCCCGCCTGTTCAAGGACAACAACATCACGCTCGTCATGCCGGTGGGCGGCCAGTCCTCCTTCTACACGGACTGGAATGCGCCGGCGACCTACGACTTCAACCACCCGGTGACCTACAAGTGGGACACATTCCTGTCGAAGGAACTGCCGGGCTACCTGCAGCGCCACTTCGGGGTTTCGCCCACGAATAACTCCATCGTCGGGCTTTCCATGGGCGGCACCGCCGCGATCAACCTGGCCGCGCTGCACCCGAAGCAGTTCCGTCAGACCCTGTCGTTCTCCGGCTACCTCACCACCACGATCCCGGGTGGTCAGACGGCACTGCGCATCGCGCTTCTCGACGGCGGGCTGTACAACCTCAACGCAATGTGGGGCTCCGTCTTTAATCCGCGCCGTTATGAGAACGACCCCTTCCTGAACATGGGCAACCTGCGCGGGCGCGACGTCTACGTCTCCGCCGGCAGTGGTACGCCTGGCCCTGCGGATGCGAAGTACAAACCGGAGCACCGCGCGTCGGGTATCGCGCTCGAGCAGGTGGCCGGCTTCACTACTCGTCTGTGGAGCGCGAAGGCGAATGCGACCGGTGTCAGGCACACCGCCGTATTCACGCCGACCGGCCTGCACAACTGGGATCAGTTCGGCTCCCAGCTGGTGGCGACCAAGCCGCGCATCCTGAACGTGATGAACGCCTGGTAGCTAGAGGCGCGTGAATTTCGGCCCCGTTCCCGCAACCTTGCGGGGGTGGGGCCTTTGCGTTGCAGCAGTGAAAACAATTGTCGTGGAAGTTCCCGGCGTGTCACCGTGTAAAGTCTCAAGTGAAACTTAACCTTTGGGTTACTACAGCGTCACACGCTGGCTTATGCCGGGGGAGGGGAACCCCCGGACTGGCCGATGATGTGGCGCAACGCCCCCGTGACCGATTTTTAAGATGAGGCAGGACACCTTCATGCGCGAACACCGTTCCCCCAAGATGTGGCAGCGTGCCGCCCGCGTGGCCGCAGTGCCAACCGCGATGCTCATGGTCGCATCGGCGCTCCCCGCCGTCGCACCGCAGGCCCAAGCACAGCTGAGCAGCAGTAGCAGCGGCAGCAGCACGTTCGGCGATTCCCGCGGCCTGTCGGATGCAATCCGCCCGAAGGATCCGCCGAAGCGGACCCCGATCGAGGTCGATGAGCATCCCGATATCCCGGGCCTGCCAGAGGGTGTGAGCGTGGACCGCATTGAGTGGCTGACCAGCCGCCGCGTTGCCGTCTTTATCAAGTCTGCCGCCATGCCCGACGAGCTGGTGCAGGTGCAGATCCTCCTGGCCCGGGACTGGCACCAGAACCCGGACGCGAAGTTCCCGGAGGTGTGGGCGCTCGACGGCCTGCGTGCCCGCGACGACGAGAACGGCTGGACCATTGAGACCAACATTGAGCAGTTCTACGCAGACAAGAATGTCAACGTCATCCTGCCTGTGGGCGGCGAGTCCTCCTTCTACTCCGACTGGCAGCGCCCGAATAACGGCAAGCACTACATGTGGGAGTCGTTCCTGACCAAGGAGCTTGTGCCGATTCTGCACAACCGCTTCCGTTCCAACGGCAAGCGCGCGCTGACCGGTATCTCCATGGGCGGTACCGCCGCGGTGAACCTGGCGGAGCGCAACCCGCACCTGTTCAACTTCGTCGGCTCGTTCTCCGGCTACCTGGATACCACCACGACTGGCATGCCGACCGCGATTAAGGCGGCGCAGCTGGACGCGGGCGGCTACGACGCTGAGGCGATGTGGGGCCCGCTGGGCTCGCAGGACTGGATTGACCACGACCCGAAGCTGGGCATCGAGAATCTGGAGGGCATGGCGGTGTACGTGTCCTCCGGCTCGGGCCGTGACGACTTTGGCCAGCCGGAGTCGGTGGCCAAGGGGGCGGCGAACCCGGCCGGTGTGGGCTTGGAGGTGCTGTCGCGACTGTCCACCCAGACGTTTGTGGACTACGCCAGCCGCACCAACGTCAAGCCGATTGTGAAGTTCCGTCCCTCGGGCGTGCACTCCTGGGAGTACTGGCAGTTTGAGATGACGCAGGCGTGGCCGTACATCGCCAACTCGCTCAAGGTGGCCGAAGCCGATCGCGGCGCGGATTGCACCCCGGTTGGCGCGATCGCGGAAGCTACCAAGTCTGGCATCATCGGCAGCTGCGTGAACAATGAGTACGACACGGGCAAGAATACTAAGGGCAAGGCCCAGGACTTCCGCGGCGGCACCGCGTTCTGGTCGCCGGAGACCGGTGCGCACGCGCTCTTCGGCGCGATCCTGGCCAAGTACTCCGGCCTGGGCGGTGCGCAGGGCTGGCTCGGCTTCCCCACCACCGGCGAGATCAAGACACCGGATGGCAAGGGGCGCTTCGTGCACTTCGAGCACGGCTCCATCTACTGGACCGCCCAGACGGGCGCCTACGCCATCCCGGGCGACATGTTTAAGGCCTGGGGCGAAAACGGCTACGAGACCGGTGACCTGAAGTACCCGGTCGCGGAGGCCACCAAGGTAGGCAAGGGCTACGTCCAGCAGTTCCAGGGCGGCTACCTCACCCGCAACCCGGACGGCTCGCACCACATCGTGCACGGGGAGATCGGCAAGAAGTATGGGGAGCTGGGCACCGCCACCTCGGCGCTGGGCTACCCGACCGGCGGCGAGGTCGCCATCAAGGGCGGTGCCTTCCAGCCGTTCGAGAAGGGCAACATCTACTGGTCGCCCGCTACCGGCGCGCACGTGATCTACTACGGCGATATCTTCGACGAGTGGGGTAAGCGCGGCTACGAGCAGGGCGAGCTGGGCTGGCCGGTCAGTGATATGAAGGACATCCGCGCGGGCGGTCTCACCATTGACTTCCAGCACGGCACGCTGGAGCAGGTCAATGGCGTGGTGGTGAAGCGATGAGGCGCCTTACAGGGCTCATCTGCTTGACGACGCTCGCGTGCACGCTCACCGCCTGCTCCGGCTCCACCACCGTCGAGGGCGAGGACGTCACGCCGGTAGAGTCGACGACCTCGGCAGCTTCGGCTGCGGGGTCGGAGGCGGCCACGGAGTCGTCGGCAAGCGAAAGCACGCGCAGCTCCTCGGCACCGGCGAATGAGGGGCCGCGCGACCAACCGGCCCAGGAGGTCACGGCCGCGCCCGAGCAGTCTTCCGGCTTTAGCCCGGAGGAGGAAGCGTACTTGCAGCAGCTCAGCGAGAACGGGCTGAACATTGAGGGTGTTGAGGATCAACTCACAGCGACGGGGCGTACCGTGTGCTCGGACGATACTGTCACGCGCGACGCGGTTGCCGGGCAGCTCGTGGAGCAGCGGCGTACCGATATGGACCCCGCCGCCCTGGGCACGCTGATTGCGGATACCGCGCGCGCGAACCTCTGTTAAGAAAGGGTTTCCATGCGCAAAGGGCGCAACGCGTTTATTGTTGCTGCCGTGCTCGTCGTCCTCGCGGTGATCGGGCTGGGCATCTACCAGTGGCAGACTGCTGATGATACTGATTCCTCGCTCTCCCCGGTCCCGGGCCAGAGCGAGGGGGCAGAGACGAGCGCGCAGGCACCGGAGGAACCGGACTGGTGCCCGGCCGTGGAGTTCGTCTCGGTACCGGGGACGTGGGAGTCCTCCGCGGATGATGATCCGTTCAACCCGCAGGCCAACCCGAAGAGCTTCATGCTCTCGATCACGCAGCCGCTGCAGCAGGCCTACGACATCAACCACGTGCGCGTCTTTACCGTGCCGTACACCGCCCAGTTTAGGAATATCCAGACCGAGCGCGGGCGCCGCGAGATGACCTACGATGCTTCGCGCGCCGAGGGGACGGCCAAGCTCAACGGGGAGCTCGCGCACGTGGCAAAGACGTGCCCGAGCACGAAGTTCATCATCGCCGGCTTTAGCCAGGGGGCGGTGATCGTAGGCGATGTGGCTAACGAGATCGGTACCGGCGTGAATGCCGTGCCGCCGGAACGTCTGCTGGGCGCGGTGATGATCGCGGACGGACGCCGCGAAAACGGTGTGGGCGTGAACCCGGGTGCCCCGGTCCAGGGTGTGGGCGCCGAAATTGCCCTGCAGCCTTTGCAATTTGTGGTGGACGGGGCGACCCCGGGTGCGACGATGACGGGAGCTCGCCCGGGCGGTTTCGGTGAGGTGGCGGACCGCGCCTTTGAGATTTGCGCACCTGCCGACGCGGTGTGCGACGCGCCTTCGCGCGTGGGTAACGCCTTGGAGCGGGCGCAGGAACTCGTAATGGCGAACGGGAACCATGCGATGTATGCGACAAATCCGGATGTGATTCCGGGGACGACCACGCCACAGTGGACGCTGGAGTGGGCGCGCACTACTATAGATTCTTTGTAGGAACTAACTAGTTTAGAAGGAACCGACATATGGACCTCCAAGCACTCATCGCACGCTTCCTTGACCAGGACGGAAACATCGCCTTACCGCCCAACTTCACCATCCCCGCCATGACGGAGATGCTGTACGGTGCCGCCCTCCAAGCGGGCCAGGCGGACAGTGTCAATATCCGTTTCTGGGATTACTCCGAGTCGGCTGAGGGCGAGACGGTGGAGTACACCCGCCGCGAGGTCAACACCCGGATTAAGGCGATCGCGGCCCGGCTGATGCAAGTGGGCAAACCCGGTGATCGCGTGGCCATCCTCGCCGGTAACTCGCCGGAGTACATCCTGGGATTCATGGCCGGCATGTACGCGGGCCAGGTACCCATCCCGCTGTATGACCCGAACGAACCTGGCCACGAGGACCACCTGCGCGCCGTGCTCTACGACTCGGGCGCGACGACGGTGCTGACCAACAAGAAGGGCGCGCCCGCCGTGCGCGCTTACTTCGCCGACGTGCCGTCGGCGGAGCGCCCCCGCGTCATCGCGGTGGACGCGCTGCCAGACACACTCGCCGAAAGCTGGGCGCCGATCGAGGCGGACCCCGGCACCGATACCTCGAAGAACACAGCGTTTTTGCAGTACACCTCCGGCTCCACCCGCACGCCGGCGGGCGTGGAGCTGACCAACGAGTCCATCGTGTCCAACGTCATCCAGATCTACGCTGGCGTGGGCGTGCACCAGCCGATGCGTCTGGTGTCCTGGCTGCCGCTGCACCACGACATGGGCATCGTGGTGACCACGCTGTTGATCATCCTGGGCAACGAAATGGAGATCTTCACCCCGCAAGCCTTCGTGCAGCAGCCGAAGCGCTGGGTTGAGCGCCTGTCGCGCCGCGAGGGCGACCCGGAGGATATGCACGTCTACACCGTGGTCCCCAATTTCGCGCTCGACATGGCCGCGCGCTACGCCGCGCCGGGCCCGGACATGCCGGACTATGATTTCTCCCAGCTCGAGTGCATTATTATCGGCTCCGAGCCGGTGACCAAGCCGGGCGTGGACGCCTTCTTTGACGCCTTCGGCGACCGCGGCCTGCGTCGCGAGGTGCTGCGCCCCTCCTACGGCCTGGCCGAGGCCACCCTGATTGTCACGACACCGCAGGCCGGCAAGAGCGCCGAAATTCCGCGCTTTGCCACCTTCGACCGCGATGCGCTCGCCGCGGGCACGGCAACCAAGGTGGCAGACGGCGAGGGCGTGCAGTTCGCGGCCAACGGACAGCCGGTCAACTGGATGCACTTCGCCATCGTCGACCCGGAGACCAAGGACGAAGTGGCTGAGAATACCGTCGGCGAGATCTGGGTCCACGGCCCGAACGTGGCGGGCGGCTACCTCGAGCGCAAGGAGGAAACCGCCGACACCTTTGCCAACACCATCGGCACCACGCTGCAGGAGGGGCTGCCGGAGGAGGGCTGGCTCAACACCGGCGACCTGGGCGTGCTTGTCGACGGCGAGCTGTTCATCACCGGTCGCGTCAAAGATCTCGTGGTCATCGCCGGGCGTAACCACTACCCGCAGGACATCGAGGCCACCGTCATGGAGGCCTCCGAGCAGGTGCGCAAGGATTCCGTCGCCGCCTTCTCCGTTCCGGGCGAGGACGTGGAGCGCCTCGTCATCCTGGTCGAGCGCGGGGACACCGCGGACGAGGCCGACGATGCCGCTGCGGTGGACGCGATCCGCGCCGCCGTCTCCAGCCACCACGGCATTTCCCCGGATGTGGTGGAGTTCTACGCGCCGAACGAGATCGCCCGTTCGTCCTCCGGCAAAATCGCCCGCCGCGTAAACGCGAAACGCTACCAGGAGCGTGCTAACGAAAGCGCGCAATAGGGCGATAGTCTTGGATGTTATGAAGATGTCTGAGACTGAATTGATCCGCTGGCTCAGCCAGTGGGTGGCCGAGACCACCGACGCTGCCAGCGCCGAGGAAGTCGATCCGACCCGGTCGCTGGAGTCCTACGGGTTGTCGTCTCGAGACGCCGTGGTGCTCTCCGGCGAGCTCGAGCGCACGCTCGGCCGCCGCGTCGATCCCACGATCGCCTACCAGCATCCGACGATCCAGGCGCTGGCCAAGGCGCTCACGCAGGCCCCGGTTTCCGGGGGCGCAAAGGTGGGGTCGACGGGGCGTCGAGAAGCATTGGCCCCGGCCGAGCGCGACATCGCGATCGTGGGCTCGGCTGGCCGCTTCCCGGGCGCAAAGGATCAGGCGGCATTCTGGCAACTGCTTCTCGACGGGCACGTGGCCACCGGGCCCCTGCCCGAGGGCAGGTGGAGTGAGTACTCCGGCGACCCCTACCTGCGCACAAAGATGGCGGAGGAAGCGACCGACGGCGGCTACCTCGATGACATTGCCTCCTTCGATAACGAGTTCTTTGGGCTCTCCCCGCTTGAGGCCACCAACATGGATCCGCAGCAGCGCATCATGCTCGAGGTGGCGTGGGAGGCGCTGGAGGACGCGCACATCCCGGCGGACTCCCTGCGCGGCACGCCCGTCGGTGTGTTCGTGGGATCCTCGGCCAACGACTACGGCATGCTCATGGGCGCGGACCCGGCGCAGGCACACCCGTACGCGCTGACGGGCTCAGCGAGCTCGATTATCCCGAACCGCATTTCTTATGCCTTTGACTTCCGCGGGCCTTCGATGAACGTGGATACCGCCTGCTCGTCTTCGCTGGTGTCGGTGCACCACGCGGTGCGCGCGCTGCGCGACGGGGAGGCGGACCTGGCCCTGGCCGGCGGCGTGAACATCCTGGCCAACCCCTTTGCTTCGCTGATGTTCTCCGAGTTGGGCGTGATTAGCCCGACCGGCCGCATCCACGCGTTCTCGGATGATGCGGACGGCATCGTCCGTTCCGAGGCCGCAGGCTTCGTCGTGCTCAAGCGCGTCGCCGACGCGATGGCTGATGGTGACGAGATCCTGGCCGTGATCAAGGGCTCGGCGACGAACTCCGACGGGCACTCCAACGGCCTGACCGCCCCGAACCCGGAAGCGCAGGTGGACGTACTGCGCCGCGCGTACGCGGATGCCGGCATCGACCCGCAGGACGTGGACCTGGTGGAGGCGCACGGCACCGGCACCATCCTGGGCGACCCGATCGAGGCGACCGCGCTCGGCGAGGTGCTCGGCCGCGGCCGCGACGCCTCCGCGCCGCTGCTGCTGGGGTCGGCGAAGTCCAGCATCGGCCACTCCGAATCCGCCGCCGGCGTGGTGGCGATGATCAAGGTGCTCGAGGCACTCAAGCACGACGTCATCCCCGCGAGCGCGAACTTCACGTCGCCCAACCACTTCGTGGACTTCGACGCGGAGCGCCTCGAGGTCGTCGCTGACCCGCGCGAATGGCCGCGCTACTCGGGCCGCCGCATCGCCGGGCTGTCCGGCTTCGGTTTCGGCGGCACGAACGCGCACGTGGTCGTGACCGATTTTGACGCGGCTGACTATGAAGAGGCAACGCCCGCGGAGGACGCGTTTATCGCCGGCGCGGCCGAGCAGGTTGCCCTGCCGGTCTCCGGACTTTTGCCCTCGCGCCGCAAGGAAGCGGCAGCGCAGCTCGCCGAGTACCTGGAGGCAAACCCAGGTAAGGAGCTCGCGCCGATTGCGCGCTCGCTGGCCAAGCGCAACCACGGTCGCTCCGCCGCAGTCGTGCAGGCCACGACCAACGAGGAGGCGATCAAGCGCCTGCGCCTGGTTGCCGACGGCAAGGTCGGCCCGGGGGTGGCCGTGGCGGACGCACCCGCCGCGACCGGCCCGGTGTTTGTGTACTCCGGTTTCGGTTCGCAGCACCGCAAGATGGCCAAGCGCCTGCTGGATGTTTCCCCGCTGTTCGCCGCCCGGATGCGCGAGCTGGACGAGTACGTCCGCTACGAGGCCGGCTGGTCCATGCTGGACATCATCACCGACGACGGCGAGACCTACGACACCGAGACCGGCCAGGTCACCATCACCGCGATCCAGATCGCGCAGACGGACCTGCTCGCTTCTGTGGGAATCACCCCGGCGGCGACGATGGGCATGTCCATGGGCGAGATCGCCGCGGGCTACGCAGCCGGCGGTTTGTCTGCCAAGGACGCCATGCTGATCGCCTGCCAACGCGCCCGCCTGATGGGCGAGGGCGAGGCCATGATCGCCGGTACCGACGAGGAGGGCGCGATGGCGGTCGTCGAGCTCTCGCGCGAGCAGCTCGCCGAGTTCATCGAGGCGCACGCGGAGGCAGCGGGCGTGGAGCCCGCCGTCTACGCAGGCCCCGGCATGACCACCGTCGGTGGCCCGGGCAAGGCGGTCGACTATATCGTCGAGGCCTTGACCGCGGAGGAGAAGTTCGCCCGCAAGCTCAACGTGCGCGGCGCGGGCCACACCTCTGCGCTGGACCCGATCCTGGGCGATCTGGCCGCCAGCATCGCGGGTATCGAGGCTCACCCGCTGCGTGTGCCGCTGTTTAGCTCTGTGGATCGCGGCGAGGTCTACCCGGCCGGTGCGGTCGTGCACGATGAGGAGTACTTCCTGCGCATGACCCGCCAGCCGGTCTACTTCCAGGACGCCACCGAAGAAGCGTTTGCGGCCGGCCACACCACGCTGGTGGAGGTCGCCCCGAACCCGGTTGCGGTGATGGGCATGATGAACACCGCCTTCTCCGTGGGCAAACCGGACGCGCAGCTGCTCTTTACCGCGAAGCGCAAGGTGGACGAGGTCGACTCGCTCATCGACCTGGCCGCCAAGCTCTACGTCGGCGGCATGTCGGTCGACTTCGCCCCCTTCTACGGGCCGGGCCCGCGTATCGACGCCCCGCGCACCGTCTTCCACGCCAACTCCTACTGGACCGCGGCGCGGCCTTCGTCTGCGACGACCTCGCTGCTCGGCTCGCGCGTGAACCTGCCGGGCGGGCAGGTGGCGTTTGCCACCCAGGCCGACCAGGTCTTTAGCCCCTACCAGCTCATCGAGGCCGCAGCCGCGGAAGTGCTGCCGAACTCGCGAGTTGTGGCCAGCGAGGAGCACGGCTACCTGCCTGCCGACGGCGAGGTGACCACCGTGGTCAAGCGCAGCCTCGGCGGTGCCAGCGTCGAGGTCTTTGATGCGGACACCCTGCTCGCCGAGGGCTTCGTCACTACGCTCGACCTGGGCGGGGACGGGCACCTCGCCGGCGTGGCCGCGCCTGAGCCCGCACCGGAAGCGCCGGTGCCCGCGGAGACCAGCACCGATGAGGTAGACGCTGTGCGCTGGGACCCGGCCTCCGGCGAGACGGTCGCGCAGCGCCTGCGCGGCATCGTCTCCGAGTCCATGGGCTACGACCCGGACGACCTGCCCGACGAGCTGCCCCTGATCGACCTGGGGCTGGATTCGCTGATGGGCATGCGCATTAAGAACCGGGTGGAAAACGACTTCCAGATCCCGCCGCTGCAGGTGCAGACGCTTCGCGACGCCTCCGTCGCCGACGTCATTCGCATCGTCGAAGACGCCGTCGCGGGCCGCGAAAGTGCTGCACCTGAGGCTGCGGAACCGGCAGCCGCTGAGCCCGCCGAATCGCAGGGCGTCGGCGTTGCCCCGCGCGACGCCTCCGAGCGCCTCGTGTTCGGTACGTGGGCGAAGTACGCGGGGAAGGCCGCGGCTGGTGTGACATCGCCGTTGGCGTCGATAAGCGAGGCCCAGGCGGAAAAGATTGCGGCGCACCTTTCCGAGCGCTCCGGCATCGAGGTCACAGCTGCGCAGGTGCGTGATGCGGAGACGCTCGAGCCGCTGGCGAACCTCGTGCGCGAGGGGCTCGAGACCGAGGTAGAGGGCAATATCCGTGTCTTCCGAGACGGTTCGGACGACGTGAACCCGGTCTTCGTGTTCCACCCGGCGGGCGGGTCCTCAAGCGTGTACGCGCCGCTGGCCCGCCGCCTGAAGGAGAACGTGCCGGTGTACGGCGTGGAGCGTCGCGAAGGCTCGCTCAAGGAGCGCGCCGCGGCGTACGTGGAGGACATCGAGCAGTTGGCGAAGGGCCGCAAGGTCGTGCTCGCTGGCTGGTCCTTCGGGGGCGCGCTGGCCTACGAGGTGGCGCACCAGCTGGGCAACGACAAGATCGACTTCATCGCGCTGCTGGATACGACGCAGCCGAGCGAGCCGATCCCAGACACACCGGAGGAGACGAAGGCCCGCTGGGGCCGCTACGCCGCCTTTGCCAAGGAGACCTACGGTCTCGACTTCGAGGTGCCCTACGAGCTGCTCGACACCGCCGGTGAGGAAGCGCTGCTGGAGATGCTCACGCAGTTCCTCGCCACTACCGACGCCTCCGAGCACGGCCTGGCCGCCGGTGTGCTTGAGCACCAGCGTGCCTCCTTTGTGGACAACCAGATCCTCAACCACCTTGACTTTGGCCAGTGGGCCGAGGTCAATGTGCCGGTGCTGCTGTTCCGCGCGGAGCGGATGCACGACGGTGCAATCGCGCTCGAGCCGAACTACGCGCACATTGACGAGGACGGTGGCTGGGGCGCTATCGTGAAGGATCTGACGATCGTGCACTTGCCCGGCGACCACCTGGCCGTAGTGGACGAGCCCGCGGTGGGGATCGTGGGCAAGCACATGAATGATTGGATTGAGGATGACAACCGCCGATAAGCTTGCAGATCTGCGCGCCCGGCTGGAAAAGGCCCAGGACCCCGGCTCGGAGCGCTCGCGCAAACGCCGCGACGATGCAGGACGCACGACGCCGCGCGAGCGCATCAATGCGCTACTCGACGAGGGCTCCTTCGTCGAGATCGGCGCGCTCGCGCGTACGCCGGGTGATGACAAGGCCGTCTACTCCGACGGCGTGGTCACGGGCTACGGGCGCATCGACGACCGCCCGGTGGCCATCTACGCGCACGACAAGACCGTCTACGGCGGCTCCGTCGGCGTAACCTTCGGCCGCAAGGTGGTCGAGGTGATGGAGTTTGCCATCAAGATCGGCTGCCCCGTCATCGGAATCCAGGACTCGGGCGGCGCCCGCATCCAGGACGCGGTGACTTCGCTGGCGATGTACTCGGAGATTGCGAAGCGCCAGCTGCCGCTGTCGGGCCGCAGCCCGCAGATCTCGATCATGCTGGGTAAATCCGCCGGCGGTGCGGTCTACGCCCCGGTGACGACCGACTTCGTGGTCGCTGTCGACGGCGAGTCCGAGATGTATGTGACCGGCCCGAACGTGATCCGTGAGGTCACCGGCGAGGACATCACCTCTGCCGAGCTGGGTGGCGCTCGCGTGCAGGAGCAGTCGGGCAACATCCAGGCCGTGGTGGCGTCCGAGGAGGAGGCCTTCGACTACGTCCGCGACCTGCTCTCGCACCTGCCGACCTCAGCCTTCGACCCGGCCCCGCTCGTCGAGGCACCGGAGGACGAGGAGCTCGACGACAGCGAACTGGATACCTTCATGCCGGACGACACGAACGCCGGCTACGACATGATGGACCTACTGGTCCAGCTTGGCGACGACGAAGACCTCGTCGAAATCCAGGCGAACTACGCCGAGAACCTCATCTGTGCCTTCGGGCGCATCGACGGCCGCGCCGTCGGGTTCGTGGCCAACAACCCCATGTACCAGGCCGGCTGCATCGACGCCGATGCTGCCGACAAGGGCGCGCGCTTCATCCGTACCTGCGATGCCTACAACATCCCCATCGTCTACGTGGTGGACACGCCCGGCTACCTGCCCGGCGTGGCGCAGGAGCGCGAGGGCCTGATCCACCGCGGCGCGAAGTTCGCTTTCGCGGGCGTGGAGGCGACCGTGCCGAAGGTTGCGCTGATCGTGCGCAAGGCCTACGGCGGCGCGTACGCGGTGATGGGTTCGAAGAACCTGTGCGGCGACATCAACCTGGCTTGGCCCACTGCCCAGATCGCCGTGATGGGTTCCTCGGCTGCCGTGGTGATGATTCAGGGCAAGCAGCTCGCGGCGATCGAGGATCCCGCGCAGCGCGAGGCGATGAAGAAGATGTTCATGGACTTTTACGACGAGAACATGACCTCGCCGTATGTCGCCGCGGAGCGCGGTTACATTGACCAGATGATCGAGCCGAACGAGACGCGCCTCGCACTGCGTCGCGCCCTGCGCCAGCTTGCCACCAAGCAGGAGCAGGACCTGCCGAAGAAGCACACGATCAGCCCGCTGTAACACTTTTGTTACGTAGCCGATAGGCTATGCGTACGTTGATCACGCAAGAAAGGTAGCGCGAATAATGTTGTCTTCCACCCTCGATATCGTCGGTGACCTGATGAGCATGCTGGTCTGGTTTGTCAACGGAATACAGACCGGCGACCCGCTGTATAACTTCGGTATCCGCTTCTAGCTGCGCGTGCTAGTTGCGCTTGCTCACCAGCTTGGCAATGCCGCGCCAGCCAAGCATGAGCAGCGCAGACATCGTCGTCGCCACGACGATGAAGGACCAGTGGGGGATGGACTGGTTCCGAATACCCCAGATCACCAGGCCCGTGATGACGGTGACCGGCCAGATGATGCCGCCCTTGTTATCGCGGGCGATCAGCCACCCCAGCGTCACGCCGAGCGCGAATGGCCATAGGGTGGACAGCCAGCCCGTGAAGTTGAAGGGCATCTCCTCGGTCTGGTGCGCAGCGCGCGCAAGCAGCGCAAACACCGCGATAGCGACGTAGTCAGCGGCGATGGCGTAGGGCTTAGAAATCGTTTTCTTCATGCTGCCATGCTAGCGCCTCGCGGTACTGAAAACACCGCGCCTAGAATACCGAGTCGTTCCACCAGCGGCGCTCGGGCGTGCCGGCGCGGGAGCCTTCGCTATCCAGCTTGATGCCCATCACCTGGTGCAGCTCCACGATGTCGTGCTCGAAGCCCCACTCGGAGCCCGCCATGTACATGCCCCAGAGCTTGGCCGTGTTCAGCCCGACGAGCTCGACCGCCTCGTCCCAGTGTTCCTTCAGGTTCTCGCACCAATCGCGCAGCGTGCGCATGTAGTCGAAGCGGAGGTTCTCCTCGTGGACAACCTCGAACCCGTGGTCCTGCATCTTGCGCACGATAGTGCCGGAGCCGGTGAGCTCGCCGTCCGGGAAGATGTAGCGGCCGATGAAATCGCCCTTGTTCGTCTTGTGGTTGTCCGGGAACGTGATGCAGTGGTTGACCAGCACGCCGCCCGGGCGCAGCTTGCTGGAGAGGAAGTCGAAGTAGGAGGCGTAGTTCTTTACCCCGATGTGTTCCATGAGCCCGATGGAGGAGACCGCGTCAAAGCCGGACTCGGAGACGTCGCGGTAGTCCAGGTGGCGCACCTCTGCGAGGTGCTCGAGCCCCTCCTCCTTGATCTTCGCCTGCGCCCATTCGGCCTGTTCCTTGGACAGGGTGACCCCGAGTGACTTCACGCCGCGCTTGGCGGCGTAGCGCACCATCGTGCCCCAGCCGCAGCCGATGTCCAGGTGGCGGTCGCCCGGCTTGAGGTGGAGCTTTTCAAAGACGAGGCGGAACTTGTTTTCCTGGGCCTCATCCAGACTGGCGTCCTCGGTGGGGTAGTAGGCGCAGGTGTAGGCCATGGACTCGCCGAGGAACAGCTCGTAGAAGTCGTTGCCCACGTCGTAGTGGGAGGAGATGACCTCCGCGTCGCGCTCCTTGGAGTGGGGCGCGAGGCCCTCGCGAACGGTGCGCTCAAACCAGGAGGCCTGCTCCGCCTCCGGCACGGGCTGAATCTGGAACGCACCCATGCCGCGCAAGGAGCGCACGATGCGCCAGAGTTCCTTTGGGGTCGGGCGCTTGTAGTGGGCGTAGAGGTTGCGTAACTTATCAAACACCGCGTACGGGTGTGCTAGGTGCTCGCCCTCGACCCCGAGTCCGCCGGTGACCCAGGCGCGCGCCAGGCCGACGTCGCCAGGTGCGGTGGCGATGTAGGACAGCCCCTCCGGACTGTTCACGCGCACCGTGTGCTCCGCGCCCACCGGCCCTGTGGAGGACCCGTCGAATGCTTCCCAGCGGAACGGGTTGTACGTGGGGAACAGGGTATCCACGATGTCGGCCACGGTCATTGGTACGAACTTGCTCATGTGCTTTCTTCTCCTGTGCGCTATGCGTTGTTGACAGTTTTTTCAAACAGGCCCGGGAAACGTCGGTCCGGGTCGTACGTGGCCTTCATCCGCTCTGGCAGGTCGCCGCCGTAGAGGCGTTCGAACTCGGGTCGGTCGTAGAAGGCCTCGGAGTAGAGCGACTTGTGGCCGCCCAGCTCGCTTACTTTGCGCTCGATCACCTTGTTAAAGGCACCCGGCTCCTGGGCGGGCGAGACGTGGTCGGCGGGCACACCCGACCAGAACCCGACGTTGACCCAGGTTGTGCCCGGTTCGAGCGGGTAGAGCGGCCACGGGGCGTGCTCAGGCAGACCAAGCTGTGAGAGCGCAGCCGAGTCGCTGCGCAACCTGATGGGGCAGAGCCAGACGGGCTCGATCTCGCTGGCTTGGAAGAACCAGTCGAGGAACTCGGCGACGTGTGCGTCGGTGACCTCGATGTCTTGCACGACGCGCTCGGTGCGCGGCAGGTTCTTGGGCTTTTTGAGGAAGCGGTATTCCAGATCGTACTTCTTGTCCAGCCCGACCAACTTCCAGTAGAAGGCGCTGCGTCGCAGCTCGCGGGGCCAGAACCGGCGCACCTTCGGGCGCTGCGTGCCAAAGGCGCGCGAGCACCAGAACCAGTCGGTGTCCCAGCGCCAGATGTAGTCGCGGATCGTGAGGAAGTCGTGTGTGATGCCCTCGGGGTGCTGCAGGGAGCGGTAAAAGATCGCGTCGCGCGTGTAGTCGGAGGTGCCCGGGGCGTCGTCGGCCTGGAAGGCGAGCACCAGGTACTGCTCTTCCGGGGAGAAGGCTACGCCGTCAAGCCCGTGCACCGTGCGGCCGTCCCACGATCCGGAGGCGGAGACGGCGCCGAGCGCTTCCTGGAAGTCACGCAGGGAGTGGAAGCGTGCGTGCTGCAGCTCCACGTACGGCGCGACGTACTCCAGCTCGATCTTTAGGCGCACCGCGTAGCCGAGGGAGCCGTACGAGTTGGGGAAGGCGCGGAAGAGGTCCACGTTCTCCTCGCGTGAGCAGCGCACAATGTCGCCGGTGCCGGTGAGCACGTCCATCTCGATGACAGACTCGTGTGGCAGGCCGTTGCGGAAGCTGGTGGACTCCACACCCATGCCGGAGACGGCGCCGCCGAGTGTGATGGTCTTCAGCTGGGGGATGACCAGGGGTGCGAGGTGGAAGGGCAGGGTGGCGTCGACAAGCTGCTCGTACGTGCACATCCCCTGGACATCCGCGGTTTTAGCAACCGGGTCGATGGCGATGACCCCGCCGAGGCCGCTGACATCGAGGCCAGCGCCGGGCTCGACGCGCTTGCGAAACAAATTCGACGTGCGCTTGGCCAGGCGGACGCGCTCGCCCGCGGGGACCTGCCGGAAGCTCGCCAGCAGGGTCTCCACGCCCTGGCTGTGCGCATGCCAGCCCACTGGAGTGACTCGTTCTCCGTCGACGCTGCGCACGCCAGCGAGGAACCTTGCGAGACCATCAGATACGCTCATGTGTCGCACGATAGACCCATCGTCTGGACTTCGCGCGGCGGGGGCGGGAGCGCGCCTAGTCGCGCGGCGCTCCGAGCATGTAGCCACGACCGGCGTAGCAGATCACGTGGACGACCCATCCGATCGCGGTGATGAGTGCGAAGGAGATGATGCGGTAGATGAGGGTGGCGGCGGTGGCGTCGACAAGCGTCATGCCCGCAGCGACGAGCGAGGCGGCAGCGGCGGCCTCCACAGTGCCCACCCCTCCCGGGGTGACCTGGGCGGCGCCGGCGAGCTTGGTCATGATGAACGCGAGCGTGACCCCCATGAGCGAGGCCTCGTTGAGCCCCGGCTGCATGCCTGGTGGCGTGCCGACCACTGCCCACACGCAGAAGAAGAGCACGACGAGGTCGAGAAGTCGGTTGCAGAGGGAGAAGGAGGCCGCGGCGACAAACTGACCTGTGCTCATGCGGATCTGCGAGACCTGCTGGATCACGTTTGTCACCCGGTCGCGCACGCCCGCCGGCAGGTAGCGCGCCCAGCGCGTAAGAATGTCGGGGTTGCGCGTGGCCCAGAACATTCCGGCGACGACCGCGACGGTGAGCGCCAGCGTGCTCACCAGCGTCGTCACGGAGAGCGAAGCACCGAGGAAGACAACGGCGACGAGGCCGATCAGCACCATCCACACCGTGGACAGCGCGCCGGATATGACGAAGAACCAGCCGCACAGGCCGGTCGACGCGCCCCAGCTGCGCTGGACGCGGTAGGTCAGCCACGCCGAGAGCGCGGGACCGCCGGGCACGGAGGTTGACCACGCGTTGGAGCCGAGCGTGAGCGCGAGGGTGCGCCGCATGTCGGTGCGTGGCGCGTCCACGTTGAGCAGGATTTTCATCACCGCTGCCATGGCGAAAATCGCGCCGAACGCGCCGATGACTGCGCCGACGAGCGGGCCGGGCGCGGTGGCAACGGCGCGGCGCAGGGCCGCGAACGCCTCGCTGAGGAAGCTGAGCTCGTTGCGAAACGCGACGGCCAGCGCCGCGAGCAGCGCGACGGGTGCGAGCCAGCGCAGCCACCGGGCGGTGTTACTGCTCAAGCTCGCGCTTCCTCATGTACTCGAGCGCGCGCCGCTCCTCCAGTTGGCGCATGAGCTCGTCGAAGGGCACCAGGTCGCGGTTCTCGGCAACGGTGACGCCCGAGCGGGCCGGCTGCGTATCGACGACCGCGTCCCCGACCGCCATCTCGCCGCCGTGAGCAGCGGCGTGAGCACCAGCCGCTGCGGGAACAGGCGCAGGCTGACTACTGCGGCCCTCGCCGAGCGACTCGTAGGCGCGCCTGACCCAGCGGGGTGCCCACCAGTTGTCCTCGCGCAGCAGGTGCATCACAGCGGGGACGAGCAGGAGGCGGATGATCGTGGCGTCGAGGGCCAGCGAGAAGATCATGCCGAAGGCGATGTACTTCATCATGACGATGTCGCTCATCGCGAACGCGGCCGCGACCACGATCATGATGGCAGCGGCGGCGGTGATAATCCCGCCGGTGTGGGCGGTGCCGTCCTTGATCGCCTCGTCTGTCGACGCCCCATTGTGGCGGGCTTCCACCATGCGCGAGACTAGGAAGACCTCGTAGTCCGTGGACAGGCCGTAGAGGATCGCCACGATAAGCACGAGCACCGGGCTCATCAGCGGGCCGGCGGTGAAGTTGAGTAGGCCGGACCCAACACCGTCCACGAAGACGGCAGTGAGGAAGCCCAGGGTCGCGCCGATTCCCAGGACGTTCATGATCACGGCCTTCGCGGGCAGGATGAGCGAGCCGAAAAGCAGCGCCATGAGCAGGAAGGTGGCGAGCACCATGTACAGCGCCATCCACGGCAGCCGCTCAAGCAGTGCCTCGATGGACTCGACCTCCATGGCTGGGGTGCCGGAGACGTAGGTGGTCACCCCCTCCGGGGTCTCGATGGCGCGCAGGGCGTCGACGACTTCCTGGCCGCCGTTGCGGTCCGCGAGCGGGGCGGACAGGATCGTCGTCCCGTCCTGCGTCGGGTGCGAAGGCTTAAGCGGGCTGGCAAGACCTTCGACGTTGCGGGCCTGCATGACGACGTCGACAAGCTGCTCATTCGACGCCCCCGTGACCACGAGCTTGACGGGGTCGGTGCGGAAGGCGGGGAAGGCTTCGTTGAACTCGTCTTGGGCCTGGCGGGTCTCCTGTGTGGGCGGCAGGTAGGACTCGTTGATGCCGCCGAAGGTGATGCCGGTGGCGGGGACGGTGATCAGGATGAGCAGGGCGGTGACACCCACGACCATCTTTTTCGCGTTGCGCATCGCCCAGGCGGGGATGCGGTACCACACGGTGTCCTCGAGCCGGCGGGCCTTGCGGCTGGTGCGGCGCACCGACCACATGTCGATGCGGGGGCCAAGCATGCCGAATAGGGCGGGCAGCACCGCGACCGAGATGACGGCGGCGAGCACGACCGCGCTGATCGCGCCGTAGGCCACCGACTTCAAAAATGCCTGCGGGAACATGAGCAGGCCGGACAGGGCCACGCCCACCATGAGCGCGGAGAAGAACACCGTCTTGCCTGCCGTCGTGGTGGTCACGGCGACGGCCTCGCGCGTGTCCAGGCCGCGGTCGAGCTCCTCGCGGAAGCGGGACACCATAAACAGGCCGTAGTCGATCGCCAAGCCCAGGCCCAAAAGCGTGATCACGGACTGGGAGAAGATGTTGACCTGCTGGAACTGCGCGAGGATCGACAGCAGTGACAGGGAGCCCAGGATGGACAGGATGCCCACAATCAGTGGCATTGCCGCGGCGATGACGCCGCCGAAGACGAACAGCAGGATGAGGGCAACGAAGATGAGGCCGACTTTTTCGGCGCGGGCGATGTCGTCCGCCATGCCGTCGTCAAGCGCATCGGCGACGGCGGTCGCACCCGCGATCTGCACCTTCGCGTTGCCTGGCAGCTCCATGGCGCGCAGGTCCGGTTCGATCGTGCGGAAGTCCTTCAGTGTTTGTTCGCCGTCGCCTTTGAGCCCGATGGCGGCAAAGGCCTGGGTGCCGTCCTCGCTGATCTGCTGCTGATTCGGCTTGGCAAAGTAACTGGTCACGTGGTCGATCTGCGCAGGGTACTTCTCCTGCAGCGCGCCGATCTGCTCGTTCGCGGCGCGCATCACTTCCTCGTCCTGCACCCCGTTCGGCGCGGTGACGAGCACGATCACGTCGCCAGCGTTGTCGCGGCCGAAGGTGTCCTGCTCGATTGCGGCCGCGGCCGTGGAGTCTGCGCCGGGATCCTCCCAGCCCTCCTGCGAGAGGCGCTCGCCCAGCTTTGCACCGAAGAGCACCTGCATGACCAGGATGATTGCAATGACCACCAGTGGGATGATCCGGCGGTAGCGGTATGCGGCGTGGCCCCACTTATAAAACACTGTGTTGGCTCCCTAGTCCTTGTTGTGCAGCAGCGCGGACAGCGGCCGGAAGGGCTGCATCCAGGCACCGCCCTCGGGCAGTTGGTCCAGGTTGATGCGCGGCAGCGGCTCGCGGAACACGCCCGGGATGTCCTCGAGGTCCACGAAATCGATCGTCTCGGACTGCACGGCCCAGGCGGCGTGCTCGTGGAAGCCGAGCACTGTGACCGGGATGCCGGCGTCGACAAGTGCCTCGATCGGCTCCTGGAAGTTCTGCCCGTCTGCCGAGGCCACCACCACGCCGCGCAGCACGCCCTCGTCCTGGCGGCGCTGGATGTGGTCGAGCATGTCCTGGTCGACGTCGGAATCCTCGTCTGCCTTCGGCTTGGCAAAGACTGCGAAGCCGACGTTGCGCAGCGCCTCGACCCAGGGGCGCACGGCATCGGCGCTGGCGGGGGAGACGTTGGTAAAGACGGTCGCCTCCGGCTCGACGTGGGAGCCGACGGCGGCGGAACGCTCCTGCGCCAGCTCGATCAGCCAGCGACCAATAGCGTCGAAGCGGGGCCGGTAGGCGGCGGTGGGGCGGCTGCCCAAGATGGCGCCAAGGCCCATGTCCAGGTTGGGGGCGTCCCACACCAAGAGGTAGGACTCGGGCCCGGCGGGTGCGCCGGGGGTGTACGGGTGCGACTTGTCCTGCAAAACCATGCCCTACTTCTTCTCCCAGAGGTACTCGCGGATGACGTGATCCTTGTTGAGGCCTTTGCCCTCAAACTTAGTAATGACCTGGCGATCGGTCAGGAGCGGGGCATCCGCCCACGGCCAACCTTTGTACTCCAGCATGGGCTCGACATTGACCAGCTCGTCGATCCACTCGGCGTAGTCGGCGTGGTCGGTAGCCACGTGCAGCACCCCGCCCGGCTTGAGGCGGGTGGCGATGAGGTTAAGCGTGCCGGATTGGATGATGCGGCGCTTGTGATGGCGGGCCTTGGGCCAGGGGTCGGGGAAGAAGATGCGCACGCCGTCGAGCGATTCCTCGCCGAACATGCGGGCCAGCACCTCCACGCCGTCGCCGCGAACCATGCGCACGTTGTCGATCCCGCCGCGCACAACGCTGCCGAGCAGCTTGGCCAGCCCCGGCTTGTACAGCTCCACGGCGATGATGTTGGTGTCTGCCTCCAGCGGCGCCATCGCTGCGGTGGAGGTGCCGGTACCCGAGCCAATCTCCAAAATGGTTGGGTGCCCGCTGCGGCCGAACCACGCGTCGACGTCGATATGCTCGTCGGTCTCATTCGTCAGCACCTTGCCCAAGCGTGGCCAGTGCTCGTTGAACAGCGCCTCTTGGTTGTCGGTGAGTGTGCCGCGGCGAAAGGTCACCGAGCCGAGGCGCGGGTAGTCAAGGCCGGTGCCAAAATCGGTTTGCAGCGGGCGGCCGGCGGGCAGCTCGCCAGTCCCCTCGCGGGGAGTTTGAGAAAAATCAGGAGTATTCATTGTCATTATTGTCCATATGACGTGCGCGGATGCAAGTTTGGGAGAAGCTTAATGACGCCCGCGTATCCCCACCTTCGGGGGTGGCGCACGGTCGGCCCGGAAAGGGGTGTCCGTTTGACCCCGTGGATACCCCGTGTTTTCCCAGTACCGGGCATAAATTTTCCAGGGTTTGAGCATACCTATGTACCCCTAAATGGGGCGGTGTAACAACCGAAAACGCACGACTTTTTATGGTGTGCATCACGCAAGGTTGCCCCGTTCTAGCTGGGAAGATGTTAAGGCAGCTCGGGGCGCGCGCAATTCAGATACTCTGGAAATCCCGAGGATATGTGCGGGGACATACGCGGACGAAAACTATGAAGGAGAGCACATGACCACTGCAGTACAGCGCTTGGAAGGCCCTGCTCCTACTGACAACGAAGAACTTATTGCTTGGGTGAACGAGGCGGTAGAACTCTTCCAGCCCGACAAGGTGGTCTTCGCTGACGGCTCCCAAGAAGAATGGGACCGCCTGGCCGCCGAGCTGGTGGAGAAGGGCACCCTGATCAAGCTCAACGAGGAGAAGCGCCCGAACTCCTTCCTGGCCCGCTCTAACCCGTCTGACGTTGCCCGCGTGGAGTCCCGCACCTTCATCTCCACGGAGGAGGAAGAGGGTGCTGGCCCCACCAACAACTGGATGAAGCCGTCCGCGCTCAAGGAAGAGATGACGGAGCACTTCTCCGGTTCCATGAAGGGCCGCACCATGTACGTCGTGCCCTTCTGCATGGGCCCGATCAGCGACCCGGACCCGAAGCTGGGCGTCCAGCTGACCGACTCGGCGTACGTGGTGATGTCCATGCGCGTGATGACCCGCATGGGCCAGCAGGCCCTGGACAAGATTGAGGGCGACAAGTTCGTCCACTGCCTGCACTCCGTCGGCGCGCCGCTGGCCGAGGGCGAAGAGGACGTCGCCTGGCCGTGCAACGACACCAAGTACATCTCCCAGTTCCCCGAGACCAAGGAGATCTGGTCCTACGGCTCCGGCTACGGCGGCAACGCCATCCTGGCCAAGAAGTGCTACGCCCTGCGCATCGCCTCTGTGATGGCGCGCGAAGAGGGCTGGATGGCCGAGCACATGCTCATCCTCAAGCTGAACAGCCCGGAGGGTAAGAGCTACTACATCGCGGGTGCGTTCCCGTCCGCGTGCGGCAAGACCAACCTGGCGATGCTCACCCCGTCGCTGGAGGGCTGGACTGCGGAGGTCGTCGGCGACGACATCGCGTGGCTGCACCTCAAGGAGGACGGCCTGTACGCCGTCAACCCGGAGAACGGCTTCTTCGGTGTCGCCCCGGGCACGAACTACAAGTCCAACCCGATCGCTATGCGCTCCATGGAGCCGGGCAACACCCTGTTCACCAACGTCGCGCTGACCGACGACGGCGACGTGTGGTGGGAGGACATGGACGACGAGCCGCCGGCCCACCTCATCGACTGGCGCGGCAACGACTGGACCCCGGCGTCCAGCGAGAAGGCCGCGCACCCGAACTCCCGCTACTGCGTGCCGATCGAGCAGTGCCCGACCGCGGCACCCGAGTTCGACGATTGGAAGGGCGTGAAGCTGGACGCGATCCTGTTCGGCGGCCGCCGCCCGGACACCGTCCCGCTGGTCACCCAGGCCCTGAGCTGGGAGCACGGCACCCTGATCGGTGCGATGCTCGCCTCCGGCCAGACCGCAGCGTCCGCTGAGGCGAAGGTCGGCTCCCTGCGCCACGACCCGATGGCGATGCTGCCGTTCATCGGCTACAACGTCGGCGACTACTTCCAGAACTGGCTGGACATGGGCGAGCGCGGCGGCGACCGCCTGCCGTCGATCTTCCTGGTCAACTGGTTCCGCCGCGGGGACGACGGCCGCTTCCTGTGGCCGGGCTTCGGCGACAACTCCCGCGTGCTGAAGTGGATCGTGGACCGCATCGAGGGCAAGGTCGACGCAGACCAGACCCCGGTTGGCAACACCGCCAAGGTCGAGGACCTGGACCTGACCGGCCTGGATACCCCGGTCGAGGACGTCAAGGAAGCCCTCTACCCGGATCCGGAGCTGTGGGCACACGATGTGGAAGACGCCCGCGAGTACCTCGAGGGCCTCGGCTCCCGCGTACCGCAGGAACTGTTCGACCAGCTCGACCAGCTCTCCGAGCGCGTGAAGGCAGCACGCAGCTAGTCTGCTGACGCAAAAGGCCCGCCACGTGGCGGGCCTTTTGTCATGCGAATTTCGCGGCGAGCGTTGTGAGCCCCGTTCTGTGCTGTATCCCGTGCTCTCGCAGGAGGGCGGGGACTTTCTTCTTGTTGGTGATTTCCGCGGATGGGCTGTTCTACATGGTTACTGTGGCAGTATTCAAGCTATGAAATCAGCCGCGAGGGATACGGTAGTTGGTGCCCTAGGTGTACGGACCGGAGACGTTGATCGATGGGACCGGCATCAGCCGACCATGTGCAGGGCGATTGATTCCTTGACCTGTTCGATGAACGCCCGAGACGCGGGGCTCGGATTGAAAGAGCCCCATGCGACGTACTCGGCCCGGCAGGGGCCATCGGCCACGGGAACTGCTCGCAGCGCTGGGTTAGCCGGCACACATTCGACGGGCAGCAGGCAGACGCCCAACCCACGTTCGACGAGGGCGAGCATGAACTCGGTCGACATCGCCTCGAAGCCCACGCGGCGCTGAAGGCCTGCGGCAGCGAATGCCCGATCGCCTTGGAGTCTGCCTGGTGACCCGGCCGGGAAGTCGATGAACGTCTCGTCGACCAAGTCAGCCAGGGCCAGGGTGCCCGTGTGCGCTAGCCGGTGTTGTGACGCCACGACAGCGACGAGACGCCCTCGGGCGATCTCGTGCGCGGTGAGTCCGGATGCTGGGGCGACGTCGGCGTCCACGCCGAGGAATGCTACGTCGAGTCTCCCGCTGCTGAGATCGCGCATGAACTCATTGCTTCCCCCGCTCCGCACGGTGAGATCCACGTGGGGATGGCTGGCGTGGAAGGCTGCGATGATGTCGGGCACGCTGACGGCAGTGACCGTCGGGATCACACCTACCGACAAGCTTCCGCGGACCTGGCCCACGGCCTCGGCGGCGACCGCCGCGGCGCGGTCAGCGGCTGCGAGGCTGCTCCGTGCTTCCGTGAGGAAGGCTTCGCCGGCGGGTGTCAGATCGACCCGGCGGGATGAGCGCACGAACAGTGCCGTGCCGAGTTCCTGTTCGAGGGCCTTGATCTGGTGGCTCAGGGCTGACTGCACGACGAAGCACCGTTCTGCTGCTCGCGTGAAGTTGCGTTCCTCGGCGATCGCCACGACATACCTGAGCTGTTGGAGTTCCACCCAATCATGATAGCAGATCATTGTTTGGGTGAGAACAATGTGTTGGACTCACTACTGGTGAGCGACTGATGATGGATGCATGAACACTTTTTCTCATGGGCGCCGCGGTTCGTTGCTGTGGACCTGTTTGACGGCGCTGGCCCCCGCTACGTGGGGGACAACGTACATCGTGACCACCCACCTCCTCCCAGCCGGACACCCCTTGTTCGCCGCGTTCATGAGGACGCTGCCGGCAGGGATCATCGCGGTGGGCCTGTCGAGGCAGCTGCCGCGCGGCTCGTGGTGGTGGAAGAGCTTCGTGTTGGGCGGTCTGAACATGGCCGCGTTCTTCCCCCTGCTGTTCTTGTCGGCGCAGCGTCTTCCGGGCGGGGTCGCGGCCACGCTGGGTGCGGTGCAGCCCATCATCGTTGCCCTGCTGGCCGTGGCTGTCCTCCACGAGCAACTCTCCGGCTGGCGCCTGGGATGGGGTGTCGTGGGGGTCGTGGGGGTGGCTCTCGTGGTCCTTGGGCCGAGCGCCGCCCTGGACCCGGTGGGTGTGGCTGCAGGACTCGGTGGCACAGGGGCCATGGCCACGGGCGTGGTCCTGACCAAGAAGTGGAAGCTCCCCCAAGGTGTCTCGCCCATCGCATTGGCCGGTTGGCAGCTGACGGCCGCCGGCCTTCTGCTGGCGATCCCGGCGCTGCTGGTGGAGGGGCCACCGGCAGTGATTTCCGGTCGTGGCTGGCTTGGGTACGCCTGGCTCGGCCTGGTCGGGGCACTGGTCTCTTACAGCCTCTGGTTCACCGGCATCCGACGCCTGCCCGTCACGTCCACAGCCCTCCTGGGACTTCTCTCGCCGTTGGTCGCCGCCCTGCTCGGCGTCCTGATCGCGCACGAACACCTCGGAGCCGAGCAGTACCTCGGCTTCGCGATCGCCCTGGCCGCCATGGTCTGTGGCCAGCTCCCCGCACCCACCCATCGTCGAAAGGACAATTCATGAACATCACGGTTCTCGGAGCCACCGGCATGGCCGGCGCAGCGATCGCGCAGGAGGCCACACGCCGCGGCCATCACGTCACTGCCGTATCGCGGAACCCACAGGAGATCAACGACCCGCATACCACCGTCACTCGTCTCGATCTGACAGACCTCGAGGCACCCCTGCAGCCCGTCCTGAACGACGCAGACGCCGTCGTGCTCGCCGTGCGCATGGCCCCCGGCGACGAAAGCCGTGTGGCTCCGCTGACCAGCCGTGTCCTCGACCACGCCGCCGTCGCGGGGGTCCGGGTCTTGGTCGTGGGAGGAGCAGCGCCCTTGCGCTCACCTCACGATCGAGAGTTGCTCGTCCTGGACGACCCCGCCTTCGTGCCGACCCAGTGGCGTGCCGTCGCGTCGGCCAGCCTCGACCAGTTCAACGTGTGTACCGAACATCCGAACCAGAACTGGATCTACCTGAGTCCGTCGGCAGTCTTCGAGCCCGGACAGGGAACCGGCGCCTATCGCCGTGGCGGTGACACGCTCCTCATCAACCACGATGGCACGTCGCGGATCACCCCTGCGGACCTGGCCCTAGCGGTGCTCGACGAGCTCGAGCAGCCCAGCGCCGTACATCACTTCACCGCCATCGAGCTGGCAAAGGGCCTGGCCTAGGGCCAGCGGTCCACAGAGGAATCCACGCTAACAACCGTGAGGGGGTCGAGCTATCGGCCCCCTCCGTCTATTCCAAGGGGACGCTCTTGCTCCACGCCAACGCAGCACTGACCCCGCGCCACCGCTTGATCGTCGGCCAGCTCGTGGTCGACCAGGGCTGGCCGATCAGCGAGGTCGCCGCCCGGTTCCAGGTTTCCTGGCCCACTGTGAAGCGCTGGGCCGACCGCTATCGCGCCGGCCAGTCGATGCAGGACCGCTCGTCACGGCCGCATCACTCGCCGAACAAGACCAACGCGAAGACGACGAAGCGCTGCATCCGTCTCCATCTTCGAGAAGGACCCGTGCAGCTCGCTTGCCGGCTGGGGATCGCTCCGTCGACGGTTCACCGGATCCTCGTCGACGCGCACCTGAACCGGCTTTCGCATGTCGACCGGGCAACCGGGGAGCCGGTCCGCCGCTACGAGCACGACCACCCCGGGGCGATGCTGCACGTCGACGTGAAGAAGCTCGGCAACATCCCCGACGGCGGCGGCTGGCGCTACGTCGGCCGCCAGCAGGGCGAGAAGAACCGCGCCGCCACCCCGGGCAAGCCCAAGAACAAGTACAGCGACCCGTTGATGGGCAAGGCCTACGTCCACACCGTCATCGACGACCATTCCCGCGTCGCCTACGCCGAGATCCACGACGACGAAACCGCCCTCACCGCCACCGCGGTCCTCGTTCGGGCCGTCGAGTGGTTCAACGCACGCGGGGTGACCGTTGAGCGGGTCCTGTCCGACAACGGCGGCGCGTACCGCTCACACCTGTGGCGAGACACCTGCCACGAGCTCGGCATCCGGCACAAGCGCACCAGGCCCTATCGGCCGCAGACCAACGGGAAGATCGAACGCTTCCACCGCACCCTGGCCGACGGCTGGGCCTACGCCCGCTGCTACACCAGCGAGACCGAACGCCGCGGAGAACTCGACGGCTGGCTGCACTACTACAACCACCACCGGCCCCACACCGCTTGCGGGAACCAGCCGCCCTTCTCACGCTTGACCAACGTACCCGGTCAGTACACCTAGGGGCAGCTCGGATGGCCCCATATCTTTCTGCTGCAGACGGCAATAAGAAAAGGGCTCTTGCGCTGTATCGGTGGAGCGTCGAGTTGGGGGCATCGGTTCAAGAAACACTGGGCATTACTGAGGTATTTGTTCGCAACGCGATGAACGAGAAGTTGCAGGAGTGGAACCGTCGGGAAACCGGAAATCCTAGTTGGCTTCTCGCCGCTCCGGCTTCCCCGCTGCGAAGCCTTACTCAAGGCAAGCGACGAGACGCGTTGAAACGAGCGGAGAAGACTGCGAGCAATCGTTCAATAGATCATCCTCGCTATGGAGCTGAGATTACGCATGATGATGCTTTGGCGAACACCATGTTTGGGATGTGGAAAGACATCCTCCCCAACCATGGCCCTGATGCTGATCCGGAGAAGAGAGAGAACAGGAATCGTGTCCGGATGTGGGAAGAAGCACTAGAAACGGCGTTTCCGTATGTAGTAGATCCTGACGGGCGCACGACATACTGGAGAGTAGCCCACCTTCATCTGTTGCGTAATCGAGTGTCACACATGGATAGTTTGCTCAATGTTGACGTTCTCGATGTGATCGGTGACGCGTTTTCGCTGGTTGGGAGTATAGACCCAGTTCTCGAGCAGTGGCTGACGGGCACGAGTACCGTCAAGAACATTTACTCGGCTCGGCCCCAGTAGAAAAAGAGGAAAGGCCTACAGGTGCAAATTGTCCTGTAGACCTTTCCTCACTCATAGCGAGGGACCTTGTCCTCACTTTCTTGACCTCCAATTTACCCATGGAAAGGTTCAACGCAAGTTACTCGAGGTCCAAGCATCGCTCTGGTAGACGGTGTTTGCGGTCTAAAAGGGCGACTGAGAGGAAAGCACATGCGATCGTGATGAGTCGCCACGTTGTGTTGGCAGATCCCGCAAATCCGAAAGTGAAGTGGGACAGTCGTTTCACGATGCTGCTTGTAAACTGTCCCGACGCTATTGCACAGTAATTTTGACAACTTGCGGTGCGTCGAAGCTCTTTACTATCGCGTGGCCTTCCAAACGCTTTTTACCGGAGGAAAAGGCACTAATACTGGGGCATGATGCGTCAATGCGTTCTTCGCCGGGCTTGAGCTCCCAGTAGTAGACGGAATTCTTGTCGGTGTAGTGCACTTTCTCCTGGCGCAGGCCTCCGAGTGCGCATACACCTGCTGTCTTTCCATCCACCGTGACGACCTGGATCACAGACTTCTCGCCGCGGGGCTCGACGGTTGGTGCTTTCGAGGAAGATTCCCCAACTGCGATAGCTGTCACGAGGGAAATCAGGGCAATCACGCTGGCCAGAAGCGCTCCCACCGTTTGTGGGGTGAAAGGAATCTGCTTCATTGCAGCTTGAAGTTGGGATGGGAGTTGCATTGCGGTCCTTCTCTTTTCAGGGAGCTCATCGATACGGGCTGCTACTGTCGGCAACCTCTAGGCAAGTATCTATCACGCACCCCGTAATTGCAATGGAATCTGGCGAGCCTATCCCCGTAGCACAAGCACCAGGTTCGAAACCGCGAACTCACGGAGGACGGGCACGCGCGAAAGCCACCACGCCCAGTGCGGGTGGTAGCGCGGGAAGGCGGTGAGCAAGCGGCCGGTCGATTCCGCCCACTTGAGCCCCTCGCGGGCCGAGACCGCAAACAGGGAGGTCCCCCACACGTTCTTGGGCGGTCTTCCGTGTGTGCGCTCGTAGCGGCGGCGTGCGAACTCGCCACCGACGTAGTGCTCCCATAGCCCCGTTTCGTGGCCGCCGAAGGGGCCCAGCCATACGGTGTAGGACAGCACGACCAGGCCGCCGGGTTTGACCACGCGCAGCATTTCCTCGCCCATGGCGCGCCAGTTGGGGTTGTGTTCGGCCACGTTGGAGGAGTACACGAGATCGAAGGTGTCGTCGGCAAAGGGCAGGTGCGCCCCCTCGCCGCGCACCGCGCCGTAGCCGGAAAGCCCCGCGGCAGACAGTTCGGAGACGTCTGGCTCCATGCCGACGTAGAAGGTGTCGGCAAAGGCGTCGGCGAAGTAGCCAGGCCCGCCGCCGACGTCCAACACCGAAGTGCCAGCGAGGCCGGACATGCTGGTGGTGTCCTGCCACAGGGCGTCGAGAAGCGAGCGGGTATCGCGCGCCAAGCCGGAGTAGAACACGGCGGGGCGGAATTGCTCGTAGACAAACGAGCGCAACAGGCGCAGCGAACGTGTCAACGTGGCAAGCCGGCGGGTACGGTACATAGCAATGAAGATACTGCTGATGTGCTGGCGCGACTCCACCCACCCACAGGGCGGCGGAAGCGAACGCTACCTGGAACGCGTCGGCGAGTCCCTCGCGGCGCAGGGCCACGAGGTCATTTTCCGCACCTCGAGTCACACGGATGCGCCACGGCGCAGCACTCGTGGCGGCATTCGCTTCGAGCGCGCCGGCGGCAAATACGGCGTGTACGTGCTTGCGCCGCTATCCATCTGGCGCAACCGGCCGGATGTGATTGTGGATACGCAGAACGGGATCCCGTTTTTCGCACGCCTGTGTACGCGGCGGCCGGTTGTGCTGCTCACGCATCACTGCCACAAGGATCAGTGGCCGGTGGCGGGCCCGATTATCGGGCGGTTGGGCTGGTTTTTGGAGTCCAAGGTGGCGCCGCGGGTGTATCGGGGTGCGCGGTACGTGACGGTGGGGGAGGCGTCGAGAAGCGATCTGATCGGGCTCGGCGTGGCGGCGAGCGACATCGCGATCGTGGAAAACGGTGTGGACCCGATCCCAGACGCGCTGCCCGTGGTGCCGGAGGACGGGAAGGTGCACGTGGTGACCCTGTCGCGGCTGGTGCCGCACAAGCGCATCGAGCACGCGATTGACGCGGTCGCTGGTCGCGAAGATGTGGTGTTAGACATCATCGGTTCCGGCTGGTGGGAGGATCGCTTGCGCGAATACGCGGCGGGCCGGCCCGAGATCCGCTTCCACGGGCACGTCAACGACGCCTACAAGCACGCCCTGCTCTCACGTGCGGCGCTGCACCTCATGCCGAGCGCGAAGGAGGGGTGGGGCATCGCGGTCGTGGAGGCCGCGGCGCACGGCGTGCCGACTGTCGGCTACCGCAGCGCCGGCGGGGTCAACGACTCCATCATCGATGGGGAAACTGGCGTGCTCGTGGACACGAAGGCGCAGTTCAGCCAGGTAGTGGAGCGCCTGCTTGCCGACGCCACCCTACGACACCGCCTCGGCGCCGCCGCCAAAGCGCGCGCGGGCGAGTACTCGTGGGAGGCGACCGGGGCGAAGTTCGCCGCGGTACTGGATGATGTGGTGGGGCGCTAACGCAGCTCGGTGGACCAGTTCAGCTGCTGGATCTTCGTGTCCAGCTGGCGGTACTCCTTGGAGGCGGCGTCCGCCATCTTGCGCAGCGCGGCCGCATCCACGGTGGGCACGTAGCGCACCTCGGATCGCGAGTAGCGGTCCATGCGCTCGGTGGCGGAGTCTGCGACCGCGGAGTAGAAGCGGCCCGCGCGCACCAGCGCGTCGCGGCGCGCGATCGCGTCGGTCAGCGTGGCGTCGCCCTCAAAAGGCGTGACCGAGTTGGTGTGGTTGATGCGGCGCACCAGGACCTCAATCTGCTCCAGCACGTGCGCTGCCTCCTTGAGCAGCTCGGCCGGATCCTCGGCGGGCTCGTCTCCCTCCTGCACACGCGCCTGGTCAATCAGGCGGGAGCGCAGTTCGTCTAGGCGGTGCTGCGCCTCGGCGCGTTGTGCGAGTGCTTCTGCAAGCAACATGGTGGCCCCTTTCCTCCGGGTAAAAGGTATGCGTCCCCGTATCCCAACCCTCACGGGGCCCAGGGGCGGGCGCGCCTTCCAACACTTCGGTGATACTCAATTATGTGTGCGTTCCCTTTTCGGGAGTGCGCGTGTACTCGATGCAGGCCGGGTGCTCTGTTAGGGGGTAGCCCGTCGGCGAAGGGCCTGATCAGAGTCGCCAGCCATTGCCCGGGCTGACACGGGTCAGTGTTCGCTAAGACGCACGCCGCGGGTCCCGGGTGTTCCCGCTACCGACAGCATGATGCGCACAAGCATAACAAAAACGCGGCCGCTTCTCGCTGGGAGGAGGGGCCGCGGTTTGATAAAAACTTAGGCTGCGGTGGCCGGCCACAGGTTGCCGGAGCGCAGGCGGGCGCTCATCTCTGCCTCGACCAGGACCGGGATGAAGTGGTCCAGCGTTGCGCCATCGCGGTGGAGCTTCAGCACGTAGTCGAAGGCCTCGCCGATCTCATCGGCAGGGAACTCGTGCGACCACTCGGCGATGAGGTCCTCGCGGATGTTGCGGAGTGCGCGCTCGCGGATAATGGAAAAGTCGATGTTGTTGATGTCCTTCATGATGCTCTCCTTTGTTAAGTCTTTGAGTAGTTCCCCCGGACTACCGGGCATGTAACCCTGTGTTCATCTGAAGTTAACTTTAATGGTCGGACCTCGATAGTGCAAGGATGGCAATGATTGGGGTCAAGCATTAATTGGCAACGGCCAACTAAAATGGGTGAATGTGCAGGTAGGGGCGGTTTAGTGGTAACGGCGATTTTGTGAATAAAAATAGGAGTGAGTGTTGTTACTCTTGTGGTATGGCAAAGCTCGAAAGTAACCGCAGGGTAAACGGCGTCCCCTTAGCCGTCCTGATTGTGGCAACGGTGCTGGTGGTGCCTCTCGTAGGTGGATTTCGCCCCGATCCGTTCAGCTGGATTCTGCTGGCACTCTTCGCCGGGTACGCTTTCTTCTACGCTCGCATCACCCTGCACGTGCGGGTAGATGACACAGCGCTGCACGTACGCCTCGCAGGGCGCGAAACCGCAATTCCGCTTCGCCGCATCACCAGTGTTGACGAGGTAGGGCCGCAGCCGAGCGTGTGGGCCTGGCTCTTCTCCCCACCACACTTAAGTGGTCCTCGCGAGGTCGACGGCGCTGAGTGCTACTCCGTCGGCGGCCCGACAGTACGCATCAACACCCTAGACGGTGACTACGCCGTTTCCGTGCGTGAGCCTGGGACTTTCGCCGACGAGCTCCGCGAGCGTCTTAACGCAACGAGCGCGTAGCTTAACGCAACGAGCGCGTAGGCCAGCGCCGCCAAGTACCCCGCGAAAAGTACTAGCCCCACCGGCGGCAGGCCGCGCGCGGGCGCGCCCGTGTCCAGCACGCGCCCGTCCGGGTAGACCACCAACCCCACCTCGAGCTCACGCAACCGCGCCGCATCGACCGGCTCCTGCGAGATGACCTCGTGCGCCGCGCGCCACCGGGGTGAGGGCGGGTCGACGAGTGCGCCGTCGACAAGCAGGGCCCCGGACTCCACCACATTCATGAGCTTCGGCGCGGGATCCACCGTCGGCTCGCCGCGCACGAGCGTCAACGGGGTGCGCTCGGCGAAAAACACATCCCGGCCCGCATGCGCGACAACCGGGGTATCCACCGCAACTGGCCGCAGCTTCTCGACGCTCACCGCACCGTCCGGCACCTGCAACAGCGCACACGCAAGCGCGGCCGCAGCGCGACGCGGGGTCAGCGCCCCCGCCGCTGCAACGAAGGCCGGGATAGCGAGGATGAGCCACTTCTGCGCGTCGCGGACAAGGCCGCCGCCCGGCACGTGCGTGACGATCGGCTCGCTCACACCCGCCCAGGACGCGAGCGCGACCGCAAAACCCACCCCGGCCAGGGCCAGCCAGCGCCGCGGGACCGCGCGCCAGCCCAGCGCGAGCAGCACGAACAGCGGGATGCCGAAGAGGGCGAAGCCGGTCGCGCGTGATGCCGGCACCGCCGCTGAGTTCCAGATACCGCCCAGGCCCATGAGCGCCCCGAGCGTGCCCACGTGCTGCTCCGCCCGTGGCGCAAACGCGGCGGCACTCTCGGCAGTAGCGGTCCCGCCCCCGGCGGCGAGCGCGCCCGCGACCATCCACGGGGCGCAGGCCAGCACCGCGACAACCGCGCCTACCCGGTTGCGCACGAAGCAGGCCGAAGCGAGCGCGCCAGTCGGCGTCAGCGAGGCCGCCCACTGCGCCAGCGGGCCCGACCGCCCGCCGAGCGCGACCAAGGGGACAAGCCACGCCGCCGCGGCGAGCGACCACTGGCCTTGCAGCAGGCGCTCGATGACGAAGGGGTTCCACACCGCCACCGTCATCGCCGCCGCCTTGCCCAGCGTGTGGGTGCCCAGCCGGTAGCCAGCAAACGCTGCAGTGCAAGCCGAACCGATGAGTAGCGCGCGAACGAAAAGGACTGGGAACGGTAGGACGCCGAGCAGCGCGTCCTGCGGCACGTTGCGGGCCGGCAGATCGCCAAAGCCGAGGGAGGCGCGGGTGAGCGCCATGTCGGGCAGCACCATCATGTCGCGCAGTGCAAAGGCCTCGCCCGGCAGGAGAAATGGCCAGGTCAGCCCCACGACGAGCAGGGCACCGTAGGCGGACAGCAGGTAGCTACGCGCGCCGCGCAAGGAGCACCAACGCCCAAATCAGGGCAACCACGGCGATCAGCCGGGTCACCAACGCCATGATTTGCAGGCCCCGCAACCAGGCGACTTTTCCGCGTGCCGTGTCGACCGCATCCGACTTGGAAGCCTCGCTCAGTGTCCAGACGCCGGAGGGGAGGGACCACGATTCGTCGAGAAGCATGCCGGTGCGGCGCTCCACATTGACGGTGCGCTGGGCATCGTCGGGAAGCGTGGCGCGGTACTGGTAGGTCTCCAACCCACCCACCGAGCCCGGGCCGAGGTAATCGAGCGGCACCGTGCTCTGCGAGCGCGGGTCGAAGTAGGGGTACGAGCGGCGCTCCGGGCGATACGGCAGGTACACGCCGACGCCGTGGCGATCCTTCTCCGGAAACGCGGTGGTCGGGTTGATCTGGAAGGCGTCGGTGTACGCCTCGGGCCCATCCTGCTCGGTGGTGAGCGTGTAGACGTCCTTCTTCTTTCCCGTATCCGGGTCCTGCGTGGTGGACTTTTCCAGCACGGTGGTGCGCGTGAACTGTTGGCCTTCGGGGCCGCTGAAGCTCATCGAGTGTGTGCCCGTCTCGAGCGGGCGCTGGTAGGCGATGACGATGGGGGAGGCAACGTTGCACGCCAGCGCGACAACCAGAATGCCGGCGGCGCACGCCAGTTTGCGCTTCTTTACAATGTCCACATCGAACAGCTCACCGAAACCCACACCAGAAACTCTAACCTACTGCCAGAACTCGAGGGCCTGCGTGGCGTCGCCGCCCTCGGGATCCTCACCACGCACGTCGCCTTCCAAACCGCGAATGATTCGCCGCTGCTCGCGCGCTTCGACTACTTCGTCGCCGTGTTCTACGCGCTCTCCGCGTTCGTGCTTGCCCGCCGCGGTCCGCGGCCCGGCTACTTCGCGCGGCGCGCAGCCCGGATTGTGCCCGCGTACGTGGTGTGCGTGGCGGTCGTGCTGCTGGCGTTGCCCGCGCTGAGTGGGGTAGGCGCTGCTCAAGCGGTGGCGAACCTGCTCATGGTGCAGATCTACGTGCCCGATGGGCTGATCGCCGGGCTGACCCAGTTGTGGTCGCTGTGCGTGGAGGTGGCCTTTTACCTGGTCTTGCCGCTGTACCTGGCTTTTCGTGGGCGAGCGTGCTGGCTGGTGCTCGCCGCCAGCGTGGTGGTGGGATTGGTGTGGCCGTGGGCGATCGCACCCCTTTCCGACCCCGAAGTGGTCAACCTGCAAATCTGGCCGCCGTCCTATACTCCCTGGTTCGCCGTCGGGCTCGTCTGCGCGGAACTCGAGCGCGCCGGCGTGCGCTACCGCGGGCCGCGCTGGCCGTTCCCGCTGCTGGCCATGCCCGTGGCGTGGGTGGCCGGTGTCGTCGGCCCGGAGGGACTTACCCACCCCACCCCGGCCGAGTTCAACGTGCGTGTCCTGCTCGGTGCCTGCTTCGCCGCCCTGTTCGTCGCCCCTTACGCGCTCGGGCCGCGCGAGCACGGCACGCTCCTATCTTCGCGGCCGGCGCTACTTAGCGGCCGCTGGTCCTATTCCGTATTCCTGTGGCACATGGCGGTGCTCGACCTGGTCTTTCCCGTGCTTGGGGTGCCCGTCTTCGGCGGCAACTTCGCACTCGTCCTGGCGGTGACGGCGGCCGCGAGCCTGGTCGTCGGCTATATCTCCTACGAACTCGTGGAGGTGCCCGGCGCGCGGCTGGTGCGCGCGGTGCTGGCAAGGCGATCCTCTTCCCGGTCCGGCCACGCCAGGATCGCCACCGCGAAGCAGCCGATAACCGGCAGCAGCGTCGAGCCCGCATAGCTTGCCGACGGCCACGGGGCCCGCGCCAGCACCAGCCCGGAAACCACCAACGCGCCCGAGGACAGCCAGCTGGCCCGCAGGAGCGTGAAGCGGCGGATCGCCCACGCGGACACCACCGCGACCAGTCCGGCGACGGGGCCGGCGGCGACGGCGGCGAGCAGCGGCGCGGCACGCCCGAGGCGGGGCAGCTCCGGCGGCGCGAAGGGGTCGTCGGTACGCCTGCGCACGACAATGAGCAGGCAGGCCAGCGCCACCAGCACGGAAAACGCGCCGCCGACGAGCAGCGAGTATCGGTACGCCGCCTCGCCGGCGAAGTGCATGCGGAACTCGCCGGCAGTGCCGGCGGGCAGGGTGAAGGCCTGGGTTGCGGCGTCGATACGCGTGGGCTCGAGCGCTTGACCGCCGACGGTGGCGCGTAGGCCCTCGTTGAAGGCGCGGGTGGTGATGATGGTGCGCGGGTGGTCGGCGGGCGCGATCGTGGCGGGCAGCGCCTCCCACGCGGCGGTGGGCACGCGGTCGCGGGAAAGCGTGATCGTCTCGCGGCGGGTGGCAAGTTCGTGCGTGCCTGCGGGTAGTTCGACGCTGCCTGCCGCGTGGCGGGTGCCGTCGATGGTGGCGGGCGCATCCAGGTGCCACGTGGCGTCGGTGGCGGTGGTGAAGCGACGCTGGATGACTTGCATGTCGGGGAAGTGGCGCTGGAAGAAGTAGGTATCTGCGGTGCCCTCGACCTCGACGATGCGGGATAGGCCTGCGTCTATCTCGGCGATGCCGACTCGCTCGCTCAGCGCGATGCGCGTGGTGCCGGGGGCGTGGATGGTGCGCGGCTCGCCCGCCACCAGGGTGACGCGGCGCTCGGGCCCGCCGGAAAGCTTCACGACGGTATCCCGCGTGGCGGTAATCGTCAGCCGCTCAGCCACGGGCGGGACCTCGATCCACGCGTCGCGATCACCCGGCGCGGGCCACCACGCGGTCTCAGTCAAACCGTCGAAGGCGCTGGTCAGCGACGCGCCGGGCACCGCGCCTCCGAACGCGCCCGCGTCCGCCGCCGAGGAGGAGGCGCGCACTTTTCCGCCGTCTTCGGCCACGGCTACGCGCGTGCCCGCCGAGGGGTAGTCGGGCAGCCGGTTGCCCACATGCCCGCCCTCGCCCGCAGCAAGGTGCGCGGATTGCGCGCCGGAAAGCGTGCCGTAGTTGCGCTCGGCGAGCGCGGGGGTGTCGGTGATGATGTCGGGCTGCGCCTGCGTTTCGACGAGCCGCGCCGGAAAATACCCGTACTTGGCCCACAGCAGCGGCAGGACCTCGCCGCCGCCGTCGACGGTGACCGGTTCGGCGTCGGTGAGCATGGCGTCGCGGGTTGGCTCGAGCATGTAGATGTCGACGCCGCTGCCAGAATCTCCGCGGAAGCTGGCGGCTGGCTCGCCCAGGTTGCGCGCGGCGAGGTCGGCGGCGTGTGGATTGGCGCCGTCGAGGTCGTGGCGGACGACGACCGCGCCGACGCCGATGGCGCGCAACGCCTCCGGATCGACCGCGCGGACCTGCCCGTCGAGACCGCGAATGGCCTCCGGGTCGGCCAGGGGCACGGCGTCGCGGAAGGCGAAGCGGGCACTGGTCAGCGCCTGGATCGGCTCATCACGGGTCCACCCCCAGTCCTGGCGGGCGAAAGAGGAGGCGGGCACGACGAGGGTGCGGGTACCGGCGGCGTGCTCGTCGAGCCACTGGCCCGCGGCAACCCACTGCGGGGACATCTCGGTCCAGGTGCCTTCCGGCAGGAGGCGCAGCGACCAGGCCGGGGCCACGGCGACCGCAACGCTCAGCACCACGCCAGCGGCCCGGGGGCGGTCGACGCGGGCGAGCAGGTGGCCCACGCCCATGGCCAGCGGCAGGCGAACGAGCGGGTCGAACTTGTGGAGGTTACGGAAGGGGGCGAGTGGGCCGTCGAAAAGCGGGGCGAAAAAGTGCGCCGAGCACAGCAGCGCGAACCCGCAGGCGAGCATGACAACCCACACCCCGCGCCACGGGGTGCTGCGGCGAGAAAGGCCGGCCAGGCCGAAGGCGGCGATGAGCGCGGTGGCCAGCACGAAGACGGGTTCGCCGACGAGCAAGACGCCGGCGGTGCGCTCCGTGTCTACAAACGGGGCCCAGCTGGTGGTGCCGCGCAGCACCTCGATCGGGTTGAGCCAGGCGGTGGTGACGGCGGCGGATTCGATGAACTCGGTAAACGGTGGTGAGTAGCGGCCGAGTACGAGCAGCGGGCCGATCCACCACACCGAGGCCGCCGACGCGCCCAGGGCAAAGCGCGCGGCCTGGGCGTAGGCGCGACGGCACACAAGCCAGAGCAACGCGGGCAGGCAGGCGGCGATGGTGGCGGTGGCGTTGACCGCGCCCATCGCCGCGACGGCCAGGACGGCACCTGCGACACGCGGGCGGGCGCGGGTCAGCGGGATGAGCGTCCACGGCACGAGCGCGACCGGCCAGGCTTCCGAAGAGATGGCGGTAAGCGTGGTGAGGATGCGCGGCGAGAGCGCGTACAGCGCGGCGGCGCTGACCTGCGGGAGCGTCCCGCGGACACCGGTGCGGCGCGCGAGGAGAAGCGCGCCCGAGTACGCCAGGCACACAAGGAGCGTCCACCACGCGCGCTGCGCGATCCACTCCGGTACCCCTATGACGTGTGTGAGCAGGAAAAACGGGCCTTGCGGGAAGAGGTAGCCGTAGGCCTGGTTCTGCACCTGCCCCAGGGGGAATTCGTCGGTGTATGCGTGGGTAGCGCGGGCGAGGAAGCGCGCCGGGTCCACGAACAGGTTGAGCTTGGTGTCCGCCGCCACCTCTCCTGGCGGCTGGCAAAACGCGGTGAAGGCGAGCAGCAGCCAGCCAACGACGTGTGCGCGCAAGGGCTACTCCCGGGAGCCGTACTCCGGTCCGCCGAGCACGGCCTCGTCCGCCGCAACGGATCCGCCCTGCGGTACCGTGCTCTGCCCAGATACCGACGCCACGCCAATGACGCCGACGACCCCCAGGATCACTCCGACGACCGCGGAGGCGAGCACCGGGTTCGCCGCACGGCGCGGCAACGACGCTGGCAGGTGCAATACTCGGTGGGGCATAGGCGGAAGTCTACCAGCAGGACTACACTAGTAGCGTTTTCGCAGAATGAGGAAGGGGGTGTGTCCGTGGCACGAGTAGCTATCGGTGGCGTCGTCGCGATGTTGGTGCTCGCCCTGAGCGCGTGCGCCCCGAGCGAAGACACGCAGCCTGCGTCCCCGCAGGTCGCGCCCCCACCCCAGGTTGCGTCACCCGCCCCGCCGCCGGTGCCGGCGGCACCCCAAAGCCCCGCAGCGCAGCGCGTGCCGAAGGACCTGCGGGCGAAAGTCGCCTCGCTCATGGTGGTGGGCGTCTCCAATGAGCGGCAGGCACGCGCGGCGCTGGACCAGGGCGTTGGCGGGCTGATCATCCCCAGCTGGGCGGACCCGGCGCTGCTGACTGCAGAGGGGCACAACATCGATGCGCTGCGCGACGAGTACCACCACCCGTTTTCGGTGGCCATCGACTTCGAGGGCGGGCGCGTGCAGCGCCACACCGAGGTCCTGGGCCAGTTCATGGCCCCGCGCGCGCTTGCTACCCACCCGCCCGAGGTAATCCAGGGCACCGGCTACGACATTGGGCGCTCGCTGCGTACCCGCGGCGTGAACGTGGATTACGCGCCGCTGTTGGACTTGGACATCACCGAGCTCGCCATCGTGGGCGATCGCGCCTTCAGCGGCAGCCCCGACGAGGTCGTACGGGTTGGCTCGCTGTTCGCGCAAGGGCTTGTCGACGCCCACGTGACCCCCACCTTCAAGCACTTCCCCGGCCACGGGCGTGCCTCCGGCGATACGCACCACACGCTCGCCGTCACCCCGCCGCTCGACCAGGTACGGGCGCTGGACATGCGCCCCTTCGGCCCACTGCTGTCCCGCTTCCCGCGCGCCAGCGTGATGATGGGGCACATGATCGTGCCCGGGATGGGACCCGAGGGAGTGCCCAGCTCTTTGAACCCGGAGGCCTACCGCATTCTGCGCGAGGGCGACTACCCGGGCGGAGTGCCCTTCGGCGGCGTGGTGGTCACCGATGACCTCTCCGGCATGCGGGGCATCTTGGACTACGCACCGACCCCGGAAGCAGTCAAGCGCGCGATTGCCGCAGGGGCTGACCAGGCCCTGTGGTCCTCCGGGGCGGACGTACCGCACATCATTGACGTGGTGGTTGCAGCCGTGGAAACCGGGGAGCTTCCTGAGTCGCGCGTGGACGAGGCGGCCGTGCGCACCCAGCAGCAGCTGCTCAACGTCGGGCTGTAATGCCTGGCTGTGCGCCTTGACTGTGTACCCTATGTGAGGTGAGTACTTCCCATCGGCAAAAGTCTCGGGGCCGTGCGGGCACGATCGTGCTCGGCGCGGTTCTCGGCCTGCTCGCAGTCGTGGTGGCTATCTACCTCGCGGATCTAGCGCTCAACCGCGGCAACGTTCCGCGCGGCACCACCGTCGGCGGCGTGGCCATCGGCGGGATGGCTCCCGATGATGCACGCGATCGTCTCGAAGCAGAGCTCGGCGGGGTAGCGGACACACCGGTGGAGATTAGCGCGGCTACGCAGCGCGCGCAGCTCGTGCCCACCCGCGCGGGCCTCGGCATTGATTGGCAGGCGACGGTGGACGACGCGGGCATCCAGTCGGCCAACCCCATCCCTCGCCTGGTGGGGCTGTTCCGCACGCACGAGGTAGAGGTACGCAGCAGCGTCGACGAGGGCAAGCTCGGCCCGGAGTTGCAACGCGTCAAGGATGAGCTCTACCTCGCACCGAAAGACGGTGCCATCCAGATCCAAGGCGGCAAGGCCGAGGTCAAAGACCCCGAGCTTGGACAAGAGGTCGACCCCGGTGTACTGCGCGAGGCGGTCACGAGCGACTGGCTCGACCCGGACGGGGTAGAGGTGGAGCCGAAGCCGGTGCAGCCCGCGATCAACGATGAAGTGATCAAGGAAGCGATGGAGGACCCGGTCAAGACCGCGCTTTCCGGCCCGCTCAAGGTCAACGGCCGCGAGGATGCCACCGCGGTCATCCCCACCGAGCGCATGGGCGAAGTCGTGCAATTTGCCAACGTCGACGGGACGATTGTCCCCGAGGTACACCGTGAGGTCGCGGGCGCGATCCTGGGGGAGACGCTCGATGCTACCCAGACTGAAATGCATAACGCCCGCGTGCTCGAAGGTGGCGGTATTGAGCCCTCCACCGACGGCATCGCCGTGGACTGGGACGCCACCTTCGAAGGCTTCGAGGATCGCCTCCTGCGAGACGGCGAGCGAACCTGGGACGCCGACTACACACCAGTGCCAGCAGACTTCACTACCGAGGAAGCCGAAAACGCCACCTTCGACCAGGAGGTCAGCTCCTTTTCCACTGGTGGGTTCTCCGGGGCATCCGGCACCAACATCGCGCTCGTGGCCCAGACCGTCAACGGCGCGATCGTCAACCCCGGCGAGACCTTCTCGCTCAACGGCTACACCGGCCCGCGCGGCACGGCGCAGGGGTACGTGGAATCCGGCATCATCATCAACGGGCGCTCCGGTATGGCCGTCGGCGGCGGCATCTCCCAGTTCGCCACCACCTTGTACAACGCCGCCTACTTCGGCGGGATGACGGACATCGCGCACACACCGCACTCCTACTACATCTCCCGTTACCCGGCAGGCCGCGAAGCCACCGTCTACGAGGGCGCGATCGATTTGCAGTTCCGCAACGATTCGCCCACCCCGGTGCGCATCCAAACTGGTGTGAGCGGCGGCGAGATTACCGTGCGCCTGATGGGCGTCAAGCACGTCAACGTGGAATCCGCCAACGGCGGGCGCTGGGCGCAAACGCAGCCCAACACCGTCAACGCGGCCGGCCCGGGCTGCATCCCGTCGAGCGGCGCGCCGGGCTTTACCACCTCGGATACGCGCAGCATCTACGACCTTTCGGGCAACCTGATCGACCAGGAGACGCAGACCACGGTCTACGACCCCGAGCCGATTGTGAAGTGCGGCTAGCCCTCCTCAGCCCACGGGATACGCGGCGGGGTGTGTTCTCCACGCGCGCGGGTCAATCCCCACAGGGTGAGTTCGGTGAGCAGCGGGTCACGCTCCATGAGTGCGTGGCGCGGAGCGTACCCGCCGTAGGCTTCGGCGACGTCGATGTTGGCCACGTCTGCTCCGTCAACCGCCGTGAGCATTGAGGTCGCATTCGGCGTGACCAGCACGTCCGCCGGCGAGTAGAGGGACGTGTACACGATGCCCGGGTAGGTATCCGGCACGTTGAGGTGGGTGCGCACCCACGGGGAGTCGGCCAACTGCTGGATCACTCCAGGTGAAGCCAGCGCGGAGGCAGCCCGCGGGTACCGAGTAATCAGCGGCGCGAATCGTGCAGCCCGCCCGCGCACGTCGGTGCCGTGGAAGTTTGCGCCCAATGCGACCACGCGACGCACCTTGTCGGCACCCCCGTTGGCAATGAAGAGCTTGGTCATCAGCCCACCCTGCGAGTGCGCGACAATGTCGAGTTTCTCGGCCCCGGTGTGCTCAAGCACGTGGTCGGCGTTGGCGTGGACGTCTTCGATGATGCTGTCCAAATTGCCCATACCGTAGAAACCGGGGGCAAACATGTCGCCATAGTCGTAGCCCCACACCCAAAAGCCCTCGTCGCGGAGGCGCTCCGCGTTGGGGCGGAAGGCCCGATAACGGCTGGTGACCCCATGGATATAGAGCACCGGGGTCTGCCGGGTGGGCTCGAAATCAGGGTCGTTGAACGGCAGCGGGGGCCGCTTGCGCACAGCCTGCACGGCACCGAGCGCTGCCGATCCGGCAATCATCATCGTGGCGAGCTTCATGCCTTCACAGCTTATGCGAGCTGGTAGGGTGAGTAACAGGATCACGAAGTCCGACGCGCCCGTATCTGGGTACGGCCTCCCGGCCTGTCGGCTGGCAACCGCGCTGTTCGCGCACGGTGCCCCCGGGAGAAGATCTGTCGGCGTTTGCACACTGCACGCCGAAAGCGCGAGAATTTCAAGGAGAGCCTCATGGCACCCGTACCCAACGGCCCCGATGCATGGGTCCCGGCCACAATCGACAACATCAACGGCATCACGCTGACATTTGCCGCAGGAGGCGAGCTGCACGTCCGCGTCTTCGACACCCCGCTCGACGCCCTCGACGCGCTACGACGCGTGGGTCCGAACTTCACCTATTCCCCCGAGCGCAACCAGCTGCGCTCGAGCGAGACCGGCAAGATCGTTTCACTGCCGGCGCCGTCTGCAACGAGTGCGCCTGCCGATCACACGGGCTGCCAGCTTGTCGCCTCGGGCCACCGGCCCCACTGGATCCCGGTCATGCGGGCGATCAATTCCCGCGAGGACGGCGGTTGGAAGGCTGTCGAGGTCCTGCAGGTCGAGGGCACGAAAGTGACCTTCGCAACCGACGGTGGCGTGGTGCAGGGATGGTTCCACGACCCGCAGCTGCTCATGGCGGCAACGCGCTACCACCCGAAATGGCACGTGCTCCAGTCCGCTTCCGGTGCCGTGGCTGTGCTGGCGCACGAGGCGATCGGTGCGTGCCGGGCGTGACGGGCGTGCGTGGGTAAATGCTTAGGTAAATGGA
>NZ_JALXXL010000011.1 GCF_025152525.1 Corynebacterium sp. p3-SID1056
GTGTGGTGGGATACTCCAAGCAGCTCACCGACCTCCGTGTATGTTGCGACCGGCTATTTGGTAGCAGTGTCGTGACTATCCGGTAGCGCTTCAGTGAGTATCCGGTCGCAGCTCAGTGCGCTCGGGATGATACTTCCGGTAGCCGCACCACTCGGGTGCGGCGCGTACTGGAAGGAGTCCGCTGATGACGGATTACCGTGCGGTGATGACGCTGCTTATAGGGAAGCGTTCTTACCGCCAGATTGAAGACCAGCTCGGGTGCTCGCACCGCGCGATTTCCCGAGCGAACCAAGCACTGCGAAACCTTGGCCTGACCACTGCCCAGCAGGTCGCGGCGCTGACGAATGACGAGCTGGACGAGATATTCGTTGATAAACGCACCAGCGGGCAAGGCGAGTTCGTCCCGATTGACTTTGAAACGGTCGTCAAAGCCCGCACAGGGCGTACGAAGCACACACTGCAAGTATTGTGGGCTCGCTACACCACCACCCCCGCCCAGCCGGGCCAGCGGCACTACAGCTACGACCGGTTCCGCCAGCTGGTTGCCTCCCATGTCGACGCGGCCGGGCTTACCGCCCGGATCACCCATGCGCCAGGGCATACGATGCAGGTGGATTGGGCAGGGACCAAGATGCGCCTGTACGACCCTGCGGGCACACACGGTGCGAAAGTCAGCATTTTCGTCGCCTCGCTGCCGTATTCAGGGATGCTGTTTGCCTGTGCGTGTGTTGACCAGCGGCAACAGTCCTGGCTTAATGCTCACCGCCAAGCGTTTGACTACTTCGGCGGGGTCCGCCAGGTTGTTGTCCCCGATAACGCGTCGACGGCGTCGAACGCGATCAGCACTGCCGATAGGAACCGGAAGGTCAACGACACCTACCAGCAGTTCTTGGAGCACTACAACACAGCAGCACTTCCCACACGCGCGCGTCGACCAAAGGATAAAGCGAATGTGGAAGCTGCGGTAAAAATCGTCACGCACAAAGTCATCCACGCCCTCGATGGTCACCAGTGCGTCGACTTAGACGAGCTCAACGGAAAGATTGTGGGCGTAGTCGACGCGATCAACACCTCCGTGCCGTTTCGCAGTCAGCAGTCAAGCCGCAGGGACCTCTTTGAACAACACGAACAGCATCTCCTTGCCGATCTGCCTCCAACCCCGTGGCAACACACCGAGTGGAAGCGTGCGAAAGTGGCCCCAGATTTCCATATCACGGTTGCAACCGTGCGCTACTCCGTCCCGCACCAGCTTGTTGGCCGCACTGTCGATGTGCGCATCACGGGCCAGGTCTTGACCGTCTTTGACCAGGGAAAACTGTGGCAACCCACCAGGTTTCGCATAAGCGTGGGGCCTATGTCACCGACTGCGAGCACATTCCATCTGGAATGGACTCCACCCGTGGACTGTGGACAAGCGACTACTTTTATCGCGAAGCCAGGAAAGTTGGTCCGGTAACACGCAAAGTCATCGGAAGAAGAGAGTGTCTGATGCAGCGGCTGAAGAAGTGGTTGCATTCTCTAGCCACTCGCAGACGACCAGCCGAAGAGAAACATGCTTCACTTAGTTCCTCGAACGGTGGTCAGCGATGTACTTGTGGTGAAGGTACTTCCAAAGGGAGTAAAAGAGCCCGAACAGGATGAAAGATAAATAGAGTGCCCCGGCTAATAATAGCGAGACCATCATTGACAGCCCGGCGATTGCAAATTTTATCGACGAACCAAGAACTATCACATGAATGATCGAGCTGACCAGTGCGAATATAGCTGCAATTCCGAGGCTGACACACATAAACAGAAAAGGTAGACCTGCGAATCTGACAAGATAGATCACCGAGACAGGAAACCCAACTTTATTAAGTCGGTCAGTTGTAATCGTGACCTGATCTACAGCCATTAGAAATGATGCGATCGACAGTATTCCTACAAAGAACAGGGGCAAACCAAGCATGACAAGAAAATCCCAGTTCTGGATTCCCCCACCCACTTGATTCAATGCGTCAGCCTCTGTGTGTGAAACTGAAAGGACAATAGCTGGAATGCCCAGTACGTAGGACAACGGCAAGACGATAGACTTCGTCATATTATGAAGCTCTGCAGAGAATGCGCCCAGTACAGCTATCCCGGGAATGACACCAGCCAATCGGGTTGTAGCTTTCTCTATCGCTCTGACGATGTGCAGAATAAAACGGTTACATAGCCAAAACAAGGCAGATACCATAGCTAGAATGACAAAAAGTCCTGCTTGAGCACCAGCCTGGACCGCTATTACAAGAAAGACGACGGGCAGCGTGGCGGCCAAGTCTCCCCATCGCAGCCTATTGAGCCCGTCAATTGAAACACGTACAGGCTTCGCTCCCGATGCCTGAGTCTTCTGCTTCAAGGCGTAACCAATGAACGTGATAATGCCGACAATGATAACGCTAACAGTGATTATGAGCGTAGCCATCAAAATTGAATTCAGCGATATCGGCTCAAAAAGCTGACCAGGGTACAACAAATCGTCAGAGTCCCGACGGGAAATCAGCATCACTAACCGCTGAAAGAGTACAGCTACAGGATAAGAAAGTAAGATGGCCAAGACTTCGATGAATAGGAGCTGTGCGATGAGCATGACAAGGTACCGTCGAGCCGGCCATCCCACAATTTGTAGACAACCGATGAAATAGTCAAGTTTGGTAAACGCTCGACTCACTATCTGCGGAATGCAGAAAATCGAAGCAATCGTCCAGGAGATAGCAACATTTGTCGCCACATTCACCGTGACAGCCACACCCACTGCCGTACCTTCAGTCGCGGCTCGGGTATTAAGAACAGCTGCAAGTACGCCGATTGAAAAACCGATAGCTACCGCAGCTGCAACATTGGGACCTAACGACGCTCGAAAATACGGTTTTGTAACTTTAAGCGAGATTGCTTGATCGCGATTGGGATTATCCATTGATTGTCCCGCCGTCCAAACGAACAATACGATCACATAGCTTTGCAATGACCGGATCATGGGTAACGATTAGACCGTGTCCCCCCTGTGAACCGCACCAATTTTTGATTTCACCAAAAGCCCGATGTGCGTTCTTTTCGTCCAAGCTCCCTGTCGGCTCATCGGCGAATAACAACTTTGGGCCACTAGCCAAGGCCCGCGCGATTGCTGCCCGCTGTGCTTGTCCACCTGAGACTTCTTCAGGCAGAGAGTTCCTTTCTGTTCCAATAGCCAAGCTGTCTAAAACTGTTTTGGGGGAGATCCCCTTCGGCTTACCCGACAAGGCCCAAGACAACTCCGCGTTCTCAAGCAGGTTTAATCCCGGAATCAATAGGTGGTCTTGGAAAACTATTGATACAGAATCCCTTAGATGTTTGCGCACCTTTCGTTTTGGCAGGCCCGATATCTGGATTCCATCAAGCACGCTCTTACCTTCGGATAGCCGCCCAATACCAGCGAGTCCATTAAGCAGAGTGGTCTTGCCTGACCCAGACGGCCCCATGAGGGCTACCACTTCGCCATTCGCAATCGAGAAGTTCACATTCCGGAATAGCCAATCCTTCCTGTTCTGCACCGTGAATTGAAATCCAGCGTCAATAACCTCAAACATCTACCGGTCCTTCATTGTAGGAATAAAATTTATCAAGAATGCCATGCCAATGATTCTCTTTAGCCGATCAACGACTACTCCGCACGGTTCTACCGCACCGACATGCTCGCCGCCGAACTGGCAGTCCTGCAACCCGATGACCCCATACGGCTGAAGTTCATCCAGCACCTCCACGACGTCGACGTCCTGGTCTTAGATGACTTCCTGACCACACCTATTGATGCCGCGACCGCGCATCAACTTCTCAACATCCTCGCCGGGCGAGAAGGCAAAGTCTCAACGATTGTGACCTCACAATTCACCCCGCAGGAGTGGTACAAGTCCATCCCCGACGCCGTGATCTCCGAGTCAATCCTCAACCGACTCGTCTCCGGCGCCGAGATCATCACACTCGAAGGACCAAACATGCGCCTGACCACCAACGCATAACCAACAACAACGCCTGAGTGAGACACCGCTACCGGATACTCACTCAGGCGCTACCAGATACTCACCACACCGCTACCATTTCAGTCTTCTGAACAGTGTAGGCGCGTTGCAGTGAGCAAGACTCCAGGCGGACCATTTCGATGATCTGATGGACCGCCTTCTCCTTGAATTCGGCGGAACATTTTCTGGGCATAGTGCCAATCCTTCCTTAGCAGAGGTAGGAACTAAACCCAGGACGCTTCAATACAGCATCATTCCCATCACACCGCAGGATCGTGGCGCACGGGATGCGTTGGCAATATCGGGGTGTGTGGGCGTGGCCGGCACCCCGCCCCCGGAGGCACTGGAATCATCATGTAACGAGACAGCATCACACCAGTGTTATGCCTGGTCGCCGAAAACCGGATACAACATCATTCCAACCACACCGCGAATACGACCCATGCAACACGCGTGCGACAACCCCCAGGAAAAGAAACACCCGGTGCCGACATCGTCACACCCCAAACGCCCGTGCACCCCAACGCAAACCAAAACCAGCGGCCACCAACCCAAGGATCGCGGTGGCGACAAGGTACTTCAGAGCTTCGCCATAGTCCTTGTCCCTGATTAACTGGCCGAGCTCTTTAGCCAGCGTTGACCAGGTGGAGAGTGCACCTGCGAATCCGGTCCCGAAGGCCATGACAATGAGCAGACTTTGGCCGTACACAAATCCCAGAACCGAGCAGGCCACCATGTTCGCAGCCCAGGTACCGACTCGGGGTGCCGGGATGTGGGAAAGCGCCCAACGGGCCATTCCACCGAGGAACCCGCCGGTGAAGATGCTGCCTACGAGTAAAAGCTCCATCCTTAGGTCCTTTGGTGTGGGCGGTAGGGGTGGGGTGACGTGGCGTCGGCAAGCAGCCAGGCACCGACGCAAACAACAAAGCTTGCGGCAACTAGGGCGAGGGCCCAGATGGCGCTCGAGTGTACGGCGGCGACGGCCATTGCAGAAAAGGTGGTAAAGCCCCCAAGAAAGCCGGTGCCAAGGAACGGCCCCGGCTTGAAGTAGCCCATGGCAAAGGCACCGAGCGCATTGATGACGAGCGTGGCAACCACAGCTGGGCCAGGCGCAATGGCGAGCAAACCGGCACGCAAAAGCGCTCCTAGTGCGGCACCGAGGCCGACGAGGAGCGCTTCGCGGAAGGTGTTGGCCTGCATGTACTACAGGGTAGCAGGGGAAACTACTGCCAATTCATCCCTTGGCTCTGGACGAAACGAGCGACCTCGTCCGGGTCCTTCTTGAGATGCGGGTCGAACTTGAGGTACTCGCGGGTCTCTCGAGCAACCAAGCCGGAGAGGATTAGCAGGCCGACGAGGTTCGGCAGCGCCATCAGGCCGTTGGCCAGGTCGGAGAATGTCCAAACAAGCTCCAGTTCGGTGGTTGCGCCGAGGAACGCGACGACGGTGAAGATCATGCGGTACGGCACGCTCGCCCACTGACCGAGCAAGGAGACCACGGAGCGCTCGCCGTAGTAGGACCAGCCGAGGATGGTGGAGAACGCGAAGAAGATCAACGAGACCGACACGATGGTGCCGCCCCAGTGGCCGGGAAGGCCTTCTGCGAAGCCGGCCGCGGTCATGACCGCGGCCTCCTCGCGGCCCATCTCCCACGTGCCGGACGTGACGATAACGAGGCCGGTGATGGTGACGACGATGATGGTGTCGATGAAGGTCTGGGTCATGGACACCAGTGCCTGGCGAACCGGGTGCTCGGTCTTCGCGGCTGCCGCGGCGATTGCGGCGGAACCGAGACCGGACTCGTTAGAGAAGATGCCGCGGGCGACACCGAACTGAATTGCCAGCATGATACCGGAGCCGACGAAGCCACCGGTTGCGGCGGTGCCAGTGAATGCGTCCGTGAAAATGAGGCTAAGCGCTGCGGGGATCTGGTCTGCCATCAGCGCAAGCACTGTGATGCCTCCGAAGACGTAGATCACGATCATGAGCGGAACGAACGCCGAAGTGATCTTGCCGATGCCCTCAATGCCGCCGAGGACGGCAGCGCCCACACCGAAGAAGATGATGACGCCGGAGACCAGCGGATCCATGCCGAAGGTATCCTCCATGCCCGCGGCGATGGAGTTGCCCTGGGTAAGGTTGCCGATACCGAAAGACGCGAAGATAGTGAACAGCGTAAACGCGATGGCGAGGAACTTGCCTAGACCACCAGGGATACCGCGACGTAGGTACGTGTGCGGCCCGCCCTGCTGCTTGCCGTACTTATCGGTCGTGCGGTAGCGGACGCCCAGGTAGGCCTCGGTGTACTTGGTAGCCATACCGACGAGGCCGGTGACCCAAATCCAGAACAGTGCACCCGGGCCACCGATGGAAAGCGCGGTGGCCACGCCAACGATATTGCCGGTACCGACGGTCGCGGCGAGGGCGGTCGTAAGCGCCTGGTAGTTGGAAATGTCTCCGGCGCCTTCACCGCTTTTGTCAATGAAGGCGTGGCGTATTGCGCGGCCGAGCGTGCGGAACTGCAGGCCGCCGAGGCGAATTGTCAGGTACAGGCCGGTGCCAAGCAGCAGCGGCATGAGGATGAACGGGCCCCAGACGACGCTGGCAATCCCGCCCAGAAAATCATTCAACGATGAGGTCATATCTCCACGTTTCGGGCTCGGGTTAGGGGACAACACTCCCTCCCGCGGCATCGTATGTGACTGGTGCCACAGAAGTTGTTCGTAATGGTAACCTGTCGAGCTATAAAAAGTCATGCATTTCGCCAATATTTACCAACTTTTTCTAAGCTTCCCCACAATTGGTGGGGGAGTGAGGGGATTGCCCTGGCAGAAACTGGAGTTAGCGGGGAAGATGGGGCGTGGAAGGGGGCGTCGAAAAGCGGCGCGCCCTGCAGCCCGCAAACGAAGGAGTACTCCATGGCACACGAACGCGCCGGTCAACTCGCCCAACCTGCCGACCTGATCGACATTGCTGCGCTTGTCACGGCCTATTACACCCGCGAGATTGATGCGCAGGATCCGGACCAGCAGGTGAGCTTCGGTACCTCGGGGCACCGTGGCTCGGCGCTGGACAATGCGTTCAATGAGCAGCACATTCTGGCGACCACGCAGGCCATCGTGGATTACCGGCGCGCGAATAACATCAGTGGCCCGGTCTACATTGGGCGCGACACGCACGCGCTCTCCGAGCCGGCGATGGTGACCGCGCTAGAGGTGCTCATTGCAAACGAGGTGCCAGTGCTTGTCGACGCTGCGGGGCGCTACACCCCAACCCCAGCCGTGTCGCATGCGATTCTGTCGCACAACGCGAAGCTCGCCGGTGGAGTCACGGGCACGGACCCGCAGCGGGCCGACGGCATTGTGATTACTCCTTCGCATAACCCGCCGCGCGATGGCGGCTTTAAGTACAACCCGCCGAGCGGCGGTCCGGCCGGTGCAGACGCGACTGACTGGATTGCCAATCAGGCCAACGACTACCTCGGTCGGGGCTTGGAGGGCGTGCGCCGCGTGAGTGTGACCGGTGTCTTGGACGAGCGGGCCGAGCGCTTCGACTTCCTTGGAACGTACGTGGACGACCTGCCGAACGTCGTGGATATCGAGGCGATCCGTGCCTCCGGGCTGAGCATCGGCGCGGACCCGATGGGTGGGGCCTCTGTGGACTACTGGGGTGCGATTGCCGAGCGTCACGGTCTGAACATGGAGGTTGTCAACCCGAACGTGGACGCCACCTGGCGGTTCATGACGCTGGACACCGACGGCAAGATCCGCATGGACTGCTCTAGCCCGAACTCCATGGCGTCGCTCGTGCACAACCGCGACAAGTACGGCATCGCTACCGGCAATGACGCGGACGCGGACCGCCACGGCATTGTCACCCCGGACGCCGGGCTGATGAACCCGAACCACTACCTGGCGGTGGCCATCGAGTACCTGTTTAGCCACCGCGATGGCTGGGACGAGGGTACCGCCGTGGGCAAGACGCTCGTGTCCTCTTCAATGATCGACCGCGTGGTCGCTTCGCTCGGCCGCACCCTCGTGGAGGTCCCGGTCGGTTTCAAGTGGTTCGTGCCTGGGCTTATCGACGGGCAGATCGGCTTCGGCGGTGAAGAGTCCGCAGGTGCCTCCTTCCTGCGCAAGGACGGTACCGTCTGGTCAACGGATAAGGACGGGCTGATCATGGACCTGCTCGCCGCCGAAATCACTGCCGTGACGGGCAAGACCCCGTCGCAGCGCTACGCAGAGCTGGCCGAACAATTCGGTGCACCCGCGTACGCGCGCATCGACGCCCCGGCCAACCGCGAGCAGAAGGCTACCCTCAAGGCTCTGTCGCCGGAGCAGGTGAGCGCCACCGAGCTGGCTGGCGAGCCGATCACGGCGAAGCTTACCGAGGCTCCCGGTAACGGCGCCGCTATCGGCGGTCTGAAGGTAACGACGGAGAACGCCTGGTTTGCGGCACGGCCATCCGGCACCGAGGACAAGTACAAGATCTACGCGGAGTCCTTCAAGGGTGAAGCGCACCTGAAGGAAGTGCAGGAGGCGGCGAAGTCCGTGGTGGCCGAAGTGCTCGGGGAGTAGGTATCGCCAGGCTATTGTTTCGGCCTGGGGGAGCAGCTACAATAAAGGCGAAACCGGCGACAAGTCCTCCAGGGGAGGACTTCCTGCCCTCACAGGTGGGATAGCCGGTTTCATTGTTCTCAATGTGCTTCAGCGCGACCCCATGGGGTAAACAATGAGTTCAACGTCGGTTTGATACACGGCTCAAACCAGGAGCACTTCTTGCCTTCGAGGTGGCGTTGCACGGCCCAAAGACCATAGTCTGCCACCTGTAGCCCCCATGAGGATTGCGCTGTCCACACGCACAGGGTGATATTTCTGTTGATTTGGGCGCACACATCGGCTACTGCTTCAGATGCAGCTCTCCGAGTGCTTTTTGTGCCGAACTCGGCGACGACAACGTAGAGTTCGTCCTCTGGCCGGGAAACCTGCAGCGCAACTTGCTTGAGATGAAGAAACCACGCGAGTTTATAGAGGCGCATTGGGCCATCTGCTCTGACGCCCGCATACGCATTCGCTTTCATCAGGAACGTTGTGTCGAATCGCGGTGCTTGTTCCTGGATTAAGTGAAACATTTCATTTCGTGTCCTGGAAGAATCGTCGACTGCATGAAATCCCTTCGCAAGCGAAATTCCTTCCTTTGCGCAACTTGCTCGCAAATGCAGACCTTGGAGTAGATCATCACCGTGGTGCTGTGTGTCAAAAGCTGCGGTCCCGAAACCGAAATATGTCGAGGCGCCGCCTCCTCGTGGGTTGGGGGTGCCCTCGTAATCTAGGTTTCCAGTCTCATCCGCGTACAGGCAAACCCGCTTAGCCATCGTTGACCATTCGTCTACGCAGGCCGCGCGAGCTGGGCGACAAGAAAGCTGGAGTCTGCGGTAAAAGGTGCAAGCTCCCAGCTCTCGTAGCAGTTCTGGACGTTGAACCCGACCTCTTCGGCAGTGGCGAGAAAGTCGTCGAACGTCCAGCCGCGGCCTGCACCGAAACCTGCGAAGAGGCGGCCGCCAGGACGCAGCGTACGGAAAATGTTCGCGAGTGCTGGCGCGCGGCCAGCCGGGTCGAGGAACCCCATAACATTGCCGGCGCAAACGGCGACGTCGACGTCATGCGCCGGTATTTCATCCTCGGACAGGTCGCCGACAACCCAGGTGGCGTCGGGGAAGTCCTGCTTGGCGTGAGTGATCAGGATCGGATCGACGTCGGTGCCGATCACTTCGTGCCCGCGCTTTGCAAGGTAGCCGCCCACGCGGCCGGTGCCGCAGCCGGCGTCGAGGATGCGGGCGTGGCGCGGCGCGACAGCGTCGATAAGCCTGGCTTCCCCGTCGATGTCTTTGCCCTGCGCGACGAAGGTCTTCCAGCGCTGGGCGTATCGCTCGGAGTGGGCGGGGTCTGCGGTGGTGATGTCTTTCCAGGTAGCCATGGGTCCGAGTATAGAACGAAAATAGATCACACCTTTGCAGATAAAAATGCAGACCCCGGGGCTCTGCTGCGCTACGCTGCTTAATGTGACGACACAACTTTCCGCCGCCGCGTCCGGTGATCAGCAGGCGCGCAGCACGCGCACGCTTGTGCTTGACGTGCTCTCGGCCGCAGCACGGTTCTTTATGGCATTCGTGTGGATCAAGGCTGCAATACCCAAAATTGGCAATGTGATGGAGATGACGCAGGCCATCGCCGCCTACGAAATCTTCACGCACGATTGGTCCTACTTGCTCGCGCAGTTGATCGGGCCGCTGGAGCTGGCGGGCGGACTCTTGCTTCTGCTGGGGATTAAGTTGCGGCCGGCCGGCTGGATTTCGATCGTGGTGCTCGTCCTATTTATTGTCGGGCTGCTGTCGGCGTGGCAGCGCGGTCTCGAAATTGATTGCGGGTGCTTCGATCCGAGCGCCGACGCCACCGAAGGGCCGAGCTTGCTACTTGTAGCCGCGCGTGACGTGGTCTTTATCGCAATCACCGCGTTCATGGTGTACCGCCCGTTCAAGCGATTTGCCATCTACCCGTAGCTGTGGTGCGTGCCGTATAATCCGCTGCGTACCTCCGTGCGCGCGGGCGCACTTCGCGCATCACCCGCATTTTCAAAGATTGAGGAGAATCCACATTGACCACCCGTAAGGTGCAAAACCCGAACTCGAAGGGCGGCGCCGGCTTCGTCTGGGCCATCGTGGCCGTTATCGCGATCGCGCTGTTGGTGATTGGCATCATCGTCTACAACGGTAAGAGCGACCGGAAAGACGCGATCGCCGAGGAGATGCTCGACACCGAGGGAATCACCGCCACCTGGAACGAGGGTGAGGACTTCATCACTCTGTCCGGCGAAGGTGCCACGGACGCGCCGAAGGCGGACCTCTTCGAGGACTTTTCGTGCTCCTACTGTGCGGAACTCGAGGTTGAAACCGGTGAGCCGATGCTGGAGGCGCTGAAGGCCGGGGAGATCGCGGTTGACTTGCGCCCGATGGTGTTCTTGGACGGGCAGCAGCAGGCGTACACCCCAGGCCACTCCACGGCTTCGGCCTCGGCGATGCTCGCCTTGTTCGCACACGGTGAGACTGCACCTGCGCTGAACCTGCGTTACTACCTGTTCGAGAACCAGGAGGACGTGTACAAGAAGCTCGAGACGGCTGACCTGGCTGACCTGGCGGCAGACTACGGCGCTTCCGATGCGGCGCTGCAGGATATTCGCGACGAGAAGTACGCGGAGGCAGCTAAGGAGATGTCGGATGCCAACCTGAAGCTTCAGGAAGAGCGTGCCGGTGAAGCATGGACCCCGCGCGTCATGCTCGACGAAAAGGATATCGACGGCGATGTCGGCCAGTGGGTCGAGACCCTCAAGGCCAGCAAGTAGGCTGTAGTGCGCGTACGCGCCCGCAGGCGATTTGGTTCGCTTGCGGGCGCGCGTGTATATTTAGCGAAGTGCTTCGCGCCGGTCTTCCCGGGGCAAGCAGACCCGATTTGGGGCTATGGCGCAGTTGGTAGCGCACCACACTGGCAGTGTGGGGGTCACGGGTTCGAATCCCGTTAGCTCCACTTCTACAACTTCATACCGTCTTGACGGGGCTATGGCGCAGTTGGTAGCGCACCACACTGGCAGTGTGGGGGTCACGGGTTCGAATCCCGTTAGCTCCACTTCGTGAAAACGCTGCCCGGCCGAAACTGTCAGGCAGCGTTTTCTTGCTCAGGGGTGAGCTAGCGTGCGGCTTGGCGCATGCCGTCGAAATAGGCGTTGCCGTCGCCGCCGATGTAGCAGGGGCTGGACTGCACGGGCCACATACCACGGGTTTGCTCGCAGGTGTTGAGCGAGCCGTAGGGGCCCATGGTCGCGTATTCCATCTGCGGGCCTGCCTGCTGCTGTTGTTGCTGCTGAGCAGCCTGTTCCGCGGCAGCTTGTTCCGCTGCGGCCTGTTCAGCAGGAGGATGAGTCCCCGCACCCGACCAGAGCGCATGCGACGGTGGCGAGGGCAATGGGGAAGCTTGTAATTTTGTTGGGCATAGCGTGGAGTTTACTCAATGCTCACCCAGCGGGCGCGGTGTTTGCCCACTACGGTGGGGCCCATGGACGGTTTGCAGTTCCACGAGATTGATTCGCCGATCGGAAAGCTGGGCCTTGTTATTTCGAACAGGGGAGTGGCGAAAGTCATGTTCGAGGCCGACGGCATTGAGGCTGAGCGGGAGCGTATCGCCGAGCCAGCTGAAGTACCGCTCGCCGCGCACCAGCTCACGGAGTACTTTGCGGGCAGGCGGCAGCGCTTCACGGTGCCGCTCGACTTCCGTTTCGCCACGGATTTCCACCGCCAGGTCCTCGAAGCGCTCGCCCGCGTGCCTTTCGGTCGCACCACCACGTACAAGGAGCTTGCCGAGCAGGTTGGCAATCCGAAAGCGGTGCGCGCAGTCGGGAGCGCGTGCGCGCGCAACCCCTTGCCACTGCTCGTTCCCTGTCACCGGGTGCTGCGCGCCGACGGGTCGCTCGGCGGCTATCGTGGCGGCGAGCAAGCCAAGCGATTCCTACTTGCTTTGGAGGGCACCGATGTCTGAGGCATTTCTCAAACGGGGCAGCGCGCCGGGGTCGGCGGCGGCCGAAGCCGCGGGGCTCCGTTGGCTGCGCGAGGGATCGTCGGCGGTGGTCGAGGTGCTTTCGCTTGACGACGCCGCGAATACCCTCACCATCGAAACGGTGCAATCCGCACGCCCCACTGCAGAGGCGGCGGCACGCGCTGGCCGCGAGCTGGCGGCGATCCACGCCGCTGGCACAAGGGCTTTTGGGGCCCCGCCGACGGGGTGGGATGGGCCGAACTTCATCGGCCGGCTCGAGCAGGAGTGCACCCCGACGAAGCGCTGGGCCGACTTCTACGTGCACCAGCGGGTGCTGCCGTTTGCCCGCTCCGCATACGAGGTCGGAAACCTGGACGCGCGCGGGCTCGAAGTGGTTACCCGTGCGTGCGATGCGTTGCTAGCAGAAGACGAGGATGCTCCGCTCGCACGCATCCACGGCGACCTGTGGGCAGGCAACCTGTTGTTTAGCCCTGATGGCCCCCGTTTTATCGACCCTGCCGCGCACGGTGGTCACCCGCTCACCGACATCGCAATGTTGGAGCTGTTCGGTGCCCCCTATCTCGATGCGATCGTGGACGGCTACGCGCGCGCCGGTGGGGTGCTCGGCAGCGTCGCAACCGCGGACGCCTGGCGCGCTCGTATCCCGATCCACCAGCTCCACCCGCTTGCGGTGCATGCGACCACGCACGGTCCTAGCTACGCGTCCGCGTTGGTCCGCGCCGCGCACGACACCCTTGACGTGGTGAGATAGGGCGTCAGCGCCACCAGCCATCCCGCGGCCCCGGCGGCAGGTGGCGCTTGTGCTGGCCGACGCGCCAGAGGTGGGCCAGGCGCTTCGCTGCTTCGGGCGGGACGGGCTTGTCTTCCAGGTAGTCGTCGATAAGCGCATAGCTGATGCCGAGTGCTTCCTCGTCGGGCAGCGCCGGGCGATCTTCCTCGAGGTCTGCGGTGGGGACCTTTTCCCACAGCCGCGGGGTCGCGCCGAGGTGTTTGAGCAGCGCGGCGCCTTGGCGCTTGTTCAATCCGGCGAGCGGGACGAGGTCGGCTGCGCCGTCGCCGAACTTGGTGAAGAACCCGGTGACGTTCTCCGCAGCGTGGTCGGTGCCAATGACCAGGCAGCCTCGCTCCCCGGCGATCGCGTACTGGGCGACCATGCGCACACGCGCCTTCACGTTGCCCTTGTTGAAGTCGCCGAGACCGGCCAGCCCAAGCGCGCCGGCGGCCTGAGCGTCGAGGGCGTCGGTAGCGGGCTTGATGTCTACAGTGACTGTCTCGTCCGGCTGGATGAACTCGAGCGCGAGCTGCGCGTCGTCTTCGTCCGCCTGCACCCCGTAGGGCAGGCGGACAGCGATAAATGTCGCCTCCGCGCCGCTTGCGCGACGCTGTTCCACGGCGAGTTGCGCGAGCCGGCCTGCGAGCGTGGAGTCCTGCCCGCCAGAAATGCCGAGCACGAACCCCTTTGCTCCGGTGGCGGCGAGGTAATCGGCGAGGAAGTCGACGCGAGTGCGCACTTCCGTGTCTGTATCGATCAAGGGGCGGGTACCCAGGGCTTTTATGATCTCTGACTGCAGGTTTTCTTGCTGGTAAGACATGACATTCATCGTAGCGGCCACCAAGATGAGTGTTCATGGTTCAAAACACACGTTCCCGTGCCGGCGACACGCAGCGTTACGTGCGCACTGTTGCCGCGACCGCCGCGCTTGGCGGTCTGTTATTTGGTTATGACACCGGTGTGATGAGTGGTGCGCTGCTCTACATCACCCCTGAGTTCGGCATGACGCCCAGCCAGGAGGGCCTGGTGACCTCCATGCTGCTCGTGGGCGCGGCGATCGGCGCGCTCGGCGGCGGGGCGATCGCCGACGCGTTGGGCAGGCGCCGCACGCTGATTGTCGGCGGCGTGCTGTTCATCCTTGGGTCGATCTGGTGCGCGCTCGCCGGCGGCATCGGTGCACTTGCGGCAGCGCGCACCTTCCTCGGCGTGGGCGTCGGCGGGGTGTCCATTGTTACCCCCATGTATATCGCGGAGATGTCGCCGGCGAAGGTTCGCGGCAAGCTCGTGTCGCTCAACACCCTGATGATTGTCGTGGGTCAGCTGGTTGCCTACCTGGTTAACTCGCTGCTCGCGCGCACGGGCAGCTGGGAGTGGATGCTCGGCCTGGCCGCGGTGCCGGGCGCGGCGCTGGCCATTGGCATGTTCCTGCTGCCGGAGACGCCGCTGTGGCAGGCCCGTCGCGGCGCGCGCGCGAAGGCAGAGGCCACTGCGGCGCGGATCGGGATGAGCGCGTCGGAGCTCGAGGAGCTTTTGGCTAACGACGCCCGCACGCGCCAGGCCGCCTCTCGCGGTGAGTGGCGCACGCTGCGGAAAACGAAGTGGCTGCGCTCGACCGTGATCGTCGCCGCGCTGCTCGGTATTACCCAGCAGGTCACGGGCGTCAACGCGATCGTCTACTTCGCGCCGACGATGATGAACGCCGTGGGTCTGTCCACCGAGAACGCCGTGTACACCTCGATCGTCATCGGGCTGGTGTCTGTGGTGGCCTGCTGGGTGGGCCTGCAGGTGGTGGACAAGATCGGCCGCACGCGTCTGTTGCTCATCGGCCTAATTGGCAACGTGGTCTTCCTCGTCGCGTTGGCCGTGATGTACCGTGCAGCCGAGAACAACGCGGGTTTGGCGTTGGTGGCGCTTGCGTGCATGGCGGGCTTCATTGCCTCTCAGCAGGCGGCGGTGTCGCCGACGACGTGGCTGCTTATTTCCGAGCTCGTACCCCCGCAGGTGCGCGGCGTCGGCATGGGCCTGGCTGGCCTGGCGCTGTGGGTCATGAACTGGGTTGTGGCCCAGTTCTTCCTCCCGCTTGTCGACGCCACGTCCGCGACGTTTAGCTTCCTGCTCTTCGCCGTCTTTGGCGTGGTGGCCGCAGTCTTCGTGCGGCGCCAGGTCCCGGAGACGATGGGCCGAAGCCTGGATGAGGTCGCGGATGAAATGCACGAGCGCTTTGATCCCGGGTTTGGTAACCAGGCAAAGAGCGTGTAACCTTATTCGACGTGTCGCGACCCGGCACGCCCCGACACTCGCACAACACGCTGTGAGTGTGTGGTGGTTGGCCCGCAGGTCGTAAGAGCAATGCAACTTCGAGAAGAAAGGAGCGCCCGATGAAGGTCCGCAAGTCGCTTCGGTCGCTGAAGAACAAGCCGGGCGCCCAGGTCGTGCGTCGCCGCGGCAAGGTCTACGTGATCAACAAGAAGGAGCCGCGCTTCAAGGCTCGCCAGGGCTAGATCCCTCGCTCGGCGCACGGCGTCGCACCTTGTGCGTGCGATACCGTGCGCCGTTTTGCTGCCCCGTCACCGACCGGATGTGCTCCGGCGGTGGCGGGGCAGTTGTCGTTTGATGAAATTAAATAGCACCCGTGTAAGCCATTTTTCACCGAGAAATCACATGGAAGTGGTTATAGCGAACTACATGTAGGTAAGCCGGAGGTGCCAACCTGGGAATACCACCCCTGTAACTACTACATGTAGTGTCAGTTGCCAGAAATCCCCCCAAGGTATAGTGTTTGTTGGTGTTGCGCCGGCAAGGCTCGGTGCCCAATATTTTTCAGTCAGCTTCCCGCAAACGCTACAGAAAGAGCCCACAGGTTATGTCTTCTATCACCGTGTACACGAAGCCCGCTTGCATGCAGTGCAAGGCAACCACCAAGGCCCTCGATAAGGCTGGCCTGGAGTACTCCCTCGTTGACATCTCCGTGGACGAGGAGGCGCGTGACTACGTGATGGCACTGGGCTACCTGCAGGCCCCGATCGTCGAGGTCGACGGGGAGCACTGGTCCGGTTTCCGCCCGGACCGCATCCGCGGCATCCACTCCGCAGCGTAAAGCGCCGCGCGTTTTTCCGCCCAAAGCCGTCAATTCCTGTGGTTGGCGGCTTCAACTTTGTCTGCACCCGCCCGAAGGAATGAATGAAGTAGGCATCCATGCTCGTTGTGTACTTTTCCTCCACCACCGAAAACACGAAGCGCTTCGTTGACAAGGTGGGATTGCCCAGCGCACGGATTCCGCTGCGCCGCGGCGACGCCCCGCTCGAGGTGGACGAGCCCTATGTGCTGGTGTGCCCGACGTACGGGGGCGGGGCGTCGATAAGCAATGCCTACTCCCGCCCGGTGCCGAAGCAGGTGATCCACTTCCTCAACAACCCGCACAACCGCGGGCTCATCCGCGGGGTGATCGCCACGGGGAACTCCAACTTCGGCCCGGACTACTGCGTCGCCGGCGACATCATCTCCGAGAAATGCGGCGTGCCCTACCTCTACCGGGTCGAGTTGATGGGGTCTGCCGAAGATGTCGCGCGCGTGCGCACCTCGCTTCTCGACGGCGCGCACGCACTCGGTCTCAACCCGCTGAGCGCGGAAGCGCGCGAGGCGCTCGCCCCGCTGCCGGCGGACAACAGTGACCGGCTGGCCGCCCTGCGAGCCAAATACCAGGGCAAATACAGGACCGCCTGACGCGGAAAACCACGAACTTGTAACCTAGACAACCGACATACTTGGAACATGAAAGGCCCCGCTGTGTCTACCTCTGAACTGCACGGAAAAGTCGTCCCTGAGCCGGTCAATGCCGCCGACCAGCTGGATTTTCACGCGCTCAACGCGCTGCTGAATCTGTACGACGAGGACGGCAAGATCCAGTTTGATAAGGACCGCGAGGCCGCCAACCAGTTCTTCCTTCAGCACGTAAACCAGAACACCGTCTACTTCCACGACCTGGAAGAGAAGATGAAGTACCTGGTGGACAACAAGTACTACGAGCCGGAGGTCATCGAGGCCTACGACTGGGAGTTTGTCAAAGACACCTTCAAGCGCGCCTACGGTTTCAAGTTCCGCTTTAAGTCCTTCCTCGGCGCGTACAAGTACTACACCTCCTACACACTGAAGACCTTCGACGGGCGTCGCTACCTCGAGCGCTTCGAGGATCGCGTCGCAATGACTGCGCTCTTCCTCGCCGACGGCAACGAGAAGCTCGCTTCCGCGCTGGTGGATGAGATCATGACCGGTCGCTTCCAGCCCGCCACCCCGACCTTCCTCAACGCTGGCAAGGCCCAGCGTGGCGAGCTGGTGTCCTGCTTCCTGCTGCGCATCGAGGACAACATGGAATCCATCGGGCGCGCGATCAACTCCTCGCTGCAGCTGTCCAAGCGCGGCGGCGGTGTGGCACTGCTGCTTTCGAACATCCGCGAGTCCGGCGCGCCGATTAAGCACATCGAGAACCAGTCCTCCGGTGTGATTCCGGTGATGAAGCTTCTGGAGGACTCCTTCTCGTATGCCAACCAGCTCGGTGCTCGCCAGGGTGCAGGCGCGGTGTACCTGAACGCCCACCACCCGGACATCATGAAGTTCTTGGACACCAAGCGCGAGAACGCGGACGAGAAGATCCGCATCAAGACGCTCTCGCTCGGTGTGGTCATCCCGGACATCACCTTCGAGCTGGCCAAGCGCAACGACGACATGTACCTGTTCAGCCCGTACGACGTCGAGCGCGTCTACGGCAAGCCTTTCGCCGATATCTCCGTGACGGAGAAGTACGAGGAGATGGTCGAGGATCCGCGCATCCGCAAGTCCAAGATCAACGCCCGCCAGTTCTTCCAGACCCTCGCGGAGATCCAGTTCGAGTCCGGTTACCCGTACATCATGTTCGAGGACACCGCGAACCGCGCCAACCCGGTCAAGACGGGCCGGATCAACATGTCTAACCTCTGCTCCGAGATCCTGCAGGTCAACTCGCCATCCGAGCTGAACGAGGACCTCACCTACGCCGAGGTCGGCCACGACATTTCCTGCAACCTTGGTTCGCTGAACATCGCGATGACGATGGACTCGGACAACTTCGCCCGCACCGTGGAAACCGCCATCCGGGGCCTGACCGCTGTCGCTGATAAGACCGCCATCCACTCCGTGCCATCCGTGCGTGAGGGCAACGACGCGTCGCACGCGATCGGCCTTGGGCAGATGAACCTGCACGGCTACCTCGGCCGCGAACACATCCACTACGGCTCCGAGGAGGCCCTCGACTTCACCAACGCATACTTCGCCGCGGTGATGTACCAGGCCATCCGCGCCTCGCACGCAATTGCGGTGGAGAAGGGGGAGCGCTTCGCCGACTTTGAGAAGTCCGAGTACGCCACCGGCGAATTCTTCGACCGCTACGATCCGGCGGAGTTCCAGCCGAAGACTGACAAGGTCAAGGCGCTTTTCGACGCCTCCGATATCGCTGCCCCGACCGCCGAGGAGTGGGAGCAGCTCAAGCAGGATGTTGCCCGCGACGGCATCTATAACCGCTACCTGCAGGCCGTGCCGCCGACCGGCTCGATTTCCTACATCAACAACTCCACCTCGTCGATCCACCCGATCGCCTCGAAGATTGAGATCCGCAAGGAAGGCAAGATCGGCCGCGTCTACTACCCGGCGCCGCACATGGATAACGAGAACCTGGAGTACTTCGAGGACGCCTACGAGATTGGCTACAAGGCGATCGTGGACACCTACGCGGTGGCCACCCGCTACGTGGACCAGGGGCTGTCGCTGACCATGTTCTTCAAGGACACTGTCACCACCCGTGACCTCAACCGCGCCCAGATTTACGCGTGGACCAAGGGCATCAAGTCCCTGTACTACATCCGCCTGCGCCAGATGGCGCTGGAAGGTACCGAGGTTGAGGGCTGCGTGTCCTGCATGCTCTAAGCGGTCCTAGTCCGACAGTTGAGCCCCGCGCACCGAGTGCACGAGTAGTGCACGAATATGGTGCGCGGGGCTATTTGCGGCAGCCTACACGCTGCTACGACATCCGCTAGATTGCCAAGAATTCCTTGACACCGGTGAGCAGGTTTCGGGAGGCGAGTTCGGAGGCCGACGCGTCGCCGTCGGCAATAGCCTGAGCCAGGTCGATGTGGATACGCATCGCGGGCAGGGAAGGCTCGTCCGGCATGATGCCGTAGCGGGTTCGGCCCTCGAGCACGTGCATGATCGGGTCTGCCAGGGTAGAGAACATCTCGTTGCCGGAGGCGTGGAGGATGAGCGTGTGGAATTCCTTGTCCGCATCGAGGAATTCGGGGGTGTTGCCGGCACCCGCTCCGGAGAGCTCCACCAGCAGGTGGGCGAGTTCCAGCAAGCGCTGCGCCTGTGCCGGGGTGGCGTGCGTCGCGGCAAGCGAGGCAGCGACCGGTTCGACGGCGGTACGCAGCTCGTTGAGCGAGGTGATCTGCGCCGGGCGTTGCTCGGCGCAGGAGAGGCGCCAGTTGATCACCGAGCGGTTAAATACCGACCAGTGCTCCGCGGGCAGCACCTTAATACCGACGCGCCGGGAGGAAGAGACCAGTCCGAGCTGCTCGAGCGCGCGCATCACTTCTCGCGCGACGGTGCGCGAGATGCCGAAGCGGGTGGAAAGGTCCTGGAGCGTAAATGTGTAACCGGGTTCGAGCGCACCGGAGATGATTTGCTCGCCAAGGGTATCCAAAATTGACGTGAGCAGAGGCTCAGTGGAAGGTGATTGGGGTGCCGCCATTGTGTTTCGACCTCGTATAGTGGGAGAACGGGAAATAGGACTACCATTATCTTAAACCAGTACGGCCGTAATCCAAACAAAGGCCTATCATAAATCGACACACGCTGAATTCGATAGTATATGAGCCATGAGTGAGGAATATCAGGAGTACCTTGACAGCCACCCCAATCCGATTAAGGCCATCAACTGGAACGAGATCCCGGACGAGAAGGACCAAGAGGTTTGGGATCGCCTGACCGGTAACTTCTGGCTGCCGGAAAAGATCCCCGTGTCGAATGACATTCCGAGCTGGAACACGCTCAACGACGCGGAACAGCTTGCAACGATGCGAGTATTTGCCAACCTGACGCTCTTGGACACGATCCAGGGCACAGTAGGGGCGGTGTCGCTGATCCCGGATGCGCGCACGCTGCACGAGGAGGCGGTCTACACCAACATCGCTTTCATGGAGTCGGTGCACGCGAAGTCATACAGCAATATCTATATGACGCTGGCGTCCACTCCGCAGATTAACGACGCCTTCCGCTGGACCGAGGAGAACCTGCAGGTGCAGCGCAAGGCGAAGATTATTAAGTCCTTCTACCGGGGCGACGATCCGCTGAAGAAGAAGATTGCCTCGGTCATGCTGGAGTCCTTCCTCTTCTACTCGGGCTTCTACCTGCCGTTGAACTGGTCGGTGCACTCCAAGCTGACCAATACTGCAGACATTATCCGCCTGATCATCCGAGACGAAGCCGTGCACGGCTACTACATCGGCTACAAGTACCAGGTCGGTGTGCGCGAGGAGTCGCCGGAGCGGCAGGAGGAGCTTAAGGAGTACGCCTTCGACCTGCTCTACGACCTCTACGAGAACGAGCAGCAGTACACCGAGGACATCTACGACCCGCTGGGCTGGACCGAGGATGTCAAGCGCTTCCTGCGCTACAACGCCAACAAGGCGCTGAACAACCTCGGCTACGAGGGCCTGTTCCCGGCCGATGAGACGAAGGTATCCCCGGCTATCCTCGCCTCCCTGTCCCCGAATGCGGACGAGAACCACGACTTCTTCTCGGGTTCGGGCTCGTCCTACGTCATCGGCAAGGCAGAAGATACTGCCGACGAGGACTGGGATTTCTAGAGCGCCTCTCAAGCATGCGTATCGACGCCGCGCTTTACCCGACACGCGATCAGCCTAAAGTTTGATCCCCAACGGGGTGAGCGTGGCGTTGGTCCGCGCCGGTTTACCACTTTCGGGGTGAACCGTGCGCAATTCCGGCCCGTAAGGCTTCGCCCACTGTGTCTGAGCTGGAAAACGGCTTGCGTTGTGGGCGAAACGGGGCGCTTAGCGGCTCACCTGCCATTTGGCTGTGTACTGCATTCGCCAACTACTCGCGCCGCGAGACGCAAGGGCCTATTGTTAAACCTGTAGCCGGCCTGGAAGGGCTGGCAATTCCATAAGGCGATCACCTATGATGAACCGGTATCGCAAAGGACTCGCTTGAAAAACATGGGCGAGCCGTAGTCAGGAGGATCGAATGACCGCTGTGGCGCCAAGGCTGGACAATCACGTCCCGCCGACACGTCCGGAGCCGACGGGCAATGCACGTCGTGGCTCCAAGATCTACTTGCAGTTAACCACGACCGACCACAAAGAACTGGGCATCATGTACATCATCATGTCCTTCGTGTGGTTCTTCCTCGGCGGACTTATGGCGCTGCTTATCCGCGCGGAGCTTTTCAGCCCGGGTATGCAGTTCCTGTCCAACGAGCAGTTCAACCAGCTGTTCACCATGCACGGCACGGTGATGCTTTTGGCATTCGGTACTCCGATTGTGTGGGGCTTCGCTAACTATATCCTGCCGCTGCAGATCGGTGCGCCGGATGTGGCCTTCCCGCGTCTGAACGCGTTTGGTTTCTGGCTCACCAGCGTCGGCGTTGTCGCTATGCTGGCAGGCTTCCTCACCCCAGGTGGTGCAGCAGACTTCGGCTGGACCATGTACATGCCGCTGGCTGACGCGGTGCACACGCCGTCTGTCTCCGCGAACCTGTGGATCGTCGGCGTCGGCGCAACCGGTGTCGGTACCGTTGCTTCGGCAATCAACATGCTCACCACGGTGCTGACAATGCGCGCGCCGGGCATGACCATGTTCCGTCTCCCGGTATTTACCTGGACCGTGTTCGTGACCTCGATCATCGCCCTGATGATCTTCCCGCTGTTGCTCGCAGCTGCACTCGGTGTCCTGTACGACCGTCTGCTCGGTGCACACATCTACGACACCGCTAACGGTGGCTCCATCCTCTGGCAGCACCTGTTCTGGTTCTTCGGCCACCCGGAGGTCTACGTCCTGGCCCTGCCGTTCTTCGGCATCATCTCGGAGATCGTCCCGGTCTTCTCCCGTAAGCCGATCTTCGGCTACATCGGCCTGGTCTTCGCAACGCTGGCTATTGCTGGCCTGTCCATGGCTGTGTGGGCACACCACATGTTCGCCACCGGCGCAGTCCTGCTCCCGTTCTTCTCCTTCATGACCTTCCTGATCGCCGTGCCGACCGGCGTGAAGTTCTTCAACTGGGTCGGCACCATGTGGAACGGTCACCTCACCTTCGAGTCTCCGATGCTGTGGTCGATGGGCTTCCTGTTCACCTTCCTCTTCGGTGGCCTGACCGGCATCATGCTGGCATCCCCGCCGCTGGACTTCCACCTGCACGACTCCTACTTCGTGGTGGCGCACTTCCACTACACCCTGTTCGGCACCGTGGTGTTCTCCGCTATTGCTGGCGTCCACTTCTGGTTCCCGAAGATGACGGGCCGTATGCTGGATGAGCGCCTGGCAAAGATCTCCTTCTGGCTGGTCTTCATCGGCTTCAACATGACCTTCCTGGTCCAGCACTGGCTGGGTAACATGGGCATGCCGCGCCGCTACGCCGACTACCTGGACACCGACGGCTTCACCTTCCTGAACCAGGTCTCCACCGTTGGTGCCCTGATCCTGGGTATCGGTATGCTGCCGTTCATCTGGAACGTGTTCAAGTCCTGGCGCTACGGCGAGGTCGTCACCGTCGACGACCCGTGGGGCTACGGCAACTCCCTCGAGTGGGCAACCTCCTGCCCGCCGCCGCGCCATAACTTCACCTCCCTGCCGCGTATCCGCTCCGAGCGCCCGGCGTTCGAGCTGCACTACCCGCACATGGTGGAGACCCTGCGCCGCGAGGCCCACACCGGTCACAGCACCGAGGGCCCGGCAACGTGGAAGGGCGAGACCGCCGGTTCCACCGCGGTGACCAAGTAGTCGTCGCGTAACGCGCGAACCCCCTGACAGAAGACCCCTCACCGCTTGGTGAGGGGTTTTGCTGTGCTATGGTCACCTTTTGTGACTGATCAGCCAGCGTTTGAAGTAGAACTGCAGCCCGGTTTGAAGGCCGCAGTCATTTCCACCTCCGGCCCGGACCGCCCCGGCGTGTCCGCCGAATTCTTCACAGTGCTCTCACGCCACGGTGTGCAGCTTCTCGACGTGTCGCAGACCGACTTCCGCGGCCGCATGATGCTCGCGGCACTCGTCGGCATGGATCCGCTTGCGCTGACCGACATTGAACGCGAGCTACGCGCCGGACTGTGGGAGTACGGCCAGCGCGTCAACATTGAAACGGATGCCGCTGCCCGCGGCGTCTCCCGCCCCCGCTCCACGCACGTGCTCGTTGCGCTGGGCAACCCGGTCAACGCCGAGGCGATCTCGAAGGTCGGCGCCGAAATGGCGAAGGTGGGCGCAAACATCGACGCCATCGGTGGCATCACCCAGTATCCGGTCACCGGCCTGGAGTTCCGGATCACTATGCCCGATTACACCCCGGGCGACGGGCAGGAACTGCGCAAGCGGCTCGCCGAGCTGTCCGCGGAGCTCGGCATCGACCTCGCGATGGAGCACGCTGGCCTCCACCGGCGCGCGAAACGTCTGGTGTGCTTCGATTGTGATTCCACGCTCATTACCGGCGAGGTCATCGAGATGCTCGCCGCGCACGCGGGCCGCGAGGATGAGGTCGCCGAGGTCACGGCACGAGCGATGCGCGGCGAGCTGGACTTTGAGGAGTCCCTGCGGGAGCGTGTCAAGGCGCTCGCCGGGTTGGATGCCTCGGTAATCCAGCAGGTCGCCGCAGATATCGAACTGACTCCGGGCGCCCGGACGACGATCCGCACGCTGAACTCTCTGGGCTACCGCACGGCTGTGGTCTCAGGCGGGTTCATCCAGGTGCTCGAGGATCTGGCCGAGGACCTTGAGCTTGACTACGTTCGCGCGAATACGCTGGAAATCGAAGACGGCAAGCTCACCGGCCGGGTCATCGGTAAGGTGGTCGACCGCAGGGCGAAGGCCGACTTCCTCGCCGAGTTTGCGGAGGATTCCGGGCTCGCAATGTCGCAGACCGTTGCCGTGGGCGACGGCGCCAACGACATCGATATGCTCTCGCGCGCCGGTCTTGGGATTGCGTTCAACGCGAAGCCTGCGCTGAAAGAGATTGCGGATGCCTCGGTGAACTTCCCGTTCTTGGACGAGGTGCTCTACATTCTGGGCATTCCTCGGGAGGAGATCGACTCCTCCGACGAGGCGGCGGGCATCGACGACCGGCGCCCGTTGTGAGGGAATCGGCACATGGGTTGCTCGCGGCGTCGATACACAAAGGCACCGGCGACCCTGAAGACCCGGCAGCGGTGCAGGCGATGCAGATGGTGATCAACCTGCCGAAACAGCAACCGCCTGCGCGAAACGCGATGCTGGTGTGCGCGGCGCAGGCCGCGGTGCTCGTGTGCCTCGACGAGCGAGCGGCGCGCGAAGGCTTCTGGCGCGAGCGGCTCGAAGCTTGGTACTCGCGCAGGATCCGGAAGGTGGCGCGGCGCGCGCGGAACAAGGCATGGGAGGACGTCCAGGCGCTTCCCGGCATCACCGTCGGGTGCGTGCGCGCGTTTGTGCCATGCGCTGTCTCAGAGGTTCCCCACGAGGTGGCAAAACTGCAGATTCGCGGCACCGATTTGCCTGCCGACGAACATCCGCTGCCACTCAACGACGCCGCCCCCACAATCCTTATCGACTCCTCGCTCGAGATGACCGCAGGCAAGGCCGCGGCACAGGTGGGACACGCCTCCATGCTGTACGCGGCGGCGCAGCCTGAGGCAGAAGTCCGCGAGTGGGTGGCTGCCGGTTGCCCGCTGAACGTGCGCGAGGTGAGCGCAGGCGAGTTTGCCGCCCGGGTCGCCGATCCGCGCGCGGTGCCGGTGCGCGATGCCGGGTTTACCGAGGTGGCGCCGGGCTCCACGACGGTGCTTACGCTGCCGCCGGGCGTATTCGCAGAAGTGTGACCGCTTTAGCCTTGCCTGACCAGGCGCTCGAGCGCGCCGGTGACCACGTCGAGCCTGTCGGTCTGCCAAAACGGCGGCAGCGAACGGCGGAGAAACGCGCCGTAGCGCTTCGTGACCAGGCGGTTATCTAGCACTGCGACGACCCCTCGGTCGTCCACCGAGCGCAACAGCCTGCCGACGCCCTGCGCCATCAGCAGTGCAGCGTGGGTGGCGGAGACCTCCATGAAGCCGGAGCGGCCGGCGGCGTCGGCGGCGTTCGCGCGGGCTTGCAGGAGCGGGTCGTCGGGGCGGGGGAAAGGGATGCGGTCGATGATGACCAGCGAGAGCGAGCTGCCCGGGACGTCGACGCCCTGCCACAGCGAAAGCGTGCCGAAGAGGCAGGAGTTTTCCGCGTTGCTGAATTCCGTCACCAGCGCGCCCGTCGAGTCCTCTCCTTGCAGGAAGATGTCGAAGGGGAGGCGCGTGCGCATCGCCTCGGCGGCCTGTTCGGCGGCGCGGCGCGAAGAAAACAGGCCGAGCGTGCGCCCACCCGCGGCGGTGATCAGCGTGGCAATCTCGTCCAAGGTGTCGCTGTGTAATCCGTCGCGGCCTGGTGCCGGCAGGTGGCGTGCGGTGTAGAGGATGCCGGACTTCGCCGGGTCGAACGGGGTCCCGGCGTCAAGGCTGTCCCAGGAGTCGTCGGGTAGGCCCCAGGCTGCCGCCATTGCGTCGAAGTTGCCACCGACGTTCAGGGTTGCGGAGGTGAGCACGACCGTTTGCTCGCCGAAGAGGTTTTCCCGCAGGAGTGCGGCGACAGACAGCGGCGCGACCGCGACGGAGTCGCCGAAGCGCTCGCTGCGCGTCAGCCACACCACATCCGTGTGTTTGGCTGGGTCCTCTTCGTCGAATACGCCGAGGATGCGCACGATCGCGTCGTGGAGGTCCCCGAGGTGGTTTTTGAGGTTTGTGCGCTCGGCGAACTTCTCCGGGTTGTGCTCTGACTCACCCTCGGGGCTATCCGCGATGCTCAGCCGTGTTTTCCACAGTGCGTCGCGCAGCGCGGCGAACGCGCCGCGGGCCGGCTCCGAGATGTGCTCCCAGCGCCCGGGCTGCTCGAGATCCAGCACTGCGGCAAGGTCGTCCTTGACGTTCTCGAGTTCCTCGCCGTCGCCGCCGATCTTGGTGGCACGGCGGGCCGCCAGCGTCAGCGCGCGGGCGGAGATCTCGTTGGTGGCGACCGAGGTGATGCGTTGATCCAGCTCGTGCGCCTCGTCGATGATCACCGCGTCGTGTTCGGGCAACACGTTGGTATCCGACAGTGCGTCGATAGCCAGCAGGGCGTGGTTGGTCACCACGATGTCCACGTCGCGGGTCTTTTCGCGGGCAAGTTCGGCGAAACATTCCTCGCCGTGCGGGCAGCGCGTGGCGCCGAGGCACTCGTTGGAGGTCACCGACACCTGCCGCCAGGCCAGGTCGGGCACGCCGGGGGTTAAGTCGTCGCGGTCACCCGTCTCAGTGTCCTGAGCCCACTCGGCGACGCGTTTGACGTGGCGGCCGGTCCAGGACAGCTCGGCATCGTCGATAAGCGACTCCTCGCCCTCGTCCTGGGCGAGCTTGTTTAAGCAGAGGTAGTTGTTGCGGCCTTTCTGAATCGCGAATGTGGGGCGCTGCGCGAGGTGCGGCTCCAGGGCATCCGCCAGCCGTGGCAGGTCGCGCTGCACCAGCTGGCGCTGGAGCGCGAGCGTGGCCGTCGAGACCACCACAGTGGTGCCGTTGGCCTGCGCGTAGCGCACGGCGGGCACGAGGTAGGCGAGCGACTTGCCCGTGCCGGTGCCGGCCTGGACGGCGAGGTGGCGCTGCGAATCCAGTGCCTTTGCCACTGACTCCGCCATGCAGTGCTGGCCCTCGCGGCGCGCGCCGCCAAGCGCTGCCACCGCGGCATCCAGCAACTCAGTGGTCGCCTGGCTTAAGGGGACATCCCCGCTGGTGCTGGTGGGTGCTTTGTCGCGTTCGCTCACATCGTGCAAGTGTAGCGGCAAGCGGGGTAGGGGATTACTCGCCGGGGTCGGGGAAGCCGACGAAGCGGGTCGGGATTGCCGCATCGCCCCGCGACAATGCCAGGCCCTCCCAGGGCAGCGTTTCGCGCGCGGTTGCGTGCAGGGCGCGGGCCGTTTCCAGACCGCCGTGCTGACCCTCGTACTCGTCGATGAGCTTGCCGTCGCGCATCATCGGTACGACAAGCTCCTGGTAGTCCAGGTTGGGTTTGCGGGTGATCTCGCCGTCGAGTGGGCAGATGATCTCGGCAACCGCGACGCCGGAGGCACGGTAGCCGCGCAGCGCGGTCTTCGCCCCACCGTAGGTTCGCTTGCCTGAGGAGCGCTTTGCCACCGGGTGGCCGTCGACCTCGACGAGCTTGTACACCAGCCCGGCGGTCGGTGCGCCGGAACCAGTCACCACCGAGGTGCCAACGCCGAAACCGTCGACGGGGTCGCCGCGCAGCCCGGCGATGGTGAACTCGTCCAAGTCGGAGGAGACGATGATGCGGGTGTTAAACGCCCCGGCCTTATCCAGCTGCTGGCGCACCCGCCGCGACACAATGCCCAGGTCGCCGGAGTCGATGCGGACCGCGCCCAGGTCGGTGCCGGCGACCTCGAGGGCGTGCTCCACGCCCTTCGTAATGTCGAAGGTGTCCACCAGCAAAGTGGTGTCCACGCCCAGGCGCTCAATCTGCGCGCGGAATGCGGCCTTTTCATCCGGTGCACCGTTGTCGTCGACGTGCAGCAGCGTCCACGAGTGAGCGGCGGTGCCTGAAGGCGGAATGCCGTGGCGCAGTGCGGCTTCCATGTTGGAGGTTGCGTCGAAGCCTGCGATGTAGGTGGCGCGGGCGGCGCTGACGGCGGCCTGCTCGTGGGTGCGGCGCGAACCCATCTCGATGATCGGCCGACCGTCCGCGGCGGAGACCATGCGCGAGGCTGCCGAGGCGACGGCGGAGTCCGCGTTGAGGATGGACAATATGACGGTCTCTAAGATGACGCACTCGGCGAACGTGCCGCGCACCGTCATGATGGGGGAGTAGGGGAAGTAAATATCGCCCTCCCGGTAGCCGTCGATCTGGCCCGAGAAACGGTAATTCGCCAGGTAGCGCTTCGCCTCTTCGGAGAGGAAATCGGCCGCCTCGATCTGCTCCTCGGTGAAGCGAAACTTGGAAATCGCATCCAGCACACGCGCCGTGCCGGCGACCACGCCGTAGCGGCGCTCGCTGGGCAGCCGGCGGGTAAACACCTCGAAAGCGCACTGGCGGTGTGCGGTGCCGTCCTGCAGCGCGGCGTCGAGCATGGTCAGCTCGTACATGTCGGTGAGGAATGCGGTGGAATACGCAGAGTCAGTCATAGTGATACAGAATACGCTCTGCTAGGGGGAGAAGGCGACGACCACCCATACCTGGCCGTCGCCGTAGGCCACACCGACGCCAATGCTGCGATGTTCCGGGTTGAGGAGCACGTCCATGTGCTCCTGGGAGTGAATGATCAGCTCGAGGAAGGCGTGCCCGCTCGCCTCTGCGACCGGCATGCTTGCCGAGACCTGCCCGATGTCGCCGCCATCGCCTGGATCCAAGGACGGCTGCTCTTTCGTCACAGCGTTGCCCTCTGCGTGCTGCTGGGCAAGACGCTGCAGCTCGGGGTCCGGGCTGACTGGCGGCAGCGCGTCGTCGATACGCAGCTGGCGCACCGCGATGAAGAAGTCCTGGCGGATTTCCTCGAGCTTCTGGGTCGTCTCGAAATCGGGATCGACGTATCCCGCGCGCCGCTCCTCCGCGGCGGGGTTGGAGGAGCCGGAGGAAGGGTGCTGTGCGGCGCTGACGGTGAGCGCGACTGCAGCGATGAGGCCGAGCACCCCGAGGATGGCGCGTAGTAGCTGCTCGTTGCTGATTGGAAGTTTCTGCACGGGTGCGGCCTTTCGATCTATGGCACGTGTCTGTGGCTGAGGTTGCAATGCAGCCTAGCAACCGCCCGCGCAACGTGCCCGGCGAGCAACCGGTAGGCTGGGGCGCATGAATTGCGAATCCACGAGCCAGGTCCCGCAGCTGAGCTCGCCGATGGCAACGCCGGACTTGGAAGAAGACCTGAAGTTTGAGGTTGCGACCGGCGAGAACCTGCCATGGATGTGCATTGTGTGGGACGACCCGGTCAACCTGATGAGCTATGTCACCTACGTGTTCCAAACCGTCCTGGGCTATGACCGCAAGCGCGCGAACGAGCTGATGATGCAGGTCCACACAGAGGGCAAGGCCGTGGTCTCCTCGGGCGAGAAGGACAAGGTCGAGGGCGACGTTAAGAAGCTGCACACTGCCGGCCTGTGGGCGACGATGCAGCAGGCAGGGTAGAAGGGGACAACAAGCATGCAGCCGTGGAGGCGAAAGAAAGCCCTGATGCGCTCGGGCGCGAAGTTCACCACCAAGTTCGATCCGTTGGAGCGGGAAGTGATCGGGGATCTCACCGCCACCGTGTCCGAGGCGCTCATCGCGCGCGCCCAATCCGCGCCAAAGGACGAGTTCGCGGAGATGATGGGCCTGTCCACCGGGCACACCGAGGCCCCGCAGGACCCGAAGCTGGCGCGCCTGCTGCCCGATTTTGAGCGGGAGGGCGATGAAGAGTTCGACGGCGACAACGGGCTTTTGCGCAGCCTGCACGAGAACGACATCATCCGCGCGAAGCTGATGAATATCCGTGTGGTCAACGACGCGCTTGGGCCCGATGGCGGCGTGGAGGTCACCATCGATGAGGAGGAAGCGCACCAGTTCGTCGCCGCGCTCAACGACATGCGTCTCTACATTTCCGCAGATGATCGCGGGGGCGAGGGCCAGGCACAGGACCGCGAGCGCCTCATGGAGTGGCTCGCTTTTTGCCAGGATTCGCTGCTCGATGCGTTAAGCGAGTGAGCTCGTGCTTGTCGACGAAGGGCTGCACCTCCCTTCAGCCCACCTTTCCCTCGGCGATACGGGGGTCACGGCGTTTGTCTCCGCGGACCCGCGGGGAATGCTCGCGGCCGTCGACGTGCGCGGCGGCGGGCCGGGCACCCGCGAAACGGATCTGTTGGACCTGCACAATACGGTCGAGCGGGTGCACGCAATTCTTTTGTGCGGCGGCTCCGCCTTCGGGCTCGCGGCGGCAGACGGGGCAATGCGCGAACTGGAGTCCCGCGGGGTGGGTTTCCCGGTCTTCGGCGAAGCATCCCCGGGCCCGCGTGTGCCGATTGTGCCCGCAGCCGTGATTTTTGATCTGGTGGTGGGGGATCCCACGCACCGTCCGACGTCTCAGGACGGCGCGGCAGTGGTCGCCGCCGCGCTGGACGGGGAGGCGACGCGCCCAACGCAGCTGGAATCCGGCAGTGTCGGTGCGGGCTGCGGGGCGACGGCGGGCGTGTTGCGCGGCGGGTTCGGTACCGCCTCGCGCGGCGCGGCCGCCGGTAGCGTGACCGCGGCGGTGGTGGCTAACCCAGTCGGTGCGGTGATTGACCAGCGCACCGGGCTGCTGTTCGGCGACCCGAGCGCGCCCGCGGTGGAGACGCAGCGTTTTGCCGCGCTGGAGCGCCCGGCTCCGCAGCTCAACACCACCATTGGCGTGATCGCCACCGATGCGCCGCTGCCGCCCGCACAGCTCAAACGGCTTGCTATCGCTGGCCACGACGGGATCGCCCGCGCGATTCGGCCCGCGCATTCGCCACTGGACGGGGATACGCTTTTTGCTGTCTCGGCGCCGAAGTCAGGTGCCGAAGAGGCGGTGCCGTGTGCCCCGGAGGCGCTCGCAGAGTTGGGCGCTGCGGCTGCAGACGCTGTGGAAGCGGCGATTGTCGACGCGGTGCGCTCGGCCACGAGCGGCTTCGGGTTGACCGCATGGCGTGACCTTGCGCGCGACTGAGACGACCGGGGGTCATACGCGCGGCTACACTAAGCAACGATGACTCACAACCCTTACGGATCCAGTCCTTACCACCCCGACGGCTGGGGCTACGGACAAACCGGCCAACCGGGCTACGGCAAGCCGTTCAACCGCCCCTTCTCCCACCCGGAGAACCAGCCTCCGGCCTTCTCCTACCACCAGCAGCCGTTAGATAAGAGCACCAAGCGGAAGCGGCAGCGGCGCACGGGGTGGCGTTTCGCGTTGACGTACCTGGCGGTGATCTGGTTTGTGTACGTATTGAACGCCCTGGTGTTCGACGGTGCCTTATGGGTTTTCGGCATCCAGCCCCTCGACCTGACAACGATCTGGCACATCTTCACCTCCCCGCTCTTGCACGCGAATTTGGAGCACATCGTGGGTAACTCGATTCCGGGCGCGGTCTTCGCGTTCCTGATCGGATACTCGGGCAAGCGCGTGTTCTGGGAGGTCACTACCTTCTGCATGCTGGTGAGCGGGCTGGGAACGTGGTTGATCGGAGGGATCGGCACGAACCACATCGGTGCCTCCGGCGTGATCTACGGGTGGCTGACGTACCTGCTGCTGCGCGGTATCTTTAACCGCTCTCTGCCGCAGATCCTCCTGGGGCTTGTGCTGGCGTTTTTCTACTCCAGTCTGATCTGGGGCGTGTTGCCCGGCACACCAGGGGTGAGCTGGCAGGCGCACCTGTGCGGCGCAATTGGCGGCTTGCTCGCCGGTATGTTTATCACCTCCGACGATCCACCGGAGTTGGTGGCCAAGCGAGAGGCGAAGCTGGCGCGCAAGCAGGCGGGGAGGTAGGACATGAGCCCGGACAATTCGGCGCCAATCGGCATTTTTGACTCCGGGGTGGGCGGCCTGACTGTGGCGCGCGCGGTGATGGACCAGTTGCCCAACGAGTCCATCAGCTACATCGGTGATACCGCGAACGCACCCTACGGCCCGCAACCCATCGCTGATGTTCGTCGGCACGCCCAGCGCATCGGCGACGAGCTGGTCGAGCAAGGGTGCAAGATGCTGGTGATCGCCTGCAACACCGCGACCGCCGCCTTCCTCCATGATGCGCGTGAGCGTTACGACGTGCCGGTGTTGGAGGTGATCCAGCCGGCGGTGCGCCGCGCGATCTCCGCCACGCGCAACAACAAGGTCGGCGTGATCGGCACCCAGGGCACGATTACCTCCGGTGCGTACCAGGACCTGTTTTCGCTCAAGTCCGACTTGGAGGTCAGCGCCGCAGCGTGCCCTGCCTTTGTCGAGTTTGTAGAGCGCGGCATTACCTCGGGCAGGCAGATCCTCGGCGTGGCGCAAGGCTACCTAGAGCCTCTTCAGGCCGCAGGCGTGGACACGCTTGTGCTCGGCTGCACGCATTACCCGCTGTTGTCGGGAGTGATTCAGCTTGCAATCGGCGAGCAGGTCACGTTGGTCTCATCAGCGGAGGAGACTTCGAAGGATGTGCTGCGCGTGCTCACGGAGCGCGACATGCTCGCTCCCGCACCGGAGGAAGGCGGCCGTGCGCCGCAGCGAGTGTTCGCCTCGACCGGCGACCCTGCGGTCTTCGATCGCCTTGCGGAGCGTTTCCTCGGACCACAAATACATGCGGTGGGTGCAAAGGGGCGCGGATGAGCCAAAATACCCCGAAGTTTAGAAATCCCCCTCGATCCGTGGCACAGTGATTTCATGAAGTTGACCATCCTCGGTTGTTCCGGGAGCCTCGCTGCCCCCGGGAATCCCGGTTCCTCCTACGTTGTCAGTGTTCCTGGCAACAGCGACATCGTCCTGGACTTCGGCCCGGGCGCACTGGCCGCGATGCAGGAGCACTTCGACCCAGCGGACGCGCATGTGTGCTTTAGCCATCTGCACGCCGACCACTGCTCCGACATCGCTTCGCTGCTGGTGTGGCGCCGCTACCACCCCACGAAGCCGGCCCGCGGTCGCCACCGGATGCTGGGGCCCAGCTACACGCCGGAGCACGTCGGCAGGCTGAGCGCTGACGGTCCCGGGCAGGTCGACGATATCGCCGACACCTTTGATTTTTCCCCGTTGCGCGCCGGGCAGACCGAGACGCTCGGGGAGGTGCGGCTGACCCCCTTCGACGTGGTGCACCCAGCAGCTGAGTCGCACGCCCTGCGCCTTGAACACGACGGGCGGGTGCTCACGTATTCGGGCGACAGTGCGTACACCCCCTCGCTCGTGGATGCGGCCCGCGGGGCCGATCTGTTCCTCTGTGAGGCGGCCTGGGGCGCCTCCCCGGAGGGCAACCCGGAGGGGATGCACATGTCTGGCCAGGAAGCTGGCAGCATCGCGCGTGAGGCTGGTGTGCGCACGCTCGTGATCGTGCATATCCAGCCCTGGTCGAGTGTGCAGGAGACGCTTGCCGCAGCGCGTACGGAATTTTCCGGAGAGATTGTCATCGGCGCGGCCGGTGACGTCTTCGAGCTCTAGATACGCCCGCGGCGGCTCCTGCGGGTGCCGGGGTGCGTTACGCTGGGTGCCATGACTGATTTCACACGCGCAGATGGCCGTGGACTTACAGAGATGCGCCCGGTGCGCATTACCCGCGGTTTTACTTCCAACCCTGCTGGTAGCGTGCTCGTCGAGTTCGGCAACACGCGCGTCATGTGTACGGCCTCCGTGGAGGAGGGCGTACCCCGGTTCAAGAAGGATTCCGGCGAGGGGTGGCTGACCGCCGAGTACGCAATGCTGCCTTCGGCCACACACGACCGCATGCCGCGAGAATCGATGCGCGGCAAGGTCAAGGGCCGCACGCACGAGATTTCGCGCCTGGTGGGGCGTTCGCTGCGCGCTGCGGTGGATCTTTCCGAGCTGGGCGAGAACACCATCCAACTGGATTGCGACGTTCTGCAAGCAGATGGCGGAACTCGCACGGCGTCGATTACCGGTGCCTATGTTGCGCTTGCGGATGCGATCGAGGTGCTCAAAGAGCGCGGAGTCGTCCCCGGAGCACCACTGCTCAAGCCGGTTGCGGCGGTGTCCGTCGGCATCGTCGACGGCCGCGTGAGCCTCGACCTGCCGTACGAGGAGGACTCCCGTGCCGAGGTGGACCTGAACGTCGTGATGCAGGAAGGCGGCAACTTCGTGGAGATCCAGGGCACCGGTGAGCAGGGGCTCTTCGGCCGACGCGAGCTCAACGAGATGCTTGACGTGGCGGAGCAGGGCTTGAACTCGCTTATCGACGCACAGAAGGCGGCCCTGGGATGGTAAAGGTCCTCGTCGCCTCGAACAATCCCGGCAAGCTCCGCGAGCTTGAGCAAGTGTTGCGCGAACTGTCGATCGACGGCATCGAGCTCGTCTCCTTGCGTGACGTCAAAACGTACCCGGAGCCCAAAGAGGACGGGCTGACCTTCGAGGACAACGCGCTGATCAAAGCGCGCGCCGGGGCGGCACACACGGGACTGCCGTGCGTGGCGGACGATTCCGGGCTTGCAGTTGTCGCACTTAATGGGATGCCGGGTGTGCTTTCGGCGCGCTGGTCGGGCGACCACGACGCCCCGGATGTAGACGAGGCGAACAACCGCCTGCTGCTCGCGCAGATGCGTGACATCGCCGTGCGCGACTGCGCATTCGTCTCTTGCTGCGCGCTGGTGACTCCGGCCGGCGACGAGTTCACAGCAGAGGGGCGCTGGACCGGGCAGCTACTGCAGGCGCCGCAGGGTGAGGGCGGGTTCGGCTACGATCCGCTATTTGCTCCGGACGATGCCCCGTCGCGCGATGGCGGCGCTGTGTATTCCTCGGCCGAGCTCACGCCGGAGGAGAAGAACGCGCGCTCGCACCGCGGCCAGGCGCTGCGGGCGCTGGCACCGGACATCAAGAAGCTGCTGAGCTAGGGTGGGGTGCATGAAGAAGACAATTGCCCTTTGCACTAGTGTCCTGCTCGCAAGCGCGACCCTCGTCGGGTGCGGTTCCTCATCTGAATGGGACGGTGCCTGGTCCGGGGACGTCACCCCGACGGAGTCGGGTCAGCCCCAGGGGTCGGCGACCCTGACCATCGACGGGGGCGATTGCTCCTGGGAACTAACCGAGCCGAGTGGGGAAACCAATGACGCACGCTGTGAGCAAGATGACGAAGAATTCAAGCTCGCTGACCCGCTCAGCGGCCGGGATCTAGAGTACAAAGGCCAGGTCAACGGGGATACGCTGACCATGACGCCGGATAATGATCGCGCGGAAAAGATCGGCGTAATGGTGCTGACCCGCACCAGCGACGAGGGCTGAGCGCCCTTTCTTAGAGCTGGAACGTTGCGGTGACTTCTTTGCGGCGCTTGGCCTCCACCACGAAGGAGAGGAAGGGCACCACACCGGAGATCGCCGTGACGACCCAGGTAGTCGCAGGCCAGCGCGCCTTCAGCCCCAGGTTCAGGGAGCTGACGAGGAAGAGCATGTAGGCAATCCCGTGGACGCGGGCGACCCATGCGAGGTAGGCGACGTCCATGTTGAAGCCGTATTCCAGGATCATCCGGAGCACCAGCAGCAAGAGGAGCACGCCGGTGACCCAGGCGGCGATGGAAAACAGGGTCAGCGCCTGCTTGACGCGGCGCTGGCGCTCCGGGTGAATGCGGGGCTGGGCGTGCTGCTCGGTTGACTGGGGCTGGGGCTGGGTCATTGACCGTCCTTCTTTTCAGTGCGTTCGTCGCTCACCCCGCGCCGACGCGGAGTGAGCAGATCGTTGTATTCCTCGACGTCGATCTGCGGGCGCGTGGGAAGAAAGTCCTCGTCGATCTGCGTCGGTGCGTTTGCGTCTTTGCCATAGCGCGCGAGGTCGGCCTCGTAGAGATCGTCCATTTGCTCGCCGGCGTTGATGGCGTCAATTTTTTCGTTTTCCATCCGAATGCCGGCGCGGTAGGCGTAGACGAAGAATGCGCCAAAGAAAGGCCACTGCAAGGCGTAGCCCAAGTTTTGGAACGTGCCGGTACCCGACTGGTAGCGGGTCCACTGCCACCATGCGAGCAGGCAAGTGGTGATCACCGCGGCGATAAGTAACAGGATGTGCCAAGCACGAACCTTCACACGGGGGCGCTGCTCCGGTGCGGTTTCCTGGGGATCGCGAGGCTCATTCACACCTGAAGAGTCTACCAACACTGCCCCCATGGCCAAACTAAAGTTGGAGTCGGTTTCGAGATGGAGCGCAAAGGCATGTAGTATGTCTCCCATTGCGCGCCCGTGGCGGAATTGGCAGACGCGCTGGATTTAGGTTCCAGTGTCCTAGGACGTGAGAGTTCAAGTCTCTCCGGGCGCACCACACCTGTTCCGGCGTGGAGTACGCCTTCCTTGGTCCCGGTTTGTGCAGCAGCTTCACCCCGCGGTCGGCGCGAGCTATGAGCGCACCCAGCCAGAGCTGTACTTCGGACTTGTGGATCGAACTGACCTGGCGTGTCCCCCATGCTGGCTCGACCTGGCTTTTAAAAAACGGCTCCAGCACCGCTACGGCGTTTTTGTCGGCGTTTTGTCGGCCCAGATTTGGCCGCGGTTGTGCGAGTGAAGCCGCGTGAGGAGCAATCCTTGGCGGCGGGGTGGGCCTACCCCCCAAGTCGCCCCAAGGTTGAGCACCCCTTACAAGCGCTCCCGCGGGGCACACCCCCCTTGTGCGCTACATCTTGCTCACGCACTCCTCAGCCGCGTACGAACCGTCCAACTTGCCCTGCGGGATCCTCGGGTAGTTGAACAGCTGCGCGGTGTCTGAATCCGAGGCGTAGATCGGTCCGGTCCCGTCCTTCGGGTATGTGAAGCTTGTCAAGACCGGATCCGCCTCGTCAGGGAAGATCATCTCGGCAGCGATGAAATCATCGTCAGCACCTTCCACCATCGTTGCCTTCTCAACTTCGACATCTTCACCGTTGGCGACGATCTTTCCATCGAGAATGCGCCCCATGACGTCCTCAGGGACTGTCAGGCACTCCCAGTCTTGGCCCTCGGCGGATACGACAATGCCCGTTTTGCCGGGGTCGTTGTTTGCAGAGGAACTGGAGTCGGCGTCGTCGGTTGCTGAAGGAGTGGAGCACGCCCCCAGGGTTCCGGCGGCGGCAATGATGGCAGCGATAGCTAACGAGGTTCGCATGGTGCTCATGTTGATTCTTTCTTGTGGTTCTCCCCGCGGGGCGGGGTAGGGAAACACTGACGTTCAGCCCTGGGGGCTGGCGGTTAATTGTCGCACGACCTGTGGGGTGATGCTGTGATTAGGCTCGTGTATGCCCCCGCCACGCTTTGATCGTGTGGACGGTGACGCCGAGCTCGGTGGAAAGGCATCGTGGTTGCCACGGACGCCGCGGACAGCCATCTTCGAGGCCACTCCTCCGCCCATCTGGCGGCCAGTGCCCGGCGGGTGTGCTGGCGATCTTTTGATGACGCTTTCGGGGGGATGCGCTCTTTTTCTCGCTGGTTGGCGAGGGTTCGTGGTGGTGAGCCATCCGCTGGGCTTCATGCTGTAAAAGTTGTGGAATCGCGCGAAAACAGTTGCGCGTCACGACAGTACACACACCCGCCACCAGGATCTATACCGGTCGCAGGGTGTGGTAAAAAGCGCGGGCAGCGAGTTTCCCACTATTTAGCCCTGCAGCTGACCGAGTGCATGCTCGGCCTGCGCACGGGTGAAGTGCTCCGGCCCCTCGGTGAGCGCCTTGAGCAATTCGTCTTCCGGTGTGCCGTCGGCCTGCAGCCGCTGCGCAACCTGCAGCGCGAGTGCGTTCCAGTCCGCCTCCACCGTCTCTACGGCGTACGAGGCAGCTTCCGCGGAAAAGTCTTCCTCATCGCGCAGCTGGTTGTATAGGTTGGACTGGGAGATCGGTTGGGCCGCGAGGTACTCCTGCGCTGCCTGCAGTGCATCCTGCGATTCGGCGGGAACGTCGCTAGCAGCTTCGGCCTCCGGCGTGCTGTCCTCGGTGCCGGGCAGGCCCACGACGCCGTCTTCCGCGGTGTCGTGCTCGGACGTTGCGACCGCCTCGCTCGCGTGAGTGCTCTGCGCGGCCTGCGGTGCTGCGGACTCGTTGTCGTTGCTGCTGAGCAGGAGCCAACCGAGAAAACCGAAGCCGATCGCTGCGAGTAGCCCGACGGTCACCCACTGTGCGGCGGTCGAACGCGGACGCTCCGTACCGACCTGCGGCCGCGTTTCGTAGGGGTGCGCCGCGCCCTCTTGGGAGCCAGGGCTGGGCACGGCGTTTACGTTCGTGTGCGGTTCGTTCGGGCTAGTCATATCGCCTCACTTGCGTCTGGGTCTCGGCGGGCTGGAAGCCGCCCTCGGTATCACTGATACGACCATTATGGGGCGGCGTGCCGTCGATAAGCAAAAAGCCCTTAGAGATCCCAGTCGCGTAGGATGCGCCCGACGTGGCCAGAGGCGCGCACATTGTACTGGCACTGCACGATCTTGCCAGCACCGTCTGCGTCGACGTCCACCAGGAATGTGGAACGAATGACGCCCTGGGTGACCTTGCCGTACATCTTCTTTTCGCCGAACGCGCCGTAGGCGGTCAGCGTTTCCTTCGACTCGTCCCCGAGCAGCTCGATACCCAAGTTGTGCTTGGCGCGGAAGTCGGCCAGCTTCTCTGTCGGATCCGGGCTAATGCCGAGCACCGTGACGGAGGCGTTGGTGAATTCGTCGAGCTTTTCCGTGAAATCGCACGCCTCGGTTGTGCAGCCGGGGGTGTTAGCGCGCGGGTAGAAATACACGATGACGCGCTGTCCGGCGAAGTCTGCCAGCGAAACTTGCTCGCCCTTGTCGTTAGGCAAGGTAAACGCGGGGGCGGTGTCGCCCTTTTCAAGTCTGATCTGATCGTTCATACTTCCCCGTTTTACACTACTGTTGTTGAAAGAACTGCTGAACAACGAAATGTAGGAGTACAACGTGGCACGAGACATTCACGACATTGAGCGCGACATCTCCCGTACCCGCAGCCAGCTGGCGGCTACCCTCGACGAGCTGGCCGACCGCACCAGCCCCGCTACCCTGGCCGGTGGCGCAAAAGATGGTGCCGCTGAGTGGTTGAAGGACGAGACGGTGCAGAAGGTGCTCGCCGGTATCGGCGCTGCAGTCGTCGCGCTTGTGGGCATCAAGGTGCTCAACGGCCGGAAGCGGAAGAAGGAGCTGAAGGAGCTGCAGAAGCTGCTCTCGCGCGACTAAGTAAGCACGGCACAAGGCCGTCCGCCCCGACTCTCATCGCGGGGTGGACGGCCTTTGGTGTGCCTGGAGTTGCTAGACCAGCTCTGCGCCGGCGTCAAACATCTCCTGCAGCGCCCGGGCTCCGGTAGCGTCGTCGACGGGGGAGACCATGCCGCGCAGCACGCGAACCTTCAAGCCCTCCCGCAATGCGTCGAGAACCGTGGCGCGTACGCAGTGATCTGTGGCGATGCCGCACACGTCGAGCGCTGCGATTTCTTGCGCGTGCAGCCACTCGGCGAGTGAAGTGCCGTTCGCGTCCTTGCCTTCAAAGGCGGAGTAGGACGCGGAGTATTCGCCCTTGCGGAAGAACACGTCGATGGCGGAGGTATCAATGGGGCCGCGAATCTCGGCGCCGTAGCTATCTGCGACGCAGTGCGGCGGCCACGTATCCGTGAAATCCGGAGTCTCGGAGAAGTGCTCGCCGGGGTCGATGTGCCAATCCTGGCTCGCAAGCACAGCGGCGTATTCGCGCGTGCGGTTGTCCTCGGACTCGAGATACTGGGCGATTTTCGACGCCACCTCATCCCCGCGGGCAGTAGCGAGTGGTCCACCGGGGCAAAAGTCGTTCTGCACGTCTACGAGCAGGAGTGCGGTCTTCATGGCCCTAACCTTAATAAAGTCTCAATAAATGCGCAAACATGCGGGTGTGTTTTCTTATAAATTGTTGAACAATGTGCCGTTTTGTACGCTCGTGCAGATGAAGGTGTGCTCAATGCTGAGTGCTGCTCTCAGGAACGTGGGGTGCCTGTACATGGGAAAACCCCCTTGCTGGCGGTGTGTACCTTGCCGGCAAGGGGGTGAAGCGGTGCGCCATCAGGGAATCGAACCCCGAACCCACTGATTAAGAGTCAGTTGCTCTGCCAATTGAGCTAATGGCGCGTATTTTGTTTTGCTGTGCCGCTCTCGGCGACGTTGAAAACAATAACACCATCACACGCATACCGTGAAATCGCCTGGTCACACTTTGTTTTCGTGATGTGTGAAGCGTGGGGTTTTATTACTGCGCTGGAGTAGCGTTTTGGGGGTGTGTGCCGATAGGGTGTGTAAGACGGAGTTGTGCAGGGCAGCGCATGGAGGCGCGCAAAGATTGTGGAGGCAGCGAATTGCTCATGCGGAAAACTGCGGTGGCGCGCCGAATCGCCAGCGTATTGGCGGTAGGCGTCATGGCGGCAGGGTTGGCATCCTGCACGATTGGTGAGACGGGTAAAGGCGAGGCGTTGGAGAGCGTCGCGCATACCGAGGACCAGGAAACTGAACAGCTGCCGGAGCCGCCGGAATTTTCTTTCACTGACGGTGACGAGGAGGTTGCTCCCGGCGACCCGGTAACCGTGAGCTCGGGGGCGGGCCTGCGGTCAGTGGTCATGACGAACGAAGAGGGCAAGCTCGTCAAGGCCCTGATGAACGAGGAAAAGACCGAGTGGCACACCACGGAGCCGCTGGGCTACGGGCGTACCTATACGGTGAAGGCGACTGACGCTGCGGGTCAGGAGAAGACGCAAACATTCTCCACTGTCGTGCCTTCCGCGCAGACTAATGTGTATATGGGCCCGCTCGATGGCGCTACCGTCGGCGTCGGGCAGGCGATTACCTTCCAATTTGACGTGCCGATCCAGGATACGAAAGCCGTCGAGGAGCTTATTAGCGTCGAGACCTCGAATGACACGGAGGGCGGATTCTTCTGGCTCGACAGCACTGAGCTGCGTTGGCGGCCGAAGGAGCTGTGGGAGCCCGGTACCGAGGTGACTGTCACTGCGGATGTCTACGGCAAGGATATGGGCGGTGGCATCTATGGTGAGGAAGATGTTGAGCACAGCTTTACGGTCGGTGACAAGGTCGAAGCTGTGGTAGATAACAACGACAAGATCTTGCGCTTTTACCGCAACGATGTGCTGGAGCGAGAGTTCCCGATTTCGCTGGGCACTGACGGTTCCTTCGACACGCCGAATGGTACGTACGTGGTGGGGGACATGCATGAGTCGCTGGTGATGGACTCGCGCACCTTCGGTCTGGGCCTGGGGCAGGGCGGCTACGTCACCCCTGTCTCGTATGCGACGCAGTTGTCTTACTCCGGCATTTACTTGCATGGCGCTCCGTGGGCCGTGTGGGCGCTGGGGAACACGAACCAGTCTCACGGGTGTATTAACGCCACCATTGCTGATGCGCAGTGGTTCCAGCAAAACGTGAAGCGCGGTGACGTCGTCACGGTGGAAAACACTGGCGGCGGCACGCTCAACGGCGCGGACGGGCTGGGCTACTGGAATATGGACTGGGAGACCCGCTCTGGCGGGAGTGCGGACCCGAACGCTTAAGGGGCGCGTAGGCGTCGAGAAGCGAAAGGCTCCAGGTGCGATGGTCGCACTTGGGGCCTCTTTTTTATTCACGATTTTTGCGTATCTGGCCGGGCATTTTTCTGCACCTCTTTAATTCTATCGGGCGATAGATAGAATCACAGGGGTACCTATCGATCTATAGAAAAGGCAGGGAAATGACACACGATCAACTACTCACCGCCTCGGGTGACACCGGATGGATGCTCATGAGCGCCTCGCTTGTGCTGCTGATGACTCCGGGGCTCGCGCTGTTCTACGGCGGCATGGCGGGCCGTCGCAGCGCACTGAACATGATGATGATGTCTTTCGCCGCGATGGCGGTCGTCCCAGTGATTTATGTGCTGTGGGGGTGGTCGGCATCCTACGGAGGCGACGATCTTGGCGGCATCATTGGCAACCCGCTGCAGACGTTCGGGCTGCGCGGAGAGATCATGGATTCCGCCGGAAACTTCATCGCCGGGGATGGCGGCTATCCGCGCGTAGTGGACATCGGCTTCCAGGTCACTTTCGCCATTATCGCGGTGGCAATCATCTCCGGTGCGCTGGCGGGTCGCGTGAAGTTCGGAGCGTGGTTGGCGTTTGTCGCCGGCTGGGTCAGCCTCGCATATTTTCCCATCGCGCACATGGTGTGGGATGGCGGGCTGCTTTCCGAATCCGAGTATTCGATTGCCGCGTGGCTCTTCGGCACTCGCAGTGGGGAAGCAGCGGTTGCGCCCGTGGACTTCGCAGGCGGCACCGTGGTACACATTTCCGCCGGTGCAGCGGCGCTCGTGCTTGCATGCTTTGTTGGTCCGCGCACGGGCTTCCCGACGAAGGTGGACAAGCCGCATAACCTCCCAATGGTGATGCTGGGGGCGGCGTTATTGTGGTTCGGCTGGTACGGGTTTAATGGCGGCTCTGCCTTTGCAGCCGACGGCATGGCTGGCCTGGCGTGGATGAACACTACAGCGGCAACCGCTGCCGCCATGCTGGGGTGGATGGCCGTGGAGGCGGTGCGCGACAAGGCGGCGACCTCGCTCGGCGGTGCGTCCGGCGCAGTTGCGGGCCTGGTGTCGATCACCCCGGCTGCAGGTGTGCTCACGCCTCTGACCTCGCTCGCGCTCGGTGCTATCGGCGGCGTGATCGCGTGCCTGGCCATTGGGCTGAAGTACCGCTTCGGCTTCGACGACTCGCTTGACGTAGTTGGCGTGCACCTGTGCGCCGGACTGTGGGGCACCGTCGGCCTTGCGCTGTTCGCGGAGGGTCGCGGGGTACTCAACGGCCACGTTGGCGAGGGGCTGAAGCTACTGGTGGTGCAGGTAATTATTGCGCTCGTAGCGCTTGTGCTCTCGGGCGTGGTCACGCTGGCGCTCGCGGTACTTCTCGGCGCGACGGTCGGCTGGCGGGTCAGTGAGGCGTCGGAAAGCGAAGGCATTGACCTCGGCCAGCATCGCGAATCTGCCTACGATCTCGGCGATGCGGTGGGCACATCGCAGCCGCTCATGCGAGCGCTGCAAGAGACACCCCGCCCTGCTATTGGCCCGAACAGGCAGCCGCGTGCAGCGGCAGCGAAGGAGTAGAGGAAAATGAAGCTCATTACAGCAGTAGTCCAAGTTCACGCAATGCCTGCGATCCGGGAAGCACTGGAGCACGCGGGAGTGCGCGGGATGACAGTAACCCAGGCGCAAGGCTACGGACAGCAGCGCGGCAGCACGGAAATCTACAGGGGTGCCGAATTTGAGGCTGCATTTGTGCCTAAGCTCAAGCTGGAAATCGTGACGAGCGAGTGGCAGGTGGACCGGATCGTGGAGGCGATTGTGCACGCGTCGTCAACCGGAACCGTCGGCGACGGAAAGATTTGGGTAAGCCCCGTCGAGGAGGTCATCCGGGTGCGAACAGGTGAGCGGGGCGAGGAAGCGCTCTAGCCTTTTCGGCTGACAAAATATGAGGCCCCGCCACCTTCAGAAGGGGCACGGGGGTGTGTTTTGTCAAGTTGGTGTAGGCCATTTCAGTGCGGATTTTTGGGCCAGTTCGGCGTGGTTTTGGGCCGTGTGAGCGTTGCTGGGGTTTTGGGTTATTTCATGAGGGCGTTTGCCATGCGGTAGGACTGTCCGGTGAAGGTGATCATGCGGCCGTGGTGGACGATGCGGTCGATTGCGGCGGCTGCCATGTCGTCGTTGCCGAAGACTTGGCCCCATTGGGAAAACGCCAGGTTTGTGGTGATGATGAGGCTGCGTTGTTCGTAGGCGTCGGCGATGGCTTGGAACAACAGTCGTGCTCCGTCGGTGCCTATGGGGATGTAGCCAAGCTCGTCGATGACGAGTAGTTCGTTTTTGCCGAGTGCTGTGAGTTCTTTGTCGAGTTTGCCAGCGAGTTTGGCGGCTGCATCCGTCGCGGGCATCGTCGGGAGCGTATGGCGCGGTGGCCTGTCCTGCTGATGTCTCAGGACGGGTTAGCGGGCGGGTGGGGGGTGGTCTTGACGGTTACTAAATGAACATATAGTCTGCTAAACATGCATTCAGTTTCTGAGTCTTTCGATCTGACCGGGCGTGCCCGTCTCCGTGATGCGGCGATCGAGTTGTTCGCGGAACGGGGGTTCGACAAGACGAGCGTGAAGGCAATCGCGGAGGCTGCCGGGGTCAGTCCTGGACTGGTGATCCATCACTACGGGTCGAAGGACGAGTTGAAGCGCGTCTGCGATGAGCATGTGATCGCCAAACTGCTCGATGAGCGATTCGCCTCAGCGGAGACTCCCTCCCCGAACCTGGTGCAAGCGCTTCTGGCCGAAGCCTCGAGCGCGGGCCCGATGTTCAACTACCTCGCCCGCCTGCTGATCGAACCGGGTAAGGCCGGTGACGAACTGCTCGCCCGGCTGGTGGCGAGCACCCGGCAGAACCTGGCCGAGGGGCGCGAGTCTGGTTCGATCATGCCTGCATCTGATCCCGAGGCGACCGCGATGCTGGTCACCGTGTTCGGGGTCGCGCAGTTCTTGGTGCGTGATCGCTTCGCGCAGGTCTTGGGGGCTGACCCGTTCTCGGCTGAGGGGGCGGCACGGCTCACGCTCCCGACTCTCGAAATCTTCACCGAGGGCCTCTATGCCGATACGGGGCTGCTTGAAGCGGCTCGAAGCGCCCTCGCAGGGCAGAGCGACGCCGAGTCGAACGACGGAAGGGATGGCGCATGACCGCCGTCATTGAGACACGCGAGTTGCAGAAGAAGTACGGCAAGCACCTCGCCGTCGATGGGATCGGCCTGCGCGTCGAACGGGGTTCGGTGTTCGGGTTGATCGGTCCGAACGGTGCGGGCAAGACGACGGTGTTGCGGATGCTGGTGGACATCATCCGCCCGACCGCTGGGGAGTTGAGCGTGCTCGGTTCCGTGCCGCGCCGTTCCGGTACGGCGCTGCGTCGTCGTATCGGCTACCTGCCGGGCGAGCTGAAGCTGTCCGAGCGCATCCGTGGCGGCACGCTCTTGCATCACCTGGCTCAGATCAGCGGTCCGGTCGAGCCGGGCACGATCGAGGGCCTGGCAGAGCGTCTGGGTCTTGACCTGAACCGTCCTGTGAGGGCGTTGTCGAAAGGGAACCGGCAGAAGCTGGGCCTGATCCAAGCGTTCATGCATCGGCCGGAGTTGATAATTCTCGATGAGCCGACCAGCGGCCTCGATCCGTTGGTGCAGCGCGAGTTCCTGGCGATGGTGCGCGAGGCACGCGAAGCCGGGCAGTCGGTTCTACTCAGTTCGCACATCCTGACCGAGATACAGCACTCCGCAGATGATGTGGCGGTTCTCGCCGGCGGCAGGATCGTCGCCCAGGGCGACGTGTCCTCGCTGAGACTCTCCCGCGTCGCCCGGCTGAGCGCCGTGCTCGCAGACACCACCGCCGACGCGGCACGGGCGGCGCTCGCCACGTTGCCGATACTGGATGACCTCGACGCGGAAGCGACCGCCTCGGGCGATCTCGTGAGGCTCAAGGCCACCATCCGAGGCGAGGCCGACACGGTCGTGAAAGCCCTCGCGCAGTTCACCGTGCGCGACCTGACCATCGAAGAACCCGACCTCGAAGAGTCGATCCTCGACCTCTACGCGCGAACGAACGGCACCAGATGACCACGGCAGCACTGGCCCCGGTTTCCCGACCCACCGCCCCGATCTTCTCCCGGCACCTGCTCGACGGCTGGCGCGGGCAACTCGGCTGGTCGCTCGGCATCGCGGCCGTGATCGGGATGTACCTGCCGTTGTTTCCCTCGCTGCAATCCCCGGAACTCGCGCAGTTGATCGACAGCCTGCCCGCTGAACTGGTGAGCACGCTCGGGTTCAACCAGATCGCCAGCGGAGCAGGTTACGCGCAAGCGACGTTCTTCGGCCTGCTCGGCTTCGTGCTCGCCGCAATAGCCAGCGTCTCCTGGGGCGCGGCGTTCATCGCAGGCACGGAGGAAACCGGGCGACTCGAACTCACCCTCGCGCACGCGGTCGGACGCGCCCAGTACGCGCTCGAAAGTGCAGCGGCACTCATCGTCAAGATGCTCGCCCTCGGCGCGGTGGCATTCCTGCTGATCCTCGCAATCAACACCCCCGCAGAACTCGACCTCTCCGCCACCAACCTCCTCGCCGTAACGATCGCCTGGACAAGTCTCGGCCTCCTCTCCGGTGTCGCCGCTCTCGCGTTCGGCGCCCTCACCGGGCGGCGATCCTGGGCGATCGGAGCCGGAGCCGGGATCGCCGTCCTCGGCTACGGACTCGATGCCGTCGGAGGCACCAGCGAAGACTTCGCCTGGCTATCGAACCTCTCGCCCTACCACTGGGCATTCGACAACACCCCGCTCGCGGACGGCTTCGACTGGGCCGGGCTTGCGCTCCTCTGGGGTCTCTCCGCAGTCCTCATAGGTATCACCGCCTGGGCGCTGTCGCGCCGCGACATCCTCGGGTAACCCATATCCGTCGCCTGAGCAACTTTCCCCTCGCCCGCCCTGACCCCTAGCAACGTGGTGCATCTGCTGACGGGCGGCGGGTACAGCGGCGTCCTGGCGCGCGTCCTGGCGTGGGTGCTGGTGGCGCACCTCCCTTCTGGGAGGCGTCACCGTGGACGAGTACATCACCCCTGCCAGCGACGATACGGCGGGACCGGCTGGCCCGGCCAGCCACGGATTCGAGAGCCCCGAGGGACTACGTGCCCTGTTGATCCGCTTGCATGAAGCCGGGCCTGGGGCCTGGCGGGGTGATCGTGAGGCGGCGGAACTGATGCGATACACGGCAGTGAGGTATCGGCGGCTGGCTCGCAGATACAGGATGGATGCCTGGGAGGTCGCTTCGATGGCGTTCAGGGTCATGCTCGCCCCCTCGACGCGGAACGCGGGGAATCCGTGGGCTGTTGTCACTCGCGCCGTGCAGATCACGTGTATCGCGGAGGCTCGTGCTTCCTAAAACCCAAGCCGAACTGGACCACCTACATCAGATCAGACACACACAGGGGGAAGGGTGGCGGGGTGTTGTAGGGCTGCCTCAGGCGGTAGAATGGGCTTAGCGTCGTGGGGGCGCGTGTGTGGCTGCGGCGGCGTTGCTGCGGCCCGTGGGGCGGGGCAAAACACCTAAACAGAAGAGTCTTTAGCGTAGGTTAAAGCGTAGGTGGCTGAAAATGTAAAAATCCCCCAACCTGTCTGTGCAGGTCAGGGGATTATTTGGGGTGGCTGACGGGACTCGAACCCGCGACACCCAGGATCACAACCTGGTGCTCTACCAGCTGAACTACAGCCACCATCGCTGCGTTTTCAGCAGCGGGATCTACCTTAGTACGCCATCGAGGTTTTACAAAAACTGCTGGTAGGTGTCGGTGGCGTCGCGCTTTGCCTCCTCCGCTGCTGCGGTTTCCGGCCCCGGCGCGTCCACGAACACGGCGCGGCGGTAGTAGTCCAGTTCCCTAATCGACTCGACGATATCGGCCAGGGCGCGGTGCGCCATACCCTTGTCGGGTTGGTTGAAATAGGCGCGGGGGAACCAGCGGCGGGTGAGTTCCTTGACGGTGGAGACGTCGATCATGCGGTAGTGCAGCGCAGCATCCAGCCGGGGCATGTGCGCGCGAATGAAAGCGCGGTCGGTGGCGATCGAGTTACCCGCCAAAGGAGCCGGGTGCGCCGGGTCGCAGTGTGTGTTCAGCAGCGCAAGCACCGCATCCTCGGCCTCCTGCACGGTCATCGCAGACGCCTTGATCTCGTCGAGCAGCCCGTTGTCGGTGTGCATCTTGGTGACAAAGTCGTCCATTTCGGCCAGCTCTTCTTCGTTCGCGCCGACGACGATGTCCAGGCCCTCATCGAGGATGTTGAGCTCCGCGTCGGTGACGAGTGCGGCGACCTCGACGATCACGTGGCGCTTGGGGTCCAGGCCCGTCATCTCCAGATCGATCCAGACGATGCGGTTGTCTTTGGCCTGAATTTCCACAGCTATTCTTCTCCCATCTTTGCGTAAAAGCTGCCCACCAGCGGGGCGATCACGCCGCGCGGGCCGTAGGTCGAGACCACATCCATGGCCTTCGACAGCGGGCCGGGTACGACGCGACGCTTGTTCGTCCGCATTGCCCGCAGCGTATCGCGCGAGCAAGACTCGTAGGTGGTCCAGAGGAAGTCCGGCACCACCTTATCCACAATGGATTGCTCTTCTTCGGGCACGTAGGCTTCGCGCACCGGGCCGGGGGCAAGCAGAGTGCAGTGTACGCCGGTGTCTTTGAGCTCGAAGTGCAGCGCCTCGGTAAAAGCGTTGACTCCGGCCTTTGTAAACACGTATGTCGCGTTGTTTGGGATGGGGATGTTGCCTGCAGCGGAGCCAACGTTGCACAGCGCGCCCTCGCCGCGCGGCACCATCTGATCAAGCACGGCCTTGGTGATGCGGAAGACCGCGGTGGCGTTGAGATTGAACTGGTTCGTCTCGTACTCCCAGTCCTGCCGCATAAAGGGGCCGAAGCTGGCAATGCCCGCGGAGTTGATGCACAGTGTGATCTTGCGGGTCGCGATGTGCGCGAGCAGCGCGTCGACGTCGCGGTGTTTGGCCAGGTCGGCCGCGAAGACCTCGACGTTGACGCCGTGGGCTTGGCTCAGCTCGCGGGCCAGCGTCATGAGTACGTTTTCGCGCCGGGCGACGAGGATGAGGTTGTAGCCGGCGGCGGCGAGATCGCGAGCCATCGCCGCGCCAATGCCCTGCGATGCACCGGTCACCAGGGCATAGGAGTCAATTTCGGGGGCTGGAAAAGTCATGGTTTACAGGGTACCTGGGCTATTGCTTCTCGACGCCTACTTCACCCCTCGCCAGCGTCTCCAGCGCGTCGATATGCGCCAAGAATGCTGCCCGCCCCTCCCTGGTGAGCGTGACCCACACCGTGTCCTTGTCTCGTGTGGAGCCGTACTCGCGGAAGCGGGTGACGTAGCCGGCCTCTTCTAAGGCGGAGAGTTGTTTGGAGAGCGTGGCGTCGGAAAGCTGCGTGGCGTCGCGAAGCGTGCTGAAGCGCATCTCGTAGTGCACTTCGCCTTCGTAGGCGCCGGCAGCGTTGAGCGCCGCGCAGATTTTTAGGCGGTTGATGGGGTGAATTACGGGGTTAGTCATGGTACTTGTTCCAGGTCAGGCCGTATGCGGCGATGAGCCCCACGGTGAAGAGCACGGACATGACAATGATCGCTGTGGTGCCGGCGGATTGCGCGAGCATCATCACTGGGTAGGCGACGAGCGGGGCGATCGCGGCCTTCCAATTGAGCTTCGGGTCCTCGCGCACTTCCTGCTTCACGGCGGTGCGTACGCTGCGTTTTGCAGAGAACTCGATCCACAACATGCCCGCAACGCCAGCAAGTAGGATCAGTAGGCCCCACGCGCTTCCCAGCAAGGCGAGGAGCATTCCCGCGCCGAAGCAGACGCTGACCACGGTGATGCGCAGCCACGGCACGGGCTGCGATCTGGCGGTCGCGCGGGCCTCGGTTTCTCGGACAGCGGCGAGCGCTTCGCGTGCCTCGGCGGACTGCATGTTTTCCATAGTGGAAAGTATAAGGGCTGCGCGATAGTTTTGCCGCGGTAGAATTGTGCCATGCTCGACCGCGACGAACTCATCTTCAGTCAGACCAAAGCGCTAGGTACGGACGAATTTGAAATCACCGACGCTGCAGGCACGCTCGTCGGTACCGCGCGCCAGACGCTGAAACTTAGTGATCTGTTTTCCAGTTCGCGGGGAACCGAAGTGCGGGATGCGCAGGGCAATCTTGTGCTTGGGGTGACTGACCCGGTCAACTGGCTGCACGATTCTTACGAGGTCCGGCTCGCCGATCCCGACCTGCCGCTCGCCACCCTGCGCACCCGTTTCGCCTGGCTGCGCACGAAGCTGAGCCTCGAAATAGCCGGCTTTCCCGAGGTGGAAGTTGATGGCAAGCTTATGGCTCTCGATTTCACGCTGACCAGTATGGGCCGCGAGATCGCGCGCATCACCGCCGAATATTCAGGGATGGGCCGGATGATGATGGGCAAGACCACGTATCGGATCACTTTCGCCCCCGGGCTCGACGAGCGTCAGCACGCCGCGATCCTCGGCTCTGCCGTCGCGCTCGACATGCTGCGGCGCAAGCGGCGCAACAGTTCTTAGGTGACCCTAAGAGAAAGAGCGCCCCCAGCAGGACTCGAACCCGCGACCAGCCGGGTAGAAACCGGATGCTCTAATCCACTGAGCTATGGGGGCATGCTGCACAAGCTTTGTGTGCTTCGCAGCCCGCTCATTGTAGCGCATGGCCAGTTAGGCACCCCAATCAATCGAAAGTAGGGTAGGGGGCATGTCTGAAGTGGGAGTTCGCAAGCGAGCCGTGAAGTCGGCCTGGCCGGTGTATGTCACCGCATTTCTTCTCGCCGCCCTGATTGCCGGGGCGGTGGCGCAGTCCTTTTCTGGTGCGTCACTTGCCTCGCTGGGCATCCCAGATCCCGGTGCGCTCACGACCGCAGGGCTGCCGGCTTTGCGAGGTGTGGTCTGGTTGCTTGCGGCGCTCTCCGCTGGGTCGTTTATGTTGTCCGCCTGGCTAGTGCCACCAAGCATGCCGGGCGATGCGAATGCGGATTTAAACGGCGCGCGCCTGACTGTCGACGGTGTGATCGCCTCGCGCACGGGTGGCTGGGCGCAGCTTGGCATGGCACTGATCTCGCTTGTGATGATGCCGCTCGTGCTTTCCGACGTCTCCGGCCAGCCCTTGGTCGATGTCTTTTTCCAGCTCAGCGCGTGGTCGGTGGCGCTGGAGCAGGTGGCCGAGGCGAAGGTGTGGCTCATTACTGCTGGGCTTTCCATGGCGGTCGGCGCGAGCGCGCTGTTCGCCCGGAGCTGGTTCTCCCAGGTAGCCCTATTTTTCGGGGCGTTGTGTACCATCATGCCGCTGGCGTTGACCGGGCACTCTGCTTCCGGTGGTAGCCACGACTTTGGTACGAACTCGTTGATCTGGCACTTGGTGTTCATGCTGCTTTGGGTTGGTGGGCTGATGGCGCTTGTCGCGCACGGTCGCAGGCTGGGACCCAACCTTGCGTTGGCCGCTCGTCGTTATTCCATGGTTGCGCTCGCCGCGCTCATCGTCATGCTTGGTTCCGGCATTGTCAATGCGCTAATTCGGGTGCGCCTGGCCGACATGTTGGACTATGCCTACGGGTGGGTGCTCATTATCAAGTTTGCCGGCATTCTTGTGCTTGGCCTGATGGGGCTGGTGCACCGCCAGATCACGCTGCCGCAGTTAGAACAGCGACCGGGTGTGTTTACTCGGTTCGCCGCGGTTGAGGTGGCAGTGATGGCGGCGATTGCCGGCCTGTCTGTGACGCTGGGGCGGACGCCGCCGCCCCCGCCCCTCGATCCAAACCTCACACCGATGCAGATCAAGCTGGGGTATAACCTTTCGGAGCCGTTGACGTGGACGAATTGGCTCACACAGTGGCGCCCGGAGCTGCTCTTTAGTGTGATCGCTATCTGGCTTGCTGCCTACTACCTCCACCTTGTGCGTCGTGTCGACGGGTGGCGCACGACTCGGACGGCGTGGTGGCTGCTGGGGTGCGCATCGTTGGCGGTGACGATGAGCTCCGGGCTGGGAATGTACATGCCCGCTGCGTATTCCACGCACATGACAGTCCATATGATCCTGTCTATGGGGGTGCCCGTGTTCTTGGTGTTGGGGGCACCGCTGACGTTGGTGCGTGAGGCGTACCCGGCTGGCGAGTTTAATCCGCGCCTGTGGGCGGAGAGCTTCCAGCATTCGCGGTTCCTGCGAGTCGTGACATATCCACCGGTCTCGGTGGTGCAGTTCCTTGTGCTCTTTTATGTCATGTATGTCTTCCCCTCGCTGTACGCACTGATGATCTCGGAACACGCAGGCCATGTGCTCATGAACGTGGTGTTTTTGGCCTCGGGGTACTTCTACTTCTGGGAGTTGATTGGCCCCGACGAGATCCCGGCACGCCAATCGGCGAAGGTGCGCCTGGCCTGGTTGTGGGTTTCCATGCCAGTGCACCTCTTCATGGGCGTCTACCTCATGCAGCTGAATTTCGTACTGGCGGAGGATTTCTATCGCTCGCTGTTGTTGCCATGGGTGCCGGATTTGCTCAACGACCAGAAGGTCGGTGGTGGCATCGGCTGGGCATCGGGTTCCTTCCCGCTCGTCATCGTCTTCGCGGAGCTGTTCCGTGGGTGGCTGTCGGAAGATAAGCGTGAAGCTGTCGAGTCCGATAGGCGTGCAGAAGAAACAGACGATGAGGAATGGCGCCGGTACAACGAGATGCTGGCGCAATATAACGGCAACTAGCTGGGATGATATGAATTTTTCGTAAATGCTCTTCCCTTTTCTTTAAATTCGTGTAGGCTCCATGTCGGGCGGTAGTTTCGTTTAGTGCCATCGCCCCATAGCCGCACAGCAAAAATATGCATTGAAGGAAAGGGAACTTAACCATGAGCCATTTGCACACGCACCTACACGGCAACCTGATTGATAACCCGGTATTCCGTACGTTTGAAAACTCGGAGGCCGAACTGTGCAAGTTCCGGCTTGCCGCCTCGCGCCGCAGACTCATTACCCAGAAGGGCAATAATGGAAACGAGGCTGACGGGGCCTCCGGCGCAAATACCAAGGAGGTCTGGGAGGACACAGACCAGCTGTATATCGACGTGGAGTGCTGGGGGCAGCTTGCGGTCAACGTTGCGGCCTCATTGAAGAAGGGATTGCCGGTCTCGGTGTGCGGCAAGCTAGTCACGGAGACATGGGAGGTGGATTCCTCTCACCCGGAAAAAGAAAAAGAGATGCGCTCCAAGATCGTGCTGAAAGCCAGCCATGTCGCCTTTGACCTTTCGCACTACCAGGTCAGCAGCGTGCGTTCTGCGCCGATGGGCAACACGCTCAAGGGGCAGAAGCCGGTTGAGCCGAAGACGAAGTGGGACCTCATTGGGGATGAAAGTGAGCACCGCGTGAGCGCGGAGGACGCGCTCGAACAGGTGGAAAAGGCGAAAGCACGGGAGAAGGTTGCCGCGAGCGCCGGTGGGAAGCAGGAGGCAGCCGGGAAGGAGAAAGCGGACACTCCGCCTTTCTAGGCATCGAGGAAGGGATGGTGCCCCGCCGGTGCCGACTGGATGCTGGCGGGCTGGCCATGTGCAGTCGCCGAAATGATGTACTCTGTGGAAAGCATTTGCGCAAATCTCACAGTCGATTTCACAAGAGGGGACTTCACGTGGCTGAGTTCATCTACACGATGAAAAACGTTCGCAGGGCCATTGGTGACAAGGTCATTTTGGACAACGTCACCATGGCCTTCTACCCCGGCGCCAAGATTGGTGTCGTGGGCCCCAACGGCGCGGGTAAGTCGTCGTTGCTCAAGATTATGGCCGGCATTGATCAGCCGAACAACGGTGAGGCTTTCCTCCAGCCCGGTGCTTCGGTGGGCATCCTGCTGCAGGAGCCGCCGCTGAACGAGGAAAAGACGGTGCGTGAAAACGTCGAGGAAGGCCTCGGCGACATCTTTGAAAAGAAGGCGCGCTTCGAGCAGATCGCCGAGGAGATGGCCACCAACTACTCCGACGAGCTCATGGAGGAGATGGGCAAGCTCCAGGAAGAGCTTGACGCCGCTGACGCCTGGGAGGTCGACTCCAAGATTGAGCAGGCGATGGAAGCGTTGCGCTGCCCGCCGTCGGACGCACCGGTCACGCACCTCTCCGGTGGCGAGCGTCGTCGAGTAGCGCTGGCGAAGCTGTTGCTGTCCGAGCCAGACCTACTGCTTCTCGACGAGCCGACGAACCACCTCGACGCCGAGAGCGTCCTCTGGCTGGAGAAGCACCTCCAGACCTACCCGGGTGCCGTGCTCGCGATTACGCACGACCGCTACTTCCTGGACAACGTCGCCGAGTGGATCTGCGAGGTCGACCGCGGCCAGCTCTACCCCTACGAGGGCAACTACTCCACCTACCTGGAGAAGAAGGCGGAGCGCCTCGAGGTCGCCGGCAAGAAGGATCAGAAGCTGCAGAAGCGCCTGAAGAAGGAGCTGGACTGGGTCCGCTCCTCGCCGAAGGCGCGACAGGCGAAGAACAAGGCTCGTCTCGAGCGCTACGAGGAGATGGCTGCCGAGGCGGAGAAATACAAGAAGCTGGACTTTGAAGAAATCCAGATTCCGACCCCGCCGCGCCTGGGCAACAAGGTTGTTGAGGTGGAGCACCTGGACAAGGGCTTCGATGACCGCGTCCTGATCAAGGACCTCTCTTTCACGCTGCCGCGTAACGGCATCGTGGGCGTGATTGGCCCGAACGGCGTGGGCAAGTCGACGCTGTTCAAGACCATCGTCGGCCTGGAAGAGCCCGATGCAGGTTCTGTCGTCGTTGGTGACACCGTGAAGCTGTCCTACGTGGACCAGGGCCGCGAGAACATCGATCCGGAAAAGACCGTGTGGGAGGTCGTTTCTGACGGGCTGGACTACATCCACGTTGGCCAGAACGAGATGCCTTCGCGCGCCTACTTGTCTGCCTTCGGATTTAAGGGCGCAGACCAGCAGAAGCCGTCGAAGGTGCTGTCCGGTGGTGAGCGCAACCGCCTCAACCTGGCGCTGACGCTGAAGCAGGGCGGCAACCTGATCCTGCTCGATGAGCCGACAAACGACCTGGATGTGGAAACGCTCGGCTCGCTGGAAAACGCGCTGCAGGCGTTCCCGGGCTGCGCAGTGGTCATTTCGCACGACCGCTGGTTCCTGGACCGCACGTGTACCCACATCCTCGCGTGGGAAGGCAACGTCGAAGAGGGCCAGTGGTACTGGTTCGAGGGCAACTTCGGCGACTACGAGAAGAACAAGGTCGAGCGCCTCGGTGAGGAGGCCGCGAAGCCCTCGCGCGTCACCCACCGCAAGCTCACTCGCTAAAGCGCCCGCTTGCCGACGCCCCGCTGCCGGCCCGCCACGCAGATTCGTGCCGGTCCCGTGGCGGGGCGTTGTTTCTGCGGTAGCATGTCGGCAGTATGGCACCCGCGAGTACCGGGTGCAGTTGCAGTATTACTGTGAACCCCTGCAGACCACTGAGCAAGGAGCGGAGACCATGGCTGATACGGAAGACAATAGGACACAAGGCCAGGCGGATGGTGCCGGGCAGGCCCCGCACATCCATACCGTCCCGCTGCGGTGGGGCGACTTCGACCGGTACGGCCACGTGACTAATTCGGCGTACATCGAGATTGCGCAGGAAGCGCGCCTGGCGTTCGCGCAGAAGTTCTTCGAGGCACAGGGGCACGAGTTCGTTGTCTTCGTTCGTCGTGTGGACGCGGATTACATCCGCCCTGTGCTGCCGAATACCACCGAACTTACGGTGGAGACCGAGGTGGTGCGCTTGGGTAACACCTCGTTTACTACCCGCCAGGAGATCAAAGACGGGCAGGGAAAGATCTGCTGCGTCGTAGAAACTGTGCAGGTGACCGTGGATACGACGACGACTGCGCCGCGTCAGATTACGCAAAAAGAGATTGGCATCCTCACACGTGTTGCCTCCAGCATTGAGGAATCGGACGGGGAGTAGCTGAAACACAGATGGAGTCGCTGCGAGTGACTGCGGGCGCGCCGGGCCTGACCACGCTGCTTGGGAGGGCCACCGGCTTGGACGCTGCGGCGTCCGCGCGTTTTCAGGAGCGCGGCGGGGTGGGGGATGGCGCCCCGGCCGTTGACGTGTTTGTGACTACCCCCTTTGACTGCCTCGCTGCGCGCCGCATCGAAGGTGAAGTCTCGCGGGACGGGGCAGTGGTGGCGGCCGGCGACCTGCTTTCGGCGCTCCAGGAAGGCCGCGCCGAGATCGGTGCCGCCTGCGACGCCAACTGGCCAGGTGCCTTGCCTCCGCGGGAGGGTTTTGCCACCCGCGACGAGGTCCCGGTGTCCGTCGCCCGCCAGCTTGCCGACAAAGGCCGCGAACTCGCCCGCCAGTTTTCCGGGCCAGCCGGGCCGCCGAAGTCGCTGCTGGACTCGCCCGTGCTCACCGTGGACGCGGAGTCGGAGCGCCCCGTCGAGGTGCCCATGCGCATGATCTTTACCTGTACCGCGCTCGGGCTGATTCCCGGCTTCGCCGCGCCTATCGACGTCCCGCGCCACTTGCGGATCGCTACCGCCGGGCGCTGGGTGCGCATGGACGCCCCCTTTGGCACGGTGTACCACTCCACCGGCTTGGGCTTATTTGTGTAGTGCGCGCCTAGTAGGAGCGCGGACCCTGGTTGATCATCATGTAGGCCACGCGCTGCATGTGGTTCCACAACGCGAAGCGGTACGTTTCCGGTAGCTCTTCGTCGCTGAACTGCGTGAGCGAGCGCTCCATCAGGCTGAGCCACCGATCGGCTTCCGCCTCGCCGATGGCAAAGGGGAAATGGCGACGGCGCAGCATCGGGTTGCCGCGCTCCTGCTGGTACGTGCGCGGCCCGCCCCAGTACTGGACGAGGAACCACCGCAGCCGGTTCTGTGCCCCCTCCCAGTCGTCGTCCGGGTACATCGGTCCGAGCAGATCATCCTCTTTGACCTGGGCGTAGAAGCCTTCGACGAGGCGGTCGAAAAAGTCCTGCCCCAGGGCGTCGTAAAGCGAATGCTCCATGTCTTGCGGACTATTTGTCATGGGAGGGGCCCCTTTCTGTGATCTTCTCGCGCGGGTCATTGCGCACCAACATCGGCTCGGAACCAGGCAGGCGAACGTCGGCCTCCTGCATAGCCTCGAGGATTTGCTCGTACATGAAGCGGCTCACGCCCCACTGGGCACCCGGCATCGTGTCTACCGTCAAACGGTAGGTGAGGTGGTCGGTGCTGAAGTTGGACACGCCGAGCAATTCGGGTTCGCCAATGATATCGCGGCGGACGTGCTCGTCCTTGGCGGCCGCGCGGGCTGCGGTGATGATGACGTCGGCTGCCTTGGAGGGGTCGGCGAACAAGGAGACGGGCACCTCCATGCGCGCGACCGAGTAGCGGTCCGAGTTGTTGCCGACCTGCTCGATGTCGCCGTTGCGGATGTACCAGAGGGTGCCGTCGATATCGCGCAGGGTGGTAATACGCATGGTCATGTCCTCGACGGTGCCTTCGACGTCGTTGACCGCGATGACATCGCCGACGCCGTACTGGTTTTCCAGCAGGATGAACATGCCGGACAGGAAGTCCTTCACCAGCGACTGGGCACCAAAGCCAAGTGCGACGCCGACGATGCCGGCGGAAGCGACCAGCGGAGCGACGTTGATGCCCAGCTGATCCAGGATGGCCATGACGGCCCACACCCAAATCACGATCGCGGCCAACGAGCGCCCTACGTTTGCCAGTGTCTTAAAACGCGCGACGCGGCGCAGCTCCTGGGAGCGGGCCTGCGGGGAGTCATCCTGTATCGGTGCGCGGTGGAAACGCCCGTTACTGCTTGGCTTCGCTATGGCCTTCTTTGTTGCGCGGGTGATGATCCGGTGCATCGCCCACTGCGCGAGGCAGGCGACGACGATGATCACCAGGATCCACAATGGGCGAGTGACAAAGTTTTGCTGCGTTTCCGGGTTGTTCCACCAGGTGCTGACACCGGAGACTGCGTCGGTGACGCGCTCTGACGTGCCCTCTGGTGCGGCGGACAGGAGCTGTGTGGGTTGAATCGTTGAAAGTTGCATTAGCAGCGAGTGTAACCAGCTTGGCTGTACGTGAGGTGTAAAAGGCGTAACTGGGGTGGACAGCTCGGTGTGCATAAAAATGCCGCGGGAACCGGACGGAATGAACCGCTTGGTCTACACTGCTGGGAAGCTCCTTCTGTTGAGGGCGATACCCCGACTACGAAGAAACGAAAGGCAACGCGATGACCTCTGGGTTTTCCACGGATTCCATCCATGCCGGCTATGAACCGGACAGTCTGTACGGCCCGATCAATACACCGATCTACGCCTCGACCACCTTCGCTCAGGACGGGCTGGCGAAGCTGCGCGGCGGCTACGAGTACACGCGCGTGGGCAATCCCACCGTGACCGCGCTGGAGAAAACCGTGGCGGCCCTTGAAGAGGCAGATTACGGCGTGGCTTTCGCCTCGGGCATGGCCGCGATCGATTCGCTGCTGCGTATCCTGCTCAAGCCGGGGGACCACATTGTGATTGGCAACGACGCATACGGCGGAACCTACCGCTTGATCCAGCAGGTGTTTACGCTCTGGGGCGTGGAAAACACCGTCGTGGACATCACCGACACGGATGCGATTGCCGCAGCGATTCAGCCCAACACCAAGGTGGTGTGGGTAGAAACGCCGACAAACCCGCTGCTGAGCATTGCTGACATCGCCGCCATCGCAAAGGTCAAAGGCGAGGCGACCCTGGTGGTGGACAACACGTTTGCCTCCCCGTACCTGCAAAAGCCTTTCCGCCTAGGGGCAGACGTCGTTTTACACTCCACCACGAAATACATTGGTGGGCACTCCGACGTGGTCGGCGGCATTGTTTGTGGGCGAGACGCCAAGCTGGAGGAAGACCTGCGCTTCTTCTTTGGCTGGGTCGGCGCTATCCCTTCCCCGTTCGACACCTACCTCACCGGCCGTGGTCTGAAGACGCTTGCAGTGCGGATGGACCGCCACTGCGACAACGCGGAGGCGGTCGCCGAGTATCTCGAAGGCCAGGACTGCGTGGCGAAGGTCCACTACCCAGGCCTTGCATCGCACCCCAACCACGAGGTGGCCAAGGCACAGATGGCGCGCTTCGGCGGCATGGTGTCCGTCGAATTTCAGACCGAGGAACAGGCAAAGCAGTTCTGTCTGTCCACGAAACTTTTCTGTCTGGCCGAGTCGCTCGGCGGGGTGGAAAGCCTGCTCGAGCACCCGGCGACGATGACCCACTTGGCCGTCAACGGCTCCGAGCTGGAGGTACCGCGTGAGCTCGTGCGGATCTCGGTGGGAATCGAAGACGCCGACGACCTCATCGCGGACCTTGAGCAGGCGATTGCAGCGCTTTAGTTCGCTGCTGCTGCGTCGCGGGCGCGGTTGCGCACCGCACGCGCGACGCGGTCCTGGCCTTCCGCCAGAATGCGCTTGAGCCCGGCTGGCACGTTTGCGTCATCAAGCAGCGCGTCGGCCTTGCGCACCGCCTCTTCCGTGACGGCCCAGGTCGGGTACATACCTTCGAGAGTGCGCTGCGCCATCTCGTTGGTGAGACGCTCCCAGAGTTTCGGCGCGATGCGGAAGTACTCGTCGGTAAACGCGTCCAGGTCGACGTCGTTGCCCTGCGCGTTGAATGTGAGACCGTCCATGATGTAGCGCGCCTCGAGGTTGGTCAGGTTCTCGTGCACCAGCGTGTCCCAGGCCCACTGCTTCTCCACCGTCGCGCGGCAACGGAGCCGAGAAATGACGCCCTCCGAGGACGTATCTTCCTCCTCTTCGGCGGCCGAAAGCGGTGCCTTGCCGGCAGCGATGAGGCTGGTCAGCGCCAGCCAGCGCACCTCCTGGTTCTTGGAAGTCTCAAGCAGCTGCTGCAGGTAGTCAACAGTCTGCTCGGTCGGGGTCAGCCGCGTCAGCGCCCGGTCGAAGATCGCCGCCGGCTGTGCCCCGCGGAAGGCGTCGTTAAGCAGGCTGAAGCCCTCAGGCTGCCAAGACGGGTCAACGTACTGCTTGACTGCAAGGGTGGCCTGCGCGAGCAGACGCTCCTGCACGCTTGGCTGGTCCTCGGCGGCACCGTGCTTGGACACCAGGCGGACGAACTCGCGGGCCGGCAGGTGGCCATCACGCACGGACTCCCACAGCGAGGACCACACCAGGGTGTGGGCCAGCGGATCGGTGATTTCGCCGAGGTGCGCAAGCGCGAAACGCTGGTGTTCGGGGGTGAGCCCCATCTTGCAGTAGGTGAGGTCCTCGTCGTTGACCAGCGCCAGGTCGTGTGCGATGCCGGCGAGCTCGGGCACCTCGGTGCGTTCGCCTTCGACATCGAGGGTGACGTGGTGGGTGCGTTGCACGTGGCCGTCGACAAGCGAGTAGAGGCCCACGGTGACGCGGTGGGTGCGCATGACCTCGGACTCCTGGATCACCGCGAAACTATCCGCGGTGATCTCCGGGCGCAGGATGGACACGCCGGTGGTGCGCAGCCACTGCTCGGACCAGCTCGACAGGTCGCGCCCGGAGGACTTCTCGAGGGCGGAGAGCAGGTCCGCGAACGTGGCGTTGGCGTGCGCGTGGTTACGGAAGTGCTGCTGCACGCCCGCGAAGAACTCGTCGCGGCCGACGTAGGCCTGCAGCTGCTTGAGCACGGAGGCACCCTTGGCGTAGGTGATGCCGTCGAAGTTCTGCTCCGCGGTCTCAATATCCGGCGCATCCGCGGCAATCGGGTGCGTGGTGGGCAACTGATCCTGCTGGTAGGCCCACGCCTTCTCCACCGCGGCGAAGGTGGTCCAGGCGTCTGCGTACTCGCCGATCTCGGTCTGCGCGATCGCGGCGGACCAGGTGGCAAAGGACTCGTTGAGCCACAGGTCGTCCCACCACTGCATGGTGACCAGATCGCCGAACCACATGTGCGCCATCTCGTGCAGGATGGTGTCGTTGCGGCGCTCCAGGCGGTACGGGGTCGGCTCGGAGGTGAAGACGTACTCGTCGCGGAAGGTCACCGCGCCGGCGTTTTCCATCGCGCCCATGTTGTACTCCGGGCAGAAGATCTGGTCGTACTTGCCAAAGGGGTACGCCACGCCGAAGTTCTCGTGGTAGTACGCAAACCCGTCCTTGGTCTGGCGGAACAGGCGCTCGGCATCCAGGTGCTCCATCAGCGAGGCGCGGGCGTAGATCCCCAGCGGGATCTCGCCGTGGGCGTCGGAGTAGGTGTCGGTGACGTGCTCGTACTCGCCGGCAATGACCGCGATGAGGTAGGTGGACAGCGGGTAGTCGACCTTCGCCGACCAGGTGTTGGACTCGCGGGTGGCCGGCTCGTTGAGCACCACGGTGTAGCGCTCGGGGGCGGTGACGTGGATATCGTAGGTGGCCTTGATATCCGGCTGGTCGAAGCAGGCGAAGACCTTCATGGCCATGGCGGGCTCGAACTGCGTGTAGAGGTAGTCCTTGCCGTCGACCGGGTCGGTGAACTTGTGCAGGCCTTCGCCGGTGCGGTTGTAGGTGATGGTGGCGTCGACGACGACGGTGTGCGCGCCCTCGCTCAGCGCAAGTGTCGCGCCCTCGATCGGCGCACCGTCGAGCGTGGCGGAAAAGGAGTCGGCGACCAGGTCGAAGAAGGTCTCGCCCGCGGCGGAATCAAAGGTGATCGTGGTCCGAGAGCGGAACTGCTCGGCGCCGGTGACGTCGAGGTCGATGTCGTAATGAACGTTGGAGATCAGGCCGGCGCGGTGCTGCGCGTCGGCACGAGTGAGATTAGTTTTCATGGCCCCAACATACTCGCCGCGCAGGAATGGCTAGTGTGGGGGCAACCGAACTATGAAGGAGCACGTGATGACGCAACAGGTTACGTTTTGGTTTGATGTCTCTTGCCCGTTTTGCTGGCTGACTTCTCGCTGGATCAAGGAAGTCGAGCACGTTCGCGACATTGAGGTCGAGTGGGTACCCATGTCACTGAGCGTGCTCAACGACGGCCGCGATATCCCCGCGGCGTATGCCAGAATGATGGAGGCGAACTGGGGCCCAGCCCGCGTGTTCACCAAGGTCAAGCAGGAGTTCCCGGAGAAGGTCGACGCTCTGTACACCATGATGGGCACCATGATTCACGCTGAGGGGCAGGGAGGTAAGAAGGGCTTCGGTGCCTACGACGAAATTATCGGTGGCGCACTTGACGCCGTTGGGTTGCCGCCGGAGCTGGCGGATGTCGCCAACTCCGAGGCGGTGGACGAGCAGCTGCGCGCCTACCACCAGCAGGCGATGGACAACGTCGGCGACGAGGTCGGTACACCCGTGGTCAAGCTCGGGGATACCGCGTTTTTCGGCCCCGTGATTACCCGCGTCCCCACCGGCGAGGAGGCCGGCAAGCTTTTCGACGCCTCCGTGTCCCTTGCCTCCTACCCCTACTTCTTCGAACTCAAGCGTTCCCGCACCGAGGATCCCCAGGTCCGCGGGTAGGCTTAGGCGCATGCGTATTTATCTAGGAGCAGACCACGCCGGTTTCGAGCGAAAGAACCAGATCAAGGCCCACTTGGAAGAAACGGGCCACGAGGTGATCGACTGCGGCGCGCACGAGTACGATGCCGCAGATGACTACCCAGCGTTTTGCATCGCCGCTGCCGAGGCCGTGGTGGCCAACCCGGGCTCGCTCGGCATCGTGCTGGGCGGTTCCGGCAACGGTGAGCAGATCGCCGCGAACAAGGTCAAGGGTGCGCGTTGCGCCCTGGCCTGGTCCGTAGAGACCGCGAAGCTGGCGCGCGAGCACAATAACGCCCAGCTCATCGGCATCGGTGGCCGTATGCACACCGAGGAAGAGGCCCTCGCCATCGTCGATGCCTTTGTGTCCCAGCCGTGGAGCGAGGAGGAGCGCCACCAGCGCCGCATCGACATCCTGTCCAAGTACGAGGAGACCGGCGTGGCCCCGGAGGTTCCGGGCAACTAGGGACAGCTCTCGTGATTGAGCCCGGGGCCAACCCCGGGCTTTTTGCGTCTGAGAGTTACGAGTGCGGTCGGAAAACTTTTTCTGCCGCCTCAGCGCGGCGGGGCGGGAATGCCGAGCGTGCGTGCCATCTCCGCGAACTCCTCCTGGCGCAGGGCACCGGCACCGGCGGGGATGTTGGCCCACAGCTCAACGCCGGTGACTACGGGTAGCTCCTCGAGGTTGAGCCGCGTGGCAAGATCCGGGTCTGCGGGCAGCAACCCGCCGATGAGCCCGGCGACGCGTACGCCTCGGCGGCTTGCCTCCCGGACCGTGAGTTCGGCGGCGTTGAGGCTGCCGAGCCCCAGCGAGGTGACGACCACGAGAGGTGCGCCAAGTTCGGCGGCGATATCGGCAAGCGTGTACTCGTCGGCAAGCCGCACGAGCAGCCCACCCGCGCCCTCGACGAGGGTGACGCCATCATGACTTGTATCGAGTTCGCGGATCCACTCGCAGACGTCCTCGAGCGGCGGGACCTGCATGCCGGCGCGCCGGGCAGACAAGTTCGGCGCGAGCGGTTCAGGGAAGCGGGCGAGCTCGTGAGTGCGCACCCCGGTGAGTCTCGCGACGGTGTTTGCGTCGCCGACGCCTTCGGGCTCGCCGGTCTGTAGCGGCTTCGCCACCCGGACGCTATACCCCGCGTCCTGCCAGGCGGCGGCAAGGGCGGCCGTAGCGATGGTCTTGCCCACATCGGTGTTCGTGCCGGTGACAACGATGATCATTGGTGCTGCTCCTCACTAGCCGCGTGCGCCGCGGCGACGACGGCGCGGCCAATCTGGCGGACCTGGTCTTCGGTGCAGATGAACGGGGGCATGGTGTAGATGTTGCGCCCGAACGGTCTGATCCACACGCCGTGGTCGACCGCGGCCTTTGTTGTGGCGGCCATGTCCACGTCGAAGGCCATTTCCACCACGCCGATCGCGCCCAAGACGCGGACGTCGGCAACGCCTGGCACCTCCCGGGCCGGTGCGAGCGCCTCTTCGAGCGAGCACTCGATGTTGCGGGTCTGCTCGCGCCAGTCGCCCTCGCGAATCATCGCGGTGGCCTCGGCGGCGACGGCGCATGCCAGGGGGTTGCCCATGAAGGTAGGCCCGTGCATGATGGCGGCCGGCTCCATCCCGGAAGCGACCTTATCGGTGGTGAGGACGGCGGCCAGTGTCATGAACCCGCCGGTGAGCGCCTTGCCCACGCACAAGATGTCGGGGACTACCCCGTTGTCCAGGGTGGTAAACAACTGCCCGGTGCGGCCGAACCCGGTGGCGATTTCGTCTGCCAACAGTAGAATCCCGTGCTTGGTGCATAGCTCGCGGACACCTTGGACCAGCTCCGCGTCGTGGAAGCGCATGCCGCCGGCACCCTGGACCACCGGTTCGATGACCACGGCGGCGACGTCGTCGGTGATGAGCTTCTCGAATTCGGCGAGGTAGGCGGCACGCTCGGCCTCGCTCGCGCCGCGCACTGGTGGGGCAGGGGCGAAGTGTTGCTCGGCGAGCACGCCGCGCCACATGGCGTGCATGCCGCCGTCTGGGTCGCACACGCTCATCGCGGCGAAGGTGTCGCCGTGGTAGCCGGAGCGCCACGTGAGCAGCCGGTTGCGCTCCGGGTGCCCGGTGCCGCGGGCGTACTGCAGCGCCATCTTGATAGCCACCTCAACGGAGACCGAACCGGAGTCCGCGAGGAACACGCGGCTGTAGTTCGGCCCCGCTTCGCCGCTTGTCAGCTCAAGCAGGTTGCGGGTCAGCTGCGCGGCGGGTGCGTGGGTGAGTCCGCCGAACATCACATGCGACATTGCATCGATCTGTTCGTGGGCGGCGCGCACCAGCCGGGGGTGCCCATGTCCGTGGGCGGCGGCCCACCAGGACGACATGGCGTCGATAAGCAGGCGACCATCTGCGAGCTCGAGGTGTACGCCGCTGGTGGCGACGACGGGGAGGTTGCCTAAGCCGGGGGCGGCGTAGGGGTGCCATATGTGCGCGGTGTCGATGGCCGCGAGTGTCTCGGGCGTCATGGGGGCCTTTCGTTGCTGTTGGTGGCGGTACTGAACTTTTGAACCTATTGAACACCGTACAACTGGCGGTGTAGGTTAAGTCACATGACCTACTTCTCAGTGCGCATGCGCGCCAACTCCCAGGGCCGACACATCTCCGGCGCTGAGCGAATCGTGGGCGCAGCACACGTCGCTGCAACGTGCGCACAGCTTGCGCAGCGCGCGCTGGACCACCCCAAGGGTGAAGCAGCGCAGACGCACCTGACCGTCGAAGCACTCGAGGAACCCGACATTGCGCACACTCATGCGCTTCGCATCGAGGTCGCCGAGTGCGCGGATCCGGACGCCGCCCGCGCCACCATTACCGCGCTGCTTGCGCCGCTGACCCCGCACGCTGAGGCACTGATCCGCGAGACATTTGCCGCGCGCGACATGCGCGGTGCGATGCTGGTGTGCGCCGGCACCGGCGCCCGCCTGGAACCGGACCGTGAGCGCGGCGTGCGGGTCAGCCACGTTGACGCGCTCGAGTACACGCACGCCACGGCAAAGGACACCGCGCGCGAGGCGCTCGTGCTGGCCAGCAAAGTTGCCGCGCACCCGGATGTGGTCGCCGAGCTGTGCATTTCCGACGACCCCGACTACACGACCGGGTATGTCGCCCACGATGGCACGTACACGCGCATCCCGTGCATCAAGCCGAAAGGCTCACCAGCGGGGGCGCGCGCTTTCCTCATCCGCGAGGGGGCCGACGTGGCGGCGCTGATCGATTACCTGGAGCGCCAGCCGGTGCTCATTCGGACGGGTGGGTAGCACATGCGCGAGACTTCACCGCTCGCCCACGTGGCCGAGGCAAACCTGGACTCGTGGCGCGAGCGCGGCCTGTGGCGCAGCCCCGCCGTGTTCGCCAGCGGGCAAACGCCCACCACCCGGCTGCGCGCCAACGACGCGGTGGATGCGCACCAGGCGGTCTTGTTCAGCTCATCAAACTACCTGGGCCTGGCCGAGGATCCGCGCGTGGTCGACGCCGCGGTTGCCGCCACTAAGGCGTACGGCGCGGGCTCGGGCGGATCGCGTCTGACCACCGGCACCAGCGAGCTGCACATTCGCGCCGAAGCCGCCGTCGCCCGTTTTACCGGCTACCCAGACGCGGTCGTGTTTGCCACCGGGTACCAAGCCAACGTATCGACCCTTCAGGCACTGGCCGCCGCCTGCCGCGGGCCAGGGCTGACCATCGTGTCGGATGCAAAGAACCATGCCAGCATCATCGACGGCTGCCGCCTGGCAAAGGCCAGCGGTGCCGAGGTGCGCGTGACCGACCACCGCGACATGGCCGCGGTCGACCGCGCGCTCGCCAACCGCACCACCGAATACGCGCTCGTGATCACCGACGGCCTGTTCTCCATGGATGGCGTGTGCGCGCCGCTGCCCGAGCTGATGGAAATCTGTCAGTGCCACGGCGCGTGGAGCGTGCTTGACGACGCCCACGCCATCGGCACCATCGGCCCCACCGGCCGCGGCCTGCCGGAGCTGTACGGCATGCGTCCCGATATCCAGCTGATCACCGCGAGCAAGGCGCTCGGGGCGGAGGGCGCTGCGGTTGCCACCAGTGCGCCGGTGGCCGAGCTGCTGCGCCAGCAGGCGCGCTCGTTTGTCTTTTCCACCTCGCCCGCGCCGGCGACCTGCGCGGCGATCACGGCGGCGGTGGAGGTCCTCGAGCGCGATCCCGGCCCGGTGCGACGCCTGCACGCCAACATCGCCAGGTGGCACGCGAACCGCGGCACTGCGGTAGGTCCGACCGCTGGCGCCGGCCCGATTGTGCCCGTTCACGTCGGCGAAGAGTCCGCGGCAATGGAGGCGGCAGCGCAGCTTTCCGCGCGCGGCTTCATTGTGCCGGCGATCCGCTGGCCCACGGTGCCGCGGGGCGAGGCAATCCTGCGCGTCACGCTGATGGCCACGCACACACCCGGGCAGATCGACGCGCTGTGCGAGGAGCTTGCGCGCTTGGGAATCTAGAACTCCGCGTAGTCCGCCGGGTGGGGGCCGATGCGGCCGAACTCCTCTTCGTCGAGCGCGATCATGGCCGCCATTTCGTCCGGTGCAAGTTCGAAGTCGAAGATGTCCAAGTTCTCCGCCATCCGCGCCGGGGAGTTCGTCTTTGGAAAGACGATCACCTTGTTTTGGATGTGCCAGCGTAGTACCACTTGCGCGGGTGTCTTGCCGTGTGCCTCGGCGGCGTCGGTGATCTCCGGGTAGTCTGCAAGGTCCAGCTCGCCCCCGCCGAGCGGTGCCCACCCTTCGATGGCAACGCCGTGTACCCGCATCGCGTCGAGTTCCTTCCACCGCTGGAACAGCGGGTGCAGCTCGACCTGGTTGAGCGCGGGAGTGACGTCGGTGGCCATCTCCAGCTCATCGATGTGGCCAGGCAGGAAGTTCGACACCCCGATCGAGGTGGTCAGTCCCTGCTCGCGCAGCTGGATCATGGTTTTCCATGCGTCCACGTACGCCCCCTGTGAAGGCACCGGCCAGTGGATGAGGTACATGTCCACGTGGTCCAGCCCGAGGCGCGTCAGCGACTCGGCGAGCGCGGCATCGGCATCCCGGTGCCGGTCGTTCCACAGCTTCGTGGTCACGTAGAGTTCCTCGCGCGGGATGCCAGATGCGGCGATTGCGCGGCCCACACCTTCCTCGTTGCCGTAGATGAATGCGGTGTCGAGGTGCCGGTAGCCCGCCTCTAATGCGGCCAGGGTGAGCTCTTCGGCGCGCGCCGGGTCCACGCGGTGCAGGCCGTAGCCGAGTTGGGGGATCGACGTGGCGTCGTGAAGCTTGAGGCGCGGGATTGCAGAGGTCATGGGGTCCTTTAATGGTGAAGAGCGTTTAGCGGCCAGTGACGTTACCTGTCTTTGCGGCGAGTGGGGCGACAAGGACGGGGCGGGCGAGCGCCCACCCGCCGGCGATGATCGCCGCCGCGACGAGGAAGAGGACGGTGCCGGTCCAGCCGGTCGGGTCCTCGGTCGCTGCGAACATGGCGTTGAGGTTGCCGCGCAGCCCAGTGGTTGCCACGAGCGCGATGTGGACGACCAAGAAGGCCACGAAGAACACCATGGTGGGGAAGTGCAGTGCACGCGCGGTGCGCATCGGGAAAAAGTCCCACTGCTTCGGCCACATCGGGCTCATTCGCGCACCCGACAAAATCGCAAGCGGGGAAGCGACAAACACCACGAGGAAGTAGGACAGCTCCTGTAGGGCGTTGTAGTACACCCACGGGTTCTCGCTCGGCCAGTCAAGGCTCAGGTACTGGATGCCCGTCGACACTGCCTGCGGGAACACCTCCCAGCTCGTGGGAACGATGCGCATCCACTGGCCGGTAGCAAAGAGCAGCACGTAGAAAATCGCGCCGAGCACCACCCAGGCAATGTCGAGCACCAGGTGGAGCCACAGATTGACGGAGATCTTCTCCCGCGGCCGTGAGCGTGGTGCCCAGTACGCCGCTGGCTTCGCTTCTCGACGCTGCGTCATCCCCGTCTTGACCAGCATTGCCATCAAGAACATGTTGAAGAAGTGCGTCCACCCCAGCCATGCGGGCAAGCCGACCGGTGCATTCTCTGGCAGCGGCTGGCGCCCGTCGTAGCGGGCGATGAAGGCCGCGCCCGTATCGGTGCCGACGAACCAGCGCGCGCCCAGCACACCGATAGCCGCCAGCACGAAAAGCGCAGCGCCCCACAGCCAGGGGGCCTTGCTTCTCGACGCCTGCTCGCCGCCACGTTGCTGCGACGGTGCTGGTTTCTGCGGCGTGGGTTTCTGCGGTGCGGGAGCCGGTGCCGAGTCCGCGGCCGCAGACTGTTCCGGCGCTGCGTGTTCGGCTGCTGTGTGTTCCGGCGCTGCGTGTTCGGCTGCTGTGTGTTTCGGCGCGGGTACCTGCGCGGTGTCGGCTTCGGGCCAGGGGGCACCGCCGGGGGTACGCGGTAGCCCGCGGCGCAGCGGCACGGTCACCAGCTCGGCGGCAGGCTCCTGTGCTGAGTCCGCGGCCGCGGACTCCTCGGGCGCGTGCTTCGGCGCGGGCACCTGCGCGGTGTCGGCTTCCGGCCAGGGGGCACCGCCGGGGGTACGCGGCAGGCCGCGGCGCAGTGGCACAGTTACCAGTGCGGCGCTCGGCTCGGTCGAGGGTGCGTCGGTCGTTGCCTGCTCAGCGTCGGCGGCTGCCGAGGCGGCCTGTGCGACCTCGGCAGTCGTGACCGGGGGCCACGGTGCCCCGCCGGGCACGCGCGGCAGGCCCTGACGTACGGGTACCTGCATAAAGCGCCTACTTCCTGGACTCGAGCTCGTCGATAATGTCGGGCACCACATCGAAGAGGTCGCCGATGATGCCGAAGTCGGCGATTTCGAAGATGGGGGCGTCCTCGTCATTGTTGATCGCCACGATCGTATCGGCGGTCTGCATGCCAACCAGGTGCTGGCCCGCGCCGGAGATACCGATGCCGATATACAGCTTCGGCGAGACCAACACACCCGTCTGGCCGATCTGCGCCTCGTAGGGCACCTGGTCCTCGTCCACCGCGGAGCGGGTGGCGCCGACGGCGGCACCGAGCGCGTCGGCAAGACCGCCGACGAGTTCTTCGAACATGTCGGCATCGCCAAGTGCGACGCCACCGGCGACTACCTTGTCGGCCGTGGTCAGCTCCGGGCGGGTCGAGGTGCGCTCGTCCTTCTCGCTTTCGAGTACTTCCGCGAGGCGGCGCTCTCGCGCTTCCCCGGAGACTTCCACGACCTCACCGGCTGCTGCCTCCGCGCGCGCCTCGACGCTGCCCAAACGCAGCGTGATCACCGGCGCGGAGTGCGTCGCCGCAGCCACGGCAGTAAAGGCACCGCCGTAATTGGAGTGGTCGGTGACAATGCCCTGCTCGTCGCGGCGGACCCCGACGGCATCCGTGAGTACGGCACGGCCCAAGCGCACGGCTACGCGCGCAGCCAGGTCGCGGCCGCGCACATCGTGGGAGGTGAGGATGGCTGCGGGGTTGAAGGTCTCGGCGGCGGCCAACGCGGCGTCGATAAGCGCAAGCTCCGAGACAGCGACCTTGGATGCGCCGAGTGCACCCAGCGCTTCGGCGTGTGCGGCGCTCGAGGCGAGCACAACGGGGGTGCCGAGCGTGCTGGCGGCGCCGATGAGCTCCCCCGCCGCCGGGTCGGGCGAGCCATCAAGAGTATCGGCGAGTAGAACGAGAACCGGATCTGTGCTGGTCATTGGGGCTCCTAACTAGATAAGGTTCTTGGACTCGAGGAAGTCGACGAGCTGTGCAGCGGAGGTGGAGGACTCGTCAATGATCTCGCCCTGCTCACGCGGCGGGCGGCGGTCAATGCTCACCATGATCGCGCGCGCGGGCGTGAAATTCTCCGCGTCAATGCCCAGATCGTCCAAGGTCAGCGTGGTCAGCTCCTTCTTCTTCGCCGCCATCAGCCCCTTGAAGTTGGGGAAGCGCGCGTCCGCGAACTCGTCCGACACCGCCACGACCGCGGGCAGCTCTGCGCGAAGCTTGGAAGTGACGTGGTCGCCCAACTGGATCGCCGTGACCTGCTTGCCCACGACCTCAAGCTCCGTGAGATTTGTCAGCGCGGGCCAGTTCAGCAGCTCGCCCAGCATCGGCGCGATCACGCCAGTGCCGCCATCCGAGGACATCGTGCCCGAAATCACCAGGTCGTAGTTGCCGCGGCGGATCAGCTCCGCCAGCACCGTCGCGGTCATCGTCGCATCGGCGCCGATCAGGCGGTCATCCGTCACCATCGTCGCATCGTTGGCACCCATCGCGATACCGCGGCGCACCGACTCCGCCGCTTGCTTGGGCCCGACCGAGAGCACCTCAACGTGCACGTCGTCCTTGCCCAGCTTCTCCGCGATACACAGTGCTGCCTCCACCGCGCGCTCGCTGACCTCATCAGCGGCGACCTCACCTGTGCGGTCCGTCAGACCAGTTTCCAGGTTCATGTCGCGGTCGCTGTAGGTGTCCGGGACTTCTTTCAGCAACACTGCAATGCGCACTGCGGCTCCTTATATATAGGGCAATCGAACGCCAAGCAGTCTATCGCGCGCGCATGTGCTGGTGCCTATCGACGCCCACTCACAGGTCAAAGCCGCCAAAGTCTCCAAAGTCAAAGCCGCCGCCGTCAAACAACCCGCCGCCGACGTCACCGCCAGCCGCATCGCCTACATCACCAGCGCCGAAGTCCCCGCCCATGTCTCCCGCGTCGCCGGCTGCAAAGTCCCCAGCCCCAAACTCGCCGGCAGATGGGGTGCCCGCCATGCCCGCAAACATGGCTGAATAAAACATCATCGAGCTTGCCGCCCACATGCCCGTCATCATGGCCGGGCCCCACCACGCGGTCGAATACCAGCCGGCAGGCACCGGCCGGCCCGCGACCGCACCACCCGGGTAGTAATGCGGCGTAGCCGCAGACGCGTGCGGCGACGCCGTCACCGTCGTGCCATCCTCCTGGCGCACCGTGCGCTCTTCGGTCACCCGGCCTGCGCGTCGTTGGCCCTCCAGCTCCGGGAGGGCAGGGCCTGCCGGCATGCCCATCAACTCGCGGGCAGCGTTGACGTAGTACAGCCCCTCCAGCGCGGACTCGCGCGCCAGCTGAGCTTGCTTCACCGACTGCGCGGTAGACAGCGCCGAGTTCGCCGCGTTGAAGCGCTCGGAGGCATCCGCTAACGCTTGCGTCGACGCGGCATCACTGCCGGACAGGCTCAGCACCTGCGAGCCCAACCGGTCAGTCCACCGCTTCGCGTCCGCTACCGCGTCATCCAGCTGTTGCTGGTTGAGCTGCTTACGCGTACCGCCGCTGCTGCTGAGCAAATACGCGCCCACGCCGACCGCGGCGAGAATGAGAACCAGTGAAAACATGCAACCCACGTCCTTGATTAACTACTCGTTTCTTACTCAGACCAACGTATTCAGGCCCAAGAAAGTTCCGCCCGCCCAAGGGTTTGGATTGCATTGGCGGCTGAGCTACACTTTTCCGGTAGCGTTTTTCGCGACTGGGAATGTCGTATAGTGGCTAATACCTCAGCCTTCCAAGCTGAAGACGCGGGTTCGATTCCCGTCATTCCCTCCAATGCCGGTGCCCTGTGGGGCGCCGGTTTTTACGCGGTTTTAGGGTTCTACGTGGTCTCGATTCTGCCCGGCAACTGTTTTACCCCAGGATGCGCCTGGATAAGTCGCTGCAAGTGGGGGATGAACTGCGCTTCCTGCGCGGCAGCCCATCCCACTCGGTAAAAGACCGCGCCATCGGCTTCCAGCACAATGTGACCGTTGATCAATGCGTCAGCCCAGGCAGTCGTGGTCAATCCCTGCGGATCCTCGATGCGGAAACCGACCTGGAACTCCAACCTTGCAACTCCGGTAAGTGCGCCATGGTCAATCGCCTGGATGAGTGTGTCCCGCACAATTGTTTCCAACGGACTCTGCGATGTGTCCGCGGAATGTTGGATCAATTCGCGAAACCCCCGAATCCCCTTCGCGCGCGGAAGTGTTTCACACCGATCCAGCAGCGCTGCCACCGTCAGCTCTGGCCACGTCCAGCGTGCAGACTCGATCTGTACAAGTGTTTCCAAACGCCCGTAGAAGCGGTACGAGTCGAACAGCGCCCGTATCACCGACACACGCCGTATGCCGTTTTCTGTGATGAAGTCGTCTTCTCCGAGCTTCGCGTTGTGAATAACTACCTGAGATGGGTGAATTATCTTCGCTTTTGCATGGCACTTGCTTGTATACAGCAGATCAACACGGGTGACCCAATGCAGGGTGCTAAGCCCCAAGACTCTGGCAGCTGCCGGACCGGTAATGACTGCCTTGCCCCGCTTGATTAAGGCAGTTTTGATAAACGCAAGTTCTTCGTTGCGCCTTTGCTGCGC
>NZ_JALXXL010000012.1 GCF_025152525.1 Corynebacterium sp. p3-SID1056
GGGCGCGGGCCTGGTATTTCGTGTGCGAGGTCGCACCGCACAATACGGAAGCGGTGGCGTGTAGTTGTGTGGCGCGGTCTTTTTGGATGCCGTGTGCCTGCAGCTGGGCAGGCGTGTGTCCGGCCGCTGCGGCGACGAAGTCGAAACCGCAACGGTCGAACATGGCGAGTGCATCCAAATCTGTCATGCACCCGAGGATAAACCACGCTTACCTGCACAAACAAGCAATTGTGAGAATGAACCCAATATCAGCCCGAAACGGAACCAACGACCCAAAAGCTGCGTCTAATAAGGGTTAGGCGTTTTAGCGTCGAGAAGCAAAAGGCCCCTTGTTCGCCTGTGGCGAACACGGGACTACCGGCGGCGTACGCGCGTTAGAGTAGATGAAAACTCACGATTAGAAGGGGCAACCATGTTTGAGAGGTTCACGGACCGAGCACGGCGCGTTATCGTGCTTGCGCAGGAAGAGGCGCGCGAGCTCAACCACAATTACATGGGTACTGAGCACATCCTGCTCGGCCTGATTAAAGAAGGCGAGGGTGTCGCCGCCAAGGCGCTCGAGTCCATGGGCATCAACCTGGACGACGTGCGCCGCGAGGTTATCGACATTATTGGCCACGGCTCGCAACCCGTCTCCGGGCACATCCCGTTTACCCCGCGCGCCAAGAAGGTGCTTGAGCTTTCGCTGCGCGAAGGCCTGCAGATGGGGCACAAGTACATCGGCACCGAGTTCCTCCTCCTCGGGCTTATCCGCGAGGGCGAGGGTGTCGCCGCGCAGGTGCTGACCAAACTTGGGGCCGATTTGCCGACGGTGCGCCAAACCGTCATCCAGCTGCTCTCCGGCTACGAGGGCGGCGATAGCCAGAACCCGGAGACCCCGCAGGCAGGACCCGGTGCCGTCGCCCCCGGGCCCGGACCGCGCGGCGGTGGCCAGCAGGGCGAGCGCTCTAACTCGCTCGTGCTCGACCAGTTCGGCCGCAACCTCACCGCCGCCGCAAAGGAAGGCAAGCTGGACCCAGTCGTGGGGCGCGACAAGGAGATCGAGCGCATCATGCAGGTGCTCTCGCGCCGCACGAAGAACAACCCGGTGCTCATCGGCGAGCCCGGTGTGGGTAAGACCGCCGTGGTGGAGGGCCTCGCGCTCGACATCGCCAACGGCAAGGTGCCCGAGACCCTGAAGGACAAGCAGGTCTACTCGCTCGACCTGGGCTCCCTGGTTGCGGGCTCCCGCTACCGCGGTGACTTTGAGGAGCGCCTGAAGAAGGTGCTGAAAGAGATCAACCAGCGCGGCGACATCATCTTGTTCATCGACGAGATCCACACGCTCGTCGGCGCGGGTGCTGCTGAGGGTGCGATCGATGCGGCGTCGCTGCTTAAGCCGAAACTTGCCCGCGGCGAGCTGCAGACCATCGGCGCGACCACGCTGGACGAGTACCGCAAGCACATCGAGAAGGATGCTGCGCTCGAGCGCCGCTTCCAGCCGGTGCAGGTCGACGAGCCGAGCATCGAGGACACCATCCAGATCCTCAAGGGCCTGCGCGACCGCTACGAGGCGCACCACCGCGTCTCCTACACCGACGACGCGCTCAAGGCCGCCGCGAACCTCTCGGACCGCTACATCAACGACCGCTTCCTGCCGGATAAGGCCGTCGACCTGCTCGACGAGGCCGGCGCGCGCATGCGCATCAAGCGCATGACCGCCCCGGAGGAACTGCGCGAGGTGGATGATCGCATCGCGGAGGTCCGCAAGGAGAAGGAAGCGGCGATTGACGCCCAGGACTTCGAGAAGGCCGCCGGCCTGCGCGACACCGAGCGCAAGCTGGGCGAGGAGCGCGCGGAGAAGGAAAAGAAGTGGCGCTCCGACGACCTCGAGGACATCGCCGAGGTGGGCGAGGACCAGATCGCGGACGTGCTGGCACACTGGACCGGCATCCCCGTGTTCAAGCTCACCGAGTCCGAGTCTTCGCGCCTGCTGAACATGGAGTCCGAGCTGCACAAGCGCATCATCGGCCAGGACGAAGCCGTCAAGGCCGTCTCCCGCTCGATCCGCCGCACCCGCGCCGGCCTGAAAGACCCGAAGCGCCCCTCCGGCTCCTTCATCTTCGCCGGCCCGTCCGGTGTGGGTAAGACCGAGCTGTCGAAGGCGCTCGCGGAGTTCCTCTTCGGCGACGACGATTCGCTGATCCAGGTCGACATGGGCGAGTTCCACGACCGCTTCACCGCCTCCCGCCTCTTCGGCGCGCCTCCGGGCTACGTCGGCTACGAGGAGGGCGGCCAACTCACGGAGAAGGTGCGTCGCAAGCCGTTCTCGGTCGTGCTTTTCGACGAGATCGAGAAGGCGCACAAGGAGATCTACAACACGCTGCTCCAGGTGCTCGAAGAGGGCCACGTCACCGACGGCCAGGGCCGCGTCGTGGACTTCAAGAACACGGTGCTCATCTTCACGTCCAACCTGGGTACCGGCGACATCTCGAAGCCGGTCGGCCTGGGCTTTACGGGCAACACCGAAACGGACGCCGAGGCGCAGTACGACCGCATGAAGGGCAAGGTTCACGACGAGCTGAAGAAGCACTTCCGGCCTGAGTTCCTCAACCGCATCGACGAGATTGTGGTCTTCCGCCAGCTCACGCAGGAAGAGATCGTGCAGATGGTCGACCTGCTCATCGGCCGCGTCGACCTCAACCTCGCGGCCCAAGACATGGGCATCGAGCTTAGCGACGCCGCGAAGAACCTCCTGGCCAAGCGCGGGTTCGACCCCGTGCTCGGCGCGCGACCGCTGCGCCGCACCATCCAGCGCGAGGTCGAGGACGTGCTGTCGGAGAAGATCCTCTTCGGTGAGATCGGCGCCGGCGAGATCATCACCGTCGACGTCGATGGCGATGTCGAGGGCGACGAGAAGAACGCGAAGTTCACCTTCACGCCGCGCCCGCGCCCGCTGCCGGCCGACACCTTTGACACCGGTGACGGGGCAGAGGACGAGGCCGAAGAGGTCCGCGAGATCGACCCGGCCAAGGAGCAGCCGGAGTCCGAGGCCTCGCAGTTCCCGGACGAGGCGCCCGAGAACCCGGAGCCGAATGACAAGGGCAACGGCCCCGAACCGGTGTAAATGGCCGCTTAGGTAAACATCCGCCCGACTGCGGGCCAGAACCCCGGCGCAAGCACCGGCACGAGCGCGGCGATCACAGCGAGGATCGCCACCACGGTCGTGACCGCGACTTGCCCGGGGTTTACCTGCTTTCCGGGCATGTACGTGGCCAGCCACTCGAGCGCGTCGCCGTAGTTGAACAGCAGGGGTGCCGCATGCCCGGCGGCCGGGATGTTGCTGATCGGATACGAGCTCGCCCGAGCGAGTGCGTCTGCTTCCTTGAAGTCGGGCGCGATCAGCGAGGACAGCGGGTTGCTCACCGTGCCGTGCAGCTCGACGATCTCGCGGGTCACATCGGAGCCGTGCGCCTCGTAGTCCTTGGCCAGCTGGATGGCTTGGGGCGCGGGCACGAGGTCGTCGTCGGGGTTGGTCATGACCATGATTGGCATAGAGACGCCTACCTGGCCGAGTTTGTTGTGGTTGAGGGTGCGGGTGAAGCGTTCGTCTTCCACAGCAAGCTCGGCAAGCGTGCGACCTCCGGTGAGGATGTCGCCGTGGGGGATGGGGGCGTCGGTGATGCAGTGGTGCTCGAGGGCGGCGAGCCAGCGGTGGCCTTCCTCGGTGAGGTACTCGTCGAGCGCGTCGCGGAACTCGGGGTAGGTGGAGGCGTAGCTGACTGTTGCGTAGCCGACGACGGTGTCGAGCATGCCTGCGGTGCCCTGCTGCATCACGGCGAGCGGGTCGGCGGGTGGGGCACCGGCGAAGGTGGCGCGCACGTCGAGCTCGGGCGCGTAGTCGGCGACGAGTTCGGCGGCGGCTGCGGCCGCGCCCCCGCCTTGGGAGTAGCCCCAAAACGCGATGGCTTCGTTGTCTTTGGCGGTGGCGCGGGCGGCGTCGATAAGCGCGTGGCCCTGCTCGATGCGGTTGAGGTAGGTGTGGGTTCCGGGGGTGCCCAGCCCGATGTAGTCGGTGACGACGACGCGGTAGCCGGCGCGCGTGAGCTGGCCGACCAGGGGTGCTTCGTAGTTGATGCCGATGGAGTCGCCCTCGATCGAGGAGAGCATCGCCGCGCCTGCCGACGGGGCGCAGTGGTCGGCCATGCCGCGGGTGCCGGGCGCGAGCGCGATGAGCCCGCGCGCGTGCGGCGTGTCGTAGAGGGCGCCGCTGACCTCGACGGTCTCGCCGGCCTCGTTGGTGCTGGTGTAGCGGATGCGCTCGCCATCGCTCGCGGGCACTGCGGTTTTGCTGAGGAGGGCGCCGGGTGCCTCGCTTGCCGACGCCGGTGGCGTGAGCGCGAGCACGACGGCGAGGGTGGTCGCGCACAGGAAGGTTGGTTTCATACCTTGTGATGCTAGGCCAACCTAGGCCAACCTAGGCCAACATTGTGAGGCTGGCGGCCATTAATCCCATTCCGCCCATCATCCAGTAGACGGAGACGTGGTGGTGACCGGTCTGGATCGCGCTGGGCATGAGCTTGTCCACGCTGATAAACACCATGATGCCGGCGACCGCCGCATACGAAAGGCCCATGGTCTGCGGTCCGAGGAAGGGCGCGATCAGGGCGAAGCCGACGAGCGCGCCGGCCGGCTCGGCGAGCCCGGAGAGCGTGGCCCAGCCGGCGGCGCGCCAGCGGTTGCCGGTCGCGCGCGACAGTGGCACGGCCACGGCCACGCCTTCCGGGATGTTGTGCAGCGCAATCGCCAGCGCGATCGGCGCGGCGAGCACGGGGTCGGTGTAGGCAGCCATGAAGGTGGCGAAGCCCTCGGGAAAGTTGTGCAGCGCGATCGCGACGCCGGTCATCAGTCCCGCTCGCCGCAGAAACGCCGCCGAGGTGCCCGGCTCGTGTGGGTTGATGTCGTCGGGGACCAGCCTGTCGATCACGGCGATGAGTACGACGCCTGCGAAGAAGGCGGCGATGGCGAACCAGTCGTTGCCCAACGCATCCATCCCCTGCGGCAGCAGCTCGACGAGCGAGATGTAGATCATCACCCCGGCCGAGAAGCCGAGCGAGCCGGCGAGGAAGTGGTCCCCGATTTCGCCCTTGAGCGCCACGATGACGCCGCCGAGGCCGGTGGAGAGCCCGGCCAGCAGCGTGATCGCCAGCGCAGTCGTGAACATGAGGTGAGTATAGCCCTAGCTGGGCAGCCGGAACCTGCCGTCGGCGTCTTGCACGGCGAGGCCGTCTTCGAGCAGGGAAAACAGGGCGCGGTGGGTTTGGGCGGGGTGGGGCCAGGTGGCGTCGATAAGCGATTGCTCGACGGGAGCGGTGGCCTCGCGCAGCACCCGCATGATCTTGCCGCGGACTTGCCGGTCGGTGCCCGCGAATTTCTGCGTGCGCGGGGCGAAATCGGCTGGTGGCTGACCGGCGGCGAGCCACGCGCAGTCCACCACGGGGCACTCGCCGCACTTCGGCGCGCGCGAGGTGCACACGAGCGCCCCGAGCTCCATCAGCGCGACCGAAAGCACCGGCCCGTGCGGGATTTCGGTGAGTTCGCGCTTGCTCGGCCGCACCTGGGCGACGCCGCGGACCGCGCGGGCGTGCACTCGCCGCACGTTCGTGTCCACCACCGGCACATCCTGGCCGAAGGCGAAATTCGCCACCGCGCGCGCCGTGTAATCGCCGATGCCGGGCAGCGCGAGCAGCGCGTCCACGTCGGCCGGCACCTCGCCGCCATGCTTCTCGACGATCACCCGCGCGCACTCCAACAACCGCAAGGCGCGCCGCGGGTAGCCGAGACTGCCCCAGGCGCGCAGCACCTCGTCGGCCCCGGCCTGGGCAAAGGCGCGCGGGGTGGGCCAGCGCGCAATCCACTCCCGCCAGATCGGGGCGACGCGCTCGACCTGGGTCTGGTGGCTCATCACCTCGGAGAGCAGCACACCCCAGGGGGTCGTGCCTGCCTTGCGCCACGGCAGGTCGCGCGCGTTGCGCTCGTACCACGAGACCACTTGCTCATATTGCTTCGAAACATCCACGATGAGTGACAGAATAAACACATGACTGAACACGCAACACTTGACCCGTCCACCCCCACCGAAGTGTGGGCTGCGCTCAAAGAGGGCAACGAGCGCTTCGCCACCGAGCAAACGCTCGCCCCGCACCGCGACTCCGCGCGCCGCCGCGCGCTCACCGCTGGTCAGAACCCCTTCGCCGCCGTCATCGCCTGCTCCGACTCGCGCGTGCCGGTCGAGCTGCTTCTCGACGCCGGGCTCGGCGACATCTTCGTCATCCGCAACGCCGGCGGCTGCATCGACTCCTCCGTGAGTGGTTCGGTGGAGTTCGCGGTCGAAGACCTGGGCGTTTCCCTTGTGCTCTTCCTTTCCCACGAGCGCTGCGGCGCGATCGGCGCGGCGATCCAGGGCGTGAACAGCGCGGCGCTGCCGACCAACCTCACGCGCGTGTTCGTGGAGAAGATCGCGCCGTCGGTGATCAGCGCCCAGGCGAACGGTCCGGTCGATAGCGCGGAGATCGAGCGCACGCACGCGAAGGTGACCGCCGAGCACCTCATCGACCGCATCCCCGCGCTGCGCAAGGGCATCGAAGCGGGCACCGTCGGGATGGTTGGTGCGCGTTACCGGCTCGAAGACGGCCGCGTCGAGACCGTCTACGAGAACTTCGGTGGCTAAAGTAAAGGCATGACACACCAGCGCCCCACCGAACCGCGCCGCCGCACACAGCCCCCGCGGCGGCGGAAGCACGCCCCGGAGATCTACATGCGACGCCGCGTTCTCGCCCTGGTGTTGCTGCTTGTCGTGGTGGCGCTCATCATCTGGGGCATGGTCGCCTTTGCCAAGGCCGTGGGTGGCTCCGGTAAAGACGAGGGCACACCCGAGAACTCGGAGACCGTGGCGACCGCCACCGAGGACGCGCCGGTAACAGAGCCGACCGTGCCCGAGCCGAGCGACGGGCCCGCCTCGCCGTCCTCGTCCGCCCCGCCAAGCGAGGAGACTCAACAGGAGGAGACCTCCACTGTCGCGGCACCGGAGAATCCCCGCGAGTGCTCGCTGAAGGACTTGCGCATCACGGCCATGACGAACCAGCCGTCGTACCCCGCAGGCACCGAACCGGTGCTCTACATGGAGGTGGAAAACCCCACCGAGGTGGATTGCGTGATCGACCTGGAGGCATCGCCGCTGCGATTCGAGGTCTACGCCATGGGCACCAACGACCGCATCTGGTCTGACACGGACTGCAACGAGCCGATGCTCACCGGCACCGAGACCTTCGAGCCGGGCGCCACCCGCGGCTTTGAGGCGCGCTGGTCTGCCACCAACTCCGCGCCCGATGCCTGCGAGAACCGCGCCCCGGTGCCGGCGGGCTCCTACTTCCTGCACGCCGTGATCGGGGATAACGCCTCCGACCCGGTGCCCTTCAACATCACTTAGCGGGACACGGCGGCAATCGCCTGGGCGAGCGTTGCCGCCTCGGTGACGGCCATCCCGTCCACATCAGCGTCTGCGCCGGCCGGCACGATGGCGCGCTCGTAGCCTAAGCGCGCGGCCTCCTGCAGCCGGCGGTGCAGGTTGGGCACGCGGCGCAGCTCGCCGGCGAGCCCGACCTCGCCGATGACCACGGTTTTCGCGGGCAGCGGTGTTTCGTGCAGGCTCGACCAGGTGGCCAGCGCGACCGCGAGGTCCGTCGCAGTCTCGGTGATTCGCACACCGCCGACGGTGGCTACATAGGCGTCCTTGTCGTTGGTGCGCTGCCCGCAGCGGGCCTGCAGCACCGCCAGCACCATGGGCACGCGGTTGAAATCGAGGCCGGTGACCACGCGCCGCGGGCTCTTGTTGACCGGGTCGACCGTGAGTGATTGCACCTCAGCGAGGATGGGGCGCACCCCGTCCATCGCCACGGTGACTGCGGAGCCGTCGGGCGTGTTGCCGCGGTGCGAGAGGAAGAGCCCGGAGGGGTCCGGCACCTCGCGGATGCCCTCGGCGGTTTGCTCGAAGCAGCCGACCTCGTCGGTCGCGCCGAAGCGGTTCTTGATCCCGCGCAGCATGCGCAGTGAGGAGTGGCGGTCGCCCTCGAAGTTCAACACGACGTCCACGAGGTGTTCGAGTACGCGCGGACCGGCGACGTTGCCGTCCTTGGTCACGTGGCCGACCAGCAGTACCGGCATGTTGGTCGTCTTTGCCAGGGTGGTCAGCGCGGCGGTCACGGCGCGGGATTGCGCGACCCCGCCGGCGACGCCCTCGACACCGCTGGCCTGCATCGTCTGCACGGAGTCGACGATGAGCAGCGAAGGCTTGATCTCCTTAACGTGGCCGAAGACGACGTCGAGGTTGGATTCCGCCGCCAAATACAGGCTGTCCTTCAGTGCGCCGGTGCGCTCGGCCCGGCTGCGGACCTGCCCGGCGGATTCCTCCGCGGTGCAGTACAGCGCTTTGCGCCCCTGCTCGGCCCAGCGGGAGGCGACCTCGAGCAGGAGGGTGGATTTGCCCACCCCCGGCTCGCCCGCCATGAGGACGACGGAGCCGGGGACGACGCCATTGCCGAGCACCCGATCGAGTTCGGAGATGCCGGAGGCGATGGTGTGGGTAGACGCGGCGTCGATAAGCGTGATGGGCTGCGCGCTCGACGCGGGAGTCAGTGGAGCCGAAGGGCCTGGTGCGCTTTCCTGCAGGGTCCCCCACGACCCGCATTCGGGGCAGCGCCCGAGCCACTTCGGCGATGAGTATCCGCACTCTGAGCAGGTGTGGATACTGCGCGGCTTCTTAGCGATCTGCTTCGCGCTCCGTCTGGCCGGACTTCAGCACCGGCGCGGCCACGGTGGCATCCACCTCGAGCGAAGCGCCGTCGAACTGGAACTTCACCGGGACAACGCCGCCGTAGGCGAAGTCCTGGTTCTCAATCGAGGAGGTGACGTACTGGATGGAGCCGTCCTTGGACTTCGGCATGTTCTTCAGGCCCTCTGCGGAGTCTGCCACCAGCGAACCGTTGTAGGGGATCGGGCGGGCGTTGCCCAGCTTGGCCGGGGTGCCGTCGACGGTGACGGACTCGAGCACGTGGTCCTTCATGCTGCGATCCTGGTTGGTCACGGTGAACTTGACCGCAGCCTTGCCATCCTCAGCGAGGATGACGGTGGCGTCCTGCACCGAGAGCTCCTGACCCTCGGTGAAAGCGGTGGCACCGTCGACCGCAGCGACCTGGTCCGAGGTCTGGGTGATCTGGCCGGCGGAGCAGCCAGCAAGTGCCAGTGCGGAGGCGACTGCGACGGCGGCGAGCGGCTTCAGGGACTTCACGTGGGTGTCCTCCATCGTTGTATATAGAGCGCGTAGTTTTCTCCGCTTTACCTTAGCCGTAGCTGGTGTGGTTTTCCCAGTTTCCTTGGCCGTCCGGGGACGCTGCAGGCCAATCGGGGGTAAACTTTGGTTGCGGTTTTTGAAGGTTGTGTGGTGGGCCGGCCGGGCGTGGCGCGAGTAAGCAAATGCGAAAACGCTACGGTGGTAGGGTTGGGCAACGATGACTGAAGGAGCTTCAATGGAATTCAAGGTCGGCGAAGTAGTGGTCTACCCGCACCACGGTGCGGCGAAGATCGCGGACATCGAGCAGCGGGAGATTGGCGGGGAAACCCTCGACTACCTGGTGCTGCAAATCCTCCAATCCGACCTGGAGGTCCGTGTGCCGGTGAAGAACACGGAGCTTGTCGGCGTGCGCGACGTGGTCAACGAGGAGGGGCTGCAGAAGGTCTTCTCCGTGCTGCGTGAAGAGGATGTCGAGGAGGCCGGCAACTGGTCGCGGCGTTACAAGGCGAACCAGGAGCGCTTAGCATCCGGCGACATTAATAAGGTTGCCGAAGTGGTGCGCGACCTGTGGCGCCGTGACCAGGGCAAGGGCCTGTCCGCGGGTGAGAAGCGCATGCTGGGCAAGGCGCGCCACATCCTCGTCGGCGAGCTGGCGCTGGCCGAGCCGGTGGACGAGAAGAAGGTCGAAGAGATGGAGGGGTCCATCCGCAAGATCATCGACGAGCAGGTCAAGGCCGGGATTTCGATCGCACCGGAGCCGACCGGCGACGATGAGGACGACCTTGACATGGAGGATCTCTCCTTCGACGACGAGAAGTAGCCGTGTCTCGCAGGGTTGTCGCCGTCGTCGCGGCCGCAGGCCAGGGCACGCGCCTGGGCGCGGATGTGCCGAAGGCGTACGTGCCGTTACGCGGCCGTAGCCTGCTCGAGCGCTCGGTCACCGCGATGGAGACCGCCGAGATCGTCGACGCAATCTACGTCGTGGTCAGCCCCGCGATGGAGCCTGTTGCCCGCCGCGCTTTACAAGGTCACGAGGTCGCCTTCGTCCACGGCGGTGCCGAGCGCGCCGACTCCATCTTCGCGGCGCTCAAGGCCATCCCGCTTGCCGACGCCTGCGTGCTCGTCCACGACGCCGCCCGCGCTTTGACCCCGCCGGGCATGATCGCGCGGGTGGCCCGCGCGGTTCTCGACGGTGCGCCCGCGGTCGTGCCGGTGCTGCCGGTCGCCGACACCGTCAAGGAAGTATCGGCAGACGGTGCGGTGGTCGCGACCCCGGACCGCTCGCGCCTACGCGCGGTGCAGACGCCGCAGGGCTTTGACCTGCGCGAGCTGCGGTCGGCGAACGAGGCCTACTTCGCGGGCGAGCAGGATTTCGTCGCCACCGATGATGCCTCGCTGATGGAGTGGTACGGCGCAAAGGTCGCGACCGTGCAGGGGGATCCGATGGCCTTTAAGATCACGACGCCGATCGATTTGCGCCTGGCCACCAGCATCACGAACGAGGCGGAGCCGACGATCTTCGAGGTCCCGGGGAACTAGCGCAGGTAGTCTGGCGGTCATGACACAGAAGATGACCGCGCTGCGCGTAGGAACTGCCTTTGATGCCCACCAGATCCAGGAGGGCAAGCCGTGCTGGATCGCGGGCTTGCTCCACGAGGGGGCCCACGGGTGCGAGGGGCACTCGGACGGGGACGTCGTCTCGCACGCGGTGGTGGACGCGGTGTTGTCCGCGGCTGGGTTGGGCGATCTGGGCTCGTTCGTTGGCGTGGGGCGCCCGGAGTACGACGGGGTGAAAGGTACCCAGCTGCTCGAGGAGCTGCGCGAGTTGTTGCAGCGCGAGGGCGTGCGCGTGGTCAACGTCTCCGCCCAGCTGATCGGGCAGACCCCGAAGATGGGGCCGGTGCGGAGTGAGGCCGAGCAGGTCTTGACCGAGGCGTTGGGCGCGCCGGTGTCGGTGTCGGCGACCACCACGGACCACATGGGCTTTACCGGCGCGGGCGAGGGGAGGGCTGCGATTGCGACGGCGCTGGTTGAACTAGACTAGCGGGCGTGACTCAACGCATCTTTGATACCAAAACCCGCACGCTGCAAGACTTTAGTCCCCTGCGCGAGGGGCACGTGTCCATCTACCTGTGTGGTGCGACGCCGCAGTCCGCGCCGCACATCGGGCACTTGCGCTCTGGCGTGGCGTTCGACATTGTGCGTCGCTGGTTTTTGGCCAAGGGGCAGGACGTGGCGTTCGTGCGCAACGTCACCGATATTGATGACAAGATTTTGCGCAAGGCCGCCGAGCACAATCGCCCCTGGTGGGAGTGGGTGTCTACCTACGAGCGTGAGTTCACCCGCGCCTACGACACGCTCGGCGTGCTGCCGCCGTCGGTGGAGCCGCGGGCGACGGGGCATGTGACCCAGATGGTCGACTATATGCAGCGCTTGATGGATCGCGGCTTTGCCTACGCGGCCGAGGGCTCCGTCTACTTCGACGTCGACGCCTGGGTTGCCGCCGACGGTTCCGATTACGGTTCGCTTTCCGGCAACCGTCCGGAGGACATGGCGCGCGGGGACGTGGGCACTGGCAAGCGCGGCCCGCTTGATTTTGCGCTGTGGAAGGCGGCGAAGCCGGGCGAGCCGAGCTGGCCGACTCCGTGGGGCGATGGCCGGCCGGGCTGGCACCTGGAGTGCTCGGCCATGTCCACCTGGTACCTGGGGTCTGAGTTTGACATCCACGGCGGCGGGCTTGACCTGCAGTTCCCGCACCACGAGAACGAGCAGGCGCAGTCCCACGGCGCGGGCGACGGTTTCGCCCACTACTGGATGCACAACCACTGGGTGACCATGGCGGGCGAGAAGATGTCGAAGTCGCTGGGCAACGTGCTCTCGATTGACAACATGCTCGAGTCGGTCCGCCCGGTGGAGCTGCGCTACTACCTGGGCAGCGCGCATTACCGCAGTGTGCTGGAGTACTCGCCGGAGGCCCTGCAGGAGGCCGCCGCGGGGTACCGCCGCATCGAGGACTTCGTGCGTCGCGCCGGTACGCCGGAGCCGTCGACCTGGACTGCCGCATTCGAGCAAGCGCTTGACGACGACTTCGCAGTCCCCAAAGCCCTCGCCGAAATCCACAACACGGTGCGGGCGGGCAACAGCGCGCTTGTTTCCGGCGATATGGCGAAGGCCACCGAGCTGGCTTCGCAGGTGCGCGCGATGGCTGGCGTGTTGGGCGTGGACCCGGGCGCGTGGGACAATGGCGCAGCTGGCGGCGAGGCTGACCGGGCGCACCACGCGCTGGATACGTTGGTGCAGGCGGAGCTTGCTCGCCGCACCGAGGCTCGCGCGAACAAGGACTGGGCGGTTGCCGACGAGGTGCGCGACCGGCTCGCCGCAGCAGGCATCGAGGTCACCGACACTGCGGACGGCCCGACCTGGCAGATCAAGGAGTAGGAGACGAGATGGCAAAGCCGTATCAGCGTCCGGATAAGCAGAAGACGCACAAGAAGGGGGCCACGAAGGGCTCCGGTGGGCAGCGCCGCCGCGGCCTCCGCGGGAAGGGCGCGACCCCGAAGGCGGAGGATCGTGTCTACCACGCAGCGCACAAGCGGAAGCAGGCGCGTGAGCGCCGCAATCAGGGCCGCCACGAGCGTGAGCTTGCGGACATGGTGGTGGGTCGCAACCCGGTCATCGAGTGCCTGCACGCCAAGGTCCCTGCCGAGGCGCTGTACGTGGCGCAGGGCACGGGCCACGACGATCGCTTAAGCGAGGCGGTTGCCATTGCTCAGTCGCGCGGCATCCCGGTGTCCGAGGTGCAAAAGCGCACCCTGGACGAGATGACCGGCAACGGCATGCACCAGGGCATCGGTTTGAAGATCCAGCCGTACAAGTACGCCGACGTCTTCGACCTGATGAGCAAGGTCGAGGGCAACGGCATGTTCGTGGTGCTGGACAACATCACCGACCCGCGCAACCTGGGTGCGGTGATCCGCTCGGCGGCCGCGTTCGGCGGCGATGGCGTGATTATCCCCGAGCGCCGCTCCGCCCAGGTCACGGGCGTGGCCTGGCGCACTTCTGCCGGTACTGCGGCGCGGCTTCCGGTGGCGAAGGCGACCAACCTCACCCGCACGATCAAGCAGTTCAAAGACAACGGTTACATGGTCGTCGGCCTTGATGCGGGCGGCGAGCACACGCTGGATACGTTCGACGGCGCGTGCGACCCGGTGGTCATCGTCGTTGGTTCGGAGGGCAAGGGTATTTCCCGCCTGGTGCGCGAGAACTGCGACGTGATCATGTCGATCCCTACCGAGGCCTGGGTGGAGTCGCTCAATGCATCGGTGGCAGCGGGCGTGGTGCTCAGCGAGTTCGCCCGTCAGCGCCGCGCGGCGAAGTAGTGGTTGGGGAGGAATCCACTACCCTGGGGAGTAATCGTTCAGCCCGCCTTGGGAGCAATTCTCAAGTGTGGGCTGGATCTTTATCTTTGGCTACGCCCCGGCTCCCGTAATCCGACGCGCCTGCCACGCCCCGATGCCGCGGCAGACCACGTAGATCCCGAAAGAGACGAACGCGACCAGCACGCTGACGGGTAGCCCGGGCGCGAGCGAGAGCACGAAGCCGCCGACGGCCGCGACTTCGGCGAAGAGCACCGATAGCAGCACCGCGAGCTTCGGGTTGGCGGTCACAGCGACGGCGCTCGCGCCGGGCGTGATCAATAGCGCCATGACCAGCAGCACGCCGACGATCTGCACGCTGTTGGCCGCGGCCAGGCCGACCAGAACGGCGAACACGGTCGCCATGGTACGCACCCGCACGCCGGTTGCTGCGGCCATCACCGGGTCGATCGAGGAAAACAGCAGCGGCCGCCACAGTGCGATCACCGCGGCAACCACCACGACGGTGGTGATCGCGAGTGCCCACACGCTTGTCTGCGCTACGCCTACCACCTGCCCCGTGAGCAGCGACATCGCGATGCTGGAGTTGCCCGGGTAGAGGTAGATGCACAGCACGGAAATGCCCATGCCGAAGCTCATCACCACGCCGACGGCGGAGTCGTTGCCGCCTTTGAATCCCAAAAGGGCGAGCGCAATCGCGGCGGCGATGGAGCCGGCCACCGCGCCGAGGGAGACGTTGAACCCGATGAGCAGGGCGGCGGCGGCCCCCATGAGCGCGAGCTCGGAGGTCGCGTGCACAGCAAAGGACATCTGCCGCATCACGATGAGCGGGGCGAGCACCCCGGAGAGCATGCCGAGCAGCGCGCAGGCCACCAGCGAGGTGAGCACGAAGTCCTGCGAGAGCAGGTACACGGTGGTGTCCCACATCAGATGATCACCGTCTTTCCGCCGGCGCGGACGACCTGGACGGGCGCGCCGTAGAGCTCGGAGAGCACGTCGGATTGTAAGACCTCGTCGGCGGTGCCGAGGACGTGGCCGCCGGGCGCGATGTAGAGGACTTTGTCCACGACGTCGATGACGGGGTCGATGGAGTGGGTGACCATGGCCACCGCCGCCCCTGACTTCCTGAAGCGGGCGATGGTGTGGCGCTGGCGGGCCACGTCGAGGGACAGGAAGGGCTCATCGGCCAGGATGAGTTCGGGGTTTTGCGCAAACGCCTGGGTTTGACGCACGAGTTGTTGTTGGCCGCCGGAGAGGCGGCCGACGTGGGCGTCGATAAGCGAGGAGGCCCCGACGTAGTCGAGCAAGTTCTCGGGCTCGCCCCCGGCGAGCGCAACGAGGTCGCGCACGCGCGCCGGGAGGTGGGCGGGGAACATCTGCTGCTGCGGGATGTAGCCCACGCGGCCGCCGAGCGTGACTGTGCCGGAGTCGAGCCGCTGCATGCCGAGCGCGGCGCGAAGCAGCGTTGACTTGCCGGAGCCGTTGGGCCCGAGGATGGCGAGGAACTCGCCGGGGTGAAGGTCGCAGGTGATGTCGCGCCACAGCGGCGCGATCGTGGCGCTACGCAGCTGCAGCATTGAGTTGGTCAAGGATCTCCTGGAAGTAGTCGAAGAAGTTGGTGCCGCCCTGCGGGGTCTCGGTGATGTCGACGACCGGCACGCCGGCCTCCTTTGCCGCGGCGACAAGCCGCTCGGAGACGGCGTTGGGGGACTGGGAGTTGTTGATCAGGATGTCGGCGTCCTTGACGGCCTCGAGCGCCTCGGCGACGGCGGCCGCGGAAGGCTCAGAGTGGTTCAGCGTTGCGTGGCGGTAGGACTCCGGGGTGGCGTCGTGAAGTGCGGATTCCTCTACGATCGCGTCGGCGATCGGGTGGGTCTGGACGACCTTTGCCTCCGGCAGCGCGGCCAGGGACGCATCGATGCCGGCGAGTTTCTCGTCGAGCGAGTCGCCGCCGAGCTGGCTTGCGACGTCGCGGATGGCCTCGGTGGAGTACCAGATGTGCTCGTTTTCCTCGCCGTGCTCGTGCTCATGCTCGCCGTGCTCATGCTCGCCGTGCTCATGATCGTGCTCGTGGTCGTGCGCCTCGGCCGGCGGCAGGGCGGTGACCAGCGTTCCTTTCGCTGCCGAGTAGAGGGCCGCGTCGTAGGCGCCGCCGTTGGCCACCACGGTTGCGGCCTCGGCGATTTTGGCCAGGTCGGCGGCGGTGGGCTCGTACTCGTGGGGGTCGGTCGACGGATTGTCGATGATCGCTTCGACCTCGTTGCCGGTGGCGGCCGAGGCGACGTCGGCCCAGACCTGGGTGGTGGCGACCATCGCGCCGTCGCCAGTTTCGCCGCTGCCTTGAGCGGCGTTCTGCTCAGCGTCCTGCGCGCCGCAGGCGGTGAGGGTGAGTGCGAAGGCAACTGCTGCGATCCGTTTTAGCATGCTGCCCATCAAACCACTAATGGAAACGATTTTCAAAACAATGGGCGGGTACTATAGCGGCATGCCCGCGACGCTCGCCTCCATCGCCGCCGACCTCGGCATCTCCCGCACGACGGTCTCGAATGCGTATAACCACCCGGATCAGCTCTCGCCGGCTCTGCGTCGACGCATCCTCTCCTACGCCGAGGCGCGTGGCTACACCGGGCCGAACCCGCACGCGCGCTCGCTGCGCACCCAGCGCACCGCGGCGCTCGGGGTGGTGCTCACGGAGCACTTGAGCTTCGCCTTCGAGGACCGTGCCTCGGTCGACTTCCTCGCTGGCGTGGCGGACTCCAGCGAGTACGCGCTCACCCTCATTCCTACCGGGGTGAGCGTGCGCGACGCGATTGTCGACGGCGTCATTGTCTACTCCGTGCCCGAAGGCGCGCACATGCTTCTCGACGCCCAGTCGCGCAACCTCCCCCTTATCATCTGCGACCAGCCCACGGGCGTTGCCGGCGTGCCGTACGTGGGCATCGACGACGCGAAAGCGATCGCCCCTGCGGCCGAGGCGCTTGTCGCCGCCGGGCACAGACGTATCGGGATCTTGGCGAAGCGCCTGTTTAGCACCCCCACCAACGGGTTCGTCGCGCCCACGGACATCGACGCCGCCGACCTGCACGTCCAGCGCGCCCGCATCCGCGGCGCGCTCGACGTCTTCACCGCCGCTGGCATCACGGCGGTACCCGTGGTCACGCGCGATCAGAACGATTTGGCCGCGGCTACCGACGGCGCGCGTGAACTGCTCGAGACCCACCCGGAACTTACGGCTGTGCTGTGTACGACTGACTCCATGGCGCTCGGTGTGATCGAGTACTGCCGCGGCCGTCGAGCCATCCCCGAGGAGCTGTCGGTGACCGGCTTCGACGGCATCGGCGTGCCGGGGCTGACCACGGTTGTACAACCCAATCGCCGCAAAGGGGAGGTCGCGGCGATGCTCGTGCGTTCGCTGATCGAGGGCCGCCCGCAGCGACGCGAGCGTACGCTGCTGCCTACGACCTTCCTGCAAGGTACGAGCGTCGCTCCCGCGCCAGCTGGCTAAGCAGCTGCGCCATCGCGGACACATCGTCGACGCAGTAGCGCGCGCGGCTTTCCTGCGCGCCCACCTTCACGCCGACATCCGGGCCCTGGTCAAGCACGTCCATAGCAGTTTCGTCCGTGGTGTCATCGCCCGCGAACAACGTGGCGGCAAACTCCTGCTTGCGCTGGGCAAGCCACGTTCCCTTCGTCACGTCGACAGCGGAGAACTCCACCACGTTGTGCCCGGGCGTCACGGGGTGCGCGCCGGTGTCCAAGGCGAGCGCGTCGGCCAAGAGCTGTTGCGCGAGATGCGGGTCTGAAGCGGCGAGTGGGGCGACGTGCAGCACGCGCTGATACGGCTTTTCCTCCACGTAAGCGGGCGGGGTGGCGATGCGCTCAAGCGCGCGCCCGATGCGCTCGAGGTAGGCGGCGTCGGCCGGCGAGAGCGTCGGGCCTGGCTCGGCGCCGTGGGAGCCGACGCGCACCAGCCCTGCAAGCTCCGGCGTGGCGGGGAGGACCTTGGCAAGGCCGTCGAGGTGGCGACCGCTCAGGACAACAACCTCGGTCGCCTCAAGGCGGAGCAGGCTCGCAATCGCCGCGAGCGCTTCCGGGTTCGGGCGCACCGCGTAGGCGTCGGTGTTGAGCTCGGCGAGCGTGCCGTCGAAATCGAGGCAGACGAGAAGCGACTCCGCGCGGGCGAGGGTGGCGATGGCGCTGTCGAGCGAACTCATAGCGACATCAGCCGCACGCTCGGCGGATTGACCGCGTCTTCCGTGGAGGTCCACACGAGCTCGGTGTCGGTGAGCTGCTCGGTGCGGAACTGCGCGCCGGGAACGAGGATGCTGGTCAGCTGCTCGTGGACGTGGCGGGCTCCGCCCTCGCAGTCGCCCGCGTCGCCGACCTCCACCTCGTCGATGGTGAAGGTGTCGTCCTCAGTGGTGATCGTTGCTTTTAAGGGCGCGCAGGCGGTGTCGCCGTCGAGTTCGCTTTCGCTGATGCGGAAGTGGGCCAGCCCCGCGGCGTCGGCAAGCAGGGCCCCGGGCTCGGCGGGATCCGTATGGACGGCGACGATCTGCCAGTCGGGTGCGGCCCCGCACGCGGCGAGCGGCAGGGCGAGTGCGAGGGCGAGGGCGCGGACGGGTTTCATAGGGCCTCCAAGAACGACGCCGCCCAGGCGTCAACATCGTGCGTGGTCACCCACTCGTACATGGCGCGCATGCGCTGCGGGTCGGGGTGGGCGGCGGACTGCATCGCGCGGACGATTGAGTCCACCTCGAAAGGATTGCACAGGTAGGCCTCGTGCAGCTCCACCGCAGCGCCCGCGAACTCGGAGAGCACGAGCGCGCCGCTGCCGTCCGGGTGGCAGGCCACGTACTCCTTTGCCACCAAGTTCATCCCGTCTTTAAACGGCGTGACCAGCATGATGTCGGCTGCCGCGTAGAAACTGCCCAGCTCCTCTTTGGCCACCCCGTGGTGGACGTAGTGGATCACCGGGCGGCCGATCCGGCCGAAGCGTCCGTTGATGCGGCCGACTGCCGCCTCGACCTCGCGCCGGGTTTTCCGGTAGTGCTCGATGCGCTCGCGCGAAGGGGTGGCCAGCTGGATCAGCGTGGCATCGACGCCGGACTCGAGCAATTGCTCGAAGGCGAGCAGGCGTTGCAAGATGCCCTTGGTGTAGTCCATCCGGTCCACGCCCAGCATGAGCAGCTCCGGGTCGCCGACGGCCTCGCGCACCCGCGCGGGATCGCCAGGAGTGATTGCCTTGGGGTCGATGGAGATGGGGAACGTCCCGGTGCGAACGCTCGCGTCGGCGGGCAGCAGCCCGCGGAAGTTCTGCTCGTCGGTGCCGCGCTGGAAGCCGATCAGATCGCACGCCTCAAGCGAGCTGAGGATCTCCTCGCGCCACGGCAGCTGCCGAAACAAATCGGGGGAGGGGAAGGGAATATGCAGGAAAAATCCCACTTTGAGGTCGGGGCGCCGCTTTCGCAAAAGCCCCGGTACCAGCTGCAGCTGGTAGTCCTGCACCCACACTGTCGCGCCGTGCGCCGCCTGCTTTTCGACGCTCAACGCAAAGCGCTCGTTCACCGCCACGTAACGCTCCCACCACGTCTGGTCGTACTGCGGGGCGACGATCAGATCGTGGTAAAGCGGCCACAGCGTGGAGTTGGAAAAGCCCTCGTAGAAGTCGGTGTAATCCGTCTCATCGAGGGCGACGGGGACAAGCTCAATCCCGCCTGCGCTGAAGGGGGCAAGCGAGGTATTCGTCTCGCCGGGCCAGCCGACCCAGCAGCCGCCGCGGGCACGCAGCACCGGCGCGAGCGCGGCAACCAGCCCACCCGGGGAGGCCTGCCAACGCTCCCCGACACGGTCGACGGGGAGACGGTTGGCCACCACCACAAAGTCGTACACGCTTAGGACTTCTTCGCGGTCTTCTTCTTGGTGGCTTTCTTCTTCGTCGCCTTTTTCTTCGTGGCCTTCTTCTTGGTGGCTTTCTTCTTCGAAGCCTTCTTCTTCGTCGCCTTCTTCTTGGAGGCCTTCTTCTTAGTCGCCTTCTTCTTCGTGGAAGAGCTGGAGGTGTCTTCGTCCTCGTCGCCCAGGATCTCCTCGGCGTACTTCTTGTAGTTGAAGCCCTTCGGCTCCACTCCCAGCATGGACATCAGGGTGACCCCGTCGAAGAAGTCCTCGGCGTACGTTGCCACGATTCGCCGGGCGCCGGAAGCGGTCTGCTCCTCCATCTCATTGATGGCCTCTGGCGAGGGGCGGGAGTCGGTGATCTTCGGTGGCACTACGGGTTCCTCCTTGAATAAGACACAATCTCAACCGGCGATTCTACGCCAAAGCTAGTGGCGGCGGCGCCTCGGCCGCCGGGCAGCCGCCTCCGCGCGGCGAATCTGCTGGAAAGTCAGGCGTCCGGCACGCTTAAACGCGCGGTACGGGATGTAGAGCTCCGGGGCGCGGATCCGGCGCGCAACCCACTCGCCGAAGATCACGCCGCCGGCCAGCGCCATACAGGTGCCGATCGCCGTGAAGATGTTGGACAAGCCCACCACCATCTGCTCGTTGAGCACCGCGTAGAGTCCGCGGTAGATGCCGGAGCCCGGCAGAAAAGGAGTCACGCCGGCGACGGCGGTGATCACCGGGTTGATCAGCAGGCTACGAGAGATCAAACCACCGGCCAGACCGATGACGATTGCGCAGGCCGTGGTCGCCAGGAATGCGTCCGTGCCCAGCGGGATGAGGAAGACGTAGTAGATCATGGAGCCGGCGGCGGCCGTGAGCCCGGAAACGATGACGGCCTGGCGCTCCGCAAAACAGGTCACCGCGAACGACGCCGAGGCCAGCGCGCCACCGAGGATGCGCCAGCCCGCGCTGCTCAAGGAGGGCTTGCCCAGCATTGTCTCGAGCGGTGGTAGGCCGACGCCGAGGCTTTCCGCCACGTACAGGCCGATCGCGACGCCGGCGACGATGCCGCCCGAGGACAACATGGTCTGGAAGAAGCGGGAGGCGGCGGTGACGGGGGAGCCCGTGATGCCGTCGAAAAGCGATTGCACCAGCGTCAAACCGGCGAGCAGCACGATGATGCCCGAGGCGATGACCTGGCTCGGCACGATGGTGTGCCCGATAGACGCGGAGAGGTCGTAGAACAGCGCCGCCGGGATTGTGGCGAGGAAGCCGCCGAGGACGCAGTGGTAGAAGTACGGCAGCGAGTTGTGCGACAGGACTTTGTTAAAGCCCATGATGAGGAACGCGGTGAGCCCGCCGACCAGTGCCATGAGCAAGTCTCCGCCCAAAAGGATCGACACCGAGGCGCCCATCACCGTCCAGCCGGCGAGGTTGCGGGCGTTGCGGTGCGGGATCGGCTCGTTTTCGATTTCGTCGAGGATTTTCTCCGCAACCTCCGGGCGGGTTGCGCCCGCGCGGATGGAGCGCATGAGCCGGTCGGCTTCCTGCAGCTTGCGGTAGTTCTCGCTCATCATCGTGACCACGCGGAAGACGTTGACCGGGGTGCGCCGCTCGATGCCGATGATGGTGTTCATCGTGATGGTGTTGACCGTGATGTCCACGTGGCAGTAGTGCAGGCCGTAGGAGGAAATGACGGTGCGGATCTGCGCGATCGCGTCCGAAGACGTCGTGCCGTTGGCGATGAGGATCTCGCCGATGCGCGCGCCGATGTTCATCACGGCGGCCACCTGCGTGGGATCCGTCAGATCGACAGGGGCGAGGACCGAAGGGGGCGGGGAGGTGCGCGCCGCGTCAATCGTCGCGACGTGGCTGCGCGACCCCCGCATCCGCTGCCAGAGCTGCTCTACTTTCGTCACAGCCGAAACACTATCTCGTGGCGCTATTTCGCGCACGTATGGGGCAATGTGTAGAATTTGTGGGCACTGCTGGAGTGGCGCAATCGGTAGCGCAACGCACTTGTAATGCGTAGGTTGCGAGTTCAAGTCTCGTCTCCAGCTCGGCATGAAAACCCCTCACCCTCGTGGTGAGGGGTTTCGTGTGTGCGGCCTCGGCTTCATTGGCATTACCCCCGCTATTACTTGTCGCCCCCAAGACAACGTTCAGCAAACGTACAGTGGTGGGGAGTTAAATGGGCACTTGCTGTTCACACAAAAAGGAGTAGAAGACATGGCTGATACAAACCAGGGCATCAAGGTCCTAGTGGTTGATGATGAACCGAATATCGTCGAGCTGATTACCGTTTCCCTGAAATTCCAGGGCTTTGAGGTAGAAAGCGCGAACTCCGGGCAGGAGGCGCTGAGCATCGCCCGCGAGTACCGCCCGGACGCTTACATTCTCGACGTGATGATGCCGGGCATGGACGGCTTCGAGCTGCTGGGCAAGCTGCGCCAGGAAGGCCTCGACGGTCCGGTGCTCTTCCTTACCGCCAAGGATGCGGTGGAGGACCGCATCCACGGCCTGACGATCGGCGCCGACGATTACGTCACGAAGCCCTTTTCCCTCGAGGAAGTCATCACCCGCTTGCGCGTGATCCTGCGCCGCGGCAACGTCACCGACGACGAGGACCAGGACGGCACCATCCGTTACGCCGACCTGACGCTCAACGACGAGACGCACGAGGTGACCAAGGCCGGAGAGATCATCGACCTTTCGCCGACCGAGTTCAACCTGCTGCGCTACCTCATGCTCAACGCCGAGGTCGTGCTGTCCAAGGCGAAGATTTTGGACAACGTGTGGCACTACGACTTCGGCGGCGACGGCAACGTCGTTGAGTCCTACATCTCCTACCTGCGCCGCAAAATCGACACCGGCGATGTGCCGCTGATCCAGACCGTCCGCGGTGTGGGTTACGTGCTGCGCACCCCGCGTCAGTAGTCGCCGCTGTAGAGACGTGAAAGGTCTATGACCGTCAACCGTTTTACTGCCTGGTCGTACACGCACGCCGCGAAGCCGCTGCAGAAGCAGCTCGTCTCCATGGTGGTGATCGTGGCAACGCTTGGCATCGTGTTGAGTTTTGCCACCGTCTTCTTCCTCATGCGCGGCATCCTGACGCAACGTGTGGACGAACAGCTTGAAGAGGGGATGGATTCCTGGGCGGGGCAGGGGACCTGGATCCCGTCGATCGGGGTGCCTAGCGAGTTCGCCCAGGCGACGTGGTTCCCCGGCTACCCGTACCCCTTCTCCCGCTACACTCCGCGCGGTAACCCGCCGGACTGGGAGCAGCTCACGGTGCTGGATTCTCCCCGCACCATTAGCTCGAAGAACGTGGATAGTTCCGCGGAGCTGGTGAAGTGGCGGGCGTTGGCGTCGAAAAGCGACGACGGCACGATCACGCTGGTGGCTAAGCGCCTGGAAGCCGAGGACCGCATCCTGCGCTGGCTTGCGGTCGTGGAGGCGAGCCTCGGCATCACCGCGGTGATCGGCATCGCGCTGGCCGCGCGCACCCTTGTGCGGCGCTCGCTGGCACCGCTGCGCGAGGTGGAGCAAACCGCCCTCGCGATTGCCGACGGGGACGTGAACCGGCGAGTGCCCGCGTGGTCCCGCGAGACAGAGGTGGGCAAGCTGTCGTATGCGGTCAACACGATGGTCACGCAGCTGCAGGAATCCGTCGATGACGCGCAGGCGAAAGAGGAGCAGATGCGCCGCTTCGTCGGTGACGCCTCCCACGAGCTGCGCACGCCGCTGACCAGTGTGCGCGGCTACGCCGAGCTCTACCGCAAAGGGATGGCGCCGGACGCCGACATGGTCATCGACAAGATCGAGGAAGAGTCCGGCCGCATGCAGCTCCTCGTCGAGGATCTCCTGGCGCTGACCAGGGCCGAGGGCACCCGTCTGGACCGGAAAACCGTGGACATGCAAAAGGTCGTGGACTCAGCCGTGTCTTCTGCGAGGGCGGCATACCCCGAGCGCTCCATCGAGGTAGACAACCAATGCCAGCGCGCCGCTGAGGTCGATGGCGACCCGGACCGTCTGCACCAGGTGCTCATGAACCTGATCAACAACGCGTTCAAGCACGGCGGGCCGGAAGTTGACGTGGTGATCACCCTGCGCGAAAACCTCGACCGCATCGTCCTCGAAGTCGCGGACAACGGCAAGGGCATGGAAGAGGAAGATGCGGCACGCATCTTCGACCGCTTCTACCGCGCCGACGCCTCCCGCAACCGAGCAGGCGGCGGAGGCTCCGGCCTGGGGCTGGCGATTACTAAGTCGCTCATTGAACAGCATGAAGGCACTATCACCGTGGAGACGGCGCCCGGCAAAGGCGCGACCTTTGTCATCTCCCTGCCGCTGCTCAACGTGGTGGAGGAGGAAACCCCAGCGGCGAGCGCGAAGGGGGCCAAGACTACGAAGACCAAAGATAAGGACAAGGCTAAGTCCAAGTCCAAATCCAAGGACACCAAGCGTGGGGGCAAGGACAACAAAGACGCCGAGCGCTAGGGTACTGCTGGCGGTTTCGGTGGTTTTGGACGGTGGCTGCTGGCGGTTTCGGCGTCGGCGTAAATGGAGCTAGCTCCGTTTGGGGTCTGCGGCTCCCTGCGAACTGGGGTTTTCCAGGCCGCTCCCGCGCAGATGGAGCTAGCGCCGTTTAGCCAATCGCGTTACGCAGCGTCTCGGCGGCCGCGTCCATCTTCGCCGGGTCCGTCTCGTCGGCGCGCATGACGCTGGCCAGGTTGTAGCCGGACATGTCGTTGGCAGGGAAGACGTGGATGTGCGCGTGCGGGACCTCGAAACCGGCGATGAGGTATCCGGCGCGCTCGCAGTCGAACTCGCTCACGATCGCGTTACCGATGCGCTGCGCCACGGCGTTCATCTTGGCCCACAGCTCGGGTTCGATGTCGGTCCACTTATCTACCTCTTTGACCGGCACGACAAGCGTGTGCCCGTAGGCGATGGGCTCGATGGTGAGGAAGGCGGCGACGTCCTCGTCCTTGTACACGAAGCGCCCGGGGATCTCGCCGTTAATAATTTTTGTGAAGACTGTGCTCATACACTCAAACCGTACCTGTAAGTTTGAGGCCATGCGCATCCTTGTTATCGGTTCGGGCGGCCGTGAACACGCCCTGCTCAAAGGACTCGCCGGCAACGAGCTCTTCGTCGCTCCAGGTAATGCCGGTATGGAATCGCTGGCTAAGCGCCTGCTTATCGACGCTTTAACGCCCCAGGCAATCGTCGAGTGTGCCAAAGAAGTCGACGCGGAGCTCGTCGTCATCGGCCCGGAGGTGCCCCTGGTCGCCGGTGCCGCAGACGCCCTGCGCGAGGCGGGCATCCCGGTGTTCGGCCCAACGAAGGCTGCGGCCCAGCTCGAGGGCTCGAAGGCCTTTGCCAAGGACGTGATGGCCGCCGCAGGCGTGGCGACGGCGCGCGCGCTGCGCATCACCCCGGAGGAGGGCGCGGCGGCCGTGGAGGCGGCGCTTGCGCAGTTCGGCCCGAACTATGTGGTCAAAGACGACGGCCTGGCCGGCGGCAAGGGCGTCGTGGTCACCACCGACCGCGCGGAGGCCGCAGCCCATGCGAACGCTGTGCTGGAGTCGGGCAACCCGGTGCTGTTCGAGTCCTTCCTTGAAGGGCCCGAGGTGTCCCTGTTCTGCCTGGTCGACGGCGAAACGGTCGTCCCGCTGCTGCCCGCGCAGGACCACAAGCGCGCCTACGACAACGACGAGGGCCCGAACACCGGCGGCATGGGCGCATACACCCCGCTTCCGTGGCTGCCCGAAGGCGGCGTGGAGCGCATCGTCGACGAGATTGCCCGCCCGGTCGCGCGCGAGATGGTCAACCGCGGCATCCCCTACCAAGGCCTGCTCTACGTCGGTGCGGCGTGGGGGAGTGAGGGCCCGTCGGTGGTGGAGTTCAACGCTCGCTTCGGCGACCCGGAGACCCAGCCGGTGCTCTCGCTTTTGAAGACCCCGCTGGACACGGTGCTCTACGCCGTGGCCACCGGCACGCTCGCGGACCTGCCGCCGCTCGAGTGGGAAGACGGCTTCGCCGCGACGGTCGTGCTCGCCGCGGAGAACTACCCGGCCAGCCCGGCCAAGGGGGATGCGATCACGGGCGCAGACCTGGACAACCCAGACAAGGTGCTGCACGCCGGCACGAAGCGCGCGGACGAAGGCTACGTTTCGGCGGGCGGGCGCGTGCTCAACGTGCTCGGCCACGGCGCGACGCTGGAAGAGGCGGTGGCGGACGCTTACCGCGTCATCGAGGGCATCGAGATGCGCGGGTCCTTCTACCGCAAGGATATTGGGCGGCGTGCGGTGGCCGGTGAGGTGAGCGTCGAGAAGCGATAGGCCCTGATGTGCGATAATGGGGCGCGTGACTGAGAAGCCTGCAAACCCCAACGTCCTGTCCAACCGCTACGCTTCGCCGGAGATGGCGAAGCTGTGGAGCGCCGAGCACAAGATCATCCTCGAGCGGCAGCTGTGGATCGCCGTCATGCGCGCGCAGCGTGAACTCGGTGTGGAGATTCCGCAAGAGGCTATCGACGCCTACGAGGCCGTCATCGACCGCGTCGATCTCGCCTCCATCGCCGAGCGCGAGCGCGTGACCCGCCACGATGTGAAGGCGCGCATCGAGGAGTTCAACGCGCTCGCCGGCCACGAGCACATCCACAAGGGTATGACCAGCCGCGACCTGACCGAGAACGTCGAGCAGCTGCAGATCGTGCGCGCGCTTGAGCTCGTGCGCAACAAGTCCGTTGCCCTGCTCAAGGCCGTGGGCAACCGCGCCGAGGCGTACAAGTCGCTGGTGATGGCCGGGCGCTCGCACAACGTGGCCGCCCAGGCCACCACGCTGGGCAAGCGCTTCGCCTCTGCGGCGGACGAAATCCTGGTGGCGGTCGCCCGCATCGAATCGCTGCTCGACGGCTACCCGCTGCGCGGCATCAAGGGCCCGATGGGCACCGCGCAGGACATGCTTGACCTGATGGACGGCGACGAGGCCAAGCTCGCCGAGCTGGAAACCAAGGTCGCGCGCCACCTGGGCTTCGACACCGTCTTCGACTCGGTCGGCCAGGTCTACCCGCGCTCGCTCGACTTCGAGGCGATCTCTTCGCTCGTGCAGCTTGCCGCAGGTCCCTCCTCGCTGGCCACCACCATCAGGCTCATGGCCGGCAACGAGGTCGTCACGGAGGGATTCAAGGAGGGGCAGGTCGGCTCCTCTGCCATGCCGCACAAGATGAACGCGCGTTCCTGCGAGCGCGTCGGCGGCTTCCAGGTCATCCTGCGCGGCTACCTCACCATGGTCGCCGACCTGGCTGGCCAGCAGTGGAACGAGGGCGACGTGTTCTGCTCCGTCGTGCGCCGCGTCGCGCTGCCGGACGCTTTCTTCGCCATCGACGGGCAGCTGGAAACCTTCCTCACCGTGCTCGACGAGTTCGGCGCCTTCCCGGCCATGATCAACCGCGAGCTCGACCGCTACCTGCCGTTCTTGGCCACCACCCGCATCCTCATGGCCGCGGTGCGCGCCGGGGTCGGCCGCGAGACCGCGCACGAGGTGATCAAGGAAAACGCGGTCGCCATGGCGCTCGACATGCGCGAGCACGGCGCCGAGCAGAACCTGATCGAGCGCTTGGCCGACGACGAGCGCCTGCCGCTCGACCGCGCCCAGCTGGAGGATGCGCTGGCGGACCGCCACGCCTTCATCGGCGCGGCGGAGTCCCAGGTGGACCGGGTGCTCGCGCGCATCGACGTCGTGGTGCAGAAGTACCCGGACGCCGCCGATTACCGCCCGGGCGAGATTCTGTAGCTACTCCTCAGCGCTTTCCCAGCGCACGTTGCCGCTTGCAAGCGCCACGCCTGTCGCCGGCTCGCCCGGGTCCACGCGGCGCTCCCAGGAAGCGAGCACGGTGGTGTAGGCGCGGCCTTCCTCCAGGTCGGGCGTGTAGCCGGTGGGCGCGCCGCTTCCGATGTTGCAGTAGGCCTCTGCGGCTGAACGCGGGGCCACCTTGGCGCTTTCCTGCGGCTGGTGCGCAGTCCCGGGCTCGGCGGGTACCGAGTTCGCGCGCCGCGTGGTTGCTGCGGACTCCTGTGCGACGATGAGTGTGAGCTCCGGCAGCGGGACGGTCGGGTGCGAGGCGCCGGCGTCAACGCGCACGGGGGTCAGTGAGACGGGGTAGCAGTAAAACGCGGTGAAGCGCTGCGGTTCCGGGGAGCGGATGTTGTTCGCGGCTTCGGTACCGGTGATGCGTTGCGGTGCCTCGACGGCGATTTCCCACTCGACTTCAGCGCCAGTGGCCGGGTCAGTGGTTGTCGTGCGGGTGCGTTCCCCGAAGCCGAGGACGGTGTCGTCGGCAAGCGGCTCGGGCGAGGCTGCGGTGCGCTCGCTGGGCTCGCCTGAGCAGGCGGAAAGCGAGACGCACAGGCTGGCGGCGAGCGCTACGTGCAGGGCGCGCGAGGCGAGGCGATTGACCATGCGGAACATGGTAGTGGTGGGGTATATGCTTGGTGCCATGCGTCCAGAGCTTTCTGACTACACTCACCTTTCCGGCGGCAAGGTCCGCGAGATTTACCAGGTCGATGAGGACACGCTGCTGATGGTGGCCACTGACCGCATCTCCGCATTTGATTTCTCGCTGGAGCCGGCGATCCCGGATAAGGGCCGAATTCTCACGGCCACGTCGATGTTCTTCTTTGATCTGCTCGCTGGGGTACCGAACCACCTCGCTGGCCCGATCGATGACCCGCGCATCCCCGAGGAGGTGTTGGGGCGCGCGATGGTGGTGAAGAAGCTGGATATGCTCCCGTTCGAGTGCGTCGCGCGCGGCTACCTCACGGGCTCGGGCAAGAAGGAATACGACGAGCGCGGCATGGTGTGCGGCGTGAAGCTGCAGGAAGGGCTGGTTGAGGCCTCGAAGCTGCCGGAACCGATTTTCACCCCGGCGACGAAGGCGGAGCAGGGCGACCATGACGAAAACGTGTCGTTCAACTACATGGCGGGCAAGCTCGGCCGCGAGTTGGCCGACCGCCTGCGCGAGCGCACCATCGAGGTGTATACCCGCGCCGCCGAGTACGCGGAGTCGAAGGGCATCATTTTGGCGGATACGAAGTTCGAGTTCGGCCTCGATGCCGACGGCGAGCTCGTGCTTGCCGACGAGGTACTCACCCCCGATTCCTCCCGCTACTGGCCCGCGGACACGTACAAGGAGGGCCAGAACCAGCCGAGCTTTGACAAGCAGTATGTGCGCAACTGGCTGACCGGCCCGAAGTCGGGTTGGCGCCCCTCGGAGGGCACGCAGCCGCCGGAGCTGCCGGGCTCGGTGGTGGAGGCGACGCGCGATCGCTACATCGAGGCCTACGAGCGCCTCAGCGGCGAGAAGTTCGCGGACTGGCCGGGCGCGAACGCGTAAGCGCGAGTGGTCTAGGCTTGGGTGCCTATGGATTTCCCGAAGGCACCCAAGCACCCGATTACCCGCTCGTTCCACGGCCGCGAGTTCGTGGACGATTACGAGTGGCTCCGCGACAAAGACAGCCCCGAGACGATTGCGTACCTGGAGGCGGAAAACGCCGCCACCGAGCGCGCGACGCAGGGGTTGAGCGGGCTCGCCGACGCCATTTACGGCGAGATTAAGTCGCGCGTGAAGGAGACGGATATGTCCGTCCCGCAGCGCGCCGGCGACTGGTGGTACTACGGCCGCACGATCGAGGGCAAGGACTACGCCCTGTCGTGCCGCGTGCCGGCCACCGGCGAGCCGTGGACCCCGCCCGAGGTTGCGGATCAGATGCCTGGGGAGCAAGTGCTTCTCGACGCCAACGAGCTCGCCGAAGGCCACGACTTCTTCTCCCTCGGCGCGTCCTCGGTCACCACGTCAGGCAGGCTGCTCGCCTACTCGGTGGACACCACGGGTGATGAGCGCTTCGACCTGCGCATCAAGGACCTGGAAACGGGTGAGTTGCTCCCTGACGTGATCGAGGGCGTCTTCTACGGCGCGACCTGGGCAGGCGAGGACTACCTGTTCTACGTGCGCTGCGACGAGGCCTGGCGGCCCCACCAGATCTGGCGCCACGAGGTGGGCACCGATGCCGCAGAGGACGTCTTGGTTTACGAGGAAAACGACGAGAAGTTCGGCGTCGGCGTGGGCGCCGACCGCGCGGAGCGCTTCTTATACATCATCTCCTCGTCCTCGCTGACCACGGAGTACCGGGTCGCACCCCTTGCAGAGCCGACCGCCGAGTTCCAGGTGCTGTGGCCGCGCACTGAGGGTGTGGAGTACCACCCGGACTACGCCAAGCTCGGCGAGACCGAATACTGGGTGATCACACACAATCGCCGCGGCCCGAACTTCGCGGTCAGCGCCACTGAGCTCGCCACCGAAAACCTGCCGGACCTGCGCGACCTGCCGGTGATCGTGCCGCACTCGGACACCATGCGTATCGAGGGCATCGACACCTACCGCGACTTCATGTTCATGTCGTACCGCCGCGGCGGCATCTCGCGTCTGGCGGTCGCGCCGCTCACCGGCACCGAGTTCGCCCCGTTTGAGGAGCTGGAGTTCTCCGAGGAGCTCTACACCGCGGGCCTGGCGGGCAATCCCGAGTGGGACGCGCCTGTGGTCCGGGTGGGCTACACCTCCTACACACAGCCCTCGCAGCTTTTGGACTACCACGTCGCCGAGGCCACGTTCACCCTGCTCAAGGAGCAGGAGGTCGAGGGCGGCTACAACCCGGACGACTACGTCGCGGAGCGGATCTGGGCCACCGCTGAGGACGGGGTAGAGGTACCGGTGTCGGTGGTGCGTCGCAAAGCAATGGCCCCGGGCGTAGCCCCCACCTTGCTCTACGGGTACGGCTCCTACGAAGCCTCGATGGACCCGGGCTTTTCCATCGCGCGCCTCTCGTTGCTTGACCGCGGCATGGTGTGGGCGTGCGCGCACGTGCGCGGCGGCGGCGAGATGGGGCGCAGCTGGTACGACCAGGGCAAGATGCTGCACAAGAAGAACACGTTCACCGACTTCATCGCCTGCGCTGACACCCTTATCGAGCTCGGCATCACGGACCCGGAGCACCTCGTCGCCGAGGGCGGCTCCGCCGGCGGGTTGCTCATGGGCGCGGTGGCGAACATGGCCCCGGAGAAGTTCGCGGGCATCCAGGCGATCGTGCCTTTCGTGGACCCGTTGACCTCCATTTTGAAGCCGGAGCTGCCGCTCACGGTCGGGGAGTGGGAAGAGTGGGGTGACCCCTACCACGACCCGGAGGTCTACGACTACATGTCGACCTACGCGCCCTACGAGAACATCACGGCGCAGGCCTACCCGGATATCCTCGCGGTGACCAGCCTCAACGACACGCGCGTGCTCTACGTCGAGCCCGCGAAATGGGTGGCCAAGCTGCGCGAATACGCCACCGGCGGCGAGATTCTGCTCAAGACCGAGATGTCTGCGGGCCACGGCGGGGTCTCCGGCCGCTACGCCAAGTGGAAGCAAACCGCCTTCGAGTACGCGTGGACGCTGGCGAAGAGCAAAGCCGTGCCGGATGTGGGAGAATAGCCCATATGTCCGGTCGTGTTCTCGTCTCCATTTCCTCCATTTTTGATGACACTTTGGATGATGTCATCCCGCTCGTCAAAGGGCTTGACCGCAAGGGGATCCCGGTATCCCTGCTGGTTGCGCCGCACATTGACAAGCGGTGGCACCTGGCCAAGGACGGGCGCACGCGCGATTGGTTGCTGGAGCAGGCCGAGGATCACGCCCTGTTGCTCAACGGCTTTGACCAGGCAGTACAGGGGCGCCGCTCCGAGTTTGCCACCCTCGGCGAACACGAAGCTCGTCTGCGCCTGAAGGGCGCCACCCGGCAGATGGAGGCGCTCGGCTTCCACCTCGACATGTTCGCGCCGCCGCGCTGGCAGATGTCGGAGGGCACGCTCAAGGTGTTGCCCGAGTTTGGCTTCCGTCTTGCTGTGTCGACCAGCGGCATCTACTCGCTTGTCGACGCCCCCGCGCCGCCCTTCCTCCGCTGCCGCAACCTCTCCGTCGGCGAGGGCTACGGCACGGCGAAATGGTGGCGACGCAACATCATCGCCGCCGCCGTCCGCGGGGCGGAAAAGGGCAACACAATCCGCCTGTCTATCTCGGCGCGCGAGCTGCACAAGAAGAAGGTCCGCCGCGACTTCACAGCCGCGATCCTGTGCGCCCAGGCTAATGGGGCCGAGCCCGCGGACTACCGCGTGTTTCTCTAGCTCTCGTCGCTGATGACTGGTTTCGGTTTTCGCCGGACCAGTCATCAACGAATCGAAACCGACAAAAGCCCAGATCAGTTTCTTCGAACCGGGACAAATATGCGTTGACGACTGGTTTGCTTTTCCAACAAACCAGTCGTCAGCGTTGTGCGTGAGCCGAAGCTACTAACGCAGTCCCAGCTGCTTGAGCAGCTCGTTGACCTGCTGCGGCATGAAGTGGTTCGCCGCTGCCCCCGCGATCCCAAGCACTGCGATCAGCGTTGCGATGATGCCGAGGACCGTGCCGAAGCTCGAGCTTCCGCTTGCCGACGTCCCCTGCTCACCACCGTCTTGCACCGGCTTCGAGTCCTGCGCCGGCTGAGTTACCTGGCCAGCATTCTGGGTGGTGCCGTCGGTGAAGGTGATGACCAGGTTGCCCTCGTCGTCCACCTCGACCTTCGCCACGCCGCGGCCGTCGGTGCCGTCAGCGCCATCCTTGCCGTCCTTGCCGTCGGCCCCAGCTTCGGCATCCTTGCCAGCGATCGGGCCAACCTTTTGCACCGTGCCATCGGTGTAGGTGACGACGAGGTCGCCCTCGACGATTTCGAAGCTGTCGATACCGCGCCCGGCTGCGCCGTCCTTGCCGTTGGCGCCGTCTTTGCCGTCGGTGCCGTCGGTGCCGGCTTCGCCTTTGTCGCCCTTCGGGCCTTGCTCGCCGTCTTTGCCGTTGACCCCGTCCTTGCCGTCGGTGCCGGCTTCGCCTTTGTCGCCCTTCGGGCCTTGCTCGCCGTCTTTGCCGTCGACTCCGTCTTCGCCGTCGGTGCCGGCTTCGCCTTTGTCGCCCTTCGGGCCTTGCTCGCCGTCTTTGCCGTCGACTCCGTCTTCGCCGTCGGCACCGGTGACCTTGCCAGCGTTTTCGGATGTGCCGTCGGAGTAGGTGATGATCAGCTCGCCGGTGTCGTTGATCGAGACGGATTCGATGCCACGGCCGTTAGCGCCATCCTTACCGTCCTTGCCGTCGGCACCGTCTTTGCCGTCGGTGCCGGCTTCGCCTTTGTCGCCCTTCGGGCCCTGCTCGCCGTCCTTTCCAGCGGCGCCGTCCTTGCCGTCCTGTCCGTTGGCACCGTCTGCGCCGTCCTTGCCGTCAACGCCGTCCTTACCGTCGGCACCGTCCTTGCCGTCTTGACCGGTGACCTTACCCAGGTCGACAGGGTTGTCTTCGTCGTCGGAGTAGGTAACCCACAGGTGGCCGTCGTCTCGCACTTCTGCCTTGATGATGCTGCGGTCTGCTGCGGGCTTCTCGTCGGGCTCTTCGCCCGGCTCCTCCTCGGTGGCCTTCAGATTGAAGCCGACCTTGACCGGGTCGTGGTCGGAGGAGCGGAAGGGATTGCCGTAGCCGTAGAGCTTGTCGTCGCCTTCGCCGAAGAAATCCTGCACGTTGGCCATGCGGCGCGAGTACTCGAAGGCGACGGACTCATCGCCGTTGATGTTCCACACCGCAGAGTCCTGCACCAGGTCGCTCGCGGCGGTGTTGGCCAGCACGTGGTCAAGCGAGCCGAGGCGGCCGCCGAACTGGTAGGAGGCCTGGTCGAAGTCCTTATCAGTGTGGACGAGCGCGAAGCCACCCTGCTTCAGGGCTGTGATTGCGTCTTCCCGGGTGTAGGAGTTCAGGTCGCCCAGGATGAAGGTGGGCAGGTCGGCCCAGTCATCTTCCTTGGACAGGTGATCGAGGAGTGCCTGCGACTGCGCCTCGCGCACGGTGGCGTTGTTGCCCTGGCCGTCGCCGGTGTCCTCGTCGCCACGCGCGACGGAGCCCTTGGACTTGAAGTGGTTGACCACGGCGACGAAGTTGCCTTCGCCCTCAACCGGCTCGAATTCCTGGGCAAGCGGCTGGCGGGCGGTGCCGGTGAAGGCGGGGTCGTCGAAGATCTTGGACTCGCCGACCGGGCGGACCTTGTCCTTCTTGTAGATGAAGGCAACGCGGATGAAGTCCTCGTCAGTGCCGAGCTGGGTTGGCGAGGCCACGAGCTCCCACTGCTCCTTGCCCGCGGCCTTGTTCAACGCGTCGACGAGGTTGCGCAGGGTCTCGTCGCGCTTGGCGACGTCGCCGGTAACGGTTGCGGTGTTCTCAATCTCCGACAGACCGAGCACGTCGACGTCGAGGGTGTTGATCGCGGTGACGATCTTCGCTTGCTGATCCTTGAATGCCGCCTCGGTGTACGCGCCGCGAACATTGCAACGATTTGCGGAAACCGGCGTGTTGTTCATGTCGGTGTGGGCCTTGCACCCGTCCTCGTCTTCGCCGAGGGAGGAGAAGTAGTTGAGCACGTTGAAGAAGCCGATGGAGTAGTCGCCCTTAACCTGGCCGGGCACGTCGATGGAGGCGGCGCGCGAGTCCTCCCAGGTGATCGGGAGCTCGTCGGCGGCGTTCTTGCCGGTGATCGGCTGCAACGGCTGGTAGCGCCACTTGTCGAAGGAGTAGTCCACCACTACGTCGGTCTGGAACTCGACCTGGTCGGTGGTGCGGATGGATTTCACACCGTTGTCGGAGGTGACCAGGTAGGGCAGCGGCGTGTTCTTGTCGGTGCGGAAGTAGTTGCGGGTGCGCCCGTCGTCGAGGTAGACCGCACGCGCTACGGCGTCGGCTTCGTAGGTGACAAACCCATCCTTGCTCGGGGTGTTGATGTCGGTGAAGTTGTAGAGCGCCTTGTCACCTGCGACCAGGCCGAGATCGCCGGTGTTGTTCAGCGAGTAGTTGTCGGTCACCGTGTGGGTGCCCGGGCGGACCAGCATGCCCTCGTAGGGCTCGCGGGCGTCGTCGCCAGCCGGCAGCTCGTCGATAGCGATCGCCTTCGGTGCCTCGAGAGCCTCGTCCAGCTGCTGCTTGGAGGAAACGGTGATCTGGGTCTGGTTGTAGTACTCGGAGACCTTGCCGGTGACCTGCAAGGAATCGCCGCGCTGCGGGAACTCGCTCGGTGCAGGGTCCTTGCCCAGGTATATGAAGATGGCGTCGGAGGCGTCGCCGACCTGCTTCTCCGCGCTGCCAGTGCCTGCGGTCTGCAGGAAGAAGCCGTTCTTGCCGCCCTCGTCGAACACGGCGGTGACCACGCCCTCGGTGGTTACGGTCTGACCCTCGAGTGGGGAGGCCGCGCCGGTGCCTTGGATGTCAGCGATCGGGGTGACCTCTCCCGGGGCCGGCGGTTGCGCGGGCGGGTCGTTGGGTTCGCTCGGCTCCGTCGGAGCGTTGCCGGAGCCCTGCGGCGTCGGCGCTGTGACCTCGAAGTCGGCGGCGTTGTTGTCGGTGTCTACGCCGGCCTCCTTACGCTGGACGGAGGTGCTGTTGGAAGTGCCCTTCGCGGGCGCACCCTCGAAGTTTTTCGCCCCGCCCCAGCCGACGAGGTCGACTTGGTTGCCGGAGGCGTCGTGAAGCACGGCGATTGCAGCCTTGCCGCCGAAGTTGAAGGTGCTTTCGAAGTCGGCGTTTTCGAGCGGGTTGTCCGTGTTATTGCCCGCGGCACCCTTGATCAGGAAGTAGCCCTTGGCGGGCACCGTGCCGGACAGTGTCGTTGGGGTGCCGGAACCGCCCTTGGCGGACTGCTGGTCGAGCACCCACCCGGTGACGTCGATGTCGGCGTCGGTGGGGTTGTACAGCTCGACGAAGTCGTTGGAGATGGTGGCACCGGAGTTGCCGCCGCCTCCGTAGACCTCGTTGATGACGACGTTGGAGCCGTCGACGGCGGCGTGCGCGGAGGGCACGGTGATGGTGCCGGCGGCGAGCGCGATGACAAAAGCAGTGGTGAGGCGGTGGGCAGAACGCATTGGCAATCCTTCAAAAGCACAGAAGCGGGTACATTCCCAGCCAAACTAACGTCGCATGCCCGCCTCCGCACGGCGAGAGCCCAGGCAAAACCCAAAGTTCAGCAAGTGTTCACCTCGAAGACCGCTACAAGTTCTCCCCGGGCGTCGGATATACTTGCCCACGTCTGCTGACCTCTGACTAATGAAGGAATCTCATGGCACGTGTCGTGGTAAATGTCATGCCGAAGGCTGAAATCTTGGATCCGCAGGGCCAAGCGGTCCAGCGCGCGCTGGGGCGAATCGGGGTGAACGGGGTGGAAGACGTCCGCCAGGGCAAGCGCTTCGAGATCGAGGTGGATGACTCCGTCACGGACGAGGAGCTCGCTCGCGTGGCCGAGACCCTCCTGGCAAACACTGTGATCGAGGATTTCGAGGTTATTCGATGACGGCAACCATTGGCGTAATTACGTTTCCTGGCACGCTTGACGACGTCGACGCGTTGCGCGCCGTACGCCTCGCAGGTGCCGAACCGAAGCAGCTCTGGCACGCCGATGATGACCTGTCCGGCGTCGACGCGGTCGTGGTGCCGGGCGGGTTCTCCTACGGCGACTACCTGCGCTCCGGCGCGATCGCTGCGCAGGCACCGATGATGGGCGCGGTCGTGGAGGCTGCGAAGAAGGGCATGCCCGTGCTGGGCATTTGCAACGGCTTCCAGATTCTCACCGAGGCCGGCCTGCTGCCGGGCGCGCTGACCCGCAACCAGCACCTGAACTTCCACTGCGTGGACACCTACCTGGAGATTGCCAACGCGGAGACCGCGTGGACCTCCCGCTTCGAGTCTGGCCAGAAGATCCTGGTTCCAGCCAAGCACGGCGAGGGCCGCTTCCAGGCCGACAAGGAGACGGTGCACCAGCTGGAACAGGAGGGCCGGGTGGTCTTCCGCTACACGGACAACTTCAACGGCTCGGCCAACGCCATCGCCGGTGTGACGAATGAGACGGGCCGCGTCGTCGGCCTCATGCCGCACCCGGAGCACGCCATTGAGGTGCTCACCGGCCCGTCCACCGACGGGTTGGGCCTGTTTGAATCCGCCATCGACGCTATTTCGAAGATCGGAGCGTAGACGACCATGACTGTGCACGACGACACCGTCGAGAACGCGCAAGCAACCCCCGACCTGGCACAGCCGTACGCGGAGCTGGGTCTGCGCGACGAGGAATACGAAAAGATCAAGTCCATCCTGGGCCGCCGCCCCACAGACGCGGAGCTGACCGTTTACTCCGTGATGTGGTCCGAGCACTGCTCGTACAAGTCCTCCAAGGTGCACCTGCGTTACTTCGGCGAGACCATGACCGAGGAGATGGCCTCCAAGATCCTCGCCGGCATCGGCGAGAACGCCGGCGTGGTGGACATCGGCGACGGCGACGCGGTGACCTTCCGCGTGGAGAGCCACAACCACCCGTCGTTCGTCGAGCCCTACCAAGGCGCGGCGACCGGCGTGGGCGGCATCGTCCGCGACATCATGGCGATGGGCGCGCGCCCGATTGCCGTGATGGACCAGCTGCGCTTCGGCCCGGCGGACGCCGAGGACACCAAGCGCGTTCTGCCGGGTGTGGTCCACGGCATCGGCGGCTACGGCAACTCACTCGGCCTGCCTAACATCGGCGGCGAGACCGTCTTCGACGCCGCATATGCAGGCAACCCGCTGGTCAACGCGCTGTGCGTGGGCACGCTGAAGGTTGAGGATCTCAAGCTCGCGTTTGCGTCTGGCACCGGCAACAAGGTGGTGCTCTTTGGCTCGCGCACCGGCCTCGACGGGATCGGCGGCGTGTCCGTTTTGGGCTCGGCCACCTTCGAGGAGGGCGAGGAGCGCAAGCTGCCCGCCGTCCAGGTGGGCGACCCCTTCGCCGAAAAGGTCCTCATCGAGTGCTGCCTGGAGCTCTACCACGCGGGCGTGGTCGTAGGCATCCAGGACCTGGGCGGTGGCGGCCTGGCGTGTGCCACCTCCGAGCTGGCAGCGGCTGGCGACGGCGGCATGCGCGTCAACCTGGACAACGTGCCGCTGCGCGCCGAGAACATGTCGGCCGCGGAGATCCTCGCTTCCGAGTCCCAGGAGCGCATGTGCGCCGTGGTCACCCCGGAGAACGTGGATCGCTTCATGGAGATCTGCGCGAAGTGGGACGTTGGCGCCGCTGTGATCGGCGAGGTGACCGATGAGAAGGACCGCTACGTGGTCACCCACGGCGGAGAGGTCGTGCTTGACGCGCCGCCGTCGTCTATCGACGAGGGCCCGGTCTACGAGCGCCCATTCGCCCGCCCGGACTGGATTGACGAGCTCGGGGAGCGAGGGGGCGTCGATAAGCAAGAGGCCCTATCGACCGCATGGCTGAAGATGGTGGCCTCGCCCGCGCTGTGCTCGCGCGACTACATCGTGCAGCAGTACGACCGTTACGTGCGCGGCAATACGGTGCAGGCGCACGGCGCGGACTCCGGCGTGCTGCGCATCAACGAGGAGACGAACCGTGGTGTCGCCATCGCTACCGACGCCTCCGGCCGCTACACCTACCTCGACCCGAATGCGGGCGCGCGCCTGGCGCTGGCCGAGGCGTACCGCAACGTCGCGGTTACCGGCGCGACCCCGGTCGCGGTGACCAACTGCCTCAACTTCGGCTCGCCCGAGAACCCGGACGTGATGTGGCAGTTCCGCGAGGCAGTGCACGGGCTTGCCGACGGTGCCGCCGAGCTGAACATCCCCGTCTCCGGCGGCAACGTGTCCTTCTACAACCAGACCGGCGAGACCCCGATCCTGCCGACCCCGGTCGTGGGCGTGCTCGGCGTCATCGAAGACGTGGCCAAGGCCAACCCGCACGCCGTGCCCGTCTCCGAGGAGGAGTTCTCCCTGGTCCTGCTGGGCGAGACCTTCGACGAGTTCGGCGGCTCCGTATGGCAGGACATCTCCGGTGCCGGCCTAGGTGGCGTGCCGCCGAAGGTGGACCTGGCCAACGAGGAGCGCCTGGCACAGTTCTTCGCCGATGCCGCGGGCAACGGTGGCGTGACCGCCGCCCACGACCTGTCCGAGGGCGGCCTGTCGCAGGCCGTCTTCGAGATGCTGCAGGCCTCGGGCAAGGGCGCTGACCTGGACCTCGCGGCCGTGCACGAGGACGCGTTCACCGCGCTGTTCGCCGAGTCCGCATCCCGCGTCCTCGTCGCCGTAACCACGGATCGTGCCGACGCGCTGGTCGAGCGCGCGGGTGCCGCAGGCGTGCCGGTCGCGCTGATTGGCCGTACGAACGCGGAGGGTGTCCTGCGCTTTGGCTCCGAGCAGCTGGAGATCGCCCAGCTTCGCGACGCCTGGGCCGCCACCCTGCCGTCACACTTTGCCGCAGCGCACGCCCCGAACGCGGCGGTGTAGCGCGCAGGCGGGCGCCACGTGGTTGCGCTACTGCTAACGCTCGCTGCTGCCTTCGGCCTGTCCGTCGTCGCCGGTGCCACAGGTGCCGGCGCGGCGGGCTTTGTCATTTCTACGACGCTGCTGGGGTTCGGGCTGGCGCCCTTCGTCGGCGACTCTTTGCAACAGCTGCTGCCGTGCTCGGTGTGGGGCAGGTTTTCTCTTTCGGCTCGTACTGCTCGGGGCCTGGGCGTGGACCACTTCAATGCGTTCCTCACCCGGGTCGGATGGAACCGCCAGGTTGTGGCCATGCGCGGGGCTGGCGCTGGTAATCGCCGGGATCCTCGGCATATGCAGGCCGCGGCTGCCGGGCATGCGTGGGCGTTGGCGCTCCATGTCGTTGCCGCGGCGTGGGCAGCGTTGGCTGGCGGGTGGTCGGCCGTAGCTGTGTTGCTGGCGGTTGGGGTGGTCGGGCACCTCTATCCGGTGCTGTTACAGATCCGGGTGCTGACGCGGCTGCGGGAGGGGCATAAGACGGAGCTAGCTCCATTTAGACGTGCCCGGCCGGTGAAACGCCAGGTCGCGCAGAATCGTGAACCCTAAATGGAGCTAGCTCCATTTAGACGAGGGGGCACGCGGCAAAACCCGCAACAAAACCCAGCAAACACCGGCCCCTAGTCCACCCGCTGCGCCGCGTCCGGCCGCTCGACCAGCGGCTCGGGCTCGTACTGGGCGCGTAGGTCCTTGAGCGTTTGAGTGTGCTCCCAGAGTTGCTTGTCCTCGTCTGTGACCGGGACAAACTGGCGGGCTGGCAGCGGGTGGCCGTCGATGTCGATGCCGATGTAGGTAAACGAGGCGTGGATGGCGTTACTCAGCTGGTCGCGCCCGCCGCGGGGGTCGCCGGAGCGGACGAAGGTGGAGACGTGGATGGAGCGGGAGTCGGTACGTGTGATGCGGGTTTCCACCTCGATGAGGTCGCCGATGTGGATGGGCTTGTAGAAGCGGATGCCGCCCGCGTAGACGGCCACGGTGCGCTCCCCGGACCATTCCATGGTGCAGGCCATGCCGGCCTCATCGATCCATTCCATGGCGGTGCCGCCGTGCACGTTGCCGCCCCAGTTCACGTCCGTCGGTTTGGCCAGGAAGCGGTGGACCAGGCGAGGGGCCGTGGAGTCGTCGGTGTAGGTCTGCTCTTCCATCGAGGTTTCGATGGCCTTGCGCAGTTCGATGCGGGACTTTGCGGCGCGCTCGACGCGGCGCTGTTCTTCGGTGACCGGCACAAAGGTCGGCACGGCCATGGGCTTGCCGGTCTTGGTGTCCTTTGCCACGAAAATGACCAGGCAGTCGCAGGCGCGGGTAAACACGCCTTCGCGGGGGTCGGCGGAGAGCACCTCGTTGACAATGTGCATGGAGCTGCGCCCGGTCATGGCGATGGTCGAGCGCACTTCCACGATGTGCCCGGAGGGGATGGGCCGGGTGAAGTGGATGTGCCCCACATAGGCCGTGACGCAGTACGTTGCGGACCATTGCGCGGCGCAGGCGTAGGCGGCCTTGTCAATCCACTCGAGGACGCGCCCGCCGGACACGCCTTGAGCTCCGGCGTGGAGGACATCGGTAGGTGATGCCATAAAACGCAGCGTGACGGAGGGCGACTTGTCTACCAGGGGTTTGTTGGTCATGGGTAGGCATCTTAGTATGGGCGCATGGCATCCGGCAGAAGCTCGAAGCAAGATCCGCAGAAAACGCGCGAGGCAGTCGCCGCCATCTCCGCCTGGCTGGATGGCGAAGCTCCGCAGCCTGCCCGCGCCCTGCTTGCCGACGCCTGCCGCCGCACCGCCCGCACACTCGCCGAAGAGCTGCCGGGCAAAACGGTGGAGCTACGCGTGCCCCCGTTTGTGGCCGTGCAGTGCGTCGATGGCCCGGCGCATACTCGCGGCACCCCGCCGAACGTGGTGGAGATGGGACCGGAGACGTGGCTGCGCGTGGCCACCGGACGCAGCACGTTTGAGGCCGAGGTAGCCGCGGGCGCGATCGACGCTTCCGGTTCGCGCGCCGAAGAGATCGCGCGCGGGTTGCCGGTAATTGCCCGTTCCTAGGCTGCGTCCGTTAAAGTAAGTGCCGTGCATACCGTGAGCATGGAAAATGACGGGGACTCCCGGGCCCAGCTCGACGACGCACCGCGCGATGAGTGCGGCGTGTTCGGCGTGTGGGCGCCTGGCGAAGACGTCTCCAAACTGTCCTATTTCGGCTTGTTCGCCCTTCAGCACCGCGGCCAGGAGGGCGCGGGCATTGCGGTGGGCGACCACGACAACATCGTGGTGTTCAAGGACACGGGCCTGGTCAGCCAGGTCTTCGACGAGTCCGTCCTGGATGCGCTGCAGGGGGACGTGGCGATCGGCCATACGCGGTATTCCACCGCGGGCGGAAACTCTTGGGATAATGTGCAGCCGATGTTTCGCACGTCGCCAAACGGTACTGATGTGTCGCTCGCGCACAACGGTAACCTGACCAATTACCAGGAGCTGCAGGCCGAGGCGATCGCCCGCAAGCTGATTCCCTCCGGCGGGGTGCAGGGCCAGGGGTCGTCGTCGGATACAGCCGTCGTCTCCGCGCTCTTGGCCGATGGGATCCGCGATGAGCGCACGCTTTTCGACGCCGCGCTGGACCTCCTCCCACGCCTCAAAGGTGCCTTCTGCTTCATGGTCACCGACGGTGACACCTTGTACGCCGCGCGCGACCCGCACGGCGTTCGCCCCCTGTCCCTTGGTCGGCTGGAGCGCGGCTGGGTCGTCGCCTCCGAGACGTGCGCTTTGGATATCGTCGGTGCCTCCTTCGTCCGCGATATTGAGCCGGGCGAGCTGGTCGCTATCGACGCCACCGGCATCCGTTCCGAGCGCTTTGCCAAGGAGCCGCACGAGGCGCGCTGCGTCTTCGAGTACGTCTACGTCGCCCGCCCGGATTCCGTGCTGGATGGGCAGACGGTCAACGCCAGCCGCGTGGAGATCGGCCGCAGGCTGGCTCGCGTCCAGCCGGTGGAGGGCGACCTGGTCATGCCGGTTCCGGAGTCCGGTACCCCGGCCGCGATCGGCTACGCCGAGGAATCCGGCATCCCGTTCAAGCAGGGCCTGATGAAGAATGCCTACGTCGGCCGTACCTTCATCCAACCCTCCGACACGTTGCGTCAGCTGGGCTTGCGTCTGAAGTTGAACCCGGTACGTGCGGTGATCGAGGGCAAGCGCCTGATCGTGGTGGACGACTCCATCGTCCGCGGAAACACCCAGCGCAAGCTGATCCGCATGCTGCACGAGGCGGGTGCCGCCGAGGTGCATGTGCGCATCGCTTCGCCCCCGGTGAAGTGGCCGTGCTTCTACGGCATCGACTTTGCCAGCCCAGGCGAGCTCATCGCTAACCACGGGCGCGGCGGGACCGATGAGGAAGTTGCCGAGTCCATCCGCACGATGATCGGCGCCGATTCCCTGGCATTCGTGCCCATCGACGACATGATCGCCGCCTCCAGCCACCGTGCCGACAGCCTCTGCGCCGCCTGCTTTGATGGCAAGTACCCGCTCGGCCTTCCCGACGGCAACCCGAACGCCGACCTTGTCCGCCGCATTCAGAAAGGTGACACCCACCATGACTAACCAGACTCCAAGCGACCCGTCCGTTTCCTACGCCGCCGCTGGCGTCGACATCGAGGCCGGCGACCGCGCCGTCGAGCTGCTGAAGGACCACGCGAAGCGCGCGTCGCGCCCGGAGGTCAAGGGCGGCATCGGTGGGTTCGCCGGGCTGTTCGCGCTGGGCAAGTACCGTGAACCGCTGCTTGCTGCGGGCTCCGATGGCGTGGGCACGAAGCTCGCTGTCGCCCAGGCGATGGACAAGCACGACACTATCGGTATCGACCTGGTCGCCATGTGCGTCGACGACCTGGTGGTCTGTGGCGCTGAGCCGCTGTTCTTGCAGGATTACATCGCCACCGGCAAGGTTGTCCCGGAGAAGATTGCGGACATCGTCGGCGGTATTGCCGAGGGCTGCGTCCAGGCCGGCTGCGCGCTCTTGGGAGGGGAGACCGCGGAGCACCCGGGTGTGATGGATCCGGACGATTACGATGTTTCCGCCACCTCCGTCGGCGTCGTCGAGGCCGACGAGCTGCTCGGCCCGGACCGTGTGCGCGAGGGCGACACCATCATTGCCATGGCCTCCTCCGGCCTGCACTCCAACGGCTACTCGCTGGCGCGCCACGTCCTGCTGGAGAAGGCGGGCCTGCCGCTGGACGGCCACATTGAGGAATTCGACCGCACGCTTGGCGAGGAACTGCTCGAGCCGACCCGCATCTACGCCCGCGACTGCCTGGAGCTGGCCTCCGAGTGCGAGGTGCGCACCTTCTGCCACGTCACCGGTGGCGGGCTGGCTGGCAACATGGAGCGCATCATCCCGGAAGGCTTGGTTGCCGAGATGCGTCGTGCCACCTGGACCCCGGGCCAGATCTTCCGCACGATCAAGACGGTCGGCCAGGTGCCGGATGCGGAGATGGAAAAGACCTTCAACATGGGCGTGGGCATGGTGGCTGTGGTGGCCCCTGAAGACCGCGACCGTGCGCTGGCAATCCTGACTGCGCGTCACGTGGACGCGTGGGTCTTGGGCGAGGTCCGCGCCGCCGGCGAGGGTGAGACCACGCGCGCGACCCTGGTGGGCGAGCACCCCCAGCACTAGCGAATGCGTGAGAAAGTCAACCACAGCGAACGCACAGGAACGCGTTTCCCCAGCTCGTACGCCGATACAGTGGTTGGCTATGTAAAATTTGTCACGCGCTCCGCCTGAGGGCACGAGAAAAGCACCCGGGGTCACCGGGTGCTTCGCTCAAACGGTAGAGGTGCGGGGAGACCGGGCGGACTTACTTCCGGTCGTCTTCGTCGTCTTCGTCCCAGTCCGCGTAGTCGGCGTACTGGTCATCCACCTCGTACTCGTCCTCGTCCCAACTGCGCCGCGGGGCCTTTCCTGCCAGCTCACGCTGCAGGGAATCGAGGTCCATTTCAGGAGAGTTGTACTTGAGTTGGCGAGCAACCTTGGTCTGCTTTGCTTTGGCGCGTCCGCGGCCCATGGCATGACCCCCTTGAGGTGGTTCTAGGGCGGCCTTACAAATGAAGGCGGCCTCATACTTTCGATTAGTTATTGTCCTGGGGGACATAATAGCCTGTACGTCAAGAAAATGCTCACCCGGCCCGCAAACAGGGCCTATTGGCCGCGGCGCAGCTTCTCCACAGCCAGCCGTCCCAGTTTTTCTCCCTCGTCGGTGGGCAGCGAGTCTTCATCCACGCTCGCGGCCACCCCGTCGATGTCCAGCGCAGCGTTGAGCGCGGAGCGTTTGATCAGCGCGAGCGCAACAGGACCGAAGTCCGCGTCGTGGACCACGGTGCCGAGCCGGCCGACCTTGCGGCCGTTGGCGGTGATCCCGGCACCGGGCTCGGGCTCGTTCGGGGCGGAGCCGTCGAGCTGCAGCATCACCAACAACCGGGGCGAGCGGCCCAGGTTTTCGACGCGGGCCACCGTCTCCTGGCCCCGGTAGCAGCCCTTGTTCAGGTGGACTGCGCCGACGTGGTCGCCACGGTTGATCAGTCGAGGTGCTTCGTGGGGGATTGATCTTTCGTCCAGGTCAACGCCCAGTTCCGGCTCGACGTTGCGGACGCGTGCGGCGGTAAAGGCCATTATCCCGGCCAAGCCCACCCCGTCCTGAGTGTGCAGGCGTTTCGCCACCTCGAGCGCCTGCTCGCGGGGCACGGCGATGTCCATGCGGGCGGGGCTAAAGGAGTCCACCTGCCGGCAAAAGACGGCTTCTGCAACCTCCGGGAACTCGCCCTCGGGGGCCAGCAGGGTCAGGATGGCCAGGTCTGTCTCCTCCACGGTGACCTCGGACCAGAAGATCATCTTGCGCAGGTAGTCAACGAAGGAGTCGAATTGGGCCGGGGGTACGTCGAGGTAAAACGTGCCTTCAGCCAGTGCGATGTCTGCGTGGTGCAGGATGTGGCCCTGGATGTCTAAATCGAGGGTGGCGCCGGTGAAGGACGACGGGACGTCGATCAGCTTTTGCGAAAGCAGGTTGTTCAGGAACTCCGCCGCATCCTTGCCGGCCACTGCGATGACGCGGCGGTGCGAGCGGTCGATCAGGCGCAGGCCGTGCTGCTCTGCCAGTGGGTTGCCGTAGTGCCAGGCCACGCCCTCGGCAAGCGGGTTGCCTTCGATGGGGGTGGCGCCGGGCAGCTGTAAAAGATCAGACGAATACGACATAGCTTCCGATCATACGGGCATAATGGGACAGTATGGCATCCTTGCTTCCTCCAGCCCCTGTCATTTACCTCGTTGAACCCTTCGGCGGCTCGATCCGCAGGCAGAACGCGAACACGCCCCACGTTTTTTGGGATGATGCGGCGGTGACGCGCGGCGACGGGATTTTTGAGACGATCCTCATCCGCCACGGCCAGCCGGCCAACCTCGAGCAGCACGTCGAGCGCTTCCGCCGCTCCGCCGCCACGCTCGAGCTGCCGGACCCCGGTGCCGAGCACTGGATCGACGCCACCCACGAGGCCGTCGCGGACTATGTGCGCGAGCGGGGCGTCAACCCCGAAGAGGTGGAGGCGAAGTGCAGTTGGACGATGTCCCGTGGCCGGGAGACCACCGGCGTGCCTACCGCGTGGTTGACTATCCGGCCGCTCTCTGAAGAGGTGCTGGCCCAGCGCAAGAACGGGGTCAGCGCGGTGACGACGTCGCGGGGGTACAGCATCAACCGTGGTAAAGATGGCGAGGCGGAGGTGCCCTGGATGCGGGTCGGCGCGAAAACGCTGAACTACGCCGCCTCCATGGCGGCGCTGCGTTGGGCGCGCGCCGAGGGGTATGACGACGTGATCTACATCGACCCGGATACCGGCCGCGTCCTTGAGGGGGCGACCTCAACCGTGGTGATTGTGAAGAAGGGTGGGCGCATGCGCACCCCGAAGCCTGGCCCCGGCATCTTGCCCGGCACCACCCAAGCCGCGCTGTTTGCGCACGCAGAAAAGCTGGGGTGGAAGTGCAAGCAGAAGGACGTCTACGTCAGCGAGCTGTACAAGGCCGAATCGGTGTGGCTGGTCAGCTCCACGCGCATGTACGCGCAGGTGCGCAAGCTGGACGGGAAGAAGCTACACCGCCCGGACAATGCGGGCGAGATCCAGCAGCTGATCGTGGATGCGCTTGACCACTCTGCGGGCTAGCCGGCGATGCGCTTGAGCTCCCCGGACATGTAGGGCACCATCTCGCCGTCGACGAGGCGCTCGTCGACCCAGCCCAAGTTGTTGTTCGGCATGAGCCCGTAGAGGCGCTTGCCCGGCCCGTGCTTTTCTGGCCCGGACTCGGTGGCCAGTGTGGAGGCGCTCTGCAGCTGCCAGCCGCGCTCGTTGACGGGCTCGCCGTACATCACCTCGACCAGTCCGCGGGAGTTGGTCAGCGTGACCTCGATCTCGTCTTTGAGCGAAATGCGCCAGAATCCGACCTCGCGCTGGTCCGCGCCGGTGGCCTCCCCGTTTTCGTCGAGGCGCCAGATACGGGACTCGAAGCGCAGGTAGTTCTCGCCGTCGTGGGAGACCACCAGGCGCTGGCCAAACGCGTATTCGTCGCCGTTGTCGTTGGCCTGACCGGAGCCGGTCCATACGCCGACGAGTGGGAGGAGGGCGAGCAGGCCGTCGTGCAGGCTCGGCCCCTGGCGCAGGTTTGCCGTATCCTCGTGCAGCGGAAAATCAGGAAAACCCAGCTCCGGGATGTTGCGGTGCGCGGTGTTCTTCGACTGCTCCGCGGCGAGGTTGACTGCCTCGTTGCCGTTGAGCGAAGCTTGCTGGTTTTCGGGGGTCTGTTCATTCTCAGCCATGCCACCTAAGGGTAGTCGCTTCACGCGCAACGAAGCACGCGCCCCGCTAGTTCTCCGCGGCCTCGTAGGCGTCTGAGGCGAGCGGCGAGTCCTTCGCTTCCTGTCGGGCGCTTTCGTCCGCCGCGTCGTGCGCAAGCGGCGTGAGATCGGATTCTTCGACGTAGGTGTTGATGCGGTCGCGGGAAAACTCGATCGACCCGCCGGTCAGCTGCACCTGGTCCGCCGGCCCGCCGAGCGGGAGGTCCGCGGTGTTGCGGCGGAGCGTGAAGGCTGCAATTGCCTGGTCGACAAGCTCCGGAGGCACGTCGAGAAGTTCGCTGGGCCGCATGACAAACTCGGGACCCTCCAGCCGCAGCGTGACCACCACGGTGACTGGCTGATCCGCACCAGGCAGCGTGCCGGTCAGCCGCGCCTCGCTTGCGCCGCCTCCGGAAGGCGAAATGTCGTATGGACTGGCGATGTTCAGATCGGTCATCCCGAGCAGCTGGCCAAACGCGACGCCGTCGAGGCGCACGCTGCGGCGCACCAGGCTCGCCTTTGCGCCGGGGAGGTCATCGGTGATGGTCAGCGTGCGGGGGTGGGTGAGTTTGACGTCGACAAGCTCGATGCCCGCATTGCCCACTCCCACACTCGCCACGGGCACATCGAGCGCGTCGAGGCTGATGCGGGGGATGGTGCTGCGAAACGGCAGCCCGCCCACGTATGCGGCGGGCGCGGTGGAGAGGTCGCTGAGCTGGGCGGCATGCGTCGACAGCGCGTGCTCGGCCCGCATGGCAATGGCGGTGTCAGCCAGGTAGGCCATAAGCCCCGCGCCGACGAGGGCGACGGCCACGCTTCGCTTCACATGCATACTCGTACCGTAGCCTGAAGCCATGACAGATCACAGCGCATTACTCTCCGCAGCCACCGCCGCCGACGGCGTCGCCCCCTTTTCAGAGGCCTTCGAGCAAGCGCTTGCCGACGCCACGCTGCACCACACCCACCTCACCACCGATAACCCCGACGCGCCGGGTGAAGTCGCGGGGCTGGCCGGCATCGCCCCCGACGGCTCCGCAGAGCTGGTCATCCACCCGGATTTCCGGGGCCGCGGGCTCGGCGCGGACCTGGCGCGGCGGGTGCTTGAACGTCGGCCGGACGCGGGGCTGTGGGCGCACGGCAACCTGCCGGCGGCGCGCGCCCTTGCCGCTTCGCTGGGGCTGCAGTCCACCCGCGAGCTGCTCGTGATGTCCCTGCCCGGGCAGGCGCTCGAAGGAATGGAGCTGCAGCTTCCGGAGGGGATGCGCGCGCTGACGCTTGTCCAGGCGAGCGAGGAATTTGGGCGCGAAGCGGTCGAACGCGAGTGGTTGCGCGTGAACAACGAGGCGTTTTCCTGGCACCCCGAGCAGGGCGGCTGGGACCTCCCGCGCCTGCGCCGGGCGATGGACACGGAGTGGTTCGACCCGGCGGGCGTGCTACTGCTGTACGGCGGCGCGTCGGGGGAGGAGCTGGCCGGGTTCATGTGGACCAAGGTGCACCCGAGCGGCGAGGGCGAGATCTACGTGGTCGGCTTGGCCTCCGCGTTCCGCGGTAAGGGGCTGGGCGGGGCGCTGGTCACGATGGGGCTTGTGCACTTGCACCAGGTGGGGGTGCCGAAGGTGATCCTGTACGTGGAAGCAGACAACGTGCCGGCGGTGCGCCGCTACGAGGAACTCGGATTTGAGGTCGCCGAGCGGCACGTGGTCTACGCGTCGTGCGAGTGAAAAATGGGGTTGCCGTGACGCGGGTCAAGGGCTGGGGATGTGATTTTCATCGCATTTTGCGGAAACTCGCAGGCATTATGCGGCGTGTTTGCGAAGTTCACTGATTGTTCACCTCCCGGTCCACCGGCAATTAACCGGCGCGGCTTAGTTTGAGTAACCGTGAGTAATCGGAAAAGGATTGTGCCTGCGTTTTCGGCAGGTCAGCCGGCCGAAGTGATTGGCACCGATGCTCGAGTGGTAAATGACCTAAGCACCGGAAAGGTATTCCCGTGATCCGTAACTTCAAGCGCACCGCCGCAGTGTTCGGCGTCGTAGCAGTTTCCTCCGCAGCACTTGTTGCTTGCGGCGACTCCTCTGAGTCCACCGACTCCGCAGACTCCTCCGCTGAGGCAAGCGCTGAGTCCACCGACGGTGCTGAGGGCACCGGCGCTGAGCTGTCCGGCGAGACCGGCCAGCTGGTCGCTGAGGGTGCAACCTCTCAGCAGAACGCGATGGACTACTTCGCGTCCCGCTACGCTGAGGAAGTTCCGGGCGCAACCCTGGCCTACAACGCCACCGGTTCCGGCTCCGGCATCAAGCAGTTCCTGGGTAACACCGTCGCTTTCGCGGGCTCTGACTCCCCGCTGAAGGACGAGGAGGTTGAGAAGGCAGCTGAGCGTTGCGGTGGCAACGAGGCTTGGCACCTGCCGTTCGTCATCGGCCCGGTCGCTATCGCCTACAACCTTGAGGGTGTCGACGAGCTGAACCTCACCGTTGACAACATCGTCGACATCTTCCAGGGCAAGATCACCAACTGGAACGACCCGGCCCTGGCAGAGTCCAACCCGGACGCTGAGCTGCCGGACCAGGAGATCAAGCCGTTCTTCCGCTCGGATGAGTCCGGCACCTCCGACAACTTCCAGAAGTTCCTCGCTGCTGCCTCCGACGGCAAGTGGATCGGCGAGGGCAAGGCCTTCCCGTCCGAGGTGGGCACCGGTGCGAACGGCTCCTCCGGCGTGGCCTCCGAGGTCGCTGCTACCGAGGGTGCAATCACCTACGTCGAGGCTGGATTCGCTGAGAAGAAGGCCAACATCGACTTCGGCTCCGGCCCGGTCGAGCTCACCGACGAGGCTGTCGCAGCAGCACTGGACTCCATGGAGTTCACCACCGAGGGCCACAACATGGCCGTCGACGCTGAGGCGCTGTTCTCCTCCGACGCCGAGGGTGCATACCCGCTCGTGCTGACCACCTACGAGATCGTCTGCTCCGCAGGCTACGACGAGACCACCTCCAACATGGTCAAGGACTTCCTCAACGTCGCCCTGGACTCCCAGGACGAGGAGCTGGCCGGCGAGGGCTTCATCCCGGTCACTGGCGCACACGCAGACCGCCTGCGCGAGGCAGTCAACGCAATCCAGTAACAGGCCTTCTGGCCGCCTTGGTGCCCCCCAACACGGTGAGAGCCGTCGCGGGGGGCACGCCCATGTGAGGAAGCGGTGAACACCAGGTGTGCATACCGTTACCAACACATTGACGAGCGAGCACCACGCAGCGGCAGTCCGCCCGACATCTTTTTCAATCGCATAAGGATCAGTAAACATGGCTGACAACGACATGACCCCGGCCGAAGGCCAGCGTGCGGGTCAGACGGCACCAACAAAGGAGTCGCCAGCCCCGTCCGTTGCGGGGACCCCGTCCCGCAGCGCAGAAGAGCACCCCGGGACCGCTACTCCCCGCACGGGCGTGAAGCGTCCGGGCGACCGCGTCTTTGAAATTCTGTCCACCGCCTCGGCGGCGCTGATCACGGTGATCATCATCGCGATCGGCCTGTTCCTGGTTATTCAGGCAATTCCGCCGCTGAGCAGGAACGAGGGCGGCGTGGGTGGCTTCTTCACCTACACCGGCAACTGGCAGACGGCAGACCTAGACGCCATGAAGTTCGGTATTCCGAACTTGTTCTTCTCTACCGTGATGATCTCGCTGCTTGCGTTGATTATCGCCATGCCGATCGCGCTCGGGATCGCGCTGTTCTTGTCCAACTACGCGCCGAAGAATCTCGTGCGACCGCTGGGCACCCTGGTGGACATGCTCGCTGCGGTCCCGTCGATCGTCTACGGCCTGTGGGGTGCACAGGTCCTCGGCCCCGCGTTGGGCAAGTTCTACGAGTGGATCAACTCCTGGGGCGGCGGCTTCTTCCTGTTCGCTACCTATCAGAACTCGCCGCCCTTTGCTACCTCACGCAACATGCTCACCGGTGGCATCGTGCTGGCGATTATGATCCTGCCGATCATCGCCGCGACCGCCCGCGAGATCTTCGTGCAGACCCCTCCGGGGCAGATCGAGTCCGCGCTCGCACTCGGCGCGACGCGCTGGGAAGTCATTCGCATGACCGTCATCCCCTTCGGCCTGTCCGGCTTCATCGCCGGTTCCATGCTCGGCCTCGGGCGCGCACTCGGCGAGACCATGGCGCTGTACATGGTGGTCGCACCCGCCAACGATTTCCGTGGTTCGCTGTTTGACGGTGGCACGACCTTCGCTACCGCGATCGCGAACGCATCCGCAGAGTTCAACAACCCGATCTCCGCTGGTGCCTACATCGCGGCAGGCCTGGTCCTGTTCGTATTGACCTTTGTTGTCAACTCGATCGCCCGCGCGATCGTCAACAAGAAGTAAGGCAGGCAAGCGAATGTCTACTGCAGTTTCCAATACCTCGGGTGCCGGCGGGACCGGCAAGGCGGCGTCGAAAAGCAAGGCCCAAAAGCAGAGCCCCTTTACCGACATTGCATCCGGCCGCAAGTCCTTGAACTCTTTCATGGGCGCGCTGATGTGGCTGTGTATGATCCTCGCGCTCATCCCGCTGCTGTGGCTGCTGTTTACCGTGGTCATGCGCGGTGCCCCCGCCGTCTTCAGCGTTGACTGGTGGACCAGTGACATGGTCGGCGTGCGCATGTCGAAGGCAGGCGGTGGCGCGCTGCACGCGATTGCCGGTACCTTGATGCAGACGCTCATCGCGTCACTCATCTCCATCCCGATCGGCGTGTTTACCGCTATCTACCTGGTGGAATACTCCAACGGCAACAAGCTCGGCCGCCTGACCACCTTCATGGTGGACATCCTGTCGGGCGTGCCTTCGATCGTCGCCGCCCTGTTCGTTTACGCCCTGTGGATCACCATCCTGGGCATGGAACGCTCTGGCTTCGCCGTCTCGCTGTCGCTCATTCTGCTCATGGTGCCGCTCGTGGTGCGCAATACCGAAGAGATGCTGCGCGTCGTGCCGATGGACCTGCGTGAGGCCTCCTACGCACTGGGCGTGCCGAAGTGGAAGACCATCGCGCGCATCGTCCTGCCAACCGCGCTGTCGGGCATCGTTACCGGCATCATGCTCGCGATCGCCCGCGTCATGGGCGAGTCTGCACCAGTGCTGATCCTCGTCGGCTCTACCCCAGCGCTGAACTGGTTCGGGCTCTTCGGGCAGCCGCAGTCCTCGCTGCCGCTGTTCATGCTCGAAATGTGGAAGTCCGGTGCAACCGGCTTCGCCGCCGACCGCCTCTGGGGCGCGGCATTTACCCTGGTAGTCATCGTGGTGGTGCTCAACCTGCTGGCCCGCGCGATTGCCAAGAGATACTCCGTGAAGAAGTAACTGCCCCACACCACCACCATCAGAGGAGAAAACCCGATGTCTAAACTCGAACTCAACGACGTCAATATCTACTACGACGACTTCCACGCCGTCCGCGACGTCAACATGAAGATCCCCGCACAGGCCGTCACCGCCTTCATCGGCCCCTCCGGCTGCGGCAAGTCCACCGTGCTGCGCACGCTCAACCGCATGCACGAGGTCATCCCGAATGCTTCCGTCAAGGGCGAAATCCTCCTCGACGGGCACAACATCTACGGCAAGAACGTCGACCCCGTCTCCGTGCGCAACACCATCGGCATGGTCTTCCAGAAAGCGAACCCGTTCCCCACGATGTCGATTGAAGACAACGTGGTTGCCGGCCTGAAGCTCTCCGGTGAGAAGGACAAGAAGAAGCTCAAGGAGGTGGCCGAGCAGTCGCTGCGCGGCGCGAACCTCTGGGACGAGGTCAAGGACCGTCTGGACAAGCCTGGTGGTGGCCTGTCCGGTGGCCAGCAGCAGCGCCTCTGCATCGCGCGCGCGATCGCAGTGCGCCCGGAGGTGCTGCTCATGGACGAGCCCTGCTCCGCGCTTGACCCGATCTCCACGCTCGCCGTGGAGGACCTCATCCACGAGCTGAAGACCGACTACACCATCGTGATCGTGACTCACAACATGCAGCAGGCTGCCCGTGTGTCCGACAAGACGGCGTTCTTCTCCCTCGAGGCCACCGGCAAGCCGGGCAACCTGGTGGAGTTTAACGACACCACTACCATCTTCGAGAACCCGGAGAAGAAGGAAACCGAGGACTACATCGCCGGCCGCTTCGGCTAATCGATAGCGCTCGCGTAAGAGACGCCGCTGCCTTGCCACCAGGGTGAGGCAGCGGCGTTTTGGCTTAGCGCACGTTTTTGAAGCGCGCCTCAATCTCGCGGAACTTCGCCTGCATATCGAACTCGCCCTCCCGGACGTATTCGTCGGGTTTGAGCCCCGTGACGAAGAAGACGATCCGGTTGCCCACGTTGACGCAGCGGTCTGCAAAGCGCTCGTAGTAGCGCACAATCATGGCCAGGTCGACGGCCTCGCGCGTGGTGTACGGCCAGCCCGGCTCCGCGACGAGGTTGAGCAGATACGCCTTCATATCGTCCATCCCGTCGTCGATACTGTGCAGTTTCACGGCTTCGTCCGCGTCGGGGTGGCGCAGCAGCTCGCAGGTTTGCTCCACCATCGCGTCGGCCAGTCGGCTCATTTCCTCGATATAGCAGGTCAGATTCTCCGGCACGACCGCGTGCGGGTGCCGCGCGCGGGTCAGCGTCGCAATGTGCATGGCCAGCGAAGCCATTCGCGTGAGGTTCTCCACGATGTAAATGGAGGACAGTACTTGGCGGAGGTCGGAAGCAACGGGGCTTTCGAGCGCAAGCAGGCTCACGCCGCGCTCTTCGCAGCGGTTGGTGATGTCACGCATCGCATCCACCTCGGTCAACGTGTCCTCGGCTCTATCCAGCGACTGCGTCAGCAGCGCCTTCGAAGCAAGCTGCATCGCCTCTTGCACGCGTTCGCACAGCTCGAGCAGGTCAGCGCTGAAAGCCTCGAGGTGGTCGCGGTACGCGCTGCGCAATCGCAGGCCAGGGCCTTGCTCGCTTGTCGACGCCGCGTGGTCCTCCCCAGCCTCTTCCTCGCTCTGCGCAGGCTCGGCGGGCGGGTTATCCGCCGTTGTTTTCAATTTCTGCGCCTTCTGGGACCGCCTCATCTTCGGGATCATCTAACCATCCTTCCGGCAGCGCGACTTTCGCGGAGCTTCCCTGGCGGCCGCGCGCGCTGTCTGCTTCTTCCGCCAGCTGTTGAGAATCTGCGATGGGTGCAAGGCGCTCGCGCAGCTGGGCGAGCGAGGATACTTGCGCAAGCTCCTTGCGGAATTCGCCGCCGACGGGGAAGCCGCGCAAATACCAGCCGGTGTGCTTGCGAATATCGCGGCACGCATGGTTCTCGCCGTCGTGGGCCGCGAGTAGTTCCGCGTGGCGGTAGATAATGCGCGCGACCTCTCCCAGCGTCGGCTCCGGGGGGATGTCCTCCCCGCGCAGCTGAGCGCCAAGCTGGGCGAACAACCACGGGCGCCCCAGGCATCCGCGGCCGACTTCGACGCCGTGGCATCCGGTCTGCTCCATCATTCGCGCAGCGTCCTCGGCGGCGAAGATGTCGCCGTTGCCAATGACGGGGATGCCGGTGCCGTCCATGTGGTCGACCAGCCTGGCGATCTCGTCCCAGCGGGCGGTGCCGGAGTAGCGCTCGGCGGCGGTGCGCGCGTGGAGCGCCACCGCGGCGGCGCCTTCCTCGGCGGCGATGCGCCCTGCGTCGAGGTGCGTGTGGTGCTCGTCGTCGATGCCGATGCGGAACTTGACCGTGATTGGGATGCCGGAGCCCTCCGCGGCGCGCACGGCGGCGCCAACGATGTTGCCGAACAAGCGGCGCTTGTAGGGGATTGCGGAGCCGCCGCCCTTGCGGGTGACCTTTGGCACCGGGCAGCCGAAGTTCATATCGACGTGGTCGGCGATATCCTCTTCTACGATCATGCGCACTGCCTCGTAGGTGAACTTTGGGTCCACGGTGTACAGCTGCATGGAACGCGGCGTTTCCTCGGGCGCGAAGCTGGTCATGTGCAGCGTCTTCTGGTTGCGTGCCACCATCGCGCGCGCGGTGATCATCTCGCACACGTAGAGCCCGGAGGAGGCACCGGTCAGCTCTTGCTCAATCTCACGGCAGAGGACGCGAAACGGCATGTTGGTCACCCCGGCCATAGGAGCGAGGATGACGGGAGAGTTCAGCTCCATGCCGCCGATGCGCAGGGCGGGTGCGCTGTGCTGGGTGAGAATTTGGGCCGTCATAGTGACCCATTGTTCCCGGTTGAGGCCCGAAAGTGCAATTTGAGGCGCGGCGGGTAACTAGCGAACGGACTCACCCGAGTGGGGGTGAAATCTGAGGTCATCTGGCAGCGCGATTCGGGCTATTCGGGCGAGTGGATTGCGGGAACACCCCCGTCGACCTGCAAAGCTGCAGATAGTCGTATCATTTGCGCGCACAATCTTGGATACAGTGATGGATCTCGGGGACGTGGCAATGCAAGATAGGTCACAATACAGTGGTGTTGTTATCACCTACCGACGAACTCAAGTGAGGGATGAATATGGGCAACCGTATCGCCAGTGCAAAACTCCGTGACAAGGTCATGTCCGCCGAAGAGGCGGGCCAGTTTGTCAACCACGGCGACAAGGTGGGGATGTCCGGCTTTACCGGCGCTGGCTACCCCAAGGCCATGCCGACCGTCATTGCGGAAAAGGCGAAGGCCGCGCACGCCAAGGGCCAGGACTTCAGCATCGATGTGTACACGGGCGCATCCACTGCGCCGGAGTGCGACGGTGTGCTCGCAGAGGCGGGCGCGCTGCGCTACCGCATGCCGTACCAGTCGGACCCGACGATGCGCGGCAAGATCAACGCTGGCGAGATGAAGTTCCAGGATATTCACCTCTCGCACTCGGGCATGATGGTGGAGCAGGGCTTCTTCGGTGAGGTCGACCTGGCCATCGTCGAGGCGGTTCGCATCACCGAGGAAGGCAACATCGTCCCGTCCTCGTCGGTGGGTAACTCGGTCGAGTACCTCAACGCCGCCAAGAAGATCATCATTGAGGTCAACGAGTGGCAGTCCGAGGACCTCGAGGGTATGCACGACATCTGGACGGTGCCGCCGCTGCCGAACCGTATCCCGATCCCGATCACCAAGTGTGGCGACCGCATCGGTACCACCTACATTGAGATCGACCCGGAGAAGGTCGTAGCGGTAATCGAGACCAACGACCCGGACCGCAACGCCCCGTTCAAGGCGCCGGACGAGGTCTCCGAGCAGATCGCAGGCAACTTCCTCGACTTCTTGGAGAACGAGGTCAAGGCCGGCCGCCTCGCGTACGACGGCTACGTGATGCAGTCCGGCGTGGGCAACGTGCCGAACGCCGTGATGGCGGGCCTGATGGACTCCAAGTTCGAGAACATCCAGGCCTACACCGAGGTCATTCAGGACGGCATGGTCGACCTGATCGACGCCGGCAAGATGACCGTCGCGTCCGCAACCTCCTTCTCCCTGTCCCCGGAATACGCGGAGAAGATGAACGACGAGGCCGCGCGCTACCGCGAGTCCATCGTGCTGCGCCCGCAGTCCATCTCCAACCACCCGGAGGTCATCCGCCGCACCGGCCTGATCGCCTCCAACGGCATGATCGAGGCGGATATCTATGGCAATGCCAACTCCACGCACATCAACGGTTCCCGCCTGATGAATGCGCTGGGCGGCTCGGGCGACTTCACCCGCAACGCCTACATCTCCTCCTTCATCTCCCCGTCGGTGGCCAAGGATGGCGCAATCTCCGCGATTGTCCCGATGGTCTCGCACGTGGACCACACGGAGCACGACGCCATGGTCTTCATCACCGAGTACGGTGTCGCGGACCTGCGCGGCCTGGCGCCGCGTGACCGCGTGGCCAAGATGATCTCCATCGCTCACCCGAGCTACCGCCCGCTGCTGGAGGAGTACGTTGAGCTGGCGGCGAAGTGCAAGTACCAGGCAACCCCGCACGACCTGCGCCACGCCTTCGACTTCCACACCCGCATCCAGGAGACCGGCACGATGCAGAAAGAGGGCTAAACGTCCCCACGGTATGTGTGCCCGTGCCGCCTGATGTCAGTTTTTGCGCAGGTGGCGCGGGCGTTGCCACGTCTTGCCGGGGCAATTAACGTGTCAGGTGCGCGGCCCGCTACTATGTTGCGCATGGGCCTTTAGCTCAGTTGGTAGAGCTACGGACTTTTAATCCGCAGGTCGTGGGTTCGATCCCCACAGGGCCCACCGTGAAAAACCTCCAGTTCCCAGTCGAGGAGCCGGAGGTTTTCGCGTTGCCGGAGACGGTCTAGGATTTCACCATTCGCTGGATCGCCTGCATCGCCTCGGCGACCTTCTCGTCTGCGTGTGCGTCGCCCGCCGCGAGCGCGCCGGATACGCAGTGGTGCAGGTGATCCTCGAGGAGCGCAAGGCCGAGGTTTTCGAGCGCGGAATCGATCGCGGAAATTTGTGTGAGGATATCGATGCAGTATTTATCCTCATCCACCATCCGGTGAATGCCGCGCACCTGCCCCTCGATGCGTTTCAGGCGGGCGAGGTAGCGGGACTTCTCCGCGAAATAGCCATGGTGACAATCGTCGTCGTGCATGCAGTCATCTTAACCGACCCGAGTTGTGTGCAGGAAAGTCTAGATGAACAGGCGTTTTGCCAACCTCACAGGCGATGCACTAGATTAGGTCAAGTCGCTAGCCCCCATCGTCTAGAGGCCTAGGACTCCGCCCTTTCACGGCGGCAACACGGGTTCGAATCCCGTTGGGGGTACCAGTGATTCCCGCTGTGGTGGGAGTTGCAATGCGATGGCCCTGTGGCGCAGTTGGTTAGCGCGCCGCCCTGTCACGGCGGAGGTCGCGGGTTCAAGTCCCGTCAGGGTCGCCAAATCGAAACCAGTGCTCGGTAATCCGAGCACTGGTTTTCTTTGTTTTCTCTAATATTTCCCGGACATCTGTTGCAGTCGACCGGGTCGTACTTTACTGTGGGCTGTGATATTGGCCATACGGTGAAAAGGACTTGAGCAATGTCGCATGTGAAACAGGGAAGTAGGGCCGCAGCTGTATGCGTGCTTGTCGCCGCGTGCTTGCTGGCGTGGTGCGCACCGGCGTTCGCGACGGAGACTCAAACGACGAGCCAGCCCGCGGAATCGAGCACCGCGATCAGTACTGAGACGAGGACGCTGTCGAGCTCGACGGTGAAGACTTCGGAGGCGGAGGCGTCGGCAAGCGAGAGCTCTGCCGACGCGAAAGCGGCGCTGATCCTCGACGCCTCGTTTTCGATGCTCGAAGAAGATGCCGATGGCCCGCGTATCGACGCGGCGAAGAAGGCAACCCACGAGCTGATCGACTCCCTGCCGGCAACGGCGCAGATGGGACTGTTTGCCTACGGTGCGCAGGAGTCGAACGCGCCGGACAATAGGGAAGCGGGGTGCCGGGATATCCAGCGACTGGTCCCGGTGGGCGAGGTGGACAAGGAAGAGTTCGGCTCGGCGATTGACGGGCTCACCCCGAAGGGGTACACGCCGATGGGCAATGCGCTGCGCGAGGCTGCGGAGGAACTGGGCGACGAGGGCGAACGCTCCATCATTCTGGTCTCTGACGGTATTGATACCTGCGCACCGCCGGAGGTGTGCGACGTGGCCAAGGAGCTGGCTGGCGAAGGTGTGGACCTGGCGATCCACACGGTCGGATTCAAGGCCGATGAGGAGGCGCGCGCGGAGCTGGAGTGCATCGCGGAAGCTGGCGGCGGGCAGTTCCTGGAGGCGGCCGATGCAAGCAGCCTTGCGGAGTCGCTGAAGTTCTTGGCCCAGCGCGGCGTGGTGAAGTACCAGACTGCGGGCACGCCTTTCGAGTTTGCGGACAACCCCGAGGACGCGAAGTGGCTGGGTGAGGGCCAGTACCTGACCACGGTGACGCCGGACCGCTCTGGCACTACGGACCGGTATTTCCGCACTTCTGTGCCGCCGCGTCACAACGCGCGGATGGTGTTCACCCCGGTCGTGCAGGGGGATGCCATGTGGCAACACACAGAGGTCAAGGTGGATCCGGCGGAGGGCATCAATGAGGGCGATCCGGCCTGCGGCGAGTTCCGTGGGAAAGACGAGATCGCTTCGGGTGGACCAGGTTTTGGTATTAACTCGGCGTTCGCTGCGATGAATCGGGTAGAAGAAGACCACTTGGAGTGCGACATGAGCGACATCCTGGTCAAGATCCAGATCTCCAACGCGGGCGACGAGGTAGCCGAAGATGTCCCCATCGAAGTCGGAGTCTTCTATGAGCCGATCCCCGGTAAGGAGCAGGCCGACGACTGGGAAGATCGCCGCGTGTACAGTGCCGGCGAGTTCCAGGGCGAGATGCCGATTGCGAACTCGCAGCCTGTCTCCGGCGGTACGGGCTTCAACGACGCGGTGGAGATCACCGAGGGCTCATACTCCGACCGCATCGTTCCCGGTGAGTTCAAGTTCTTCAAGATTCCGGTGGCCTATGGGCAGCGCCCGGTGATTCGGGCAAAGACGCCGCCTTCGGTTGCACGCAACGCTGACACCATCGCTATGGGGATCTACGACCCGCTGCGCGTCAAGGCAGCAAGTCAAAGGATGAGCTTCTTTGATGATCCGGAAGAGTCCGATCCGGAGGCCCCGAACCAGTACGTGTGGTACGGCAGTGACACTCCCTACCAGGGCGACTTCTACGTCTGGTTTGGCATGGACTGGGCAACCGAAGGCTATGACATCGCGGGCGTGGATCAGCCTTTCGAGTTCGAGGTGCTCCTGGATGGCGAGCCTGCCAACGGCGGCCCGGATTGGACGCCCTCGCACGAGAACGGCCCCGAACCTTCGGACGAGCCGATCACATTCGACGCGGCGGACAGCGCCGCGACGACGTCGGCCTCAGAAGATGAGAGTGACGATGGCCAGGAGGTCAACGCCGCGAGCGACGAGCAGGACGGTGGCTTTGGGCTGGTGCCGACGCTGCTGGGGGGCTTGCTGGTGCTGCTGCTGGTCGCCGCGGCTGTGGTCTTCTTTATCGTGCGCAAGCAGCGCGGCAACTGGCAGTAGTTTGCGGATCCGTAGAACCGGACGCCTGTTGGAGATATTCAGGAAAGGGCTTGAGCAATGTCGAATGTAAGGGAAAGAAGTCGTGCCGTGGCTGCGTTCGTGCTTGCCGCCGCATGCATGCTGATGTGGGTCGCACCGGCATTCGCGACCGAGACAGCAACGACGACGAACCGGCCCGTGGAATCAAGTACCGCGGTGAGCACGGAGACGACAACGCTGTCGAGCTCGACTGTGAGGACCGCGGAGGCGTCGGCAAGCGAGGGCTCCGCCGACGCGAAAGCGGCGCTGATCCTCGACGCCTCGTTTTCGATGCTCGAGGAGGACGCCGATGGCCCGCGTATCGACGCGGCGAAGAAGGCAACCCACGAGCTGATCGACTCGCTGCCGGCAACGGCGCAGATGGGACTGTTTGCCTACGGTGCGCAGGAATCGAACGCGCCGGACAACCGCGAGAAAGGCTGTAAGGATATCCAGCGTCTGGTCCCTATCGGCGAGGTGGACAAGGATGAGTTCGGCTCGGCGATTGACGGGCTTACCCCGAAGGGGTACACGCCGATGGGCAATGCGTTGCGCAAGGCCGCAGAGGAGCTGGGCAGCGAGGGGGAGCGCTCCATCATCCTGGTCTCTGACGGCATTGATACCTGCGCACCGCCGGAGGTGTGCGACGTGGCCAAGGAGCTTGCGGGCCAGGGCGTAGACCTGACGATCCACACTGTTGGCTTCAAGGCGGACGAGGAGGCTCGCGCGGAGCTGGAGTGCATCGCAGAAGCTGGCGGTGGGCAGTTCTTGGAGGCTGCTGATGCGAGCAGCTTGGCGCAGTCGCTGAAGTTTCTGGCCCAGCGTGGTGTGGAGAAGTATCAAACCGGCGGCACTGAGTTTGAGTTCTCGGATACTCCGGAGGACGCGAAGTGGCTGGGCGAAGGCCAATATCAGACCACGGTGACCCCGGACCGGGGTACTGCGAAGGACCGGTACTTCCGGATTTCCGTGCCGCCACGCCACAACGCACGCGTGGTGTTTTCTCCCCTGTGGCAGTCCGAAGGCACATGGGAGGACGGGCACCTGAAAATTGATCCGGTGGAGCTGACCAACGAGGGTGATGCGGAGTGTGGCTGGTTCCCGGTTACGCACACTGCGTTCGTCTCTGCTGGGCCGGACTACGGGATCGAATCTGCGAATGCCTCGGTAGAGCGCAACGAAGAGTCGCACATGGAGTGCGATATGAGCGACATCCTGGTCAAGACGCAGGTATCCGATGTTGAAGGGGAAATCACCGAGGATATCGCGCTCGAGGTCAGCGTATTCTATGAGCCGATTCCTAGCGATGAGGAGAAAACTGAGTGGTCAGACGGCAAAATTATCAAAGCTGGCGACTACCTTGGTGAGATGCCGATGAAGAACCCCGAGCCGATTTCCGGCGGCACCGGGTTCAATGATGCGGTAGACATCACCGAGGGCACGTACTCCGACAACATCATCCCTGGTGAGTTCAGGTTCTACAAGATCCCGGTGACCTATGGACAGCGGCCGGTGGTGAAGGTGAAAACGCCGGAGTCGGTCGCGCACAACGCCGATAGCCTCGGCTTCGGCATCTACGATCCGATGCGCAACGAGCTCGTGCGCAACCCGTTGAACTTCTTCATGGATGCAGCCGAATCCGATGCGGAAACGCTGAGCCAGTACGTGTGGCACGACACCAGCACTCCCTACCAGGGCGAGTATTACATCTGGGTCGGCATGGGGTGGGTGCACGAAGGCTATGACATCACTGGCGTGGAGCAGCCCTTCGAGTTTGAGGTGGTCATGGACGGCGAGCCAGCCAACGGCGGCCCGGATTGGACGCCGACGCATGAGGACGGGCCGGAGCCCTCGGACGAGCCGATCAAGTTTGACGCGGCGGATAGCACTGCCGAGACGACCGCTTCGCAGGAAGAGGGCGGCGATGACCAGGAAGTCAACGCTGCGAACAACGAGCAGGACGGTGGCTTCGGTCTGGTGCCGACGCTGCTCGGCGGCCTGCTGGTGCTGTTGCTGATCGTCGCGGCGGTGGTGTTCTTCATCGTGCGCAAGCAGCGCGGCAACTGGCAGTAGATTAGCGCGCAAGATAACAGGACACCTGTTGCGAAAGTGGAGATTCGCTTTTAGTGTGGGGTGTGGCCCTGGTAACAATCTGGACGGGAGTTGAACAATGTCGCGCACGCAAAGAGGGAGTCACGCTGTGGCGGTGCTCGTGCTTGCTGTTGCGTGCATGCTGATGTGGGTGGTGCCCGCGATCGCAACGGAAACGGCGACCTCGCCGGCGACGTCGAGTACGGCGATCAGTACGGAGACGAAGACGGTTCCGGGGACGACGACGCGGGCGTCGGCAAGCGAAGGCTCCGTCGACGCGAAAGCGGCGCTGATTCTTGACGCCTCCTTCTCCATGGTTGAGGAGGACGCCGATGGTCCACGTATCGACGCGGCGAAGAAGGCGACACACGAGCTGATTGATTCCCTGCCGGATACGGCCAACATTGGCCTGCTCACCTATGGGGCGCAGGAGTCGAACGCGCCGGACAATCGCGAGCGCGGCTGCCGGGATATTCAGACGCTTGTACCGGTGGGGTCCCTGGACAGGCAGGAATTTGGCGCGGCTATCGACGGGCTCACGCCGAAGGGCTACACGCCGATGGGTAACGCGCTGCGCAAGGCAGCGGAGGAGCTGGGCAATGAGGGAGAGCGCTCCATCATCCTGGTCTCCGACGGCATTGATTCCTGTGCGCCGCCAGAGGTCTGCGACGTGGCCAAGGAGCTGGCGGGTCAGGGAGTGGACCTGGCGATCCATACCGTTGGGTTCAAAGCGGACGAGGAAGCGCGCGCGGAGCTGGAGTGCATTGCTCAAGCTGGTGGCGGGCAGTTCCTCGAGGCCGCTGACGCCGGGAGCCTGGCTGAATCGCTCAAATTCCTCGCTCAGCGCGGGGTAGACACCTACAAGGCCGACGGCACGCCCTTCGAGTTTGCGGATACCCCTGAGGATGCGAAGTGGCTGGGCGAAGGTCAGTACCGAACCACAATTCCTGCCGATGCGGATTCCGAGCAGGACCAGTACTTCCGCGTCTCTATTCCGCCGCGTCACCACGGTCACGTTGTGGTGACGCCGATGTGGCAAACCGATGGTGGCTGGGATTGGTCCTCCGCGAAGGTCGAAATTAAAGACGTGACCAATGAGGGCGAGGAAAACTGTGGGGTCCTCTCGGCACCCGTCACCGCGAGGCAAATGCACGGAAGGACGCACCCTGGCGGCTTCGCTATGAAGCGAGACTACAGAACAAGCGTCGACTGCGACATGAGTGACATCCTCGTAACGACACAGCTTTCCGGCGTAGATGATGCCGCTCCGGAGGGCGTAGACCTTGAGGTGCAGGTGTTCTACGAGCCGGTCGCCGACGAGGCGCAGGAGAAAGAGTGGGAAGAAAACCCGCTCGCCCAGCCCAGCGAGTACTCGGGCGAGCTGAAGGTGGAAAACCCGCAGCCGCTCAACGGTGGCACGAGCTTCAACGAGGCTGAGGAGATCACGGAGGGTTCGTACTCCGGTGTGATCGTGCCAGGCGAGTACCGCTATTACAAGATCCCCGTCTCCAACGGGCAGCGCCCTGTCGTCACTGTGAAGTCAGAAAAGTCGCTTACGGGTGCCGCTGGCAACATTAAATTCGGCGTGCGCGATCCATTGCGCCAGGATCGTGCCCAGTCCACGCTGGGGCTCTACGATGAGGAAAATGAAGAGGGGCCGATCGCCCCGTCGGCGCGCGTCTGGCCAGGGATTGAGGCACCCTACCAGGGCGACTACTACATCTGGTTCAGTCAGGACTGGGTCTACGGCAACACGGCCCCCACCGGCGTGGAGCAGCCCTACGAGTTTGCGGTCGCCCTCGACGGTGAACCAGCTGAAGGTGGTCCGGACTGGGTGCCCACCAGTGAGCCGGGCCCGGAGCCGGCGGACGAGCCGCTGAAGTTCGACGCGGTATCTGACAGCGAAGCCGAGAGCACCGCGGAAAGCTCAGTTGCCGAAGCGGAAGATAGCGAGGCTCAGGAGCAAGCCGCTGCGGAGGAGGAATCCGATGGCTTTGGTCTCGTGCCGATGCTGCTCGGCGGGGCAGTGGTGCTCTTGCTCGTCGCGGCTGTAGTGGCGTTGGTGATTCGTCGGAAGGCGTCGGACAGCTGGCAGTAGAGGTGTAGAAAACCCTCGCGAAGTGCGGATTTGTTGCTCTTACCGGTGGCATGTAAAGTAACAATCCGTGCCCAAGAGAGCACAACAAAAGAATAAGGCCCTGTGGCGCAGTTGGTTAGCGCGCCGCCCTGTCACGGCGGAGGTCGCGGGTTCAAGTCCCGTCAGGGTCGCAGAACTACCTCGCGTAGTTCCGGCCAGATAGCTCAGTTGGTAGAGCACACGCCTGAAAAGTGTGGGGTCGCCAGTTCGATCCTGGCTCTGGCCACACCCCAGCCCCTCCACCCTGTGGAGGGGCTTCGTGTTATGTCACACGAGCCGCCATAGAGTATTCGGTAGGCTGGGCCACTAAATGTGCCATTGCACCCTGACGGAATTCTCAAAAAGGAGCGATCATGTCGGAGACTGCTACTCAGCCGGAGCTTTCTAAAAACGAGGAGAAGGGCCAGTACGAAGTGCACGTGGGCGGCGAGCTTGCGGGTTTCGCCACCTACACCGACAAGGGGGAGGCTCGCGAGCTGCCGCACACGGTCGTCGACCCCAAGTTCCGGGGGCAGGGTCTGTCGAAGCCGTTGATCAAGTTCGCGCTTGACGACGCTCGCGCGGATGGCCGCACCGTCGTCCCCTCCTGCCCGGCGGTGGCGCGCTACATCGTGCAGAACCCCGAATACAAGGACTTAGTCGAGTAAACCTGCGCCTCAGCGGGCTAAATAACGTAGTGCCCGTTGTCGAAGTAGCAGTCCGGGTCGACCAGTTTGCGGACCTCGGTCTCCTTGCGTTCGCGCGCCTTGGCGGGAATGCCCACCGCGATGGAGTTTTCCGGGATGTCCTTGGTCACGACGGCGTTGGCGCCGACGGCGGAGTTCGCGCCGATGGTAACCGGGCCTAAGACTTTCGCACCTGCGCCGATGGTGACGTTGTCGCCGATGGTGGGGTGCCGCTTGGTCTGTGTGAGCACCTGGCCGCCCAGGGTGACGCCGTGGTAGAGCATCACGCCGTCGCCGATTTCTGCGGTCTCCCCGATGACGATCCCCATGCCGTGGTCGATGAAGAAGCGACGGCCGATGGTGGCGCCCGGGTGGATCTCAATACCGGTGAAGAACCGGTTGGCCTGCGCGAGGATGCGCGCGAGCCCCTTGAAGTTGCGCTGCCACATCCAGTGGCAAATACGGTGCACCCAGATCGCGTGAAGCCCCGAATACACGATGGCATTTTCCACGTCGCCGCGTGCGGCGGGGTCGTGGGCCCTCGCGTTGTCCAAGTCTTCTTTGATGCGCGAAAAGATGCTGAGCATGCGGGAAAGTCTACCTTTCGTGCCTAGGCCTTGCGGCGACGCGTTGCGCATGGCCTGAGCTGCCGCGAAGCGGGCAGGTCAGGGCTGCGTGGACGCGAGAATAAAAAATGAGCACCACGGTGTGCAGCGTGGTGCTCATGGGACCTTAGGGCGTACCGAGCGGTACGCCCTCAGGCTTGAGGCGGCGACTAGTCGCGGATGTCCTCGTAGAGGATGGTCGAGACGTAGCGCTCGCCGAAGTCCGGAATGATGACCACGATGGTCTTGCCTTCATTCTCAGGACGGTTGGCCAGCTCCAACGCAGCCTTCACGTTTGCACCAGCGGAGATGCCGGCGAGGACAGCATCCTCGCGAGCCAGCTCGCGGGAGGTTGCAACGGCGTCCTCATTGGAAACGGTAATGATCTCATCGACCACGTTGCGGTCGAAGGTGCCTGGGATGAAGTTGGCACCCAGCCCCTGGATCTTGTGCGGGCCGGCCTCGCCGGTGGACAGCAGCGGGGAAGCTGCCGGCTCGACGGCGACGTTCTTCACCTCTGCCTTCTGCTCCTTGAGGTACTTGCCGGCGCCAGAGATGGTGCCGCCGGTGCCGACGCCAGCGACGAGGAAGTCGACCTCGCCATCGGTGTCCTCCCAGATCTCCGGGCCGGTGGTGGCGTAGTGGATCGCCGGGTTGGCCTCGTTCTCAAACTGGCGGGCCAGGATGGCGCCCGGGTCGTTGGCGACGATCTCGTCTGCCTTCTCCACCGCGCCCTTCATGCCGGCTGCGCCTGGGGTAAGCACGATTTCCGCACCGAAGGCGCGCAGCACCACGCGGCGCTCGGTCGACATGGTCTCCGGCATGGTCAGGATGACCTTGTAGCCCTTCGCTGCGCCGGCGAGTGCGAGCGCGATGCCGGTGTTACCGGAGGTTGCCTCGACGATGGTGCCGCCCGGCTTGAGGTCGCCGGACTTCTCAGCGGCCTCAATAATGGCCTTGCCGATGCGGTCCTTGACCGAGTTTGCCGGGTTGTAGAACTCCAGCTTGGCCAGGACGCGGGCCTTTGAATCCTTGGTAATGCCGCTCAGCTCGACCAGCGGTGTGCCGCCGATGAGTTCCAGGACGTTGTTGGCAATCTTTGCCATAGCGGATCAGCTCCTTGACGTTTCTTCGCGTTTTCTCGTTGTGTGGCTCACTATACACGCAAAAACTAGACCGTCTAGTCCACTTGAAATGTACCGCTCAGTTTGTCGGCGAAGTGGGGGTAGGCGTGGCGTCGATAAGCGAGGGCTCGGGCGCGGGGCTGAACTTTCACTACCCCCGATTGCGCGTTATGATGTGGGTGTTTCAACGTCAAGTTCGATCCGAGACCCCCGATGGGGGCACACGGATGGGTGGAAGGCATGCAGCAATGACCATGGATGCACAGCGGATTAAAGACGATGATGATGCAATCCGCGCCGCACTGACCGCACTGAAGACGGCCACCGGCATCCCTGTGGCCATGTACGGAACCCTGCTGCCCGACAACAGGCTGCAGATCACGCAGTGGATTGGGCTGCGCACCCCGGCTTTGCAAGATCTGATTCTCGAGCAGGGTGCCGGCGTGGGTGGGCGCGTGGTGAGCACGCGGCGCGCGGTTGGTGTGTCTGACTACACGCGTGCCAACGTCATTTCCCACGAGTACGACAAGCACATTCAAGACGAAGGCCTGCACTCTGTGGTTGCCGTGCCGGTGATCGTGCTGCGGGAGATCCGTGGCGTGCTGTATGTGGGTGTGCACTCGCCAGTGCGCCTTGGCGACAAGGTCATTGAAGAGGTCGCAATGACCGCCCGCACACTGGAGCAGGAACTTGCCGTGAACTCGGCGCTGCGCAACTCGGGCGACGGCAAGGCGAACCCGAAGGCCGGCCGGGTAATGAACGGCGCGGAGTGGGAGCAAATCCGGGCCACACACTCAAAGCTGCGCATGCTGGCCAACCGGGTCGACGACGATGCGCTGCGCAAGGAGCTTGAACAGCTCTGCGATCAAATGGTCTCACCCGTGCGAATCAAGCAAACGACGAAGCTGTCTGCCCGCGAGCTCGACGTATTGTCGTGCGTTGCGCTAGGACATACCAACGTGGAGGCTGCGGAGGAAATGGGCATCGGGGCGGAGACCGTCAAGTCCTACCTGCGCAGCGTAATGCGTAAGCTGGGTGCGCACACCCGCTACGAAGCGGTGAACGCGGCGCGTCGGATCGGCGCGTTGCCCTAAGCGTTTGCACGCTCGACGACTTGGTCGCTGACTTGAGTACAGTGGGGGCCGTGAAAGAGCGATTCCTTGTAACTGGCGGTAACCGACTCGAAGGCGTAGTCAACGTTGACGGCGCAAAAAATAGCGTGCTCAAACTGATGGCCGCTGCGCTGCTTACCGAGGGGACGACCACGCTGCACAACTGCCCCGAAATCCTCGACGTGCCGCTGATGCGCGACGTCCTCGTCGGCTTGGGGTGCGACGTAGAGATCGACGGATCGACCGTGCGCATCACGACCCCGGCCAAGGTCTCACCGCGCGCGGACTTCGAGGCGGTCAGGCAGTTCCGTGCCTCCGTCGCCGTGCTCGGGCCGTTGGTCGCGCGGTGCTCGGAGGCCTATGTCGCGCTCCCCGGCGGCGATGCAATCGGCTCGCGCCCGCTGGATATGCATCAGTCGGGGTTGGAAAAGCTGGGCGCGACCACACACATCGAGCACGGCGCAGTCGTGGCCAGAGCGGAAAAGCTCACCGGCGCGAAGATCGGCCTGGACTTCCCCTCTGTCGGCGCGACCGAGAATATTCTCACCGCCGCAGTGCTTGCCGACGGTCAAACGGTGCTGGATAATGCGGCCCGCGAGCCGGAAATCGTCGACCTGTGCGACATGCTCAACTCCATGGGGGCGCGCATTAGCGGGGCAGGCACCTCGACCATCACTATCGACGGCGTGGACGCGCTGCACCCCACCGAGCATTCTGTCGTGGGTGACCGAATCGTCGCAGGTACATGGGCATATGCGGCAGCGATCACGCAGGGCGACATCACAGTGACCGGGATCGCCCCGCGTCACCTCCACCTTGCGCTTTCCAAGCTCAAGCTCGCCGGCGCGAACGTCGAAACGTATGACAACGGCTTCCGAGTGCGCATGGACCAGCGCCCCAAAGCCGTGGACTACCAGACCCTGCCATTCCCCGGCTTCCCGACGGACCTGCAACCGATGGCGATCGCGATCAGCGCCGTCGCCGAGGGCGTCACCGTGATCACCGAGAACGTCTTCGAAGCGCGCTTCCGCTTTGTCGACGAAATGCTGCGCCTGGGCGCCGACGCCAACGTGGATGGCCACCACGTAGTCATCCGCGGGGTCGACCACCTTTCGTCCACCGATGTGTGGTCCAGCGATATTCGTGCCGGTGCAGGACTTGTGCTTGCAGGGCTTGTTGCCGACGGGGAGACAACCGTGCACGAGGTGCACCACATCGACCGTGGGTACCCGAAGTTCGTCGAGCAGATCAACGAGCTTGGAGGCCACATCGAGCGCGTCATTGCATAGCCACGTGTAAACGGGGCACAACCACGCGTGAATATGTGCTCTGTGCTGGGGATTTGTGTTGGTGTGTGGGTGTGTGTAACTTTATGTGAGTCAGCGAGACCGACAACGCCCCGCCGGACAGGCTCTGG
>NZ_JALXXL010000013.1 GCF_025152525.1 Corynebacterium sp. p3-SID1056
CTCCATCTGCACTCGGCAATACGCCGAGTGGCCACACTTTTGCTACTTAACCCGTTGTTGATCTTCGTGCAGGCGGAATTAGAAGCGGGAGTTATCCCAGCGACCAACTGGGTCCTTCATTCCGCCAAGCAGCTCTGCCAACTCGCTCTGAAGGTGGATCTGGAAGAAGAAGTTATCAGCCAGCGGCACGGAAAGTAGTTGGAAGACATCCGGGGAACCGTTGACGCCGCGCCACCACTTGCCAACACCCATGCTGCAAGTATCTTGCTGGGTGGTGTTTGCCGAGGAAGTCAGAATTACTGGGCCAACTTCGTAGTATTGACCAGCGACCGGCCAGCACCAAGCACCGGCGGGAGCAGATGGGGATTTCCCCGGGGAAGCAGAAGCAGTGCCAGTCAGCGCTGACATAGAAACCAGAGCTGCAGTCATCGCCACAGCGATTCGACGCGAAGCGCGCATGAGATGCCTTTCACTAGTTGGGAAGCGTCTCTCAATGTACAGTAAAAACCCTGTGAGCGCGCGACAATCACGCAGGTGACTTTGCGGATCAAAATCGCCGGTGCAGACACACATTTTGTTACGTAACCCACAACATCGGCTCGGGGATTCGTACAAGTCAATGCATGACCTGCTGCATGACCTGCAACCCCGGTCAGCAGGAAACCCCCGGTAGTAGTGGAGCCGGCGACGAGAATCGAACTCGCACTCTCAGCTTGGGAAGCTGATGTTCTACCACTAAACTACGCCGGCATTTGTCGCACAACGATGCGCGCGACAATGGGAACACTGTAGCACCGTCCCGCGCTGAAACGGAAAACGTGCCTGCCGTATGCTTGTGGCGTGCTTCTTTCAGACCATGACATCCGTGACGCTATTGACTCCGGCCGCCTCGGCATCGATCCCTACGACGCTTCGCTGGTGCAGCCGAGCTCAATCGACGTGCGTATGGACAAGTTCTTCCGCGTCTTCAATAACTCGAAGTACACACACATCGACCCGAAGCAGGAGATGCCGGATCTCACCTCGGAAGTTGAGGTCCCAGAGGGGGAGGCCTTCGTCCTGCACCCGGGTGAGTTCGTCCTCGCGTCAACCCTGGAGCACTTCACGCTGCCGGCAGACCTCGCTGGGCGTCTAGAAGGCAAGAGCTCGCTGGGCCGACTTGGTCTGCTCACGCACTCCACGGCTGGCTTCATTGACCCGGGCTTTTCCGGCCACATCACCCTCGAGCTGTCGAACGTGGCGAACCTGCCGATCACGCTGTGGCCTGGCATGAAGGTTGGCCAGCTCGCCATCTTCAACATGTCTTCACCCGCCGAAGTTCCGTACGGCTCGGGCGCGCTCGGCTCGAAGTACCAGGGCCAGCGCGGGCCGACCCCGTCGCGCGCGTACTTGAACTTCCGCTAGGGCTTTCCGCTTGTCGACGCCCGCGTGCCCGTTTTACTGCAGATCCAGGTGTTGCCTGCCTAGTTCGGTCAGCTTCAGGGTGAGTGGCCGCTTTGATGCTGATTGCAGCAGTCCCTCTGATTCGAGTTCGTCTGCCACAGGTCGGAGTGTGTTCCAGGATCTGTCCATGGCTGCTGCGGCATCCTTCAGCGGAATTGGTTGGTCTGGGCCAAAAAGCAGTGCCTGTGCAGCCAGGAAAAGGAGACCGCGTTCGTATTGGTCACGCTTCAACGTCGATAGAGTGTCTTGCAAACTCCTCAGTTGCTCGTGTTTTTGGTCAAGAGATGATTCTAAGTCCTCTTGGGCGTCAACCAGCATCTCGAGCATCGACTTGAGAAAGAATGTCGCTTCTCCATAGTTCATACTATTTTCGGCATCTATAAAGGCCGCATAGTACTTCTTCCGTTGGAGCGAGAACTGATGAGAAAGGGACATCGAAGTGGGCGGGGACAGTATCTCGAGTGCCTTGAATGCGAGCAAGAATCGCCCCATACGCCCGTTTCCGTCGTAAAACGGGTGAGTGTACTCAAATATGAAATGGCCGATGAGCGCATTCACGAGCGTATGCGTTTCATGGAGTTGAGAGTCAAGGAAAGTTTGCATCCTCTTCTCAATGTCGTGTTCGCTGCGCGGGGCCCTGTGCACCTCTCTTACGCCGTCATGGATGTCCACGGAACCGGCGCGGAAGAGCTCACCATCGGGCAGGTCATCGCTGCTGATCTCCTTCGAGAGCAGTTTGTCATACTCTGCACGCAGCGCTGTCGGCGAATCTGGAAAAGGTGGGCGTTCGGCGGGGTCTAATAATGACTCATAAAAAGCAACCATTTCCCGGAAACGCTTATGGGGTCCGCTCTTAGGGGCTGTAAGCGCTTCAGCGATTTCCTTGCGTGTTGAGTGGACTCCTTCGATCTGGTTCGTGGCCTTGATCTCTTCGATGAGAAGGCCCGTGAGGTAGTGACTACGTGCGACGCCGGGAAGGGTTACCCATTTGTGAGCTATTTGGAGCTCAGCCCGCCAAACTTGTTCGAGAAGCGACTGAACCTCGCCGGTAAGCACTACGAATAGTTCGTGCTCGCCAACTTGAAAGTCCCAATGGAGGGTTGCAGGGGACTCGAACCTGGATGTGTACTCTGTTTCAACAACACGCCGACCATCTGAAGACATGTGAAACAGCGTCTTCAGTGATTTGTAATCGCTCACGTGGGCCGTCCTTTGCGTTTCAGTTCTTGCAATTCTGCAATCGTAGCGAAGAATTGCGTGCCCTATTTTTCAAAAACAGCGATTTTTGCAAAATAGGTTCGCGTCCCGCGCTGCTTCTTTACAGCTTTGAAAAATGCGGCGCTTGCCGACGCCCGCGCCCCTCACCCTGCCGGGCTTGACCCGACCGGGCATAATAGGCAGTTATGCGGATGACAGTAATTGGCACCGGATATCTCGGTGCAACCCACGCGGCATGCATGGCTGAACTCGGCCATGAGGTGCTGGGCGTGGATGTAGACGAAGTAAAGATTGATCAGCTCAAGGCCGGAAAGGTCCCGTTCTACGAGCCGGGCCTGCCGGAGGTGCTTGAGCGCAACATGGCCGCCGGCCGCCTCGATTTCACCACCTCGTACGAGGAGGCTGCGGCGTTCGGCAACGTGCACTTCATCGGAGTGGGCACCCCGCAGCAGCGCGGGTCCTACGCGGCGGATACCCGCTACGTCGAGGCCGTGATCGATTCGTTGGTGCCGCACCTGGAAGGTGCACACGTCATCCTGGGTAAGTCGACCGTGCCGGTGGGTACGGCGGCGGCGTTGCAGGAGCGCGCAGACGCACTCGCTGCCCCGGGGACCACGGTAGAGATTGCGTGGAACCCGGAGTTTCTGCGCGAGGGCTACGCGGTCAAGGACACGATCGAGCCCGACCGCATTGTGCTGGGCACCCGCCCGGAAGAATCGAACGCAGAAGCCATCGCGCGCGAGGTCTACGCGACCCCGCTGTCCAATGACACCCCGTTCATCCTCACCGATCTGCAGACTGCGGAGCTGGTGAAGGTCAGCGCCAACGCGTTTTTGGCCACGAAGATCTCGTTCATCAACGCAGTCAGCGAGGTCTGCGAGATCGTCGGCGCGGACGTGACCAAGCTCGCCGACGCGATTGGCTACGACGACCGCATCGGACGCAAGTTCCTGGGTGCCGGCCTCGGATTCGGTGGCGGCTGCCTGCCGAAGGACATCCGCGCATTCATGGCGCGCGCCGGCGAGCTTGGTGCCGACCAGGCGCTCACATTCTTGCGCGAGGTGGATGCGGTGAACATGCGCCGCCGGGAGCGCGTGGTTGACATGGCGCGCGCGGAGCTGGGCAGCCTGATCGGCCGCCGCATCACGGTGCTGGGCGCGGCGTTCAAGCCGAACTCTGACGATGTGCGCGACTCGCCAGCGCTTGCGGTGGCCGGCCAGCTCTCGCTCGCGGGTGCCTCGGTGCGCGTGTTTGACCCGGAGGCGATGCACAACGCGCGCCGCGTGTTCCCCACGCTCGACTACGCCGAGACACTCGACGATGCACTGACCGGCGCTGAGCTGGTGATTCTCGCGACGGAGTGGAAGCAGTTCAAGGAGATGGATCCCGTCGCCTCGGCCAAGCTCGTGGAGCAGCCGCTGCTTATCGACGGCCGCAACGTCCTCGATGCCGCCGCGTGGCAGCAGGCGGGCTGGACGATCCGGGCGCTGGGGCGCAGCTTGTAGACCTTGCTGCGAAACGGGTGCATGATGGAGGTATGCCTGATAAGAAGTCTGCACACCTTGTTCAGGGCGCCCTCGGTGCCGCTGCGGCGGCACTCGGCGGGGTTGCCGTCCACGATCTGACGCAGCAGAAGTACCCCGTACTGCGGAACTACCCCGTGCTGGGGCACATGCGCTACCTGCTCACGGATCTTGGCCCAGAGCTGCGCCAATACTTCATTGAGCGGGACTGGGACGGCCGCCCCTTCAACCGGGACCAGCGCAACGCCATCTACGAGCGCGCCAAGGGCATCCAGAGCGAGACCGCTTTCGGCACGGTGCAAAACGTGCGCGAACCTGGCCACGAGTACCTCGTGCACTCGGTCGCGCCGGTCGCGCAGCCGGATGAACCGCCGCGCACGCTCATCGGGGGCAAGGACTGCGCGAAGCCCTATTCGATGTCGCTGCTCAACGTGTCGGCGATGAGCTTCGGCTCGCTGTCGCGCAACGCGATCCGATCGCTGAACAAGGGCGCGGAACTCGGTGGGTTCGCCCACGATACTGGCGAGGGCGGGCTGAGCCCGTACCACATGGAAAACAACGGCGACCTGATCTGGGAGCTGGGCACCGGCTACTTCTGCGCACGCACGCCGGACGGCGACTTCGACCCCGCACAATTCCGCGAAAAGGCCGCGAACGACCAGGTCAAGATGGTGGAGCTGAAGCTGAGCCAGGGCGCGAAGCCCGGCATCGGCGGCGTGCTGCCGGCGGACAAGATCACCGAAGAAGTTTCGCAGATTCGCGGGGTTCCGCGCGGCCAGGACTGCATTAGCCCGGCCCGCCACCGCGTCTTTTCCACGCCGACCGAGCTGATCGAATTCATCGCGCAGATGCGCGAGCTCTCCGGTGGCAAGCCCGCGGGCTTCAAGTTGTGCGTGGGTAGCCGTCGAGAAGTGCTCGCGATCTGCAAGGCGATGCGTGAGGTGGGCACCACCCCGGACTTCATCGTGGTCGACGGTTCCGAAGGCGGTACGGGTGCGGCCCCCATAGACTTCGAGGACCACGTGGGCATGCCGCTTACCGACGGGCTGATGACGGTGCACAACGCACTCGTCGGCGCCGGCCTGCGCGACCAGGTCAAGCTCGGCGCGTCCGGTAAGGTCGCCGGCGGTGCGGATATCGTGATGCGCCTGATTCAGGGCGCCGACTTTACCAACGCCGCTCGCGCCATGATGATGGCACTTGGCTGCATCCAGGCGCAGCGCTGCCATACCGGCAAGTGCCCCTCGGGTGTGGCGACGCAGGATCCGCGCCGCAATCGTGCGGTCGTGGTGGAGGAGAAGTCGCGGGCCGTCTACAACTTCCAGAAGGCGACGGTGCAGCAGGCGGTGCGGCTCATGGCATCGATGGGTGTCAGCGACCCGGCTGAGCTGAATCCGGCGATGCTGCGTCGCAACGTCTCGCCGACCGAGGCTCGCTCGTATGCGGAGCTCTACGAGTGGCTCGCGCCCGGCCAGCTGCTCGACGACGCCCCGGCGTCCTGGGCCGCGGACTGGCACGCAGCCTCCGCGGACACCTTCCGCCCGGTGTAGGGCCGCAACGCCCGTGGTAGGCGGGCATGCAAAAAGTTCCCGGGTTCGCCTTGAAACCGGGAACTATTTTCGGGAAAAGGCCCATAACATCAGGTCAAATCATCGATGGAAACTTCCCTGTCAAGGTTCATACGCTCACAGAAGTCTTCGTCGTGGCTGACGAGAAGAAGCGCACCTGCATAACTCTCAAGAGCGGAGACAAGCCAGTTCACGGTTGAGATATCGATGTTGTTGGTGGGCTCGTCGAGAAGCAATAGCTGCGGAGCAGGCGACGAAAGAAGAACACGGGCAAACTCGACGCGGAAACGCTCACCACCCGAAAGCGTTCCGATAGGCGCGTGGACAGTCTCATTCTGAAACAACAATTGCGCGAGTTGGTCCCGAATATACTGCGGATCAGCAGAGGCGTTAGCCTCCGAGACCAACTCCAAGACTGACCGGTTGGGGTCAAGAACAATGCGCTGCCGGAGGTACCCCACATTCTCAATCACGTACCCCGCGCCTCCGTCTGCAACAGAGTTGAGCAGGGTCGTCTTTCCGCTGCCGTTCGGTCCAGTGATCCGGACACGCTCGGGGCCCACAACAGTGAGTCCTGGGATTTCCATAACGCGGGTTCCGTTCGGAAGCGCCGTTCCGGGAAGCTCAATGTACACATGTTGATCGTCGCGAACCTTGTCTTGCGCGTGACGATACTCAGCGAGAGACGACTCCACAGACTCGGCATGAGCCGCACCACGCCGAGCAGCAGTCTTCTCAGACCGATCCTTGTCCAGCCCCATCGCCATGCCAGGTTTACGATTGTTAGCAGCGAACTTCTTTCCGCGACGAGCGTCCCGCGCAATGCGAGTTTGCATCGCCTCACGCTCTCGAACCTGCCTACTGTGAATCGTCTTCTTTTCCCGAACCTCCCGCATCGCTGCATCTTGTTCATTGGCCAGAGCTTCACGGTAGGCGGAGTAGTTACCGGGGAAAAGTCGTAGCTTCCCGTCGTGAAGTTCTGCAATTTCGTCCACGGAATCCAACAAGTCGCGATCGTGGCTCACCACAATCGCAGGAACAGTGGATTTGGAAAGAGCGCGGATTAGCTGGGCTTTCGCTTCCGCATCGAGGTTGTTCGTGGGCTCGTCCATGACAATGAAATCGGGGTTGTCAGCCATGAGCGCAGCTAGTGCAACACGAACAGCCTCTCCACCGGACAGTGTAAACAGCGGCCTATCCAGGTTGAGCTCGAGTCCATGAGCTGACAACACAGCCCGAGTCTCTTCGGCAGCATCCCACCGGTCACCGATGAGCTCGAACAATTCGGGATTGAACTGGCCACCTTCGATGGCGCTGATTGCCTCGATGATTTCGGTGATCCCAAAGACGTCTGAAATCGTAGTGTCCAGTTGCAGTCCAAGATCCTGAGGTAGGTAAGCGATTTTCGACGGGCGCTCGACCGAACCAGTGCTCGGTTGCAGCTCGCCGAGGATGATCCTGATCAGACTCGTTTTTCCGGAACCGTTATCGCCGATCAGGCCGGTCAGGTGACTTGAAAAAATGGCGTTTAAGTCCGAGAAGCAGGGGGATCCGTTAGGCCACTCGAGGGAGACGTTATTCAGGGAAATAGGCATGCTCATTCAACTTTCTGTTTCGTGTTAGGCGGAAACACGGAACTTGAGCACGGCCTATTCCTTCCTTCGGGGACAGTTCCTCGTCGATATTATGACAGTGTCCGTCGGGGGTCAAGGGGTTTGCGCTGCTGTAAGTCGGGATAGGTGATGGTTTGAAGGTGGACCGCGGCTGACAGATTGCGGCGGAATCTGTCAGCGACCGGCAGCGGCACCCAACCGCCAACAAACGAGCCCTAGTGCTGGTGGTAATCGGCCAGGAAGTTGCCTAGGCGCTCGAGGGCGTTTTCCAACTGGGACGCCCAGGGCAGCGTCACTACGCGGAAGTGATCTGGTGTGGGGTAGTTAAACCCGCGGCCCTGCACCATCAAGATCTTCTCTGACTTGAGCAGGTCCAGCATGAAGCGCTCGTCGTCGTGGATGTTGTACATCTCGGCGTCGATCTTGGGGAAGCAGTAGAGCGCGCCTTTCGGCTCCACCACGGAGATGCCCGGGATCTCGCGCAGCTTGCGCACCGCCACGTCGCGCTGCTTGCGCAGGCGACCGCCCTCTGCGGTGAGCTCGAAGATGGATTGCCGCCCGCCGAGCGCGACCTGGATCGCGTGCTGACCTGGCACATTCGCGCACAGGCGAGTCCCGGAGAGCAAATCAAGCCCCTCGATGAAGCCCTTCGCGCGCCGGCGCGGGCCCGTGATGACCATCCAGCCTGCGCGGTAGCCGCACACGCGGTAGGCCTTGGACAGGCCGTTGAAGGTCAGGGTGATGACGTCGGGGGCGACTTCGGCCATGGAGATGTGCTGCGCATCGTCGTAAAGCACGCGGTCGTAGATCTCGTCGGAAAAGATCATCAGCTCGTGCTCGCGCGCGATGTCGGCGATGCCCTCGAGCACCTCGCGGGAGTAGACGGCACCGGTCGGGTTGTTCGGGTTGATCACCACGATCGCCTTCGTCTTGGAGGTCACCTTGGAACGGATGTCCTCCAGCGAGGGGTTCCAATCGTCCTCCTCATCGCAGGTGTAGTGAACGACCTTGCCGCCTGCCAAGGTGGACGCGGCCGTCCACAGCGGGTAGTCGGGGGCGGGGATGAGGATCTCGTCGCCGTCGTTGAGCGCAGCCTGCGTGACCATGCTGATCAGCTCGGACACGCCGTTGCCCAGGTAGACATCGTCGATGTCGAGCGGCGGGAAGTCGTCGATCATTTCGTAGCGCGTCACCACGGCGCGGCGGGCCGAGGTGATGCCCTTGGAGGTGGTGTAGCCCTGCGAGGTAGGCAGGTTGGCGATCATGTCGCGCATGATCACATCCGGGGCCTCGAAACCGAAGACTGCGGGGTTGCCGGTGTTCAGCTTGAGGATGGTGTGGCCGTCGCGCTCCATCTCCTCCGCCGTGGCAGACACCGGGCCGCGAATGTCGTAGAAGACATTTTTCAGTTTCTCGGCCTGGTCGAAGTGGCGGTGCCGACGAGGCTTTGTTGCCTTCGCTGGCTTTTCGGGTTGGGCGGGTGAATCAGCGTTATTTGTGGCCATACGGCCATGTTAGCCACGGCGACGGAACTTGTTCAGTGATTCCTGAGCAAAATTCAGGGTATCGCCGGTGAGACGGTCGATCTGTTCGCGCCGCTCCACCTTGCGCTGCGCTACCTCAAAGGCGCGGTCCGCCTCCAGCTCGAGCTGCTTCGCGCGAACGAGTCGGCGCTGCGCCCGTTCGATGTCGCGCAGCGAGGGGCTGTACCAGCTGTCCGGGCCGACCTTCATGACGTAGAGCAGGATGAACAACACCGGGATCACCGCAAGCAGGACGGGCACGTTTATCGCGACGGCGGCGGTGAAGCTGCCGACCGCGCCGAGCCAGAAGATGCCGGCGCGCATCCGCCGCCCCGAGCGGCGCGCCTCGACGACCTCGCGGGCACTAAAGACAGGTACGTCGTGTTGCTGCTGGGCGAGCTCCTGCGAGCCGAACGTCGGCCGCTGCGGCAGATCGGCAAACAGGGGAGCAAGGTCGGTGCGGGTCTTAGCGGTGGTGCACGCCTGGCAGCGCTCGTCGTACTCCTGCATGCTCAGCCGGCCCTCACCCAGCGCGTTTCCGAGCGCGGTCATGGCAGCGGTGCGGTCTGCATCAGAAAGCCGCACCTTATCTGGCTGGTGAGCATGAGTCATGTGTGAGCGAGCTCCTTTGATCAAATGCGCGTGTAAAAAGGCCGGTTCGCGGTGTGCGAGTACCGACCTTCAAGAATATCACCGTGGCCGGCCGGCTAGGCCTCCCAGCGAGCATCCGCCCCGGTTACCCGGTCGGCGAAGCGGGTGCGGGCGGTGTCGTACTCCTCCTCCGGGAGCTGGTAGAAGTACACGCGCGGCAGCACGCCTTCGACCCGGTTGAGGTAGGTGTCGATGAAGTCCGCGAGCGCGGAGTTGTGCTCCACCGACTCCGCGTTAACGTAGACGAACAGCGGGCGGGCCATGGGGTAATCGCCGGCCTGTGTGGCATCGCGAGAGGGTGCGACGCCGTCGACGGTGACGTTGTCGATTTTGTCGCGTACCTCACCTTCGGTGGCCAGGTAGTTGCCGATGCCCATGAAGCCGATGCCGTTGACGTCTTCAGCGATCCAGGAAGAAAGCTCGTCGATATCGTCGGTGGCCTCGTAATCATCGCGCAGCGCGTCGCCGTGCAGCACCTTGTCCTTGAATACCTCGAGGGTGCCGGAGCCGTCGGGGCGCCCGTAGAGGGAGATCTCCTCGTCCGGCCAGGCAGGGTCGATGTCGGACCAGGTGGTCACGGAAGAATCCTTCGCCCACACGTCGTGCAGCTGCTCGAGGGTGAGGTCCTTGGCCCACGTGTTCTCGTCATTCTTCACAATCGTGACCGCGTCGAGCGCGATCGGCAGCTCGATGAACTCGACCCCGTTGTCGCTGCACTGCGTTTGGAACTCCTGGGGGATAGCCACAGATGAATCGTTGATGTCGGACTTGCCGTCGCAGAAGTCGGCGAAGCCGTCGGTGGAGCCGTCAGCGGAAATGCGTACGTCCTGCTGCGAACGCTCAGCAATGAAGGCAGTGATCGGCTCGACGGTGGCGGATCCGGTGACGTGAATCGGGTCGTCGGCACCCGACTGGGTGTCCGTGCTGGTTTCGGTGGAGCAGGCGGTGAGACCGCCCGCGGTCAGGGCGAATGCGGCGGTGAGTGCAAGCAGGCGTGTGTGCATGTGAGTTTCCTCCACTTACTTCTTCGAGGCCTCGTCGCGCAGCTCGCGGAAGAAGCTCAGCACGTCGCGCCAGCGCGGGCGGGTCATTTCCAGGTATTGGGGGATGCGGTTGAGCTCCTCCAGCTGCTCGGGAGTGAGTCGCTCGTGGTCGGCCTTCTCGCGCACTTCGAGTTCGTTACGCAGCACGCGGGATGTTTCTTCGAGCTCGTCGATCAGTTCTTGGAGTTCGGCGTTTGGCGCGTCCGTGTCAATGAGCTTCTGGGCTCTCTTGCCCGAGGTGGACTGTTCGGGATCGGAGTGTGTCATGGCAGTTCCTTAGAAGAAGACGTTGGTGATCAAAACGGCGAGCAGCGGGAGGGCGAAGAAGATGCCGCCCACCCAGATGAAGACGTACCACTTGTTCTTGTCGGCCAACGTGGCCAGCCAGTTCGCGCCCTTCGGCGGCAGGGCACGGAGGAAGGGCAGGGACATAATGACGAGTGCGCCGAAGACGTTGAACATGGTGTGCACCAGCGCACCCTGCATTGCGGCTTCTGCCTCCACGCCGGAGGCGGAGAAGGCGGCGATCAAACCGGTCACGGTGGTACCGATGTTGGCACCCACCACGAAGGGGAATAGCTCCTTGACCTTGAACTTGCCGGAGGCGGCCAGCGGGACGGTCAGCGAGGTCGTGGTGGAGGAAGACTGGACCGCGGTAGTAATGAGCGCGCCGGAGAGGATGCCGGTGATCGGGCCGCGGCCGAGTGCGGCGTGCAGCATCTCCTGGGCGCGGCCCACGAGCAGGGCGGAGAGCATCTTGCCGATGTAGCCGATGACGACGAGGATGAGCACCACGCCGCCGATGGACAGCACGATGCCGCCCCACACGTCACCCAGCGGGCTGACGATGAGCTTGGCCAGGTTGACCAGGGGCTCCGTGATCGCATCGACGCCGTTGCCAATGACTTCGAAGATACCGGCGAGGACGCCGTCGCCTTCGCCCGCGAGCGAGCCGGCGAAGACGCCTGAGACCTTGGAGAGGAAGCCGGTAAAGATCTCGAGCGGGAAGAAGATGGCCAGCGCGAGCAGGTTGTAGAAGTCGTGCACCGTCGCCATGGAGAAGGCGCGGTGGAACTGCTGCTTGTTGCCAGAGAGGCCAAGCGCCACCAGGGTCGAGGTCACCGTGGTGCCGATGTTGGCACCGAAGAGCATGGGCACCGCCACTTCGAGCGGGAGACCGCCGGCGATCATGCCGACGGTAATGGAGGTGGTGGTGGAAGACGACTGCATGATGGCGGTGGCGAGGATGCCGACCGCCAGGCCAACGAAGGGATTCTCAGCGAAAGAGAAGAGCTCCTTGGCCTGATCGCCGGCGGCCATCTTGAAACCGGCACCGATCATGCCGACGGCGTTGAGCAGCAGCCAGATGGCGAGCACCACCGAGATCCACTCTGCGGCCTTCTTGGCCCCGCCACTCAAGGGGAGCCAGCCGAGCGGATCTGGCCGCTGCTCGCTGTCTTCGCTGTGCGCTTCTTGCGGTGTACGTTCTTGCGGTGTTCGTTCTCGCGGGGACGTGGTGGTGACGATGCTACTTCCCGCGGTGGGGGTGGCGTCTTGGCTCATCTGCGCTCTCGATCAACATGTGTACAAAAGTTTGGTCGTGCAGCACCTTAGATGCCCGAAGCAGATTCCCCGTGTCTTCCCGGTTAATTTACAGCAAACAAAGCACAGGCAGCCTAAGTATTCGAGAACTGGCTCTGATGCAGTGCAAAGTAGGCGCCTCGGCGTTGAAGCAGCTCTTCGTGGGTGCCTTGCTCGACAATCCGCCCGGACTCCATGACCAGGATCACATCCGCGTCCCGGATGGTGGAAAGCCGGTGCGCGATAACGAAGGAGGTCCGCTGCGCACGCAGTGCGTTCATCGCGTGCTGAATAAGCACCTCCGTACGGGTATCCACCGAGGAGGTCGCCTCGTCGAGAATGAGGATGCCGGGCCGCGAAAGGAACGCGCGCGCGATCGTAATCAGCTGCCGCTCGCCTGCGGAAATCGAGCCTCCGTCCTGGTCCACCACCGTGTCGTAGCCCTCCGGGAGCACGTGCACGAAGCGGTCCACGTAGGCCGCCTTCGCCGCCGCGATAACCTCCTCGTCGCTCGCATCCAGGCGCCCGTAGCGGATGTTTTCCATGATCGTGCCCTTGAACAGGACCGCGTCCTGCAACACCATGCCGAGCTGCCCGCGCAGCGAAGCGCGCGAAAGGGTACGGATGTCGCGGCCGTCGAGCATGATGGCGCACGCATCCACGTCGTAAAAGCGCATGAGCAGGTTGACCAGCGTCGTCTTGCCCGCGCCCGTCGGGCCCACGATCGCGGCGGTCTGCCCCGGTGCAACGCGCAGCGACAGGTCCTGGATCAGCGGCTCGTCGGTGTAGGAGAAGGAGACCTCGCGGAATTCCACCAGGCCCGCCGGGGCAGTGCTTGCCGACGCCGCGTCGTCCTCCACATCCGGTACCTCTTCTTCCGCGTCGAGCAACTCGAAGATGCGCTCCGCGGAAGCCACGCCGGATTGGACCATCTGCATCATCCCGGCGAGCTCGCCGAGTGGTTGGTTGAACTGGCGTGAGTACTGGATGAACGCGGTGGCGTCGCCAAGCGTCATGTGCCCGCTGGCCACCCGCAGGCCGCCGAAGACGGCGATGGCCACATACGACAGGTAAGAGATGAACTGCATGAGCGGGTGCATCGAGTTGGCCAAAAACTGCGCCTTCTGCGAGGCGGCGGCCAGCTCCTCGTTGCGCGCATCGAAAGTGCGGCGCAGCTGCTCGGTGCGGCCAAAGATGAGCGCGACGTCGTGGCCGGAAAAGGCTTCTTCCACCTGACCGTTGACCTCGCCGGTGGCCTTCCACTGCGCGGCGAATTGCTGCTGCGAGCGGGTGCCCACCACCCCCATCGCGAGGGCGGTCAGCGGGATGGCCAAAAGCGCTAGCAGGGCGAGCTGCCAGGACAGCCAGAACATCATCGCGATGATGCCAACCAAGGTGATAATCGAGCTGAAAATCTGGGACAGGGCCTGCTGGAGCGCCTGCTGCACATTGTCCACGTCGTTGGTGGTGCGGCTCATCACGTCGCCGCGCTGGCGCGAGTCGAAGTAGTTGAGCGGCAGCCGGTTGAGCTTCGCCTCCACCCGTTCTCGCAGCTGGTACACGGTGCGCATGGTGAGTCGGTTGAGTACCGCGCCCTGGGCCCACATCAGTACTGATGAGGCGGCGTACAGCGCCAGGATCACCAGGATGAGCTCGCGCAGGTGGGAGAAGTCGATGCCCTCGCCGGGGCGCAGCTCCATCGCCTCGGCCATGTCGGCAAACCGGTCCTCGCCGGCGGCGCGCAGGCCCGCGATCGTGTCTTCTTTGCTCACCCCGGCCGGCATGCGCGCCGAGATGGCCCCGGAGAAGATCACGTCCATCGCGCGGCCCATCACGCGCGGCGCGTACACAGAAAACACGACGGCGGCGACATTCATCACCAAGACACCGGCGAGCGCAAACTTGTACGGCACAAGCAGGCCCACTAGCCGTTTCGCCGAGGGCCAGAACTGTTTTGCCTTCCGTGGCTCTTGCTCACTCATGCCTGCACCGCCTTCTGGCTCTGCTCGATTTCCCGGTACGTCTGGCTGGATTGCAGCAGCTCTTCATGGGTGCCGCGCGCCACGACCTCGCCGGCCTCCATGACGAGGATTTGGTCGGCGTTGCTCAGCGACGCCACGCGCTGCCCCACCACGATGACGACTTTGCCCGCTGTGTACTCGGTCATCGCTTCGCGCACGCGCGCGTCGGTTGCGGCGTCGAGGGCGGAAAACGAGTCGTCGAAGAGGTACACGTCAGGTTGCGCCACCAGCATGCGGGCGATCGCGAGGCGTTGGCGCTGCCCGCCGGAGACGTTGGTGCCGCCCTGTGAGATCTCCATGTCCAGGTCGTCCACGAAGTCCGCCTGCGCCACGCGCAGTGCCCTCCAGAGCTCTTCGTCCGTGGCGTCGGGGTTGGCCATCCGCAGGTTGGAGGCGACGGTGCCGCTAAACAGCCAGGCTTTCTGCGGCACCATGGAGACGCGCTCGACGAGGTCGGGGCGGGCGAATTGGGTGACGGGTGTGGCGTCGATACACACTTCGCCCTGGGTTGGGTTGTGCAGGCGCGGAATGAGGCTGAGCAGCGTCGACTTGCCGGAGCCGGTCGCGCCGATGATCGCCGTGGTTGTTCCCGGGCGGGCGGTGAAGCTGACGTCTTTGACCACGGGGGCCTCCGCGCCGGGGTAGCTGAAGGAGACGTCGCGAAACTCCACTTCCCCGCCGCGCTTCGCCGGGGTGGTGGGGGAGGCCGGCTCGATGATCTGCGGTTCGTGGCCGAGTACTTCGGCGACGCGGCGGGCGCACACGATGGCGCGCGGCAGCATCATCAGCATGAACGTGGCCATCATCACGGCCATAAGGATTTGCATGAGGTACTGCATAAAGGCGGTGAGTGCGCCGACCTCTACCAGGCCCTCATCGACGCGGTGGCCGCCGAACCACAACACCGCCGCGGTGGCGAGGTTGAGGATCAGCATGATGACCGGGAACATGGTGACGAAAACGCGGCCGATATTCAACGAGACGCTGGTGATGCGCTCGTTGGCGTTTTGAAAGCGCTCCGCCTCGAAGTCTTCGCGGCCAAAGGCGCGGACCACGCGGATACCGGCGATCTGCTCGCGCAGCACCCCGTTGATAGCGTCCAGGCGCTCCTGCATCGTGCGGAACAGCGGCATGAGCAGCGCCGCGATGATGCCGACGACCACCGCGAGGACAAGGACGGCAACGGCGACCAACCACGACAACCCCGCATCTTGGCGCAGCGCCATGACGATGCCGCCGACGGCCATGATCGGGGCGGTGACCATGAAGTTGAAGAAGAGCAGCAACGTCATCTGAATCTGCTGCACGTCGTTGGTGCCGCGGGTGACCAGGGAGGGGGTGCCGAAGTGCGACATGTCCTCGGCGGAAAAGCTGCTGACGTGGCCGAAGATGGCCGCGCGGATGTCGCGGCCGGTGCGCATCGCGGTGCGCGAGGCGAACCAAATCGCGGCGACGGCGGCGATGACCTGGACAAAAGCGACGAGCAGCATGACGCCGCCGGTGCGCCAGATGTAGTCGACATCGCCCTGTGCCACGCCCCGGTCAATGATCGCGGCGTTGAGGTCCGGGAGGTACAAGGTGGCCAGCGTGGTGATCAGCTGGAGGACGATCACCGCGAGGATCGCGGGCCAATACGGTGAAGCATGCCTGGCCAGCAGGCGGGTGAGATGCATGAGCGAATGCTAACACTCATAGAAAAATCGACACGTCGCGCTGACGTGTCGATTCGGTGTACATGTCGGGTCTTACTCGCTTGCGCGGGAGTGGTTGAGCATGTCCTCCCACTCCACAATCTTCTTCCGCTCGCGCGGGAAATTCGTGTCCGCTTCGCCGAGGGCGCGCTCTGCCTCGTCGAGCTTGTACCAGCCGGCCCAGGTGGCGTAGTCAATGCCGCGCTCGCGCAGCAGGCCGAGGATGTCGTCGATGCCGGTGTGCGACGGCGCGGCAAGCTTACCTGCGTCCGCGTCGGCGAGCAGCATGTCGGTGGTTTCCTTCGCATCGGACTTGGTGTTGCCGATCAGGCCGACCGGGCCGCGCTTGATCCAGCCGGTGACGTACAGCTTGTCCTCGGGTGCGGCACCCTCCTCGGCGGAGGCGAGCACGCGGCCGCCGTCGTTCGGGATGACGTGGCGGTTGAGGTCGAAGGGCACGCCCTCGACGGGCTCGGAACGGTAGCCGACTGCGTGGTAGACCTGCTGGACCGGCCAGTCGGTGAACTTGCCGGTGCCCTTGATGCCGCCGTTGCCATCGAGCTCCTGGCGCTCGGTGCGGATGCCGGTGGTGTTACCGGCCTCGTCCACCAGAACCTCCACCGGCTCCTCGAAGAAGTGAATGTGAATCTTGTGCGGCGCATCGTCCGGCTCGCGCATGGCGTACTGCTCGAGCACCTGGCAGTTCAGGTCGATGGACTTGTCCGCGCGGCGGACTTCCTCGCTGGCGGCGTCGTAGTCGATGTCTTCCGGGTCGACGAGGACCTGGATGGTATCCGACAGGTCCATCTCGCGCAGTTCCTTCGGGGTGAACTTGGCCTGCGCCGGGCCGCGGCGGCCGAACATGTGGACCGTTTCGGCCTGGTTCTTCTTCAGCGACTCGTACACGTTGTCCGGGATCTCGGTGACGGCGAGCTCGTCGCCGGTCTTGGCCAGCACGCGCGAGATATCGAGGGCGACGTTGCCCACGCCGATGACGGCCACTTCCTTGGCTTCGAGGTTCCAATCGCGTTCGAAGCGGGGGTTGCCGTCGTAGAAGCCGACGAACTCGCCGGCGCCGATGGACTTATCGCCGTTCGGGATGAGCAGCTCGCGGTCGCGAACAGCGCCGGTGGACACGATCACCGCGTCGTAGTAATCGCGCAGCTCGTCGATGGTGATGTCGCGGCCGACGGTGACGTTGGCGATCAGGCGCAGGTTGTCCTTATCCAGCACCCGGTGCAAGGACTTGACGATGCCCTTGATGCGCGGGTGGTCGGGGGCGACGCCGTAGCGGATCAGCCCGAAGGGGGCGGGCATCTGCTCGAAGAGGTCGACGTGGATGTCGTGCTCCGCGTTGCGGAGGAGGAGGTCGGATGCGTAAATGCCGGCTGGGCCGGCGCCGACGACGGCGACGCGCAGACTCATGTAAGGGGTGTCCTTTCGAGGTTGGGAACCGTTTATTATTCAACCAATATAGCGTATAGACAGCTTGGTCTGAAAGTTGGGGCGTGTCAAGGGCTGCGCTTCTCGACGCCCCTCCGCCCGCCTATTCGTGCAGCGCATCGTAGGTATTGGCCAGCGAAAAAATGACAGACCGGGTGGTCCGATTGTAGTAAAAGTGGGTTGGCGCGACGTCGATAAGCGCACTACTTGGTCTGTAAAGGAATACATTCACAATAAAGGGCAAGGTCAGGGCGGGTGAATCCCCAAACGCTTGCCACAGACCGCTTGGTACGGCACACTCGACCGCACAGTAAAAACGTGCCGCACACCATAGACCGCTCGGTCTGTGCCGCTAGGAGGAAAACATGACCGTAACGACCGCCACCCGCGAGGTGAAGGCCCGCGCCAAGAAGCCCGAGGGACAGTGGCGCATCGACGGGACCGACCCGCTGAACCACGACGAGGAGCTCAAGCAGCGTGAGCCCGTCATGGAGGTAAAGCAGCGTGTCATTGGTACCTACGCCAAGGGCGGGTTCGACTCGATCGACCGCGAGGACCTGTACCCGCGCTTTAAGTGGTTGGGCCTGTACACGCAGCGCAAGCAGAACCTCGGCGGCGAGCACACCGGCGAGGATAACGCCGTGCTGGAGGACAAGTACTTCATGATGCGGATTCGCTTCGACGGCGGTATCTGCTCCACGGAGCAGGCGCGCGTGGTCGGCGAGATCTCTCGTGACTTTGCGCGCTCTACCGTGGACCTCACCGACCGGCAGAACATCCAGCTGCACTGGGTGCGCATCGAAGATGTACCCACGATCTGGGAAAAGCTCGAGGCCGTCGGTCTGAACACCTGGGATGCCTGCGGCGACGTGCCGCGCGTGGTGCTTGGCTCGCCGGTCGCCGGCATTGCTAAGGACGAGATCATCGACGCGACCCCGGCTATCCGCAAGATCCAAGAGATTGTCACCGACGAGGAGTTCCAGAACCTCCCGCGCAAGTTCAAGTCCGCCATCTCCGGCAACGCGCGCCAAGACGTGGTGCACGAGATCAACGACCTCGCCTTCATTGGCGTCGAGCACCCCGAACTCGGCCCGGGCTTCGAGTGCTACGTCGGCGGCGGCCTTTCCACCAATCCGATGCTCGCGCAGTCGCTCGGCGCTTTCGTCACGCTCGAGCAGGTACCCGAGGTGTGGGCTGCGGTCGTGCGCATCTTCCGCGACTACGGCTACCGCCGCCTGCGCAACCGCGCGCGCCTGAAGTTCTTGGTGGCCAAGTGGGGCGCGGCCAAGTTCCGCGAGGTGCTCGAGACCGAGTACTTGGGCTATGCGCTTCCCGACGGCCCGAAGGCCCCGAACAACCTGATCGACCGCGACCACATCGGCGTGCATGAGCAAAAGGACGGCAACGTCTACATCGGTGTGAAGCCGACGCTGGGGCACATGTCCGGCGAGCAGCTCATCGAGGTCGCCGAGGTGGTTGAGCGCTACGGCTCCACCTCCCTGCGCTTTACTCCCTTCAAGGAGCTGCTCGTACTCGACATTGCGCCCGAGCACGTCGAGGCGCTGCAGGCTGACCTGGAGTCGCTCGGCCTGTACGCCAAGCCCAGCGAGTTCCGCCGCGGCCTGCTTTCCTGCACTGGCCTGGAGTACTGCAAGCTCGCGCACGTGACCACCAAGTCGCGCGCTATCGAGCTTGCCGACGAGCTGGAGGAGCGCTTCGGGGATCTCGACAGCCCGATCACCATCTCGCTCAACGGGTGCCCGAACGCGTGCGCCCGCCACCACGTCTCCGACATCGGACTGAAGGGCCAGACGGTGACGAACGCAGAAGGTGAGCGCGTCGAGGGCTTCCAGGTGCACCTGGGCGGCACGGTCGGCGAGGGGGCGAACTTCGGCCGCAAGTTGCGCGGCCACAAGGTCGCCTCGACCGAGCTGACGGACTACGTCACCCGCGTGGTGCAAAACTACGTGGACAACCGCGACAAGGGCGAACTCTTCCGCGACTACCTGCTGCGCGCCGACGAGGAGTTGCTGCGATGAGTTTTCGCCGCGAGCCAAACCCGAACCGCAATCACCCCACCTTTTGCCCGTATTGTTCGGGCGAGGGGCTGTGGCCAAACGAGGAGACCGATTTCGCGTGGAAGTGTGACGCGTGCCTGCGTATTTTTGAGGTCAAGTTCTATGGACAGGACGACCCAGAACATGCGCCCGCGCCGGCTCGGTCCACCCCGCAGGCGCTGCAGGACTCGCTCGCTCGCCACGGCCACACCGCGGTAGCGCGAAATGATGGAGGAAGTAAATGATCAACCTTTTGCAGGGCGATAGCTCGCAGTACAAGGACCCGGAAGTAAGCCCGGAAGGTCCAACCAGTACTGCGCCGCTCGACGAAGACATAGCGGCGCGCAACGCCGAGCTCGTCGACAGGTACGCCGATTCGCTGTACGAGGCCAGCGCGGCCGAGATCTTGCGCTGGGCCCACGACCACGCACCGGGCCCGCTCGTGGTCACACTCTCGATGGAAAACACAGTGCTCGCGGAGCTGTCCAAGCGGTACCTGCCGGGTGCCGACTTCCTCTTCCTCGATACCGAGTACCACTTCCCGGAGACCCTTGAAGTGGCCGAGAAGGTCGAGCAGCGCTACCCCGAGCACACGCTGGTACGCGCGACTGCCCAGTTGAGCCGTCGAGAGCAGGACGAGGTATACGGGCCGAACCTGTACCGCCGTAACCCCACCGCCTGCTGCCGGATGCGCAAGGTGGAGCCGCTGGCGGTGCACATGAGCCCGTACGTCGGCTGGGTCACCGGCGTGCGCCGCGCCGACGGGCCCACCCGCGCGGAAGCGCCGGCGCTGAGCCTGGATCGTACGGGCAGGCTCAAGCTGTCGCCGCTGGTGACCTGGTCGTTGGAGGATACGGACGCTTTTATCGCCGACCGCGACTTGATCGTCCACCCGCTGACCACCCAGGGGTACCCCTCCATCGGCTGCGCAACGTGTACGTTGCCAGTGGCCGAGGGCGAGGACCCGCGCGCCGGGCGCTGGGCGTTCGCGCAAAAGACCGAGTGCGGCCTGCACACCGACTAGATCACGCTGGAGCAAGGAGCTTTTGACACACATGACTGTTGCAACGAACGAGGCGCGTACCACCGGCGGTGCGCTCTCGCCGCACCTGAAAGACCTCGAAGACGAATCGATCCACATCCTGCGTGAAGTCGCAGGCCAATTCGACAAAATCGGCCTGCTGTTCTCCGGCGGGAAGGACTCCTGCGTGGTGCTCGAGCTGGCGCTGCGCGCGTTCGCCCCAGCCGCGATGCCCATCGAGCTGCTGCACGTTGATACCGGCCACAATTTCCCGGAGGTGCTCGAGTTCCGCGACCGCGTCGTGGAGAAGTACGGGCTGCGCCTGCGCGTGGCCAAGGTGCAGGATTGGATCGACCGCGGCGATCTCGCGGAGCGTCCCGACGGCACGCGCAACCCGCTGCAGACCGTGCCGCTGGTAGAGACCATCGCCGAGGTGGGCTACAACGCCGTGCTCGGCGGCGCGCGCCGCGACGAGGAGCGCGCCCGCGCCAAGGAACGCGTCTTCTCCGTACGCGATTCCTTCGGCGGTTGGGATCCGCGCCGCCAGCGCCCCGAGCTGTGGGACCTGTACAACGGCGCGACCCTGCCGGGGGAGAACGTGCGCGTGTTCCCCATTTCTAACTGGACCGAGGCTGACGTGTGGGAGTACATCGGCGCCCGCGGTATCGAGCTGCCGAGCATCTACTTTGCGCACGACCGCGAGGTGTTCAACCGCGACGGCATGTGGTTGACGGCCGGTGAGTGGGGCGGCCCGCGCGAGGGCGAAACGCTCGAGACCCGCCGCGTGCGCTACCGCACGGTGGGCGATATGAGCTGCACCGGTGCTGTTGAGTCCGACGCAACAACGATCGACGCGGTGCTCGCCGAGATCGCCAATTCCACCCTTACCGAGCGCGGCGCGACGCGCGCCGACGACCGCCTGTCCGAGTCCGCCATGGAGGACCGCAAGAAGGAAGGTTACTTCTGATGACTGTCGCCCAAGCTGCTTCCGCAACTGACCTGCTCGCCGCGCGCCAGACGCTGCGACTGTGCACCGCTGGCTCCGTCGACGACGGCAAGTCGACGTTCGTCGGCCGCCTCCTGCACGACACGAAGTCGGTGCTGGCCGACCAGCTCGCTTCTGTTGAGCGCAGCTCAGCAGACCGCGGCTTCGAGGGGCTCGACCTAAGCCTGCTTGTCGACGGCCTGCGCGCCGAACGCGAACAAGGCATCACCATCGACGTGGCCTACCGCTACTTCGCCACCGACAAGCGCACGTTCATCCTCGCCGACACCCCGGGGCACGTGCAGTACACCCGCAACACGGTCACCGGCATGTCCACCTCCCAGGTCGTGGTCCTGCTTGTCGACGCCCGCAACGGCGTCGTCGAACAAACGATCCGGCACCTCACGGTGGCGAAGCTGCTCGGCGTGCGCACCGTGATCCTCGCGGTGAACAAGATCGACCTGGTCGACTACTCCGAGGACACCTTCACCCAGATCAAGGACACCTTCGAAGCGAAGGCCCGCGGGCTGGGCATCGAGCAGCCGATCGTCGTGCCGATCTCCGCGCTCAAGGGCGACAACGTGGTCGAGCGCTCGACCAACATGGATTGGTACACCGGCCCCACGGTCCTTGACGTGCTCGAGGAGATCCCGGTGCACTCGGGCCGCGCCCTAGACCTCGACTTCCGCTTCAACATCCAGTACGTGCTGCGCGAGCACGCCAGCGACTACCGCGCGTACGCGGGTCGGATCAACGCCGGCACGATCAACGTCGGCGATACGGTGACCACCCCGCACGGGCGCACCACCACCGTTGTCGGTATCGACACCTCCGACGGCGAGGTGGACTCGGCCCGTGCTGGGCAGTCCGTCGCGCTGCGGCTTGCCGACGACATCGACCTCGTCCGCGGTGACCTGCTTGCCGCAGGCGAACGACCGGAGGCGACGCGTGAGTTCGAGGCGACCGTCGTCGGCTTGTCGGAAAAGGACCTTACAGCCGGCAAGGCGGTGAAGTTGCGCTACGGCACCGCCCTGGAGCGCGCCCGCGTTGTGGCCATCGAGCGCACCCTGGACATCGACTCCGCAGACAACGACGTGCTCGATCCGGCTGCGGTGGGCTTGAACGACATCGCACACGTGACCATTCAGACTGCGGGCGAGCTGCCGGTGGAGGACTACGCCGCCCGCGGCGCGGTGGGCAACTTCCTGCTCATCGACCAGGCCTCCGGCAACACGCTCGCCGCCGGCCTGGTGGGCAAGCGCCTGCGCTAGGAGTACGCCAATGGTTGCCCTGCTCACGCTCTCGCACGGTTCCCGCCACCCGCGGGCCCGCGCAGGCGTGCGCGCGTTAACCGGCGCGGCGGCGCAGCGGCTCGGGGTGCCGTGGTTGGACGCTCACCTGGATTTTGATCAGCCCAACCTCGAGGATGCCGCCCGCGAGCTCGCAGCCCGCGGGGAGGACCGCGCCATCGTGGTGCCACTGCTGTTTACCCAGGCCTTTCACGCCAAAAACGACGTGCCTGCGCACATGCGGGCCGCCGCCGAGTTTTTGCCCCTGACCCGGGCCGCAAGCATCGGGTTGGGCGAGGACCTCATCGATGTGCTTGCCGCGCAAGCGCTCGCCGACGCCCCACCCCACGCCCACCTCGTCGTCTACCCGGTCGGCACGTCCGACGCGGCGCAGGCGGCGCGGTACGAAGGGGTGCGGCGGGGCGTCGAGAAGCGAACTGGGCGCGCAACACACCTGATTGGCGCAACGCGCGGCGGGCCTGAGGCGCTCGCCGAGCAGGCGCGAAACACCCCGACCCACCTCCTCCCACTCTTTGTCACCGACGGCCTCCTGCTCGATACGGCACTGGCCGCCCTGGCGCCATTTTCCGAGGCCACGGCCTCGAAACCCCTTACTACGGCACTCGCGGACATCGTGGCACACCGCTTCCGCGTGGCGCTTGAAGGAGCTTCCCATGTATAAACCCAGCACACTTTTGCTCATCGCTGTCGCAGGACTTGCGGCGCAGCTTGTCGACGGTGGCCTCGGCATGGGCTTCGGCGCCACTTCCACGACGATCCTGGTCATGCTCGCCGGCCTCGGTCCTGCTGCTGCCTCTGCGGTCGTGCACACCGCCGAGCTGGGTACGACTCTTGCCTCGGGCGTGGCGCACTGGCGCTTTGGCAACGTTGATTGGAAGGTCGTGGCGCGCATTGGCGTGCCGGGCGCAATCGGTGCCTTTATCGGCGCGACGGTACTGGCCAACCTGTCGACTGAGGCGGCGCAGCCGGTGATGTCGCTGATCCTGGCGCTCATCGGGCTGAATCTGATGATCCGCTTTTCCCGCGGGCTCACGCAGCGGAAGCTGGAGACACAGCCGCACTCCACGCAGTTTTTGGGCGGGCTCGGACTGTTCGGCGGGCTTGTTGACGCGACCGGGGGCGGCGGCTGGGGACCGGTGACCACCTCGACGTTGTTGGCCGCGGGACGCAGCGAGCCGCGGCGCATCGTGGGCACCGTCAACACGGCGGAGTTCTTGGTCACCGCTGCCGCGACCGCGGGCTTCGCTATCGGCATGTGGCACGACCTGGTGGCCAACCTCGCCGCCGTGCTGGCGCTTCTGGCCGGAGGCATGGTTGCCGCCCCGATCGGCGCGTGGTTGGTCTCCCGCCTCAACCCGATTCTGTTGGGCGGGGTGGTGGGCACCCTCATCGTGTTCCTCAACCTGCCGAAGGTGCTTGCTGCCGTCGGGGTGCCTGACGACGGGCTGTGGGCCGCGCGGGGTGTCGTGGTGCTCCTCGGCGCGGCGCTGTCCTGGCGCGGCGTGCACCGGGCGCGAGCCACGAAAGCGGAAACGCCCGCCCCGGTGAACGAGGACCCGCAGCGGCAGACGACGCGGGTGCACGCAGCCTAGCTACTTGGCAAACTCCTTCACCAGGGCGGCGTTGAAGGCCTCGAGGTCGGCCGGGGTGCGCGAGGAGATGAAGCCGGAATCCACCACGACCTCCTCGTCAACCCAGTTGGCACCGGCGTTGACCAGGTCGGTCTTCACGTTGGCGACCGAGGTGAGTGTGACGCCCTTGAGCAGGTCGGCGTCGGTAAGGATCCAACCGCCGTGGCAGATCACGCCGATCGGTGCGCCGGCGGCCTTGAAAGCCTTGACCAGCTCCACTGCGGGTGCGTCCACGCGGATCGCGTCCGCGTTCAAGGTGCCGCCAGGCAGGATGAGCGCATCATAATCAGCGGCGTTCGCCTCTGCGGTGGTGAGATCCACCTTGACGGTGGCACCCTTCTTGCCTTCGATCTCGCCGCTTGCAGGCGCGATAACGGCGGCGGTGGCGCCGGCGGCCTCGACGGCCTCCTTGGGCGAAGTCAGCTCCGAATCCTCGAAGCCGTCGGTAGCGATAATTGCAATCTTTTTGCCATTCAGGTCAGCCATGATGCTCCTTAAATTTCTTCGGGTGCATTACGGGGCCCAGGGTAGGGGCGACCCTGTGCGGCTCGCCACCTATTCGTCGTTTACCGCGCCGCGCGGCACCTTCGTCGAGCCGAGGGAGGTGTCTTCGACTGGTTTCTTCTCCCGCTTGGCAATGCGGACCATGTGGTCGCGCACGGCGAAGAACGCTTGCTTGGAATCGAGCGTCTCGCTCTGTGAGGTTGAGATCTGTATATCGTCCGCGGTGATCTCGCCAGTACGCAGTGAAACCATCTCGGCCCAGTAGCGGAACCAGACGGCCACGACGGCGGCCACGGGGACGGCCAGGAACGCGCCGACGATGCCGAAGATCGTGCCGCCGAGCGCGACAACGAGCAGCACGATTGCCGCGTGCAGGCCCATCGCCTGGGACTGCAGGATCGGCTGGAGGATGTTGCCCTCGATCTGCTGCACGGCGATGATGAGGACGAGTACGAACACGGCGTTCATGAAACCGTTCGACACCAGCGCGATGATCACGGCAAGTGCGCCGGCGGTAAAGGCACCGACGATCGGCACGAAGCCGGCGAAGAACGTGGTGACCGCAAGCACCGGCCACAGCGGCACACCGAGGACGAGCAGGCCGATGCCGATGAAGATGGCGTCGACCGCAGACACGATCGCCTGGGTGCGGATGAACCCGGACAGGGTGTTCCAGGAGCGCATGCACACCTCGGTGAGGTGCCAGCCGGCCTTCACACCGACGTACTGGCGCAGCCACGGCAGGAAGCGGTCGCCGTCCTTGAGGAAGAAGAAGGTGAGAATCAGCGTGAGCACGAGCGTCGTGCCGACCGAGGCGATCGCGCCGATGCCGGAGAAGACGCCGGAAGCGATATTCGACGCCTGCCCGCGCAGCGCATCGGCCGCCTGCGAAAGCTGCTCGCGAATCTGGTTCGGGTCAATGATGGAAGGATCGACCCGCTCATTGACCCAGGCGATGATCTGGTCGATACCCTGGCCGGCCTGCTCGTAGAGCTGCGTGCCCTGCTTCTTTACGGTCGGCCCCATTGCGGCGAAGATGCCGGCGATGATGCCGAAGAAGCCGATGATGACGGCGAATGTGGCCAGCGCTGCCGGGAACTTTTTGGAGCGCAGCCAGCGCACCGGCGGCCACAGGACGGTGCTCACAATCAGTGCGAGGAAAATGGGGAGCAGCCCCATCCACACGAACTTGAGCAGGTAGAGCAAAATTGCCGTGGCGGCAACGATGATGATGAAGCGCAGCGCCCACGCGGCAGCGGTGCGCCCATCTGCGGCAATAACCTCGCCGCGGTCGGTGGGCTCATTGGAGAGCTCCTGGGCGGCGTCGGCCGGGGTGGGCATCATGTCGACTTCTTCGACGGTGGTGTCGAGTGCGCCGACGAAGTCGTTTGTGTTCTTCTCAGTCACGCTGCTCATTGTGCCAGACGGACGGGCAAAGAAATCATCCACGTTGCCGCGAAATGACGATTCATTGACAGATTAAGGGGGTGCCTAATCTAACAATGTCTTGATTCACGCTGGTCACGGGTGATCTATGGGGGTTGCTGGATGGGCGTGGCGTCGATAAGCGCTATGCCCTAGCTCGCTCCTAGGATTGCGTGTAGGGTAGGTCACATTCCATCCTCAATTAGCGAAAGGAAACAAGGACGTGACTGTCTACCCCAATCCTGGCACTGCTGATTCCCCCGTGAAGTTCCGTGAGCAGTACGACAACTACATCGGCGGTCAGTGGGTCGCCCCGGTCGACGGTGAGTACTTTGACAACATCACCCCGGTGACCGGCGAGACCTTCTGTCGCGTGGCGCGCGGCAAGGAAGCGGACATCAACCTGGCGCTGGACGCGGCGCACAAGGCGGCGCCGGCGTTTGGCAAGACTTCTCCGGCGGAGCGTGCGCTGATGCTGCACCGCATCGCGGACCGGATGGAGGAGCACCTCGAGGAGATCGCGGTGGCCGAGACCTGGGAAAACGGCAAGGCCGTGCGTGAGACGCTCGCTGCCGATATCCCGCTGGCTATCGACCATTTCCGCTACTTTGCGGGCGCGATCCGCGCGCAGGAAGGCCGCCTCAGTCAGATCGACGACAACATGGTGGCCTATCACTTCAACGAGCCGCTCGGAGTGGTCGGGCAGATCATTCCGTGGAACTTCCCGCTGCTCATGGCGGTGTGGAAGCTCGCCCCGGCGCTGGCGGCCGGCAATGCTGTGGTGATGAAGCCGGCGGAGCAGACCCCGGCCTCCATCCTCTATCTGTTGGATCTTGTGGGTGATCTGATCCCCGATGGCGTGGTCAACGTGGTCAACGGCTTCGGCGATGAGGCGGGTGCGGCGCTGAGCGGGTCCGACCGTATCGCCAAGATCGCGTTCACCGGCTCGACGCAGGTGGGCAAGATCATTAACAAGGCGGCCGCGGACAAGGTCATCCCGGTCACCCTGGAGCTGGGCGGCAAGTCGCCGTCGCTGTACTTCGAGGACATCTTTGCCCACGACGACAACTTTAAGCGCAAGGCGATCGAGGGCTTTGCCATGTTCGCGCTGAACCAGGGCGAAGTCTGCACCTGCCCCTCGCGCGCGCTGATCCACGAGTCGATCGCCGACGAGTTCCTCGAGCTCGGCGTGGAGCGAGTCAAGCAGATCAAGGTGGGCAACCCCTTGGACACCGAGGTGCAGATGGGTGCGCAGGCCTCGCAGGAGCAGATGGATAAGATCAGCAGCTACCTCGAACTCGGGCCGAAGGAGGGGGCGGAAACGCTCACCGGCGGCAACGTGAACAAGCTCGAGGGCTTTGAAAACGGCTTCTACATCGAGCCGACCGTGTTCAAGGGCACGAACGATATGAAGATCTTCCAGGACGAGATCTTCGGGCCCGTGATGTCGGTGACCACGTTCAAGGACTTCGACGACGCGATCCGTATCGCCAACGACACGATCTACGGGCTGGGTGCGGGCGTGTGGTCGCGCAACCAGAACACGGTCTACCGTGCCGGCCGCGCGATCCAGGCGGGGCGCGTGTGGGTGAACCAATACCACTCGTACCCTGCTCACGCCGCCTTCGGTGGCTACAAGCAGTCCGGCATCGGCCGCGAGAACCACCTGATGATGCTGAACCACTACCAGCAGACCAAGAACCTGCTCGTCTCCTACGACGAGAACGAGACCGGGCTGTTCTAGGCTCCCGTCCGACCTCAGTGCCCCGCCGCTGCCGCGTAGCTTGCGCGCCAGCGGCGGGGCCCGCTGTCTTCCTTCCCATATACAAGAAAAGAGTTTCCCGTGAATACCAACCGTTTTGCCGCCGCGGCTCTTGCCGTCTCCCTCACTGCTTCGGCAGTTGCCGCTCCACCGGCGCAGGCCTACGAGACCAGATATGACGCCGAGAACAACCAGTGCACCATCACCTTTACGGACAAGGACACCGAACGTGTCAACGGTGCCTACTCTGTGCTGTTTGCCCGGCTGGGCGAGCAGGTCCGCGACAGCTTCGAGGGTGAGGAGGCGAAAGACCAGGCCACAACGGTGTGGGAGTACGGCCAGCGCAAGGACGTCAAGAGCGCGAGCGATCTGCCGGTGCCCGCGGACCGGAAGGTTTCGGACGCGCAGGCCGCGCTTGCGCTGGGCAAGCAGAAAGATAAGTACTGGCGCATGGTTGGCTTTATCAACGCGTCGAAAAATGACGTGATTACCGAGCAGAAAATCACGATCACCCCGGAGAAGGCGCACGAGCTCGGCCCGCTGTACGGCGTGGACTTCGGGCCCGTCGTGGGTGGAACCGCCGGCGGCGTCCTCTTCGGCACGAGCTTTGTGGAGATCCGCGACGGGATCATCGACTCAGCCAAGACCTATGCGCCAGAGTTTGCCGGGCCGGTCATCTCCTATTACCAGGCGTTCTCGGACTGTGCCGAGGGCAAAACGCGCAGCAGCTCGGTGTTGCCGGCAAGCTCCATGACGTCGAGCCAAACGACCGGGCTCGCCATCGCCGGAGTAGTGGTTGGGCTCATCGCTCTCGTCGGTTTGGGCTACGCCGCCCGCCCGCTTATCGACGATGCGCTGGCCCAATTCCAGCGCTAGACCTTCCCAAAAATATGAGTTGACCTGCTTGAACGAAGAAAGTTGAGTCGAGCGGGAACAACTTTGGGGCGTGTGCCGTTGTAAGGATTGAGTGCGACAGGCTCAACTCTGGTAGGCCATCTGTTACAGTGGTTGCCGTGAAGTTGAGTCGATGCACATCAACTTACTGATAAACCCCACGTATACAGGAGGAAAAGCACATGGCACGCGCAGTAGGTATTGACCTCGGTACTACGAACTCGGTCGTCTCCGTCCTGGAGGGCGGCGAGCCGGTCGTTATCGCGAACGCGGAGGGCTCCCGTACGACCCCGTCCGTCGTTGCTTTTGCAAAGAACGGCGAGGTGCTGGTTGGCCAGTCCGCGAAGAACCAGGCGGTGACCAACGTCGACCGCACCATTCGCTCCGTCAAGCGCCACATGGGCGACGACTGGACCATCAACATCGATGACAAGAACTACACCCCGCAGGAGATCTCGGCGCGTACGCTGCAGAAGCTGAAGCGCGACGCCGAGGCTTACCTGGGCGACGAGGTCACCGATGCAGTGATTACCGTCCCGGCGTACTTCGAGGACGCACAGCGTCAGGCCACCAAGGAGGCCGGCCAGATCGCAGGCCTGAACGTCCTGCGTATCGTCAACGAGCCGACCGCTGCCGCGCTGGCTTACGGCCTGGAGAAGAACGACTCCGAGCAGACCATCCTCGTCTTCGACCTGGGCGGCGGTACCTTCGACGTCTCCCTGCTGGAGATCGGCGACGGCGTGGTCGAGGTGCTCGCTACCGCCGGTGACAACGAGCTGGGCGGCGATGACTGGGATAACCGCATCGTCGAGTGGCTGGTAGACAAGTTCAAGTCCGCACAGGGCGTTGACCTGTCCAAGGACAAGATGGCGATGCAGCGTCTGCGCGAGGCTGCGGAGAAGGCGAAGATCGAGCTGTCCTCCTCCCAGCAGGCCTCCATCAACCTGCCGTACATCACCGTTGATGCGGAGAAGAACCCGCTCTTCCTGGACGAGACCCTGACGCGCACCGAGTTCCAGAAGATCACCTCCGATCTGCTGGATCGCACCAAGACGCCGTTCAACCAGGTGATCAAGGACGCTGGCCTCTCGCTCGGCGACATCAACCACGTCGTGCTGGTCGGTGGCTCCACCCGTATGCCGGCTGTCTCCGACCTGGTCAAGGAAATGACTGGCAAGGACCCGAACAAGTCCGTCAACCCGGACGAGGTCGTGGCCCTGGGCGCTGCCCTGCAGGCTGGCGTGCTCCGCGGCGACGTCAAGGACGTGCTGCTGCTCGACGTCACCCCGCTTTCCCTCGGCATCGAGACCAAGGGTGGCGTGATGACCAAGCTGATCGAGCGCAACACCACGATCCCGACCAAGCGTTCCGAGACCTTCACCACCGCTGAGGACAACCAGCCCAGCGTGCAGATTCAGGTCTTCCAGGGCGAGCGCGAGATGGCGTCCGCGAACAAGCTGCTCGGTTCCTTCGAGCTGGCAGGTATCGCTCCGGCGCCGCGCGGTGTGCCGCAGATCGAGGTCACCTTCGACATCGACGCCAACGGCATTGTCTCGGTCTCTGCGAAGGACAAGGCCACCGGCAAGGAGAACACGATCAAGATCCAGGACGGTTCTGGCCTGTCCCAGGAAGAGATCGACCGCATGGTCAAGGACGCGGAGCAGCACGCGGAAGAGGACAAGAAGCGCCGCGAGGAGCAGGAGACCCGCAACGGTGCAGAAACCGCCGCGTACCAGACCCGCAAGTTCATGGACGACAACGCTGACAAGCTGCCGGAGGATCTGAAGACCCGCGTGACCGAGGCCGCAGACGCGGTCGACGAGGCACTCAAGGGCGACGACCTCGAGGCCGTGAAGTCCGCGGTGGAGAAGCTGAACACTGAGTCGCAGGAGCTGGGCAAGGTGCTCTACGAGGCGCAGGCCAACGAGGGTGCTACCCAGGCTGACGCGCCGGCCGACGACAACGTGGTCGACGCCGAGGTTGTTGAGGATGACGCAGAGGAGTCCAAGGACTCCGACAACAAGTAAGTCAGGAAGTGGTGAAGGTTATGACGAACCCGAACCCGGAGATGCCGGAAGATCCAGGCGCGCCGGAGCATACCGACGAGGAAGCCGTCACCCCTCAGGAGGCGGAGGCCGCAGCCAGCATCGATGAGGAGCTCAACGACATCGAGGCCGCGGTTGCCGAAGACGAGGGTGAAAGCGACGTCGAAAAGGAGCTCGCGGAGCGCACCGAGGATCTGCAGCGTGTCAGCGCGGAGTACGCGAATTACCGTCGCCGTACCGAGCGCGAGCGCGGCCAGATCGCCGAGCACGCGAAGGCGAAGTTCGCGGGCGAGCTGCTGCAGCTTCTCGACGACCTCGACCTGGCCGAACAGCACGGCGACTTGAAGGAGGGCCCGCTGAAGGCTTTCGCCGACAAGTTCCGCAGTGTGCTCGCCGGTCAGAAGGTCGAAGCCTTCGGGGCTGAGGGCGACGCCTTCAACCCGGAGATCCACGAGGCGGTCCAAGACCTGTCCTCGGGCGGCGAGCAGGTGATCGGCAGTGTGCTCCGCAAGGGGTACAACGTCGGTGACAAGCTCATCCGCAACGCGATGGTGATCATTGCGGATCCTGCTGAACCTGCCGAAGAGGCGGACACAGCGGGCGAAGACGCCTAAGGCCACGCGCGGCTATTAGGTAAGCGGCCGGGGAACGAGGAAGCGAGCAGCACGCGGACTCTTCCCCGGCCATTTTTATAAAACGAAACACAATTTAGCCACGTACATCGCACTACAGTTGTGTGAAAGGAGGGTGCGAGATGGCAATGCAACAGGAATGGGCAAACAAGGACTACTACGGCGATCTCGGAGTGTCCTCGAGCGCCTCGGCGGCAGACATTAAGAAGGCATACCGCAAGCTCGCCCGCGAAAACCATCCCGACTCCAACCCCGGCAACAAGGCCGCGGAGGAGAAATTTAAGCGGGTGGCCGAAGCGTACGACGTGTTAGGCAACGAGCAAGACCGCAAGGAATACGACCAGTTCAAGTCCATGATGGGCTCCGGCGGCTTCGGTCGCTTCGGGGGAGGTGGTTCCGGCTTTCCGGGCGGGTTTCGCACGACGCAAACGGACTTCTCCAACTACTCCGACTTCTCCGACGTCTTCGGACACGCCGGTGCTGGACAAGCTGGAGACGGCGGCCTTGGTGATCTCTTCGGTGGCCTCTTTAACCGCGGCGGCGCTGCTGGCAGGAACGCTCGGCCGTCGCGGGGGGCCGACGTCGAAACGGAAATAACGCTCGATTTCCGCGAGGCGGCGAAGGGCACGACCTTCCCGGTGGAACTGACCGGCGAGGCCCCGTGTACCACGTGCCACGGCTCCGGCTCTAAGGACGGGAAGACGCACCGGTGCGGCCAGTGCGGTGGCTCCGGCTACGTGCGGGAAAACAGCGGCGCTTTCGGCATGGCGCGCCCGTGTAGCGAGTGCCAGGGCACCGGCGAGATTATCGAGGACCCCTGCACCACCTGCCGCGGCACCGGCACGGTGCGCCGCACCCGCAGCATCACCGTGCGGATCCCCGCCGGCGTGATCGATGGGCAGAAGGTGCGCCTGGCCGGTCAAGGCGAGGCGGGGCCGAACGGTACTCCAGCCGGCGACTTGTTCGTGCACGTGCATGTGCGCGAGGACGCGGTGTTTACCCGCTCCGGCGACGACCTTGAGGTCACCGTCCCCGTTTCCTTCGGCGAGCTCGCCCTTGGCGGCACCGTGACCGTGCCGACGCTGGAGAAGCGCGTGCGCGTGAAGATCCCGGCGGGCACCCCGAACGGGCGCACCCTGCGCGTGAAGGGTCGCGGCGTGCCGCGCAAGTCTGGCAAGGCAGGCGACCTGCTCGTCACCGTCGAGGTGGCGGTGCCGAAGGACCTGGATGCGGCAGCCACCAGCGCGTTGCGCGCCTACCACCAGGCGGAGCGGGATGCTGGCTTTGACCCGCGCGCCGGGTGGGCCGGTAACCAGTAGGAGGTGGTGCACACATGGCGAAGGAGACGGAGCAGTACTTCGTGATCTCCGTGGCCGCGGAGCTCACCGGCATGCACGCCCAAACGCTGCGCACCTACGACCGGATGGGCCTGGTCACCCCGATGCGTACGAGTGGCGGCGGGCGTCGTTACTCGCGCCGCGACATCTCCCTGTTGCGCCGGATTCAGCAGCTGTCCCAGGAGGACGGCGTGAACCTGGCCGGTATCAAGACGATCATCGAGCTGACCGAGCAGATCGATGATTTGCAAGAGGAGCTCGCCGCCAAGCACGAGGAGAACGCGCAGCTGCGCAGGCGCTTGGAGTCGCGCCCCCGCGGCGGCGAGCTCGTGCACGTGCCGCGCTCGACCGCGGTGGTGACGTGGGAGCCCGCCGCTTCTCGACGCCGCCGGCGCTAGCCGCCGAACTCGATCGCCGCAGCGCCGCCGATGTGGCGCAGGTTGGACTTTGCCAGGTTGAACAGGCGACCCACGCCGCCTTCGAGGAAGGCGGTGCGGGCGCCCGACTTGGTAAAGCCCTTCATCATGTCCCAGGTAATCCCCGGCGGCAGGGAAAGGGCCTCCGGGTCGGTGACGATGTCAACCAGTACCGGGCCGTCGTAGGCTAGTGCCTCCTTGAGCATGGGCTCGAGGTCTTCGGGTTCTTCGATGCGGAAGGACTTGATGCCTGCGCCCTCGGCAATTTCGGCGTAGTTGGCCTGCTCGTGGTCGGTGCCGAAGTAGGGCATGCCGGCCACCATCATCTCCAGCTTGACCATGCCGAGCGAGGAGTTGTTGAAGCAGATGACCTTCACCGGCAGCTGGTGCAGCTTGATGGTGAGCAGCTCGCCCATGAGCATGCCGAGTCCGCCGTCGCCGGACCAGGAGATCACCTGGCGGTCGGGCTGCGCGGCCTGCACGCCGATGGCCATCGGCAGGGCGTTGGCCATGGTGCCGTGGAGGAAGGACGCAGCTTCGTCGCGCTTGCCGTTGGGGGTGAGGTAGCGCGAAGACCACACGTTGCACATGCCGGTATCGACGGTGAAGTAGGCGTCATCGTCGGCAAGCTTGTCCAGCACGGAGGCAGCCAGCTCGGGGTGAATTGGCTTCTTCGACTCGAAGGCCTCCGAGGTGTAGCTCTTCACCACGTGGTCGAGCAGCTGGTAGTGGCGCTTGAGCATTTTGTCCAAGAAGGCGCGGTCCGTCTTCTCTTCCACGTGGGGAAGGATGTTCTCGATCACGCTCTGTACATCGCCGACAACCGGGTAGTCCACCTTCGTGCGACGGCCGATGTGCGCGCCGTCGATGTCGATCTGCGCGACGTTCTCGTCCGGCAGCCAGTCGGTGTAGGGGAAGTCGGTACCCACCATGATGAACAGGTCAGACTCTTCCATCGCGTCAAGGCAGGCACCGTAGCCGAGCAGCCCGGACATGCCCACGTCGAAGGGATTGTCGTACTCGAAGTACATCTTGCCGCGGAAGGAGTGGCCGATGGGGGCCTTGATCTTCTCCGCGAGCGCGAAGACCTCGTCGCGGGCGTCGCGCGCGCCGTAGCCGCAGAACAGCGTGACCTTGTCGGCCTTGTTGATCGCCTCGACCAGGCGCGCGGCCTCGTGCGGATCCGGGTAGACGCGCTTGTTCTTGCCGGTGGCGTAGACGGAGTCGGCGCTCAACGGGCCCTCCGGGGCGTCCGTAGCGAAGACGTCGCCAGGCACGACCATCACGGAGACGCCTTCGCCTGCCAGCGTGTTCTGCACGGCGTTGTGGAACACGCGCATGCCCTGCTCCGCGTTGTGCACGACCTCGCAGTAGGAGGAGCACTCCTGGAAGAGTAGCTCGGGGTGCGTCTCCTGGAAGAAGGAGGAGCCGATTTCAATCGTGGGGATGTGCGAGGCGATGGCCAGAAGCTTCGAACCGTTGCGGTGCGCCTCGAACAGGCCTTGGACGAAGTGGGTGTTGCCCGGCCCGCAGGACGCGCCGCAGACGGCGAGCTCGTCGGTGGCAAGCGCGTCCGCGCCGGCGGCGAAGGCTGCGGCCTCCTCGTTGCGCACGTGAACCCACTCGATTTCGCTCTGGCGTACGGCATCGGACAGCGGGTTTAGTGAGTCGCCGACCAGCCCGTAAATACGCTTAATACCGAGTGCTTCGAGTTTGGAAACTAACGCTTGTGCAAAATTTTCAGCCATGAACCTTCCCTTTGGTGATCGATCACGCAATTGCCAATCATGCTACGTTTTTTCGTCGGCCTTTTGGGCTGCTTGTGTTAAGGCTGACAGGAACGTCGGGTCTGTGAAGTAGTCGGTATGGCTGCCGGTCACTCCTTCAATTTCGATAGCACCGTAGCTTGGGTGCGCCGGTGAGGCCCCGAGCGCCGCGGCGGGCCCGGAGCGTAAGACGAGGATGATGTCCTCGGGTGAGTCGACGACGTAGACCTGGGAGTCTGGGCCGGCGAGTGTGAGATCGTCGACGCTGTCGCCGGCGACTCCAGCGCTGCCGACGAGCCACAGGTCGTCGACAAGCAGCCCGCCCTCGACTGCCGCCCTGGTGGGCACGAGCGTGCCGTAACTGTGTGCGACGAGGGTCTTTTGCGCGTCGGGGAAGCGTTCGTCGAGCGCGGCCTGGAAGCGCGAGAGGTTGCCTGCGCCGCGGCGGGCCGGGGTTTGGATGCCGGCGTCGGGGAGGTTGGCGGGCGGGCCGTAGCCCTGCCAGACCACGACCGCGGCACCGGTGCGTGCGGCGATACGCTGCGCTTTGTCGAGCTCACCGCCCAGGTCCTCCGGTTTGCCCGTGTGCGTGCCGGCGACCATGGTGATGATCCGCGTTGGCGCGTGCGTATCGCCGACCATTGCGGTGGTGCTTGCAGGCCCGGCCTCGAGGATTGTGGCGCCGTGGTCTTCGATGGCGCGGCGAGTCGTTGCAGGCACGGTGGCGATGTGACGCGCGTGCAGCTCATCGACTGATTCGTTGGGGTGGTGGAAAAGCTCGTCGATCGTATGTTGTGGAATATTCGTGCGCAGCGCGTCGCCCGCCGCCTCGTCGAGTGCGAAAGACAGTTGGTTGAGCCAGAGGATCAGCCGGTAGTGGCCGTAGCGCGTCGCGAGCTCGGCAAAGCGGTCCAGCAGTTCGTGCACTTCAGCGGTGGTGTCGAGGATGGTGCTGATGCGTGCAAGCTCCGCGTCGTGCCCGCGAAGTGCGTCCTGCTGCGCGTGGAGCCGGCCCACTGCGGCGTCGGCGGCGGGGCCGGCAAAGCCAGAGGCGGGCAGCGCGTGTACTGCATATACAGCATTACGCAATTGCTTGTCGACGTCTCCACGCACCCGCCCCAACTCCCACACCGCACCCCGAAGCTGCGCGGTAACAAGGGTCGGTTTGTAGGTCGCGCTATGCATATGTGAGCTTTCGGGCGAGTTCGGCGTCGAGGCGGCAGGTGGTGTCGGCGAAGTCGGCGACTGATCCGAGGTGTGAGGCTATCGCGTGCACGGTGCGGTGGATGCCCTGTGTAAGTTCCGCGTGCGCGTCTGTCAATGCGTGTGCGGTGCGTGATGGGTTGAGGGGGATAGGAGGATAGTTCGAGGCGTGTGGAATGTGTCTACGAGCTTCGTTGGCGGTCTCTTCTGAAATAACTAAAACGGTCATGGCGCAACCGTAATATACGAATTACGTTTGCGCAAGGCCCTGCCGCGCCTAGTTGAGTTATGGCAGGGTTGGGGCATGAAACTCGCGTGCATCCAGACCACCACCGGCCCCTCCGTGCGTGACAATGTGGCGCTTATTGCCCCGCTGATTCGCGCCGCTGCAGCCGAAGGGGCGACGCTGATCGTGCTCCCCGAGGCAACGAGCCAGGCTTTCGGCCAGGGCCGCCTGGACACGCAGGCGGCGGGCCTTGATGGCGAGTTTGCAACGCAGCTTGCTGCGCTGGCGAAGGAAACCGGGACCACTATCGTTGCTGGGACCTTCCGCCCTGCCGATACGCGCGAGGTCGAGGGGAAGACGATCCACCGGGTGTTCAATACCGCGCTGGTCACTGGCGCGGACGTGCATACGGGCTACGACAAGATCCACACGTACGATGCCTTCAATTACCGCGAATCCGACACCGTCCGTCCTGGTGATGAGCTGCTGCTCTTCGAGCATGAGGGAACGAAGGTTGGCGTTGCGGTGTGCTTTGACATCCGTTTCCCGGAGCAGTTCCGCGAGCTCGCGCGACGCGGCGCTGAGGTGATCGTCGTGCCGACGAGCTGGGCCGACGGCGAAGGCAAGCTCGAGCAGTGGCGGCTTTTGACCTGCGCCCGTGCGCTCGATTCTGGCGCATTTATCGCAGCCGCCGGCCAGGCGCGCCCCGACTTTTTGGAAAAGGCAGGGCAGGAATCGGGGCCCACCGGTATCGGCCACTCCGTGGTGGCCGCACCCGACGGCACCGTGGTGGCCGAAGCGGGCTACGGGCCGGAAACACTCATCGTCGATATTGATCTCGGGCGTGTCGCCGAGACGCGAAGGGCCCTGCCGGTGGTCGAGATCGAGGCTTCGACAACCATGCGTTAGCGCCGAACCCCTTCCTTAAAAAACTGCGCAATGCGCAGTTTTCGGGCGGATTGTGTACATATGTTCGCCCACTACTAGTTTTCGTGAATGCTCCCTTAAAAAACTGCGCATTGCGCAGTTTTCACTCCTCTAATTGGAGCGAAATTATTGCACAAACATGCTTGCTATAAGGGGTTGTAGAATCTTCGAAAAGCGCAGGTAGCAACCATGTTCTGGCGTGATGTTAGGCTTTCTTTTCAAACGTCACACGCCCACTTAAACCCACAAGGAAACCTGCAGCAATGACTACTCCAACCGGTACCACCGATGATCTGAAGCTCCACCGCTCCCCGTCGACGCAATTCGAAAAAATAATCGGTCAAGAGGAGGTGCAAGCCATTGCTGATCGAATCGAAGCAACCTTCGGCGGTATCACGCGCCACAAAGCGCGCCTCCTCTACGACATCGGTGTTTTCGACTCGCTGCGCCTCGCCCCGAAATGCGGCGCGAAAACGACCGCCGGCTGGCTCATCCGCCGTCTCGGCATCTCGCAAACTACCGCGCACGAATACGTCCGCGTCGCTCGGAAATTGACCCGCCACGGCCTGCTCGCCGGAGCCTTCGCCGACGGGGTAGTGAACTACTCCAAGGTCCGACTGCTGATGCCGTACCTGGCCAAGAACGACGAGCAACTGTTGGTCGACATGGCGAGGGACTACACCTACCACCAACTCGAAGCCGAACTCGCCCTGCTTGAGCGCGACGACGAGGACGACCAGGCCAAGGCGAAACCGAGGTCGTACGTGCGTATCGCCGAGCGTAAGAACGGTCGCTTCGGTCTCTGGGCGGATCTCAGCCCACTGGAAGGAGCGCAGGTCGCCGCGGCGCTCAAAATTGGCGAGCTGGCCTACCACGACGTCGACTTGCAAGACGTCGTTGAGCGCGACGCTGTCGACGAGACCCTGGATGCGTTGCCAACCTCCTCGGGGTTCGGCACGCCCACCGGCAGGGTGATGCTCGCGGCTTTCATGGGCATGGTCAATATCGTGCGTTCACGGCCGAAAAACCCGCTGCGTACCCCGGGCGCGCACGTCAACATCGTCACTACCGTCGACGGAGGGGCGTATCTGCCGGTGGGCGGGAGCGCGGCGTCGACAAGCGTGGCCCACGCGGTGGCCAATGCGATGGTGCGCATCAACACGGTGAACGAAGATGGGCTAATTATCAATACGTCGCGCGCGTCGCGCTTGGCCACTGACGGCCAGGTGAACGCGATGATGACCATGTGGGGCGGTAAATGCGCGATGCCCGGATGCAATCACTCCAAGTTCATCGAGCTCCACCATGTCCACGACTGGGCAGCAGGGGGATCCACCGATCTGGATAACCTCATTCCGCTCTGCTCGGCGTGCCACTCGCTCGTCTCGGACGAGTTCATCCAGATCAAAGCTGACGGGCCGGATTACCACTTCGTCTTTCCCGACGGGACCAGGCACGTGTCGGTGAATTATCGGCGACCGAAACGCGAGGATACTGCCCTTACCCTCGCCGAATACAACGCGCTCGACGACGGTTAAGGGGTGCTAGGCCAGCTTCGCGTCGAACCATTCGGGTTCGGCGTCGGGGGCAATCACCAGCGGCGCCGGCGCACCGGCCTCGCGGAGCGCGTCGGACAAGAGCGTGCAGCGGGCGGTCGAACCGCAGAGGATGAGACGGCGGCCCCACCAGGTACCGGTCGCGGAGACCAGGGTCTCCAGGCCCACCCACACGCGGCGCAGCCCGTCGCACACCGCGGGTGCCTCCGCGCTTTCCGGGTCCATGACCTGCTCAGCAACGCAGGTGACCGTGAGCCAATCGCGGGCGGCAGCGCTCGAGGCGAGCGCGGCGATGGTCGGCAGATCGTAGAACTCGTCCTCGTGCTCGACCCCGATTATCAGCTCCACCTGCGGTTTGTGCTCGCGCTCCATGAGCTCGAAGAGCATCGCCTTGGCCGCAGCCAGGCCGGTGCCGTCGGCGACGAGTACAACGCGCTCGCGCGAGGCTGCGGCAGCGTCGTCTGCTGGGAACGGAACCGGCCCATAGGCGGTGCCGAGGGTGACGTGGTCGCCCACCTCAACGTCCAATTCGTCGCGCACGTGGAACTCCAGCTGACCCAGCTCGTTCGGAGGCAGCGCGGAAGCCAGCGAGTGCCACACCCCCTGGCGGTTGGCCTGCATGACGGGGATGACCTGGCCGGACGCGTACTTGATCGGGGTGCTCGCCTCCAAACGCACAATGCGGGTAGCGGTAGCGCTCGCGCTCCCCGCGCTTGCCGACGCCTCCGTCACCGACATCACCTGAGCGGCAGACGCCGGGGGGATGCCGTCGAGGTCGGCCTTTTCACTCGCTTCCTGCATGGTGCTCGCGCCCCGGTGGATCGCGTCTGCCAACTCGTCGTCGACAGGGTGGCCGAGCAGCTCCGTAAGCACGTCGATGTAAATCTGGGCGGCGCGCGGGAACTCGGAGGCGGGGAAGCCCGTGCGGCGCAGCTGCAGGGCCCAGGTGCGTAGGCCCTCGCGTACGACCCCGTCGAGTGCTTCCTGGTCCTGCTCCGAGACGGCGAGGTCCTCATCGCCCGGTGCCGAGGTATGAGAGGCATCGAACACCCACGGCGAGTTCGCGCACGCGTCGATATTGCCCGCTGCACGGCTGAGCGCCTTGGCGGGAATGCACACCATTTCGTGCGGAACCTCAGTCACGCCGACGGGAAACAGTCCCGGCGCTTCCGGGAATGCGGCGACGAAGTGGGTCCAGAGGGTAGAGCGGGACAGCGATTCGTCGTGAAGCAAAGCGTGAGCGGCTTCGTTGGCGCTGGAGCGGAAGGAGGTCATAATTAACAGAGTAATGTGACTGTAGAAACAGCGAAGAGAAAGGTGGGTAGCGGTGGAATTTACGCCCTACACAATGCTGACAGACATTGGCTGGATTTCGTTGCTGCTCATCGTCGGCAACGTGCTGCGCAACAAGCTCAAGGTGCTCCAGGCGCTCCTTTTGCCAGCGCCGATCACCGCCGGGCTCATCGGGCTGGTCTTGGGGCAGGAAGTGCTTGGCCTGATCAACTGGTCCGAGCACGTGGGCACGTACACGACATTGCTGATCGCGGTGGTTTTCGCCTCGATGGCGTACTCGATGGAGCTCGGCGGGTCGGTGGCTTCCGGCGCGCGCAACATGTGGGCGTACTCCACGTCGATGTTCATGGGGCAGTGGGGGCTGTTTATCCTACTCGGCCTGTACCTGTTTGCGCCGCTGTTCGACACCGAGCCCTGGTTCGGCATGATGCTGCCCGTCGGTTTTGTCGGCGGCTTCGGTACTGCCGCGGCTGTCGGCTCCTCGCTGGAGGGCATCGGGGTGGAAAACGCCTCGTCGATTGGCTTTACTGCGGCGACGGTGGGCACGCTCGTTGCCATCGTTGGCGGTGTCATCGTGGCGAACTGGGGTATCCGCAAGGGCAAGGCGGGCCAGTTGCGCGGCGATCTGCCGCAGGAGCTGCGCACTGGCTACATCGCGAAGGAGGACGAGCGCCCCTCGATTGGTCGGGCGACCACCAACCCGTCCTCGATTGAGCCGCTTGCGCTGCACGGCGGGTTCGTCGTGTTTACCGTGCTTATCGCCTACATGCTCAACCAGCTGATCAAGGGGCAGTGGGAAAACGTCTCGATCCCGCTGTTCGCTATGTCCTTTGTGGTGGGCCTGATCGGCCGTGGCCTGCTGAAGGCGGCGGGCAGGTCGAACTACCTTGACCGCGACACGATCACCACCATTTCCGGCGCGGCCACCGACTATATGATTGCCTTTGGTATCGCCTCGATCGTGCCTGCCGCGCTGGCTGGCTACTGGCAGGCGCTGCTGCTCCTGTTCGTCCTCGGCACTATTTTCTGCGTGGTCTGGATGCTGTGGGCCGGCCCGCTGTTCTTCGGTGAGAATTGGCTGGAGCGCGGCATCTTCGGCTGGGGTTGGGCCACCGCCGCGGTGGCAACCGGTATCGCACTGTTGAAGATGGTCGATCCGAAGCTGAAGTCCGGCACGCTCAACGAGTACGGCGTGGCCTACGTGGGCTTCGCGCCCTTTGAGATTGGCATGACCATTCTCGCCCCGATTGCCGTCATCGCCGGCTTTGTCACTGGGTTTGGTTGGATCTCCTTCGCTATCGCGGTGGGTGTGGTCATCTTGGCGTTTAGCTCGAAGTGGGTGCCGGTGCGGGAGGCGCCGTCGAAAACTCGCGAGGGTTGAGTGGAACAGACTCAACTTCCGGTGCGTTATAGAGAGTGACCCGGGTAAAACGGGAAACAAATACCTCACATAAACGCACACGGAAAGGAGGATGCACCATGGCATCCTTTACCCCCACAACGAAGACGCAGGAGGCAATCCAGCAGGCGCTGCAGAAGGCGTCTGCGGCAGGCAACCCGGATATTCGCCCGGCGCACCTGCTTCAGGCAATTCTTACGCAGGAAGACGGTATCGCCGCCCCCGTGCTCAAGGCCACGGGCGTTGATCCGGATACGGTCGCGCGCGAGGCAGGCGAGCTCGTCGCCGGTTACCCCAAGGCGGAGGGCCAGAACATGGCCAACCCCAACTTCAACCGCGATGCGCTCAACGCGCTCAATGCATCGCAGGAGCTTGCCGGGCAGCTTGGCGACGAATACGTGTCCACCGAAGTCCTCCTCGCCGGCATCGCCCGCGGCAAGGATGAGGCGGCAGAGCTGTTAACTAAGCGCGGTGCCACCTTTGATGCGATTAAGGCAGCCTTCCAATCCGTCCGCGGCAACAAGAAGGTCACCACCGAGGCACCGGAGGACCAGTTCCAGGCGCTGGAGAAGTACTCCACGGACCTCACCGCGCGTGCTCGCGAGGGCAAGATCGACCCGGTGATCGGGCGTGATTCGGAAATCCGCCGCGTCGTGCAGGTGCTCAGCCGCCGCACGAAGAACAACCCGGTCCTGATCGGCGAGCCCGGCGTGGGCAAGACCGCGATCGTCGAGGGCCTGGCCCGCCGCATCGTCGCGGGCGATGTCCCGGAGTCGCTGAAGGGCAAGACCCTGATCTCCCTGGACCTGGGCTCGATGGTCGCGGGTGCGAAGTACCGTGGTGAGTTCGAGGAGCGGCTCAAGGCTGTGCTGGATGAGATCACCTCGGCTGAGGGCGAGATCATCACCTTTATCGACGAGCTGCACACCATCGTCGGTGCCGGCGCCAGCGGCGAGGGCGCGATGGATGCGGGCAACATGATTAAGCCGATGTTGGCCCGCGGCGAGCTGCGCCTCGTTGGTGCCACCACGCTCAACGAGTACCGCCAGCACATTGAGAAGGACGCCGCGCTCGAGCGTCGCTTCCAGCAGGTCTACGTTGGCGAGCCGACGGTGGAGGACACCATTGGCATCCTGCGCGGGCTGAAGGAGCGCTACGAGGTGCACCACGGCGTGCGGATCCAGGACTCCGCGCTCGTCTCCGCGGCGGAGCTGTCCAACCGCTACATCACCAACCGCTTCCTGCCGGACAAGGCGATCGACCTGGTCGACGAGGCCGGCTCGCGCCTGCGCATGGAGATCGACTCCTCCCCGCAGGAGATCGACGAGCTCGAGCGCGTTGTGCGCCGACTCGAGATCGAGGAGATCGCCCTGCAGAAGGAATCGGATGCTGCCTCCCAGCAGCGCCTGCAGGATCTACGCCAGGAACTCGCGGACCAGCGGGAGAAGCTCGGCGAGCTGAAGACGCGCTGGTCGAACGAGAAGGCAGAGATTGACAAGGTGCAGTCTGCCAAGGAGGAGCTGGAGCGGCTGCGTAACGAGTCCGAGATCGCGGAGCGTGAAGGCGACTACGCCAAGGTTTCCGAGCTGCGCTACGGGCGCATTCCGGAGCTGGAAAAGCAGGTTGCGGACGCCGAATCGAGCGCCAACGAGACCCAGAAGACGATGCTTACCGAGGAAGTCACCCCGGACGTGATCGCCGAGGTCGTCTCTTCCTGGACGGGCATTCCCGCCGGCAAGATGATGCAGGGAGAGACCGAGAAGCTCCTGCACATGGAGGAGATCCTGGCCGGCCGCGTCGTCGGGCAGAAGGATGCGGTCAACGCGGTCTCGGATGCAGTGCGCCGCTCCCGCGCCGGTGTGGCCGACCCGAACCGCCCGATCGGCTCCTTCCTCTTCCTCGGCCCCACGGGCGTGGGCAAGACGGAGCTTGCCAAGGCGCTCTCGGAGTTCCTCTTCGACGATGAGACGGCCATGGTCCGCATCGACATGTCGGAATACGGCGAGAAACACTCCGTCTCCCGCCTGGTCGGTGCCCCTCCGGGCTACGTCGGCTACGACGCCGGTGGCCAGCTCACCGAGGCGGTCCGCCGTCGCCCGTACTCGCTCGTGCTTTTCGACGAGGTCGAGAAGGCCCACCAGGACGTCTTCGACATCCTGCTGCAAGTCCTGGACGAAGGCCGCCTGACCGATGGCCAGGGCCGCACTGTGGACTTCCGCAACACGGTGGTCATCCTGACCTCCAATCTGGGTGCCGGCGGCACCCGCGAGCAGATCATGGACGCGGTGAAGCACCACTTCAAGCCCGAGTTCATTAACCGCCTCGACGACGTCGTCGTCTTCGACGCCCTGTCGGCGAAGCAGCTGGTGGGCATCGTGGACATCCAGCTTGGTGCCCTGGCCGACCGGCTGGCTTCTCGACGCCTCACGCTCCACGTCTCGGATGCGGCGAAGGCGTGGCTGGCCGAGCGCGGCTACGACCCGGCCTACGGCGCGCGCCCGCTGCGTCGCCTGATCCAGCAGGCCATCGGCGACCGGCTCGCGAAGGCCCTGCTTGCCGGCTACGTGCGCGACGGTGACACCGTCAACGTGGATGTGGCCGAGGGCGGTGAAAACCTCACCGTCGACGCGGCGTAGGGGCGAGGCCGGGCGGCTTCCGGTTGGTCGGTTGTCCGGCCACCGCCTGGCTGGCTACCCGGCGTTCGTCTACATGGAGCTAGCTCCATTTGCGTGCGGTGAGTGTGTAAAACCGCAGGTCGCGTTCCGTCCAAAACCCCAAACGGAGCTAGCTCCATTTAGACCCGGTACGGACGACCCCGTGTACGAGCGTCAAAGAAACGTATGATGATGCCTACATAGGTCGATCCAGAAGGTCGGTGGAGGTGAGCGGAATGGTAGTGCGGGTGGATGTTGCTCCAGAGGTTCTTCGGTGGGCCGTTCGACGGAGCGGCTGGGATGAGGACACTACTGTTCGCCGTGCTCCGAAGCTTGACGTATGGCTCTCTCAAGAGGAACGTCCCACACTTAAGCAATTAGAAAAATTTGCAAACGCTACTCATACGCCTTTGGGGCTGCTTTTTCTTCCGGAGCCGCCGGTAGAAGCGGTTCCAATCCCGGATATGAGGACGTTGGGCAACGTTGGGGTTCAGCAACCCTCGGCAGATCTCCTTGACACGATCTACCAGTGCCAGCAGCGCCAAGACTGGTATCGCGAACATGCCTTGATAAACGGGTTCGACGAAGTCTCTTTCGTTGGTGCTGCCACAGTGGAGGAGCCAGTTGAAGAAGTCGCGAGCGAGATTCGGGGCGCGTTAGATTTTGGCCTTGATGAACGTGCCACTTTCCCGAATTGGGAGCATGCTTTACGTCAGTTGATTGACCGGATCGAGGCTGTCGGCGTTTTGGTCATGGTGAGTGGTGTCGTTGGTTCCGATCCGCATCGGAAATTAGATCCTAGCGAGTTCCGAGGATTTGCTTTGGCGGACCCTCTTGCCCCGCTGATTTTTGTCAACGGAGCGGACACCAAGGCAGCCCAGATCTTCACACTCATTCACGAGCTGGCACACATTTGGTTAGGCGGCAGCGCACTCTCGGATGCCGCCATGACAGCTAAAGACGGCCCTAAAGCTGAACTCTGGTGCAATCAGGTCGCTGCAGAGGTCCTTGTTCCGTTGCATGCTTTGGTTGAGGAGTTCCAGGGCGTCGTGAGCGTCGATGAGTTGGAACGCCTTGCTAGGACCTACCGCGTCAGTACGCTGGTCATTCTCAAACGTCTTTTTGATGCCAAGGCTCTTACTTGGGATGAATACATCGAGGCGTATGAAGCAGAGAAGCAGCGTGTCATGTCTTTTTTGGACGGGCGACGCAGCGATGGCGGTGGCAACTATTACTACACCCAGCCCCTGCGCCTCAGTCGCAGTTTCTCTCGAGCGGTCATAGCGAGCGCATTGGAGGGTTCCACCGCGTACCGGGATGCATACCAGTTGCTCGGCACGAAGAAACACGCAACGTTTGAGAATCTTGCAGAGGAATTGGGGGTTGCGTGATGTTCCTGCTCGACGCCAACATCCTCATCGAGGCCAAGAACCGGTATTACGCTTTCGACCTCGCGCCTGGGTTCTGGGATTGGCTCGAGGATGCGTATCGGCAGGACTTAGTGTGCAGCATCGAAGCCGTCCGGGATGAACTCCTACAGGGCAATGATGAGCTCGCTGAGTGGACACGCGCAAATCCTGGTTTCTTTAGGGCAATTGATCAGCCAACGACGGAGCATTTCCAGCCGCTTTCTCAGTGGGCCTATTCAGGGTCATACCGGGCAGAGGCCATCCAAGCTTTTGTAGGTAACCACGCTGATTATCTTCTCGTTGCTTACGCTCGTGAGCATCAACATACGTTGGTAACCCATGAGCGCTCACAACCACACTCACGGAAAAGGATTCTTATCCCGGATGCCTGTTTGGCGATGGGGGTGGATACAGCCGACACATTTGAGATGATGCGCGAGACGGGCGTCACCTTGCACCTGCAGAAATCCCCGTAGTTGCTTGGCACGTTCCATAATCATCTACATGACACACCTTGTTCACACGCCCGAAGCGCTCAAAGACGTTCTCGGAACCGCCCCCGTCTCCCTGGTCCCCACGATGGGGGCGCTCCACGACGGCCACCTCGCCCTGGTCAAGCAAGCAAAAACCCTGGGCAACCCGGTGGTGGTGAGCATCTTTGTCAACCCGCTGCAGTTCGCGCCGGGCGAGGACCTGGACGCGTACCCGCGCACGCTCGCCGAGGACGTGGAAAAACTTAAGGCGCAGGGCGTCGAGGCCGTGTTCGCCCCGACCCCGGAGACGATGTACCCGCACGGTCCGCGCACGACCATCCACCCGGGCCCGCTTGGACAGGTGCTGGAGGGCGCGACCCGGCCGACGCACTTCGCCGGCGTGCTCACGGTGGTGGCGAAGCTCTTCGCCCTCACGGGTGCCACGGACGCGTTCTTCGGCGAGAAGGACTACCAGCAGCTCGCGCTCATCCGTCAGATGGTCGAGGACCTGCACATGCCGGTGCGCATCCACGGCTGCCCAATCGTGCGCGACGCCGACGGACTCGCCCTGTCCTCGCGCAACCGCTATTTAAGCGCTGCGGAGCGAGAAACGGCGCTCGCGCTGTCCAGGGCGTTGCGTACCGGCAGCCTCGCACAAGCCCGCTCGCTTCTCGACGCCACACCCGGCCTCACCCTCGACTACCTCGTCGCCACCACGCCGGACCTCGGCGAACTCCCCGCCGGTTTCACCGGCGAGGCCCGCCTGCTGGTCGCGGCCAAGGTCGGTTCCACCCGGCTGCTGGACAACGCGCCGATCCAGATCGGCTAGAAAGTATGCTCTGAAGCCGGGAACTCGCCGGTGTGCACCGCTCGTTTGTAGGCGGCGGCTGCGGCGGTGAGATCGGCGCCGATGGTGCCGAAGCGGTGGACGAAGCGCGCCCGGTGGTCGCCTTCGGGCAGGTCAGCCATGTCGTGCCAGACCAGAACCTGCGCGTCGGTATCCGGGCCCGCGCCGATGCCGACGGTGGGGATGGGGCAATCTCGCGTGAGCTTCGCAGCGAGCGCGGCCGGCACCATCTCGAAGACGACGAGGTCGGCGCCGGCGTCGGCGACGGCGTTGACGTCGGCAAGCAATTGCGCGGCGGAGTCATCGCGGCCCTGCACCTTGAAGCCGCTCAAGCTGTCGACGGACTGCGGGGTGAACCCGACGTGCGCGCACACCGCAAGACCTGCGTTTTTCAGCGCGCGGATGCGAGGGGCGATGCGCACGCCGCCCTCGAGCTTGACCATATGCGCGCCCGTGCGGCGCACCATGTCGGTGGCGGTACGGACGCATTGCTCGTCGCTCGCCTCGTAGCTGCCGAAAGGCAGATCGAGGATGACCAGGGCGTTGCCGGCTCCGCGGACCACGGCGGCGCCGAGGTAGACCATCTCGTCGACCGAGACCTGGTTGGTGGTCTCGTAGCCGTAGACCACGTTGGCGGCGGAGTCGCCGACCAGGATGCACTCGATCCCGGCCTGGGCGAACGCGCGGGCAGTGGAGTAGTCGTAGGCGGTGAGCATCGCCCACTTTTCTCCGGCTGCTTTCTTCTGTACCAGGTCAGCGACCCGGACCTTTTTCGTAGGGGTGAGGTAACTCGTCACGCAGACAGCTTAGCCTGCGGACGTTAGTAGCGAATTGCCATGCGCCCGTCGATCTTGCCTTGGCGCATTCGCTCGAAGACCTCGTTGACGTCGTCAAGCTCGCAGGCGGTGACATGTGGCACCACCTTGCCACGGGCGTAGAAATCCAGCGCTTCAGCCATATCCTGGCGGGTTCCGACCAAGGAGCCGCGGACGGTGATGCCACGCAGCACGATGTCGAAGATAGGCGCGGGGAAATCTCCCGGCGGCAGACCGTTGAAAACGATGGTGCCGTCGGAGCGGCACATGCCGATGGCCTGGCCGAACGCGGCTGGGTGAACGGCGGTGACGACGATGCCGTGCGCGCCACCCGCAGTGTATTCCTGTACCGCTTCTGCCGGGTCCTGGTCCGCCGCGTTGACCGTGAATTCGGCACCCAGCTTCGTGGCCAACTCCAGCTTCTCGTCCGCGATATCGATGGCGACCACTCGCATGCCCATCGCGACGGCATATTGCACGGCAACGTGGCCGAGGCCACCGATACCCGAGATCACGACGAACTGGCCGGGTTTGGTCTCGGTCACCTTCAACGCTTTGTAGACGGTCACGCCTGCGCACAGGATAGGGGCGACCTCCACTGGGTCTGCGCCTTCGGGAATGCGCGGTGCGTAGCGCGTATCCACCAGCATGTACTGGCCAAAGGAGCCGTCCACGGTGTAGCCGCCGTATTCGGCTTGGGCGCAGTAAGTTTCACGTCCTGTGCGGCAGAATTCGCACTTCCCGCACGAGGACCACAGCCATGCGTTGCCGACCATGTCGCCGACCTGGACTGGGTGCTCACCGGGGCCGAGCTCGACGACCTCACCGACGCCTTCGTGGCCGGGAATAAATGGCGGCTCCGGCTTGACCGGCCAGTCACCTTCTGTTGCGTGCAGATCGGTGTGGCAAATACCGGAGGCGTGCAGCTTCACCAGGGCTTGGAAGGGGCCAGGGGTCGGTAGTTTTGTCTCTTCAACGTGCAGTTCGGGGCCAAATTCCTTGACCACGGCGGCGCGCATGGAAGTAGGGGCAGTCAATTGTGGTCTCCCTCCTTGGAGTTAGAGAATGTAGTGACGCACGCCATGCTACTGAAATAAACGTGACGGGGGCAACACCTATACCCCCGTGTCAATATCGACCCACCCATTTGACGCGCGCGGTAGGCTGCGAGGCATGCAGTACCCCACCACGATTCTCACCCGGGTGGCGATGCCCGGGGTGGAAAATGAACAGTTGGCCGCGCACAGCCTGGGCGGGAACCACTTCGTGGTGGCGAGCGTCCCCTTCGTCGATGTCTCGCTGGCCGTCGGCGACATCGTCGAGTGCGTGCGCGTCGGCGGCAATTGGCACGTCGACAGCGTGGTGGTGCGCGGCGGGGCGTCGACAATGCGCATCCTGCCGGAGGGGCAGCAGCCGCACGAGATCGCAGAGACCCTTCTGGCGTTCGGGTGCCGCGTCGAGCTCGGGCCGGGTGGCATGCTTGCGGCGAGCATTGGCCCGGATTGCCCGATCGAAGGCATCCGCGAGTGGCTCGATGGGCTTGAGGCGGAAGGCGTGATTCAGCAGGCCCCCGGCTACATGGCCTAAACAGTAGCGATACTTCGGCCTGTGGCGGGCGCGTACGCCGGTTACACTGGCTGCCATGAGCGTATTTGTCTCCGCGGAAGACCTCCGGCAGCGCATCCGCGCCGGCGAGAAGAACACCATCCTCGCGTCCCTATGGGAGTCCGAGGAAGGCAAGGCCGTGTCCAAGTACCGGTCCGAGCACATCCCGACCTCCCAGTTCTGCGACCCGGCCGCGCACCTCGCGGGCCTGCCGGGCTCGCGCAACGGCCGTAACCCGCTGCCGGCGCCGGCGGTGGTTGAGCGGGCGATCCGCAAGTGGGGCATCGGCGCCGGTCGTCCGATCATCGCGTATGACCAAGGCAACGGCCTGTACGCGTCGCGCGCGTGGTGGGTGCTGCGTTGGATGGGCATCGAGGGCGTCCACATCTTGGACGGTGGATTCGCGGACTGGGATCGCCGCGGGTTCCACACGATTGCGGGCCCGGGCTCGCCCGCGGTCAGGCGCAAGGTTTCGACCCGCCCGGGAAGCATGCCAACTGCAGAGATGTCGGAAGTGCGCGAGTTTCAGGGCCTGCTTATCGACGCCCGCGGGGCCGACCGCTTCGCCGGCCGCAAAGAGAACCTGGACCTGCGCGCAGGCCACATCCCCGGTGCGCTGAACCTCCCGGTCTACGACCTGTTTGAAAAGGAGACGCGGACGCTGCGCTCGGTAGAGGAGGTCCGCGATCGTCTCGCCGCAGTGGGCCTGACCCAGAATGTCGACCCGTCTGAGGTGATCGTCTACTCCGGCTCCGGCAACCACTCCGCCCTGCTGATCGCTGCAATGGAGCACGTCGGTCTGCCCGTGGTGAAGCACTACGTGGGCGGCTGGTCGCAGTGGAGTGCAGAGAAGTCCAACCCCGTTGCCACGGACGTGTAACGGGCAGGCAAGGCAAGGCAGTAACATCAGTTCGCGATGGCACCTTTACTCATTGTTCTAGCGCTGCTCGTCATTGCAGCCGGAGTTGCGCTTTGGCTTAGCGACGCGCGCGAGCGCCCCTCCCGTGACTCGGCTGCACCCGTCGAACCCGCCCCTGCAGCCGAACCCGTTGCACCTGCTGCCCCGCGTGAACCTGAGCCCGAACCGGAGCCGGCTCCCGAACCAGAGCCGGCTCCTGAACCTGAGCCGGTTCTGGAGCCGGAACCAGAACCTGAGCCGGAACCAGAGCCCGCGCCAGCTCCCGAACCAGAGCCCGAACCCGAACCAGAGCCCGAACCAGAGCCGGAGCCCGCTCCGAAGCCCGCGCCGCGGGCGCACCGGAAGTCCGGCCTGCAATTCCCCGGCGCATCGCGGCGCGAGCGCAAGGCATGGGCAGAAGGCCACGGGTTTAGCTTTGCCAAGCACAGCGATGAACTCGTGGGTGAGTGGCAGCGCGGCGCTGCGGCCGCGGGAGCGATGCCGAAAGATATTGCCTCGGGGTCGATCTACGGTCACGCGACGCACGTGATGGACATGGGCGGTGTCACCGTCATTGCGATGGATACGGGCCGGATCAGTGACGTGGTCGTCGATATGCGACGCGCTGGTTTCCACGCCGATTCCTCCGCTGACCTCGTCACGGTGACAGAAGCCGAAGGCTTTACCGTACTGGGCACTCATGCCGGCGCGGTCGAGCGCTTCTTGGACGTGCGAGTGCGTACTGCGCTGGACTCTCTCCCGGAGGCAGTCACCGCTGCGTGGTTCGAGTCCGACTGGGTGCTCGCCGAGATGGATCGCTCGTCGGCGGCGGCGCAATGGGACGAAACCCTGGCTCCGCTTGCATTGCTCGCCGATGCCGCACGGACCCTCCCGCCGGAAACTGCGGACGAGCTCGAATTTGGCTTCGCCACCCGAGACATGCCTGAGCAGGCACTGCCGCAGGACGCGCAGACGCAGCTGCGACCGGCGGCGCGCCCGGAGCCAGAAGAGCCGCACGTACAACGCCCCGACGAGCCGCTCGAGATGCCGACGAGGGTGACCGGTGCGGTGCGCGGCCAGGTGGACTACAGCGATCTCGGCGGCGATGAGGTCGCCGCGATTGCAGACGGCACCCCGGAGGAGCAACCCACCGATCTCACGCGCGTGCGACGAACGCAGGAACCCTCGTCAATTTTCGACGATGCGCAGCAAGAGCAACCAGAGAAAGAGGAAGAGTAGATGAGCAACACAGCAGACAAAGCACGGCTTGCAGACCTGGTCAAGGAGCTCGCGGTTGTCCACGGCAAGGTGACGTTGTCCTCCGGCAAAGAGGCGGACTACTACGTGGATCTGCGCCGTGCCACCCTGCACCACGAGGCCTCCCGCCTGATTGGCGCACAGCTGCGCGAGTTGACCAAGGACCTGGAGTTTGACGCTGTCGGCGGCCTGACCCTGGGCGCGGACCCTGTGGCAACTGCGGTGATGCACGCCGAGGGGCGCGACATCGACAGCTTCGTGGTGCGCAAGGAGGCGAAGAAGCACGGGATGCAGCGCCGCATCGAGGGCCCGAGCATCGTGGGCAAGAAGGTGCTGGTTGTCGAGGACACCACCACGACTGGCAACTCCCCGCTGACCGCAGTCGAGGCCTGCCGCGCCGAGGGTGCCGAGGTCGTCGCTGTCGCCACGGTGGTCGACCGAGCAACCGGCGCCGCGAAGGTCATCGAGGACGCGGGCTTGGAGTACCGCTTCCTCCTCGGCCTCGAGGATCTGGACCTTGCCTGAAGATCCGGGGAAGGGCCCCACGGAATGGAATGAGGGTCGCCACGGCGTCGGCCCGTGGGAGGGGCCCGTGCCTAACGACGCCCGCCTGGACCCAGAGCTACTGGCCAACGGCGACCGACGCAACGTCGTCGATGCCTACCGCTACTGGTCCATGGACGCGATTGTGGCGGAGCTCGATAGCCGCCGGCACCCGTTCCACGTGGCGATCGAGAATTTTGAAAACGACATGAACATCGGCACGGTCGTGCGCACCGCTAACGCCTTTTTGGCGAAGGAGGTACACCTCATCGGCCGCAAAAGGTGGAATCGGCGAGGTGCGATGGTCACGGACCGCTACCAGCACATCCACCACCACGAGAGCGTCGAGGCCTTCGCAGCGTGGTCGAGTGAAGTAGACATCCCCGTCGTGGCCATCGACAACACCCCGGGGTGCGTTCCACTGGAAACGGCAAAGCTGCCGAAGCGCTGCGTGCTCGTCTTCGGCCAGGAGGGACCCGGCATTACGGAGGAAACCCAGCACGCAGCGAGTATGACGTGCTCGATCGCCCAATTCGGCTCGACTCGCTCTATTAACGCGGGCGTCGCTGCGGGCATTGCGATGCACGCGTGGGTGCGCCAACACGCGGACCTGCGCCAGGCCTGGTAAAAATCGGTGGATATATCACTGCAACGTCCCAGCGGACTCTGGCAAGATTAAAGACCGTACGAACTCGTTGCAGGTGTTGGGAGCAGAAGTGTCAGAACCCGGGTCGCCGTGGCCACGGCGTGCCGATCTTGCTGAGCAAGCGATTCACAAGCGGCACGCCCAGAAGCTGTGGAAGATGCCGCGGACCAACTTGGCTGTGGTGACCTGGCCCCCGGGGGCGAAGGATCGCTTCTTCTGGCACTGGCACTACTGGTGGCAGGCGCACTACCTGGACTGTCAGGTCGACGCGGCGTTGCGCGACCCGTCGATGGAGCGTCGCCACCGCGTGAAGGACACGCTGCGCGCTATCAGTTACCGCACGGGCGGCAATCTCACCGCCAACAAGTACTACGACGATAAGGCGTGGCTGGCGTTGGCGTGGAACCGCGCGCTCGCACTGGATGGGGTGCGCCGCACGAAGGCACTGAACCAGCTCGAGTTTGACCTGCTTGCGGGCATCGACCCGGTGACCGGCGTGCTGCCGTGGCGCCGAGGGGAAACGTTTTATAACGTGCCCTCGAACGGGCCGGCGGCGATTCTGTTTGCGCGCACCGGGCGGTTGGATAAGTCGCGGCAGGTGCTCGACTGGATCTTTGACAACCTGGTGCGCGAGAACGGGCTGTTGGAGGACGGCATCCGGATGCGCATGCACGGCCCGGAGGTGGTGGAAAAGATCTATACCTACAACCAGGGCACCGTGCTTGGCGCGAGCCTGGAGATCGCGTTGGCGCTGCGCAATGAAGTGGGGCTGGCACACAACGAGCCCATCGACTCCTTTGCCAACTCCGAGCGCGCGGACGCCTCCGTCTTCTACATCACCCATATCCGGGCGATCGTGCAGGCGATTGCGCTGCACCTGGCCACCCCGCAAGGCGTCATCATTAGCCCAAAGTACGAATCTGGCGACGGCGATGGGGGCCTCTTTAAGGGGATCCTGGCGCGCTACCTGGCGGAGGTGGCGGTGCGGATGCCGGAGGACAGTCGCGAAAACATTGCGACGAAACGGGTTGCCGCTCGCCTCGTGCGCGCATCCGCCGAGTCCTTGTGGCAGCACCGCCTTGAGGTCGACGGGCTGCCCGTCTTCGCCGCCGAGTGGACGGAGGACGCCAAGCTGCCGCACAACTACGGGTTAGGCCCTGCGAGCATCAGCGAAGCGGTGGGGCTTTTGCGCATCGACGAGCGCGATTTGTCCGTGCAGCTTTCGGGTTGGATGCTGCTCGAGGCGGCGGCGCGAATTTCCAATGCACCGGGGCTGTAAAAAGGGCATACTGGAACACGTACTACCTACCCGCAACTTTGGAGGTTTTTCCCCATGCCAATTGCTACTCCTGAGGTCTACAACCAGATGCTGGATAGTGCAAAGAAGGGCGGCTACGCTTTCCCCGCCATCAACTGCACGTCCTCGGAGACCATCAACGCGGCGATTAAGGGTTTCGCTGAGGCTGAGTCTGACGGCATCATCCAGTTCTCCCTCGGTGGCGCTGAGTTCGGCTCCGGCTTGGGCGTGAAGAACAAGGTGGCGGGTGCTCAGGCGCTGGCCGCATTCGCGCACGAGATCGCGCAGCACTATGACGTCAACATTGCGCTGCACACGGACCACTGCCAGAAGGAGGTCCTGGACGAGTACGTGCGTCCGCTGCTGGCTATTTCCCAGGAGCGCGTGGACCGCGGCGAGCTGCCGCTGTTCCAGTCCCACATGTGGGACGGCTCTGCGGTGCCGATCGATGAGAACCTCGAGATCGCGCAGGAGCTGCTGGCGAAGGCAAAGAAGGCCAACATCATCCTCGAGGCAGAGATCGGCGTCGTCGGCGGCGAAGAGGACGGCGTTGAGGCGAAGGCCGGCGCAAACCTCTACACCTCCCCGGAGGACTTTGAAAAGACCATCGACGCCCTGGGCACCGGCGAGAACGGCCGCTACCTGCTGGCAGCCACTTTCGGCAACGTCCACGGCGTGTACAAGCCGGGCAACGTGAAGCTGCGCCCGGAGGTGCTGGACGAGGGCCAGAAGGTCGCCGCGAAGAAGCTGGGCCTGGAGGAGGGCGCTCGTCCCTTCGACTTCGTGTTTCACGGCGGCTCGGGCTCCGAGAAGGAGAAGATCGAGGAGTCGCTGCGTTACGGCGTCGTGAAGATGAACGTGGACACCGATACGCAGTACGCGTTTACTCGCCCGGTGGCTTCGCACATGTTTGAAAACTACGACGGTGTGCTGAAGGTCGACGGCGAGGTGGGCAACAAGAAGGCCTACGACCCGCGTTCCTACCTGAAGAAGGCTGAGGCCTCCATGACGGAGCGCGTCATCGAGGCTTGCCAGGACCTGCACGCTGTGGGCCACACTGTAGCGAAGTAAGCTTTCGCAGCTGCGCTTCCAAGCGCCGTCCCGCTGGGGCGGCGCTTTTTGTGTGTCTGGGCACGAGGTGAGGGGTTAGGGTATTGGCATGGCCAAAGAGAGGATGAGTACGCGCGAGCGCCTTAAGCAGGTGGATAAGTCGCTCCATTCGCGCCTACTGCGTGTGCGTAAGCGGATGCTGCCGATTCTGCAGATCGGCCTCGCTTCCGGCGTCGCGTATTGGATCGCGAAAGATATTTTTGACCACCAGCGCCCGTTCTTCGCACCGATTTCTGTGATCATCATGATCGGCATGACCGGCGGGGACCGGCTGACCAAGGCGTGGGATTTGGCAATCGGCTGCATCCTCGGCGTGCTGGTCGGCGATTTGTTGTTCTACCGGCTTGGCGAGGGCGGTTGGCAGATCGCGCTGATCGTGTCGGGGGCGCTGCTCATCGCGTCTTTCCTCTCGAAATCGCAGTTGGTGAACAACCAGGTGGCGATCGGCTCGGTGCTGATCGCCACGATTATGCCGCCGGGTGGCGAGGTCACCGGCCTCGACCGCACAGTCGACGCGATCATCGGCGTGGCGGTCTCGATGGCCACGTTGGCGCTCCTCCCCCAGGGGCCAATGCAGGGTGCGCGCGCCGAGATCTCGAAGGTGATGGGCATTTTGAGCTCAGTGCTTGACGACGTCGCGTCGGGGCTTTCCAACGGCGACCCCCACATCATCGACGAAGCACTAGAATCCATCCGCGGTTCGCAGACCGACATTGACCGAATGGCCTCGGCCGTGAAGTCGGGCAAGGAGTCGACGCGTATCTCCCCGTTCCTATGGGGTGTACGCCGCTATATCAACTCGCTGTCACGCGTGATCCCGCCGGTGGACAACGCCGTGCGTACGACCCGTGTATTGGCGCGACGTGCGCGCGTGCTGTGTGAGGACAGGGACGAGGTGACTGAGGAACAGATTGAACTCTTGGACACGCTTTCGCAGGTGTGCCTGGAGTTTTCCGAGGTCTATGGGGGCGAATCCCGCAAGGCGCAGGCGATTACCATCCCGCGTATCGTCAACGAGCTGCGCGTGGCGGGACAGCGCGCTTCGATGGACGCGTTGCCGGAAAACGCGGTGCTGTCCGCCTACGCCATTTTGGCGCAGACCCGTTCGCTCATTGTGGATTTGCTTGAGACCGGTGGTATGTCCAGGGAGTCCGCGGTGGCGGTCCTGGCGCCGACCTCGCACACACCAAAGTACCCGCCTGAGCTTTACCACGAGTAAAGCTCAGGCGGGTACGAAAAGCGGCGGCTATTTACTTCTTGTCGCCGTCGACAACGCCCTCGACGCCGTCGGTGTCGAAGCGCTCCTTGCGCAGCTCCTCAGAGACGCGCTCGGTGTCCTGGACGGTGTCCTTCTCCAGGGAGACCTTCTCTACCGGGACGGACTCCTTGGACACGTTGACGCGCTCCTCGTGCAGGGTGACGGAAGCCTCCTGCTCGCCGATCTTGCCGTCGAAGTTTGCGCGGTCGGCGTCGGTAATCGGCTCGCGGACGACGCGAACCTCCTCGCGCTCGACCGGGACCTCGACGGTCTCGGTCTCGTTGACGACGTACTTGCGCAGACGGACCTGGCCGGACTCAACGCGGTCCTTCTGTACGTTGAGCTGCTCCTCGGAGCGGATGATCGCGTCCTTGTCGGCAGCGTCGGTGCGAGCGCCCGCAGCGGTAGCGTCGGTCTCCACCTCGCGACGCTCGCCTGCAGCAGCACCTGCGCCAGCGGCACCAGCGGCCGCACCTGCACCGGTGCCAGCTGCGGCGTGGCGGCCGGTGTCGTAGGTGGTGACGTCCTTGGTCTCGGTCAGGCCGTAGTGGCGGTAGAAGGCATCCTGGTCGTCGGTGGTCAGGTGGCCGTTCTCGTCGAGATCCGGCGCGTCCTCGATGCGATCCTTCTGGAACGCGAGGTGCAGCTCGCCGTCGCGCAGGGTGTGGCCGCGCAGCGGGACGATGGAGGTGCCAGCACCGAACAGGCCGTGGTTGACGGAAACGAAGTCCGGCTGACCGGTGGTGTCGTTGACGTAGACGTCCTTGACGCCGCCGACCTTGTCGCCGTCGACGTCGAATGCGGTAGCGTTTGCAAGATCTTCAATGCGATTGGTCTCAGCCATGGTGCTTAAAAGCTCCTTTGTTGCAGTTTCATTCTGGGGGTCTAACTAATGTGTCCCGCCGACCGCTGGCATTGCGGTGGCGGTCTCGCTTGCACTGTGTGGAGCGTGTGCTCCGCTGCGTTGCGAACACAATCCAACGTAGGACGCTTCTGCCAAACGTGCAGTGCTAAGCAATGGGTTCGACCCCGAACGCAGCGGATCGAACATGTAGGCGGGTGACACATCGTCAAGGTATCGGTACAATCGCCAGACCAGTTCTGTGACCTGCGAAAACGTGGTCCGCAAACGACATTGAGCGCTTACTGAGTGTCCGCTGAATGTATCGGAGCGATAACATCTCGCTCACTGCGAGCGTAGAGAATTCACCGTGTGAGATATGTCACATATCCTCGTGCGGGGTCATTTTCACGCTTTGGATGTCGCGTAAATGTCGATAAAAGGTCACCCGCTCGACGGTGCGCGGCCGGCGCACGCCGTCAAGCTCCACCGTGATTGCCTCGCCGCCGGACTGCAGCGCGCGCCCGGTGAGCACCCGCGAACCATCGGTCTGGCCGGGTGCCACGCCCGCCCTCTGCGTGAAACGACGCAGCAGCGGATTGCGAGTCATCCGCTCGAGCTGCTCCGGCGAACGCTTCGAGATAGGGCCGTGAGAAACCAGCGGTGTGACAATCGGCGTGGATGCGATGCCGGGCGCGCCGGGGGTTGGCACCAGGCGAGCCCCGAACTGCCCGTGAAAGCGGGCGGACGCGTCCTCGCCGCTGCGGTAGACCAGGCGCTGCGAGTCGACGACTATCTCGCCGACGTATTCCTCATCCCCTTCGCCCCGGTAGATCGAGGCGGCGCCCGCAACCACGTCCCCGGTATCGGTGCGCACGCACGGCGACGGCGTGACCGGGCCCTCGCAGGCGAGCGCGCATGCCTCGTCGGTAGTGAGGCCGCTGAGCCCCCATCCCACCGCGGCAGGGGAGTGCGGGTCCACCGGGACGTACGCCACCTCGGCCCATAGGTAGTCGCCGCGCATCATGCGGGTGAGTACGGCGGCAAGGGCCTTGTCGGAGCCGGAGACGATGATGCGGAGGCGTTCGCTGGGCTGCTGCGGGGCGCGGCCGGGCGCTCCCATGTGCGCCACATTCGGCGAGGCCTGGATCTCGGCCAAAGACGGGGTGGGGTCTTCTGGCAGGACATCCTTGGCCGCGGCGTCGAGAAAGCGCAACTCCTTGCGCGAGGGCACCTCACTGAGGTCGTGGTGTTCGGCACCCGGGATGGAAACTGTGGTTGCGCACGCGCAATGAATCAACCGCATACCGGTCACGCTACAATAAGCGCGGATTACTGCCTATATAAGGAGTCAAAATGTCCGCCATCGTCATTGTGGGCGCCCAGTGGGGCGACGAGGGCAAGGGGAAGGCCACCGACATCCTCGGCGGCAAGGTCGACTACGTGGTGAAGCCCAACGGCGGTAACAACGCCGGGCACACCGTGGTGGTCGGCGGCGAAAAGTACGAGCTGAAACTGCTGCCGGCCGGTGTGCTGAGCGAAAACGCCACCCCGATCCTGGGCAACGGCGTGGTGGTGAACCTGCAGGCGCTGTTTGAAGAGATCGACGGTCTCGAGGCCCGCGGCGCGAACGCGTCCCGCCTGCGCATCTCTGGCAACGCGCACATGGTGGCCCCGTACCACCAGACGCTGGACCGCGTGCAGGAACGCTTCCTGGGCAAGCGCGCGATCGGTACCACCGGCCGCGGCATCGGCCCCACCTACGCCGACAAGGTCGCTCGCGTCGGCCTGCGCGTGCAGGACATTTTCGACGAGTCGATCCTGCGCCAGAAGATCGAGTCTGCACTCGATGTGAAAAACCAGATGTTGGTCAAGATGTACAACCGCAAGGCCATTGAGCCCGACGAGGTGATGGACTACTTCATGTCCTATGCCGAGCGTTTGAAGCCGATGGTGATCGACGCGGAGTACACGCTGAACAAGGCACTCGACGAAGGCAAGCACGTGCTCATGGAGGGCGGCCAGGCCACCATGCTGGACGTCGACCACGGTACTTACCCCTTCGTCACCTCCTCTAACCCCACCGCCGGCGGTGCCTGCGTGGGCGCAGGCATCGGTCCGACGAAGATTACGGCCTCGCTGGGCATTGTGAAGGCCTACACCACGCGCGTGGGCGCGGGCCCGTTCCCCACGGAGCTTTTTGATAAGTGGGGCGACTACCTCCAGGAAGTCGGCGGCGAGGTCGGCGTGAACACCGGTCGCAAGCGCCGTTGTGGCTGGTACGACGCGGTGATCGCCCGCTACGCCGCGCGCGTCAACGGTTTCACCGATTTCTTCCTGACGAAGCTCGACGTGCTCACCGGCATCGGCGAGATCCCGATCTGCGTGGCCTACGACGTCGACGGCGAGCGCTTCGGCGAAATGCCGCTGACCCAGTCCCAGTTCCACCACGCGGAGCCCATCTTCGAGACCATGCCGGCGTGGGACGAGGACATCACCGGCTGCACCAGCTTCGAGGAGCTGCCGCAGAAGGCGAAGGACTACGTCCTGCGCCTCGAGGAGCTCTCTGGCGCGCCGATGAGCTACATCGGTGTCGGCCCGGGCCGCGACCAGACCATCGTGCGCAACGACGTGCTTGCTCGCTAACCCAGCGGCGTTTTCCCAGCGCGCCTGTTTGCCCAGGGCAATGTGGAGGCATAGAGTATGCGCCTATGAGTACGGCGAAGCGCTCCAAGGTGCTGATTCTGGGCACATCTGAGGTGGAGGAGGAGCTTGCGTCCTCGTTCCGCCGCCTGGGCTATGAGGTGCAGGTTGGCACCTTTGAGCAGGGCGCGCCGGGTGCGATGAGCCCGGACATCACCGTGGCAGGGGAGGGCACCGACCTGGCCAAGCTGCGCGAGCTGGTGGAGACCTCCGGCTGCGAGCTTTTCCCCACGGTCGAGGCCTGCCGCATGACCCGCAACCGCGAGGGGGTGCGGCGTACCGCAGCGGAAGAGCTCGGCTTGCCGACGATGGCGTATCAGTTCGCCGACTCCCCCGAAGCACTCGAGGCGTGCGCCGAGCAAGTCGGCTACCCGCTGGTGGTCAAGCCGGGCCGCTCAACCGCGGGCGAGGGCCAGTCCGTCGTGCGAGCAGCCGACGAGCTGCACGAGGCGTGGACGAAGGCGCACGCCGCCTCCGAGTCCGAATCCGGCGAGAGCGAGCCGGTGGCGGTGGAGCAGTACATTGACTTCGACTACGAGGTCACCATCCTTACGGCTCGCTCGATCGATCCGGCGACCGGCGAGCTGGCCACGTGGTTCTGCGAGCCGATCGGCACCCGCCACGAGGATGGCAAGCTCGTGGAGACCTGGCAGCCCGCGGCCCTCTCGCAGGCCGCTGCGGACAACGCGCGCTCCATTGCTGCCCGTATTAGCGGCGCGATCGCTGGCCGCGGCGTCTACTCGATCGAGCTGTTTGTCGACGGCGACGAGGTGTATTTCTCCCAGGCCACCCCGCGCCCCGACGCCGACGGCCTGCTCACCCGCAATACGCAGCGTGTGGACCAATTCGATCTGCATGCGCGAGCAACCGCGGGCCTGCCTATCGACGTCACGCTCACCTCACCCGGTGCCGCCACCTTCCTCCACGGCGTAAACCCGACAACCGAGCAGATCGCACAGGCGATGGCGGTGGAAGAAGCCACCGTCCAAGTACACGAGGACACCGTCATGGTGCTGGCAACCGCGGACAGTGTAGAGGAGGCGCGCGAGCGTGCGGCGGCGGCTGCGCACTTCCTGCGGGAAGCGGAGTAGGACAGCCGGCATTGGTTTATGGGGTTGGAAATACCCCCGTTGTTGGGGTGGGTTGAAATTATTATTGTATTCCTAACTGTATTGTGGTGCTAAAAGGTGGACGTTCGTACAGTGCTGCCTGGGTATGGCTGTTTTATTCAGTGTTTTAATTGCATTGGGCGATTGAGCTGCGGCTGCATATGGACAGTTGTCCATTGATGGCGCTAGCGTGTGTTGAGGGTTCGAACATCCGGCGAAATTAGGCTGAGAAAAAGGTAGGCGCTTCTAGCTGGGTGGTGTGCGCGATTTTATGGCGAAATTCTGACACTCGGGCGCTCCTTTGTGCTGACGCTGTGATGTTTTGCCAGCAAGGGTGGGGTATGTGGCGCCTGGCTTGAGGGTGAACCGGCGTACTGAGAGGTTCTTATGTGGTGAAAGCAGTCTGGGAAATGGCTGGATGTCGGACAGGTGATCTTCACTATATTTACAAGTGTGAAAGTTCGAGCGGCATGACTCCCTGCTGAATGCGTAGCTGGAAGACAGGCGCTGATGTGGGCTTTCCCTGTATCCCAGAACTCTTCGTGGAAGGAAGACTTCACAAAATGAAGAAGAATCATATTTCTCGCCGTCGCGGGACCTCGATTGCGGCAGCAGCGCTTTCGTTCGCCCTGGTGACGCCGTTTGCTCAGGCGGTAGCCCCTGCTTCCTCGTACGCCGCGGTTGCGAATGCGCAAGAGGATCAGCCGGCAGCTGAGGCTCCGGCATCGGGTAGCGATAAGGCTATTCACTCCCCGGGTCAAGCGGACCAAGAGGGCACCATCTCCGGTTCTGTGAAGGAGATTGTTGAGGCTGCCGTTGGCTTCGGGAACGTCCAAGAGTCCGGTAAGGCACTTGAGGGTGTCAAGATTTATGCCCAGTGGTACGAGGGTGAGAATACTCAGCACTCCTCGCCTGTGTACTACACCGAAAGTGATGAAAACGGTAACTTCACCATCAAGATGGCACCGTACACTGATGCGCTTGGTGTGACGCGTGAGTTCCGTGCGGATGCCAGTGTAGGTAACTTGGATGATGATGCTGACTGGGTTCGGGATGAGAACCGCGAGAAGATCCGCGTGTGGACGGAGCTTCCGGAGGACATGACGGATAAGTACCGGCTGGTGCACCAGCCTGCAGCGGGTATCTTCCCGGGCATCGGCGCAAACACGACGCCGACCACCCAGGGTGATGCCGTGTGGGGCGACAACAAGATCACCGGCATGACCATCCAGTATGCCCAGAAGGACAAACTGCCGCAGCATCTCCCAGAGAATAAATGGGCGCAAAGCACCGGTACGGGTGGTAACGGTGGTACCTACGCTGGTCGGGCGTTTTGGAACCTTGACGTGCTGCAGGGCGCTTTGAACCACAACACCGTGAGCTCCTTTGGCGGCAAGGACATTCCTGCCGCTGGCCTGAAGGTTGTTGGCTCCTACCTCACCGATGACGCGGTGAACAAGATTGAGGCGTACGCGAAGGATAACTTTGCGGGTAAGACGCTGCGTGGCAAGGGTTGGACCCCTGCCGATGAGCAGGGTCTGCAGAAGTGGATCAATGAGCAGGTAGCGGCGGATCCAGAAGGCTGGATCGCAGAAACTTTGACTACCACCACCGGCGCTGACGGTAAGTTCGAGCTGCGCTGGAAGGGTATCTACGGCAACTCCCACAAGAGCCGTGGAATTGTGGCTGAAGACAAGTTCGGCAAGCTCGCAGGTTCCCACGGTGAGGGAGCTTGGGAGAACGGTGGCCTCAACTCCAAGCACGTCAACATGCACTGGAGCTACGTCAGCATTCTTGGCAAGGATGGCAACCCGCTGCCGGACAATATCGGTACGTTGTACCCGTGGTCGCTTGGTCAGTGGGCGGGCCCGGGCTTCGGTGCTGACTTGAATTCTGGCGGTAACGCACAGCTCTTTGGCGGCGACGGTGCCTTGATCGGTAACACCACTGATGGCTACACGGGCTGGAATATCGTGCTTGCTCCGCAGGCGTTGAAGTTCGATGTGGTGGACAAGAACACCACTGATAACTGGGCGACGATTGGAGAGAAGGTTACGACTGACACCTCCGGTCTGCCGATCTCGGATGATCTGAACTACTACATCGAGTGGGTCGACAAGGACGGCAAGGTCGTCAAGACCTGTGCAACCGCTAAGGCGGACTCCGCTACCAAGATCCCGGAATGTGAGTTGGATGTCCCGACCGGTGCCCAGACTGGTGACACGTTCACTGCTCGTCTCAAGGCCGCCGACGGTGACCCGGACCCGAAGAACGATCTGGTGCTGGCACAGGATGCGTTCGCTGTGACTCGTGAGTACCTGGACTACGACGAGGTTCCAGCGAAGGACGGCGAAGAAGCTACTGCTGAGCCGATCTTTGATAACCCGGAGACCGGTGAGGTCGAAGACAAGCCTGGGAAGGCCAAGTTCGAGCTCGGTGAACTGCCGGAGGGTGTCACTGAGGACCAGGTCAGGGTTGATCCGGCTACCGGTGTTGTGACCTTCACACCGAACGCGAAGCAGGCCGGTAAGACGATTACGTTCCCGGTGGTGATGCGTAATGAAGATCTGCAGGTTCCGGTCCTTGATGAGAACGGTGATCAGAAGGTCGACGCTGACGGCAAACCGGTCACCCAGGGCCGAATTGTTACCCGCGGTGAAGCACCGTTCAAGGTTGCTACAAACGCGGCCGTGGTGACGGAG
>NZ_JALXXL010000014.1 GCF_025152525.1 Corynebacterium sp. p3-SID1056
GCCCGCCCCGCGCGTGCCGAAAGCGTCGGTGACCTTCCACGACCAAGGGTGGTCGACGGTGCACATCACCGGGCGTACCACGGATGTGCTGCCGGTCTACCGCGCGGCGAACAACGACCCCCAGGCGTGGCTCAAGGACACGCGCAGCACGGGTGGGGACGCTGCGTTGACCACGGTGCTGAACATGGACATCGGCGACTTCGCCCAGTGGCGCACACGCGGCGACGGGGAAGTCGAGGTGCAGCTGACCAATGGTGAGTGGCTTTCTGGTGCGCAGTTGGTCAACCGGAAGCTGCACGCCTCGGGCTATATCGCTTTGATCTCCGCCACGGATGGGCCGGTGAACCTCTACCCGGTGCGTCTTGAGCGCCACGCGAGTGGTGAGTTGCGCGCGTTGATGAGCGCGGATGGCGTCACCTGTGCGTGGCCGGGGTGTAACCAGCCGGCGGATTTCTCGGAGGCGCACCACATCAAGGAGTGGTCGAAAGGCGGGGCGACCGAGATTGGGAATATGTGCTGGTTGTGCACGTATCACAATCGGCAAAACGGGCGGCCGAAACGCGGGCGGATGCAGCGCGTCGGCGGGCAGATCATGTGGCAAAGCCCCAAAGGCTACCTCTCACCCAGAGGCACACGCCACACCAACCCCGCACGCCGACACGCCCGACTCGCACACACCCCAGCAACAGGACCACCGGGGTAGTTAGGCGCGGTGGCGTCCGTGGGCCTTGCGCCCGGACGCCTGCTTGGCGCGCTGTGCGCGACGCAGTCGAACCTTCTCCGTTTCGGTGAGGTAGTCGCCTGCGCCCTTGACGTCGTGGCCCGGGGTGGCGGAAACGGGCGCTTCTGCAGGCTCGGGTGTGCTTGCAGGCGCGTCATCGACCACGCCGAACATTTCCGTCGGCGCGGCGATTTCCTCCGGACGCGGCCCACCCGCGAGCGAAACGTAGCGCGCGGTGTGCCGCGGACGCAGGACATCTTCGTCGTCAACAACGTAGTCGTGCTCGACGGTCACCGCCCAACTGCCGTCGGGGAAGTCGACCAGCGACCACGGCTGCCGCGGCCGCGCATCCGGCTCACTCAACGCCGGGACAAGGACGACGCCCTCATCCGGGTGGCCGACATCGAGGCCAGCCATGCCGTCCAACAGCACCGCGCGCGCGTAGACCTCGGGCGCGCCCATAGACAGCGCTTCGTCGACGGCGGCGGTGATGTCTGCGGCATCGGTGCCGTTGAAGCTGCCGATGACGCGGCCGTCGTAAAGCGCGACGACAGTGTCCGCGATGCGGTGGAGCGCGACGAACCACTGGCCCGGCGAAAGCAGCGCGAGCTCTTCGGCGGAGAATTCTCCCGCGGAGGTGTCGATGACGAGCATGTCACCCGGCGGCAGCACCCAGGCACCTGCTGGGGTGTTGTTGCGCGGGACGCTCAGCAGCGGGGGCGGCAGGATGACGGCGGGTTCGAACTGGCCGGTTTCCGCATTGAAGCTCACAGAGGCGGTTGTGCCGGGGCGCAAGAGCGAGCGGTGGACGCGCTCGATGTCGGGGAAGCGGGCGCGATCGGCGGCGGGCACGGAGCCGATGACGGCGCCGTTGTAGCGCACGCGCCACGTGCCGCTCAACGGGTTGGCCTCTAAGTCGACGTCGATGTAGCGCGTGGCGCGCTGCGGCGTGAAGTCGGTGAACAAGGCGGCCTGCACGACGTGCGTGAGCTGGATTTCCTCGCCGGCTCCCCAGATGGCGGGCGAGAGAGGGTAGCGCTGGAGTCCCACGGCGTGCTTGGCCTCCTTGTCCGGTGTGCGTACGTGTCTTGTGCCAGTCTAGGCGCACCCCGCGGCAGGACCCTAGGAGCGCTGCGTGAGCGCCTTCACTGCGCGGACGACGCCGAGGATAATTAGGCCGGCTGCGAGCCCGAAGAGCATTGAGATGCCGGTGTCGACGAACCATCCGGCCGCGCCGCCGCCCACGAGTTCGGTGCCGCGTTCGATCAGGTCGTGGGGGAGGTGCCAGCCGATGACTTCGTCGAAGCCGCGGACGATGAGGTGGCCGCCGACCCACAGCATGGCGACGGTGCCGATGATGCCGATGGCGTTGAGGACGTAGGGCATGCCGTTGACGAGCGCGCGGCCGAGGCCGGGGGCACGGTCGCGCTCGATCATGCCGAGGCCGATGTCGTCGATCTTGACCAGCACCGCGACCGCGCCGTAGACCACAAACGTGATCAGGATACCGACGGCGATGAGCACGGCTGCCTCCATCCACACGGGCTGGTCGGCGACTTCGTCGAGGGCGATGATCATGATTTCGGCGCTGAGGATGAGGTCGGTGGTAATTGCCGATTTCACCAGCGTGTCTTCGTCGTCGGGCGATTTGTTTGTGGCGCGCTCGGCGTCTTCCTCGGTATTAGAGGTGAGCTTGTGCACGATCTTTTCGGCGCCCTCGAAGCCCAAGTAGCAGCCGCCGAGCATGAGTAGTGGCACGAGCGCCCAGGGCGCAAAGGCGTTGAGCAGCAGCGCGATGGGCAGGATGATGAGCAGCTTGTTGCGCAGCGAACCTTTGGTGATCTTCCAGATCATCGGCAGCTCGCGCGCAGGCGTGACACCTGAGACGTATTGCGGGGTCACCGCCGCGTCGTCGATGACCACGCCCGCGGCCTTGGCGGAGGTTTTCGCGGTCAGGGCCGCCACGTCGTCGGTTGAGCTTGCGGCGGTGCGGGCGATGAGCGCGACGTCGTCAAGCAGTGCGAGGAGGCCACCGGCCATGTTTGTTCCTTTCCTTTGGGGGGCAGTGCAAGCTTATCGACGCCACGCTGCCCCGCGCCGCAGCGCCCCGCCTTTTTCGCGACGTGAGCTGTGGCAAGGGGAAGTTTCTGCGAGCGAGCTGCCAGCGGGGTTAACGGAGTTTATCCGGGAGGTGAAGAAAAACTTTCCAAACGGTTCCCATATTGCCGACAAATGTGATGCAATGGTAGCTAACCGCCCCTTGTGTGTCCTCTCACAAGTGGGATGGAGTGAACGTAGAGCGACATGTAAGGAGGCGCTGTGTTGGCGAAAAAGACCACAGCGATTTTGGCGGCAGGAACTCTGGCTTTTGGACTGGTCGCGTGTGGCGGCTCGTCTGATTCCGGGGCAGAGAATGCATCCGGGTCTGATGGTGCAGAGATCGGCAACGTCGTCCTGGCAAACGGTTCTGAGCCGCAGAACCCGCTGATCCCGGGCAACACCAACGAGACGGGTGGTGGCCGCATCGTCGACGAGATCTTCGCCGGCCTGGTGTACTACGACGCGGACGGCGAGGTGCACAACGATCTCGCCGAATCCATCGAGCTCGAGGGCGACAAGACCTACCGCGTCAAGCTCAAGGACGCGAAGTGGTCCGATGGCTCGCCGGTGACCGCTGAAGACTACGTCAAGGCGTGGAACTACACCGTGGCCAACTCCCTGCTGGCCTCCTACTTCTTCGAGCCGATCCTCGGCTACGAGGAGGGCGTGGAAGAGATGGAGGGCCTGAAGGTCGAAGACGACCACACCTTCACCATCGAGCTCGCGCAGCCGGAGGCTGACTTCCCGACGCGTCTGGGGTACTCCGCGTACTTCCCGATGCACCCCTCGGCCTACGACGACATCGATGCCTACGGCGAGGCTCCGATCTCCAACGGCCCGTACAAGCTGGTGGAGTGGAACCACAACCAGGACGCCACCGTCGTTCCTAACGAGGAGTATGCGGGCGAGCGCCAGGCGCAGAACGAAGGCGTGACCTGGGTCTTCTACGCGCAGCAGGATGCCGCGTACGCGGACCTGCTCGCCGGCAACTTGGACGTGCTCGACGCGATCCCGGACTCCGCGTTCGCGACCTACGAGGACGAGCTGGGCGAGCGCGCGGTGAACCAGCCCGCCGCGATCTTCCAGTCCTTCACCATCGGCGAGTCCCTGCCGCACTTCTCTGGCGAGGAGGGCAAGCTGCGTCGTAAAGCACTGTCCATGGCGATCAACCGCGAGGAGATCACCGACACGATCTTCGAGGGCACCCGCACCCCGGCGACCGACTTCACCTCCCCGGTCATCCCGGGCCACACCGATAGCCTCGAGGGCGCAGAGGTGCTGGAGTACAACCCGGAGGAGGCCAAGCGCCTGTGGGCCGAGGCCGAAAAGATCGCGCCGTTCGAGGGCGAGTTCACCATCTCCTACAACGCTGACGGTGGGCACCAGGCCTGGGTCGACGCGGTGGCCAACTCCATCCGCAACACCCTCGGCATCGAGGCCACTGGCAACGCGTACCCGGACTTCAAGTCCCTGCGCGACGATGTGACCAACCGCACCATCAAAGGCGCGTTCCGTACCGGCTGGCAGGCGGACTACCCGTCGCTGGGTAACTTCCTCGGCCCGCTGTACGGCACCGGCGCCGGCTCCAACGACGGTGACTACACCAACCCCGAGTTCGACTCGCTGCTATCCGAGGCGGCGAACGCCGGCGAAATCGAGGCGGCATCGGAGTCCTACAACAAGTCGCAGCAGATCCTGCTCGAGGACCTGCCTGCTATCCCGCTGTGGTACGCCAACGTCAACGGTGGTTCCGCAGACACGGTAGACAACGTCGTCTTCTCCTGGAAGTCGATGCCTGTCTACACCCAGATCACCAAGCAGTAACCCTTTACGCGCGAGCAACGCATCCCAACCCCGGCCGCCATGGTGCGCGGCGCGGGGTTGTGCGCCGTCAACGCGGCGTCGAGTGCGTGCTCCGAATCTGAAAGCATCATCATGCAGCGATACATCGTGCGGCGACTGCTCCAAATGATCCCCGTATTCTTTGGCGCAACGCTGCTGCTCTACGCACTCGTGTTCCTCATGCCCGGCGACCCGGTCGCCGCGCTCGGCGGCGACCGAGGCTTAACCGAAGCCGCCCGCGCCCGCATCGAGGCCGAATACAACCTGGACAAGCCGTTCCTCGTCCAATACCTGCTCTACATCAAAGGCATCTTCGTCGGAGATTTCGGCACGACCTTCTCCGGCCAGCCCGTGTCTTCGGTGATGGCGAACGCTTTCCCCGTGACGATCAAGCTGGCGCTCATGGCGATCGCCTTCGAGGCAATCTTTGGCATCCTCTTCGGCTTCATCGCCGGCATTCGCCGCGGCGGCATCTTCGACTCCACCATCCTGGTGGCCTCGCTGATCATCATCGCCGTGCCGTCCTTCGTCATCGGCTTCGTGCTGCAGTACCTCGTCGGCGTCAAGTGGGGGCTGCTGCCCGTGACCGTCGGGCGCAACGAAACCTTTGAGGCGCTGCTCATGCCGGCGGTGGTGTTGGGCGCGCTCTCGTGCGCCTACGTCATCCGGCTGACCCGGCAGTCGGTGAGCGAGAACCTGCAGGGAGACTACGTGCGCACCGCGCGCGCCAAGGGCTTAAGCGAAGGCTCCGTGTTGCGACGCCACGTGCTGCGCAACTCCATGATTCCGGTGGTGACCTTCCTCGGCGCGGATCTTGGCGCGCTGATGGGCGGCGCGATCGTCACCGAGGGCATCTTCGGCATCAACGGTGTCGGCGGCACCATCTACCAGGCAATCTTGAAGGGCGAGCCCGCCACCGTCGTCTCGTTCACCACCGTGTTGGTCATCGTCTACATCGTGGCCAACCTGCTCGTCGATCTGCTCTACGCCGTGCTCGACCCAAGGATCCGTTATGCATAACCACCCACACACAGAGACCAACACGAATCGGGCGGTCGCTCGGCGCGGCCAGGAATACTTCGTCGCCGAGGTGGATGAAACCGGCCTCGGCGCAGTCGACGCGGTTCCCGACGACCGCGCGCCGTCGAACCAGTGGACCGAGGCCTGGCACGCGCTGCGCCGCCGACCCCTGTTCTGGATCTCCGCGATCCTCATCGTGCTCGCCGTGGCAATGGCGCTGTTTCCCGGCCTGTTCGCCAGCGTCGACCCGCGCGAGTGCATGCTCTCGCGCTCGCTACAACCGGCGGAGTCGGGGCACCCCTTCGGCTTCGACCGGCAGGGCTGCGACATCTACGCGCGCACGATCTACGGGGCGCGCGCCTCGGTGACTGTCGGCGTGCTTACCACGCTGATCGTGACCCTGCTGGGCACGCTCATCGGCGCGATCGCCGGCTTCTACGGCGGTATCTGGGACACACTCCTGTCGCGCTTGACCGACATCTTCTTCGCCGTCCCGCTCGTGCTCGCGGCGATCGTGGTCATGTCGATGATGAAGGGCCAGCGCTCCATTTGGATGGTGGTCTTCGCCCTGTCCATGTTCGGCTGGACGCAGATCGCGCGCATCACCCGCGGCGCGGTGATGAGCGTGAAAAACGAGGAGTTCGTCACCGCCGCCCGCGCGCTTGGCGCAAGCAACCCGCGCATCATCATCTCCCACATCCTGCCCAATGCCGCGGCGCCGATTATCGTCTACGCTACCGTCGCGCTGGGCACGTTTATCGTGGCGGAGGCGACTCTGTCCTTCCTGGGCATCGGCCTGCCCACCACGGTGGTGTCCTGGGGCGGCGATATTTCGGCGGCGCAGGCGTCGCTACGCACCCAACCGATGGTGCTGTTCTACCCGGCAATTGCTCTGGCACTGACCGTGCTGAGCTTCATCATGATGGGCGACGCCGTGCGCGACGCCCTTGACCCGAAGGCGAGGAAGCGATGAGCACTGCACTTTCCAACGACACCCAGCCGCTGCTGGACGTCGAGGACCTGAAAATCACCTTTTCATCCACAACCGGCGTAGTCGAGGCGGTGCGTGACTTCAACCTGACGATCTACCCCGGCCAATCGGTGGCGATCGTGGGGGAGTCGGGCTCCGGCAAGTCCACCGCCGCGATGTCCATGCTCGGCCTGCTGCCCGGCACCGGCAAGGTGACCCACGGCGCGATCCGGCTCGAGGGCAAGGACCTCACCGAGCTGGACGCGAAGCAGTGGCGCGAGGTCCGCGGCAATCAGATTGGGCTGGTGCCGCAGGACCCGATGAGTAACCTGAACCCGGTGTGGCGCGTCGGCACGCAGGTGGAAGAGGCCTTGCGCGCGAACAACGTGGTCGAAGGCTCGAAGCGGCACGAGCGCGTCGTTGAGCTGCTCGAAGAGGCGGGCCTGACGGACACGGAGCGCCGCGCACGGCAGTACCCGCACGAGTTCTCGGGCGGCATGCGCCAGCGCGCGCTCATCGCGATCGGCCTGGCCGCGCGCCCGAAGCTGTTGATCGCTGACGAGCCGACCTCCGCGCTCGATGTCACCGTGCAGAAGAAGATCCTGGACCACCTGCGCTCGCTTATCGACGAGCTGGGCACCGCCCTCCTCTTCATCACCCACGACCTCGGGCTTGCCGCAGAGCGTGCTGACCACCTCGTGGTGATGCACCGCGGACGCATCGTGGAGCAGGGGCCCAGCCTGCAGATCCTGCGCAACCCGCAGCACCCGTACACGAAGCGCCTCGTCAAGGCAGCGCCCTCGCTCGCGTCGGCGCGCATCCAATCTGCGAAGAAGCAGGGCCTTGAGACCGCTGAAAAGCTGGCCACTGGCGAGGCAGGCGAGTGCGTCGTCGAGGTGAAGAACCTGGTCAAGGAATTCGAAGCGCGCGGCCGCAAGTCGAAGGGGAAGATGTTCCGTGCTGTGGACGATGTCTCCTTCGACATCCACCGCGGCACGACCCTGGCGCTGGTGGGCGAGTCCGGGTCGGGCAAATCGACGGTGGCCAACATGGTGCTCAACCTGCTCGAGCCGACCAGCGGCGAGGTGCGCTTTGAGGGCAAGGACGTCACTACGCTCAAGGGCGCGGAGCTGCGGGAGATGCGGCGCAAGATGCAGGTGGTCTTCCAAAACCCCTACGGTTCGCTGGACCCCATGCACTCGATCTACCGCTGCATCGAGGAGCCGCTGACCCTGCACAAGGTGGGCAACCGCAAACAGCGCGAGGCGCGCGTGGCGGAGCTGCTCGACATGGTGCAGATGCCGCGCTCAGCGATGCGGCGCTACCCGAACGAGCTCTCCGGCGGCCAGCGCCAGCGCATCGCGATCGCGCGCTCGATGGCGCTGAACCCGGAAGTGATCGTGCTCGACGAGGCGGTTTCCGCGCTCGACGTGCTTGTGCAGAACCAGATTCTGCAACTGCTCACGAGCCTGCAGGAAGAACACCAGCTGTCCTACCTGTTCATCACCCACGATCTCGCGGTCGTGCGTCAGACGGCGGACCACATTGTGGTGATGGAGAAGGGCCGCGCGGTGGAGCAAGGCAGCGCCGACGACATCTTCGACAACCCGCAGCACGAGTACACGCGAAACCTCATCGCCTCGGTGCCGGGGCTCAACATCGAGTTGGGCACTGGCGAGGAGCTCGGTATCGACGTCGGGTAGGCTATCTGGGCACTTGAAAACACGGGAGCTGGGCGCACGCTCGGCTGAGAATCCGCGACACGCGGTAAACCGTCGAACCTGATCCGGGTAATGCCGGCGATAAGGAAGGAAAACCATGACAAATCGTGCTGCCACCGGAACGAACTCCTGGCGCGTCATCGACATCGTCACTGCGGCGGTCCTCGGCGTGGCCTGCGGTCTGCTGTTCGTGCTGTGGAACGGCGTGGGCTACGCCGGGTACAAGGCGATCGACGCGCTCACGCCCGGCCTCGGCGGGCTGTTCAACGGCATTTGGCTCATCGGCGGCGTGCTGGGTGGGCTGATCATCCGCAAACCTGGCGCGGCCGTGTTCGTGGAGGCGCTCGCCGCCTCGGTGTCCGCGCTGCTGGGCAGCCAGTGGGCCATCGAGACGCTCTACTCGGGCCTGGCGCAGGGCCTCGGCGCCGAACTGATCTTCCTAATTTTCATGTACAGGCGCTTCTCGCTTGACGTCGCGGTACTTGCCGGCATCGGCGCCGGCGTGGGTGCGTTTGTGCTAGAGCTGTTTACCTCCGGCAACCTGGCGATGAGCCTGTCGTACAACCTGATCTACCTCGTGTGCACCTCGATCTCGGGCGCGGTGCTCGCCGGCGTGCTCGGGTACTTCCTGGTCAAGGCGCTGGCCAAGACCGGTGCGCTCGACCGCTTCGGCGCGGGCCGCGAGCGCTTGCGCGCTGAGGCTCGCTAGATGCCCGAACCCGCAATTGAGGCCAGGGGCTTAAGCTATCAGTACGCCACGCGCGCCGAGCCGGCATTTACCGGCGTCGACCTGCGCATCGAGCGCGGAGAGCGCGTCATCCTCACCGGTGATTCAGGCTCCGGCAAGTCCACGCTGCTCGCGGTGCTCGCGGGTTTGGCCGGTGACGAAGAAGACGGCCACGCTACAGGCCACCTCAGCGTCAACGGCACGGTCGGCATGGTCATGCAAGACCCGGAGGCGCAGACCATCCTCACCCGCGTTGGCGACGATGTCGCCTTCGGCGCGGAGAACCTCGGCGTCCCGCGCGAGGAGATTTGGCCTCGTGTGGAACGCGCCCTCGACGCGGTCGGGCTCGACGTGCCGCTGGAGCACAACACCGCACACCTCTCGGGCGGGCAGAAGCAGCGGCTGGCGCTCGCAGGCGTTCTCGCCATGGGCGCGGACATCCTCATTCTCGACGAGCCGACCGCCAACCTGGACCCAACAGGCCGCGACGAAGTCATCGCCGCCGTGGAACGCGTATGCGCTGAGTCCGGTGCCACGCTCATCGTTGTGGAGCACCGCCCGCGACATTGGGCGCACCTGGCCACGCGCGCGTATCGCTTGGAGTCCGCTGGGGTGGATGAGGTGGGCGTCGAGAAGCTGCCCGGGGCTCCGCAACTGCCGCCTGCGCGCGGCGTGCGAGCCGACGCTTCGGCGCTTGCCACGCGCGGGGTGAGAACCCGGGTCGGGCTCACGCGCGACCTGCGGATCCCGCAGGGGGCATCCACCGTGATCACAGGCGCGAACGGGGTGGGCAAGACGACGCTCGCGCACGTGCTGGCGGGCCTCGACGTGCCGCGGGCGGGCGAGGTGGTGTACGCGGAGTCGATCCGCCGCGGGCTCGACACCCCCGCGATCACGTGGAAGTCGGCGCAGCTCGCCGAGCGCATCGGCTTCGTCTTCCAGGAGCCGGAGCACCAGTTCGTCACCTCGACGGTGCGCGAGGAGATGGCGCTGTCTGGGGCGCCGCAGGCGCGCGTCGATGAGCTGCTGGCGCGACTGCGACTCGACCACCTGGTCGGTGCCAACCCCTTTACGCTCTCGGGCGGGGAAAAGCGGCGGCTGTCGGTGGCGACTGCGCTGGTCAACGCGCCCAGGCTTGTGCTTTTCGACGAGCCCACCTTCGGCCAAGACGACCGCACCTTCGTCGAGCTGGCGGCGCTGATCCGCGAGCTGACCGATGAAGGGGTGACCGTGGTGTCGATCACCCACGACGAGGCGTTCATCGCTTCGCTCGGCGACCACATCATCCACCTGGAGGCGGCCCAATGAACCTGCTCGAGGGGATCAACCCGGTCACGCGCATTCTGGGGCTGGCGCTTCTGACCACGCCGCTGCTGGTGAGCATCGATTGGGTGTCGGCCACCATCGCGATCGTGGCGACGCTTGTGGCCGCGCCGCTGTGCGGGGTGGGTTATCGACGGTTTGTGCGCCGCGCGTGGCCGATTTTCCTGCTCGCGCCCGTGGCGGGCATCCCGATGGCGCTCTACGGGCAGTCGGGCGGCGAGGTCTACCTCGACTATGGCCTGATTCAGGTCTCTGCGCTGTCGGTGTCGCTGGCGTGGGCGATTACGCTGCGTGTGCTGGCGGTGGCGCTGCCGGTGGTGGTGCTTTCGGCCGACGTGGATCCGACGGATTTGGGCGACGGGCTCGCGCAAGTGCTGAAGCTGCCGGCGCGGTTCGTGCTCGGGTCGGTGGCGGCGCTGCGGATGCTTACGCTTTTGCGCGAGGACGTCGAGGCGATGCGGCGGGCGCGGCGGGCGCGCGGGATCGCGGATACCAACCGGGTGCGATACGCGTTTTCGCTGGCTTTCGGGCTGTTGGTGATGTCGCTGCGCCGCGCGGGCAAGCTCGCCACGGCGATGGAGGCACGCGCGTTTGGCCGTGCGGGCGAGCGTACGTGGGCGCGCGAGTCAAAGCTTGGGCCCCGCGATTGGGGCGTGCTCGCCATCTGTGTGCTGCTCGCGGCGGTTGCGCTCGGTGCGGCGTGGGTGGCGGGCGAGTTCCGCCCGGTGTGGGCGGTGGGCTAAGTGCCGTACACGCTGCTTATCGACGGCCCCTCCGGCGCCGGTAAGACCACACTCGCCAACCAGGTCGGCGCGGCCTTGGGCGTCCGGGTGGTGCATCTCGACGACTTCTACCCGGGGTGGAGCGGCTTGGCGCAGGGCGCGGCGATGGTCGGGCGCGACGTGCTAGATCCGCGTGCGCCGGGGTACTGGCGCTGGGACTGGGAACGCGACCGGCGAGGGGAGTGGGTGCCACTCGACCCGGGCGCCGATGTGATTGTTGAGGGGGTGGGAGCGGTCACGTGGGCGTCGATAGGTAAGGCGCGGGCGCGCGGCCCGGTCGACACGGTGTGGGTGTGCGCGGACGAGAGCTTGCGGAAACGGCGCGCGCTGGCGCGGGATCCGTACTACGCCGAGTACTGGGACATGTGGGCCGCGCAGGAGGCGGCGCTTGCGCGGGCGCCGGCGGATGTGACGGTGCGCAGGCGCTAGCCGACGGGGGCGAGCTCGACCTCGTCAGCCCAGGTCAGCTCGATGCCGAGGGTGCGCAGCCACTCCATGGCGTCGTCGTCGTGGCGGGTGATGCCCTCGACCGCGCGCAGCGTGACGTCCATGGCTTTTTCGGCCTCCTCGGCGGTGATGAGGCCGGCGGAGCAGGCGGCGGCCAGCTCGTCGATGTCAAGCACGTCGATGGGGTTGCCGGTCAGCGAGACCAGGTCGACGTAGAGGTCGCGGGTGCGCCACACGCCGCCGTCGACATCGATATCGGCGACGTCGAAGTAGAAGTCCTGTTCTTTCTCCGCGCCCTCGCGGAAGTGGAAGATGTTGGCGCGCAGGCCCAGCTCGGGCAGCAGCCAGCTTTCCAGGTAGCCGAACTGCGGGTGGTTCGCGCCGCGCGCCATGTAGAGCCCGAAATCCGTGACCTTGAAGGTATCCACTTCGCGTAAGAACCCCTTGGGGTCGGTGTTCGTCTTCGAGGCAGTGTCGAAGCTCTCCTGCTTTACAGGGTGCAGATCGGCGCTCATGGTGCTTACCTCACGTGGAAACTCGCGGCGGTCGGGGCAAAGGTGCAGGTCTTGTCGGCGGTGCGCGCGGCACCGTCGATGACTGCGAGGACGCGGCCCGGGCCTGTCGCGGCGGTGCCGGACAAGGTGGTCGGTCCTGTGGGGTTTATCCCGTGATTGCCGAGCGGCGTTACACCGGTGCGCAAGGTGTCGAGGTTGATCCAGTATGCGTTGAGCCCTCCCTGCTGTTTTGCCGCCGGCGGGGTGCCGAGCGCGGTGAAGACGAACACGGCCTCGCCGGCGCGCGCGCCCGGCTGTGGTGTCTTCGTGGGTCCGGGTACCGCGATGGCGGAGGCGGTGGAATGCATGCGCGGGCCGATGCAGTTCGAGGACACCGTGGGCCAGGCGAACTGGGTAAAGGCGGGCGCGTTGTCCGGCAGCGGCGGGCCGCCGAGTTCGCCCTGGCCGGCGAAGAACGCGAGCGCGGTGCGCAGCGCGTTGGCGGCAGGCTCCGGGACGAAGGGCTGGCTGGCGAAGGCCTCGACGCGCGCGATCGTCTCGTCGTTGGGGCGGCCGAGGTTGTCGAGCGGGTTCGACGAGGTTGTCGAGCCGACGGTGATCGGCCCGGCGGAGGGCGCGGCGTTGGCTGGTGCGAGCGTTGCTGCCAAGGTGAGTGCGGCGGCGCAGGCAGCTGCAACGCGGCCGGCGCGCTTGGGCGTGTCGGTGATTCGCACGGCGGGGTCGGTGTCCTTCGTCGGGTCGGGGCAAGATTTGTCAGGCGCGCAGCAAACACCACGCAACTTAAGCAACACTAGTCACATTTGTCACACTGTCAAGGCGGATTGCCAGGAATCTGGGTGTCTGTAGTGGGGTAGGCGGGGTGCGATCCGCGGAGCACAGGGGTAAGGTTTAATCGTTCTACTCGCCTATGTATAAGGAGCACCGGATAAGTGTCGCATCCTGAATTTCGAAATGTCGCAATCGTCGCCCACGTTGACCACGGCAAAACCACCCTGGTCAACGGCATGCTGGAGCAGTCCGGCGTGTTCGGCGACCACGGCGAACACGGCGACCGCGTCATGGACTCTGGCGAGCTCGAGTCCGAGCGCGGCATCACCATTCTGGCGAAAAACACCGCAGTGCGCCGCAAGGGCAAGGGCAAGGATGGCCGCGACCTGGTCATCAACGTCATTGACACCCCGGGCCACGCCGACTTCGGTGGCGAGGTCGAGCGCGGCCTGTCCATGGTCGACGGCGTCGTGTTGCTGATTGACGCCTCCGAGGGCCCGCTGCCGCAGACCCGCTTCGTGCTGGGCAAGGCGCTCGAGGCGAAGAAGCCAGTGATCATCTGCGTGAACAAGACCGACCGCCCGGATGCGCGCATCGACGAGGTGGTGGAAGAAGCCCAGGACCTGCTCCTCGAGCTGGGCGCCAGCCTGGAGGACCCGGAGGCCGCTGAGGCCGCGGAGAACCTGCTCGAGCTGCCCGTGCTCTACACCTCCGGCCGCGAGGGTCGCGCGTCCCTGGAGAACCCGGGCAACGGCAACGTCCCGGACAACGAGGACCTGCAACCGCTTTTCGACGTCATCTACGACGTGCTCCCGGAGCCCTCCGCAGAGATCGACGCGCCGCTGCAGGCGCAGGTGACCAACCTGGACTCCTCTTCCTTCCTCGGCCGTATCGCGCTGATCCGCGTGTACAAGGGCACCGTGAAGAAGGGTGACACCGTCGCCTGGGTCCACTACGACGCCGAGGGCGAGCAGCACGTGAAGAACGTGAAGATCGCCGAGCTACTCGTCACCGAAGGTCTGGACCGCGTGCCGGCAACTGACGGCGTGGTCGCGGGCGACATCGCTGCGGTCTCCGGCATCGACGAGATCATGATCGGCGACACGCTGTGTGACCCGGAGCACGTCGAGCCGCTGCCGCGCATCAAGATCGACGACCCGGCCATCTCCATGACAATCGGTGTCAATACCTCCCCGATGGCGGGCCGCAACGGCGGCGACAGGCTCACCGCGCGCATGGTCAAGGCTCGCCTTGACCAGGAGCTTATCGGTAACGTCTCGATCAAGGTGCTGCCGACCGAGCGCCCCGACGCGTGGGAGGTGCAGGGCCGCGGCGAAATGGCGCTGACGGTGCTGATTGAGACGATGCGTCGTGAGGGCTTCGAGTTGACCGTCGGTAAGCCGCAGGTGGTGACGAAGGAGATCGACGGCAAGACCTACGAACCCTACGACCACATGATCATTGACACCCCGGCGGAGCACCAGGGCGCGGTCACGCAGCTGATGGCGAGCCGCAAGGGCCAGATGACCACCATGGGCAACGCAGGCAGCGGCGACTGGGTCCGCATGGAGTTCGACGTGCCTTCGCGCGGCCTCATCGGCTTCCGCACGACCTTCCTCACCGAGACGCGCGGCGCTGGCATCGCTAACTCCTACTCCATCGAGCACCGTCCGTGGGCCGGCGAGATCAAGGGGCGCCCGACCGGCTCGCTCGTCGCGGACCGCTCCGGCCAGGTCACCGCGTACGCGCTGCAGCAGCTCGCGGACCGCGGCGACTTCTTCGTCGAGCCGGGTGCAGAAGCCTATGAGGGCATGGTCGTCGGCGCGAACAGCCGCGACGAGGACATGGACGTGAACATCACCAAGGAAAAGAAGCTGACCAACATGCGCTCCGCGACCGCGGACGCGACGGTCACCCTGGCGAAGGCGCGCACCCTGTCCTTGGACGAGGCGATCGAGTTCTGCGACGAGGATGAGTGCGTCGAGGTCGCCCCGGAGGCGATGCGCGTACGCAAGATCATCCTGAACGCGACCGAGCGCGGCCGCGCGCGTTCCCGCGCAAAGGCGAAGAACAAGTAAGCAGGTTTTGCGTGCAGGGTCGATTTGCTGCGCGTGCCGCAGCGCTTTCCGCCGCGGCACTGCTCGCGGGCTGCGCGGCCAATCCCGGCCCGCCGCCGCTCGTCGACCCGGCGGAGGCCCCTGCTCAGGAACACAACGAGGACGCCGAGCAGGACCAGCCGCGCCAGCGCTCGACGCAGTCGCCCGAGCGATCGCAGGTCACCGTCGGCACGGACGGGCTGCGAGGCGGGCTCAACCCGCACCTGCAGGCGGATGAATCGGCGATGGTGCGCAGCATCGCCGACCTGGTGTTGCCGAGCGCCTTTTTAGGCGGGGAGCGCAACGACGAGCTGCTCAAGGCGGCGACGCGGCTGCCCTCTTCCCGCTATGCCATGACGGTGCGCTACGTCATCGCCCCCGAGGCGCAGTGGTCCGACGGGACCCCGATTACGGGCTCCGACTTCGTCTACCTGTGGCGCGGCATGACGCAGACCGCGGGCGCAATCGACGCGGCGGGCTACGACGCGGTGGTGGGCGTGCGTGTCTCAGGCACCGGCGGCAAGGTCGTCGACGTGGACTTTGCGCAGCCGGTGCGCTCCTGGCAGACCCTGTTTTCTCACCTGCTGCCCTCGCACCTGCTCGCCCCGGACGCGACAGATTTCCGCGCCGCGCTCCACGACACCATTCCCGCCTCTGCCGGCCGCTACATGGTGCGCGAGGTAGACCGCGGCCGCGGCACGGTCACGCTGCACCGCAACGACCGGTTCTGGGGCCACGCGCCGGCGAACATCGACATCGTGACGCTGCAGACGGTGCGCACCACAACCCAGGTTGCGGACCAGCTGCGCGCGGGCCAGCTCGGGTTCGTCGACAAGGCACCGCAAGAAACCTCCTCGCGCGTCCTTGCCCTCCTCCCGTCGACGCAGACACGCCTGGTCACGGGCCCGCGCACCCTCGGCGTGCACGTCTCGGCCACCTCCGGGCTGACTCACGCGATGCGCGAGGAGCTGCGCATGCTTATCGACGTCCCCCTGCTCGCCGCCATCGGCACCGGCCGCTCCACCGACCTGGCCCTAGCGCCCGAGACCCCACAGCTCGCGGGTGAGCCGGTAGCGCTGCAGCAGTATGTGGCGTCTCATCGCCCGCTGCGCATCGGCGCGGATGCCTCCGACCCGCAAGCCGCGGCGGCCGCCCGTTCGCTGGCCGATCTCCTGCAGCAGCGCGGCGTCCGCGCCAACGTGGTGACCACGGATACAGATTCGCTGTTGTCGCGGAGTTTGCCGGAGGGCAACATCGATGTGCTCGTGGGGTGGCGCGTTGACGCTGGCACGGCAACGCAGCTGGCGGGAAGGCTCACGTGTCCGGCGGATGGCGCGCGCGACGAGAACATTTCCGGGCTATGTACGCAGGAAAACCAGGAGCTGGCTGGCCGGATCCTCGCGGGTACCGTTGGGCTGGACGCTGCGCGTGCGCGCGTGGCCGAGATGGAGGCCCGCGAGGTGTTGTGGGTACCAATTGTGCACGAGACGCGCATCCAGGCCTTAGGGGCCGCGCTTCAAGGGCCGTCGCCGGATCTGCAACGATGGACGCAAGGACTCTCGGGCGCCGCCTCGTGGAGACTCGTGGGACCACACGCCGCGGACCCGGACGCGGCTGAATAGAAGGAGCTTTCGCAATGTTGGATACACACAACCGTGACCTGGCGGGGTACCGCGTGATGGCGGTGCACGCCCACCCGGACGACGAGGCGATCACGATGGGCGGGTCGCTGGCAGACCTTGTCGCTCGCGGCGCCGACGTGTTGGTGGTGACCTGCACGCTCGGCGAGGAGGGTGAGGTCATTGGCGAGACGTACCAGCAGCTCACCGTCGACCACGCCGATCAGCTCGGGGGCTTTCGCATCCGCGAACTTGCCGATTCTTTAGCGGCGATCGGGGTGCGCGGGGCGTTTCTCGGCGGGGCGGGCTGCTACCGCGATAGCGGGATGGCTGGCTCGGCGGCGCACGAGCACCCGCGGGCGTTTGTGCGAGGAGGGCAGGGGAGCGTCGAAAAGCTTGCGGCGCTGATGGAAGCGCAGCGCCCGCACCTGGTGCTGACCTATGGCCCTGACGGAGGCTACGGCCACCCTGACCACATCCGGGCGCACGAAATTGCGCATGCGGCGGCCGAGCGCGTCGGCGTGCCGCGCATCCTGTGGTCAGTGCGACTGGCGGAAGAGACCGCGGCGCTGCTGCCGAAGGTCGCGCCGGAAGGCTGGCGGCTGCCGGAAGACGGCGAGCTTGACGGCGTGGAGCACTCGGATATCGCGGTCCGGCTGTCCGAGCACGCCTACAGTGCCAAGGTCGCGGCGATGCGTGCGCACGCCACGCAGCTGTGGATCGCCGACGGGCGCACGAGTATCACCAACCCGCACGCGGCCTTCGCCTCCGGACCCGTGGTCTACTACGCGCTGTCGAACCTCATCGTGCAGCCGATCCAGCCCTTCGAGCACTTCCAGCTTGGCGCTGGCGTGCCTCTCGACGACCCGTCGGACGGCCTGTTCGGAGGGATCCCGCGGTGAGCGAGCCGGTCGTGCGCGATACCTTCACCCGCGGCGAGGTCGTTGGTGCCATGGTGTGGCTTGGCATCGGCGCGCTGGTCTCGCTGGTGCTCGAGGTGGTCTATGTTGGCGCCTACGTAGGAAGCGTGCCGATGCCGCTGAGCATCCTGTTCGCGTTCGCCTTCAACCTGGTGCTGACGAAGACTGCGCGGCTGTGGTCGCGCGGCAGCCTGCGGGTGACACTCCTGCCGCTCGCCGTGTGGACGCTTGGTTTCTTCGCCCTCATGTTCGTGGTTCCCGCGGTTGGCCCGAAGCTGGTGCCCGATAATATTCTGACATTGCTCCTGCTGTTCGCGGGAATAATGGGTGGCGTTTGGCCTATGTTTCGGGCGAAGTGACATACTGGAGCTCATGACTTACGTGATTGCTCAACCATGCGTGGACGTGCTGGATCGCAGCTGCGTCGAGGAATGCCCCGTCGACTGCATCTACGAAGGCAAGCGCATGCTCTACATCCACCCGGACGAGTGCGTCGACTGCGGCGCCTGCGAGCCGGCTTGCCCCGTCGAGGCCATCTTCTACGAGGACGACACCCCGGACGAGTGGTCCGAGTACTACGACGCCAACGTCGGCTTCTTTGACAAGCTCGGTTCCCCGGGCGGCGCGACGAAGACGGGCCCGACCGGCTACGACCACCCGTTTGTCGAGGCGCTGCCGCCGCAGAACCAGGACTAGGCCCTATGCCTACACAGCGACAGCGCCAGCCCCTCGGAACGCGGCTGCCGGAGTTTCCGTGGGACACCATCGCGGATGTGAAAGCTAAGGCGGCCGCGCACCCAGACGGCATCATTGACTTGTCTGTCGGCACCCCCGTCGACGAGGTCGCCCCGTCGATCCAGCTCGCGCTCGTCGAGCACGCCGCCGAGCCCGGCTACCCGCAGACCGTGGGCACGCCGGAGTTGCGTGAGGCAGTCGTGGCGGCGATGGCGCGGCGTTTTGCGGTCACCGGGCTCGATACGCGCTCGGTGCTGCCGGTCATCGGCACGAAAGAAGCCATCGCCTGGCTGCCCACACTGCTCGGGCTGGCCGGCCAAAAGGTGGTCATCCCGGAGCTTGCGTACCCCACCTACGAGGTCGGCGCGCTGCTCGCGGGCGCGGAGCCGGTGCGCTCCGACGCGCCCGTCGAGGGCGCGGCGCTTGTGTTTATCAACTCGCCGTCGAACCCCTCGGGCAAGGTCTTGAGCGTCGAGGAGATGCGCGAGTGGGTCGAGTTTTCCCGCGAGACCGGCGCGATCATCGCCTCCGACGAGTGCTACCTCGGCCTGCCGTGGTCGGCTGAGCCCGTAAGCATCCTCGACCCGCGCGTCTGCGGCGAGGACATGACCAACCTGCTGGCGCTGCACTCGCTGTCGAAGACCTCGAACCTCGCCTCCTACCGCGCCGGCTGGATCGCCGGCGACACGGAACTGGTCCAAGAGCTGCTCTTCGTGCGCAAGCACTCCGGGCTCATGGTGCCAGGGCCCGTCCAGCACGCGATGCGCGCCGCGCTTGTCGACGACGCACACGAGCAACTCCAGGCCACCGCCTATGCCGCCCGCCGCGCGAAGCTGCTTGAGGCGCTGCTTGCGAGCGGCTTTGCCGTCGATCACTCCGAGGCAGGCCTGTACCTGTGGTCGCGCCGCGAGGGGATGGGTGCGCGCGAAACACTGGACTGGCTCGCTGAGCGCGGCATCCTGGCGGCACCGGGCGACTTCTACGGCCCGGCGGGGGCTGGGCACGTGCGCATCGGGCTGACCGCGACGGATGCACGCATCGATGCAGCCGCCACACGCCTGAAGGCCTAAAAGCGTTTTCCTTCCACGCCTGACCGCGTACTAGACTGGGCAGGTTAGTTTTTCCAAGAAGGAGGCGTGCGTGCGCGACTCGGACCCAGGCCCCGTGGCGCGGCTGGCCACCGGACTGCGCGAATTCATTAAATTCGGCGTGGTCGGCGGCTCCGGCGTGGTGGTCAACCTGCTCGTGTTCTACCTGGCTAAGAAGTCCTTGGAGGCGGGCTGGAACCTCCACGAGGCCGATGCGCTCGTACAGATCCCGGGGACGCGCTTCAACGTGCGCTGGTACCACGTACTGTCCACGCTGGCCTTTGTCGTTGCGAACATCTGGAACTACCAGCTCAACCGCTCCTGGACCTTCCGCAAACTCGAGCAGCGCAACTGGTTCGCTGGTTTCTTCCCCTTCTTAGCAACCGGCGGCATCGCCTTTGCTGTCTCGTTGACGTTTATGACGCTGTTTATGAATCCGACTTCGCCGATCGCGCTGCCGGATCACCTGTTGGACGACTCGACGGGCCTCCGCACCAAGTCCTACTGGGCGCAGGGGATTTCCACGCTGATTGCGACGCCGGTGAACTTCATCATCAACAAGTTCTGGGCGTTTGGGAAGCCGAAGCACTCCACGGTCATAGAAAAAGCCCCGCACTAGTATGCGGGGCGAGTGAAGCGGAGGCGGCTAGTTGGCATGCAGGGCTTCGTTGAGCTCGATGCCCTTCGCTGCCACGACCTCGATCGCGCCGGAGGTGGAGTTGCGGCGGAACTGCAGGCCGTTTGCGCCGGAGAGCTCGAGCGCCTTGATCTCGGTGCCGGCTTCCTTGCCGAGCGCCTCAGCGACCTCGGCGGTGAGCACCACCTTCGCACCGGCGGTGACGTAGAGGCCGGCTTCGACAATGCAGTCGTCGCCAAGCGAGATGCCAATACCCGCGTTCGCGCCGAGCAGGCAGCGCTCGCCCAGGGTGATGGTCTCCTTGCCGCCGCCCGACAGGGTGCCCATGATGGAGGCACCGCCGCCGATGTCAGTGCCGTCGCCCACGGTCACACCGGCGGAGATGCGGCCTTCGACCATGGAGGCACCCAGCGTGCCGGCGTTGAAGTTCACAAAGCCCTCGTGCATCACGGTGGTGCCCTCGGCGAGGTGGGCGCCGAGACGGATGCGGTCCGCGTCGCCGATGCGCACACCGGAGGGGACGACGTAATCGACCATGCGGGGGAACTTGTCCACGGAGTAGACGATCACCGGGCCGCGGGCGGCGAGGCGGCCGCGCGTCATCTGGAAGTCGGAGACTTCGCAGGGCCCGTAGTTGGTCCACACCACGTTGGCTAGCAGGCCGAAGACGCCGTCCATGTTCGCGCCGTGCGGCTTGACCAGGCGGTGGGAGAGCAGGTGGAGGCGCAGGTAGACGTCGTAGGCGTCGATGGCTGGCTCGTTGATGTCAGCGATCGCAGTCTCTACCGGGATACGTGCGACGCCGCGTTCCTCGTCGGGGCCGACGAGGTGGGCGAAGCGGGCGTCGGCCTCTTCCAAGCGGGTCGTGCCGCTTGCAGAGACAGCCTCGCCCAGCTTCGGGGCGGGGTACCAGACGTCGAGGACAGTGCCGTCATGAGTCACCGTGGCAATTCCACGTGCAATCGCTGAAGTCATGCCTGCTAGCTTAGATCATTCTGCGCGGTCACTGGTGCCTTGCCCCGCGTGAAGAGGGACGCGACAACAAGCGCTGCGGAAACGATAAGGACGGCGAGGATCTGGCCGCGGGCGGAGGCGTCGATAAGCATGAGCCCCACGAGCGCGAGCAGCGCGGCGAGGGTGGCCCAGGGCACGAACATCCCGCCCTGGACCTCGACGGCAGAGTGGCCCTCGCCCGCGCGCATCTCCGGGCGCAGGCGGATGTAGCTCAGCGTGATCATGATCCAGGTGACGATCAGGCAGCCGCCAACGGCGTTCATGAGGAAGCTGAGCAGCCCCGGCGGGTTCCACCACTGCAAGCCCACGGCAACAAATGCGAAGAACATGGAGACGAGTACGGAGTTGGTCGGCACGCCGTTGGCGTTGGTTGTGGCGAGCCACCGAGGCGCATCGCCCTCGAGCGCCTGCTGGTAGGCCAGGCGCGAGGTGCCGAAAATCTGGGCGTTGAACGCGGACAGGAGCGCGAGCACGATGACGACTTCCATGAAGCCGACGACGCCGGGCAGGTTCGCCATTTCGAGCACCTGGGTGAACGGGGAGTCTGCCGCGGAGTCTGCGGCGTCGATCTGCGCGTAGGGGAGCAGAAGGATGATCACGACGACGGAGCCGACATAGAACAGGGCGATGCGCCAGATGATCGAGTTGACCGCATTCTTTACCGCCTGGGCCGGGTTCTCCGACTCGGCGGCGGCGATGGTCACGACCTCGATGCCTCCGAAGGCGAAGGCGACGGCGAGCAGCCCGGCGGCGATACCGGGGATGCCGTTGGGGGCGAAGCCGGACTCCTTCACGTGGGTCAGTCCGACGAACTCCTGGCCGGGCAAGAGACCGAAGAACAGCGCGGCGCCGATGACCAAAAAGCCAATGATCACCACGATCTTGATCATGGCGAACCAGTATTCAAACTCGCCGAAGCCTTTGACCTGCGCCAGGTTGACGACGGCGAAGAAGACGACCGCCACCAGCGCCGGAATCCACTGCGGGATGTCGAACCAGCCGGCCATGATGGCGGCGGCACCGGTAATCTCCGCGCCGCCGACCATGATGAGCAAGAACCAATAGAGCCAGCCCAACAAGAAGCCAGCCCAGTGGCCGAAGGCCTGGCGCCCATAGGTGGCAAAGGAGCCAGACGAGGGGCGGGTCGCGGCCATCTCGCCGAGCATGCGCATCACGGCGATGACAATCAGCCCGGCGATGAAGTAGGCGACCAGGATGGCAGGTCCCGCGGCGCGGATGCCTTCGCCCACGCCGAGGAAGAGGCCGGCACCGACCGCCATGCCCAGGCCCATCAGGGTCAGGTGTCGGGATTTCAGCCCTGTACCGAGCTCGGAATCAGCGGAGGCGGTGCTCATCGGATGTTCCTTTCGGCGGCTTTAGCGGCGTTGGTTTTGAAGGACTCAGTGCGGGTCCACAGCACGCCGGCGATGACGGCGATGCCCACGACGACGGCGACGGCGATCAGCTGCGTGCGCCCATCAGGGGTGGTGAGCATGAGCACGACGAGCGCAGCAGCGAGCGCGATGGTTGCCCACGGCAGCACGCCGGGCGCCCACATGCGCACGTGCGTGAGCTCGCCGGAGGCCACCAGGCGCGGGTGTAGGCGCAAGAAGGAGAAGCTGATGGCGAACCAGATGACGATCAGGCAGCCGCCCACCGCGTTGAGCAGGAAGGCGAGCAACCCCGGCGGGTTCCAATACTGCAGGGCCACAGCCACGAAGCCGAAGAAGACGGAGACGATGACGGCGCGCATCGGCACACCGCGCGAATCGGTCGAGGCGAAGGTCTGCGGGGCGTCGCCGCGCAGCGCCAGGTTGTGCAGAAAGCGCGAGGAACCGTAGATCTGCGTGTTGCACGCGGACAGCAGCGCCACCACGATGACGGCCTCCATGATGCCGACGGCACCCGGGATGTTTGCCAAGTGCAGCACGGCGGTAAACGGAGACTCGGAGGCATCATCCGCGCCCCCGATCTGGCCGAAGGGCAGCAGCATGACGATGAGTAGGACAGAGCCGATGTAGAAGATGCCGATGCGCCAGATGATTGAGCGGATCGCCGCGTGCACGGCGACCTCGGGATCTTCGGATTCGGCGGCGGCGATGGTGACCAGCTCGATCCCGCCGAAGGCGAAGGCGACGGCGAGCATCGCGGTGGCTACTCCGCCCCAGCCATTCGGCATGAAGCCGATCTCGGCGATATTGCTGGTGCCGACGAAGCTCGTGCCGGGCAAAAGACCCAGCCACAGTGCGACGCCGAGGATGAGGAAGGCGACGATCACGGCGACCTTAATCAGCGCAAACCAGAACTCGAATTCGCCGAAGTTTTTCACCGCGGCGAAGTTGATCGCGGTAAAGGCCACAATGGCCACCAGCGCGGGGATCCACGGGGAGATGCCAAACCAGGCCGCAATGATGGCGGAGGCGCCGGTGATCTCTACCGCCATGATCATGATCATCATGAACCAATAGAGCCAGCCGATGGCAAAACCCGCCCAGGGGCCGAAGGCCTGCTCCGCGTAGGTGGAGAAGGTGCCCGAGGAGGGGCGGGCGGCGACCATCTCGGCCAGCATCTGCATGATGCACACGGTGATCGCGCCCGCGATGACGTAGGCGATGATGACGGCGGGGCCGGCGGCGGCAATGCCCACGCCGGTGCCGAGGAAGAGCCCGGCGCCGATGGCGGAGCCGAGCCCCATCATGGTCAGGTGGCGGGTTTTGAGGCCCCGCTTGAGCGAGACGGAGGCCGAAGTCGGCGCGATGACCGGCACTGCCCCCTGGGAATCCTGTGAAGACATGGTCTTACTCTAAACCGTTGCCTTCCACGTGGTGCGAATGAGGCCTACGTCACCCTAGTTCGGAGAATGAATGCTAATCCACGCCGTGGTGTTCGCGCACGACGGGGCAATTGGAAAACGCCTCGCGGCGGATGGAGAGATTGCTCTGGCCGGAAATCTCGCGGGCCGGGATCTCGCGGTCGACCCGCGCGTCATAGACCACGGACTCGCTTTCCAACATGACGTTGACGCCGACGGTGCAGTTGTCGCCCAATTCCACGCCGAAGAGGCCGGAAGAAGGATGCAGCGTGCAGTGCTTGCCCACCCGCATTGGCACCCGGTCCCGATCGCTCGAATGCGCGGCCATGAGCACGGCCGAGACAGCGATATCCGAGCCTTCGTCGACCACCACCGCCGAGGACAACCGGCCCTCAATTCGGGCGGGTCCGAGCGTGCCGGCGTTGTAGGAGACGTAGCCCTCGCGCAGCACTGACGTGCCCGGCGCGAGGTAGGCGCCCAGCCGTACGCGCTCTGCCTGGGCGATGGACACCCCGGAGGGAACGACGTAATCCACCATGCGCGGCAGGCGCTCGATGCCCCAGACGTGGATCGTGCCGCGGGAGCGCAGGTTCGTGCGCACGAACTCGAAGTTGTCGCTTAAGCACGGCCCCTTATTCGTCCACACCACGGGCACGAGGTGTTCGAGGCAGTGGTCCATGTTGATTTCGAGCGGCTTGACCAGGCGGTGGGAGAGCAGGTGCAGACGCAGGTAGACGTCGTGGGCGTCTGCCGGCGGTTGGGCGAGGTCCGGGATGTAGGTGTGGATGGGCACCTGCTCGACGAGGCGGTCGCGGTCGAGGCCGACCAAGTTTAAGAAGCGGTCGGAAAGCTTATGCGCCCCGACGCGTTCGCTGCGGGCGGTGGGGGCGGGGTCCGGCGAGGCGACGTCGATAAGCGCGGGGTTTGGGTACCAGGTATCCAAGACCGTGCCATCCATGGCGATGTTGGCGATTCCGGTTGCTTCGGCTCCAATGGGCATACAGCCCATCTTAAGGCAGCCGCGCCCGTAGTATGAACGGTGTGACTACGCTCAACCTTTTCGCAGACCCAGTAGAACTCACCGCCGCACTCATCGACATCGAGTCGCCCTCGCACCACGAGGGGGACATCGCCGACGCCGTCGAGGCAGCGCTCAACGAGCTTGAGGGAGTCGAGGTCCAGCGCTTCGGCCACACCGTGGTGGCGCGCACACACTTCGGGCGCGAGCAGCGCGTCGTGCTCGCCGGTCACATCGACACCGTGCCGCTGGCGGAGAACACGCCGCACCATATGGAAGGCGAGACGCTCTTCGGCTGCGGGGCGGTGGACATGAAAAGCGGCATGGCCTGCTACCTCGGCGCGTTTGCGCGCCTGGCCAGCCAGGGCGCGGAGGGCCCGGCAGCCTTCGATCTCACGCTGATTGCCTACGAGGGCGAGGAAGTCGCCCAGGAATACAACGGCCTCTACCACTTGGAACGCGACCACCCGGAGCTGCTCGCCGGCGATATCGCGCTGCTCGGGGAGCCCTCCGGCGGCATCATCGAGGCGGGCTGCCAGGGCACCATCCGTGTCTTTGTCGACGCGCATGGCACGCGCGCGCACTCCGCCCGCTCCTGGCTAGGTCACAACGCCGCCCACGACCTGGCCGGTGTGCTTGGCCGCGTTGCCGCCTACTCGCCGCGCAGCGTCACGATCGCGGGCTGCGAGTACCGGGAGGGCCTCAACGTGGTGGGGATGGAAGGCTTCGTGGCCACCAACACCATTCCTGATGCAGCGCGGCTGGTGATCAACTTCCGCTACGCGCCCGACCGCTCTGTCAAGGATGCGAAGGCGCACCTGGAGGAAGCGCTCTCGCTGGAGGAGGGGCTCACGCTGACGTACGACGATGTCGCGCCGGGTGCCCTGCCGGGCCTCGACGACCCTGTCGCTGCCAACCTGGTCAAGGCTGTCGGCGGGAATTTCCGCGCGAAATTCGGATGGACGGATGTGTCCAGGTTCTCTAACCTGGGTGTTCCGGCCGTGAACTTCGGCCCCGGCGACCCCGGGTACGCGCACAAGAAGGATGAGCAGTGCCCGGTCGGCCAGATCCGCGAGGTGGCCGCGCAGCTGATGGACTACCTTGCTGTCGCGGACTGACTCGTAGGCGTCGACACACACCTTGAAGTAAGCAAGCACGAACACCGAGAAGGCACAGCACTGACATGGCACCGTTGACTACTCCACGCCCAGACCGCAACCGCAAGCTGCGCGGCCCCATGATGCTGCGCAGCGACGACGCGCAGCAGGCCTCCACCCACGACCGGCGCCTGCTGGAGTCGCTCGGTTCCACTGACCACGATTGGAAGCACGCGGACCCGTGGCGGGTCATGCGGATCCAGTCCGAATTTGTCGCCGGCTTCGACGCGCTGAGCGAGCTGCCGAAGGCAGTGACCGTCTTTGGCTCAGCCCGGCTTGGCGAGGACACCCCCGAGTACCAGCAGTCCTACGAGGTGGGCAAGGCGCTGGCGGAGGCCGGCTACGCCGTGATTACCGGCGGTGGGCCCGGCCTGATGGAGGGGCCGAACCGCGGCGCACACAACGCCGACGGGGTCTCCGTGGGCTTGGGCATCGAGCTGCCCTTTGAACAAGGTCTGAACGACTGGGTGGACCTGGGACTGAACTTCCGCTACTTCTTCGCGCGCAAGACCATGTTTTTGAAGTACTCGCAGGCCTTCATCGCGCTGCCCGGCGGCTTCGGCACGATGGACGAAGTCTTCGAGGTGCTGTGCATGGTGCAGACGGGCAAGGTCACCAACTTCCCGATCGTGCTCATTGGCACCGAGTTCTGGTCCGGGCTGGTGGAGTGGATCGTGGACCAGCAGCTTGCGCGCGGGCTGATCTCGCCTGGCGACGAAAAACTGTTCCTGGTCACCGACTCAGTGGAAGAAGCGGTTGCGCACATTGTGGAGAAGCACAAGGTCATGACGGACGAGCGCCTCGGCGCGCAGCACCCAGCGCAGGACCCGCATGCCCAGCAGTAGTTCCGCCTCTCTCGCCCAGGTGATGGCGATAGTCAACCGCACGCCTGATTCTTTCTACGACAAGGGCGCGACCTTCGCCATTGAGAAGGCGGCCGAGCGGGCGGACGCCGTGATCGCAGCGGGAGCGAGCATCGTGGATGTCGGCGGAGTGAAGGCGGGCCCCGGCGACGACGTCGACGCGCAGGAAGAAATCGACCGCGTCGTCCCGCTGATCGCCGAGGTGCGGGCCAGGCACGCGGACGTCTCCATCAGCGTGGACACCTGGCGCGCGAGCGTGGCCGAAGCCGCGATTCAAGCCGGCGCAGACCTGATCAACGACACGTGGGCCGGGTGGGATCCCGAGTTGGTTCAGGTCGCGGGTGCCCACGGCGTGGGCTACGTGTGCTCGCACACCGGCGGTGTCGTGCCGCGCACCCGCCCGCACCGCGTGCATTTTGATGACGTCGTCGCCGACGTGATCCGGGAAACCACCGGGTTGGCCGAGCGCGCCGTGGACTGCGGGGTGCCGGCCTCGCGTGTCTTTATCGATCCCACCCACGACTTTGGGAAAAACACCTTCCACGGCCTGGAAATCCTGCGCCGCATCGATGAGCTCGTGGCGACCGGCTGGCCGGTGCTCATGGCGCTGTCGAACAAGGACTTCGTGGGCGAGACCGTCGGCCGCGCCGAGCCCGCGCAGCGGGTCGCGGGCACCCTGGCCGCAACCGCGTGGGCAGCGGCGCGCGGAGTGGCGGCGTTTCGCGTCCACAACGTGGCGGAGACCGTCGATGTACTGCGCATGACCGCGGCCATCGAAGGCACGGTTCCGCCGCTTGCCACGGTGCGGGGGCTTGCGTGAGCGCACTCAAAGTCAGCGTGGTCATCCCTGCGCTCAACGAGGAAGCCACCGTGGGCGGCGTCGTCGAGGCCTGCCTGCGCAGCAGGTGCGTGTCCCAGGCCGGCGAGGTACTCGTCATCGATTCGGACTCCACCGATGCCACCGCGAAACACGCCGCCGCAGCCGGAGCGCGGGTGTGCAACTGGCGCGAGGTCAGCTCGCAGCCTACCCGCCCGGGCAAAGGCGAGGCGCTGTGGCGCGGGGTGCGCGCCGCCCGCGGCGATGTCGTGGTCTTTATCGACGCGGACGTTACCTCAGTGCAGCCCGAGTGGGTCGACGCGCTCGCCGCGCCTTTTGCCGACCCCAACATCCACCTGATCAAAGCCGCCTATCGACGCGAACTCAACGGGGGACCGGGCGGCGGCCGCGTCACCGAGCTCACCGCAAAACCCCTGCTACGCATGCTCTTCCCGCAGCTGAACCACATCTCCCAACCGCTGGCCGGCGAGTACGCGATTCGCCGCTCCACGGCACTCGGTGTGCCTTTTGTCGCAGGGTACGGCGTCGAGGTGGGCTTGCTTATCGACGTCGCATCCCTCCACGGGCCGACGTCAATCAGCGAAGCCCACTTAAGTGCGCGCCGACACCGCAACCGGCCGCTGGCACAGCTGGCCCCCATGGCGGAGGTCGTCGCGGCGACGATCCTGCAGCGCGCCGGGGTGGGCAATTCGGAGGTGCCACAGCGGCAAGCGTGGAACGAGACGATAGAATAACGGCCATGCTCTCTTGGATTCTGCTGATTCTTTGCCTGGCCGCGTTCTTCGTGTTGGGAATGTGGCTGTCGGCGAAACTTTTCGGCCGCGGTGAGGCGCTCGCCCCGCTGCCGGAGACCGAAGACGTCAAGGAGGCGAACCGCCGCGCAGTCGAGGACGGCAATTTTGGCGAAATCCAGCTGGAAGTCGTCCACCGCGGCTACCGAATGGATCAAGTCGACGCGCTCATCGCGCAGCTGACTGGCCAGGAGGCAACCGGCGCGGCCACACGCAACCCCCAGCAGGTGCAGACCCACTCGTTGACCGAAGGCGTGACGCTCGATGAGACCGCGCCGCTTACCGGCGGGTTCACACCCGCGAACACCGACGCGAAACCTGAGGATCGCGCATAGTTACCTGCGGGTATGCTGCAGGATCACGCTATGCCCGGCGAAAAGCGCGTATCATGAACTTCATACACTGTTGAATCTGAAGGAGAGAATACGCATGGCAGCAATGAAGCCGCGCACTGGTAGCGGTCCGATGGAAGCTGTAGAAGAGAGCCGCAAGATTGTGATGCGCATTCCATCCGACGGCGGCGGGCGCCTCGTTGTGGAGATGAGCAAGGAAGAAGCTGCCGAGCTCGGTGCTCTGCTCACCGAGGCAGCGGGCGAATAAACCGCCCGCCACCCTACAACCGCTGGGGTGTCCGCTATGTGCGGTAGAATCTCCACATGCTCAAAGACATCGTGGACGTGCTCGCGGACCCAGTAGACCTTTCCCCGTTACGCGGCGAGGACGACTTTCGGCGCCTCGTCTCGGACACGGGGCATTCTTATGACGTGGCCAAGCAAGGCTACGTCACCCTTACCAGTGGTAAGGGCTTAAACCACGAGGGCGATTCACTCGAGATGGTCAATTCCCGCGAGGCGTTTCTCTCCCAGGGACACTTCGCTCCCTTCGTTGAGGCAGTGACCGAGCACGTGCAGGACGTGCTCGAGCACAGCGCCCCGCTGGCGTCGGAGCCCACCGTCCTTGAGGTCGGCGCGGGTACCGGCTACTACTTGTCGCACACGCTCGACAGCGTTGTCGGAGCGCGCGGCGTGGGCTTGGACATCTCCGTTCCGGCGGCGAAGCACCTGGCCAAGTCGCACTCGCGCGTCGGCGCGATTGTCGCGGATGTCTGGGCCGGCTTGCCGGTGCGCGACGAGAGCATCCACGCGATTACCGACGTCTTCGCGCCCCGCAACCCGAAAGAGTTCGCCCGCGTCCTCGCCCCAGGCGGGGAAGTGGTCGTCCTGCTGGCCCACCAGGGACATTTGGACGAGCTGCGCGAGCCGCTCGGCATCCTTGGCGTCGAGGCCGGCAAGTTAGAGCGGATGCTGGAACAGGCGGACGGCCACCTCGAGCTGGCCGCCGACCCACAGCTGATCGAGTTCCCGATGTGCCTTGAGCGCGACGCGATTGCAGCGCAGGTGGGCATGAGCCCTTCGGCGCGCCACATCGAGGCCGCGGTGCTCCAAGAGCGCGTGGCTACCTTGCCCGAGCGCTTAGAGGTTTCCGCACGCGGGCAGCTGGTCCGCCTGCGTAAGGCCTAGCGGGCGCTCGGGAAGCCGCGGCGCCACTCGTTGAAGATCTCCGCCTCGCCCGTGGCGCGCGAGCGGATACCGGTGTAGCCGTTTGCGGACCAGATGCGCGAAGCGGTCACCACGCTGCCGCCGCCGGCGAAGACCTCGAGGGTGGAGCCGTCGACGATGATGGTGATGTTGTCTTCGTCGTCTTCGTTCACCTTGGCCTCGACCGGATCTCCGTCCAGGCGATCCACGGTGAGCGTTTCGCCGTTGTGGGTGATCACCGCGACAGGGTCCCCGTTGCCATCGAGCACGTCGGCCACCACCGTTGAGCCGACCGGGATATCGCACAGCCCGGTCCACATCAGCGCGTGGCGAGAAGACTGCACCGCTTCCGGCAGGCCGGGGGCGGGCACCTGGTAGAGCACGCCGTGCTGCAGCGTGGCGCGGCGCGGCAGGGTCAGTGCCTGTGCCCAGCCCTCCGACTCCCAGTTCGGCTCCGTGGTGGGGTCGATATTGCGTCCCGCCTTCGCCATGAACCCGAAGAAGTAGGTGCGCTCGAAACGGTCCTGCGCGTTGGAGGGCTCCAGGGTGTAGGTGGAGTTGCGCGGCCGGGTGAAGTCGTGGCCGTAGTCCAGCGGCGCCGCCGGGGTCGTCACGTTGAACACGTTGCCTTCTAGCGTGCCGACGAGGTAGACCGCAGTATCGCGGTCGTCGCCCTCGATGGTGAGGAAGAGGACATCGTAGATGGCGTTATCCACTTCGTCGCGCAAGCGGGTCAGACGCGGGGCGACCAGCCGGCTTCCTGCGTCGAGGCCGGACTCGCCCTCGAAGGTCAGCGCGCCCTCCACCTGCCACGATTGCCCGTCGGAGGAGGAAAGTACCACCGGCTGAGGCTCCTCGGTAGGGCCGGTGACCGCAAGCATGATCCAGCCGACGTGGGTCGCGCCGAGGTCGGCGCACTCGCGCCAATCACGCATGACGCACGGAGAGCGGAAGCTCGTAAACTCCTCGTCATCTTGGACTACGGTGCCGAGGCGTTTGATGCTTGCGGCTGGCAGTAGCCTGCCGTCCTCGGCCTCGTCGAGGTCTTCGGAGAGCGCCCCGAGATCGTCAGCGTGCGCGCGCTGGATGGTGTTGCCCGCAGCCGTGTTGGAGGTGAAGTAGAGGTCGATCGCCTCGGTTCCTGCCGCGCCGACACCGGAATCCTCGGAGGCAACGACAGAACCAGCGCGCACGTTGAGCTCGCCGCCTACCGGGACGACCGCGTCGTTGCACTCGAACCAGCTAAACGGGTCGTCCTCGCTTACCTCGTGGCCCCACGCGCTCGCCGCATCTGGCTCGAGCTTGTACTGGTAGAACATGTGCCACTCGCGGTTGTCCCTGTCGCCGGCGCGGATCACGCCCGCGGGCCCTTCGAGGATGCCGGTTTCTGCGGTGACGTGCAGTTCAGGTCTGTAAACGCTCATTCTTAGTGTAAGTTCCTCACGGATCTAATCGACGATGTACGTTGCTCGCTACAGCAGCGTCTTGTACACGTCCACGGTTTCCTGCGCGATGGTAGCCCAAGAGAATTTCTCACGAGCGCGGGCAAGCCCCGCCGCCCCCATGCGCTGGGACAGTGCGGTATCACCCGCGACCTTGTTCACGGCTTCGGCGAGGTCTCGTTCGAAGGTTGCTGGGTCGTCTTCTGCGTAGTCGACCAACACCCCGGTCTCGCCGTCGACGACCACCTCCGGGATGCCGCCCACGCGGGAGGCCACCACGGCGGTCTCGCAGGCCATCGCCTCCAGGTTGACGATACCCAGTGGCTCGTAGATGGAGGGGCAGACGAACACGTCGGCGGCAGCATAGACCTCGCGGATCTTCTCTGCCGGCAGCATGTCCTTGACCCAGAAGATGCCTTCGCGCTCTGCGCTCAGCTTGTCCACCAACGCCTCCGTCTCCGCCGCGATCTCGGGAGTATCCGGGGCACCGGCGCAGAGGATGAGCTGAATGTCCTGGTCAAAGTGCTGGGCTGCCTTGAGCAGGTGGGGCACGCCCTTCTGGCGCGTGATGCGGCCGACGAAGGCGGCGATCGGCTTGTTCGGATCCACCCCGAGCTCCTCGAGGATGGGAGTCTCGCACGGGTACCAGTGCTCCGGGTCGATCCCGTTGAGTACCACGTGCACCTTGTCCGGCTCGATGCGCGGGTACGCGCGCAGAATCGCGTCCTTCATACCCGAGGACACAGCGATGACAGCATCCGCGTACTCCATGGCGTTCTTCTCGCTCCAGGAAGAGACGTTGTACCCGCCGCCGAGCTGCTCACGCTTCCACGGCCGATCCGGCTCGAGCGAGTGCGCGGTCACCACGTGCGGGATCTCGTGCAGCTGCCCGGCAAGGTGCCCACCGAGGCCCGCGTACCAAGTGTGGGAGTGCACGACATCCAAGCCGGCAGCGGCGTTGGCCATGCGCAGCCCAGTCGACAGTGTCTTGATTGCGCCGTTGGCGTTTTCCAACTCGGGGTCGACTCCGTGCACGAAGACGCCGTCCATGTCGCGCGGTGCACCCATGCAGTGCACGTCGACGTCGACAAGCTTGCGCATGAACCTCGTTAACTCAGTGACGTGGACGCCGGCACCACCGTAGACCTCCGGCGGATACTCTCTGGTCATCATTCCGACTCTCATATGCCCCGAGGATAGTGACGATTCTGAAATGCTGCACCGAACCTGGGCGACTAACCCCGAAGTGGTGAAAAAGTCCACATGGCCGGGAGAACCACTGCACGGTTCGGGCATTTTCAATACGCTTGAGAAGTGTGAGAAGCCAGCCAAGAGTTCTAGCCATTGTCCTTGCGGGCGGCGAAGGGAAGCGACTGTTCCCGCTGACTGCCGACCGCGCGAAACCCGCCGTGCCTTTCGGCGGCAACTACCGACTGATCGATTTTGTACTGTCCAACCTGGTCAACGCGGGGTACATGCGCATTGCCGTGCTGACGCAGTACAAGTCGCACTCCCTTGACCGCCACGTGGCCACCGCGTGGAATGTCTCCGGGCCGACGCCGCAGTACATTGCTTCCGTGCCTGCCCAGCAGCGCCGCGGCAAGCGTTGGTACAACGGTTCGGCCGACGCGATCGTGCAGTCGTTGAACCTGATCTACGACGACAAGCCGGATTACGTCCTGGTCTTCGGCGCGGACCACGTCTACCGCATGGATCCCTCGCAGATGGTCGAAGACCACATCAAGTCCGGCAAGGCGGCAACCGTCGCCGGGATCCGCGTGCCGCGTGCCGAGGCGACCGCCTTCGGCTGCATCCAGTCGGACCCGGACGGCACGATTACCGAGTTTTTGGAAAAGCCGGCCGACCCGCCGGGGACCCCGGACGACCCGGAGATGACCTTCGCCTCCATGGGCAACTACGTCTTTTCCACCGAGGCGCTTGTCCAAGCGCTGTTGGAGGACGAGCAGAACGAGGATTCTGCGCACGACATGGGCGGCGACATCATCCCGTACTTCGTCAACAAGGGCGAGGCGAATGTGTACGACTTCTCTGAAAACCACGTGCCTGGCGCCACTGAGCGCGACAAGGGCTACTGGCGCGACGTCGGTACCATCGACTCCTTCTACGAGGCGCACATGGACCTCATCTCCTCGCACCCGGTGTTCAACCTCTACAACAGCTCCTGGCCGATCCACTCCACGGAGGACGGCAACCTGCCGCCGGCCAAGTTTGTCATGGGCGGCATCGCGCAGGAGTCCATCGTGGCCTCCGGCTCCATTGTCTCCGGTGCCACCGTGCGCAACTCCGTGCTCTCCACCGACGTGCGAGTAGAAGAGGGCGCCACTGTCGAAGGCTCCGTGCTTCTGCCTGGCGTGCGAGTTGGCAAGGGCGCGGTCGTGCGCCACTGCATCTTGGACAAGAACGTCTACGTCTCCGACGGGGAGCTGATCGGCGTGGACAAGCAGCGCGACAGCGAACGCTTCCGCGTCTCCGACAACGGCGTCGTAGTCGTGGGCAAGAACGAAGTGATCTAGCGCTTCGTCAACAGCGTCAAGCCCCCATCGAGGGGCAGGCGCGTGACCACGCCGTTGTGCTCGGCGGCGAAGTCACCCACGTAGTCGTCCGCCTCGCGCGCGGCTGCGGTTTCGCGGTCGCGACGGGTGGCGTCGGCAAGCGTGCCATCGAGCAGCGAGCCGGCGAGCATCAGCGTGCCGCCGGGGGCGAGCAGTGGCCACGCGGCGCGGATCATTGGTTCGAGCTCTACTGGCGCGACATCCGCGTAGATAAGCTGGTAGGCGCTCTTGGCCAGCCTGCCCATCACGTCGAGTGGGCGCGCGGTGAGGAAGCGCACGCGGGACGCCGAATACCCACCGGCGCGCAGCGCTTGTTTGGTACCGGACTGCAACGCGGCCTCCGGTTCGATGCACGTGAGCGTCGCCTTGTCCGGCAAACCACGGAGCATGCTCAGCCCCACCACGCCTGCCGCCGGGGTCACCGCCACCGCGCCGTGCGGGACGCCATCGCGCGAACCGGTCGCAGCGAAGCTGGTGAGCAGCGCACAGACGGTCGCGGAGGGGGCTGCCACGCCGTTTTCTTCCGCCTCGGTGCGCGCGAAGCGCAGGCCCTCGGCGAAAGGTTCCGGTGCGAGCGCGTCGGCTGCGGCGCGCTTGTTGGCATAGGCGATCATTTGGGAAAAAGCTGTCTCACTCACACCGCACATCATAGCCGGGCCGCGCAGGCGGCGGCAGGGTGTACCCACGAAAAGGCCCGGCTATCTGCTTGCCGTGGCCTAGGCGAATCTGCCACAATGGATTGGTGACTTCTTCCGACCTCACACGCCAGCCCGCCGCCGCCCACCAGGAATCGGACGTGCCAAAAACCTCTGGCACGGCGGCCTTTGATGCAGGATTGGCTGGGATGCCGAGCTGGTCGGAACTGGTTGAGGAACACGCGGACAGCGTGTACCGCCTGGCGTACCGGCTCTCGGGCAACCAGCACGACGCGGAAGACCTGACCCAAGAGACATTCATGCGTGTGTTCCGCAGCCTCAAGCATTACAAGCCGGGCACCTTCGAAGGCTGGCTGCACCGCATCACCACCAACCTCTTTTTGGATATGGTGCGCCACCGCGCCACCATCAGGATGGAGGCGCTGCCCGAGGATTACGAGCGCGTCCCCGGCACCGACATGACGCCCGAGCAGGCCTACACGGTGTCGAACCTCGACCCGGCGTTGCAGCACGCGCTCGACGAGCTGAGCCCAGATTTTCGCGTCGCGGTGGTCCTGTGTGACGTCGTGGGGATGACCTATGAGGAGATCGCCGACACGCTGGGCGTGAAGATGGGGACGGTGCGCTCGCGCATTCACCGCGGCCGGATGCAGCTGCGGGAATCGCTTCAGCGCCAGGCAAAGCACGACGACGCAGCCCACGAGCTCATCCGGACGCGCTAGCAGCGTGGTCAGTTCGGCGCGTAAGCTGGTGCCGTCGATAAGGATCCCTTTGGGCACGAGAGGAGTGCGGGCAACGGTGCACAAACGCTTTTCTTCCACCGAGCACCTCAGCCCGGAGGCGGTTGCCGCGTTTACCGACGGCGAGCTGAGCAACACCGCGATGCGCAGAGCACGCGTGCACCTCGCGCAGTGCCCGGAGTGCTGGGCCGAGGTGCTTGCACAGCGCCGCACCGCGCAACGCGTACGCGGTTGCAACGACGAGGAGTTGCACGCGCCGCCATCCCTGGTGGAGCGGCTCACGCAGTTGCGTCACGAGGACGCGAGGGAGAGCGAGGCTCGCGATGGGCAGGCCGCGGCGGCACAGAGTGGGGTGCTGGATAAGATGGAAACGGTGTTTCGCACCCTAACGCGGCGCGGGGAGAAGGAGTAAGGCAGTGTTTTCCAACATCGGTTGGGGCGAGATCTTCTTCATCATTGTCTTGGGCCTGATTATCATCGGCCCCGAGCGCCTGCCGGGCGTGCTGGAAGACGTCCGGGCGGCGATTTATGCGGCGCGCAAGGCCATCACCAATGCGAAAGCTGAGCTCAACGGCGAGCTCGGTGAGTTCGAGGAGTTCCGGCAGCCCATGGAGACGGTGTCCAAATACGCCGCCATGGGGCCGAAGCGCGCGATTTCGCAGATGCTTTTCGACGGCGACGAGCACCCCTTCGACGACATCGACCCGCGCACCGCGCTCAACGAGAGCCCACAGGCCCGGACTCCGAAGCCGCCGGTGAAGCGCAACCCCGACGGCTCACGCAAGCAGGAACCGCCGGCCGCCGGAGGAGGGTTCTCCTGGGCCGACATCACCTAGCGCGCGGAGTTACTTCACCTGCGGGTTGAGGCTCTTACCTGCAAGGGAGTCGCGGCGCACCTTGAGCTTGGCGGCGACGTCCGCGATGGCGCGTGCGGCGGGGGAGTCCGGCTGCGAAAGCACGACCGGCGTTCCTTCGTCGCCATTTTCCCGCAGCTTCGGGTCCAGGGGGATGGAGCCGAGGAGCGGGACCTCGTCGTCGGTGAGTGCGGTGAGCCGCTCGGCGACGTGCTCACCGCCGCCCTCGCCGAAAATGTGCATGGTGGAGCCGTCCGGCATGACCATGCCCGCCATATTTTCGATGACGCCGGCGATTGGCTGGTTCGTCTGCTGAGAGATGGTGCCCGCGCGCTCGGCGACTTCCGCGGCCGCGGCCTGCGGGGTAGTCACGATGAGCAGCTCCGCGTTGGGCACGAGCTGCGCAACGGTAATCGCCACGTCGCCGGTGCCCGGGGGCAGGTCCATAAAGAGCACGTCGAGGTCGCCCCAGTACACGTCGGCGAGGAACTGCTGGATCGCGCGGGTGAGCATCGGCCCGCGCCACACGATCGGGGCGTTGCCCTCGACGAACTGACCGACGGAAATGTGGCGCACGTTGTGGGCGATCGGCGGCATGAGCATCTCGTCGACCACGGTCGGCCCCTGGTCCTGCGAGCCCATGAGCCCGGGGATGGAGTGGCCGTAGATGTCGGCGTCGACAATGCCCACGGACAGCCCCTGCGCCGCGAGCGCGGTAGCCAGGTTGACCGTCATCGAGCTCTTACCGACGCCGCCTTTACCCGAGGCGACGGCAAAGACGCGGGTGCGCGTGTCCGGGTCAGCGAAGGGGATCACCGGGCCAGTTTGCTCGCCACGCAGCTTTTGGGCGAGCTCGCGGCGCTGTTCGTCGCTCATCGTGTGCAGGGTGACATCGACGCGGCCGACGCCGTCGAGCTCCTCGAGCACCGCGCGCGTGTTGGACTCGATAGTGTCCCGCATGGGGCAGCCGGCGATGGTGAGGTAGACCCCGACGGCGACGTCGGCACCGTCAATAGCCACGGACTCAACCATGCCGAGCTCGGTAATTGGTTTGCCAATTTCCGGGTCTTCGACGCGCGCGAGCGCCTCGTAGACAGCGGTTTCTGTAATCGGAGAAGAAGCAGTCATAACAGCCCCAAGTATAAGTTGTGCGTGGCGAAGAACCCACCTTGCCCCATTGCAGCCTTGCGCGCAGTACAATGAGGGTTTTGCACCCACCTGATTTGTCGCAACGCACGGGCAACACCCCGTAGAAAGTGAGCGTGACGCATGGCAACGCCGAATCCCCGCCAGCTGCCGACCCGTGAAATCCCTACCGGCTGGCCAGTCGGAAGTTTCCGCACGTACGCGGAGGCCCAAAGCGCCGTCGATGCGCTGTCGGATGCGGAGTTTCCCGTGGAAAAACTCACCATCGTCGGCGTCGACCTCATGCAGGTGGAGAAGATCACTGGGCGGTTGACGTGGCCGCGCGTCCTCGGCGGCGGGGCGCTGTCCGGGATGTGGTTCGGTCTGTTTATCGGCCTGCTGCTCGGGGTCTTTTCTCCCGGCGAGGCGACCTGGTCGATTCTGTTCATGTCGCTGCTCATCGGTGCGATCTTTGGGCTGATTTCTGCGGCAGCGGCCTACGGGTTTACCGGGGGCAAGCGTGATTTCTCCTCGGCGACCAACATCGTGGCTGGCCGCTACGACGTGCTCGCCGAGCAGGACGTGGCGATGCGTGCGCGAGACATGATCGCTGCCCACCCGGCGGATCCGAATGCCCAGCCGGAGGAGCGCGGACTCTAAACTAAGACAGGCAACCCAAGGCGGAAAGGAAGGTGTGCCGCGATGCGTGAGGCGCTGCGCCGAACGACGGCGATGCTGGTGACAGTGGCGGGTGCGCTGAGCCTCACCGGCTGCGCAGCCAGCGAGAAGTTCGCCACCTTTGGCGTGCTCCAAAATGACGGCGAGGAAACGCTCGCCATCGGCGTGAACCCGGAGGACGCGGAGCAATTGGTCGTCGGCGAGATCTACAGCCAGGTGTTCGCCGCCTACGGACGCCCCGTCGGGATGGCGGCGAACACCAGCTTCGAGCAGAGCAGCGCCTTGGACGCGCTGCGCGAGGGCGAAATCGACCTCGTGGTCAGCTGTACTGGCAAACTGCTGTACGACTTCGACCGCGCCACGGCTAAGACGTACATCGGTGAGGAAGAGGAAGCTGCCACCGCCCCGAATGCGCAGCGGGCTGATGAGGTCTACGCGTCGCTTGTGGCGACCTTCCCGCACGACATCCGTACGGTCGACCCTTCGCCAGCCCAGGGGTGTGCGGACAGTGAGGCGGCGGAGGTCGGCCTGCCGCAGAACCTCGTGCCCCTGTTGAAAGAGGGCAAACTGAGCCGCCGCGAAATCAAGCGCCTGAACTTCATTACCCGCGTGATGGCCACCGACGATATCGCGGAGATGGCCGAACGCGTCGATAATGGCGAAGGTGTGCGTGACGTGACCAAGGAATGGCTCATGGAGTACGCCGGCATCAACCCCGACAATCCGCGGTCGCAGAATGACAGCGATGCGGAAGGGGCGGAGGCACCGGTCTAAGACTTCGGCGGCGCGCGAAGAAAAGAGGACCGGCCCCGGGAATCGAAGAGTTCCCGGGGCCGGTTTTTCGTGGGCGTTTTGCTCGCCTACTTTTCGCCTACTTTTCGAAGGCTTCCTCGAGCAGCGCCTTCTCCTCCTGCTGGTGCACCTTTGCCACACCGGTAGCGGTGGTGGACTGGGAGCGGCGGGAGACGCGGACCATCTCCGGCATGTCCGGGATCAGGTTGCGCAGGTGCTCGTTGTAGAACGGCCATGCGCCCTGGTTGGCCGGCTCGTCCTGCACCCAGCGAATCTGCTTTGCGTTCGGGTAGTTCGCAAACGCGTCGCGCAGGCGGTTGAAGGGGATCGGGTGGAGCATCTCGACGCGGATGATTGCCACGTCGTCGCGGCCGTCCTTCTCACGCTTCTTCTCCAGGTCCCAGTAGATCTTGCCGGAGCACAGCATGATCGTGGTGACCTTGTCAGTGTCGGCGATCTTCTTGTTGCCGCGCTCGACGAACTTCGGGTCGTCGATGACGGACTGGAAGCGGTCCACCTCGATGAAGTCGGCCGGCTGGGATACGGCTGCCTTGTTGCGCAGCATGGACTTCGGGCTGAAGACCACCAGCGGACGCTTCATCTCGCCGAGCGCCTGGCGGCGCAGCAGGTGGAAGTGGTTCGCCGGGGTGGACGGCTGGGCGACGGTCATGGAGCCCTCTGCGACGAGCTGCAGGTAGCGCTCGATACGTGCCGAGGAGTGGTCCGGGCCCTGGCCCTCGTAGCCGTGGGGGAGCAGCAGCGTCAGCGACGACAGCTCGCCCCACTTGGTCTCGCCGGAGGAAACGTACTCGTCGATGATGGTCTGCGCACCGTTGGCAAAGTCACCGAACTGTGCCTCCCAGGCCACCATGGCGTCCTTGTTGCCCAGGGTGTAGCCGTACTCAAAGCCCATGCCCGCGAACTCGGTGAGCGCGGAGTTGAAGACCTCGAAGCGGCCGCCGTTGCCGGCCTCGATCGCGTTGTGATCGAGCGGGTTGTAGGCTTCGCCGTTATCCGGGTTGTACAGGACCGCGTGGCGCTGGGTGAAGGTGCCGCGCTGGGAGTCCTCGCCGGCGAGGCGGACGAACTTGCCTGCCTCGGCCAGGGAGCCGAAGGCGAGCAGTTCGCCCCAGCCCCAGTCGATGTCGCCGTCGGTAAACGAGCCACCGCGCTTCTTCATCACGGACTTCAGGCGCTTGTTCGCAGCAAAGTCCTCCGGCAGGTTCTGGAAGGCTTCGGCGAGGCGCTTAAACGTGTCCTCGCTAATCGACGTATCCAGGCCGCGCGTGAGCTCCTGCGAGTCGGTGATACCGGTCTGCTCGCTCGGCTTGCCCTCGCTCTCCTTCACGTCGGTGAACACGGAGTCCAGCTGGTCGTGGAAGTCCTGTGCGGCCTTCTCTGCGTCCTCGGCGGTGATGTCGCCGCGGCCGATGAGGTCCTTGGTATAGCGGGTACGCACCGAATCGTGGCTGTGGATGCGGTCGTACATCACCGGCTGGGTTACCGTCGGGTCGTCGGCTTCGTTGTGACCGCGCAGGCGGTAGCAGATGAGGTCGATGAAGACGTCCTTGCCGAACTCGCGGCGGTACTCGGTGGCCAGCTGTGCCACCCATGCGGCAGCCTCCGGGTCGTCGCCGTTGACGTGGAAGACCGGGCAGTCGAAGCCCTTGGCCAGGTCGGTGGCGTAGTAGGAGGAGCGGCCGGAGTCCGGGGTGGTGGTGAAGCCGATCTGGTTGTTCACCACGATGTGGACGGTGCCGCCGACGGAGTAGCCCGGCAGGCGGGACAGGTTCAGGGTCTCCTGGACCACGCCGAGGCCAGCGAAGGAGGCGTCGCCGTGCAGCATGATCGGCACGACCGGGTTGTCCTCGCGGACGCCGGCTTCCTTGAGCAGGTCCGCCTTGGCGCGAGCCATACCCACCAGGACCGGGTCGACGGCCTCGAGGTGGGAGGGGTTGGCGGCCAGGGAGACCTTGATCTCGCCGTCGCCGAACATCTGGATGTGCTGGCCTTCGAAGCCGAGGTGGTACTTCACGTCGCCGGAGCCGCCCTGCTGGGCGGACTGCACGTTGCCCTCAAACTCGTTGAAGATGGTAGCGACCGGCTTACCCACGATGTTGAACAGGACGTTGAGGCGGCCGCGGTGCGGCATGCCGATGACGACCTCGTCGAGGCCCTGGCCCGCAGCGGTGTCGATCACTGCGTCCATGAGCGGGATGAGGGTCTCTGCGCCCTCGAGCGAGAAGCGCTTCTGGCCCAGGTACTTGGTCTGCAGGAAGTTCTCGAAGGCCTCGGCGGCGTTGAGCTTCTGCAGGATGTACTTCTGCTCCGCGCTCGTCGGCTTCGGCATACCGATCTCGAGGCGGTCGCGGAGCCACTCGCGCTCGTCGCGGTCCATCACGTGGGTGAACTCGGCGCCGACGTGCAGGGTGTAGGCGGCGCGCAGACGCGACATGACCTCGCGCAGCGTCATGGTTTCCTTACCACCGAAACCGCCGACGTGGAAGGTGCGGTCCAGGTCCCAGATGGTCAGGCCGTGGGACTCGAGCAGCAGGTCACGCGAGTCCGGTACCGGCAGGCCCGGCTGGTGCCAGCGCAGCGGGTTGGTATCCGCAATGAGGTGGCCACGGGAGCGGTACGCCTGGATGAGCTGCATGACGCGGGTGTCCTTGTTGACACCAGAGTTCGGCAGGTCCTGTGCCCAGCGCATCGGGGAGTAGGGGATGTCGAGGGCGGTGAAGATCTCGTCCCAGAACTTGTCGTCGATAAGCAGCTGGGAGATGTCGCGCAAAAACTCGCCGGACTCCGCGCCCTGGATCACGCGGTGGTCGTAGGTGGAGGTCAGGGTGACCAGCTTGCCCACGCCGAGCTCGGCGAGGCGGTCCTCGGACGCGCCGGCGAACTCGGCCGGGTAGTCCATGGCGCCGACGCCGATGATGGTGCCCTGGCCCTTGGTCAGGCGCGGGATGGAGTGGCGGGTGCCGATGCCGCCCGGGTTGGTCAGCTGGATGGTCACGCCGGAGAAGTCGTCCATGGTCAGCTTGCCGTCGCGGGCGCGCTTCACAATGTCTTCGTAGGCGTCAATGAACTCGTTGAAGGCGAGCTTCTCGGTCTCCTTGATCGCGGCCACAACGAGGGAGCGGGAGCCGTCCTTGCCCGGCAGGTCAATGGCCAGACCGAGGTTGACGTGCTCCGGCTGTACAGCGAAGGACTTCTTGCCATCCTCCTTGTAGTTCTTGTTCATGTCCGGGTGCAGCTTGGTGGCCTGGACAATCGCGTAGCCGATGATGTGGGTAAAGGAGATCTTCCCGCCGCGGGTGCGCTTGAGGTGGTCGTTGATCAGCGAGCGGTTCTCAAACATCAGCTTGACCGGCATGTCGCGCACGGTGGTGGCGGTGGGAACCTCGAGCGACTCGTTCATGTTCTTGGCGATCGCCTTGAACGCGCCCTTGAGCTGGTATTCACCCGGTTCCACAGTGACGCCGTTGATGCCGTCGAGCGGCGACTTCTTCGGCTTCGGCAGCGCAGACGTCTGCTTGTTGGAGGTGGCCTTCGCCTTCTTCGCGGCGCTGTCGACCTGGGTTTCGCGGCCGTCCTGGCTCGGCGCGCCAGTGGTGGCGGCGACCTTTGCATTGGTCTTCGGCGCGGAAGCGGCAGTGTCCTTGCCGGCCTTGCCAGCTGTGCCTGCACCTTGTGCAGAACGGGGGCTGCCCTTGGCTTCAAAGAATTTGCGCCACTCCGCGTCTACGGAATTTGGGTCCTCCTGGTACTGCTGGAACATCTCGTCAACCAGCCAATCATTCTGGCCGAACGTGTTATCGCTGCTCACGGCAGGTCCTCGCCTCTTTCTGTCGGGTACGATCTCGAGTGTTTTCTAGACTGTAATTCTCTTGGTTAGCAGAGCGTTAAATCTCTACTGCATTCTTCCACGACACTACTGTTGCCTACCCCCGATCTCGGTTAATTGCCCACATTTGGGCATATTTTCCTTCCGATTTCACGAGGGTTTCGTGTGTCCCGGCCTCTATGATACGTCCTCCATCGATCACGATGACTCGGTCGGCCCGTTTTGCGGTGAGCAACCGGTGCGCCACGATGATCGAGGTCCGCCCCGCCGTCGCGCGCCCCGCGGCATCCAGCACCGCGTGTTCGGTCGCCGGGTCGAGAGTGGCGGTGGCTTCGTCGAGAAGCACGACGTCCGGGCGCAGCATCTCGGCCCGTGCCAGGGCGATGATTTGCCGCTGCCCGGAGCTTAAGCCCCGCCCGCGCTCACCGACGGGCGCGTGAAACCCGCCGGGGATCGCAGCGATCACGTCCAAGGCCCCAAGCCTGCGCACGGCGTCTTCGATTTCTTTTTCGCGTGCGCCTCGGTCGCCGCCGACGTCCCAGCCGTAGGCGATGTTGTCGGCGACGGTGCCGGGGAAGAGGTAGGACTCCTGCGGCACCTGCGCCAGCGCGCGCCGCCAGCTCGGCAGCGGGAAGTCCGCGATGTCGGTGCCGCTGGCGGAAATCCGGCCCGCCGTCGGGTCGTAGAAGCGCGCCAGCAGCTTGACCACGGTGGACTTGCCCGCGCCGGTTGGCCCCACCAGGGCGACCGTTTCGCCCGGTTGGATGGCAAGGTCCATGTCCTCGATGACGAGGCGCGGGTGCGAATGCTTCTCGACGCCACCGTAACCAAAGCTCACCCGCTCCAGCGCCAGCACGCCACGGGCGGCCTCGGCGGCACCCGGGTTGGTGCCGTGGTCGGGGACGGTGGTGCGCTCGTCGAGAAGCTGGGTGATCCGCTCGAAGCTCACGGTCGCCTGCTGCCAGGAGTCGAAGATCTGGCCCAGCTGCTGGATCGGCCCGTAGAGCTGGCTTAAGTACATGGTGAAGGCGACGAGCACGCCGACAGACAAGTCGCCGGCGGCCACGCGGTGCGCGCCCACGCCGACGACCGCGGCTGTCATAATCTGCGAGATGGCCTGCATTCCGGGGAAATAGGCGGCGAGCAGGCCGACCGAGCGCATGCGCAGCCGCTGGTAGTGCAGCGAGGCGCGCGCAAAGGCTGCCTCCGCGCGGGCCTCGGCGTTATACATCTGCGTGACGCGGATGCCGCCGATGAGTTCTGCGAACTCGCCGTTGACCGCGGAAATTTGCGTGCGGGCCGCGCGGAAGAAGCGGCGCGAGAGGCGGCGGAAGACGAACGTGGCCACCGCGATGACCGGCACCGCGCTGAGCGCGGTGAGCGTGAGCTGGTCGTCGGTCGCCAACAGCATGGCCGAGACGCCCACCAGGCTGCCGACCGCCACGATCGCCTGCGCCAGGCCCGTCTGCAAAAAGCTGGACAGCGTATCGATGTCGGTGGTCAGTCGCGTGATGATGCGCCCGGAAAGGTGCCGCTCGAAATAGCTCAAGCCCAGCTGCTGCAGGTGCGCGTACGAGCGCAGCCGCAGCCCGTAGAGTAGGCGCTCGCCGCTGCGCGCCGACAGTACCGTTAGCCAGGCGTTCGCGCCCCACGCCACACACACCACGCCGAGGGCGGCGCCGGCGATGGTAAACAGGGCGCGCGGATCGGCTGGGGCAATGCCGTTGTCGATGGACGCGCGGATCAAGGTGGGAAAGGCGAGATCCGCCAGCACCCCGATCACAAGCAGTACGACCGTCGCCGCGATCAGGCCGCGGACCGCGCGAAATAGCTGCGAGACCTTGAACTCGTTGCCCGCACCGGTCGGCGTGCGCAGGCGCGCGAGTGTGTCCTCATCGAGCCCGGGGGTCTCCCGCGCAGGGGGCAGCTTCTCGACGTTCGCGAGCACCTCCGCATCCGCCACCACCGCGTGCGGACCAGCGTGCGCCACGACGCGCCGCGTCGGTGCCGCGACCTCCGGCCACAGCTTGTCGTGCGTCGGCTCTCCGGCCGGTGCCGCGTCCTTTGCTTCTCCGGGTGCCATGAGGCGTGTGTAGGCTTCGGTGGCCACGACCTCCTCGCGCGTTCCCTCGGCGGTGACGGTGCCGGCGTCGAGGACAAGGACATGGTCGGCGTGGTCGACCGTGGACTGCCGGTGCGCGATGGCCACGACGGCGACCCCGTCGAGTTTGGTGCGGAGATTGTGCAGGATGTGTGCTTCGGTTGTGGCATCGATGGCGCTGGTGGCGTCGTCAAGCACGAGCACCTCGGGGCGCGAGATGAGCGCCCGGGCGAGCGCGATGCGTTGTCGTTGCCCACCGGACAGGGTCAGGCCCCGCTCGCCGACGGTGGTGTCGTAGCCGTTTTCGAGCTGCTCGATGAACTCGGTCGCGCACGCGAGCCGGGCCGCCTCATGGACGGCGCGCTGCAGGTCCGCGCCGCGGAGTGCGGCGGGTGCGCCGAGCGCGATGTTGTCGAAGACGGAGCTGGAAAACAGGAAGGCGTCGTCGAAGACGCAGGTGACCTTGCTGCGAATCTCGCTGGGGGAGAGGTCGGCGTAGTCGGTGGGGTGGCTGTTGGCGTCGAGAAGCAGGCAGCGGCCCGCATCCGGGCGATAGAAACCGCCGGCGAGCTGCACCGCCATAGTCTTGCCTGCGCCGGGCGGTCCGACGACCGCCAGTGTCTCACCCGGTGTGACGCGGAAGCTTACACCGCGCAGCACCGTGTTGCCGCCGGTGGCGAAGCGGACGCGGTCGAAGGCGAGCCCCACGGGCCCAGCCGGCGCACGGCCGCGGGTGGGAGCGGCGTCCGGGGCGAGCGCGAGGACTTGGTCGAGGCGGCCGAAACTGCTCATGCCCATCTGGAGGCGCACGTATTGGTTGGTCAGCATGGACATCGACGAGGTCAACGACGTCAGGTATGCAGTAAACGCCACAAATACGCCGATGGTGATGCCGCCGCGGATCACAATGAGCCCCGCCGCGACAATCGTGATCACCAGCGCCACGTTCGGCAGCTGGGTGAGCAGTGGCTGGAAGCGCGCCGACAGCTTCGCGGCCCGCATCTTCACCGCATACAGTTCGCGGCCCAAGCCATCAAGCGTGTCGACGCCACGCTGCTCCCCACCAAACGCCTTGACCACCCGCACCCCGGAGATGGTTTCTTCCACGTGCTCCGCCAAGTCCGCGGTGGCCTGCTGATTGACCCACGTCGCCGCGTAGAGCGCTTTGCGCGAGCGATTCGCCTCCCACAGAATCAGCGGCAACAGGCACAGCGCCATCGCGGTGAGCGAAAGATCCATGGTGCACATCACCACGAGCGTGCCGACCAGCTGCATCGCGCGGGTAAAAAACATCGGCGTTTGCCCCAGCACCATCGCATAGAGGTTCAAATCTGAAATCGAGCGCGAGACGATCTGCCCGGTCACGATGTCGTCTTGGCCGTTGCCGTCTAAGCGGTGCAGGGTGCGCAGCAGTTCCAGGCGCAACCAGTGCTGCGAGGTTGCCGCAAGCCTGCCGGAAGCGTAGCGGCGCAATGCCCCGAGCGCGTAGGTGACCAGCGCGATGCCCACCATCGCCCACGCCGTGGCAGTGATGGAACCCTCGGCGTTGCCGGTGGCGATATCCACCGCGCGCCCCGTCAGTGCCGGAAGCACCACCTGCAGCCCCGCGGCGAGCGCGGCAGCGGCGAAGGCGAGCGCCGTGGCGGCGCGGTTGGCAGCAAAAGAGCGGCGCAGCAGCTGCACACCGCGTTTCGGGGCGGGGGTGTCGTGCATGGGGCTAGTGTTTGGTGGCTTCTACCGCGGCGTCGATGTTGGCGCGCTCCGTGTCATCGTCATCCTTGCGGTCGAAGAGGTTGCGGATCCACCGGGCGTAGGACTTCGGATCGAGGCTCAAGCCTGCCGTCTCCTTCTCTTCCTTGTCGCGCGGAGGCAGTGGGGCGGCAAAGGCATCCGGGAGCAGGGCAAGCGAGTTCGAGACGCGGGAGATGATCGCGTCGGCGAGCTTGCGGTTCGCTGTCGTACCTGCGATCGCGCCGAGTCCGAGCGGCAGCATCTTGCCAATCCAGGCGCGGCGCATCCGCTTGCGCACCGTCTTCATCGTCTTCATCGCGGTGCGGGCCAGCATGCCGTTGGCCTCCGCCAGGCCGGGACCGGCAAAGCGGCTCAGCGTGGAGCGCGAGGGCAGTCGCGTCGCGTTTTCACCGACGAAAGTATCCACGACAGCGAGGCCTTCTGCGTCTGCGAGCACGGTGAGCACCATCGCGCGACGCTGCTCGGGGTCCTCCGGGTCATCCCCGCGCAGGTACGCCGACGCCACGGTGTAGAAGGCTGCAAGATCCAAGAACAGGACCGACTCACCGGCCACCGCAGCCGAGCCGGTAACCAGGCCTACACCGGGTACGGCTGCCGCCGCACCAACGCCGGCGCCGGTGGCGGAAACGGTATTGCGGAAGTGCGCGTCCATGCGTTCCTGCACCTGCGCCGGGGTGGCGCTTTCATCCTGGCGACGCAGCCAATCGACGTAGGCGCGGATCGTGCTGGTCTGCAGCTGGACGGCCTTTTCCACCGCGCTGATAAACGCGCGCCCGATCGGCCCGGAGGCCTGCTTAAGCTCCGCCAAGTCCGTCGGCGCAGCAGTGCCCTCTCCGCGGTCCTCTCCGCGTGCGGGCGCGTCCTTCTTGCGGCGTGAAAACAATCCCATATACCTCTCCTTCAAGCATGACTTCTGCTCCATTTTGCAACATTGGGCGGCGACGGGGGAGGCGGGGCGCATTGATGCGCGTGCTCGCTTACTGTGGGGTGCTATGGAGACCACGGAGGAGCCAATCGCTGTCACCACGGCAGGCCGGGTGCGTGGCGTGGTGGATCCCCGCACCGGCGTGCGCACGTTCCGTGGCGTGCCCTACGGTGCCACCACCGGCGGCGAGGGGCGCTTCCGCGCGCCCAAACCTGTCGCACCCTGGTCCGGGACCCGTGATGCCACAGCGTATGCCCCGCCCGCAATGCAGGGCTTCTTCGGCTGGACCGACAACGTCATCGGCACCGAGGACTGTCTCACCCTCGACATCGTGCGCCCCAATACCGACGAGGAACTGCCCGTGGTGGTGTACTTCCACGGCGGGACCTTCGTCACGGGCTCGAGCCACGAAAAAGTCCTGCAAGGACACTTCCTGGCCAACACCACCGACGTGGTCTACATCTCCGTGAATTTCCGCCTCGGCGTGTTCGGCTACCTCGATTTCCGCAGCCTCGGCGGCGATTGCGTGGCCAACCCAGCCCTCCTCGACCAAATCCTTGCCCTGCGGTGGGTACACGACAACGCGGCGAATTTCGGCGGCGACGCCGGACGCGTGACCATCATGGGCGAGTCCGCAGGCGGCGCTGGCGTTATCCACCTCATGTGCGCACCGGCAGCGCGCGGTTTGTTCCACCGCGCGATCGCGCAGTCGCCGCCGGTGGCAAGCGTGCACTCGCGTGTCCAAGCCGAGATGTGGGTCCGCAAACTGCTGCGCGGCATGGGGCTGCCGCCGAGCACCGGGCTGGCAGAGCTGCGCGCCGCCGACGCCGAAGCGCTCGTGCGGGTGGGGCAGTCCATGCTGCTCAACCGCAAAGAAATCGTCCAATTCAACACCAGCTTTATGCCGACTGTCGACGGCATCACGCTCCCCGCGCACCCAATCGACGTCTTCCAACAAGGCGAGCAGGCGGCTGTGCCGCTGATCATCGGCACGAACTCGGACGAGGCGAGCTTTGCCAAAGCGCTCTACCAAACCAACAAGTCGCGGTTGAAGGCCGCGCGCCGGGCACTCGGCGTCTACGACCCGGCTCACGCAGACGCGGTGCTGGCCACCTACGACCACGTGGACGGGCGCCGCAAGTTCGCGGCGCTCATCGCCGACGCGGTCTTTTGGGCGCCGTCAGTCATGCTGGCCACCGAGCACCGACGCAAAGCCCCAACCTGGATGTACCGCTTTGAATACGCCTCGGCCACGATGCGGCGGCTCGGCCTGGGGGCGATGCACACCTCGGAGCTAACTGCCGTCTTCGGGGACGCGCGCGCGACCCGCGCAGCCAAACTCGACCCGTTCCCGCAGCGCGCAGACTTTGATGAGGTCAGCGCCGCCATGCAATACCACTGGGGGTCCTTTTTCCATAACGCCCACCCTGGGGAGAAGTGGCCGATCTACGGCTTCCGCAGCGACACCGAACCAGGTCGCGCTACCGCGGTGTTCGCGGCGTCCTCTTATGTGGAATACGACCCGAAGGCGGCGCAGCGTCGCGCTTGGGAGGGCTTTGACATGCGCGAATGGGGCATGCACCGGCAGGATCTGGTGGATTCGTTTACGCAGGGGCTTGCGCAGGACGGGCCGGTGTAAGCGGAAGTGCTGACGTGGCGCGGGTTTCCTCGCTAGGCTAGGGCAGGCCTGGACTGGAGAGTGGAAGGAAACCGCCGCCATGAGCTTTTTCGAAGACATTGCAACCAGCCTTGACCGTGAGGGAATCGAGTCCCGCGTCCACGACGAGACGATGTTCGTACCGATCACGTCCGAAGTGGAAATCCAGTTTGTTGAGATCGATCCGCTACTGCCTGCCGCTAACGTCTACATCGCCGCCGCGGACGTCGACGAAGACGACGAGGAGTTCGAGGCCGCGCTGGTTTCGGTGGTGTTCTCGGTGGAAAGCGCGGTGGCGACAGTCGCCGAGCACATGGCCACCGACCAGGTCATCACGGTGCTGCGCGACCTGCTCGAAGGCACCGACGAGCGCATCGAGGACCTCGAGTTTTACCCTGATCGGCTGAACAACCAGCTCGTGCGCGCGGAAGTCGGCGAAAGCGCGGAGCTGCAGGTCCACGTCGAGGTCGTTGACGCTACGGCGACGGCCGCGGTCACCTTCATCGCGCTTTCCGACAACTACGACGACCTGATGGACGACGCAATCGGCGAACTGTGGGAGTCCGACGGCGACGCCGAGCTGACCGAGGAGGACCGCCTGCGCCTGTTCGAGACCGTCCACAGCGAGGCCGTGTCTGAAGCAGAGGTGCTCGAGTTGGGCACGTTTACCGACGTCGATCGGCTCTTCGACGTCCTGTCGCTCGCCGCCGACCAGGCCGAAGAATGGGAAGGCCAGCTGTTGCCGCTCGAGGACGAGGACGACGAGCTCGACATCTACGACATCTTTGGTCTCGATGACGGTGACGACACCGACGACACCGAAGACACCGAAGACTAGCTACGCTGCGGTGAGCCCCTCGAACATCGAGGGCGGGGAGGCAACCGGGGCGAAATCACCATCGGCGAGCCACACGTAGTTGGCAGTGCGCGGCGAGGGGAGCTCGTGGATTGCGTCAACCGCGTCGCGCGGGACGAGCGCACGCACCCAGGCTTCGGCGAGGCGCCGGTCGGTGGGCAGTCCGGAGGGGTCCGAGATGCGGACCTCGATGAGGAAGGCGGGGACGCGAGTCTCGCCGAAGCCACGGATGCGGGCTTGCGCGCGGGGGCCGACTCTGCGGCGGGTAATTGCGATGTTGAGCTCGGCGCCGTGGGCGAGGCGGGGGAGTCGCTTTGTTGGTGGGCGCCAGGTCGCGCTTTCGCGGGCGAGCGAGCGCGGGTGATGGATGATACCGCGGAGGCGGTCGACGCACTCGGGCTCGGTGACGTGGATGTGCTCGGCGAGCGCGGCTGGCGTGTGGCTGACGGGGGCGGGTGTGCTGTGCGTGAAGTTCATCATGGTTGGCACTCTAAAGGCCGGGCCGAACACAGCCGCCACGCATTCGAACGGGTGTGTTAATGTGCTGGTGGCGTGTCCGGAAGCGAGAGGTGAGTGCCTTGAAGAAGCGGTGACGCGCTACGCTACTCGCGATGAGCAAACCCACCCCACGACTTTCGGCAACCCCCGCACCGCGGATTCCCCGCACAATCTGGGTGCTGGTGGGGGCTGCGTTCATGATCGCGCTTGGCTACGGCTTCATCGCACCGATCTTGCCGCAGTTCACGGCGAGCTTCGGCGTGTCCATGGCGGCTGCGGGCGCGGTGGTCTCTGTCTTCGCCGCGGCCCGACTTATCGGCGCTCCCGGGGCAGGTTGGCTGGTGGACAAGCTCGGCTCGCGCCCCATCTACATCACCGGCTTAAGCGTGGTCGCGGTCGCGACCTTCTTCGTCGCCTTCGCAACCGCCTATTGGCAGATTTTCGCGCTGCGCTTTCTCGCCGGCTTCGGCTCGACCATGTTCACGCTCTCGGCGCAGGCGCTCATTGTGCGGGTGACGCATCCGTCGATCCGCGGGCGCGCCAACGCCGTCTACGCTTCGGCGTTCTTGCTCGGCAATATTATTGGGCCGGTGATCGGCGCGGCGCTGTCGTTTCTGGGCTTTCGCATCCCCTTCGCCGTGTACGGCCTGATGGTGGGCGCTGCCGCGCTGTTCGTCTGGGCGGCGACGCGCGACCCGCAGGGCAGGGCACAGCTACCGCCGCCGCTGTCGCCGATGCAGCTTTCCAGCGCGCTGCGCATGCCGACCTACCGGGCACTGTTGTCTTCGGCGTTCACGCACGGCTGGGTCAACTTCGGCACCCGCGTGTCCGTTCTCCCGCTGTTCGCCGCCGCCTTCTTTACTAACGGCGGTGCCGCCGCGGGCTTCGCGCTCACCGCCTTTGCCCTGGGCACTGCGGTCACGCTGCAGTTCTCCGGCCGGCTCGCGGATAAGCACGGGCGCAAACCGCTGATCGTCGCCGGGCTCGCCGCCACGGCGCTGTTTACCGGGTCGATGGGGCTGGCCACCTCTGTGGTGCCGCTGCTGGTGCTCTCCGTGCTCGCGGGAGTGGGCAGTGGGCTCATCGGTCCGGCGCAGCAGGCGTCGTTGGCGGATATCATCGGCAACGATCGTTCGGGCGGTAAGGTGCTGTCGACCTTCCAGATGGCGCAGGACGCGGGCCAGATCTTCGCGCCCATCGTGGTCGGGCTGCTCGCCCAGGCCTTCGGGTTCGGGGTGGCGTTTGTGGCGTGCGCGGGGATAGCGGTGGCGTCGATAAGCATTTGGCTTGGCTGCGGCAAGGAAACGAAAAGGAGCTAAACCATGAGAGTCGTGCTGGACTGCGATCCCGGGATCGACGACGCATTCGCGCTGGTCTACCTCACTGCGGCGCACCACGCGGGCGAGATTGAGCTCGACTGTGTGACCACTACCGCGGGCAACGTGGATGCGGTGCAGTGCGCGCAAAACGCGGCTTGGATTCTCACGCAGTGCAACCTGCCCGCCGTTCCGCTGGCCGCGGGCGAGGCGCAGCCGCTCGAGCTGGCGCTGACCACCACTCCCGAGACCCACGGCGAGTATGGGCTGGGTTACGCGCACGCCCCGGCGCGGCACGTCGCCAGCGACTGGGACATGCTCTGGTGCGACGCCATCGAGCGCGGCACTGAGGACCTCCACCTCATCGTCACCGGGCCGCTGACCAACCTCGCCACCTTCGCGCGCCGCTACCCGCGCCACTTTGCGCGCCTGCGCCACATCACCGTGATGGGCGGGGCCGTGAACTATCCGGGCAACACCACCCCGACCGCCGAGTGGAACTTTTGGGTCGACCCGCACGCCGCCGCAGAGGTCTTCGCGCGTACGCCCGTGCCGATCACCCTGTGCTCGCTGGGGGTGACCGAGCAGCTCGTGCTCGACCCGCCGCGCCTCGAGCGGCTGGTGGAAGCGCTGGGCGACACCCCCGTCGCCGCAGTGCTGTCCGAGATCACGCGCTTCTACTTCGAGTTCCACGAAGACGTCGGCGAGGGCTACTGCGCGCAGCTGCACGACCTGCTTACCGTGCTCATCGCGCTCGGCCGCATCGAGGTTTCGGCCCTCGATGCCACCGTCGACGTCGAAGCGTCTAGCGAGCTCATGCGCGGCACCGTCGCCGCCGACCTGCGCGGCATGTGGGAGCGCGAGCCCAACGCGCGCGTGGTCACCGCCGCAGCCATCGAGCGCGCCTGGCCGCTTATCGACGCCGCGTGCACCCTCCACGCCCGCTTCACCGCCGGCGACGCAGACCTCAAAGCCGCCTACCACTTAAAGGCCGAGGAGTAACTGCTAGACTTTCGCGCGGAAAGCTTCGCCGAGGTGACATAGGCGGGGGTTTAGGCCTACTTTAGGGAGCCTTTGATGTCACACCCTGTTTCTGCCTCCGACTGGACGCCCGCGCGCCGCGCGCTCGTCGCCGCGGGGGCCCTCGTCATCGCCGCGACGTGGATCTACCTCGTGCTGGTGCGTCCAACCGACTGGGAAAGTGTCGGCGGCGCGACCGAAGCCACGCTCACCCTTGCCGGCTACGGCATCGGCACGGCCCTGCTGCTGGTCGCCACGGTGCCGATGCTGCCGGCTCGCACGCTTGGGCTGATTCCGCTGGCGATCATCATCAACTCTGTTGTCGGCGAGATCGTCGGCTCGATCGGCCTGCCTTTGTACCTGGATTGCATCGGCACCGTGCTGGTCGCGGCACTCGCCGGGCCGGTGGCGGGGCTGACCACCGGCGCGCTGAACAATGTGGTGTGGGGCCTGCTCAACCCGGCCGCGCTGCCCTTTGCCGCGGGCGCGGCGCTGATCGGCTACCTTGCTGGCGTGTGCATCCACCGCTTCAACGCGCTGTCGTCCATCGTCCGCGTCGTCGGCTTCGGCATCGTGTTGGGCCTGGTCGGCGGCATGGTCGCCGCACCCGTCGCCGCGTTTGTCTACGGCGGGACCGCGGGCGTGGGCACCGGCGCGCTCGTCTCGCTCTTCCGCGAAATGGGCGGCTCACTTATCGCCTCGGTGACGACGCAGGCCTTCCTCTCCGACCCGGTGGACAAAGTCATCGTGATGGTGGTGGCCTACCTGACCGTCAAGGCGTTGCCGCAGCGCACCTTGCGCGCCTTCGCTCCGCGTCATGCGCACGCCGATTAACCCGCTGACCGCGCTTGTGGTCGGCGTGTGCGGGTGGATCCTCGTCTTCGGGCTGAACAGCGCGGCGGCTAGCGCCGCGATTGTGGTCATCGCGTGCGCACTCGGCGTGTGGCGCACACGCAACGCCTCGGTACCCGCGGCGGTACTCGCGCTCGCGGTGCCGGTCGGCCTATCGATGCTGCTCATCCACACCCCCTACGGCACGCGACGCATCGCGCCGCTGCTCACCGTGGACGGGCTGGCCACTGGGGGAGCGCTCGCCCTACGCTTTTGCGCGTTGATGGCCTGCATGATCGCGGCCGTGGCGTGGGTGCGCATCCCGGACCTGGTCAAGGCCGTCCAGGTCCTGCCCGGCGGTAACAAGCTCGCCTACTTGACCGGTGCCACCCTGCAGCTCGTCCCGCAGGGCCACGCCCAGGTGCAAACGGTGCGCGACGCCCAAGCGCTCAAACGCACCCCAATCACCGCCCGCAACGCGATCACGCACTTGGTGCTGCCGGTGCTCACGGCGCTGCTCACGCATGGGTCCGCGCGCGGGGCAGCGCTGGAGACAGCCGGCTACGACCTGCCCGGGGCCCGCACCGTCTTGCGTCCCGTGCCGGATTCGCATCTGCAGCGCGCCGTGCGCTGGGTGCTGCCGGTGGTGTGCCTGGGGGTGGCGCTGTGGATCTGACGCAGCTCGCCCGCTTGCTTGAAACCCACGACCGCGTCCAGATCATCGGCCCATCCGGATCCGGCCTGACCCGACTCACCGAACACATCCACGAGCACTGGCCACACGCCGGCGTCGTCGGCCAAGACGCCAGCGCGCACGTGACCTACTTGCGCGACACGGTTATCGAGGAGGTCGCGGTCGGGCTCGAACAGCGCGGCGTCGCGCGCGCCGAGATGCAGGCCCGCTGCGAGCGGATCCTGCGCCGCGTCGGCCTTACCCACCTCGCCGAGCGCAACCCGGCCACGCTTTCCGGCGGCGAGACCCGTCGCCTCGCCATCGCCACGGTCGCCGTCCTCGAGCCCGAGCTGTTGGTGCTGGACTTGCCGTTCGCGGGGTTGGATGTGGCGTCGGCAAGCATGGTGCTCGAGCTGCTCGCGCACTCGCGCGCGGTGATCACCGGCTACCAGCCGCGCGACATCGACGCCGTGAGCATCTCGCTTGCCGACGCCCCGCCCACCGCACTGCCCGCGCCCGTCGCCGCGGGCGAGCGCATCGAGCTGGGCGACGTCACCGCCGCCCGCTCCGCGCCGCGCCGCAAGTGGTGGCACTTCCGCGAACGGACCGGCGAGGGTTTCCGCGTCGGCCCGGTGCCGCTCGCCCCGCGCAGAGGCGGGGTGGTGTGGTTACGCGGCGCGAACGGTTCTGGCAAGACGACGCTGCTGCGTGCGCTCGCGGGCCTCGACGGGAACCCGGCGCGCATCGACGCCTCGCTCGCGCTGCAGCGCGCGGCCGACCAGGTCGTCGAGACCACAGTCGCCGAGTTTGCCGGCGGCGATTCGCAGACCCACCCGCTCGACTTGCCGCAAGCCGAGCTGCGGCTTGCCCAGCTGCGGCAAGTCTTTGAGCAAGGCCGCGAGCTCGTGCTTCTCGACGAACCCGACACCTCCCTCGACCCCCGCGGCCGCACCGCCGCACACGCGCAGATCGCCGCGGGGCTGCGCGCCGGGCAAGCGGTGATCCTGACCTGCCACGACGAGGGGTTCGTTGGCGAGGTCGCGGCGTACGCGGAGGTGGAATCGGTCGTGCTCGACGGGTAGTGCCTAACCCTTATTAGACGCATGTTCCGGCTCGTTGGTTCCGTTTCGGGCCGATATTGGGTTCATTCTCACAATTGCTTGTTTGCGCAGGTAAGCGTGGTTTACCCTCGGGTGCATGACAGATTTGGATGCACTCGCCATGTTCGACCGTTGCGGTTTCGACTTCGTTCACGCTGCGGCCGGATGCACGCCTGCGCAGTTGCAGGCACACGGCATCCAAAAAGACCGCGCAAAACAACTGCACGCCACCGCTTCCGTATTGTGCGGTGCGACCTCGCACACGAAATACCAGGCGCGCGCCG
>NZ_JALXXL010000015.1 GCF_025152525.1 Corynebacterium sp. p3-SID1056
GGGCGATGAGAAGACCGAGGTTGATCCCTCTGATGTGAAGCCGGTCAAGCCCACCGATGAGAAGCAGGACACGGGTGTCAAGGTCACCAACCCGGACGATGACACCAAGATTTCTGCAACTGATGAGGATGGCAAGACGATCCCGGTCGAGATTGACGAGAACGGCAATGTCGTCGTCACTCCGGGTGAGGACGTTGACGGCCCGATCACGGTTGTAGTTGAGGACCCGGATCTGCCTGGTGGCAAGACCGAGATCGAGGTCCCAGTTGAGGGCCACGAGAAGGGCGTCGACGACAACGGCAAGACGACCACCGCGAGCGAAGAGGACCCGTCCTACGGCGATCCAGTCATTGTGAAGCCGGGCGAGTCCGCGGACTCGACGAACCCGTTCGGTGAGAAGGGCGCCCCAGAAGGGACCACCATCACCGTGAAGGCACCGGAGAACGCTACTGGCTGGGAGTTCACGAACGACGCTGACGGTGTGATCACCGGTCAGGCTCCGAGCAATGAGGAGCTGGCGAAGCAGTTCGCTGAGCTGGGTGAGAAGGACTGGAACAAGGTCGTAGAGGCCCTGACTCCGGTTGCTGAGCCGAATGTTGGTGTCGAGTTCGAGTACGCGGACGGTTCCAAGGACACCGCAGATGCGAAGTTCCAGCTTGTCGGCCAGGACGGCAAGTCCATCCTGGATCCGGAAGGCGACGCTGACGGCGACGGTGTGTCGAACAAGGAAGAGGCCGAGAAGGGCTCCAACCCGTTCGATAAGAACAGCAAGCCGCAGGACGACAAGCCTGCACCGGTCCCGCAGGGTCCGGCTGATCCGGGCAAGTGCGTCGCTACCGCGGTCGGCTTCGGTTTGCCGCTGCTGGCACTGATCCCGATCGGCCTGGCAACCCAGCTGTCCATCCCGGGTCTGACTGACTTCGTGGAGAACGTGTCCATGGACCTTGAGCGTGCAAACGCTCAGATCCAGAAGAACCTGGGCATGCTTAACCCGGAGACTGCCAAGGCACTGTCGCAGATGAATGCTCAGCTGCGTAAGGCAGGCTTCGACCTGGCTACCGTCGGTGCTGGTCTCGCCGTGATCGCTGCTGGCATCCTGGCTGGCACGCTCATCTACGAGAACTGCGCACCTGGTGACGCGAAGAGCTCCATCAAGGTTGATTCCCTGAAGGGTTCTTCCGGCAAGACCTGGACCTCTTCCAAGAAGGACCAGAAGTAAGCCAAGCGTGACCGCGCTGCGCTGACGAAGTACCGTCCGCAGCCGGTCAGCGGCGAAAACCCGGCCCGGCACTCCCTACCACGGGGGTGCCGGGCCGGACGTATATTCTTCAAGCAATTGGTGTGATCTATGCTGAATGACACAGGCCAGCAGAGCACATTGGGGCGTTGCACGTCGCGATTCGTCGGTACACTGGTCACTGTTTTACGGCAACTCGAACCAGGTCATCGAAACGCCTGGATACGAAAGGTGGATTCATGGCGACTAGCCGCTCACTGCTCATCACTGCAGCCAATTGCACGCTTGACGACGTCGACGTTGCAGCCCTCGCCGCAGCGCTCGATGTGCGCGCCGCCCACGTCGAGGGCGAAACCCTCGCGGAAGCCTATGGCCAGCAACTGCTCGCGCAAGGCGACGCACTCATCTTGGGCAGCGGCGACTACACCTTCGACGCCGAGGTCGCCGCAGCGTACGGTGTGCCCGTCGTGCTGGTGACGCCTACGCCCGAGAAGACCGGGCACGTGGAGGCTGTGTTTGGGCAGAAGGGGGCGGTGCTCGCGGGCGTCGTGAAGCAAGGGGCCCTTGACGCGGCAGCGCTGCAGGTTGATGCCGAGGCTGCGCTCGTCATGAGCCCGGAGGTCTTTGAGTCTTGGCTGGTTGGCCGCGCGAAGGAGAACCAGGCGCACATCGTGCTGCCGGAGGGCGAAGACGACCGCATCTTGCAGGCGGCGCACCAGCTGCTGGCGAATGACGTGGCCAAGCTGACCATCCTGGGCGACGTTGAAGATATTGCTCGACGCGCTAAGGAGCAGGGGCTTGACCTGTCCAAGGCGCAGCTGATTGACCACACGAAGTCCGACCTGCTCGATGAATTCGCCGCCGACTTTGCGGAGCTGCGCAAGAAGAAGGGCATCACGCTCGAGCAGGCACGCGAGACGATGCAGGACATCTCCTACTTCGCCACCATGATGGTGCACAAGGGCCTGGCCGACGGCATGGTTTCCGGCGCAGCGCACACCACCGCGCACACGATTAAGCCTTCGTTCCAGATCATTAAGACGGCCCCGGGTGCGTCCGTGGTGTCCTCTATCTTCCTCATGGTCATGCGCGGCCGCCTCTGGGCATTCGGCGACTGCGCGGTCAACCCGAACCCGACCGCGGAGCAGATCGGCGAAATCGCCGCGGTCTCGGCGGACACCGCCTCGCAGTTCGGTATCGACCCGAAGGTGGCGCTGCTGTCTTACTCGACCGGTTCCTCCGGCGCAGGCCCGGACGTCGAGCGTGCTGTCGCGGCGACCGCGAAGGCGAAGGAACTCGCGCCAGACGTGGCTATCGACGGCCCGCTGCAGTTCGACGCGGCCTGCGACCCAGGAGTGGGCGCGAAGAAGGCCCCGGACTCCCCGGTTGCGGGCCAGGCCAACGTCTTCATCTTCCCCGACCTGGAGGCCGGCAACGCTGGCTACAAGATTGCGCAGCGCACCGGCGGCGCGCTCGCAGTTGGCCCTGTGCTGCAGGGGCTGAACAAGCCCGTCAACGACCTGTCCCGAGGCGCGACTGTGCCGGACATTGTCAACACCGTCGCAATCACCGCTATTCAGGCAGGAGCAAAGTAAATGGCATACGCACTGGTTATCAACTCCGGTTCTTCCTCCATTAAGTTCCAGATCGTCGATCCGGCATCGAGTGCCTCGGACGACCCCTTCGTTTCCGGGCTGGTGGAGCAGATCGGTGAGCCGCAGGGGCGCATCACCATCAAGTACAACGGCCAGAAGTACGTCGTGCAGCGTTCCATCCCGGACCACAAGGTCGGGCTCGAGGAGAGCTTCGGCATCCTCGAAAGCAAGGGAATCGGGCCCACCCAGATTGAAATCAACGCAGTCGGGCATCGCGTGGTACATGGCGGCATGGTCTTCTCCGAGCCCGAGCTGATCCTGGACCCCGTTGTGGAGAAGATCCGCGACCTCATCCCGCTCGCTCCGCTGCACAACCCGGCCAACATCGACGGCGTCGAGGTTGCCCGCGAGTTGCTGCCGGACATCCCACACGTGGCCGTCTTCGACACGGGCTTCTTCCGGCACCTGCCGCCGGCCGCCGCGCTCTACGCCATCAACGCTGAGGTGGCAGAGAGGAACCAGATCCGCCGCTACGGCTTCCACGGCACCTCCCACGAGTTCGTCTCCTCCCAGGTGCCCGAGCTGATTGGTCTGGACCCGCTGCACACGCGCCAGATCGTGCTGCACCTGGGCAATGGTGCGTCCTGCTCCGCCGTGGAGAACGGGCATGCCATCGATACCTCGATGGGCTTGACCCCGCTCGCCGGCCTGGTGATGGGTACGCGCTCCGGCGACATCGACCCCGGCATCATCTTCCACCTGGCGCGTCAGGGCGGGATGACTATCGACGAGATCGATAACCTGCTCAACCGTCAGTCCGGTGTGAAAGGCCTGTCTGGGGTGAACGACTTCCGCGAGCTGCGCGCGATGATCGAAGAGGAAGACGGGGACGCTTGGCTGGCGTACAACGTCTACATCAACCAGCTGCGCCGGTACATAGGCTCCTACATGATCGCCCTCGGCCGCGTCGACGCCATCACGTTCACCGCAGGCGTGGGCGAGAATGACCAGCAAGTTCGCCTCGACGCGCTGGACAACATGGAGATGTACGGCGTGAAGGTTGATCCTGAGCGAAACGCGCAGCCAAACGACGGCCCGCGCGTCATTTCCACCGACGATTCCAAGGTGAAGGTCCTCGTCGTGCCGACAAACGAGGAGCTGGCGATCGCACAAAAGGCCAACAGGATCGCGCAGCAGATGGCCTAGGGGCCTCGTCGCATGTTGGCGCGGGTGTGATCTGTCACGCACATGCCCGAGTCAACATTGCGTTTTGATTACCTGTCGGTAAAGTAAGTAACACATGGGCAAATCCTTGTAGATGCATAAACGCTTGAGGTGTGCCCATACCTAACCCGCGCGCGGCAAACACTCGTGCGCGGTGGACGAAGGAGGGCCACGAATGGGCAGCACTGGAAAGCGCACCACCGCGCGCCGCGGGATGACGCTCGCCGCGTACGCAATGGGCGCGACACTTATTCTGGTGGGGGTGGAGCCACTCGCTGCCCCACGCGCACTTCCAACTGCAGAAGCCGCCCCTAAACGCACAGATGCGGAACGCACCAGCATCAGTTGGGATACCCTGCAGCCTCGCTTCGGCGGCTCCGCATCTTCGGCACCCTCCGTGCGTAAATCCGGCCTTATTGGCAGCGTCGGCACGCCACAGGAGTGGGCGTTGGCCGAAGACTTCACCGTCCCGGAGGGCTGGGAAGTCACGCTGCAGGAAGACGGCAGCCTTGACGTCGCCCCGCCGTCGCCCTTCACCGCGGAGATGGTTGACGAGTTCGACGTACCGGTGACCGTGAGCTTTGCCGACGGTTCGGCCGGCGAGTTTTCCGCACACGTGGAGCTTGCCAACGAGCCCTACCTCATCGCCCCAGGCGACAAAACCTACTGGTCCGGCCGCCTTATCCTTCCGCTGTACCTGCGCGCCGTACACGTGCCCTTCGGCGCAAAGCTTGAGATCGACGGCCTGCCCGACGGTCTGTGGACCACCGTCCAAGCCCCGGGGCTGAAGCGCAGCGTGTATTACTACGTCAACGGGCGCCCGCAAGGAACGGGCGAATACCCGGTGACCTTGCGCGTGGTGGACCGCAACGGCAACCCAGTAGAAAACGGGGAGGGCCCGCTCGAGACCTCGTTTACCATTACTTTCCGCGACCCGGCCGACCTGGAGCCGCAGGATGCCGAGCTTGTCGAGGTGCCGGATACGCCGATTGTTGCGGGGGAAGAGGTCCGTATTCCGGTGGCGTCGGAAAACGCTGCCTCGGTGGAAGTCAGCGGGCTGCCCGAGGGGCTGGACTTCAACGGTGAGGAGCGTGTGATCGCCGGAACCCCAGCGGCAGCTGGCACCTCGCACGTCACCGTCGATGTCATTACAGAAGACGGCGAGCGCCTCGTCGACAACTTCGACCTCGTGGTCGAAGGCGAGCCGGCTGAGTCTAGTGAACCGGCTGAGTCTCCCGCCTCGAGCACGGAAACGCCGGCATCGACCACCACACCGGCACCGTCGACCACGACGCCCGCCAGCTCGACTGCGCCGACGACGCCGACGGCACCGACGACCCCGGCGAAGCCGCCGGTGGAACCGGTTGATCCCGAAGATCCGGTCGAGCTGGACCAGTTCGACTGGGATGAATTTGAGATCGCCGCCGGTGCCGAAGACGCCTTTGAACCGGCGCGCGCCGAAGCAGGCGTGGTTGTTTACGCCACCAAGGGCGCGCCCGATTGGGTCACCGTGTTCCGCGGCGGCCAGGTCTACGCGCAGCCACCTGCGGGTACGGCCCCGGGCATCTACGAGGTTCCGGTGTCGACGTCGAACGGTGAAGACGACGTGATTCGTATCCGCGTGATTGAAGCTGCAAACGATGAGCAGCGCTACAACCCCACCTACACGGTGGCTTACGTGCGTGCCGGCGGTCGGGCTACGTCGACGCCACCGCGTGCTTCCTTCACGGTGAACAACTCCACCTTTGACAACCAGCCTTTGCCCGCGGGCACGCGCTTTGAGGTTGAGGGCGAGCACGTGAGCGTCGATAAGCATGGCGCGGTGACGTACGCTGCGCCGCTGGACGCGCCGGTGGGTGTGGCCAAGCTCGTGCACGTCAACGTGATCTACCCTGACGGCTCGAGCGAGCGCACCATCGCGCACTTTGAGGTGCTCAAGGCACGCGAGGCGGAGCAGCACGCGCCGGCGTACGAGGAGAAGCAGGCGAGCGCCGGCGACACCATCACTGTCCGGCAGACCAACGCCGACCTCCCGGAGGGCGCGGACTTCAGCCTGGACCCCAGCGCCAACTTGCGGGGCTGGGACGTGCGCGTCGATCCTCGCAACGGCGAAGTGCGCGCCACCGCGCCGCAGGACGCAGCGCCGCTGGACGCCATTGTGCGTGTTACCTACGCCGATGGTTCGGAGGCAGAAGCGCCGCTGCGCATCGGTGTGCGCGAGCAGGCCTCGATGGCGCAGGGATCCGACCTGCACTACGAGGACGCCTACGCCGACGCCGACGGCAACATCAGCCTGAAGCCCAGTGGGGACGTGCCGGAGGGGATGGAATTTACCTCCTCCGGGGCGAGCCCAGTGCCCGTCGACGTCGACGAGCACACCGGCGAGATCACCGCGCGCCTGCCGGAGGAAGCGGCACCGGGTGCCTCCTTTACCGTCGGCGTGCGTGCCGAGTTCCCGGACGGGTCTGAAACTTCTCTCGACGCGGTGCTTTCCACCGATTCCGAAGCCCGCCACGCCGACATCACCTGGGAGCCGTTTGTGGTGCCCACAGGCGAAGTCGCGGTGACCGCGAAGGCGAACGGTGTGCCGGAGGGCACCACGTTTGCCCTTGCCTCTACCTACACAGAGATGCCGTGGCCGGCCAAGGTCGACGAGTCGACCGGCGAGCTGACCGTGTCCGCACCTGAGGGCGCACAGCCCGGCGACAGCGCCAACGTGCTGGTCAAGGCGACGTTCAGCGACGGGTCCTGGCGCCTGCTATCCACACGAGCAACGGTGGTCGCCGCGATGTCTGGCGCAGTGCCGAGCGACTTCGGCGCCGCGCAGATCCGACCGGGCCAGACCGCCACGATTTCGCCCGAGTTCGACGCAACGGCGTTCTCGTTGGTCGAAGCGGTACCGGGTCTGCGGACGCGGATCGACGAGACCACCGGCGAGCTGACCGTCGAAGCCGTCGACGGCGCCGAACCCGGCGAACGCAACGTGAAGGTCCGCGTGAGCTTTGCCGACAACACCGAGGCGGTGACGAACGCCACGGTCACGGTCCTGCCGTCGGAGGCGGAAGGCAGCGCGGATAACCGCGCTGCGGTGCCGCCTGCCGCGTCTGCGGCGTCGTCAAGCGCTGGCGTGGCCGCGCGGATGGTCGCGCTCGCCCTTGGCATCATCGCCACCGTCGGTGGCCTTGGCTTTGGGCTGTACCACAACCGGGAGTTCTTCCGGACGTTCCTGGTAATCCCGCTGGGCTAACCTGGGATTACCACGTTGTCTACCAAACGATTCTTCCGCACCGCACGCCGAAAGGGGATGAGCATGCGCCCACAGACATTGCCGGCTCTTCTTATCGCAACCGCGCTCGGCGTCTCTTGCGTGAGCGGCCCGGGCACGGGCGTGGCAGGCGCCGAGGTCACACCACGAGGTTTCTCAGTGGAGGTGACTACCGGCGCAGAGTCCGGGGTCCACACCGTGGACGCGAGCAAGGGCCGGGTGTCCTGGCTGTACTTCAACCACGCCAACCCGCAGGTAAGCCTGCTGCAGAACGCGCTGTACATCGACGCCGCCGCTGGCGGTATCCCGGTGGTGTACACAGCAAAGGACACCGAGGTCGAACATTCCTCCGCGTCGGGCGTTGACACGGTCACGCTTACCCACGTAGACGACTACGCAGAAGTCGAGATGGTACGCACCTTCCGCGTGCAGGGCGATACGGTGGACCTCGATGTGCAACTGCGCAACCTGGCTGAAGAGGACCGCGAGATGTCCGTATCGCTCGCGCACGGCACGCTCGGGACGAGCTACACAGCGCGCGGCTCCCGCGACGGCGACGCGCTCGACATCGAGGTGGGCGAAGCGTACCGGCTCAAGGCCGAATTCCCGTCCGCCGTTGGCATCGGCGCAGGCGCTGACCGGGACGCCGCGCTGGAAGACGCGGCACGCGACCAGTGGGACACCGCCGAGGCCAAGGACGCCCGCTTCCAGGCCGGCGAGTACGCCGACGTGGTCGCCCCGGGCGAGAGCATGCACGCGCACCTGAAACTCAGCGTCGAAATGGCGGAAGCGCTCAGCGACACTGACGGCGACGGGTTCCCGGACCGGTGGGAGGAAGAAGGTTTCACCACCTCCGACGGCACCGAGTTCCCCCTCAACGCGTGGGGCGCGGACCCGGAAAAGCCGGACCTGTTCCTGCAGCTCAACTGGATGAAGTCCGAGTGGGAGACCCTCGGTTGCGCGGCGCGGCACCACTTCGCGCCGACCCCGGCCGACTTCGCTGCGTTCACCGAATGCTCGCGCGCGAACACGAACACCTACCGCCCCTCCCGCGAGAGCCTGAACCAGCTGGTCAAGGTCTTCGACCGCCAGGGCATCCGCCTGCATATCGACGCCGGCGAGTACTACACCAACATCCCCGGCTACACCGAGCACTACGGCGGTCCCACGGAGGACTACGAGAAGTACTACTTCGCCGACGTACCGGACTCGGTGGACCCGAAGGCGTTCTCCGGCATCAAGCTGCAGCAGGAACGCGACCGGCTCTTGGGCCCGCGTGCCGACGTCTTCCGTGTCGGCATTATCGGCGGGCAGCAGTCGCCGGACAACTACTCCTCGGGCACCGGGCTGGTGCGCGACGGCGCCTTCTACGTGGCGAAGAACGACCTCATGACCTCGCAGGAGCAGCTGCGCAACACCATCCTGCACGAGTACGGCCACAACCTGGGGCTCACGCACTCGGGCGGGTTCTTCGTGCAGCGCCCGCAGTCGGACTACGTGCCGAACTACCGCTCCGTGATGAACTACCTCTACCAGTTCGCCCACTTTGACTACTCGGATACCCAGTCGCGGCCGGACCCGAGCGCACCACTGCCGCGCGCATGCGAAAACGGCAGCGCCCGGTGCTACAACGGCGACTACGACATCGACCCCGACTGGGACAACCTGGAACTGATCAACGGTCGAGTCGGCTCGGCACAGGGCACGACCGGTACGAGCGGCGGTACCACCGGCACCGAAAGCGGCAGCCAGGAGGACACTCAGCCCAGCGACAAGGACCCGGAAAGCACCCACCAGAGCGACGTGACGGTCCGCGATTTGGAGAAGAACGCCGCCCAATACAATGACGGCAAGGCCGGGTTCCGCGTGCTCAGGGACCCAAACAACCCGAACGTGATCGTGGCCAACCGCTCCGACTCCACCGTCGAAGTCGAGGTGTCCAACCTGGGACTGCGCCCGCACAACTACACCGTCGAGGCCATCTACCCCGGCGGCAAGTGGTCCGAGACGATCGAGGTTGCCTCCGCGCTCACCGACGCCTCCAAACACGCCCTCACCATCCCCATCGCCAACACCACGGGCTACGACCAGGCCACCATGCCGATTCAGTTCCGGGTCTACAACCAGGACGGCCGCCTCGTCGCCGACGAGACGCAGGAATTCTCGGTGCTCACCTACACCAAGGCCGAGATGCAAAAGCTTATCGACGAGCTCGCACGCACCGGCTCCCCGCTCCTCGCCGAAGCGCAAAACGCCTTCGGCACGCCCGACCCCGGGCTCCGCGGCGCGGCAGTCACCTCGCCCGTGCCGACCCGCCCCAACGACACGCTCACCACGCCCACCCGCAAGAAGGGCGTGACCGACCTGGGACCCGCGAAATCCACTAAAACCAGCGAGCCCGCCGCAACGCCGCGCCCCACCGCGAAGGCACCCGCCCAGGCCGCCTCGCAAGGGTCGAGCACCGCAGGTATTGCCATCGGCGTGATCCTTGGCTTGCTCACGGTGCTGGGGATCGGCGCCGGCGTCGCCGCGCAGGCTGGTCTGTTCTAGCTGGCTTGAGCCGGCGTTAGCTGGCTTTGCTGCGCCGCCAGTCTTCGCCGAACTCTGGGCGGAGGTGGGTGGCGGGGGTGAGCGGGGCGTCGAGAAGCGAAGCGTGCTCTTTTAACTCGCAGATCCTGCGGATGACGGCCACTTCATTGCGCAACAGCTCGCGCGGCGTGACGCGGACGACCGCGTAGTGCTGCAGCCGGAGCCAATTCTCGCGCTCCAACTGCTCGAGGGCGGCCGCCTGGCCGTTGTCCGCGAACTTCGCATCGCCGTCGACCTCGATGACCAGCTGGTCCCACATGAGATCCGGCCGCGCGTACGGGCCGATCCACATCTGCTCCGCCACCTCGACGCCGTGCTCGCGCAGCACTACGCGCAGCAGCGACTCGTACGGTGACTCGGACTTCGTCGAACACCAGTCAAGCGCTTTGCGTGCGCGGGCGATGCCGCGCTTGCCCGCGAGCCTGGTCACCACGTCTTCTAGCTCCGCGCGGATGCGTTCGTGATCGCGGGGATGCGCCTGGTAAAACAGGGAATCCATCGCGACGACGCCGTGGCGGACACCGTGCAGCCGGGCGACGTCGACGGCAGTGCGCGACGGAGTGGTCGTGCGGATGGTGTCGCCTGCGCGTGAAGTGAACGTGTAGGAGTCGGTGGCAGGGACACTGAGCCGACGGAACTCCACGCCATCCGGCCAGCTGCCCCGACCAGGTGCTGCCTGTTTCGGATACGACATCGTCACCGGAGCGTTTCTCATCGGAAGCGTCCAAATCCCGTGCATGCATGCCGCAGACCGGCCTACAAGTAGTGCCGTTTGGGCTGCTGCTCCCAACGCGTACGCCCGCAGAAACTCCTGCTCATAGGATTTCAGCTGCTCCCACGTGGAAGTGGCGATGAGCTTGTTTGCTGATAGTCTCCGGCACGAAACGCCATCGGCCTGGCCTGGCCGAATAAGGTGTGCGACAAGCGCATTTCTATCCATGTGATCCCCCCGATTCTCGTGTGCGATCCCCCGATCGCAATCTGTAGCCACTTTAGTACCAGTTGGAGAGAGCGGCTAGGCGAGGCGGGGCGTTTGCGCTGAATGACGAACACTGGATGACGAAGAAGCCCTAAAAAACGGGTTCTTCGTCATCCAGTCTTCGTCAAATGGAGGCGACCCAGCCCCCAACCCCTCTAGAACCACGTCGCGGGGCGGACCTTGTTCGCCATATCCACGAGCGCGAAGCGGTGCCGCGCGTACGGGGCGACGCGCGCCTGCTCGCGCAGCGTCATGGCGAGGCCGCGGCGTAGTTCCCGCAGGCTGAAGGTGTATTCGAAGAGCGGCATCGTGGAGTCCGCGTGCCGCATCCCATTCGCGCGCAGGTAGGTGAGGGCGGCGCGCAGGACGAACACCTTGATCTGCAGGAAGCGCGGTTCGGTGTTGGGGATCTGGTCGAGGCGGCGGGCGGCGCGTCGGATGCGGGACTCGGTGAGGTCGCCGGAGACCAGGCAGAGGATCGAGGTGAGCTGGGCCATCCGGTAGTGACGTGAGGAGTTGGGCACCTTGTCCAGGGCAGCGACGGCGAGTTCGACTTCGCCCTCGTTCATTAGCTGGCGGGCGAGCCCGAAGGCGGAGGAGACCGTCGTGGGGTTGGTCACCCACACCAGGGAGTACAGCCGCATGGAGTGGAAGCGCAGCATGGCCGGGTCGTTAGTGACCAGGCCCCAGTCCTCGGACATGAGGTCGTGGGCGTGGAGGTCCTCGAACACGCTGTTGTCCACGTCGTCGAGTTTGGTGCGGAGTCCGGCGGAGGCGCGTGAGAGGGCGTCGTCAAGCAGCTCCTCCTCGTGGAGACCCGCTTGCTGGAGGAGCAGCTCATCGACGGCCGCGATGGCGAGCTTGGGGGCGGGCTCGCCGGGGAGGAAGCTTAAGACGCGGTCGAAGTCGCGCTGGGCTTCGTTAAAGTCGCCAAGCAGGGTGTTGACCACGCCGAAGTACCAGTAGAAGCGCCAGTTGCCGGACAGGCGGGCGCGCATACTGGCGAGCCACGTTTGCGCCTGCTCGGTCAACCCGAGGTCCAACATGGAGCGCACAACGCCGAAGGGGATTTCCAGCGACTGCTGGTATTGGTCGGACTGCATCGCCTGGCGCAGCGTCTCCAGCGTTTCCTGCGGCTCGGTGTAGGAGGAGCCTTGGAGCATGCCGGCACCGACGTCGTCGCGGTTGATCAGCGGGGTGGGCAGCGCGGAGACGACTTCCTGCGGGGTGATTTCCACGGTGCGGGTGATGCCGTCGATGAGCTGGTCGGTGCGGAAGACCAGGTGCTTGGTGCCGAAGGTGGTACGTTGCGGCGAGAACTGGGATTGCTGGGCGGGGAAGGTGCGGCCGTCGCGAATTGCCAGCACCTCGCGCAGCACCCCGAGCAGCTGCGCCTGCAGTTCCTGTACCGAGTTGTAGCGCTGCGCGGCGTCGGGGTTGCAGCAGCGCGCGATCACGCGGTACAGCGAGATGTAGCGGCGGAACAGCGGTTCTTGGGTGGGCGTGGGGATGACGTGCTCGTACACGCCGTCTTTCTGCGGCAGGTCAACGACGAGCGCGGCCAGCGTCCGGCCGATGGTGTAGATGTCGGAGGCGATCGAGGGGCCTTCGGTGCCCACCTCCGGCGCCTGGAAGCCGCGTGTGCCGTAGATGAAGCCGTAGGCACCGATGCCGGAGACCGCCCCCAGGTCGATGAGTTTGACCTGGTCTTCGGTGACGATGATGTTGTCCGGCTTCAGGTCGTTGTAGACCACGCCGCGCGAGTGCAGGTAGCCGAGCGCGGGCAGGATCTCCAAGATGTAGCCGATCGCTACGTCGGGCGGCAGGACGTGGTGTTCTTGGGCGTTGCGCTGCGCTCTTAACGACGGCCCGCCAACGTACTCCATCACAATGAACCCGCTGGGCACACGGGGATCGTCGATGAAGTTGAAAATCTTCACAATGCCGGGGTGCGTGATGTCGGCCAAGAACTCGCGCTCTGCCGCCGCGGCTTCGGCCTCGTCCCGGTTTTCTTGCGAGTGCAGGCCCTTGAGCACGACGACGCGCTCGGAGACGTTGTGGTCTTCCGCAAGGTAGATCCAGCCGAGCCCGCCGTGGGCGATCACACCCAGGATCTCGTACTGGCCGGCGACGATGTCGCCCGGGTGCAGGGTGGGGGCCGGGATGCCCTTCTCCACCTCCGCGGGGCGCGGATCTTTCAGCGCGGTGCGTGGCTGTGTCGGCTCGACCCAGGGCAGTTCCACCATGCCGTCGGCCACCACGCGGTTTTCGCGTGGGGTGCCGCGCAGTTCGCGGAAGGTGTCGAGGGCCAGCCGGCGCGCTCGCGCGGCGGTGTCCTCCTTGACGGAGCCACGGCGCAGGTCGTCGAGGTCTTTGAGCAGGCCTGCCATCTCGCCGAGTTCGGAGAAGTCTGCGCCCTCTGAATCCTCGTCGTCGGCGAAGGGGTCGAAGGGGACTGCCTCGGTGGCTGGGTCCTCGTCGGCGAAGGGGTCGTACGGGACCGCCTCGGTGGCGGGGCCGGTGGCGTCGTCGCGATTGGTGGGTTCGGTCACTGCTCCTCCTCGCGGTACATCAACGGTGGCGGGGTCGGTTCGGCGAGCGAGTCGCCGAGCCATTGCTGGTGCATGCGCGTCCACGTGCCGTCGTTGCGGATGCGCTCGATGGTGGCGTTGACCGCCCGGACGAGATCGTCGTGGCCCTTGGGAATACCCACGGCGTAGAGCTGGCGGGCGAGTGAGTCCGGCAGGATTTCGGCGTGCGGGTCTTGGGCGGTCATGCCGGCGAGGATGGCGTCGTCGGCAAGCACGGCATCCGCCTGGAACTGCTGGGTCGCCATGAGGCAATCGGACCAGCAGCGCGTGCGCAACACCTCGGATTCGGGCGCGACCGTGCGTGTCAGGTTGAGCAGGTTCGTGCCGTCGACGATACACACGCGCTTGCCCGCCAACCCCTCGAGCGTGTCGATGCCGCGGTCGCGTGGGGCGAGCACGCGCACGTAGGAGATCATGTACGGGGTGGAAAACGCGACCTTTTCGGCGCGCTCCTGGGTAATGGACATGGTGCGGATGACCACGTCCACCGCCCCCGATTGCAGCATCTCGGCGCGGGAGGCAGATTCCACAAAGCGAAAGTCGACCTTGTCCGGGTCGCCGAGGATGTCTTTGGCGATTTCGTGCGCGAGGTCGACTTCGAATCCGCGCAGGTCACCGGCCGCGGTGTCGCGGTAGGACAGGAGATACTGTGATTGGTCGATGCCCACGAGGAGACGGCCGCGCTCGCGGATCTTGTGCAGGGCGCCGCCGATCCCATCCTCTTCCTCCAAGGGGCGCAGAGAGCCGGGCCAGTCGAAGTCGGCGCTGGAGAACTCGCCGGCCGGCGGCACTCCGGAGGGGTCCACGATCGCGCCGGGCGGCAGCGGCAAACCCTCGTAGGTCAAGGGTGGGTCCTGCGGGGGCGGCGGTGGGGCAGTGGTCGCGCAGCCTGCGAGCAGGAGCGCGCTGGTGAGGGCCATTGCTACGTTGCGCATCACATGTACTCCGCAATCCGGTGACGGATACCAATCCAGATACACAGCACCGCCAACAACGACAGGAGCGCCACCGCGCCGGAAACCAGCCTGGTCGCGTCGAGCGAGGCCGTGATGTACTCGCGGGTGGAACCACGCGAGATGGCAATGAGGTCCTGCAGGTCCGAGTCCAGCTGCCGGTAGGCGGTCGCGCCGACCTCGCCGGCACGCGCCGCGCCGCCAGGCTCGCCCTCGTCGCCGGGCTTCTGCCCGGTCAACAGCACGACGGCCTCCTGGTACTGGCCGTTGTCAATCGCCTGCAGAAGCGCCGCGTGGTTGTCCTGCCACTCGGCCAAGGACACGTGCGCGGAGGTAATCAGGTGCTCGGTCTCGGCCGAGGCGGCGCTGCCGTGGCGCTCCGAGTACTCGGCGAGCACCACGTTGGTCGCGCGCAGCGCGTCCACGATCTTCTCGTGCGTGGCGTCAAAGGAGCGCGAGGACTGCGCGACCGACTGGCGGCGCAACAGGGCGAAGGTCTCGTCCGTGCGCGCCTCCTGTGCGTCGATCCGGGCGGCAGTGAGCTGCTCCCAGGGCTCGGCGGCGCGCGCGAACCCGACGAAGCCGGACTGCCACAGCTGCAGGTTGGACACGCTCACCCACAACACCGCCACCAGCATGGACGCCGTGGCCACGAGGAAGCCCTTGTTCAGGCGGCGGCGGAACGTGCGCCACAGCCACCACTGGGCGGCGACGAGGAAGATCAGGGCAGCAAACAGCCCGGATAACGGGATGAATTGGGGCGCGGAGAGGCGGGCCATCTCGCGCGCGACTTGGCGTTGGGTCAGAGTGTAGAGGCGGTCGGCGTCGTCAAGCATCTGCTCCCTCATGATGCCCGAGGCCTCCGACATGTACGCCACGCCGACCGGGTTGCCCATCCGCTGGTTGACCAGCGCGCGCTCCATCAGCGCCGAGTAGACGGGGATGTGGCGCTGGATCGAGGAGACGAGGTCCAGGATCTCCTCGCTGTCCTGCGCGCTGTCCGCCTCGACCGAGCCGCGGTAGACGTCGTTGGAGGCGGTCACGGCGCGGTCGAGCGAGGCGAGGTAGAGCTGCCGCTCCTCCTGCGTGAGCATGCCGGGCTGCACGAAGCCCGTGGTGGCCACGGTGTCGGCCTGCGAGAGCGAGGTAAACAACAGGTGGGCGGAATTGCTCATCGGCTCGGTCGCGGTGACCAGCGTGTCCAGTGAGTCTTGCCTTTTGGACATCGAGGAACTCATCGCCATGCCCGCTGCGAGTAGGGCGAAGGTGAGCACCAGCATGATCACGACGAGCTTGCCGGGGGTGGTGGCCACGAAGCTCGCGCCGCGCCGGGCTAAGCGCGCGGGCCCGGTGGCGTAGTCGCGGATGACCATGCGAAACGTGCGGCGGGTGGGGGCGCGTTCTAGCTCGTCCAACCATGCGTCGTCGGACGTCGAGGCGAGCCCTCGCGCCTGATCGTGCTGCACGTTCTGGGACATTCTCCAAGAATAACGTGTCTGGCTACAGTGGGTGGCATGCTTGGCGACGGAAACGGATGGGTCACCGGACCCAACGGCGAAAAATACTGGGGCAAATACGGTGCCGCGGGCCTCTTCCTGCAGGCAGGGGAGAAGATCCTGCTGCAGCACCGCGCCGCGTGGACGGCCCAGGGCGACACGTGGGGCATTCCCGGCGGCGCCCGCGATTCGCACGAAACGGCGACCGAGGCCGCGCTGCGCGAGACGGTGGAGGAGTGCGCTATCGATCCGGCGCGCGTGCAGCCGTTCAAAGAGGTCGTCACCTTCGAGGCGCCCGGCTGGAACTACACCACCGTGCTCGCCCGCACGGTTGACGGGGACCCGCTACCGGTGAAGGCGAATGAGGAGAGCGAGGAACTTCGTTGGGTTCCGCTGGACGCTGTGTGTGAACTGCAGTTGCACCCGGGGTTCGCTGCCGCGCTGGAGGAGCTCATCGGGCATACTAGGCCGCATGATTGAAGTTCAAGGACTGACCAAACACTACGGTTCGGTCCGGGCGGTCGATGACCTCACGTTCAGCGTCAAACCGGGCGTGGTCACCGGCTTCCTGGGGCCAAACGGGTCGGGCAAATCCACCACAATGCGCATGATGCTGGGCCTCGACACCCCCACCCAGGGCACCGCGCTTATCGACGGCACCCCCTACCGCGACCTGCCTCAACCCACCCACCGCGTGGGCGCGCTTCTCGACGCCAAGGGCGTGCACCCCAACCGCACCGCCCGCAACAGCCTGCTGTGGCAGGCCCAGGCGGCGGGGCTGCCCACCACGCGCGTGGACGAGGTACTCGGTCTGGTTGGCTTGAGCGATGTCGCGGACAAGCGGGTCGGCGGCTTCTCGCTGGGCATGGGCCAGCGCCTCGGCATCGCCGCTGCGCTGCTCGGGGACCCGGAGTACCTGATCTTGGACGAGCCGGTCAACGGCCTCGACCCCGAGGGCATCCGCTGGGTCCGCGGGCTGCTGCGCAGCCTTGCCGACGAGGGGCGCACGGTGTTTGTCTCCTCCCACATCCTCGCCGAGATGGCGCAGACGGCCGACAACCTGGTGGTGATCGGACGCGGCAAGCTCGTCGCCGATACCTCGGTGGCCGAGTTCATTTCCTCGAACTCGGCGGTGACCACCCTGGTGCGCACCGCGGACGAGGCCGCGCTTGAGCGGCTCGCCGCAGCGCTGGGCGAGGTGCACCGCGGCGTCGATGGGGCTCAGCGGCCTGTGCTGGAGGTACCCAACGTGGCCAGTGATGAGGTCGGGCGCATCGCCTTTGACGCCGGTATTCAGCTGGCCGAGCTCACCGAACGCCACGCCTCGCTCGAGGACGCGTACATGCACTCGACTGAGGGCCACGCTCAATACATCGCACCGGAGGGACCACGTGCTTAACCAGATCAACGCTGAATGGACCAAACTGCGCACCACCCGGTCATTCTGGGTCTTAACGATTGTGGCGCTGGTGCTCTCGCTGCTCTACGGCATCCTCATTGGTTGGTCGTCCACCTTCGGTGCGATGCCGTACGCGCCGCTGATGACGGTTTCCATCGTTGCGCTGACGCTGTCGATTATCACGATGGTGCAGTCCGCCATGATGGTCACCACCGAATACCGTTTTGGGATGGCCAGCACCAACTTCCGCATCGTGCCGAAGCGCTGGCAGCTCGCGGTGGCGAAGGTGCTGCTCGGGGCCGTGCTCGCCTTTGTTATTGGGCTGGTGAGCATGGTGCTCGCGCTGATCGCCGGTGACCTGACGGCGAACGTGCCGGCGAATTGGGCGACGAACAACTTTACGCAGCGCTCGCTGTGGGCGGTGCCGCTGGGGCAGGCGCTCATCGTCGTGCTGACCCAGGGGGTGGGCTGGCTGGTGCGCAACACCGCCGGCACCATCGTCGTCGGCCTCGGCCTGTTGCTGGTGGTGGAAAACGTTGTCCGCATCCTGCCCAAGATCGGCGAGAAGGTCAGCGAGTACATGCCCTTCGGCAACCTGATGAGCTTCATGCTCAACCAGCCGGGCCCGCACGAGCAGTTGGGCGTCTCCCTCGCCATCTTCTGCGCGTGGGCCGTCGTCCTGTGGGCAGCCGGCGTGGCTGTGCTGCACAAGCGCGACGCCTAAAGAAGCTACTGCAGCGCGGAGGTCAGCTTCATCACATTGTCCACGTAGCGGCGGTACCAGGGGCGCCGGTTCCACCGCTCGGGCGTGAGCTCGCGGGAGACTGCAAGGTAGTTTTCCGCGAGCTTTTCTAGATCCCGGATGAGCGAGCCGGCCGTGACAAACAGGCTGGACTCGTAGTTCAGGGAGAAGGAGCGAATATCCATGTTGGAGGAGCCGACAACGCCGACGGCCTCCTTGGTCTGCGGGTCCGCCAGCGCAAACTTGGTGTGCAGGACGTACGGGGCGGGGAATTCCCAGATGTGCACGCCGGCCTCTAAGAGCTGCTGGTAGTAGGAGGACTGGGCGTGGTTGACCATGAACTGGTCAGCCTTCTCGCCCACCAACAGGTCCACGCGGATGCCGCGGTAGCAGGCCGTGGTCACGGCCTCGAGGAGGGACTCCTCCGGCACGAAGTACGGCGAACACAGGATCAAGTGCCCGCGGGCATGGTGGATCAACGAATTGAAGCTGCGCAGGTTCGGCTCCGTCTGGTAGCCAGGCCCGGAGGGCAGAAGCTGCATGAGGTTCACGTCCTCGCGGTGCGGGGTGGGCAGCGGCGCCGGTGCATTCAGCTCGATCAGCTCGCCGGATTCCGTGTACCAATCCACGGCAAACAGCGAAACCATGGAGGTGACGATGGGGCCCTCCAGCTCGATGAAGATGTCCACCCACTGCCGGCCCGCGCGCCGGTGATTCGGCATGAGGTAGCCGCGGTCGATCAGGTTGAGCGAGCCCATCAGGCCGACGCGGCCGTCGATGACCACCAGCTTCCGGTGGTTGCGCAGGTCCGGCCTGCGGAAGCGGCCGCGCAAGAGATTCAGCGGCAGCATGAGGTGCCAGTCGATACCGATGTCGGTGAGTCGGCGCTTGAGCTTGCGGAACCCCGGGTACTTCATCGACCCGATGTGGTCGAAGAGTAGGCGGACGTGGACACCGCGTTGCACGGCGCGCTCCATCGCCTCGAAGACGGGGCCGGTGGTTTCGTCCCACGCCACGGCGTAGATTTCGACGTTGACGTAGGAGGTCGCTTCGTCGATAAGCGAGGCGAGCCGCTGCATCGCCAGCTCGTAGTCCGCCCAGGTGTGGCGCACGCGGCTGTACTGGGCGGGGAAGCCCGTCAGCTCGCGGTTCAGTCGCAGCATCGAGGCGACGTCGGGGGAGAGTCGCGCGCCCTGCGGGTAGTCGGGCGTGGTGGTGTAGACGTCGTTGAGCAGGTCGGTGGCTTGTTGCTGGATGCGGTGGCGGCGCCGCGAGACGAGGGTCGAGCCCATCAGCAGGTACAGCGGAAGGCCGACGATCGGCAGGAGCAAAATGAGCAGCAGCCACGCGTTCGCCGAGGACGGGCGGCGGTTTTCCGGCACGATACCGATCATGACGAACTTGATCACGTAGTCGATGGCCATGGCCGCCAACTGCCAGTACGAGACGTCGAAGGAGAAGCTCATCGTACTTGATCGTAGCCCAGCCCGCGGGTGTCAAAGTCGGCGATCACCGGCGCGTGGTCGGAGGCACCGGTGCCGCGGCGCTCGTCCACGTCCACCCACACGCGGGTGGCTTTCGCCGCAAGCGGGGCGGTGGCGAGCAGGAAATCGATGAGCATGCCTTCGTTGCGCTGGAAGCGCGCCGACTTGTAGTCCCAGAAAGAATAGAGCTCCTCGTGCTCCAGCTGGGTCAGCCCGGTCTCGCACAGCATTTGGAAGGCAGCGCGCTCGGGCTCGGTGACGTGCGTCTTGCCCTCGAACCAGTCGATGTCCCACACGTTCGCATCGCGCGGGGCGATGTTGAAATCGCCGGTGAGCAGCTGCAGCTCGCCGGGGCGCACCGTGTCCTGCAGTGAGTAGAGGAACTGCAGCTTGTAGTCGTAGTGCGGGTCGCCGATCTCGCGGCCGTTGGGCACGTACAGGCTCCACACCTCGACGCCGCCGCAGTTCGCCCCGACCGCGCGCGCCTCGCGTACCGGCTCGCCCTTCTTGGCAAAGCTGGGCTGGCGCTCGAAGTGGTCGCGTACGTCGCTCAACCCCACCCGCGAGGCGATGGCCACGCCGTTCCACTGGTTGTAGCCCACGTGCGCGACCTCGTAGCCGGCGTCGTGGAACGCCTGGTAGGGAAATTTCGCGTCAGCAGCCTTCGTCTCCTGCATGGCCAGCACGTCGACCTGCTGTCGGTCGAGAAAGGCGACGATGCGCTCGGCGCGGGTGCGCACTGAGTTGACGTTCCAAGTGGCGATTCGCATGCCACCACTGTAGCGATGCTTCTCGACGCCGCGACGCCCTAACCTACCCACCGCGCGTAGCGATGCCGGTGGTGCTCGATAAAGCCCAGCTTGTGGTACATATCCAGCGCGATGGTGTTGCTCTGGCGGCAGTGCAGGTACGCGGATTCCGCCCCCTGCGCCGCGCCCCAGGCAAGCAGCTGGCGAGTCAGCTGCGTGCCCAAGCCTTGCCGACGGCAATCCTCGGCCACCTCCACGGCAGAGTAGCCGAGCCACATCCGCCCGTCGTCGGATTCGGTCAGCGTCGCCCGGGTCACCGCGACCGTTCGGCCGTCGCGTACAAGCTGGGCGAAGGCGAGCTTGCCGTCGATGTGCGCGGCGAGGTCCAGCACCGCGTCCTCCGGGAGCGCGGCGCCGCGGAAGTGGTACATCTCGAGCCACTCGTCGCTGGGGTATGCATCGACGCGCAGCTGCGCGCCGGTGTCTGCGGCTGTCTCGGCCGCGGCACACGGGGCGGTCATCACCAGGATCTCTTCGCCCAGCTCCCAGGCTTCGGGGTGGCGCTCGATCAAGCGCAGCGCCGGCTTGCCGATGCGCTCCGGCACCAGCAGCTGCAGCGGCACGTCGTGGGCGTCGTAAAACGTGCGTAGCGCGTCGAGCGGCACCGTCTGGAGTGCGGCGGAATGCCCGATCGGGGTGGCCGAGTTGGAGCGCTCGGCGATCTCGGCACCGGTGCGGGCGAGCCAGCCGTCGATAAGCTGCTGCTCCTGGCCGGGGAATGCGCGGGCGGTGGCGGCCTCGATGGCGCGGATGTCCGAATTGCGCACGGTGCGCGGCGACAATTTCTTGATGATGTGCAGGTCGCGAATCTCCACTGCGTCTTTAAACGACGGAAAACCACCCACCTCCTGCGGGCGGATCACCAAAGGCTCGAGGCTGAGCACGTGCCCGATGACGTCGCTGGCCATCTCGCCGCGGCGCTGGCGAACCACCACCCGGTCGCCGACGGCTACCTTGTCGGAACGGAAAATGCGCGACATTAGGCGGGGCGGCGGACCAGGAACGCGCCGGCAAGGGTGAGCAGTACCGCCAGCACAATCAGGTTGCGCATCGGCGTACCCGTCTCCGCCAGGTCGCCGTCGCGCTCATTGTCCTCGGTCTCCGAAGTCTTCGTGGCGGAGGTGGTGCTCGACGTCGTGCGTGTCACCGTCGACGACTTCGAACTCGCCGAAGTCGTGCGGTTCTGCAGGATCGCAGTCGCCGACGTGGTCGTATCGGCCGTGCCCGTGGTCGTCTCGGCTGCGGGGCTGGTGGTTTCGGCGGAGGAGCTCGAGGACGCGGAGGTGGTCGACTCAGACGTGGTCGACGAGGAGGTCGTCGACGAGGAACTCGAGGTGGTCTCGGAAGTGGAAGACTCGGAAGCGTCCTGCATCACCTCAGCGCGGTAGTACGGCCGCGGCTCCTCCGGCGTAGTCACCTCGGTGGTGGTTTCCTCGGGGGTTTCCTCTGCTTCTTCCTCTTCCGGCAGCCCGAATACGATGCGCTTGTCGCCCTGCTCGGAGCGCTCAATCGCGTCCGAGGCGGTGGTGCCCAAGAGGCCACCAAGCCCGCCGATGACACCCGGGAGGTAGACGGCCTCGTCGTCGCCTAAGGTCTCCTCGCGCAGCTCACGGACCGTCGCCCGGTCCTCGCGGATCGCGTCCTCGGCCTTGGTGAAGGCCTTCTTTTCCTGCTCGCTCAGCTCGCCATCCGAGGCGTTTTCCTTCGCTTCCTTGCGCAAACGTTCCAGCTCGTCGGAGGCGTCGATGAGCTCGGTTCGCCATTCCTTCAGCGTCTCGCGGTACGCATCCTGCGCGTCGACCAGGGCATCCTCGTCATCGGCCTCCTCGGCGGCTTGGATGTCCTCCAGCTGCGTGTTGAGGGTGTCGGTGTAGGAATCGTGGAGCTCGTGGACGTCGATAAGCAACTGCTCCACTGGCTCCTGAGCCCACGCGAAGGGCGCAGAGAGCGCGACAATGAGCGTGCCGGCGGCGAGGGCGGACGTAGTACGCATAACAACCTTTCCAACTGGCCTAGTGGCCGAACGGATCCTCGTCAGTACCCGGCAACCAGGTCCGGCCGGGCTCAGTCCATCCGTTCGCCTTAATCGCGCGCTTAGCCTCGCGCTTGTAACGGCCAGTCAACACATCGGTGTACACCTTACCGTCAAGGTGGCCCACCTCGTGCTGCAAACAACGGGCGAAAAAGCCGGTGCCCTCGACCTCGATCTCGTTGCCGTGCTCATCCAAGCCCGTGACCTTGGCCCAATCGGCGCGGCCGGTGGGGAAACCCTCGCCCGGAACCGACAGGCAGCCCTCGTCGTCCTCGCCATCATCGCGCGGCATCGTCTTCGGGACCTCGCTGGTCTGAAGCACCGGGTTGATCACCGTGCCGCGGCGCATCTCGTCGCCGTCAGGGCAGTGGTAGACGAAAAGACGGAGGTCAACGCCCACTTGGTTGGCGGCGAGGCCGACGCCGTTCGCGGCGTCCATGGTCTCGTGCATGTCCGCGATCAGCTCCTGCAGTTTCTCCACGGGCTGCGTCACCTCGCGGGTCGGGTTGTGCAGGACAGGGTCGCCGTAAATCACGATGGGTCGAATCGTCATGCCTACTATATTAAGCATGCCTTCGACCCTTTCCGACTCCGACCGAACACTGCTCGATTTCGAGGCCCGCGCCCCGCGCAGCCTGGGTGCCAAGGAAGAGGCGATCCGGCAGGAACTCGGGCTTACGCCGACTCGGTACTACCAAAGGCTGAACCTGTTACTGGAGTCGCCCGATGCGTTGGCGTATGCCCCGCAGTTGGTGCGACGGCTGCGGGCGGTGCGGGATGCGGAGGTTTGAGGGGTTTTTGGGGCCTGTTTCGGGTCCTGTTTCGGCGTGTCGTGAATTTTTCGACGTGGTGATTTTCCCCCTGAGATCTGACCTGGGAAAACGAGACATGCATAGCCTACTTATGCGAAAAAATTCACGCCTATCGATCGATAGGAATTATTCGCCACCGATTTTCCGGCGTGTCAGGGCCTACCTCACCTTCAATTGATGCTTGAGGGTCTAAAGTGGCGCGTGTGAATACTGTGAACCCTGGTGATGGACATCGCGGACGAGACGAGTTTCCGCGCGAGACCGACGAGTACCGCGGCGCCCACCGCCGCGCCGACGAGCCGGACGAGGCGTATGAGGAATACGAATGCGTGGAGGCCGAGCCGGTTGACGCGGCAGGTGCCGGGTATCCCGCTGCAGAAGAGGAGCGGGCAGGTTCGACTGCCGCAGCCACCGGAGATGGCGCTGCAGCAGCTGGCCTGCCGAAGCGCGGGCTCGCGATGATTCTGCTGGCAGTCGGCCTGCTCCTGCTGCTGTGGGGAATTTTCGCGCTGGGCAAGGGCGGCGACTCTTCCGGCGACTCCTCCGAAAATGCGGCGCAAGAGACCCCGGTTTCGCAGCCAGCAGACGCTGGCGCGAGCGACCCGAGCGCGTCGGGCGCAGCCAACGGTGACGCCGCAAACAACAACGCTGCCGACAACAACGCTGCCGACAAAGAAGCCGGCAAAGAAGCAGACAACGCTGCCAGCAAGGACGCGGGCAACGACGCGGAAAGCGCCGACAAACCCGCTGACGCTGCCAACAACAACCCCGAAAACAACAACCCCAACGGCGCAGCGCAGCCCAACCCGGCCGCGCCGGACCTGACGGCGCAGAACGCGCAGGTCTACGTGTACAACAACTCTGGCGTTCCGGAGCTGGCTAGCCAGACCGCCGGCAAGCTCGACGGGCAGTACTCGGTGGCGAACAACTCGCGCGATGCTGCTGCGATGAATATGCCGGAGCAGACCTTCGGCGTCTTCCCGGAGACCTTCGTGTTCTATAACCCGCAGGTCACTGGCGCGGAGCAGGTCGCTGCGGATATCGCGCAGCGTGTCGGGGGTACCCCGCGCGCGACGAATGACCTGCCGGGCGGTGAGACGCAGCTGCCGTCGGAGGCGATCCAGAATCGTCACGCCATCACGGTCGTGCTCGCAGGCCAGTAAGCAAGGCCAGTAACCCGGGTCTGAAAGCAAATGCCCGGGTTTCGGGCGCTGCAACATAGACTTGAGCGCTATGGATCCTTATCGCGATTTTGCACGATCCGCGGCGCCGACCCTCGGCGTGGAGTGGGAGGTCGGCGTGGTCGACCCCGGCACGCGCGACCTGGTGCCGCACGCCGAGCGCGTGATTGAGCAGGTGGAACGGGAGCACCCCGGCACCCACCTTGAGCGCGAATTCCTGCAAAATACGATCGAGCTGGTCACACCCATCTGCAAGAACACGCGCGAGGCAGTCGATGCCCTCTCCACGGACCTGACAAAGATCCGTGGTGCCGCGGAGGCGCAGGGTCTGAAGCTGTGGGCCGGCGGCGGCCACCCTTTTTCCGATTTCCGCGAGCAGCCGTTAAGCCCCAAGCTCACCTACAAGGAGATCATTAACCGTACGCAGTACTGGGGTCAGCAGATGCTGTTATGGGGCATTCACTGCCATGTCGGCATTAGCCACGAGGACCGCGTCTGGCCGATCATCAACGCGATCATGACCAAGTACCCGCACCTTCTGGTCATTTCCGCCTCGAGCCCGGGGTGGGACGGCATCGATACCGGCTACGCCTCGAACCGCACCATGCTGTACCAGCAGCTTCCGACTGCCGGCATGCCGTACCAGTTCCGCGACTGGGACGAGTGGGTGCAGTTCATGCGCGAGCAGCAGACCTCCGGCGTGATTAGCCACACCGGCAGTATGCATTTCGACGTCCGCCCTGCCGCCAAGTGGGGCACCGTCGAGGTGCGCATTAGCGACGCCACCTCCAACCTGCGCGAACTCGCAGGCATCGTAGCACTCACGCACTGCCTCGTGGTCTACTACGACCGCATGATCGACGCCGGGGAACAGCTGCCCACGCTGCAGCCTTGGCATGTCGCGGAGAACAAGTGGCGCGGCGCGCGCTACGGGCTCGACGCGTTGGTGATTACCAGCCGCGATACGGATGAGCGATGGGTTACCGACGAGCTGGACGACATGCTGGTCGAGCTGCGGCCGATCGCCGAGGAGCTGGATTGCGTCGACGAGCTCGAGATCGTCCGTGAAATCATGGAGCGCGGCGCGGGTTACCAGCGGCAGCGCAAGATCTACCAGGCCACGGGCGATTGGAAGCGCGTGGTGGATGCGACCTGCGACGAGATGTTTGCCATGCAGCCGCCGCGCTAGCGGCAGCGCTTAGGGGTCGACGCGCTTGGGGTGGTAGTCGGCGGGACGGTCGTTGCGGCTGAGCTGGTCGTCGCCGCCGTAGAGGCCTTCGCGGCGGGCGACGCGGCCGAGGCGCTGCGCGGTCACCGGGTTCGTCATGAGCGCGAAGAGCACGAGCAGGACGAGCATGCCTAGGTCGCCGCGGTGGTGGACGGAGAAGTCGGGCGAGTTGACGAGCCGGATGAAGGTGCCCACGAACATCAGCAGCAGGCCGGTGGTCTGCGGCTTGGTGATCGCGTGGACGCGCGCCATGGTGGAACCGAAGCGGACGGTGCCCACGGCGGCTGAAAAGACCATGAAGGCGCCGGGGAGGATGAACAGGAGCGACAGGGCGTCGAAAAGCAGGTGCCAATTCATAGCGAACCATCCCTCTTGCGGAAGCGGGCGACGGAAATCGAGGCGATGAAGCCGAGCAGGGCGATCACCATCATGACGTTGACCACGGTGGTATCCAGCGTCCAGCAGATGTAGAGCGCAAGCGCGCACTGCAGCGAGGCGGTGATCGCGTCGTTGCCGAGTACGCGGTCCATGGAGTCGGGGCCGACGATGACGCGCCAGCCGAGCAGGGCGAAGCCGATGGCGATGAGCACCGCGGCGATGCCGAGGAACACGTTGTAGACGGTGGGGTCCATGGGTTACCTCCTGCTTTCGAAGATGGCGATCATTTGACGCTCAAGCTTGGCGACGTTCGCGAGTTCCCGCTCGATGGCGCGTTCGTTATCGGCGTCGAGGACGTGGATGGTCCACTCGCGGTCGGCGAGGTTGATATCGGTGACGGAGCCGCCGGGCTGCAAGTTGTAGGCGCAGGTGGCCACGTACAGGACGAACTCGCTGCTCAGGCGCATGGGGGCCGTGAGGATCGCGTTGCGCGGCGGCTCGGCGGGGCGCAGCGCGAGCCAGCTGACCTTTGCGGAGGCGACGATGAGGTCGCGCAGCCACGTGGCGATGAAAAGCGCGAGGCGTCCCCAGTGGATGCGGTAGCCGTGGTTGGGGATGCGCGGCAGGGGCAACAGCAGCACGACCGCGAGCGCGAGCCCGAGTCCTGCGGCGAAGTTACCCCAGCTCAGCTCGCCCATCAGTAGGATCCACATCACGGTCAGCCAGACGACGAACCAGGGGCGGAAGCGGTGCTTGATACCGATTAATGGACTCATTGAGCGCTCACCTCCGGTCCGCGCACTGGCGTCGGGACTGTCTCGGTGGTCACGCCTTGGGTGGGCGCGCCGGGGTTGAGCCCGTGTTGGCTGCGGTGCCTGTACAGAGTGTCCGAACTGCCGTATTCGTCCTGCGGGGTGACAAAACGCTCCGGGCGGCGCGTCGGCGCCTCGGGCTCGGCGACTTCGCCCTCGACCCCGCCGCCGGGGACGGTGTCGAGCACGGCGCTGCGGTAGATCGAGTTGTCCTGGGCGGACTCGGCGGCGCGGTCGGTGATGTGTGAGATCGGGCCGGCGAGAAAGGTGATCGAGACGGACGCCGCGACGAGCAGTGCGGTGGACAAAAACATGCCGGTGGGGACGCGGCCGACGTCGGCGCGCTCGGCGAGCTGGGTGGTGGCGCCGCGCTCCGCCAGGTTGGCGGGCCGGGCCATGGCCACGTCTCCCTCGGGGGCGTCGGCGCGGTCGCGGAGGAAGCCCTTGGACCAGACGAGGATCATGGCGTAGAGCGTCAACAGCGAAGTGACCACGGCGCCGCCGATGAGGACCCACGCCAGCCAGGAGCCGTCGGCGGCGCCGGCTTGGATGAGCATGACCTTGCCCAGGAACCCGGAGAACGGGGGAATGCCGCCGAGGTTGAGCGCGGGGATGAAGTAGAGCAGCGCGATGACGGGGGCCGTGTAGAGCAGTGAGCCGAGCCGGCGCAGCTGCGCGGAGCCTGCCTGGCGCTCGATCAGACCGACGACGAGGAACAGCGAGGTCTGCACCAGAATGTGGTGGACGGCGTAGAAGATCGCGCCGGACAGGCCCGCCATGGAGCCGAGCGCGATACCGAAGATCATGTAGCCGATGTGGGAGACCAGCGTAAAGGACAGCAGGCGCTTGATGTCGTTTTGGGCCAGCGCGCCCATCACGCCGACGATCATGGTCAGCAGCGCGACCCACATGAGCAGGGTGTCGAGGGTGCCGTCGGTAAAGACGGTGGAGCGCATGCGAATGATGGCGTAGACACCCACCTTGGTCAACAGGCCCGCGAACACGGCCGTGACCAGGGAGGCGGCGGTGGGGTACGAGTCGGGCAGCCAGGCGTCCAGGGGGAAGACGGCGGCCTTGATGCCGAAGGCCACGAGCAGGGTGGCGAAGATGGCGGCGCTGGTGCCGTCGGGGATGTCCTCCATGCGCAGTCCGGCGTGCGCCATGTTCACGGTGCCCACCGCGGCGTAGACCAGCGCGAGCGCGAACAAGAACACCATGGAGGAGGCCATGGAGACCATGACGTAGCCGATGCCGCTGCGCACGCGCCCGGGCGAGGCACCCAGGGTGAGCAGGACGTAGGAGGCAACCAAGAAGACTTCGAAGCCGACGTAGAGGTTGAACAGGTCCCCGGCCAAGAACGAGAGGTTCACGCCGAGGCAGAGCAGCATGTAGATGGGCAGGAAGACGGCGACTGGATCGTCATCGTCGCCGTCGCGAAGCCCCTGCGAGATGCCGTACCACATGACCGCGAACAGGACGATCGCGGAGACGAACAGCATGATGGTGGACAGTCGGTCGGCCACGAGCGTGATGCCGATCGGCGCGTCCCAGCCGCCCATCTGCACCGTCTGGATGCCGTGGACGTCCGCGACGATGATCATCGTGCCCGCGATCACCGCCAGTGCAAACAGGGTGAGCAGGGCGATCGCGCGCTGTACTTGGACGTGTTTGCCGGTGACCAGGATCAGTGCTGCGGCGATGGCAGGCATGACCAGCGGCATGACGATGAGGTAGGGCATGGCGGCAAGCGCCGCGTCGGCGAAGTCGAACAGGCTAGTGCTCATCGTCCGCCTCCTTCACCGGGGTTTCGAAGGAGCGGGGGCCGAAGGAGTCGCCGGTCTCGCTGGGTTTGCCGGTCTCCGGGTCGTCGGAGCGGTCGTGGTCGGGCGCGGCCGCGGGCAGCGAAGGCCGCGCGGCGATGGCGCGGTCCTCCTCGTCGCGCTCGATGACGTCGTCGGTGCGGTAGCGGTACTGCCGGTAGGCCAGCGCGAGCATGAAGGCGCTCATCGCCATGGAAATCACAATCGCGGTGAGGATCATTGCCTGCGCGAGCGGGTCGGCGCTGTCTCCAAACAGCGTTGAGTCGCGCCCGAGAATCGGCGGCGCGCCGGCCTGCCCGCCGGACTGCAAGAGCAGCAGGTTCGCGCCGTTGCCGATCAGCAGCACGCCCATGATCATGCGGGTCATCGCGCGGTCGAGCATGAGGTACACGCCCGCCGCGATGAGCACGCCGGAGCCAATCAAGAGGAAGAGGTTCGCTTCCATCTACTCGCTCCTTTCTGTATTGGGCCCTTTGCTTATCGACGCCTCGCCTACCTCTACCGCACTCGATCCCGTCGTGGAAACGGCGGCCCGGTCCGAGGCGCGCGCCGCCCTGCGGCGGGTCTGCAGCCGGCGGCGCAGGGCGTTCTTGGCCTGCAGCTGGCGGGCGCGGTCGCGGGCGCGCTGCTTGCGGGTGTCCTCTTCGCGGTCGAGGTAGGCGCCCATGGAGCCGAGGATGTGCATGGTCAGGCCCACGACGATGAGGTACACGCCGGCGTCGAAAAGCAGGGCGGAGGGCACGACGAACTCGCCGATCAGCGGCAGCGATGCGGTGGCGTAGCCGGACATGAGCGGCGGGTTGCCGGCAAACATCGGGACGACGACGCAGGTGGCGGAGAGCAAGATGCCGGTGCCCAAGAGCTTCGCGGGGTCGACGGGTAGTGCCTCCTCGATTTCGGCGCGGCCGCCCGCCAGGTAGCGCAGCGTGAACGCGAGGGCGGCGACGAGGCCGCCGGCGAAGCCACCGCCCGGCGCGTTGTGGCCGGAGAAGAAGAAGTAGAAGGAGAGCAAGATGATGGACGGGAAGAAGATGCGGGTGACCACGTCCACCATGATGGAGCGGTTCTGCGCGCGTTCGGTGTCCACGCCCGAGGCGAGCCAGCGTGGCTTGTTCGTGGACAGCGTTGGGCGTCGGGAAGCGCGGCCGAATTTGCCGGTGCCGAAGATGAGGCTGGCCACGCCGGTCGCCGCGATGACGAGCACGAGGATTTCGCCGAAGGTATCGGCGGCGCGCAGGTCCACGAGCAGCACGTTGACGGTGTTGCGGCCGTGGCCGATCTCGTAGGCCAGGTCCGGCATGTGGGTGGAGATCGGCTGGGCTTGGCGTGCGGAGATCGCCGTCATCGCCACGATGACGACGGAGACGCCGGTGCCGATGGACAGCCAGGCGCGCAGGCGGTTGTCGTCGGTGCGCGGCTCCACCTCGGTGGGCATCTTGCGCAGCACCAGCATGAACACCACCATCACGATGGTCTCCACCAGCGCCTGTGTCAGCGCGAGGTCGGGCGCGCCGTGGAGGGCGAAGATGAAGGCCATGGCGTAGCCGGTCAGCCCCACCATCACCACGCCGGAGAGGCGGTTGCGCTGCAGTGTGGCGAAGACGGCCATGGCGCACATGAGGCAGACGACCATGCCTTGCCACGGGGAGTCCCACAGGATCATGCGGATGTCGTTGCTCTCGCCGAGGATCATGGCGCCGAGGGGGACCACCATGAGCGTGGCGAAGATGACGGCCAGGTTGATCGACAGCGAGCCGCGCTGCGTCGATGCGGTGAGCTTGAGCGAGGCGTTGCGCAACACGCTCAGGATGGCGTCCCAGAGCTCGTCGGCGTCGCCAAGCGCGGGTTTGGCAAAGGCGGCGCGCTTGATCAGCTTGCGCTGCCAGAACACGATCGCGCCGGCGGTGACGATGACGGCGGTGAGGATCAGGGGCGTGGTGATGCCGTGCCACAGCTTCAGGTCGTGGCTTTCCGCGGTGGGGAAGCGCACGTTGAGGTAGGTGTTGATCGCGTCGGAAAGCCAGCCGGGCAGAAGCCCGAAGGCGATGGTGGCCAGGGTGAGCAGGGCCGGGGAGATCGCGAGCCGCGGCCCGATGTGGTGCATGTCGGCGACGGCTGGCGAGACCCCCTGATCCTTGTGCGCCTCCTTCGTGGCGAAGGCGCCCCAGAGGAAGTACAGGGAGTACGCCATGGTGAGGATCGAGCCGACGACCAGGGCCACCAGGGTGAGGTGGCCCGGCATACCGTGCAGCAGCTCCTCGTTGAGGATCGCCTCGAGCGCGGCCTCCTTGGCGATGAAGCCGAACAGCGGCGGGATACCCGCCATCGACGCCGCCGAGACCAGCGCCAGTGCCGCGATGAACGGTTCGCGGCGCGCCAGTCCGGACAGCTCGCCAATGTCGCGGGTGCCGGTGGTGTGGTCGATTGCGCCGACGATCATAAACAGCGTCGCCTTGAACATGGAGTGCGCAAAGGTGATCGCGAGCCCGGCCATCGTCGCCTCGCGCGAACCCACCCCGATCACGGCGGTGATGAAGCCCAGCTGGGAGACGGTGCCGTAGGCCAGGATCAGTTTGAGGTCGCGCTGCTTGAGCGCCATCCAGCCGCCCAGCAGCATGGTGAACAGGCCCGTGGTGATGACCACGAGGTGCCAGGTGTTCACCGCAGCCATGTCGGGGGCGAGGCGGGCGACAAGGTAGATACCGGCCTTGACCATCGCCGCGGAGTGCAGGTAGGCCGACACCGGGGTCGGGGCGGCCATCGCGCCGGGCAGCCAGAAGTGCCAGGGAGCCTGCGCCGACTTGGTCAGTGCGCCAAGCATGATCAGCACGATCGCCGTCGAGATCGCCGGGGTGTTCTCCAAGTCCGCGAACTGGGAGATCTGGCTGAGCCGCCAGATGCCCGTGTTGAAGCCAAGCAGGTTGATGCCCACCAGCATGGCGAGCCCGCCGAAGGTGGTGATCATCAGCGCCTGGATCGCCGCCCTGCGTGACGACGCCCGCTCGCCGTAGTAGGAAACGAGCAGGTAGGACAGGACGGAGGTCAGCTCCCAGAACACGTACATCAACAGGAAGCTGTCCGAGATGACCAGCCCGTACATCACGGTGGCGAACATGGTCAGCTCGCCGCCGAACTTGGCTAGGCGGCGCGGGTTGGAGTCGAAATAGCCCCAGCAGTACAGCAGGACCAGCGCGCCCACACCCAGGATGATCAGGCTAAACAGGCCCGCCAGCGCGTCGAGGCGAAAATCTAAGTTGAGGTTTGCCGACGGCATCCACGGGTACCGGGCAACGATCTCGCCCTGGTTTGCAAACACGCCGCGCTGGAACAGGCTGACTACCCACACAAAGCCGCCGAGGGGGACCGTGGCCAATACCGCGAAGGCTGGGCGCCCAAGCGCGCGGATCAGCAACGGGGCGCAGGCCGTGGCGACAAGCAGCGCGGCGAGCAATGTGAGCACAGTGCGGACCCCTCCTTGGGCAGTTCGGATCGAGTTCTCAAGCCGGGCCCGACGTTGCAGTGAAGCAGCGTACGAAGAACGTAGAACTACACCTGAGCAGTACCTGCGGCGCTGCTCGTTTGCGAAGGGGCGCGTCGAAAGTAGATAGGCGCGGCCAATGTGCCCAACTGTACCGATAAGGTCACAAATTCGCTACTAGCGTGTTACTTCCCGTAGGCCTGCAGGAAGCGGGCCTCTGCGACGGCGATACGCTCGATCTCCGTGGGGTCGACGGACTCGTCCACGCCGTGGATGCCGCAGGCTGGCTCCTCCACACCGAACAGCGCGATCTCCGCGTCCGGGAACTGCTCCTGCAGCGTGATGGTCAGCGGGATCGAGCCGCCGGAGCCAATCGCGGTGAGCTTATCGGTGCCGTAGGCCTCGCGCAGGCACTCGCCAAGCTTTGCGACGGCCGGACGCTCCGGATCTGTAGCAAACGGCTCGTTGACGCCGCTGATCTCTACGTCCACCTTCGCGCCCCAGGGGGTGTGCGCGTGGATGTGCTCCTCCATCTTCTGGGCCACCTCGGCGGCGTTCTGCCCGGCGGGCACGCGCAGGTTGAACTGGGCCTCGGCGCGCGGGTTGACCGCGTTGACGGCTTCGGCGACCGGGGTAGAGGTAAAGCCGATCATGGTCACTGCGGGGCGTGCCCAGCACATGTCGGCGGGCTCGTCCTCGACGGTGCCGAGCAGTTGGACGCCGTCGAGCACGCCCGCGTCGGTGCGGAAGGTGTCGCGCTCGTACGCGTCGCCGGACCACTTCGAGGTGGTGTCGACGCCGTCGATGGTGGTGCGCCCGTGCTCGTCGAAAAGCGAGTTGGCGATGCGCACCAGAGCGTGCGCGGCGTCCGGGGCGGCTCCGCCGAAGCCGCCGGAGTGGATCGCGCCCTCGAGGGTCTCCACGGTGACCTTGATCTGGGCGCCGCCGCGCAGGGAGGTGGTGAGCGTCGGCTCGCCGACGGCGGCGTTGCCGGAGTCCGCGATGAGGATGACGTCTGCGCGGAAGATTTCGGGGTCGGATTCGATGAGCTTGACCAGCCCGTCCTCGCCGCCGAGCTCCTCGGAGCCCTCGACGACGACCTTCAGGCCCAGGTCCGTGCCGCCGTTGTGCTCGAGCAGGCGCAGCGCCTCGAGGTGCATGGCCAGGTTGCCCTTGCAGTCGGCGGCACCGCGGCCGTACCATCGCCCGTCGCGCTCGGTGAGCTCGAACGGGTCGTTTGTCCAGGCGTCCGGGTTGCCGGCGGGGACGACGTCGTAGTGGGAGTAGAGCAGCACGGTGGGTGCGTCGCCGACCGGTTCCTTGACGGCGACGATCGTGTCCGCGTCGTCCACGGTGGGGTAGCGCGTGACCTCAAGCCCCGCTTTCTCGAGTGCGGCGGCGGTCCAGGCGCAGGCGGCCTCGTGTTCGTCGGCCAGCTCCGGGGTGGAGTGGGGCGAGTTAAACGAGACCAGTGTGGCCAGGTCGGAGAAGATGCGTGCGCGGTCTGGTGTGAAGTCAGTCATGGGGGTGACGCTACCAGTGGGGGCACGTGGACGTCGATAAGCAAAAGTGTGCTTGCACTCGACGGGGGTGAGTGCTAAAAATGGGTGCTAGCACTCGGAGACGCCAAGTGCTAAGCGGGTGAGGCTGCACCACTCAGCAGCCGTGCCGTCGCGGGCGCCTGCTTGAACCGACGAATTGAGTACTCGTTCCACAATATATAAGGAGCAACAAACTCACATGGCAAAGACCATTGCATTCGACGAGGAAGCACGCCGCAGCCTCGAATCCGGCCTAAACACCCTGGCAGACGCCGTGAAGGTCACCCTTGGCCCGAAGGGGCGCAACGTTGTCCTGGAGAAGTCCTGGGGCGCGCCGACCATTACCAATGATGGCGTGACCATCGCGAAGGAAATCGAGCTCGAGGACCCGTACGAGAAGATCGGCGCCGAGCTGGTCAAGGAAGTTGCGAAGAAGACTGACGACGTCGCCGGCGACGGCACCACCACCGCAACCGTGCTCGCCCAGGCGCTCGTGCGCGAGGGCCTGCGTAACGTTGCTGCGGGTTCCAACCCGATGGGGATTAAGCGCGGCATCCAGGCTGCGACCGAGGCAGTATCCAAGCACGTGCTGGACAATGCCAAGGAAGTAGAGACCCAGGAGCAGATCGCGTCCACCGCTGGCATCTCCGCCTCCGACCCGGAGATCGGCGCCAAGATCGCTGAGGCGATGTACGCCGTCGGCAACGGCTCGGTAAACAAGGACTCCGTCATCACGGTTGAGGAGTCCAACACCTTCGGCGTTGACCTCGAGGTCACCGAGGGTATGCGCTTTGACAAGGGCTTCATCTCCGCCTACTTCGCCACCGATATGGAGCGCGGCGAGGCAGTCCTGGAAGACCCGTACATCCTGCTGGTCTCCTCCAAGATCTCCAACGTCAAGGAGCTCGTGCCGGTTCTGGAGCAGGTCATGCAGTCCGGCAAGCCGCTGCTGATTATCGCCGAGGACGTCGAGGGCGAAGCACTGTCCACCCTCGTGGTGAACAAGATCCGCGGCACCTTCAAGTCCGTCGCTGTCAAGGCACCGGGCTTCGGTGACCGTCGCAAGGCAATGCTGCAGGACCTGGCTATCCTCACCGGCGGCCAGGTTATCTCCGAGGAGGTCGGGCTTTCGCTCGAGACCGCGGGCGTTGAGCTGCTCGGCCAGGCACGCAAGGCTGTCATTACCAAGGACGAGACCACCATCGTCCAGGGCGCTGGCGACCAGGCCCAGATCGAGGGTCGCGTCAAGCAGATCCGCGCCGAGATCGAGCACTCCGACTCCGACTACGACCGCGAGAAGCTGCAGGAGCGCCTGGCCAAGCTGGCCGGCGGCGTTGCAGTGATCAAGGTTGGCGCTGCGACCGAGGTGGAGCTGAAGGAGCAGAAGATGCGCATCGAGGATGCGGTGCGCAACGCCAAGGCTGCTGTAGAGGAAGGCATCGTCGCCGGCGGCGGCGTGGCACTCCTGCAGGCCGCCAAGGAGCTCGAGGGCGACCTCGGCCTGACTGGCGACGAGGCCACCGGCGTGAAGATCGTCCGCGAGGCACTGTCCGCGCCGCTGAAGCAGATCGCGCTGAACGCTGGCCTGGAGCCCGGCGTGGTTGCCGACAAGGTGGCTAACCTCCCGGCAGGCCAGGGCCTGAACGCGGCGACCGGCGAGTATGTCGACATGGTCGCCGAGGGCATCAACGACCCGGCCAAGGTGACCCGCTCCGCGCTGCAGAACGCGGCGTCCATCGCTGGTCTGTTCCTGACCACCGAGGCCGTCGTGGCTGACAAGCCGGAGCCGGCCGGTGCCGCAGGCGCTGGCATGGACCCGGAGGCCATGGGCATGATGTAAGCCTGTCTGGCTTCGAGCCCCCGCGGGATACCCCCGTGGGGGCTTTTTCACCCCCGGAAGAGGGGGCTATGCCTGTTGTGTGCGGGCATTGCTTATCGACGCCCCACCCCCGCCCGTTACGACCCTCACCCAGAGTTTAGGAGGCGTTAACTTAGGCGGACAATAACACTTGTATAACGGCGCTGGTCGTACAGGAACCTGGGAGAAAGGTTGCCAAACCGTAAACAAAGCTGGCAGATGGGTGACGCTTGGGCGAGGAAAATACTTCTGCAAAGCCCTTGCGGAAGCTGGAAGCTGTGGCAAAATACTTCGTGTGATGCCCCACGGTGGGTGTCAGGACACTGTCAATCTCGAGCCAGACACTCTGGCACCTACACGTAAGGGGAAAACAATGGGTGACCTCTCTACCATCGTCGACATGCTGAAGGACTTCAGCAAGTTCGGCAAGAACATCGTTGAGCTGTTCCGCGGCATCCCGGATCTGTTCATCAGCCTCGGTTCCCTGGGCGACAAGGCTAAGGAACTCCCGAACGACGTTTCCACCAAGTAGTCGTTCCTTCGCGCGCCGTTGAGTGATGGCGCGCGCCCCATTCACATCAACAACTGGCCCTTAAACGGGACACTCACACAAGGAGAACATCGTGGAAGCACTTGCAAACTGGGCATTCCTGTCCTCTGACGCACACGTCGCTGGCGCACTGCTCGGCATTCTGAAGCAGGTTGCAGGCCTGGCAGGCAACCTGGGTGACCTGCTCAGCCTGGTCGCGTAAGCTACGCCGCCAACGATAACCCCGCCATTGTGCGGGGTTGTTTTGCGTTTGGGGGACCTTTCAGGGGGAGCAAACGCACACCACCCACCCCGCTTGCGTAGTTACCGAACACGAATCGGGGGTGGGCGCTAAACTCGAGAGTATGGCTGACCATAAAGATGATGAACTCCCGATGATCGACCTCGCGGAGGTTGAGGGCTGGGTCGTTGACGATACCGATGAAGACGATCCGGTGCTGCTGATGCCGGATGGCACGCCGATCCAGACGTGGCGTGAGAACTACCCCTACGACGCGCGTCTGACCCGTGACGAGTACGAGAAGGAAAAGCGCGCGCTGCAGATCGAGCTGCTGAAGTGGCAGAACTGGACCAAGGATACGGGCCAGCGTCACATCATCATCTTCGAAGGCCGCGACGCCGCCGGTAAGGGCGGCACCATCAAGCGCTTCAACGAGCACCTCAACCCGCGTGGTGCCCGAACTGTCGCGCTGGAGAAGCCGAGCCCGCGCGAGTCCACTTCGTGGTACTTCCAGCGCTACATTGAGCACTTCCCGGCTGCCGGCGAGATCGTGTTCTTTGACCGCTCCTGGTACAACCGCTCCGGCGTCGAGCGCGTTATGGGCTTCTGCACGGAATCGCAGCACGCCGAGTTCCTGCGCGAGGTGCCGATGCTGGAGAACATGATCCTGGGCTCCGGTATCTCGCTGACCAAGTTCTGGTTCTCCGTGACCCAGAAGGAGCAGCGCACCCGCTTTGCTATCCGCCAGGTGGACCCGGTGCGTCAGTGGAAGCTGTCGCCGATGGACTTGGCCTCGCTGGATAAGTGGGAGGACTACACCCGCGCCAAGGAGGAGCAGTTCCGCTACACGGACACTGACGAGTCCCCGTGGATCACCATCAAGTCCAATGACAAGAAGCGCGCTCGCCTCAACGCTATGCGCTACATCCTGAGCAAGTTCGAGTACACGAACAAGGATCACGATGTGGTCGGCGAGCCGGACCCGCGGATCGTCAAGCGCGGCCGCGACCAGATCGGCGACTAGTCTTTAGCGCTGTACAGCCCGGTTCTCCTGTGTGGGGAGCCGGGTTTTCGCGTTGGGGTGGGCTATATGTCGAACCCTCCTTGTCGAACAAGTCCAAAAATCGCGGGATTCTCGACAAGGGGGGTTCGACAATTGGGCCGAGCCGGGCTAAACAGCGCAGATCGGAACTCGATAGTCGCTGGAATTTCCGGAACTATCGAACTCCTCATTGCGCTGTTTGCGAACCCCCTGCCGCCCCAGGCCCCCGAACTCTACTCCTCGTCGGCGAGGATGGCCTTGGACAACTTTTTCAGGCTCTTGAGCTGCTTGTTGCTAGAGGCGTCGAGGGCGCGGTCCTCGGCGTCGGCGACTTCATCGGCGAGCATCCCCAGGGCCTTGGAGCCCTTCTTCGTGGCGGTGACGATCTGGCGGCGCCGGTCTTTAGGGTCGCGGTCGCGTTTGACCCAGCCGAGATCTTCGAGCGAGTCCACGAGGCGAACCATGTCGGAGGCGTCGACGGCGAGCAGGCTGGATAGCTGCGATTGCGAGAGCGCGTTTTCGGCCACGCAGGTGAGCACCCAGAAACCCCGCATTGACACCTCGTGCTTGAGCAGTGTGCGCTCCACCTCGTCTTTGGTGTGGCGGCGAACCCGCTCGATCTGGAAAGACGGGGACTTAATCAGCGCACTGGGAAGCTCGTCGTGGGAGGCCATACCCTCATCCTAGGGTTAGTGGGCCGCCCCAAACAATTACAGGTGGCCGAGAGGGGCACGCGTACCCCCGAACGTTACTTTTCGGTGGGCAGACCTGCGGCGATCCAGGCGTCGGTGCCGCCTTCGACGTTGATCACGTTGTCCCACCCGAGTGCCTGCTCGAGGTACTCGGCAACGCGCAGGGAGCGGCCACCGGCCTTGCAGATGACGTAGATGTCCCGGTCGGGGTCGATGTCGCCGGTGTTGCCGACGATGGACGACATGGGCATGCTCACGGCGCCGGTGGCGTGGATGTCGGTGTACTCTTCGGGCTCGCGGACGTCGATAAGCTGGGCACCCTGCGGCACTTCGGTGACTTTGACTGACTGCATGGGCACGATCCTATACGCTTTGCTGCATGAACCTTGACCGCCGCCCGCCGCAATGGGTGTTTTGGGTGCGGCGCGCTGCGGTGCTGGGCGTGCTGGTGGTGCTGCTGATGGGCATTGTGGCGCTGGTGTCGCGGTGTGGGGGCGAGGAGCCTGAGCCGCCGGCGCAGGTCGGACAGTCGCGGCCGGTGGAGCTGCGCATTCCCGCGATCGGGCTGGACGCTGAGGTGGAGCGGGAGGACTGCCGGGTCAAGGACGGGGCGCTCAACCCGCGCTCGATGTCGAAGGCGTGCGCGTACACGTCGCCGGACAAACCGTATGAGCTGCCGGGCCCGGGCGCGGGTGATCTGGCGGTGATCGCGGGGCACACGGGTGCGGGCGTGCCTGGGGTGTTCGATGCGCTTTATGACAGTGGGGCGGACGCGTCGCGGGTGTCGGTTGGCGACGTGTTGTACCTGCGTACCGAGGATTCGCGCGCGGCTGGTGCGTGGCTGAAGTACGAGGCGACGGATGTGCACGCGCCACAAAAGGCGGGGCTCGCCGACGATGCCTCGATCTGGGGTACGGGCCCGATGCCGGGGCGGTTGCTGACTATTTCGTGTATTCAACCGCCGAACCTGCTGGCAGATGCCGTGCGCAATGCGGTGGTGGGTTGGCAGTTCGTCACCGTCGTGCCCGAGGCTGAAATGCTTGCCGACGCCACCGTTACCAATGTGTGACGTGTTGCCCCTGTGAAAAGTGTGACTGTGTGTGTAAAGTCTAAAGGTGAACTTGAGAGTGAGTCTTTCTCGCACGACAGGAGACCCCTATGCACCGCACACCGCTTACCCTCGCCGCCGCCGGTTTCGCCGGCGCACTCGCCCTTTCCGCCGCGCCGCTCGCGGGGGCGCAAGAGCTGCCCGCCGAGGTGACCGACGCCTTCGGCGCGACATACTTCCTTAACGAGGCCGGCGACTACTACGTCACCGACGCCGCCCAGGTCGCCGTACCCTACGCCCAGCTCAGCGCCGCCGACCAGGAGCGCGCGGTGGACGTGACCCGCGCCGCGATCGCCGGGCTTATCGACGCTCCTGCGGAGACTTCCGCTTCGACCTCGGCCGAGGCTCCGGCTGATGCTCCGAAGGGCGACGCTGTCGCCACGCCCGTCAAGCCCGAGGGCGACGGCGCACCGAATGAGAAGGTGCTGGACGCCGACGCCGTCGATCCGAACAATCCGGATCCAGTCCAGGGCGGGCTCGTGGCCCTGCCGTCTGTGCTGACAGTGAACGGCGAGACTTTCTACCTCAACGCGGACGGTGCGACCTACGTCAACGATGTTGCCCGCGTCGCGGATAGCCCGACGCCGGAGGAAGTTGAGGCCTCCGCGAAGCTCATTGCGGAACACTCCGGCGAGATCCGTGAGCAGGGCCTGGAAGAGGCGCGTGCTGGCGGTAAGGATGTGGAGGCTGCGCCGGAAGCTCCGGCCGCTCCGGCCGTTGAGGTGCAGCATCAGGCCGCGCCGGCACCTGCTGGCACCGCCGTCGAGGCTGTGCAGGCCCGCGGCATGGCCGCCGAGACCGGTTCGAACACATTTCTTCGCGCCCTCGTCGCACTGGTGATCGCGTCTGGGCTGGGTGCCGCCGTCTTCCTGGTGGGGCGTCGCTACTTGATCTAGCGGTGCCGCTGCGTGAGGTAGTGGTGAACAGGGGTGTCTATGGGCGCTCTCGCATGGTTGCGGGAGCGCCTTTTTAGTGCGTTCGCGGTGGTTGGTGACGTAGCGCGTCGTGCCTTAACAGGCAGTTTTGTTGTTATGGGATACGTAATGGTGTCGGTGTGTGGGTGTTATTTGTGTGAACGTTTTTGCTGGAGCTCCTGTGGCTTGGGGTGCGGTGCCGGTCGCGTCCCGCCGACGACGTATATTGCCTGTTGGGACACTTATATGCTTTAAAGGTCTAGATAGATTGCGGTGGCGAGGTAGATCGCGCTGCGACCCAAGGTCGGGGCTCTGGTTGGGGATGGCTCTGCTAATCGTGCAGGTATCGGAATAAATTTAGCCAAGCTACCCCCGATCCCCCCCCCCTACTTCCTGAGTAGTAATGAATACTTTTTCAAACGTCTAGCTGTGGTGCGGGGCATATCGGTGGACTTGTGTGCGTCGTCCCTCATCGCATTGATGCAGGTCATGCGCGGGTAGTGGCGCTAGGAAGTTGCTGGCGGTACGAGGCGCTGTATGTATGGATGAATAGTTTTAAAAGTAGTGACGACACGCTTTAGTAGCGGAATGGACAGGTGTTCAGGTTGCTACTACTTTTTAAAGCGGTGCCCAGGCTGGGCCCAAGTTCACGCCAGGAACAGTTACGGCGTGCTTTCCCACCGCTGACCACACAGGGCCCAGCGATCTCTGATCTTCCGGAAGGACTTTCACCATGGCCAATGCCTTTACCAAGACCGCAGCCATCGCAGTTGCTGCGGGCCTGACCCTCGCCGGCTCTGCCGGTATTGCTACTGACGCGCTGGCGCAGACGATGAATCCAACGGCTGTTACGACTGCTCCCGGCGTTCCGGATGCCAGCAGTATTTCCAGCAGTATTCCGTCTGGAAAAGTGAAGCTGACCATCAACAAGCGCGTGAACCCGACCGAGCTGCGCCCGGCTAACGGTGAAGCTGATTCTGGTGCTTCTGGTGAGGGGCTCCAAGGCGTCGGATTTACCGCTGAGCGAATCAAGCTTGACATCACGAATCAGGAAAACTTCAACAAGATTGCTGAGCTCGCAAACAAGCGTGACGTCGAGGGCGCGAAGGAACTTGGGGTGGACGCACCGCAGAGCTTCCAGGACACGGACGCCAATGGCCAGACCTCCCTGGATCTGCCGGTCGGTGCCTACATTATCCGGGAGACCAAGACCCCAGCAGCTACGACGACTGAGTCTTATGTTCCCGCCGAGCCGTTCATCGTCTTTCTGCCGATGACTAACAAGGAGGGTACTGGCTGGCTCAACGAAGTGCAGGTTTACCCGAAGAACTCGATGGCGAAGGTCTCCAAGACTGTTGTTGACGAGGGGAAAAACACACTGAGCGATAAGGCACAGGGGGAGGAGGGCAAGCCTGGCTACCTCGGCCCGCGTCCTGCTGAGAACGCCGTTGTTCAGTACACGCTTGAGGGTCTCGTGCCCGCGGCACCGGAGGGCCGCGAACTGAAGAACGTGACCCTTACGGATGCCTCCAACAGTGCCGAGCTTCAGTGGGACACGGATTTCATCAAGGGCGTGTACGTCGTTCGTGATGGCGCGGAGGTAGCAATCGATGCGGCCAACTACACCGTAAATACCGAAGCCGCTGTCCCGACGACCAACACTGAAGGGCTCGCTGCTGGTGCCAACCAGGCCTTCACCGTCACGGTAGACGCACAAAAAGCGGGCCTGAAGCCGGGTGAAACCGTGCGCGTGAAGGTCAACGCGACCATGCTCAAGGACGATGCCGCTTCCAAGGGCATTGAAAACTCCGTCCGCGAGTCCTTCGTCTTCCGCAACCCCAACACCGGGGCAGAGGATGAGCCGAAGGAGACGCCGGACGACAAGGTTGTCACCTACGTGGGCAACATCTCGGTGTACAAGCGTGGCGATGAAAACAAGGCACTGGCTGGTGCTGAGTTCCAGATCGGTAAGTGCAACAGCGACAAGTCTGGCCTTGACGGCGACGCAATCCAGACCGGTATCACCGACGCAGACGGCAACCTGACCTTCCCGGGCCTGCACGTCACCGACTACGTCAATGACGCAGAAGACACAGTCGCGAACTACTGCGTGGTGGAGACCAAGGCTCCTGAGGGCTACGCAACCCCGAAGGGCAAGAACGCCGTTCACGAGATCGAGCTGAAGCGTGCGACTTCGAAGGCACTGAACGCTGAGAAGACTGCGTTTGATGTTGCTGCAGCCGAAAACGTGATCGCTAACGGCGCCGTGATCGACAACGTGAAGAAGACCACCCCGACCCTTCCCGCAACCGGTGGCATGGGTGTCCTGATCATCGTGCTGGCTGGTCTGGCCATCATCGGCGGCGGTGTCTACGCGGCACGCCGCAACTCCCAGTCGGCCTAGGCCGCAACGTGTAGTCGGCGCGGTGGC
>NZ_JALXXL010000016.1 GCF_025152525.1 Corynebacterium sp. p3-SID1056
AAACAGACAAGCACCCCGTACACCGCACACCGGTGTACGGGGTGTTTTCGTCATGTGCGTACAGTACCCCCGGGGGGGGGGGTACTGGAATCATTGTGCAACCAGCCCGCATCACACCAGTGTTGTGCCTGGTCGCTGCAAACCCGTTGCAACATCATTGCCACCACACCACGAACACGACCGTTGCAACACGCGTGCGACCAACCCCCAGGAAAAGAAAACACCCAGGCCACCAGCAACAACACGGAAGCAAATCCACGGACCGGGCATCCAGGCAACACAACGCGGCCACCAACTCACGTACGCAGACACAAAAGCCCGGCCCCACGCAAAGGAAGGAACCGGGCACGAAGCAGAAACGCTAGGGCAGAGGAACCAACGAGTTCTTCGCGGATTCGACAAGCTCGGTATTCTTGCGTGCCTTCTCGAGGCGCTGCCACTGGTCCTGGGGGATCTCGGCACGTGCGCGGGAGATCACCTGAGTATCGGGGGTTGACCAGGCAATGGGCATCGGGGTGATGACCTGCCAGGTGTTTTTGTCGCGGGAGGAACGCTGCCCGCCAACGGCGACGACGGGGACCTTAGTGCCAACCGTGTCGTGGGTGTTCGGGATGCGCTTGACCACGCGGGAGGTGATCGCCCATCGGGCAGGAGCGTGCTCGGACGCGTTCATATTTACCAGCGCGGTGAGCGTTAGGGTGGTGCCCACGTTTTCGGTGATGATTGCGGGTGCGAGGGGGTGGGCGTCGTAAAGCGCTTGGGTCTTGCCCACAGACTTGGGCAAGATGAGCGCAACGATGAGCATGATCACTCCGAAGAGAATGAGGCCCACAGATGCGAGGACGCGCCAGGGCGAGGTAGGGCTGATGAAAAACCACGATGCGATCCCGCCCAGCACGCACAGGATAAAGATGGCGATGCCGGAAAGCACCATGCTCTTGGTATCGCGAAGCAGTTCATTGTGCTGCTTGGCGTATTCTTCATCGACCTCGAAATGAAAGGTGTTCATGGTTGGTCAGTTTATAGGTCTGCGGCGTCGATAAGCCGGTAGGCATAACCCTGCTCGGCGAGGAAGCGCTGGCGATGCACGGCGTACTCCGCATCAAGCGTGTCGCGCGCGACGATGGTGTAGAAGACTGCCTCGGCACCGTCCTGCTTCGGGCGTAGCAGACGGCCCAAGCGCTGCGCCTCTTCCTGGCGGGATCCGAAGGTGCCCGAGACCTGGATTGCCACGGCAGCTTCGGGCAGGTCGATGGAGAAGTTGGCCACCTTTGACACCACGAGCGTGGAAATGTCGCCGTCGCGGAAGGCCTGGAATGCTTGCTCGCGTTTTTTCGTGGTGGTTTTGCCGTCGACAAGTGGCGCATCGATGTGCGCGGCGATCTCCTCGAGCTGGTCGACGTAGGCGCCGATGATGAGCGTCTGCTGGCCTGCGTGCTGCGCAAGCAGCGTGTCGACCGCGTGGAGCTTGCCGCGCGAGCAGGCGGCGAGGCGGTAGCGCTCGCGGGTCTCGGCGGTGGCGTAGGTGAGGCGTTCCTCCTCGCTCAAGGTGGTGCGTACCTCGACGCATTCGGCGGTGGCGATATAGCCGGCCATCTCGAGTTCCTTCCACGGGGCGTCGTAACGCTTCGGCCCAATAAGCGAGAAGACGTCGTCCTCGCGGCCATCCTCGCGAACGAGGGTGGCGGTCAGCCCCAGGCGGCGGCGGGATTGCAGGTCGGCGGCCATGCGGAAGACGGGGGCGGGGAGGAGGTGGACTTCGTCGTAGATGATGAGGCCCCAGTCGCGGGAGTCGAAAAGCTCGAGGGCGCGGTACTCGCCCTTCGTCTTGCGGGTGACGACCTGGTAAGTCGCGATGGTGACGGGGCGGATCTCTTTCTTCTCGCCGGAGTACTCCCCGATCTCGTTTGGGGTGAGCGTGGTGCGGCGCAGCAGCTCGTCGCGCCACTGGCGGCCGGCCACGGTGTTGGTCACCAAGATGAGCGTGGTAGTTTGCGCCTGCGCCATGGAGGCTGCGCCCACGATCGTCTTGCCGGCGCCGCAGGGCAGCACGACCACGCCGGAGCCGCCCTCCCAGAAGGATTCGGTGGCGTACTGCTGGTAGTCGCGCAACTGCCAGCCGTCCTGGTTGAGCTGGATCGGGTGGTGCTCGCCGTCGACGTAGCCGGCGAGGTCCTCGACGGGCCAGCCGAGCTTGGTCAGTTCCTGTTTGATCTGGCCACGGGCGGAGGGGTGGACGGGGACGGAGGTGGCGTCGATAAGCGAGCCGATGAGCGGGCGAATCTTTTTGCTGCGGGTGACCTCGGTGAGCAGCGCGGGCTCATCCGCCTCCAAGATGAGGCCGTGCGCGGGGTGCTGTACGAGTGTGAGGCGACCGTAGCGCGCCATTGTTTCTGCGACGCTGATGAGCAGCGGCTGCGGGACAGGGAAGCGGGAGTAGCGCTCGAGCGTGTCGACGGCCTGCTCGGCGTCGAAGCCGGCGGCGCGCGCGTTCCACAGCGCGAGCGGGGTGATGCGGTAGGTGTGGATGTGCTCGGGCGCGCGCTCGAGCTCCGCAAAGGGGGCGAGCGCGGCGCGGGCTTTCGCTGCGTCCGGGTGTGCGACCTCCAAAAGAACGGTGTTGTCCGATTGGACGATTAAGGGGCCGTCTCCGATTGGCATGGGGGTCCTTTCTTCGCCGGAACTGCTGTGCTGCAAGTAGTTTAGCCTCTAAAGTGGTACCTATGACTGCCACGATCTCCGCGCCCGACGCGCGCTTCCACGACACCCTGCACCGCGAGCTCGGCACCGATTCGACCGTCCACACCTCGCTGGTCGACCGCACCAAGTACGCCCACGACGCCTCGCACTTCCTCTACACCCCGGATGCGGTGATCGAGGCACGCAACGCGCATGATGTCGCCGCCGTCTTCCGCGCGGGTCGCGCCTCCGGTACGCCGGTGGTGCTGCGTTCAGGTGGCACCTCACTGTCTGGTCAGGGCGGGGGGCAAGGGCCTGCTTGTCGACGTGCGCAAACACTTCCGCGACGTCGAAGTCCTCGACCGCGGCAACCGTGTCCGGGTGCAGCCCGGTGCGACGGTGCGCTCCGTCAACGCGCGCCTCGCGCTTTACGGCAAGAAGCTGGGGCCGGATCCGGCGTCGGAGGGCGCGGCGACGATGGGCGGCGTGATTGCAAACAACTCGGCTGGTATGGCCTGCGGTACCGAGTTCAACACCTACCAAACGCTGGAGTCGATGACCTTCGTGCTGCCGAGCGGCACCGTGATCAACACCGCTGACGCGGACGCGAACCAGCAGTTCAAGGCGCAGGAGCCGGAGCTGTTCGACACCCTTGTGAAGCTGCAGAAGCGCGTGCGGGAGAATCCGGAATCGGTGGCCAAGATCGAGCGCCACTTCGCGCTGAAGAACACGATGGGCTACGGCGTCAACGCGTTCTTGGACTTTGAAGACCCGGTGAAGGTGTTCGAGCACCTGCTCATCGGCTCGGAGGGCACGCTCGCCTTTATCGCCGAGGCGGTGCTGCGCACGGTGCCGGTGCCGAAGGTGAAGACCACCTCGGTCGCCGTGTTTAAGAGCATCGACGCGGCGACGCGCAGCCTGCCAGACCTGTTTGCCTCCAAGGCGGCGACGCTGGAGTTGATGGACTCGCACTCCATCGAGGTTGGCCGCAGCTTCGCCTCCGTGCCGGAGGAGATTACCGGCTTTGACGTGGACGGTCAGGCCGCGCTGCTGATCGAGTACCACGCAGACGACGAAGAGGAGCTCTACGCTCGCGAGCAGGCGGGCGCGGAGATCCTGCGCAGCCTTGACCTGCAGAACCCGGCGCAGTTTTCCACCGACGCCGCTGCAGCAGCGAAGGCCTGGGCCTTCCGCAAGGGCCTCTACGCCCAGGTAGCGGAGGCCCGCCCCTCCGGCACGACCGCGCTGCTGGAAGACGTGGTGGTCCCCGTCGGCGACTTGGCGGATACCTGCTCCGGCTTGCAGGGGATGTTCGCGGAGTACGGCTACGACGACGCGGTGATCTTCGGTCACGCAAAGGACGGCAACATCCACTTCCTTATCACCGACCGCTTCGAAGGCGAGGAGAACCTCACCCGTTACAACGGCTTCAACGACGCGCTGGTGGACCTGATCCTCGGCGCCGAGGGCAACCTGAAGGCGGAGCACGGCACGGGCCGCGTGATGGCCCCGTTTGTGCGCCGCCAATACGGTGACGAGCTCTACGACGTGATGGTGCAGCTCAAGCGCGCGTGCGACCCGCACAACACGATGAACCCGGGCGTGATCATCACGGATGACCCGGAAGAGCACCTGCACAATATGAAGCTGTCGGCCACGGTAGAGGACGCGATCGACAGCTGTGTCGAGTGCGGCTACTGCGAGCCGGTCTGCCCCTCGCGCGACCTGACCATGACGCCGCGCCAGCGCATCGTGGTGCGCCGCGCCCGCGCCCAAGCGCTTCTCGACGGCGACATGGACACCGTCCGCGAACTGGACGAAGCCTACGAGTACCAAGGCATTGACACGTGTGCTGCGGACTCGATGTGCGTGACCGCGTGCCCGGTCGGGATCGATACCGGCAAGTTTGTGAAGTCGCTGCGCCGCGAAGAGGCCACGAAGGTCGAAAACGCGGGCTGGGCGGCAGCCGCGAAGGCGTGGGCACCCGCGAACAAGGTAGCGTCTGTCGCGCTCACTGGCGCGCACTACCTGCCCACCGGTTTGGTGCAGAAGGTCACCGACGTCGCGCGTGCGCTCGTGGGGGAGGACACGGTACCACAGTACCGCCCCGAACTGTCTAAGGGCGGGCGCACGCGCTCGAAGGCCTTCGGCGAGCGGGTCGGCAGCAAGTTCGCCGCCCCGGTCGGCGTGTTCGTCCCGGCGTGCGTGAACTCGATGTTTGGCCCGCAGGCGGATGGGGTCGGTGCCTCCGAGGCGTTCGCGCGCCTGGTTGAGCGCGCCGGGCTGGCGCTGCTCGTGCCGGAGGGGATCGACTCGCTGTGCTGCGGCACGCCGTGGACGTCGAAAGGCATGACGCAGGGCCACGAGGTGATGGAGCAACGCGCCCAGGCGCTGCTCATGGAGGCCACCGACGGCGGCCGCCTCCCCGTTATCGTGGACGCCTCCTCGTGCACCCAGGGTTTTGCGGAGATGGCGCAAAAGGTTGGCATCACGGTCATTGACGCGATCGCCTTTGTGGAGGAACACGTCTTGGACAAGTTGAATGTGCCCCGCAAGCTGGAGTCGGTGACCCTGCACCCGACGTGCTCCTCGACGCACCTGGGGATCTTCCCGCAGGTGGTCAGGGTCGCGGAGGCCGCGGTCGAGCAGGTCAACGTCCCGGCGGACTGGAACTGCTGCGGATACGCTGGCGATCGCGGCATGCTGCACCCGGAGCTCACGGCGTCGGCAACGAAGCGGGAGGCGGCGGAAGCTCAATCGCTCGGCGCAAAGTACCACGCCTCGTCCAACCGCACGTGCGAGCTCGGACTGACGAGCGCGATAGGCGAGCCCTACCAGCACGTGCTCGAACTGTTGGAGCAGGTCAGCCGCTAAAGCGCGGGAGGAAAGTGACATAGTTCACTTTCCTCCAGTTGCCGGTGGTTGTGAGCTGGCTTAGGTTGAGGTGCGTTCGCCTTAAGAAGGCGACTGTCATTCACCTCAAAAACTTCAAAAGCCAAGGAGCACCACCGTGTTGCGTTCCCGTGCACTGACTATCGCCACCGCCGCCGCGATTGCGACTACCGGCATCTTCGTCCCCGCCGCCTCCGCTGAACAGCGTGAGGTGAGCAACGAGTACATCGCCGAGCACTTCAACACCCCGTTCACGCTGCCGGACAAGACCCCGGAGGGTGTCATCTTGCAGGTAGGCGGCAACGAGAGCGAAGCCATGCTCAACTGGGTAACCCAGAAGGGGATCACCGGCCAGTCCGTGCAGTTCGCGCCGGAAGGCACGGATGTGGCGAAGGGGCAGCTTGTCGACGCCACGTCGAAGGACTCGGTCGTCTCTCTGACCGAGGGCAAGCTGAAGGATCCCGAGGTTGAGCCGGTCTTCAACACGATCGCTGAACACAAGGCCACCATTACCGGTCTTGAGCCGGGCACCACCTACTCCTACCGCGTGGGCAGCGAGGCGGACGGCTGGTCCGAGACCTACACCTTCACTACAGATAAGGCTGACGCCGAGAAGTGGAACTTCCTCCTCTTCGGTGACGTGCAGCTGTACTCCACCAAGGACATGAAGGCGCAGACCAAGGGCTGGGACGACAATGTGTCCAAGGCTACGGAGCAGTTCCCGGACACCTCCTTCATCCTCTCGGCAGGCGACCAGGCCAACCACTCCGCGCTCCACGAGCACGAGGCGTTCATCTCGCCAGACGAGCTGCGCTCCTACCGCACCGCCGTCAACATGGGCAACCACGACAACTACCATGCTCCGAGCTATGCGGCGATGTACAACCTGCCGAACCAGGAGGACGAGAACTACTGGTTCACCCACAACAATGCGCTGATTATCTCCCTGGACTCGAACGACTGGGAAGACCTGGACGACGACGTGGACTTCCTGCGCCGCACGGTCAAGGAGCAGGGCGAGGGCAAGGATTGGGTGATCGTGACCTACCACCACTCCACCTTCTCCCAGGCCTACCACCAGGAGGACCGCGGCGTGATGTACTGGCGCGAGCGCATGACCCCGGTCCTGTCCGAGCTGGACGTCGACCTGGTGCTCGGCGGTCACGACCACATCTACGCGCGCTCCCACCTGATGAACGGCTACACCCCGGTCGACTCGGGCCGTGAGGCGAAGATCGGCGAGACGCTGGCGAAGAAGCCGGGCGAGGTTCAGTACCTCACCACCAATTCTGGGTCGGGCTCGAAGTACTACCAGTTCTTCGACTTCAAGACCGGTGAGCGCGACGAGGAGACGAAGGAGAGCTTTGACCAGACGGTCAAGGAGAAGACCATCCGCGACTACACCGCGCTGTGGAACCAGAAGGAGGTTCCCAACTACACCAGCGTTGAGGTCACTCCGCAGGGCCTGAAGGTGTCTACCTTCGAGTACACCACCGGCGACCTGGTCGATGAGTTCACGCTCACCCGCGCTGCAGCGCAGGACGAAAATCCGGGCAAGGACAACAGCGGCTCCGTGGACGCGGATGAGAAGGACAACACGCTCGCAATCGTCCTCGGCGTAATTGCAGCGCTCGCGGCGGTGCTCGGCGGTGGTTTCTGGGCGGCGCAGCAGGGCATGATCCCGGGCGTTGACCTGGAAAAGCTGCTCCCTTAAGTTAGGTCAGCTCGACCTCTGCCACGCGGGGGATGGGCAGGCGCACGACCGCATCCGTTGACTCGTTGAGCAGGTCGGCGCGGCCCGCCCGTACCGAGAGGGGGAGCGCAAGCAAGGTTTGCCGCTCGCCCGCGCTGTTGAAGTAGGTCACGCGCACGTGCCGGCGGGCTCGCGCCGCCGCCTGGAGCGCCTCAGCAGGGGACTGCGCCGCAGTAGTGGAAGACGCGTCCTTTTCTTCTGCGAGCAGCGTGTTGACCAGCTGCTCAGCGAGCGCCTCGTCCACGCGCTGCGTCTTTGGCAGCGCCGCCGGGGTGGGGCGGACCAAGGCGGGTTCGGGCGCGAGGTCGAGTGTGGTGCCCTCGGCGTCCTCGGCCGCCGGCTGGAGCCCCGCCTCACGCAGCGCCTTGAGCAGTTTGGGCAAGGGCAACTCGGAGATGGCCACGGTGGGCGCAAGCACCCGCAGCGGGGTGTGCTGAGCAGCCGTGGCGATGAGTGCCGGGTCGGCGCTGCGCAGGTAGCTTAAGGCGCGTCCGGCGCGGATGGCACCGTGGGTGCGCGCGACGTCGTCAAGCAAAAAGCCCAGTGACTGAGGGACTTCACCCACAGTGTGCGCATCGAGCCAGCTCTTGAGCTCCGCGGCTGTGTGGCCGGCGTCGAGTGCGCGGCGCACGGAAGCGTCGCTCACGCGCCACACGCTGGCCAGGCCAGGGGACTCAAGCTCGGCAAAGGACTCGAGCACCGCCGCCATCGCGGGTGGTAGTGGGCCGGGCGCGAGGATGGTCAGATCCGCCTGGGCGATCACCGCATCGATTTCGGTGGGCACAAGCGCGCGGGTCGCGGCGGCGACGTCCTCGCGGGCCAGCAGGGCGCGCAGCGGCGTCGAAGGGGTGGGGGCAAGTGCACCTAGGGTACGGGCTTCGGCAGACAACGCGTTGAGGCGCTCCGGGCGCAAACCTGCGGCGTCGAGCGGGGCGTAAAAGAGGAGGTGCTGCGGGTCCCCGCCGGAGCGGGCCACCATCGCTTTTGTGCGGCGCAGCTCGGGCTCGCGCGATTCGGAGTGCAGCAGTTTGGTGGCATCGGAGCGCCAGGGGGAGGCGAGCCAGCCGGCGAGCAGGATTGCCCACTGGTCGGCGATCGTGGCGTCTAACCACGCGAGCGCATCTTTGGTTGCGGCGAGGCAGTCCTGCTCGTCGACCGGGCCGCAGCCGATGAGCCCTGCGGCATGCCCCACCGTGATAGGCAGGCGCACCTCGAAGCCGAGTGTCTTTTCCAGCGCGGCGATCGCGCGAACCCCGACGGAGCCGTCCTTGTTCAGCGGAACCGGGGAGCGCATAAGGGCGGTGAGCAGCTGGCGCATCTGGCGCACCGCCTCAAGCCCGGCCGCGGTGGCGTCCGCGTCTACCTTTTCCTGGTCTACCTCCGGCGCGGGGGGAGGGGTGAGCGGATGCTCGCGCGGTGTGCGGCCGCGGAAAGCTAAGAGCACCGGCTCGGGCAGCCGCACCGAGCGTTCATTAAGTCTTTCGATGAGGCCGGCGGCGAGCAGGCGCGCGGCTGGGGTAGTCGGATCCGCGTCCGGTGCCGCCGCCTTGGAGACGCCGAGGCCGCCACCTGCGGCCAGTGACTCGAGGACTTTGCGCTGACGATCGTCGAGGTCGGCGAGCTTTTCCGCCAGGTTATCGGGGATGCGGTCGGCCACGCGCCACGCTGGCGGCAGTGGTGCGACCGCACCCGGGGCGACGCGCACGGCGCCGTCCGGGCCGGCGCTGTAGACGAGCGCGGCGTCGCGCAAAGCGGTGACATCTGCGGTGGGGGTGGTGGGGGTGAGCTCGGCGCCGGCGTCGACAAGCGATTGCAGTGTGGCGAGGTCGGAAGCGTTGAGCCTACGCAATGCGCGCGCTGTGGAGGCGGATTGTGTGAGGCGGATCGCGAGCGACGCTAACGAGGGCGGAGGCGGGAAGAACGCGTCAGGGCGCGTGGCGATGATGCGACGCAGCGCGTCGGGGCTGAGGTTGGTAAGTGCGTTGGCGAAATCAGACATAGTAGGAGTTTTTAAGTCTACGTGCGTTTTCTGCGCGGACATGAAAGAATGAGTGTCATGGCTAAAGATGTACAGAATATCGGCCGCGCGAACCCGGCGTGGCCCGAGCACACCCACGGTAATGGTCACCCTGTGACGGAGATTTCTTCGAAGCTGGCGGGCGCTTCCAGCCCCTTCGGCGACGAGCTGATCCTGCCGATGCCGGCTGAGGAAACCGGCTACGTGCACACGACCACTCGCATTAACCGCTAAGTAGGGTTGTGCCGCCTGCGGCGCGTCTGCGCTGGCAGGCGTATTTGGCATTCCTTTCAAGCGCCTTCCAACCTTGGGGAGGCGCTTTTTCATGCGCATAGAAAAACGCTGCGGCCCACGCGCGAAAGCGTGGGCCGCAGCGTTGTCGCCTTTTCAGGCGTACGACCTTAGCGCAGTGCCTGTGCCTGCACCTGGGCGATGATTCCGTTGATGTTGCCGTTGAGGACGGCGTCGATCAGCGGCTGGTTCGCCTTGTAGAAAGCGTTGTAGTCGTGGCGGTTCGCGGCGTAGGTGGTGTGGACCTGTGCCGGAACGCCGATACCGGCGTTGTTCAGGTTCGACACGATCTGCTTGTACAGCTGGTCCACGGCGAGCGTGGTGTCCTGCTGCGCTGCCGGGGCGGCTGCCTGAGCCTGAGCCGGTGCCGGTGCGGGGGCCGGCGCCGGGGCTGCCTGCGCAGCCTGTGCGTCGCGGTTGGTCGGCGCGGAGTTCAGGCCGAGGCTTGCGGAGCAGGCCGGCCATGCGCCCCAGCCCTGCTGTGCCAGGGTGCGCTCTGCCACGATGATCTGCTGCTCGCGGGTGGCCTGGTCGGCGGTCGGGGCGAACTCGCCGCCGCCGTATGCCTGCCAGGTGCCGTAGTTGAACTGCAGACCACCGTAGTAGCCGTTGCCGGTGTTGATGTGCCAGTCGCCGCCGGCCTCGCAACCTGCGAGCCGGTCCCAGTCGGAGTCCGGGGCGGCGGATGCCTGCGGGGCCAGCGCGCCGGCGCCGGCGAGGGCGGCCGCTGCTGCGGTGCCCGCGAGGGCCTTCTTGGCCGGGGAAGTGGTCTGCTTGGAGTGGCGTCCCATGATCGAAAAATCCTCTCTCGGTACTGCCTTTGCAGTGCTGCCGGTTTACATTGCGGGTCAGCCTAGCGGTTTATAACGATTGAGTCACGTTATGGGCACGGTTTGTGACTGTAGGGACGGGGTGGCAAGTGGATGACCTGTCAACGTACCAGGTCAGCGAGTTGCAAAAAATTTAGGTGATATACGTCACATTCTCCCCGGGCGTGGTGCAGGGGAGGAAAACGGGTAGCATCACCTCTTTCGTTATTGTGAAGGTAACGCCCCGACGTGGGCTTGAGAGATGTAAAGGAAGATGCAATATGCCTATCGGAAAGGTGAAGTGGTTCGACGCCGACAAGGGCTTCGGCTTCGCATCCAACCCGGGTGAAGAGGACGTCTTCATCGGCAAGTCCGTCCTCCCCGACGGCGTGGAGGAGCTTGTTCCTGGCCAGCGCGTCGAATTCGACTTTGCGGCAGGCCGGAAAGGCCCGCAGGCGCTGCGCGTGAAGGTGCTTGACAGCCCGAAGCGCCGCCCCGTGCACCGGCACAAGCCTGAGCAGCTGGGCAGCATGCTCGCTGATGTGATGACGATGATCGAAACGCAGGTGCAGCCCGCCCTCACGCAGGGCCGCTACCCGGATCGCAAGGACGCGCGACAGGTCGCAGAAATTCTGCGCGCAGTCGCCCGCGAGCTCGACGCCTAATTTCCTGAGGCGTCGCTGCCGTTGAGCGCAACCGACCACGTGGCGAGGACAGGGATCTCTTCCCCGTCCTCGCCTTTGTCTATCTCGAGGGCGGAGACCTCGGCGACAACGAGGCGTGCCCCCGAATCCTTTTCCACGTCAACGGTGTGCTCGTTGGCCTCGTGGGACTGGAAGACCCGCTCGTCGTTTGCAGCTGGGTCGTCGTAAATCGTGAGCAGCCGCCACCCGGAGCTGGAGATCTCTTCCGGCACCGTAATGGTCATTTCCTTTGCCTCGCCTACATCAAGCGTGGGCGGATCGCCGCCATCGCACTGCTCGTCCAGTGGGCAGACCGTGTACGGGGCCAGCTCCTGTGTAGTGCCATCCGCGGCGACCTGCACGCGGATGTCCCGCACCGGGGTGGAAGGGGCCGAGCGCTGCCACTCCAAAAAGGCGTAGATGCCAGCGACCAGCACGATCACCCCCACGGCAATGACGGCGATCTGCTTGCCCCATGATGTCGCACCCGGTTTAGCCATACTGGACAGTCTAACCAGTGCAGTTAGTCGACGGGTTCGAAGGTGACGCGGTACATATCCGGCCAGCGTTTGCCGGTCAAAAGGAATGCTTCGGTGCCAGGCAGGTGCGCGATGCCGTTGAGCACGTTGTTGGGGTCGTCCTCGGCGTTGTTGGGCAGCGCGGAGGCGTCGATAAGCGCGGTGACCTCGCCGCTTTCAGCATCGATGCGGAGGATATCGGTGGTGGTAAAGACATTGGCGTAGACAGCGTCGTCCACGCACTCAAGCTCGTTTAAGCCCGTCACCGGCTTGCCGTCTGCGGTGACCTCGAAGCGTTCGCGCTCCGCGAAGGTTGCCGGGTCAAGGCGGCGTAAGCTCGCCGAGCCGTCGGAGAAGATGAGCTCATCATCGCGCGCGCACAGCCCCCACCCCTCGCCGTCGTAGGTGGCGCGGCCGGTTGCTTCCAGCGTGTCCGCGTCGCGCCGCAACGCGACGCCATCCTGCCAGGTCAGCTGCCACACGCTGTCGCCGACTTGGGTGATGCCCTCACCGAAATACTGCGGGTCCAAGTCAACGGAGGCCAGTTCGGTGTCTCGCGCACTACCCGCAGCGTCGAGCGTGCGTCGGTAGAGCCGCGACTGCCCCTCCTGGCCCGTGCCCACCAGCAGCGTGCCATCCGGGGCTACCTCGAGCCCCTGCGTAAAGCTGTCCTGGTCGAAGGGGTAGCGCTCGTGTACCACGGCATGCAGCTTCTCGACGCCGCCAGCAGGCGCGTCACTCGCACAGCCGCCAAGCGCAAGCCCGCCGACAACAAGCGCACCGACGAAAGGAAGGGGGAAACGGAACAGATGCATGGCATCCATGATGCCCCACCATCGCGCGACTGCAGGCCTCTCGCGCATAATAGGGGCGTGTCTCAATCCAGAAAACGATCCCGCAACCGATCCAAGAAGCGTTCCCCGCTGCTGAGCGACGTCGCCATCAGCACCGCGCGCGCCGCGCTCGAGGAAATTGCCGCCCCCGAAGAGATCGGGGAGCACATTGGCGTTGGAGGACTGAGCCAAAACGTGGCCACCCACCGCTTCGAGGCCAACGTCCCCGGATACGACGGCTGGGAGTGGAACGCCGTGGTTGCCTGCGCTACCGGTTCGACCTGGGTGACCATCAACGAGGTCGCGCTGATGCCAGCGGCGGGCGCCCTCGAGGCCCCCGATTGGGTGCCCTACTCGGAGCGCCTGCGGCCCGGCGATCTCGGCCCCGGCGACATCCTCGAACCAGCCCCGGACGACACCCGCATCACTGCGGATTCTTTCTCCCGCCATGCCATCGTCATTCCGGGGCGAGAGACCAAGCACTACCTGACCGAACAAGGCCTGGCGGAGGCGGAGAAGCGCTGGCGCACCGGCGACTTCGGGCCCAACAGTGAGTTCGCCGAGAAAGCTACCCTGCACTGCCGCACTTGCGCCTTCTACGTCCCCATGGGTGAGCCGATCGGGGAGAACTTTGGCGTGTGCACCAATGAGTACTCCGCCGACGGGCGCGTGGTGGCCTCCTCCTACGGCTGCGGCGCGCACGCCGATACCACCGTCGATCTGATCTAGACGGCGACCGCGCGCTGCGCACGCAGCTCGTTGACCTCACGGTGCGTGGGCAACGCGCCGCGTTCCACCCACTGCCGCGCCGGGCGAGAAGTTCCGTACTCGAGCCAAGTGGTGACGAGGCGTGCACCGTAGACCGGGTCGATCACCCAGACCTCGCTGGAAAGCAGGTCGGAGCGGATGAACCCGCCGGGCAGGTGGGCGAGCTCGACGCCCTGCCCGGCGAGGATTTCAGCCACGCCGTCGAGTGCGATCGAGCTGGAGGTGCGTTCGTGGCTGGAGATGTAGGCGCGTCCGTGCTGCAGCATCACAAGCGGAGCCATGATGGCAGAGACGACCCTCCCCGTGGCGTCGACAAGCAGGCCCTCATGCGCCGGAGTCTGCGCGAGCGTGAATCGCTGCCAGCCCAAGTCCGGCCCAGAGTAGGCAGGGAGGGTGCGCTCATCGCGGATGGGGCGCGCCGCGACCGTGATCTCTGCCGGAGCGGGCGGCAGCGGCCGCAGCTCGAGCGAAGCGGTCCCACCGTGGATTTCCAACTTGGCGCGGCGCGTGCCGGCGACCATGCTCAGGCGCACGCGCAGGCGGTTTAGCGCCGCCGTGGAGACGCCCAACTCACGGGCTGCTGCGGCGTAGCGCGTGGCGTCGATAACCCGGCCCTCTTCCACGACGAAGCTAAAAGCGTGCACGCGGTTCCTTTCGGCGCAAAGACGTATTTGTAAAAACTGGCAGAGAAGTGACAGGCTATGACACGTAAAATGGCAGCGGCAACGCGCTGCGCCACTCGCCTAATTCAATTACCCGGACACAGGGTAGAGGAGAAGAACTGACGTGAGTACCGTCACCTCTCACACCGCGCCGCAAGGCGGGCTTGACCGATTCTTTCATATCAGCGAACGGGGCTCCACCGTCGGCGCGGAGATCCGCGGCGGCGTGGTCACCTTCTTCGCAATGGCCTACATCGTCTTGCTCAACCCGCTGATCCTGGGCACCAGCCCGGACCGCAACGGCATCGAACTGGGCATCCCACAGGTTGCGGCCGTGACCGCCCTGGCCGCCGGTGTGATGTCGATCTTGTTCGGCATTATTGCCAAGTACCCCTTCGGCATCGCTACCGGCCTGGGCCTGAATACGCTCGTGGCCGTCACCCTTGTAGGCCAGCAGGGACTGACTTGGCCTGAGGCCATGGGGCTGGTGGTCATCGACGGCATCATCATCGTGATCCTTGCCATCTCCGGTTTCCGCACCGCGGTCTTCAACGCAATCCCTGACTCGATGAAGGTCGCCATGAGCGTGGGCATCGGCATGTTCATCGCCATGATCGGCCTAGTCGACGCCGGCTTCGTCCGCCGCGTCCCGGACGAAGCGATGACCACTGTGCCGGTGCAGCTGGGTTTTGGCGGCTCGATCGCGTCCTGGCCCACCTTCGTTTTCATCATCGGCCTGATCATCTGCGGTTTCATGGTCGCACGCAACATCCCCGGCGGCCTGTTCATCGGCATCGTGGTCACCACCATCATCTCGCTGGTCGTCGAGCACTTTGCCGGCGCTGGCTCGTCGGCGGATGACCCGCACGGCTGGTCGTTGGCCGTGCCGGAGCTGCCGAGCTCCTTCGGTGGTGTGCCGGACCTGTCCCTGGTTGGCAGCGTGGACCTGCTCGGTGCGTTTACGCACCTCGGTGTCGTCGCCGCCTCCCTGCTTGTCTTCACCCTGGTGTTGGCGAACTTCTTCGACGCGATGGGCACCATGACCGCGCTCGGCCGCCAGGCAGGAGTGACCGACGAACACGGCAACCTGCCGGACATGAAGCGCGCCCTGATCGTCGAAGGCTTCGGCGCGGTGCTCGGCGGTGCGGCCTCCTCGTCCTCAAACACCGTCTTCGTTGACTCCTCCGCCGGCATTGCCGACGGCGCGCGCACCGGCCTGGCAAACGTCGTCACCGGCGTCCTCTTCCTCCTCGCCATGTTCTTCACCCCGCTCTACGAGATGGTGCCCATCGAGGCGGCCGCCCCCGTGCTGGTGGTCGTGGGTGCGCTCATGATGATGCAGGTTGGCAGCATTGAATGGTCGCGTTTCGACGTTGCGTTCCCCGCCTTCCTCACCATCGTGGTGATGCCGCTGACCTACTCGATTGCCAACGGCATCGGCGTCGGCTTCATCGCGTTCACCGTCATGGCACTGTTTACCGGCAAAGCAAAGAATATCCACTGGATCATGTGGCTGATCTCCCTGCTGTTCGTGGTCTACTTCGCCCAAGGCCCGCTGCTGGCGGCGCTGAGCTAATGCGCACGCGTATCGACGACGCGCAGGACCCGCGCCTAGACGACATCCGCGACCTGAAGCACTCGGACAAGGAAAAGGGGCTGGTTTTTGCCGAGGGCCCGCTGGTGGCCGGCAGGCTCGTGGAGTCGCGTTTCCCCGTGCGCGCCATCTACGGCTTCGGCGGCAGGCTGGAAACCTTCCTGGGCGACTACGGGGAAGCACTCGCACACCGCAGCATCCCGGTGTACGAGATTTCCCGCCAGCTGATGGGGGAGGTCGCCGGCTATGACATGCACCGCGGCCTGCTCGCCTCCGCGGACAAGGCACCGGAGCGCACTGTCGCCGAGGTAATCGACGGCGCACGCACCCTGGTCATTCTCGAGGGTGTCGGCGACCACGAGAACATCGGCTCCATCTTCAGAAACGCTGCCGGCATGGGCGTTGACGGCGTGCTGTTCGGGGCGGCGACCGCCGATCCGCTGTACCGCCGCAGCGTGCGTGTGTCCATGGGGCACGTGCTGCGCACTCCCTTCGCGCACCTCGAGGGCACCACAACCACCTGGCAGCGCTCCCTCGATGAGCTCAAAGACGCCGGTTGGTGGCTTGTCTCACTGACCCCGGCCGACGACGCCGTCCTGCTGCGCGAGGCCGTCGCGGGGCACGAGAAGATTGCTTTCCTCGTCGGCGGGGAGGGGCCGGGGCTGACCCGGCATGCAATGGCGGCTACCGACGTCCGCGCGAAAATCCCGATGGCACCGGGCACCGACTCGCTCAACGTGGCGACTTCGGCCGCGATTGCGTTCTACGAAGCGCAGCGCAGCCGGTCCGGCAACTAGACTAGCGGTCCGAGTGCCGGATCTTCTCGCGCACCGTGGCGGCGAGGTTGCGCACGCGGCGCGCCACACCCCGCCCGACCCGCTTGGTTGCGGCGACGGAGGCGTCGGCAAGATCGGCGAACTCGTGACCACCCTCGTCGGGGTTCGGAAGCTCGTAGTCGTCGTAGTCCTTCTCCGAATCGGCGAAGCGAGCGGCGACCTCATTGACCGTCTTCGTCCGCGGTTTTGCCGCGTGAATCTTCGGCTCCGGGCGCCCGTCGATGGCGTAGCCGACCACGTGCACGTCAGGGCCCTGCGGGCTGACCGGCACGCCGAGCCAGGCTTCCTGGGCGGCCTGAGCGAGATCGGACGGCTCAAAAGGCAGCGAAATGCCGCCGAGCTGCTCAGCCTTCTCGCCCGCCCAGTACGGGGCCTCAAAGGGATCGGGCAGGCCGATATCTTCCAGCACGACCTCGCGCGTGGCCGCGAGCGCGCGGCGCACCGTCAGGCCTGAATAGTGGGCAAAGCCCGCAAAGTCCGAGTCGGTGCCGTGGGCGAAGACGTACGTATCAGTCGCGGGGAGAGCCTCGCGCAGATACGCCGTGACCTCAGAAATCTTGTCCATCTTTTCCACGAAGGTCTGCACGACGGCGACGCCGGGGTAGCCGGCGATGTAGAACTCATCGGCACCGGGGGTCGAGGAGCGATTGAGCGGAAACTCGCCGATCGGCGTGATCGGCCAGGCCGGGTTGATCTGCGACAGCAGCTTGCGGCCGAAACCACGGTCGGCCTTCGGGGCAGAGTTCAACACCTCGGCGGGGTCAGGGGTACTGACAAACCACACGGTCACAATGGCGGGATAAGGCATGACAGGGAATCCTTCCGTGACCTATTTGCGGGGACGCTTCGTATTCGTGCGTACGCCGAGCAGCACGTCTTCCCAGTGCGGCGTGACGGCCTTGCGGCGACGCTTCTGTGGCTGCTCGCCGTCGGGGTGGCGCAAAAAATCGCCCTCAGTGACTGTGCCTTCAGCGCCTTCAGCGCCTTCAGCAGTGCCTGCATCCCCGCCTGCCGCCTCCGGTGAGTCCGCCGTGTCTCGGCCGCTACTTGCGCTGCCGTCCCACTCGTCCGCCCCGCGGGCGTCGACGGCAGTCAGGCTGCGTACCGGCTGCACGAAGTCTGGGTCGGTTAAGTCTGCGGCGACGGAATTGCGGGCTTCCGTGGAAGCGGGCGAGCCCATGGAGCGCTGCAGCGTCCACTGCGCCTCGTTTTCTGTCAGCCCGGCCCGCCAGCGCAGGTGCACTACCCAGGGCTCGCCGGGCTCGCGGGTGGCGTCCCACTCCGCGTCGCTGAGCGAATGCCCACGGGCTGCGAACGCGGTGGCCAAGATTTCGAAGAGGGTGAGTTTCGCCGGGCCGTCCTCGCGCACCGGGTGCGACTGCTTCGCTGCCTCCGCGATCTGCATGCGCTCGAGCACGACGGGGTGGGAATACGCGTCGATGCGGCTCACCGCCACGCCCATCTCATCGGCCAGGTCCTGGGAGGTCGCGCCCGCGCGGATCCGCGCCTGGATCTCGCGCGGCGTCATTGTCAGCGGGTTGGTCAGCAGCGGGTCCGGTTCCGGCAGCCCGCGCTGCTTGCTCAGCGCGCTGAATTCAGGAGTGTCGTCGTGCTCTGCGACGGCGTCTTCCTGCGGCGCTTCCTCGGGCTCCGCTGCAGGCGTTTCCTCTTCGACCGCGGAAAGTGGCGCTGGCTGCTCCTCGCCGCGTTGCACCTGGGTCGCGTCCTGTGCAGCGTCAGGGGAGAAGACAGGGGCAAACTCCGAACGGGCAATTTGGAAGCTCACGCCTTCGGAGTCGCGGAGAACGAAAAACTTCTCCGTTGACTCGTCTGCCATCAAATACAGCTCGCGCATGAATCTCCCTTCGACCTCAAAGTTCACCCCAGCCTATCGCACCGCGCGTCGTTACTGTTGGCCCACGCCCTGGGCAAGCAGCCAATCGATCGCCTTGGTCAGCGTGGTGACGTCCTGGGCGTCGATAGCCGGGAACATGCCGATGCGCAGCTGGTTGCGGCCCAGCTTACGGTATGGCTCGGTGTCGAGGATGCCGTTCTCGCGCAGGGCCTTGGCCAGCTGCGCTGCGTCGACACGCTCGTCAAAATCGATGGTGCCGACCACCAGGGAGCGCTGCGCCGGCTCCTTCACGAAGGGCGTTGCCAGTTCGTGTGCGTCCGCCCAGCCGTACAGGGCCTCGGCGTTCGCCGACGTGCGTGCCACCATGCCCTCCAGGCCGCCGTTCTCGTTCATCCACTTGACCTGGTCGGCGAGCATGAGCAGCGTCGCCACGGCAGGGGTGTTGTAGGTCTGGTTCTTGCGGGAGTTGTCCACGGCCGTCTGCAGGTCCAGGAAGGCGGGGATGAAGCGGCCGGAGTCCTTGACCTTGGCAATGCGCTCGATTGCGGCCGGGCTCATTGCGGCCAACCACAGGCCGCCGTCGGAAGCAAAGCACTTCTGCGGGGAGAAGTAGTAGATGTCAGCTTCCTTCATATCTACGGGCAGCCCACCGGCGCCGGAGGTGGCGTCGACAAGCACGAGTGCGTCGGTGTCCGGGCGCTTGACCGGCACCATCGCACCCGTGGACGTCTCATTGTGGGCCCACGCCACGACATCGGCCTGGGTGCCGTCGAGCTCGGCGGGGGAGGGGGCGGTACCCGGCTCCGCCTCAACGCGCTGTGGTGCATCGAGCCACGGGGCCTTTTCGGAAGCCTTGGCAAACTTCGAGGAGAACTCACCGAAGGTAAGGTGAGCCGATTGCTTTTCGACGACACCGAACGTCGCCGCATCCCAAAACGCGGTTGCCCCGCCCAGCGACAGTACGATCTCGTAGCCCTCTGGGAGGTTGAAGAGCGAGGAGAGACCCTCACGGACCTCGCCGACGAGGTTCTTTACGGCCGGTTGGCGGTGCGACGTGCCGATGATGTTGGCGCCGCGAGCGATGGCGTCGAGCTGTGCCGGGCGGACCTTGGAGGGGCCGCAGCCGAAACGGCTGTCTGCCGGCAGGAGGTCGGAGGGGAGAGTGGGGAAAGAGCTCATGAAAACCTACATCCTCAGATTTAGAAAGAAACTGCGTTCGCTTGTGCAGTGCATAATATTATGCACTCTGCATGAGTGTTGTGTGGCCACTTTCCCTCAGATGTGGTGTTCTGGGCCGTGCCTGGGGCTTGTCATGCGCGTCACAAACTTTGCTACGATGGCTTAGGTAATTCTTCGGCGATGGCCGGATACAAAGTGAGCAATCGTGGAAAGGCACATTGTGGCTTCTGAGAACAAAGAGAAGGCGGTACTCCACTACCCGGGTGGCGAGTACGAGATGGACATCATGCAGGCTTCCGAGGGCAACGATGGCGTAGTCCTCGGCAAGATGCTGGGTGAGACCGGCCTGGTGACCTTTGACCCGGGGTACGTCTCTACCGGCTCGACTGAGTCGAAGATCACCTACATTGACGGTGACGCGGGCATCCTGCGCTACCGCGGCTACGATATCGCTGACCTGGCAGAAAACGCGTCCTTCAACGAGGTTTCTTACCTGCTGATCCGTGGCGAGCTGCCGACCACCGATGAGCTGGAGAAGTTCAACACCGAGATCCGTCACCACACGCTGCTGGACGAGGACTTTAAGGCGGCATTCAACGTCTTCCCGCGCAACGCGCACCCGATGGCCGTGCTGGCTTCCTCGGTGAACATTCTCTCCGCGTACTACCAGGACCAGCTCGACCCGCTCGACGAAGAGCAGCTGGACAAGGCTACCGTGCGCCTCATGGCCAAGGTGCCGATGCTGGCGGCGTACGCGTACCGCGCGTCCCAGGGTAAGCCGTACATGTACCCGGACAACGCGCTGAACGCGCGCGAGAACTTCCTGCGCATGATGTTCGGTTACCCGACCGAGCCGTACGAGGTTGATCCGGTCCTGGTCGATGCGCTGGACAAGCTGCTGATCCTGCACGCAGACCACGAGCAGAACTGCTCCACCTCCACCGTGCGCATGATCGGTTCCGCGCAGGCGAACATGTTCGTCTCCATCGCGGGCGGCATCAACGCCCTGGCTGGTCCGCTCCACGGCGGCGCAAACCAGGCTGTGCTCGAGATGCTCGAGGACATCAAGAACAACCACGACGGCGACGCCACCGACTTCATGAACCGCGTGAAGAACAAGGAAAAGGGCGTTCGCCTCATGGGCTTCGGCCACCGCGTGTACAAGAACTACGACCCGCGCGCCGCCATCGTGAAGGAGACCGCACACGACGTGCTCGAGCACCTGGGTGGCGATGAGCTGCTCGACCTGGCGATGGAGCTCGAGGAGATCGCGCTGAAGGACGACTACTTCGTGTCCCGCAAGCTGTACCCGAACGTGGACTTCTACACGGGCCTGATCTACCGCGCCATGGGCTTCCCGACCGACTTCTTCACGGTCCTGTTCGCCATCGGCCGTCTGCCGGGCTGGATCGCCCAGTACCGCGAGCAGCTGGAGATGAACACCAAGATCAACCGCCCGCGTCAGATCTACACCGGCTACCAGAAGCGCGAGTTCGTTCCGCGCGACCAGCGCTAGGGTAACCCCCAGGTAGCTGCGCCGAATACCCGCCAAGGACGGGATTTCCCTTATACTTTGGGGAAACCGTGCTTGGCGGTTTCGCATTTTCACGCGAGTTTGTACTGAAGAAGTTTGTACTTAAGGAGTATTAACACCCATGGAAAAGCCCACCATCACCATCCCCGATGCGCCAGCGCCGACCGACTTGGTTGTGAAAGATCTGGTTGTCGGCGAAGGCGCTGAAGCGGTGGCAGGCGGCTACATCAAGGTGCACTACCTCGGCGTGGATTACGCAACCGGCGAAGAATTCGACTCCTCCTGGGACCGCGGCGAGGTTGCGGAGTTTCCGCTTGCCGGCCTGATTGAGGGCTGGCAAGAGGGTATCCCAGGTATGAAGGTGGGCGGGCGTCGTGAGCTCATCGTGCCGCCGGAAAAGGCCTACGGGCCGGCTGGTGGCGTGAGCGCACTCTCCGGGCGCACGCTCGTTTTTGTCATCGACTTGCTTGACGCAAATTAAGGAGGCTGCGATGCGCATCCCTGTCACCACACTCAACGATGGGTACGATTTCCCGCTGCTCGGTCTGGGCACCTACAAGCTTGGTCCGGAAGACGTCGAGGTTGTCCTGCGCCGTGCAATTGAGCTGGGGTATCGCCACATCGACACGGCGGCGCTCTACGGCAATGAGGAGGCCGTCGGCAAGGCGATTGGCGACGCTATCGCGGCCGGCGACGTGACCCGCGAGGACCTGTTCGTGACCACGAAGTTGTGGAACGACGATCAGGACCGGCCGGCTGCCGCGTACCAGGATTCGCTGAAGCGTCTGAACCTGGAGTTCATTGACCTGTACCTGGTGCACTGGCCGTGGCCGCAGCGTGGCTTGTACGTCTCTGCATTTGAGGAGTTGGTCCACCTGCAGGGGATGGGGCAGCTGCAGTCGGTTGGCGTGGCGAACTTCTACCCGGAGGTGCTGGATGGGATTATCCAGGCCACCGGAGTCACCCCGGTACTGAATCAGGTCGAATTGCACGCCGGCTTTACGCAGCAGGAGCTGCGCGACTACCACGCGAAACATGGCATTGTCACCGAGGCGTGGGCGCCGCTGGCGCGCGGCAAGAATTTCGACGACCCGGCGATCGCCGGCGTAGCCGCTAAGCACGACGCCACGCCTGCGCAGGTGGTGCTGGCCTACCTGTTGCAGATGGGCGTCTCGGTGGTGCCGAAGACGGCGAACCCGAAGCGCCTTGAGGAAAACCTCGGCGCGCTCGAGGTGTCGCTGGATGCGGAGGATATCGCCGCGCTCGACGGCGTGCAGGGCGAGCGGATGTCGGGCGATCCGCTCACTTTCCCCGGCGACGTGCACTAAGTCTCGGGCGTGCGCCTGGTGCACGCGAGGGCCTATCTCTTGGAGGTAGGCCCTTTTTTGCTGCGAGTTTCCGTGCAGCTCTCCCGAGCGGGGGTGGTCGTATGATCATTAATTCTTCCTGCTAATCACGCGTTTTGGGGGTGGGCGTCACTCTTTGGTGCGATGTGTCTAAAACAATCATTCACGCCCCTGGTGTGGGGTAGGTAACATGCGTGGTGTCGAGTTGCAGGCAGCACACAGTATTTTGGGTGTGCGTGTGCAGCGAAGCATTCGAGAACTTGTACACGACAAGAAAGGATCGAAGCCGTGACTGGATCGACTTCTATCCCACAACGCCGGGAACCAACTCCGGAAGAATTTGTGGCGATGCAGCGCAGCCCGGAGTTTCAGGACCTCCGTAAAACCTTCCGCGGATTTACCTTCCCCGTGTCGGTAGCGTTTTTCCTGTGGTTCCTGGTCTTCGTGGTCGTCGCCACGCTGATGCCGGAGGCGATGGCAACTCCGTTTTTGGGCCTCAACGTCGGGCTTTGGCTGGGGCTGGCCCAGTTCTTCACCACGTTCCTGATCACCTGGATCTACGTGAAGTGGGCGAATAAGAACCTTGAGCCGCGTGCGGCTCGCATCCGAGAAGAGATGGAGGGCTAAACGATGCAGGACATAATCCTCGCGGCGCCAGAAGCAGCAGGCGCCGGCAACCCGCTCCTGAACATCGCGGTGTTCGCGATCTTCATCGTCGTCACCCTCTACGTGGTGACTCGCGCTGGTAAGACTACGAGCGAATCGGCTGATTTTTACACGGGCGGCTCCTCCTTTAGTGGTACCCAAAACGGTCTCGCTATTGCTGGTGACTACCTCTCCGCCGCGTCCTTCTTGGGCATTGTGGGCTCGATTGCACTCAATGGCTACGACGGCTTCCTGTACTCCATCGGCTTCTTCGTGGCGTGGCTGGTCGCCCTCCTGTTGGTGGCGGAGCCGCTGCGTAACGTCGGGCGCTTCACTATGGCGGATGTGCTGTCCTTCCGCCTGCGCCAGAAGCCAGTGCGCGTCGCCGCTGCTTTCGGCACACTGTTCGTGTCGCTGTTCTACCTCATCGCGCAGATGGCGGGTGCCGGCTCGCTCGTCTCCGTGCTGTTGGACCTGCACGGCTTTACCGCGCAGGCCATCTGTGTCGCGGTCGTCGGCGTGGTCATGATCATTTACGTCCTGGTCGGCGGCATGAAGGGCACCACTTACGTGCAGATGATCAAGGCGGTGCTCCTCGTCGCCGGTGTTGCGGTGATGACCGTTCTGGTCTTCGTCAAGATCCGCGGTGGCATGGGCACGCTTTTCGACGGTGCGATCGGCGCGCACGCCGCGTCCGACTACATCGCCGCACAGGGCTACGAGGCCTCTGAAATTATGAAGCCCGGCCTGAAGTACGGCGCGACGCTGACCAGCCAGATCGACTTCATCTCTCTGGGTGTGACCCTCGTTCTGGGTACCGCGGGCCTGCCGCACGTGCTCATGCGCTTCTACACCGTGCCGACGGCGAAGGAAGCCCGTAAGTCTGTGACCTGGGCCATCGTGCTCATCGGTGTCTTCTACCTGTTCACCCTGGTGCTCGGCTACGCTGCCGCAGCCCTGGTCGGCCCGGACCGCATCCTCGCGGCGCCCGGTGGTGCGAACGCCGCGGCACCGCTGCTTGCCTTCGAGCTCGGCGGCTCCCTCTTCATGGCGCTGATCTCTGCTGTCGCCTTCGCGACGGTGCTTGCGGTGGTCTCCGGCCTGGCCATTACGGCTTCAGCCTCCATCGCCCACGACGTGTACGCTTCTGTCATCCGTGATGGTGAGGCTTCTGAGGACGAGCAGGTCCGCGTCTCCCGCATCACCGTGGTGATCTTGGGTATCGTCTCGATCATTCTGGGCATCCTGGCGATGTCCCAGAACGTGGCCTTCCTGGTGTCCCTGGCATTTGCCATCGCGGCGTCCGCCAACCTGCCGACCATCCTGTACTCCCTGTACTGGAAGCGCTTCAACACCACCGGCGCGGTCGTGTCCATCTACACCGGACTGATCTCGGCGCTGCTGCTGATCTTCCTGTCGCCGGCAGTCTCCGGCGCAGAGACCGCCATGTTCCCGAACGCCGACTGGTCCATCTTCCCGCTGACCAGCCCGGGCATCGTGTCCATCCCGCTCGGCTTCCTCGGCGGCATCATCGGCACCTTCCTGGGTAAGCCGGACAACTTCGAGGAGAAGCAGGCGGAAATGGAAGTCCGCTCGCTCACCGGTGTTGGCGTGGAGGCCCCGGTCGACCACTAATCCGGTTCCTGCGTACGCACTGTTGTAAGCACCGCCCCGGCCTTCTGGTTGGGGCGGTGCTTTTGCGTGGCTTGGTATTCGTGGCTGGGTCTGCGCGGCTTGGTCTGCGTGGCTGGGGCTGTAAAAGGAGCTAGCTCCATTTAGACAAACAGCGCAGAGCCGAACTGGGATTTTATGCCGGCCGCAACCGCAAATGGAGCTAGCTCCGTTTAGACCAGAGTGGTTAGGCCCCCAGAGCAGGCCCCCAAGACAGCCCCGCCGCGTCGAAAGGCCTACCCGGCCTGCACAACGACGAACCAGATAGCCACCAGGTGGCAGATTGCCGCAGCGACGGTCGCGGTGTGGAAGTGCTCGTGGTAGCCGTAGTAGCGAGCGCTGCGCCCGGGCCACTTGAACCCGTAGACGAGCGCGCCGAGCGTGTAAATGATGCCGCCGGCCAGCAGGAGCCAGACTACGGCGGGGCCTGCCTCGTGCCACAACGTGGGGATCAGCGGCACGATAATCCAGCCGAGCCCCACGTACACCACCACGTCCAGCCAGCGCGGATGGTTAATCCATACCAGGTTCAAGATCGCCCCGCCGATGCCGCCCGCCCACGCCACGGCAAGCATGAGCGCCGCGGTCGTCGGTGCAAACACAATCAGGCATAGCGGGGTATAGGTTGCCGCGATGAAAATGGAGATGGTCGCGTGATCCGCGCGCCGCCACCACTGCACGGTTTCGGCTCGCTGCCAGGGCCAGAGATGATAGGCGGCGGAGACCCCGAAAAGCAGCACGACACCCGCACCGTAGAGTGTGACCCCGAGCGCCTCGTACCAGGAGATTGTCATCCACGCGAAGGTGATCAGCACCGCCGACGAGAGTGCGGACAGCGCCGCCGCGAAGAAGTGGAACCACCCGCGAATCAGCGGGCGCTCGCCGCGGTCCGCCATGATGTAGGAGCGCTGAATTTGTCCTTCTTTGAGCACCGTCATGATTCTCCCGGGGGTTGCGGCTGTTTCTAGGGAATCACCCTAGCGCTTTTTCGCTTCTCGACGCCGCCCCTACGGCAAGTAACGACGCCAATCAACAGACGACGACAGCTGGCTCGAGCTTTGGACGAGCGCGTTGACGTCGGGAAGCGGCAGCCCGCCCGGTCGCCCTGGGGTCCACTGCCCCCAGTCCGCGGTGTACACATTGTTGATGTCGACCTGCACGCCCTGCACGTTGCCCACGTACTTCGCTTTCTGGTGGATATTGGCGCGTGGGTGGAGTCGGCCTTGGGAACCCCAGTCGTGCTGCCAGAAGAACGTGCCGATGCGGTCCTCGACGCACCACTGGATGACGTTGTAGTTGCCGTACACGCCGGTTCTTAGCCCAGCTGCGCTGAGCGCGAGCTGGAACGCCTGCAGGTACGGACGGATCTGGTTGACGTACTGGTCGCGGGTGGGGTTGTCGTCAATCGCCACGTAGATTGGGCGACCGTTCGGCCCGCCTGCTGCGCGGTGCAGCTGGATCGCCTGCGGGGCGTGCTTCGCCGCGCCCGCGGCACCGGCGTGCCAGTCGGCGGTCTCGGCGCGCCCGAACTGGTAGACCGATGCGGTGGCCAGACCGTTGGCTGCAAAGTCCCGCGTTTCTTCAATGGTGACCGGCTTGCCAAGCATCCAGTTCGCGCCCGGTCGGCGCTGCGAGACGTAGCGCACCGCGCCCATGTGGCCGGCGGCCTTGACAGCAGCGGCGGAGGGCACCCCGGCCGAGTAGTCAATGACGGTGCCGAGGATGCGGCGCTGCGCGTTCGCCGGAGCGAAAGCGCCGGTAGTGGCGGTGGCCGCAGCAGAAAGAGCGGCGGCCTGGAGAAAACGACGACGGTTGAGCACTGTTGGACCTTTCGGGGGAAGAAGGGGGGGAAGCTGTCACATGCGTAACAGGAGTTTCATCTGCTGAATGTAGCACCAGCCTTGGACAGTCGGCTAGTGCAGCTTCTGCGACCGGCGGGATGTAACTCGGTTGCTTTCCGATGGCGCTGTCTGGGCCGGACCACCATAATGGTCACTACTTGAAATAGTTTGCAGCGAATGGGGGAAGGTATGGGGAAGAAGAAAATGCTGCTGATCAGTCTCGGCCTTGCCGCTGTGGTGTTGGCAGGGTGCGCGGGTGAGGCGGTTGAGCCGGTCGCGGAAGTGGCTGATCCTGAAGCGCCGGCGTTTCACTTCGCGAGTGGGACGTTGGAGCTCGGGGAGTTTGACCCGGCCACGCTTGGCGACGACCTCTTCGACCCGTGCACCGAAATCTCCGCAGAGGAGTTCGCGGCAGCAGGGGTGACGGGGGTGGAGCCGGAGCCGATAATCGCAGAGTCGTCGAATGGAATGGCCCTTGGTTGTGATAGCGATCCAATTGACCATGGGATTGACCGAAGCATCGTAAGCTCGCGGACCCCAGCTGCAGGTGTGGCAGAGACAGCAGGATATGAACTGAGTTATCCGGAGACTGAGGTTCGAGATGCCTACCTTATGAAGAATCCAGTAGTTTCTCCGTACCTATGCGCTGCGCAGGTTGACACGACTCGCGGGGCACTTGGCGTAAGTGTTTCGGTGAGCGGCATCAAGAAGGAGAGCATCGACGCCTGTGTCCTCGCATTGGACAACTTGGAGCGTCTGTATAAGGCATCTGTCCAGGAAGCTGCAGAAGAAATGTAGCGGGTATACCACAGAGTCGGTACGCTCTAGCGGTGAGTCATGCATACCGTCGTGACTTCGGGGGCAAATTTAATTTTCTTGGGGGAACAATGAATCAAAGAATCAATCTTGATGTCGAAAGCGTGTTGAATGCTGCCAGGACACTAGAGGGGCTTAGTAACAGCCTTTCGAAAGACATAACTGGCGCTTTTTATGGCGGACTACCTGGTTTTTCGACTGTGTCTGGTTTGGATGGTGTGGGGCGGACGCATTCTCGTGTGTCGTCGGGGTCTGCGCCGGAGGCGAATCGGGTGTTGGGGGAGTGGTTGCAAACGGTTGCTGATGTGCTGCGGGTGAGCGCGGAAAATACCTCGCGTGCTGATGGGTCGGTTGCGGGACTGTTGGGCTCGATTGGTGTGGTGGAGCGTGCTGGTGGTGCTGGTGCGGTTGCTGGGTTGATGGGGCAGACGTTGTCGCAGTATGAGAACGCGAATTCTTTTGCGAATCCTCGCCCGGCGGCGGGTGCGCAAGGATCGCTTCCGGTGTTGCATCAGCAGTTGATGGCGACCCAGGTTGCACAAGCAACGGCTGCGGCGGCGTTTTGGGGTCAGAACGCAGCGTTGGTGCAGTCGGTGGTGGCACAGTTACCGGCGGTAGCCGGCGTGCTTGCGGATTCAGCGGAAACAGCGTTCGTGGCCGGTGCGATCAATAAGCTTGGCGAGGTTTTTCGTGTTGGCCAGGAGTATGTGGCTCGTTCGGTGTTGATGCAGGGCCATGCTGCCGGTCTTGCGCAGGTAGCTGGTGCGGAGCAGGTGTTGGCGCATGGTGCTCTGGCGGTGTGGGCGGGGTTGCCTGGGCCGTCGCGGGCGTTGTTTGAGCAGTCGTATTTGGGCGTGTTTCCGCCGAGGTTGACGGCGTCGTTGCAGCCGGTGGTGCCGGTATTTGATCGTCTGTTGCCGGATTTGGGCTCTATTCCTGGTGATGGGTTTGCGGTTGCGGATATGCCTTCCCCGCAAGCACCGGGGTTTGGTGAGTCACCGTTGCCGCGGACGTTGCGTGATGCGTTTACTGCTGCGGGTCTTGGTGCGTTGGGGCAGGCGGTGACGCCTTCTCAGGTGGTTGGTGAGTATGGGTTGCCCACCCCTGAGGTATTAGAGCAGGTGGCTGCGAAAACCCCTGCTGGTGTGGCTGGTACGCAGGCGGCATCTGTTGGGCTGGGCCAGTTGGCTCCCACGGGTGCGGGTGCAGGTGCTGGGTTAGCACCCGCGACGAGTGCTGGTGTTGGTGGTGTGGGCGCGTTGGGTCAGCCGGGTGCTGCTGGACTTGGCATGCCGGGTGGTGCGGGTGGTGCGGGTGTGGGTGGTGTGCCGCCGACGGTGGCTGCCGGTGCTGGTGGTGCGGGTGTGGGGTCTGCTGGTGGTGTGGCTGGCCCGGTCGGTGCCGGTGCCGGTGCCGGTGCCGGTGCTGGTGCTGGTGGTGGGCGTGGGGCTGGTGCAGGGCGTGGTCGCATGTCGCGTGATGCACACGCCGGTGCTGCTGGTGCGGCGGGTGCTGCTGTTGGTGGTGCGTTGGGTGCTGGTGCGGGCATTGCCGGTGCTGGTATGGGCGCTGGTCGTGGTGTCGCGGGTTTCGGTGCTGGTGTGCCAGGTGCGGGCCAGGTGCCGGGTACGGCAGCGGCGGCTGGTTCCGCTACTGGTGCGGGCGGTGGTCGTGCCGGTGGCGTGATGGCTACAGGTCCGATGGGTGCTGGTGGTCGTGGTGGTCAGGGTAAGTCGCGGGCAAAGGTCAAAGCGGTCACCAGTGCGGTGGAGCGGGATGGGAATTTGGAGGCGTTGTTGGGGCAGTCTCCGCTGGTGTTGCCGACGGTGATTGGCCATAACGTCCGCGAGTAAGGGGCACACATCCGATATGGCGGGCTTCGTTTGGATTCCAGTGAGTCTGCGGCCCCGGACTGCGTAAGGGACCGCAATTCGGACGCGCGGTCGTGCTGGACATGGGGTGTAGAGTCCGCGACGGCGGACTCCTATGTGGAGCTAGCTCCATTTGGCCTTGCACCGCGTGTAAATGCCCTGGTCGCGTCGTGTCGGGCACCGCAAAGGGAGCTAGCTCCATTTGGGTTCACCTCGGTTGGGAAAGTGCAGGTCGCGCCAAGCCGGTTGGTGTATATGGAGCTAGCTCCATTTGGCGCATCATCGGGTCCGCATCCAGTCCGCGGCCGCAGACTCCCAACTCCTTAGAGATGCAGAGGCTCACGACCTATTTCCGCAGCTAAAACAGGGTAGTTTTGTGTACAAAAATTTGGGGACAGTCGAGTAATCCCTAGCCCAGCCACTCCACAACTGGCCCAGCTGAGCTTCCTCTCGCTATTTCTGAGTATTCCTCACACCGCCTCTGCCCGAAATGGGATGGTTCCGTCAAGACAAAAGTTTCTTGATGCCCTCGGAGAGGATTTCTTGTGGGCTAATGTGGTGCGCCGCGTGGAGGCGCGCATAAGTCGGGGCTTGTTCGGGGTCGATGGCAACACGCTTTTCGTCGGGCGCCATGGGGGCCGTCAGGGCGGCGCCGATCACTAGGTTTGATAGCCGGTAGGCAGTTCCCAACGGATCCGGGACTCCCTCTCGCTCGAGGAGGACGCACATGCGCTCAGAAAGCTCCAGGTAAGCAGGGCCCCTGGGCGCGCGCATCCCAATGACCTGACCTGCCCACCGGTGGGTCGTGAGGTGTGTGAAGAAATCTTGCATCAGGGTGGGCAGGTCGGAGGTACGGATCGAGTCCGACATCACGGGGTCGTCTGCAAGCGCTGTATCGAGGGCGAGGTCGAATAGGTCATCGACTGACTCCACGCGGGAGTACAGGCTGGCTGGAGCGACGCCGACTTGTTGAGCCACGGCTCTCATGGTGAGCGCCCTCAGCCCACCTTCGTCCAGCAGTCTGCCCGATGCTCTTGCAACTTCCGCAATATCCACGGCGCGATGGCGTTGCACCGGTTTTCGGTGTTCCCAGTAACTCACCCCACCAGCCTAACCAAACATGCACCTAGCCAAACTATGTTAGTTTTGGCATATGCTGGATGCCACAAACCTCCCGATCACCTTTGAGAACACTCGCCTACGCCCTCTCTCCGAACTAGATGCAGACGCGTATGCAGCAGGCACAAAAGATGAAGCTGTTCGGCGCTTCGCCCACCTGCCCGAACCCGACTACACCCCCGAGTCCGTGCGACGGATGATCCGTGAGGAGGTCGCGACGGGCCTCTCGTCCGGCACGTTGGCAGTCCTCGCACTTGCCGACGCCGAAACCAACCGGTTCGTGGGTTCCATGGTTCTCTTTGACGTTAGCTCCGATGCTGCCGAGGTCGGGTTCTGGATTCATCCCGATGCACGAGGGGATGGACATGCCCGTCGGGGCTTGGAGCTGGCATCACGCTTCGCGCGCAGCAGTGGGCTTCAAACCTTGACGGCACGCACGCTTCCGGAAAACAAGGCCTCCCAGCACTGCTTGACGACGGCGGGCTTCCGCGAGACTGGACAAGATGTAGGAACCACGCCCGCAGGGCATCGCGAGGAGTTGATCCATTACCGGCGCAATCTCGTGTCCACACCCACGTGGCCGTTGACGACAGAACGGCTTCGACTCCGCCTGCATGAGACAGACGATGCCGCATGGCTTCACGATTTGTACTCACGACCTGACGTTGCTCGTTACCTGTTGGACGAGCCATGGACTGTGGAAGTTACCCGTGACAAGCTCGTGGAGCGGCTATCAAAAACTGACCTCGATAGTGAGGCTGCTGCACTTGCACTAGTCATCGAGCATGACGGCACCCCCATAGGAGACGTCGCACTGTGGCTTACAGATAAGGAACACCGCCAGGCGGAGATTGGGTGGGTGCTCCACCCCACGCACGGTGGGCAAGGATTCGCAAGCGAAGCCGTCCGCGCAGTACTTGCCCTCGGGTTTGATCACTACCATCTCCACCGCATCACCGCGCAGATGGATGCCCGTAACAGTGGCTCCGCGGCACTTGCTAACCGCGTTGGACTCCGACTCGAAGCGCATCACGTCCAGGACTGGTTCAGCAAGGGCGAATGGACCGACACCCTTATCTACGCGCGACTCGCCTCCGAGACCATTAGCCAATAAATGGTGTCTGATTTGAAATGAGCGGCGGCCGGACGCTATTAGCGGATAGCGAACTCTAGTTGCGTTTTCGGGCACAGGTCTCGGACGACAGTCCGCGTATATCAGGAAATGCCTCGCCTACTTGTGCAGGAAGAGGCATTGTTTCATGCTTTCGGGGGTTGTTCGAACAATCAAATCTAATTCTTCGAAACCCCGATTTGCGCCCCAGAGAGTGCCCCAGAGAGAGTGCCCCAGAGA
>NZ_JALXXL010000017.1 GCF_025152525.1 Corynebacterium sp. p3-SID1056
GCCGACTACAGGTGATGTCTGACAGCAGTATCACCACCCACGCCTTACGGCGGGAAGGCGTAAAACTCCCGCCCCAGTTTTTGTTCCCCGCCCTCAGGCCGACACAGGAAGGATCGCGCAGTGAGCACAGCTGTGGAAAGCAAGCACCGCCAAAAGCCGGCGCAGAAGTCGTTTTTCCAGCGCATCGCGCTGCCGGTCATCATTATCCTCGCCGGGTTGATGGTGCTCATGTACCCGGTTGTCGCCACCCAGTGGAACAACCGCGTTCAGGAGCAGGTGGCGAAGCAGTACGAGGAGGACCTCGTCGAGGCTCCGCCAGAGCAGATCAACCAGGCGCTTGAAGCGGCCAAGGAATACAACCGCTCGCACACGGACGGCCCGATCCTTGACCCGTGGCTCGCCCGCATTTCTGAGGACAACCTTGATTACCAGGAGTACGAGCGCCACCTGGAGGGCGTCTCCGCGATGTCGCAGCTGGCCATCCCAGCTATCGACGTCCGCCTCCCCGTCTTCCACGGCACGCGCGACGAGACGCTGCAGAAGGGCCTTGGCCACCTCTACGGCTCCGCGCTGCCCACTGGTGGTGAGGGCTTCCACTCCGTAATCACGGGGCACACCGGCCTGACCAACGCCACGCTTTTCGACGACCTCGTGGACGTTGAAGTCGGCGACGCCATCTACCTCTCCACCTTCGGCGAGCGGATGAAGTACGAGGTTTACGACATCGAGGTCGTCCTGCCTGAGGAGACCGACAGTCTCCGCGCCGAGGAAGGCCGCGACCTGCTCACGCTGATCACCTGCACGCCGTACGGCATTAACACGCACCGCCTTCTCGTCCACGCGGAGCGCGTCCCAATGGATCCGGACGAGGCGAGCGTGCTCGATGAATCCACCAGCACCGTGCAGTGGTGGATGTGGGCGCTCGGGCTGTTGGCGCTGTTGATTCTCCTCGGCTTGGCCTGGTGGATTTGGCGCGAGAAGCAGAAAAACGATCGCGCGGGCGCTTCGAACGAGGAGGTTTAAGTCCTAGTGCGCACACTCAAATACTTCGCGGCTGCTGGTGCGGTGTCGGTGGTTCTTGCCGGCGCGTCGCTGCCCGCTGTCGCAGCCGACCGCGTCATCAGCGGCAACGACCGCGACATCGCGGCGGAGAGCGTCGACGTCAACGAGCCGATCTCGCTGATGGTCCGCAAGGCCCCGACCAATCCCTTCGACGATATTCCGGCAGGCCAGAAGCCGCCGGCCGTCGCCGGCGCGAAGTTCACGCTGTCCAAGGTGCGTGGTGTCGACATCACCACGACAGAGGGGCGCAGTGCGGCCAGGAACATGTCGCTTGCCGACGCCCGCGCCACCGGCCTCGACACCATCTCCACCCTCACCACCGGCGAAGATGGCCAAGTGCAGTTCATGGACCTGCAGCCCGGTCTGTACCTGCTCGAGGAGTCGGCCCCAGATTCCAACTACGATTACCGGCTCTCTAACCCGAAGCTGATTATCCTGCCGCTGGCCAACGCGACGGGTGACCGCTTCAAGTACGACAACGTGATCGTGACCAAGCCGGGCAACAACCGCCCGGGTGGCTCGACCTCTCCGACGACGCCCACCATCACTGTGACCACGACACCGACGGTACCCCCGGCAACACCGAAGACACCTTCGGAACCGGGGGAGCGAACCCGCACGGTGACCTCGTCAACGGAGAAGACCACAACTGACCGCACGACGGCAACGACCACCGGTCTCACTACTGCCCCCGGCGGTGGCAGCAACGGTGGTAACAACAACGGTGGTAGCAACCCGGGTGGCGGCAGCAACAACCGTGGAGGCGGATTGGCCTCCACAGGCGCGAACGTCCTTTGGGCAGCAGGGCTGGGCCTGGCTTTGGTCCTGCTCGGCGTGATCCTGGCAACGCGTAGGAAGGCAGAAGACTAATGAGGAGTACATCGATGCGTCACACCACCGCGCGCGCTCGCGTGGTACGCCCTGTTCGTGCGCTGCTGGCGGCTGTGCTTGTCATGGCGATTGGCACCGCCCCGGCCGGCGTGGCTGAGCCGACCGTGGCCCCGTCTGCCGAAGACTCCGTTGCGGCGGAGCAGCTTGACGACGCCAGCCTCGGCACCGCTACCGTCGACGCTGAACCGCAAGAATCCATTGCGTCGGAGACCACCGCAACGCACACGAGTCCTATCGCACCGCTGGTGCCGGACGTGCTCACGCAGGACGGCGTGACCGTCGAACGCAAGGGCGACGTGGATACCGTGCACGTCCACGACTCCGAGGGTGAGCTGTGGCAGTGGGGCTGGAAAGCCTCCGAGGAAAACATTTTCGCGCTGACCCGCAAGGGCGAAGTCTCCGAGGTGCTTTCCGTGACGGCCGACGGCCGCGAGCTGGACCGGAACAAGTTCGGCTGGGTCAACACTGAAGACGGTGCCTTCATTGGCTTTGACTTGAACGCGCTGCACACGATCCCGCCGGTCGATGTAACCATCGAGATCAAGGCTGACACCAAGGGTGACTACGCAATCGCCGAGAGTGAGGACATCCCGACCTCGCAGGAGTTTGCCCAGACCGGCTACGACCCGAAGGAAGAGCTCGACCTCGAGGTCGAGGCGCAGCTGCGTGCCGCGCCTCCGGGGGATATCTGGAAGCTTCCCGGTTGGCAGGACCAGGAACTCACCGTGTCAGCTCCGACAATGACGAACGTGAATAACAACCCGGAGTTGAAGTTCACGGTCAATGAATCGGGAACCTGGCAGATGACCAGATTCGCCGTGAAGAAGGACCAGAATTCGTCGAATACCAAGGCGATTACAGGTCCTGTGCGCATTCGCGTCGTCCGCGACGGAAAGGCGGTAGAGGATCGGACATTGTCCAACCTTACCGAATACAGTTGGGGCGACAACGGCGCGCCGAACTATGTGTCCAACAACAAGGAGTTTCAGCTGGCGCCGAACACGACTGATCTTTTCTTCCAGGCTGGCGACACGATTATCTTGAACCCGGTCGGCCCGCCGAATGGCACGTACACCGTCCAACTCTGGGGACAGCTGAAAAGCAACGAGCCCGCGCTTACCGGTGTCCAGACGAACGGAAACTGGAAGCAGGTCACCTCGACGCCGACAGGTGGAGAAATCGTTTCTCCGCAGCACTCGCTTGCGCTCTCCTTCAAGAAGACTCCGAGGTACATTCTCCAGGATGACTTCAAGCTTGGTGGAGCGGAGGGCGCTTCAGTCCAGAAAGTGACCTATTGGTACGAACAACCCGGAGTTTCTCTCAATGCGGCGAATCAGAAGTATGAAACGGACCTTAAAAACCAGGAGTTCTGGTTTGCTATTGACGGGATCGTAGATACACACACGATGAGACCGACGGGGAAAATTCTCCCGTGGAACGAGGTAGTCGCCCCAACAGATCCCGGTGGACCGATTGGTTGGGAGTACAGGCTTAAGGGATTCGATGACCTGTACGTCCGGATCACTACTCCTCAGGCCCTCAACACAACGGATCCTGCCAAGAATCCTCTCGTCATCGAGTTCGTTAACGGCAATGGCGTCCCAGTGTTTGTGGACATTCCTGCGAATGCCCAAACGCACTTGCGTTATGCCACGGTTTCGAGCAAACAATTTGTGCCCGATCCGAAGAAGGCGCGAATCGACGTTTATGGCTACCCCAATGCGGAAGAAAGCACTGATGAGGGGCCCGAGATCACTCCGCCACTCAACCCGAGTGACCCGGGAGCCGACGCCGGTAAAGTGTGTGCCGCTCAGGGTGGCACGGTGTGGGTTGCACGTTCGGCCCACAGCAACCCGAACCACACGTTCAATGAACGAAACACGACCGACCTGTTCACACAGGAATATGGGTCGACCGAGTTTAAGCCCGTAGGTACGACGTCAAACTGGGTGTACAACGCTCTTGCGCATAATCCAAAGGACGGATATCTGTATGCGATCAGCCAGGGACGTGTAAAAACTATTCGCTCCACGGCCAATGATGGCTCGTCGGACCAAGGCGTGACGTATGACGAAGACCCTCGCTACCCTGCAGGGCATCTGTTGCGTATCAATCCACTCAACGGTGTCGTGAAGGACATGGGCAAAATTGAAGGAATCCAGTCCAAGACACCGGGGCACTGGCCAAACGATTTGTGGGGTGGTATCACGTCCGGTGTTATTCGTGCCGACGGCAAGTACGTATTCTCAAACTCTTCGGATTCCGGTACGAAGGATATCTACGTCCTAAACTGGAACGCGACGAACAAGACCTACAAACTGACCGCAACACGGAAGAACGCTTGGCGGGCACAGGCTAACGACTACACCTACGTCGGCGACGGCTCAGGAAACTGGGTGTACGGCATTCGAAATGGTTCTTCGACCCTGGAACGTGTAAATATTGAAACGGGTGCGGTGCAGACCTTTGACCTGTCGACTGTGAGGGATCCGCTCGGGCGGAGCTTCACAAGCGGCATCTACGGCACCGCCTGGACATACGGCAACGGCAACCTCGGGTTCGGCCGTAATGGTCAGCAAAAGGGCTACCAGATCAGGATCATCGATGGAGGATCGCAGGGCTTCCGGGCGGAGATCGTTGCCGAAGTGCCGATGCCCAACTCGCAGTCGAACGACGCAGCATCAAACGCCATTGTGTCTTCCCGCACCGATTTGCAGGCGACAAAGAAGCGCCTTGAGGTTGAAAAGGACGGCACTGTGACTTGGGAGGTCACAGTTGAAAACCTTGGCCCCTGTGGGTCGACTGGTTTCACACTTAACGACTTGGTGCCGAACGACTACCAGGACATTCGCGTGCTTGACGCTAAGTCCGATGCTGCGCCCGGTTGGATTGGCCAGAAAGAAAACTGGGTCAACGGGAACCAGGTATTGGCTATCCACGGCCCGTTGGCTGCAAAAGATAAGGCAACCGTAACGATTCAGGCGAAGCTCAAGCAGCCGTTGCCCGGCGGTTCCGAAGGGAAGTGCGGAGCAGGACCGGCGACCCCGCCGAACAAGGTTACGATTCTTGGCAACGATGGCGATGATAACCCCGGAAATAACACGGATGTGCCGGACGAACAGAGTGGTGGGTCGGAGGACTGCGGGATCAAGTTTAACTTGATCAAGGTCGAGGCTAATGGGCAGAAGACGCCGTTGACCGGTGCGAAGTTTGCAATCCACGCTGTGCAGCCCGACGGCTCTTTGGGAGAGCTCTTGACGGCAATGGATCAAACAAACGCAGAAGGGTACTTCACAGCCGAGCTGGAACCTGGGCAGGATTACTTCCTGGTGGAAACGCAATCGCCTGCGGGATACAGCCTGCTGACTGCGCCAGTGAAATTCAGGCTTAATGGCCCTTCTGCTGGACAACAGAATGCATCGGTTGAGGTAGCCGCCGGAGGCGCCGCGGTCAATCTCCTTGCTGTCCACGAGAAGCAGTCACCGTCGGAGGTGTACGTGGAACTCGCCAACGTACGCCAAGGCAATCTGCCCAAGACGGGCGGGCACGGTGTACAGGTGCCGCTTGCGGTGAGCAGTATCCTGATCCTCCTCGGAGCCGCGCTCGGCAGGCACCGGACGATGCAGGCGTAGGAGCCGTCACACAGCCATATGCCTAGAAAGCGACGCAGGTACCGCCGTGACCTGCGTCGCTTTCGTCTTTTCGCGAATAGCTAATGGCGATTCAAACCTGTATTCTTTCTAAGAGTCAAGTGAGTTATCTCTTACGAAAAGGTTGTTTGTCTCACCGTGTTTCCCCGTAAACTTCTTGCCACCGCGTGCGCCGTTGCCCTCGGCGCTGGCTCGCTGTTAGTTAGTGCACCGTCTGCGGATGCGTACGAAGGGGAGATTAAAAACCCACGGGATGCACGTTGCATGACCGCAATCAGAGAGGTGAAGCAGGGGAAGGAAATTACCGACGTCAACCGGTACTTTTTCGGCCCTCACCACAGCAATATCCGCGGAAACACGCTGAAGCTTTACAACACCACTCCCTACGGCTCGCACCTGAAGGAAGCTATGGATGCGTGGATCGACGCTACCGGGGGACTGCTCCGCGTCGAGTACGTTGACCACCGCGACCCAGAAGCAGTGACGGTGGAGCTTGGGCCAATCGGCGGTACGGTAGCTGGCCGTCAGAAGGGAATGCCCGGGAATAACCCGCGCGTCATCCTCAACGAATCGCTGTATTACAACCCGGCAAGCATTCACCACGCGAGCATGGTGATGACGCTTGCTCACGAGGTGGGGCATGCAATGGGGCTTGCGCACTCGTGCGTCGACACGCTGATGAAGAGCGGTTCGACCGGAGGAAAGTTTGCGACTTTACCGACGAAGTTCGACGCCCAGGTTCTCATCCAGACCCACCCGGATCTGCGGCGCCTGAACGGCCAGCCGATGCCGACCGCCACGCAGGAACCGGAGCCTGAGCCGACGCCCGACCCGACCACCGAGCCGTCGACTGAACCGGAACCAGAGCCCACGCCGGAACCGACGACCGAGTTCACGCCGACGCCGGAACCGGAGCCGACGACCGAGACATCCGTCGAGCCCACGCCGGAGCCATCACCGGAACCGGAACCAGAGCCGACACCAGAACCGACCACCGAGACGTCCGCTGAACCAACGCCGGAAGCGACGCCGACGCGGCAGGAGCAGACGACGGTGGCGTCGTCGTCGACAAGCGAGCGCCCCCGCGTAACAACGAGTGCGGCGCCGACCTCGATTACCGTGCCGAAGCCAGAGACGCTTGCGGAAGCGAAGCAGGCGGTCGCTGAGTACTCGCGGAAGCACCGCAACGCCGTGATTATCGATGACCAAGCGCTTGCCGACGTCTACGAGGCCGCCCTCCGCGAAGCCCTCGCAAACAAAGCCACATTGGAGCGGAAACTGGCCGCGCCGACTACGACGGCGGCCAGCACCACCTCGCGGGCCTCCACGACGACGACCGCGGTGTCGTCGACGACGATGCCAACGACGCGGGCTACCACGACCAAGGCGCAGCCGACGGTCTCCACGACTTCGCGACTGACCACGCGCACCAGCCGCCCGGCACCGACAACCACAACGCAGGCCGTGACGGAGACGACCTCTACCGCAACGACGGCGACCTCGCGGGCAACCGTGACGTCTGTATCTGAGTCCGCGCCGGCCACGACGACTTCGCAGAAGCCTGCGGAGCGCTCGACGCCGGTAACGACGCGCTCGACTTCGTCTGCGGCCGAGGTGTCGACGTCGCTTAGGACGTCGACGACGCTCACCCCGGTCGACGTGGAGGAGCCGACGCAGACCGAGCCCAGCATGCCGTGGACGACCCGCAGCGCAGCACCCGCCGAGACCACCACGGTGACGACGACGCCGTCCAGCACCACCGCAGCCCCGGTTGAGACAGAGACCGAGACGACCACCGCCGAGGCTTCTTCCGCAACGGCGACGGAGGTGACCGCTACCTTCGAGACGACTACGGAAGCTCCTGGTCAGGACGAAGTGTCCGACAGCGCAACTGGGTCGGCCGAAGGCTCCAGCTCGGGTATTATCGCCGCGATCGTGATCCCGCTGTTGCTCGCACTCATCGGCATCCTCGGAGCCGGCTGGGCCTGGGCCGGTGACATGATCCCGGGCGTTCCGGCACCGAACTTCTAAGCGCGCCCCAGCGCCGAAAAACCAGGATGGTAACCAGTAGATGGTGATCAACCGAGTAACGGCTCCCGGGCACGCGGCTGCTACTCGGCCGATTACCATCCTTACGTTCCCATCCTCTGGTTACCATCCTCGGGTCCGCAACGTGCTCCCCAAAACCGCCCCTGCAACGTAACCCCCACAAACAGCAAAGGCCCGGGCCGCCAAAAACCGGCAAGCCCGGGCCAACCCCCAACAGAAGCCCTACTTCTTGTACGCCTCGATCGCGTCCTGCAGGATCTTCTCGGCCTCAGCCTTGTTGCCCCAGCCGGAGCCGGAAACTTCCTTGTTCGGCTCGAGGTCCTTGTAGTGCACGAAGAAGTGCTCGATTTCGTCCTTGAGGAACTGGGAGACGTCGTCGATGTCCTGGTAGTGCTCGTAGCGGACGTCGTCGATGACGCAGAGCAGCTTGTCGTCGCCGCCGGCCTCGTCGGTCATCTTGAAGACGCCGAGCGGGCGCGCCTTGACGGTCACACCGGGGAAGACGGGCTCGGGGAGGATGACCAGTGCGTCGAGCGGGTCGCCGTCGTCGGCAAGCGTGTGCTCGATGTAGCCGTAGTCAGCGGGGTAGGCCATCGGGGTGAACAGGTAGCGGTCGAGGTAGACGCGGCCGGTTTCGTGGTCGAGCTCGTACTTGTTGCGCGAGCCCTTAGGGATTTCGATGATGACCTCGGTAGCCATGTGTTGCTCCTTCTAATCGTTGTGGTTCGGCTCCCCATCATACGTGGGCTAGTGTTGGTGCCGATGAAAGTATGGTCTTGGGTAGTTGGCGCGCTTGCGCTGGCAGCGGTCGGCACCGCGGCGGGCTTCGGCATCGCGGCGCAGCGTGAGTTGGCGTCGCTGGAGCACGCCCCGGCGTATTCGCTCACCGCCCCGCCGCCGCTGCTCGCGCCCGCGCAGGGCAGTGACATCGACGAGCAATTGCTTATCGACGCCCTCACGCCCGCCGCTTCCAACCCCGACCTCGGCACCTTCCACGCCCGGATTTCCTCCGTCAACACGGGCGAGGTCGTCCTGGACCGCAACGCGGACGTGCCGCTGCGGCCCGCGTCGGTGACCAAGGTCCTGACCGCAGCTGCGGCTCTGTACCAGCTGGGCCCGGAGGACACGCTGCCGACTGCGGTGGTGCGCGGTGCGGAGCCGGGCGAGGTGACCATCCTGGCAGGCGGCGACGTGTGGCTGGACGCAGACGCCCTGGACGACTTGGCGGCGCAGATGCAGGGGGAAGAAGTCTCCTCGGTCACCATCGATACCTCGCTCTGGGAGGGTTTTACCGAGTTCCCCGAGACCTGGGACCCGGAAAACATTGACGCAGGGTACGTGGCGCCTCTGCAGCCGGCGATGCTTTCCGGCGGCCGCATGGATGGCAATACGGAGGGGGACGTGCCGCGCTCCCATACGCCGGCGCTCGAGGTGGCGCAGGCGCTGGCGAACCGCCTCGGCGCGGAGCACGCCGCGGTCGCGGACGGGCCTTCCCCGGCAGACGCGCAGGTGCTCGCGTCGGTGGAGTCGCCGACGCTGACCGAGCGGATGCGGGTGATGATGCGTAACTCGGACAACGTCTACGCCGAGGCCATCGGCCGCGAGGTGGCGCTCGCGCGCGGCACCACGGATGCGCCGCAGGCGGTACTCGACACGCTCGCCGAGCACGGCCTGGATCTCAGCGGCACCGAGCTGGCCGACTGCAGCGGCTTGTCCGATACCAACCGGATCGCGCCCGCCCTCCTCGACACCGTCCTGATGCAGGCTGCGACCGAGGTGCCGCTGCGCGACCTGCTGGACACCCTGCCCGTCGCCGCTGGCGAGGGCACGCTGGAAACCCGCTACGAGGATCTCCCCGGCCGCGGCTGGGTGCGCGCGAAGACCGGCACGCTCGACGAGACCTCCGCGCTCGCCGGCACGGTGACCAGCGAGGCGGGCAACGTCTATACTTTCGCCTTCATCTCCAACGACTCCTCCATCCTTGAGGCCCGCCGCGGGATGGACGAGCTCGCCTCGATCCTGCGCGACTTCTAAACAATGGCAACGCAGCCCTTTTGGCCCCGCACCTGCCCGCGCTTCCTCGCTTGCCGACGCGCCGTGCGCGCACACCGCACCGACGCAGAAGTCACCATCGGGCTTTCCGGCGGACCGGACTCCCTCGCGCTCGTGGCCGCGGCGGCAGCGGAGCAGCAACCAGCCCGCGCGGTGGTCGTCGACCACGGGTTGCAGCCCGGCTCCGCGGACGTCGCCAGGCGTGCCGCCGAGCAGGCCCGCGCGCTCGGCATCTCTGCCGAAGTTGTCACGGTAGACGTCGACAAAAGCGACAACCTCGAGGCCGCAGCCCGGCAGGCCCGCTACGCCGCACTCTTCGCTTCCGACACCGAAGTCTGGGTGGCACACACCGCCGACGACCAGGCCGAGACCCTGCTGCTGGGTGCCCTGCGCGGCAACCCCGCCGGCATGGAAGCGCGCGCCGGGCGGCTCGTCCGCCCCTTCCTCCACCTACGCCGCGCGGACACCGTCGGTGCCTGCGCCGAGCTCGGCCTCGCCACCTGGGAGGATCCGATGAACCGGGACCCGGCGTACCGACGCGTCGCCATGCGCACCCAGATCATCCCGGCGCTTACCCAGCTGCTGGGCGGCGACGCCGTCCCCGCGCTCGCGCGCACCGCCGACCGGATCGCGCAAAGCAACGCCGCCATCCGCGAGCTCGCCAGACCCACCGGCACCATGCGCTGCGAGGAGCTCGCAGCGCTGCCCGCGGTGCTGCGCCGCTCCCGGATCCACGCCTGGCTGGTCGACAAGGACATTCACCCCAACGGCGCCCAACTCGACGCCATCGAGCGGCTGGTCACCCACTGGCACGGACAGGTCGGCGTCGATATGGCGCGCGGCGTGCGTGTGCGCCGCGTCGACGGCGAGCTCGAACTTACTGACCGATGACCTGGGCCTTGTTGTCGCGCAAGGTGAGTAGGTGGCAGTATGAAGGAGTTGTAAGCCAACAGGAGATGGAAGGGCCCAACAATGACCGAGCTGCACACCGAAAAGGATTTCAACGTCCCCGCCAACCGCTACGGCGATGACGTGGAGGCCATCCTCCTGACCGAGGAGGCGTTGCAGGACCGCATCCAGGAGCTGGCCGACATGATCTCGGAGAAGTACAAGGATGCGGAGCAGGACCTCATCCTGGTGTGCGTGCTCAAAGGCGCGGTCTTCTTCCTCACGGATTTCGCCCGCAAGCTTTCCATCCCGGCGGAGATGGAGTTCATGGCTGTCTCCTCGTACGGCAACTCCACCACCAGCTCCGGCGTGGTCCGCATTCTCAAGGACTTGGACAAGGAGATCGCCGACCGCGACGTGCTCGTGGTCGAAGACATCATCGACTCGGGCCTGACCCTGTCCTGGCTGCTGAAGAACCTGCGCGGCCGCGGCCCAAAGAGCCTCGAGGTGATCACGCTGTTGCGTAAGCCGGAGGTGCAGACCGCGCAGATTGATCTGCTCGACGTCGGCTTCGACATCCCGAACGAGTTCGTGATCGGCTACGGCCTGGACTACGCGGAGCGCTACCGCGACCTGCCGTACGTCGGCACGCTGCACCCGCGCGTGTACTCGGACGAGGATGCGTAACCCGGGCAATTTTCTAGTGAGAACAGGCTAAACCTAAAAACTGTATGACTAAGAACAAGAATGTGTTGCGGTGGGGCATTTTCGCCGCCGTCGCGCTCGTCCTGCTCTACGTGCTCACCCTCTTTGGCGATGACACCCGCAATTACCAGCAGGTCGATACTTCCGTCGCTATCCAGCAGCTTCACGACGGCAACGCGAAGGACGTCCAGATCGACGACCGCGAGCAGCGCGTCCGCATTGAACTGCGCGAGCCGATCACCGTGGAGGAGCGCGAGGGCGTCGAGGCGGTGTCCGCGCAATACCCGGCGCGTACCACCCCGGAGATTTTCGCCGCCGTGCGCGAGTCCGGGGCGGACACCTACAAGACGAACGTGACGCAGGAGTCCTTCCTGCTGTCCATGCTTGGTTTCATGCTGCCGATGATCATCGTCTTCGGTCTGATCTTCTACCTGATGTACCGGATGCAGGCCGGCGGTGGCATGTTCGGCATCGGCGGCTCCAAGGCGAAGCAGCTGACCAAGGACAACCCGACCAATACCTTCGAGGACGTCGCGGGCGCGGATGAGGCCGTCGACGAGCTGCAGGAGGTCGTCGACTTCCTCATGGAGCCGGGCATCTACGAAAAGCTCGGCGCGAAGATCCCCCGCGGCGTGCTGCTCTACGGCCCGCCCGGTACCGGTAAGACGCTGATCGCGCGCGCGGTGGCGGGCGAGGCCGGCGTGCCCTTTTACTCCATTTCGGGTTCCGACTTCGTGGAGATGTTCGTCGGCGTGGGTGCCTCGCGTGTGCGCGACCTGTTCAAGCAGGCCCGCGAGAACAGCCCCTGCATCATCTTTGTCGACGAGATCGACGCCGTCGGCCGCCAGCGCGGCTCGGGTATGGGCGGCGGCCACGACGAGCGTGAGCAGACGCTGAACCAGCTGCTGGTGGAGATGGACGGCTTCGGCGACCGCGAGGGCGTCATCCTCATCGCGGCGACCAACCGCCCGGACATCCTGGATCCGGCGCTGCTGCGCCCGGGCCGTTTCGACCGCCAGATCCCGGTGACCAACCCGGACCTGGCCGGCCGCGAGCAGATCCTCAAGGTGCACGCGAAGGGCAAGCCCTTGGCCAAGGACGTCTCGCTGGAAGCGCTGGCCAAGCGCACGGCCGGCATGTCCGGCGCGGACCTGGCCAACGTACTCAACGAGGCCGCGCTGCTTACCGCGCGCATCGGCGGCAACGTGATCACCCCGGACGCGCTGGAGGAGGCGACCGACCGCGTGATTGGCGGCCCGCGCCGCTCCACCAAGATCATCTCCGAGCACGAGAAGAAGGTCACCGCTTACCACGAGGGCGGGCACACGCTCGCCGCCTGGGCGCTCAAAGACATCGAGCGCGTCTACAAGGTCACCATCCTCGCCCGCGGCCGCACCGGCGGCTTCGCCATGACCGCCGACGAGGACGACAAGGGCATGTACAACCGCGATGAGCTCTTCGCCCGCATGGTCTTCGCCATGGGCGGACGCAGCGCGGAGGAGCTCGTCTTCGGCGCGCCCACGACCGGCGCCTCCAACGACATCGAGCAGGCCACGAAGATCGCGCGCGCGATGGTCACCGAGTACGGCATGACCTCCGCGCTCGGCGCGGTCAAGTACGGCCAGGAACAGGGCGATCCCTTCTCCGGTCGCGGTGCCGGCGGCTCGCTCGAGTATTCGCCAGCGGTGGCCGCCAAGATCGACGAGGAGATGCAATCGCTTCTCGACGCCGCGCATACCGTCGCCTACTCCACCCTGGAGAAGTACCGCGACCAGCTCGACGCTCTGGCCTCCAAACTCCTGGAGAAGGAAACGCTGCGCCGCCCGGACCTCGAGGAACTCTTCGACGGCATCGAGCCGGTCCGCCCCGAGCTGCCCGCCCACGACATCCGCTTCGGCCAGCAGCCGGGCCGCGAGCCGGTGAAGACGCCGGTGGAGCTTGCGAAGGAACGCGGCGAGGAGCCGCCGAAGCCCTTCTCGCTTCTCGACGCCTCCCGCGCCGCACGTGAGCGCCGCCAGCGGGAGCGCGACGCCCGCGACAAGGGCCCCAAGCGCACAGGCAACGGCTCCACCGCGTGGACCCCGCCCCAGGGCGGCTCACGCCCGACCTACGGTGGGCCGACCCCGCCGCCGGGCTGGACCTACCCGGGCGCAAGCGACGCGGACGCAGAGGAGCCCAAGCCGCAGCAGCACCCTGGCATGCGCAACTACGCGCCCCAGCCAGAAAAGCCAGAAAAGCCAGAGAAGCCGGAGCAGCCAGAACAGACCGAGGAGATCGGCTTCCGCCTGCCGGAAAACGAGCGCCCCACCGACTCCTACTACCGCCCGTCCGAGGACACGACCCGCAGGCTGCCGCGTCACCGGAAAGAGGACGGCGAAACCAGCAACGCAGAGGACACCAACAATGACCAATAAGTTCGACCAGGCGCGCGCCGAGGCCGCGGTACGTGAGCTGCTCATTGCGGTGGGCGAGGACCCGGACCGCGAAGGCTTGAAGGAAACGCCAGCGCGCGTGGCGCGTGCCTACGAGGAAGTCTTCGCCGGGCTGCACACCGATCCCACCGAGGTCCTGGAGAAAACGTTCGCGGAGAACCACCAGGAGCTCGTCCTCGTCCACGACATCCCGATCTACTCCACCTGCGAGCATCACCTCGTGCCCTTCTACGGCAAGGCGCACGTGGGCTACATCCCGGGCAAAGACGGCAAGGTCACTGGCCTGTCTAAGCTGGCCCGCCTGGCCGATTTGTACGCGAAGCGGCCGCAGGTCCAAGAGCGGTTGACGGGGCAGGTGGCTGACGCGATCGTCGAGAAGCTGGGGGCATCCGCGGTGATCGTGGTGGTTGAGTGCGAGCACCTGTGCATGGCGATGCGAGGGATCCGTAAACCCGGCGCGATCACGACTACCTCGGCGGTGCGCGGCGGCTTTCAGAAGAACGCGGCCTCGCGCGCCGAGGTCTTGAGCCTAATCAGGAGGTAAGCGATGGTCAGCGTGGCTGAGCTGACGGCGCCCGGGCGCACCACGGTCATGGGCATTGTCAACGTCACGGAGGATTCCTTTTCCGACGGCGGGCGCTGGCTTGCCGCCGACGACGCGATCGCGCACGCCCACGAGCTGGTGCGACTGGGCGCGGACATCATCGACGTCGGTGCCGAGTCCACCCGGCCGGGCGCGACACGCGTGCCCGCCGAGGTGGAGGCCGCCCGCATCCGCCCGGTAATCGAGGCGCTGCACGCCGACGGCATCCGCACCTCCATCGACACGATGCGCGCTGCCACCGCCGCAGCGGCAGCGGAGGCCGGTGTGGACCTGATCAACGACGTCTCCGGCGGCCTCGCTGATCCAGATATGTACCGCGTGATGGCCGAAACGAAGCTGCCGGTGTGCCTGATGCACTGGCGCGCCGACGCGTTTGTCAACGCCTCGGGTGCGGCCGACCACGGCGGGGACGTGGTGCGCGACGTCCACGAGGTGCTCGCCCAGCTCGTCAACAACGCGCTTGCCGCCGGCGTCGCGCACGACCAGATCACGCTCGACCCGGGCCTGGGCTTTGCCAAGACGGCCGCGGACAACTGGGCGCTGCTACACGCGCTGCCGGAGTTCATCGCCGGCGAGTTCCCCATCCTGGTTGGCGCGAGCCGCAAGCGCTTCCTCACCGGGATCCGCAAAGACCGCGGGCTCGAGCACGGGCCCGTCGACGCCGACCCCGCCACCGCCGCCGTCACCGCACTGTCGGCGCATTACGGGGCGTGGTGCGTGCGCGTGCACGAGGTCGCCGTCTCCCGCGACGCAGTCGACGTCGCCGCGCGCTGGCGGCAGGGAGGCGTCAACTGATGGCCGATCGCATTGAGCTCAAAGGCCTCGTCTGCTATGCCCACCACGGCGTGCTGCCGCACGAGACGGAGCACGGCCAGGCCTTCACCATCGACATCACCTGCTGGGTGGATTTCGCCGAGGCCGCAGCTGGCGATGACCTGACCAAGACGATCAACTACGCGGAACTCGCCCAGCTGGCCTATGACGTGGCCGCCGGGACCCCGCGCCAGCTCATCGAAACCGTCGCCACCGAGATCGCCGACACCGCCATGGAGCGCTTCATGCCGCTCCACGCCATCGAGGTCACGGTGCACAAGCCGCACGCCCCGATCCCGCTGGTCTTCGACGATGTCGCCGTCGTGTGCCGCCGCAACCGCAAGCACAGGAGGTAGCATGCGCGCCGTCATCTCCGCCGGCTCCAACATGGAAGACTCCCGCGCCCACCTCGCCTCCGTCCGCGCGCACTTCGCCGACACACTCGTCGCCGCAAGCTCGCTCTACGCCACCGCGCCATGGGGGAAGACGGATCAGCCGGACTTTCTCAACCAGAGCCTGCTTATCGACGCCCCACTCACCCCCGCCGAACTCCTGACCGAATGCCAGGCGCTCGAGGCCGCCGCCAACCGCGTAAGAATCGAGCGCTGGGGCCCGCGCACGCTCGACGTGGACATCGTCGACATCTCCGGCTACACCTCCGAGGACCCGGTCCTGACCATCCCGCACCCGCGCGCCCACCTGCGCGCCTTCGTGCTCGCGCCCTGGCTCGAGATCGACCCGGACGCTACGCTTAGCGGCGAGCGCGTCGCCGACCTGCTCGTGGGGCTTGACCCGGCAGAGCGTGCGGGTGTGCGCAAGCTGGAGGGTAAGTGATGGCTGAGCAACCGGGCAGCGGCATGCAGCGCACCTCCGTGGCCGCGCTGATCGGTGTCGCCGGGTTTAGCGCTGCGGCGACGCTGATTTTGATGCGGAGGTTTTACGGCGCGGTGGCGTCGATAAGCATTCTGGTGCCCTCGAGCCTCTGGGTGCTGGCGCTGACCTGCGGCTACCTCGTGGTGGTGGTGAAGAAGCGGCGCGAGGACGGGCGCATCGGGCTGGATCGCTCGCAGCTCAACCCCATGATGGCGGCCAATTTTATGCTCTTTGGCAAGGCCAGCGCGTGGGTCGGCGCGATCGCCGGCGGGGCCTACCTCGGGCCCCTGGTGTACGTGGTGCCGCGGCTCGGGGTGCTGGCGGCGGCGGGCGACGACCTGCCCGCGCTCGCCAGCGGGGTGCTCGGTGGGCTCGCGCTCGCGGTGGCCGGGGTGCTGCTGGAGAAGGCCTGCGAGGTGTCGCCGCCGTCCAACGGGGAAGCGGTTAGCTAAGGTACTAACCATGACTGCCGAATCTTCGTCCAGAGACAACGGAAACATCTGGGTCATCGTGCCGTTCGCGCTCGCGATCGTGGGCACGGTGGTGATGCTCTTCACGAACTCGGCCAACGCGCTGAAAATCTCGCTGATCCTCGCGCTGTGGGCCGCCGCGGCCGGGCTCATCATCATCTTCAAGACGCGCCGCGACCGCGACGAAGCCACCCGCGCGCTCGCCGCCAGCGAAGCGCAGCACAAGGAGGAACTCGCCCGCCTCGAGGCGCGCCCGGCGCCGGAAGCGGCCGGTGCGGCTGGCGCTGTGACCGTGGACGAGGAACTGCTGCGCGACCTGCAGGCCGAGATCAAGGCCCTGCGCAGCCAGCTGGAGGAGATGCGCGGGCAGGTCTTCGAGTACGAGCCGGCGGCCGTGCGCGCGGCGGCGCGTCGCATCCAGGAAATCGAGCAGGCCGAGCCGGCTCCCGAGCCAGCAGAGCAGCGCGGGGAGCGCGAGGAGCGCGACACCTGGAGCAAGTCGACCGCAGCACAGCCCAGCGAGGCAGTCCACCCGGTCGAGGAGCCAGTGCGCGAGCCGGTGCCGCCGTTCCGCGAGCCGAAAACTGAGCCGAAAACCGAGACCAAGGGCCCGTCGAACTTCGACACGGCCAAGATCACCCGTGTGACCGACGAGCACACCGCCGGCGGCAGCCACCGTCGCCCGCGCCCGAGCGGCGCGCCCAGCAGCGACGCCGTGGCCGGCAACATCGGGCAGAAGCCGCAGCGCGAGCAGGCGAACCCGCTGTCCGCGCTGATCAGCGAGCGCACGAAGGCGAACGCAGAGCCGCAGAAGCCGGAAAAGCCGGAGGCACCTGAGCACACCGGCCGCCACGAGCAGCCCGACGCAGAACCCACCGGCGGCCGTCGCCGCCGCGACGCCGGCCGCGAGGGCGCGCTGTCCGTCGCTGAGCTCATCGCGCGTAACAAGCGCTCATGACGCCGCGGCTGCTCGTCGGCAAGGTTGGCACAGGCGGAGCAGAAGATTTTGTCGACGGCCTCGAGCGCGCCGGCCACAGCGTCATCGCGCTCGACCCGGCGGATCCCGGCCAGGTTGCGCACGTCGACCTCGTCCTCATCGACGCCGCCGATCCCGCCACCGTCCGCGCCTGGGCTGCCCGCTTTGCCCCGCACGCCCGCGCGGAGCAGATGTTCATCCACACCGCGCTGCTGGAAGGCGCGCAGCTGCTCGACGAGGTGGAGACTTCGCGCGCGATCGTCATGTGCGCCCACCAGATCGCGCCGGCGACGTGGGTGACCTCGGCCGCCGACGAGATGGGAGAAGCCGTCATCGCGATGCTGCTCGCAGAGGCGGGCGCGACCGCGGTGCCGATCGCGGATGCGGTGCGACCCACCCTTGCCGCAGCCCAAGAGCTGCGGGCGCGCCAGCATGCCGTGCTTTTCGACGCCCACACGCTACTGAACACCGCCATCCCCAACCTTCCCGCGCCCGAGCAGCTCGAGGCACCAGCACCGCTCGACATTCCGACCCTGGAGACGCTCTACGAGGCAATCGAAGACCCAGGCGTGCGCCGCCTGTTCGTCGATCTGCAGCGGCGTACCGCTGAACAGGCGGGGGATGCGGCCGTGCAAGTATGGGCAATGGAGAAGTATGAAGGGAGACAATCCAGATGACGTTTGAACCGGGCAAGGCCACCGTCGTCACCGACGAACAACTGCTCGCCACCTACGGGCGCGCGTTTCGCAAGGTGGGCAAGTCAGTGGTGCTCGTGCCGCTGTCCACCGGCGTGCACGCCGGCCATATCGAGCTGATCCGCGCGGCGAAGTCGCTGTTGGGCTCCTACGTGTTCGTTTCCTACGAGGGCGAGGAGGTCCCCGCAGTCTTCGCTGAGGAGAAGGTGGACGTGGTCTTTCACGGCACGCTGCCGACCGCGGCGCGGGTGTCCACGGGCGGGCAGTGTTTGGAGGACGCGGAGGGGGTTGAGCGTGGCGTCGCTAAGCATGTGGCCCTGTGCAACGCCACACATGCCACGGACCTGGTGCTCGGCGAGAAGGATTTCGAGCTGCTCGTGGCCACCCAGCTGGCGGTCTCGGCGCTGCGGATGGAGGTCAAGCTGCACAGCGTGCCGACGGTGCGCATGCCGGATGGGCTCGCGGTGAGCCTGCGCAACGAGCGCGTGGCCCCGGAGCACCGCGAGGCCGCGCTTGCCTTGGGCGCGGCGCTGACGGCGGGGGCGCACGCCGCAGAGCACGGTGCTGAGACGGTGCTGGAGACCGCGCGCGGTGTGCTCGCGGCCGCGGGTGTCACACCCGCCTACCTCGAGCTGCGCGACCTGGCGATGCGGCCGGCCCCCGCGACCGGGGATGCGCGCCTGCTCGCCGCGGTGGATCTGGGGGACGTGCGCTTGATCGACAACGTGGGCGTGCCGCTTGGCGTTGGGTTTAAAAACATCGAGGCGTAGGCAGGCGCTACACTCTTGGGCATGTCTGTGTCCAACATCGCTGCACTGCTGAATCAGCGCTACGGTTTCGCCTTTGACGCCGAGCAGGTCCGCCAGTCGGGCCGCACGTCCTCGTCGACGCTGTACACCGCGTCGAATGCGGAAGGCCAGGCCGTGGAGGTCGAGCTTTTCGACGCCGGCGCCACCGCCGACACCGACGCGCTCGGCCGCGAGCTCAGCGAGTCCGACCACCCCGGCACCTTCCAGCCGCGCGGCGCGGGGATTAGCGATGAGGGCCAGTTTTTCGTGCTGCGCGAGGCCCCGTCGGGCTCGACGCTGCGCTCGCTTATCGACGACAAGCGCGCCGCCGGCACCACCTTCACCAACGCCGAAGCGCGCGACCTCTTGCTGCCGGCCGCCGAGGCGATCGACGCCTACAACCGCGAGGGCCACCCGGAGTTCGTGGCGCGCTCGATCGACCCGGCGCAGCTTCTGGTGCAGCCCGCGTGGTCTTCCGTGCCGGTGAAGATGGCCCTGGTCGGCCCGCTCGCCGACGGTGGCGAGACTGCAACCGCCGAGCGCATCGATACCAACCGCGCCGCCTTCCGCGACCTGGTTGCCGAGATGACCGGCGAGCCGGTCGACGCCGAGCTCGCGCGCGAGTCCGGCTCCTGCGCCGGCTACCTGCTCGCCCTGGCCGGCGGGGCGTCCTCTGCGGTGGCAAGCGATGGGGCGACCCCGGTCGCGCCGCGCCCGCAGGACGGCTACCGCAAGCCGCCGGCACCCTACGCCTACGGCCCAACGGGGGAGTACACGCGCCCCGCGGTGGTCAAGGACCGGATGAACCCGTGGCCGTGGATCATCGCCGTGCTCGTGCTGCTGCTCATCGCCCTGGCCGCGTTCTGGTGGTGGTGGGACAACAACCGCGGCGAGGACTGGGCTGGCGCGGACGCCGAGATCGCCCAGGAGTACCCGCAGCTCGTCTCCGAGCGCGCAGGCGCCAAGGGCTGGGAGGACCTGGTGTGCGAATCGGCCACCCCGGAGGCCGGCCAGGAGGGCAAGATCCGCTGCGCCAACGAGGACTTGGGCGTCTCCGTGTCGAAGTACGTCTCGCAGGACGCGCGCGACGAGGTCGTCCCGGGCCGCGAAGAGGCGGTCATCCTGGGCAGCGGTGAGTGCACGGTCGACTCCTACGAGGTGCCGGAGGCGTACCCGCCGGCCTTTGTGATGGTGCCGGAAAACAAGGAACAGTACCTCGTCGTGATCAACGGTCACGAGTCTGAGGACAAGCGCCTCGGGCTGCCGCTGTGCGAGTAGTGCAAAACCCGGCGGTGCTGCTGGCCATCCTCGTGCTCAGCGCGATGATGATGATCTTCAACGAGACCACCGTTGCCGTCGCCCTGCCCGCGATCATGGCGGAGTTCGGCGTGAGCGCGGACGTGGCCCAGTGGTTGCTCACCGGCTTCCTGCTGACCATGGCGGTGGTGATCCCCACCTCTGGGTTCCTCATCGACCGGCTGACTACGCGCGCGCTGTACTTCCTGTCGATGGCGCTCTTCCTTGCCGGCAGTGTGCTCGCCGCACTCGCCCCGGCGTTCTGGGTGCTCATCGCCGCGCGCGTGATCCAGGCGGCCGGCACGGCGGTGATGATCCCGCTGCTGTTTACGGTCACGCTGAACGTCGTCTCGCCGCAGCGCCGCGGCACGGTAATGGGGCTCAACGCGGTGGTCATCTCGGTGGCCCCGGCTCTCGGGCCCACGCTCGCTGGCCTGGTGCTCAGCCGGTGGACCTGGCACCACATCTTCTGGGTGATGGTGCCGATCCCTTCGCTGCTGGTTGTCATCGCCATCTTCGTCATGCGCAACGTGGGCGAAGTCCGCAAGACCCCGCTCGACGCAGTTTCCGTGCTGCTCTCGGTCTTCGCGTTCGGCGGGCTGGTCTACGGTCTGTCTACCTTTACCCAGCTGGTCACCGGCGAGTCGGTGGCACCCGGCGTGGCGGTCGTCGTCGGCGTCGTCTTCACCGCCATCTTCGTCGCGCGCCAGCGCCGCCTGGCCAAGGCCGACAAGGCGCTGCTGAACCTGGACGCGCTGCGCTACCGCGACTTCACGCTCTCGCTGGTGGCGGTCATCGCGGTGTTCGGTACCTTCCTCGGCACCGTAAACCTGCTGCCGATCTACCTGCAGGGCGCGCTCGGGCTGTCCACGGTGGCCACCGGCCTGATCTTGCTGCCGGGCGGGGTGGCCCAAGGCATTGCCTCGCCGATCGCGGGCCGGCTTTACGACGCCGCCGGCACCCGCCCCATCGCCATCCCCGGTGCGCTTATCCTCGCCGCATCGCAGGCGACGTTGTGGTTCGCACTCGGCGACAACACGCCGCAGTGGCTCATCGTGACCACCCTGATCTTCACCAACGTGGCGATGGCGCTGGTGATGACGCCGCTGATGACGGCCTCGCTGTCCGCGCTGCCACAGCCGCTGTACTCCCACGGCTACGCGATCCTCAACACGCTGCAGCAGCTCGGCGGGGCCGCAGGCACGGCGGTGTTTATCGGCGTGATGTCGCTGAGCGTTGCCGGCGGTGCGAGCCAGGCGCAGTCGGCGTCGTTGAGCTTCGGGGCGGGCGTTGTGGCGTCGATAATTGCGCTGGCGGCGGTGAGCTTTGTGGGCGGCAAACGCACAACGACGACCGTGGAGTCGAGTGCACCGCGCTAACCGACTACGATAGGCGGGCGTGACTACGCAAGATCTTTCAGAGCAGCAGCAGATCCGCCGCGAGAAGCGGCAGAAGTTCCTCGACGCGGGCCTCGAGGCCTACCCCGTCAGCGTCGAGCGCACGACCTCCCTCAAGGACTTGCGGAGCAAGTACCAGGCCGTGCCCGAAGGCGAGGGCGACGGTACCACCAAGCTGGAGCCGGGCCAGGAGACCCAGGACGTGGTGGCCGTGACCGGCCGCATCATGTTCCAGCGCAACACGGGCAAACTGTGCTTCGCCACCCTGCAGGAGGGCGACGGGACCCAGCTGCAGGTCATGCTGTCGCTGGCCGAGGTGGGCGAGGACGCGCTCGCCGCCTGGAAGGCCGACACCGACTTGGGCGACATTGTCGCGGTCAAGGGCCGGGTCATCGCTTCTCGACGCGGCGAGCTCTCCGTCCAGGCCCAATCCTGGCAAATGGCCTCCAAGGCGCTGCGTCCCCTGCCGGTCGCGTTCGCCGAGATGAACGAGGAGCAGCGCGTCCGCCACCGCTACACCGACCTGATCATGCGCGAGCAGGCTCGCGTGAACGCGATGACGCGCATCAAGGTCATGGCCGCGGTGCGAAAGTACCTCACGGGCGAGGACTTCGTGGAGATCGAGACGCCGATGCTGCAGACGCTGCACGGCGGCGCCGCCGCTCGCCCGTTTGTGACCCGCTCGAACGCGCTGGACATCGACCTGTACCTGCGCATCGCGCCGGAGCTCTACCTCAAGCGCGCCGTCGTTGGCGGGCTGGAGCGCGTCTTTGAGATCAACAAGAACTTCCGCAACGAGGGCGTCGACAAGTCGCACTCGCCGGAGTTCACCATGCTGGAGACCTACCAGGCGTGGGGCACCTACGCGGACGGCGCGAAGCTGATGGAAGGCCTGGTCAAGTTCTGCGCCCGCGAGGTCTTCGGCTCCGAGAAGGTCACGCTTGCCGACGGCACCGAGTACGACTTTTCCGGCGAGTGGAAAGTCATGGAGATGTACCCCAGCCTCAACGAGGCGCTGGGGCGCAAGTTCCCGGGCCAGCCCGAGGTCACCATCGACTCCACCGTTGAAGAGCTCACCGCGATCGCCGAGCACATCGGCTTGCAGGTGCCCAAGGGCGAAGGCTGGGGCCACGGCAAGCTCGTGGAGGAGATCTGGGAGGAGCTGTGCGCCGACCAGCTCTACGAGCCGGTGTTCGTGACCAACTTCCCCGTCGAGACCTCCCCGCTGACCCGCGACCACCGCGACAAGCCGGGCGTGACCGAGAAGTGGGACCTCTACGTCCGCGGCTTCGAGCTGGCCACCGGCTACTCCGAGCTGATCGACCCGGTCATCCAGCGCGCCCGCTTCGAGGACCAGGCGCGCCTGGCCGCTGACGGCGACGAGGAAGCGATGGTGCTGGACGAGGACTTCCTCGCCGCGATGGAGCAGGGCATGCCGCCGACATCCGGCTGCGGCATGGGCGTAGACCGCCTGCTCATGGCACTGACTGGCCTGGGCATCCGCGAGACCGTCCTGTTCCCGATGGTGAAGCCGGAGGCGTAGGTGGCAGACACCGCGCTGCTGCCGCGGCGCGTACCGCTCTGGCTGCTTGCCGCGGCGGCGCTGATTGGCGTGATCCGGGTGGCGATCACGCTGCCGTTGGCCCGCTACGGCTCCGACTTCGTGCCGATTTGGGATGCGGTGCAGCGCTACACCCAGGGCATCCCCGTCTACAACGAGGACTACTCCACCACCGACCCGCACTATCTTTACGGGCCGGGCGCGAACGTGGTGCTCGCACCGCTCGCGATCTTTGGCTCGTTTGAGGTGGGCCGGTGGGCGATGGTGGGGGCGAGTGTGGCGTCGATAAGCGGTGCAGTGTACTGGGCCGCGAGGATGCTCGCGCCGGACAAGGCGGTGCCGCTCACGCTGGTGACGATCGCGATCGCGTTCAACACACCGGAGCCGGTCCAATCCACCGTGTATCTCACCAACATCAATGGCTTTCTGCTGCTGGTGATGGTCGCGTTTGTGCACGCCTGCCTGCGCGACTACCACGGCTCGAAGGTCGTCGCGGCGCTGCTTTTCGCCTACGCGGTGACGATCAAGCCGCAATTCGTCGTGCTCGCGGCCGTGCCTTTCCTGCTTGCGCAGTGGTGGGTGATTGTCGGGGCGGTCGCGGCGTACGCGGCGCTGTTCGGCATTGGCTGGGCAACGACGGTCAACCCGCACTGGTATATCGAGCGGCTCGTGCCGTACCTGTCGGAAACGCGCGACTACGACAACGGCGCGATCGGCGCGTTTGGCCTGGGTACTGTTGGCACCGTCGCCGTGAGCGCGGTTGTGCTCATTGGCGTGTTCGCCGCGGTGGCGCTGTTGTTCCCGCAGCGGCGCGAACTCGGCGCGGTGTGGGCGTTTTGCACGCTCGGCGTGCTCTTTTGCGGCGTCTTCCTCGCCGGCGGGCTGCTGCAGGGCTACTACGCGATCTGGCTAATCCCGCTCGCGATGTCCGCGATCGATGTGCGCTCGCCCGCGCGCAACTGGGCAACCGGCGTGGCGCTGTGGGCCACCACGGGGCTGTTCGCGCTGCCTGGCACACCAAGCCTGCTGTCTACCCTCGGATGGGGCGTGGTGCCCTTTGCTATCGCGGTGCACGCCGGCCTACGATGGAGGGCAACAACAGGGTTGTTACCCGCCTAGCGCGGGGCAAGACCTGGGGCGTTTTCGCGTCCCAGGTCTTTTTTCTTTGGATTAAGGAGCGAACTGATGGCAACCACGAAGGCGAGCCTGAAAGACCAGGCCGCTGACATCCTCGCCGGAATCGGCGGGCCGGAAAACATTGTGAGCATGACGCACTGCGCGACGCGTTTGCGCTTCGAGCTTGCCGACGCCGCGAAAGCCGACAAAGACCGTCTCGAAGCCAACCCCAAGGTGATGGGTGCGGTACCGCAGGGCGGCAGCCACTACCAGGTCATCATCGGCGGTGACGTGGCGAATGTGTACAACGAGATCAAGGCGCTGCCCGAGATGCGCGGGGCGAAGCAGCGCAGCGACGCCGACGTCAAGGCCGAAAACCGCGCCAAGGCCAAGGGCAAGGTGCCGTGGCTGGACGCGTTCTTCGAGTACCTGTCTGATTCCTTCCGCCCGATCCTGGGCGTGCTGCTTGGCGCGTCGCTGGTCATCGCGGCCGCCGCGGTCATCGACGCCCTCGGCCTGGTCGACTTCCGCGCCGAGGTAAAGACCCCGACCTGGCAGTTCGTGGACGCCATGTGGCGCTCCGTGTTCTACTTCCTGCCGGTGATGGTGGCCTACAACGCGGGCAAGAAGCTGCGCATCGACGGCTGGGTCCCCGCCGCGATCATGTTCGCGCTGTTCACCCCCGAATTCACGGGGCTGGCCGAGCACCCGGACGCGATCATCTCGCAGAACGCGCTGCTCGGCAGCGAGGTGGCCCGCGTGACCGTCTTCGGCGCGCCGATGCTTTTGCCGGAGTACGGCGGCAACGTCTTTGTGCCGCTGATCATGGCTGCTGTGGCGGCGCTGGTGTACAAGGGCTTCCAGAAGCTCATCCCGTCCGCGGTGCACATGGTGTTCGTCCCCTTCCTCACGCTGTTGGTGATGATCCCGTTTACCGCCCTGGTCATCGGGCCGCTTGGCTACGCGCTCGGCGCGTGGATCGGCGTTGGCCTGGCATGGCTCAACGGCAACGCGCCCTTCGTCTTTGCCATCCTGATCCCGATGCTCTACCCATTCCTGGTGCCGCTGGGTCTGCACTGGCCGCTGAACGCCCTGATGCTGGTGAACATCCAGACGCTCGGCTACGACTTCATCCAAGGCCCGATGGGCGCCTGGAACTTCGCCTGCTTCGGTGCAACAGCTGCCGTGTTCGCCATCTCCCTGCGCGACAAGGACCCGCTCATGCGCCAGACCGCCGGCTCCGCGCTGGCTGCCGGCCTGTTCGGCGGTATCTCCGAGCCTTCGCTCTACGGCATCCACCTGCGGTTTAAGCGCATCTACCCGCGCATGCTGGTGGGCTGCTTCGCCGGTGGCCTGACCATCGCCATCCTGGGCACCCCCTTCGGCGGTGTGCAGACCAACGCGTTCGTCTTCACCTCGCTGTTGACCATCCCGGTCTTTAGCCCGGCATGGGTCTACGTCATCGCGATTGCGGTGGCCTTCTTCACCGCCTTCACCATCATCTTCATCACCGACTACCGCACCCCGGAGGAGAAGGCCGAGGCGCTCGCACGCCGCGCTGCCGCGGAAGAGGAGGCCCAGGCTGAGGCCGAGCCCGCAGAGGAACCCGCAGTCGCGCCTGCCGCAGCGCCCGCTGCCGCTGCTACCAAGGAGGTGCTCGCACCGCTCGCCGGTGCGTCGGTACCGATGGACAAGCTTGCCGACGCCGCCTTCGCCTCCGGCGCCCTCGGCCACGCCGTGGGCATCACGCCAAAGGTCGATCACGCGCCTGTGGTCGCCCCGGTCGACGGCAAGGTCATCTCGGTGGCGAAGACGGGCCACGCCTACGGCATCAAGACCGCCGACGGTGTGGAGATCCTGGTCCACATCGGCATCGATACCGTCAAGCTCAAGGGCGAAGGATTCACCCCGATCGCCGAAAAGAAGCAGGAAATCCGTGCCGGTGAGCCGCTGGCTGAGGTGGATTTCGCCTCGATTATCGACGCTGGCGTCGACCCGACCGTGATCACCACCGTCGTCAACTCCAAGACGCTTACGGGCGTCGATGATCTGGCCGCAGACACGGTCACGGCGGGCCAGCCGATCCTGGGCGTGACCAAGTAGCACTACGCTTAGAGGGCATGCAGATCCTGCGCGTGTTCAATAACAATGTGGTGCTCGCCCGCCGCGGCGCAGAACCGGTGGTGGTGACCGGCCGCGGCGTGGGCTTTCACGCAAAGCAGAGCGAGGCTGTCGACGAGTCGCGGGTGGCGCGCATCTTCGTGCCTCTCGACGGCCGCGACCCCGACCACTCCGGCGAAATGATCGCAGGACTTCCCACCGATATCGTCGAACGCGTCGCCGACGCGCTCGAGGAGGTCGGGATTCACTCCCGGCTCACCCTCGTCACGGCGGTGGCGGACCACGTCGTCGGCGCAGCAGAGCGGGCCCGCAAGGGCACGACGGTGGAGTACCCGCTTCGCGCGGAAGTCACCCACCTGTACCCGGAGGAAGCAGCGCAGGGGGAGCGCCTGCTGCACGCACTCAACCGCAGACTTGAAGCGCCGTTGCCGGACGAGGAGGCGACGGCGCTGACGCTGCACCTGGTCAACGCCGGGTTCAACACCGGCAACCTCGCCCACACGTACCAGATGACGGGCGTGATCCAGCAGATGCTGGATGTGATTGGGGCGGAATGGGGCGAGGGGGTGGACGCGGCGTCGATAAGCACTGCCCGCTTCATTACGCACGCGCGCTACCTTTTCGTACGACTGGCGCGCGGCGCGCAGCTTGACCACGGCAATTCGCCGCTCACGAAGGAGCTGCTGCGCGCGCATCCGCGCGAGATGGCGATCGCGCGCAAGGTCGCGCACGTGGTGGAGCTGCGCTTCGGACAGCCGCTTACCGACGACGAGATCGCCTACCTAGGACTCCACGTCGCAAGGCTGCAGGTGTCGCGGGCGGACGAGTAGTCTCGGGGGAGAACGAGCGAAAGGATGGACATGACTGACCGCACTGTTCTTTACGGCATCGGTGTCTCCGCTGGTACGGCCTCGGGGCCGGTCGCCGTGGTGACCGCGCCGGTGGGCATCGACGAGGCGGAATCGGCCGCGGCGGAGGGGGACGCCGAACGCGTCGCGGGCGTGCTGGACGAGGTCGCGGCCTCGCTGACCGCGCGCGCCGAGCACGCGAACTCCGCGACCTCCAAGCAGGTGCTCGAGGCGACCGCGACGCTTGCGACGGACCGGGGGCTTATCCGCGGCATCAACAAGGAGCTGAAGAAGGGCACCGGCGTGACCCGCGCGGTGCACGACGCGGTGGAGGTGTACGCCGCCAAGCTGCGCAAACTGGGCGGCTACATGGCCGAGCGCGTCACCGACCTCTACGACATCCGCGACCGCGCGACTGCGCGCCTGCGCGGCCTGCCCGAGCCGGGCGTGCCGCAGCTCGACGAGCCGTCGATCCTGGTCGCGAACGACCTCGCGCCCGCGGAGACGGCGACGCTCGATCCGGAACGCGTGCTCGGCATCGTCACCGAGGGCGGCGGCGCGACCTCACACACCGCGATCCTCGCGGCTCAGCTGGGTATCCCGGCCGCGGTGCAGGTCAAGGGCATCTTGGGTGCAATTGACGACGCCCCGCAGCTCGCCCTCGACGGCGGCGTCGGCGAGGTCATCGTGGCACCGTCGGAAAGCGATGTGAGCGAGCTTGAAGAGCGTTCCCGCCGCCGCGCAGACGCGCTGGCTGGCTCCTCTGGCGAAGGCGCGACGCGCGACGGCTACAAGGTCAAGCTCTTGGCCAACATCGGCACTGCAGAAGACGCCGAGAAGGCGGCAAAGCTTGACCTGGAAGGCTCCGGACTCTTCCGCACCGAGTTCCTCTTCCTCGACCGCGATTCCGCGCCGAGCGTGGATGAGCAAACCGAAACGTACACGCGCGTGCTGCGCGCTTTTGGCAAGCGCCGCGTGGTCGTGCGCACCCTGGACGCCGGCGCCGATAAGCCGCTGAGCTTTGCCAACCTCGGCGAGGAAGAAAACCCGGCGCTGGGCCGCCGCGGCTTGCGACTGTCCATGGAGCGCGAGGATCTCCTCGACGACCAGCTGCAGGCCCTGGCCAACGCGCACGCAAATGTGCCCGAGGCGGAACTGTGGGTCATGGCGCCGATGGTCGCCACCGTGGAGGAAACGCAGTGGTTCTGCGACAAGGCACGCGGCTACGGGCTGCCCAAGGTCGGCATCATGGTCGAAACCCCGGCGGCGGCGATCCGCGCCGGGCACGTGCTGAGCATCGCCGACTTCGCCTCCATCGGCACGAACGACCTGTCGCAGTACACCATGGCGGCCGACCGCATGCAGGGCGAGCTCGCCGAGCTGCTCAGCCCCTGGCAGCCGCCGGTGCTCAACATGATCAAGGCGACCGGAAAGGGCGGGCACGCGACCGGCAAGTCGGTCGGCGTGTGCGGTGAGGCCGGCGGCGACCCGCTCATGGCGCTCGTGCTCGTCGGCCTGGGGGTTACCTCGCTGTCGATGGCACCGTCGAAGGTCAACGCGGTCCGCGCCGCGCTGCGCCTGCACGACCTGGACACCTGCCGCCAGATGGCGAACTTTGCAGTCGACGCCCCGACCGCGAAGGAAGCACGCGAAAACGTGCTGAAGATTGCCGATCCGGTGCTGCGCGACCTGCTGTAGCGCTTTCGGGCATGCTTGCCCGCGCGCCGGTTGTTGCCGGCGCGCGGGCTTTTGCGTGGGGTTTTAGTCGGGCGGTTTTCGGTGTTCGGCCCGGGCTTTGTGGTCGGTGCCGGTGGCGGTCACGTTGCCGTAGGGTGAGACATACACGATCTGCCCGTCGCGCCGCTCGGTGTGCCCGCGGGTGCCGCGGGCGGCCTGGGAGTTGTGGTACTTGCACAACCACCCAAGATTCTCCGGGGTGGTCTCGCCTCCGTGTTGGTGTTCGACCATGTGGTGA
>NZ_JALXXL010000018.1 GCF_025152525.1 Corynebacterium sp. p3-SID1056
TGATTCGTGGGATGCATCGTGGTGGCGCTCATGCTGCTTCGTCCTTTCGGGTGATGTGGGTATTCTTCGCTTCTGCGATGCCGTGGAAGACGCGCGCTAAGTTCGCGGACTGCGCCGCAAATTGGGAAAGCTCCACGCCCTGTTCGTGCGCCCATTGCAGGACCGCGAAGGCGTCGTCCTGCAGCCGGGAAGTGTGGACCGACAACCGCGTGCCATCAGAGGTCTCGTTGCTGTGCACGAGCGCGCCGGGCAGTGTTGGGAGCACAGGTGCCGTTGCACTACGCAGTACGAACGTGATCGTGGACGGCACGGTGTTCGCCAGCTCCACCGTCGTGCCCTCGACTTCGATACGGCCGCCGTGCATGATCGCGATGCGGTCGCAGAGAAACTCTGCCTCCTCCAGGTAATGCGTGGTCAACACGATGGTGACCCCGCGGCTTTTCAACTCGCGCAGAAGCTCCCACACGCGGCGTCGAGACTCGGGATCCAGCCCGGTCGTCGGCTCGTCCAGAAACACCACGTCCGGGCTTCCCAGCAGCGCGCAAGCAAGGTCGAGGCGGCGTTGCTCGCCGCCGGACAGCGCGCCGACCTTCACGTCGCGCTTATGCGTGAGCTGCACGTCCGCCAGCACGCCGTCGATAGGCAGCGGCGAAGTGCACGTGCCTGCCCACATCTTCAGCGTTTCATCGACGGACAGCGCACGCGGCAGCCCACCGGACTGCAGCATGATGCCCGTGTGCGGGCGCACCCGCGCGCGGTCTGCCACGGGGTCCGTCCCCAACACGCGCGCCTCTCCTGAGGTAGGGAGCGCAAGCCCCTCCAGGATTTCCAGTGTGGACGTTTTGCCCGCGCCGTTGGTGCCGAGCAGCCCGTATGCCTCGCCGCGCGCGACGTGGAGGCTGATGCCGTCGACTGCGGTGAACTCGCCGTAACGGCGTTGTAGATTTCGTACTTCGATGGCGTTTTCCATGGCTTCTAGCCTGCCGAGAAGGCATCCCGGCTGGTAGAAGCGTTTGTCACCAAATGCGCATGACAAAAGCCACTGCCCGTGAGAGTCCGCGGCCGCGGACTCTCACGGGCAGTGGCTTACGCAGGTTTACGCAGCGAGTAAGGCGTTACTTCTCCTGCTCGGCGCGCTTTGCCGCCAGGGACTCGCGGACCTTGGTCTCCAGGTCCGCGTCGACCTTGCCCCAGTAGGCGTAGACGCGCTCTTCGACGTCCTTGTTCTTAATCGCCAGCATCTTGTTCGTGATGTTGTGGACGAAGCGCTCCTTCTCGCCGTCGTCGAAGACGTCGCGGTAGAGCGTGCCCGCCTGGCCGAAGTCGTCGTCCTCAGCGTGCTTGACGTAGGCCTCGCGCACCAGGTCGGTGCCCTCCGGGTCCGGGTTGACGTAGAGATTCTCCGCCTGGCCGTAATCGGTGAAGTTGGAAGAGGAATCCTCTCCATTGTCCAAATAGCCGGCGCCCTTCTCCGAGCGGTTCGGCACGTAGTTCGGCTCGTTCTCCTCGTTGAAGAAGTACGCCATGCTGCCGCGCTCGGCGTAGGTGTTCACCTGGTTGAGCGGGCGGTTGACCGGCAGGTCCTTGTAGTTCGTGCCGATACGGTAGCGCTGCTGGTCCGAGTAGGCGAACACGCGGGCCTGCAGCATGCGGTCGGGCGACAGACCCACGCCCGGGACCAGGTTGGCCGGGTCGAGCGCGAGCTGCTCGATCTGGGCGTGGAAGTTCTTCGGGTTGCGGTTGAGCACGAAGTAGCCGACGTCGATCAGCGGGTAGTCCTTCTGCGACCAGGTCTTGGTCAGGTCGAAGGGGTTAAAGCGGTAATCCTTCGCCTCCTCGAACGGCATGATCTGCACCTTGACGTCCCAGACCGGGTAGTCGCCCTCGGCGATCGCGTTGAAGAGATCCTCGCGCTGGAAATCCGGGTCGGTGCCAGCCTTCTCGGTGGCCTCCTCGTCGGTGAAGCACTCCCAGCCCTGGCGGGTCTTGAAGTGGTACTTCACCCACACCGGGGTGCCCTCCTCGTTGATCCACTGGAAGGTGTGGGAACCGAAACCGTCCTGGTGGCGCGAGGTCTTCGGGGTGCCGCGGTCGCCCAACAGGTAGGTCACCTGGTGCGCGGACTCCGGTGTGCGGGTCCAGAAGTCCCACTGCATCTCATCGTCGCGCAGGCCCGAGTTGGGCTGGCGCTTCTGGGAGTGGATGAAGTCGGCGAACTTGATCCCGTCTCGCAGGAAGAACGTCGGGGTGTTGTTGCCCACGATGTCGTAGTTGCCGTCCTCGGTGTAAAAGCGCAGCGCGAACCCGTGCACGTCGCGCCAGGTGTCCGGGGAGCCGGCCTCGCCCGCGACGGTGGAGAAACGCGCCGCCATCGGGGTGACGGTGCCGGGCTGGAACAGCTTGGCCTTGGTGTACTTGGATACGTCCTCGGTAATGTGCAGCTCGCCGAAGGCGCCGTGGCCCTTCGCGTGCGGAATACGCTCCGGGACGTTCTCCCTGTTGAAGTGGGCCAGCTTTTCGATCAGGTGGACGTCGTTAAGCACATTGGCCCCCTGGCGACCCTGGGTGACCGAAATATTCTCCGAGGCGACCGGCTGACCACTCAGCAGGGTGGTGCGGTCTTTGCCTGCGGGGCGCTCGCCGCGGGCAACAATTTCTTCTGCCTTGCTCTTCTCAGCCATTGCTAACTCCTTGCATCGCGATTGATGGCACGTACGCCGCCCAGCCTAGGGATTTTCGCGCGCGCTGGTAGCCTAAACATTCGTGAGCAGCCCTAACGACGACTACGTCACCGAACTCGCGCTGAAAGCCGGGCGCGGTGACAAGGCTGCGCTGACCCAATTTATTGCCGCGACACAAGACGACGTGTGGCGCCTGCTCGCGCACCTTGCCGGCGCTGAGCACGCCGACGACCTCACCCAAGAAACCTACTTGCGGGTGCTCGGCGCGCTGCCGCGCTTCAAGGCCCGCTCCTCGGCACGCACGTGGCTGCTTTCGCTCGCACGCCGCGCCTGGATCGACTCGGTGCGCCACGACATGGCGCGGCCGCGTAAATCGGCCGCCGAGTACGACGACGTCGCCGCGCAAGAGCCGAGTCCCGACGACCCAAACGCCTGGTCAGAGGTCATCGACGCCCGCATGCTTCTCGACGGCCTACGCCCCGAACGCCGCGAAGCCCTCGTGCTCACCCAAGTCCTGGGCTACACCTACGAGGAGGCGGCCGCGATCGCCGGGGTGCGCGTGGGCACCATCCGCTCCCGAGTCGCCCGCGCGAGACGTGATCTTATTCACGAGACCCCCGAAGGCAATACCCAATCACACTAAAGCGCGAAGTTCGACTAAACTTATCCCCTGGAAAGTGTGAGAACACCCCGCAGAGACGGAAAGTAGTGAGCACATCATGCTCAAAAATGCCATCGGCATCTCCCTTGCGTTCATTGGCGTCCTCGTCGGCGCCGGTTTCGCCTCGGGCCAAGAAACCATGCAATACTTCATCGCCTTCGGCACCCAGGGCATCTGGGGCGCGGTGTTAAGCTCCGCGCTCATGCTCATCGCCGGAGTCTCGATCCTCCAGCTCGGCTCCTACTTCCAAGCGCAGGAGCACATGGAGGTGCTGGGCAACGTCTCCAGCAAGATCATGTCCTGGATTCTGGACCTCGCCACCATCACCACCCTGTTCTCCATCGGCTTCGTCATGTACGCCGGCGCCGGGGCGAACCTCAACCAACAGTTCGGCATCCCGGTATGGATCGGTGCGACGCTCATGCTCGCGCTCGTGCTGCTCGTCGGTTTGATGGACGTAGACAAGGTCACCGCCGCCGTGGGCGCGATCACACCGCTGCTACTCTTCTTCGTCATCTTCGGCTGCATCTGGACCTTGGCAACCAGCGACCTCGACTGGTCGCAGCTCAACGCGCAGGCACAGGAGGTCTCCACGACCCTGCCGAACTGGTGGATCTCCTCGCTCAACTACACCGGACTGAACGCCATCTGCGTCGCCTCCATGGCCCTGGTCATCGGCGGTAACTACCTCGATACCCGCGCCGCGGGCCTCGGTGGCCTCCTCGGCGGGCTGGGCTACCTGGTCATGCTGCTTCTGCTGTCCTGCGGCCTGCTCGCTGCCGTCGGCGACATCGCCGGCGACGACATGCCCATGCTCACCCTGATCACCAACGTCAACCCGACGCTCGGCCTGATCATGTCGCTCGTGATCTTCGGCATGATCTTCGCCACCGCGCTCGGCATGTTCTTCGCTCTGGGTAAGCGCCTCGCCCGCGGCCACGAGGGCCGCTTCCGTCCAATCTTCATCACAACCTGCCTGATCGGCTTCGCCCTCTCCTTCGTCGGCTTCAAGCAACTGGTCTCCGTGGTGTACCCGATTCTGGGCTACCTGGGCATCCTGCTCATCTTCGTCCTCGCCGTGGCCTGGCTGCGCGGCTCGCAGAAGCTGCGCAAGGAGGGCAAGCGCCGCCGCCGCGCTCGCGAGCTCATGCGCCTGAAGCTCGACCCCCGCGAGCGCATCAGCAAGAACGAGCAGCGCGAGCTGGACTACATCATCGAGGCCTCCGTCGTGGACAGCGAAGAGCTCGAGGCCTCCCTCGAGGAAGAGGTTGGGCAAGAGCTTGTCGACGACGACGAGGTCGAATACGACCCCGAAGACCGAGATGGCGACGTAGTCTACGTCTCCTACACGGACCCGCAGTCCAAAGACGACTACGCCAAGAACCCGGACGAGCCGTGGAAGGACAACCCCAGCGACGAGGACTTCGCTGACCAGTGGGCCGACGACGAGGATGAGCGCGACGTCTCCACCGCCCTCGGCGAGACGGATGAGGATATCGAGGAAGAGGAGCCTGGCACGGAAAGCAGCGGTGGCAGCACGATCGTAACCAACCGTTAGCGACACACGTCTTCCCAGTGTATGGCCGATTGCTCCAGCGTTGAGCAGTCGGCCGAACTGGCTTTAGGGCGAATTCACGATACTATTGCAGAGGTTTCTCTGAACACTTTGATTTCTTACGGAAAGATTTCATGCTTAAAAACGCAATAGGTATCTCCTTCGCCTTCATCGGCGTTGTGGTGGGCGCGGGCTTCGCGTCCGGCCAGGAGGCGCTGCAATATTTCTCATCCTTCGGCACCGAAGGCATTTACGGCGCGATCTTAGGCTCCGTGCTGATGATCATCGCCGGTGTGTCCATCCTCCAGCTCGGGTCCTACTTCCAGGCCGAGGAGCACATGGAGGTGCTGGGCAATATTTCCGGCAAGATCGTGTCGTGGGTGCTCGATATCGCCACGATCACCACCCTGTTCTCCATCGGCTTTGTCATGTTCGCCGGTGCGGGCTCGAACCTGAACCAGCAGTTCGGCATCCCCATCTGGATCGGCGCGGTGCTCATGCTGGCGCTGGTCGTGGGCTTCGGCATGCTGGACGTGGATAAGGTGACCGCCGCGATCGGCTCGCTCACCCCCTTCCTGCTCGCGTTCGTCATCTTCGGCTGCACCTACACCCTGGTCACGGCAGACCTCGATTGGCAGGCCATCAACCTGGCCACCGAGCAGGTGGACTCCACCCTGCCCAACTGGTGGATCGCGGCGCTGAACTACACGGGCCTGAACGTGATGTGCGTGGTCTCCATGGCGCTGGTCATCGGCGGCAACTACCTCGATACCCGCGCCGCCGGCCTCGGCGGGCTGATGGGTGGCATCGGCTACCTCGTCATGCTGATGCTGCTGGCCACCGCGCTGATGGTCAAGATTGACGTGGTCGCCGGCGAGGACATGCCGATGCTCACCTTGATCAATGAGATCAACCCGACACTTGGCCTCATCATGGCGATCGTGGTCTTCGGCATGATCTTCGCCACCGCGCTCGGCATGTTCTATGCTCTGGGCAAGCGCCTGTCGCGCGGCCGCGAGGACAAGTACCGCATCATCTTCACCGCGACTTGCCTGGTCGGCTTCGTCCTGTCCTTTGTCGGCTTCAAGAACTTGGTTGCCTACGTCTACCCGGTGCTCGGCTACCTGGGTATCCTGCTCATCGTCGTGGTCTCTGCCGCGTGGCTGCGCGGCGCGCAGAAACTGCACAAGGAGGGCAAGCGTCGCCGCCGCGCGCTCGAGCTGATGCACCTCAAGCTGGACCCGCGCGAGCGCTTTACCAAGAACGACGAAAAGGAGCTGGATTACCTGATTTCCAAGTCCGTCATTGACGAGGACGAGTTCGTCGATGCGCTCGAGGAAGAAGTCAATGAAGAGCTCTTGGACGACGAAGAGATCGAGTACGACCCCGAAGACCCGGAGGGCGAGCTCGTCTACGTCTCCTACACGGAGCCGCAGTCCAAGGAGGAATACGAAAAGAACCCGGATGAGCCGTGGAACGACACCACGGTCGACGACATGATCGCCGCCGAGGAGGCCGAGGAGGCAGCCTCAGGCGAGGAGCCCGACGAAGAGGGCAGTACCCGCCTCTAGTCTTCCCGGACACGCAAAAATGGCCCGCCATCATGGCGGGCCATTTTTTATGTGCACGTGCGCGCTAGCTGCGCCCGAAGAAGGTGTTCACCCGGTCAACTAGACCACTGAACCAGCCGGAGCCGGAAGAATCCACCGACGCTTGCTCCGGGCTCGGCCGCGGTGGCTCCGGAGTCGCCGACGCGGGTGCCGGCACGTCGCTGCTCGGCGTCGATTCGGGGGTCTGCGCGACATGCCGCTGTTCGGCAGTACGCATCGTCGGCTCGGCGACGGACTCCACAACGCGTGCGACGGTGGAAGTAGCGGTGGACTTCTTCGAGGAGGCCACGCTGCGCGGGGCAAGCGAGACCCGAATCTCGTCTACGACGTCGCCCCGCTCAGTGACTTGCACGGTAGCGAACTCCCCCTCCTCCGCGCGCGTCGGTGCGGACATGCGCAACCCGTCCGGTCGGGAGATCACGCTCCAGCCCGCGGGCAGGGTTGAGGCGTCAGAGGCACTCATGCGTAGCGACGCTCCACTGCCTTCCGCTGTCACCAGGATCAGCGTCTGGCCGGGTGAGATTGTGGCGTCCGCCCAATCCCCAGTATCGGTGGCAGCCAACGCCCCCGGCGCTGCCACGCATACCCCCGCGAGTAGAGCGCCGACAGTGCTGCGTGCCACCAAATGGGCAGGCGAATATCGGCGTGTAAAACTCATGGCTTCCATATTTGGCCAAATCTCAGGGAAGGGCAAGTTCTTTTATCAAACCGTAACCTTTCGGCGCCCGGCCCGTGACCTAGACCAGAAGCTCCGCGATCTGAATCGTGTTCAGCGCCGCGCCCTTGCGCAGGTTATCGCCGGAAACCACGAAGACCAGGCCGCGATTGTCCTCGACAACCTGATCCTGGCGGATGCGTCCCACCAGCGAATCGTCCTTGCCGGCCGCAGCGAGCGGGGTGGGCACGTCGACGACGGCGACGCCGGGGGCGTCGGCAAGCACTGCTCGGGCCTCATCGGGCGTGATCGGCTTGGCAAACTCCGCGTGGACCACCATGGTGTGGCCGGTGAACACCGGGATCCGCACGCAGGTGCCCGCGACCCGAAGCTCAGGGATGCCGAGGATCTTGCGCGACTCGTTGCGCAGCTTCTGCTCCTCGTCGGTCTCCTCCGTACCGTCGTCGACCAGGTTGCCCGCCATCGGCAGTGCGTTGTAGGCGATCGGCGCGACGTACGGGCCGAAGTCCTCCGGCGCGAGGACGGAACCGTCGGTGGTCAGCTCCGTGTTGCGATCGCCGAGCTCCGCGACCTGGCCCGCGAGCGCCTCGACGCCCGCCAGGCCGGACCCGGAAACCGCCTGGTAAGAGGCTACGCGCATCGTCGTGACCCCGGCTGCGTCGTGCAGCGCCTTGACCACCGGCATGATCGCCATGGTGGTGCAGTTCGGGTTGGCAATGATGCCCTTCGGTAGCTCCTTTGCAGCCTCCGGGTTGACCTCGGAGACAATCAGCGGGACCTCCGGGTCCTTGCGCCACGCGGAGGAGTTATCCACCACGGTCACGCCAGCTGCGGCGAAGACCGGGGCCCACTGCTTCGAGGTGGCACCGCCCGCCGAAAACAGGGCGATGTCGATGTCTTTGACGCTGTCCTCGGTGACCTTGGTCAGATCCTCCACTTCTACCTCGGTGCCGCGGTAGTCCAACTTCTTGCCCGCGGAGCGCGGGGAGGCGAAGAAGCGGACGGTGTCCGCAGGGAAATCCCGCTCCGCCAAAACCGAGCGCATGACGCGCCCGACCTGCCCGGTGGCTCCGACGATAGCGATGGTGGTCATTGAGAACAGCTCCTTGAATAACGTTGAGTATGTGATCGCGTGGCTTAGCGCCCGGTGCCGGCGTACACGACGGCTGGCTCGTCGCCACCGAGGTCAAAGCGGTCGTGGATCGCGCGTGCGGCGTCAGCCAGGTCCTCCTGGCGCACGACAGCGGTGATGCGGATCTCCGAGGTGGTGATCATCTCGATGTTGACGCCCGCGTCGCGCAGCGCCTCGGTGAAGTCTGCTGTCACGCCCGGGTGCGACTTCATGCCGGCACCGACCAGGGACACTTTGCCCACGCTGTCGTTGTAGATCACGTCGCCCCAGCCTTCGCTCTCCTGCAGCTTGGCCAAAAGCTCCATGCCGCGCGGACGATCCGGGATGGGCAGCGTGAAGGTGATGTCCGTCTTCTTCTCCTCCAAGGTGGAGATATTCTGCAGGACCATATCGATGTTGAGCTCCGCGTCTGCCAGCGCGCGGAAGAGCTTTGCCGCCTCACCCGGGGTGTCAGGGATACCCAGGACGGTGATCTTCGCCTCCGTATCGTCGGTAGCCACTCCGGACAGGACTGCTTCTTCCATGGGGATATCCTCCAATGCTCCGGCAACCAGCGTGCCGGTGTCGTTACTGTAAGACGAGCGAACTCGCATAGGCACATTGAACGCGCGAGCGTATTCCACACTGCGCAATACCAGGATCTTCGACCCCGATGCGGCCAGCTCCAGCATCTCCTCGAAGCAGAGCTTGTCCAGTTTGCGCGCGTCAGACACAATGCGCGGATCCGCGGTGTAGACACCGTCCACATCCGAGTAAATCTCGCACTCATCGGCCTTCATCGCTGCTGCAAGCGCCACCGCAGTGGTGTCGGAGCCACCGCGGCCCAGCGTGGTGATGTCGCGCGTATCCCGGTTCACGCCCTGGAAGCCGGCGACGATGGCGACCTTGCCCGCATCGACGGCCTCCTGCACACGGCCCGGGGTGACATCGATAATGCGCGCGTTGCCGTGGCGCTCAGTAGTAATCACGCCCGCCTGCGAACCAGTAAACGACTGCACGTCCACGCCGTGGGAGGCCACCGCCATCGCCACCAGCGAGTTCGAGATGCGCTCGCCGGCGGTCAACAGCATGTCCATCTCGCGCGCGGGTGGGGTCGGGTTCACCTGTGCAGCCAGGTCCAACAAGTCGTCGGTGGTATCACCCATCGCGGAACAGACCACCACCACATCATTTCCAGCCTTCTTCGTGGCAACGATGCGCTCAGCGACGGCGCGAATTCGCTCCGCGCTTTCGAGGGATGAGCCTCCGTACTTCTGCACGATCAATGCCATGAGTGTCTACGCCTTCCGTTGCGGCCGAAATCTTGCCGACCTTTTGTGTTCCTCTAGTGCCTAGTGCTCAGTGCCTAGTGCTCAGTGCTCTAAGAAAAGTGGATCCAGGTCCGTTAACCAACAATAGCGGGCGAAAAACCGCGATACGAGGTATCGCACTAATATCATTCTGTGTGCACAACAACTTCCTCGCGATCGGCTTTGCGTTCACGTCCGCGCTTCTGATCGCGGTGGGCACCGTGTGGCGGCACCAAATCCTGCGCGCCGGCCGCAAACAAGGGGAAGTCAACGAGTCACCGCTGCGTTCACTGAAGCGCCCTGCCTGGTGGTTCTCCCTCGCTCTCGCGCTGGCCGCCTACGGGTTCCAGGCCGCCGCACTCGCCTTCGGCTCCCTCCTTGTGGTGCAGCCGGTCCTGGTACTCTCGCTCATGCTCACCCTGTTGTTGTCCGCGCGCGTCGAGCACCGCCCCTTGTCCACCGCCACCACGTTTTGGTCGGTCCTACTCACGGCGTTCGTGGGAATTGTGGTGGTCGTCGGTCGCCCCTCGCCCGGCGAGCGCACGCCGCTGACCTGGGAGTGGATGTTCGCCGTCGGACTCGGGCTTGTCGGGCTCTTTGCGACGTTCGCGTGCTCCCGCACTCGCTCAGCCGCCTTTCAAAGCCTCTCTTTTGGCATCCTGTGCGGGGCAATCTTCGGCTACCTCGCCGTCTTTTCCAAGGTCGCGGTCGACGCCTACGTCCGCGGCGGTGTAGCGGGAATCCTGGGGACTTGGCAGTTCTGGGCGATGCTCGTCTCTGCCGTGTTGGGCACCGTGGTGCAGCAGTACGCGTTCGGGGCCGGGAAGCTGGCCACCACGCTGCCAGCGATGAAGGTAGTCGAGCCGCTCGTGGCTTTGAGCTTGGGGCTTGTACTTTTGGGCGAAAAGTTTGCCCTGACCGGATTCCTGGGGTGGACGGCCATGGCGGCGCTCATCGCGGGCATGCTGTGCAGTGCCGCGATGGTTACCCGAGTCAGCATCCGTTAGTCACTTCGTGCATATAAATGTGTGATACGCGTGACACGAGCGTGCCACTATGTAAGATGTAGGGCATGTCACATCGGCGGCTACTCCTTCTACGCCGCGGCGGGAATCAGGCCACGCACTAACACGGCCGGCACCCCGTCGCGGAGTTTGTGCTTGCCGGCCGTGGATACCACACCGAATACACTCCCAACGTGGAAGGAAGCCCAATGAGCAACGCAGACGAATTTTTTGTCCCCCGCGAGATCCGCACCCCGGACGGCCCGAAGAACGAGGGTCAGCCCGCGTGGAATAAGCAGCGCGGTTCGCAAATGCCGGTGGACCGTTACTTAAGCTTCGCCGAAGAGGTCGAAGACATTCAGCTGCCGGATCGCACCTGGCCGGACAAGAAGATTACGGTCGCCCCACAGTGGTGCGCAGTGGACCTGCGCGACGGCAACCAGGCGCTGGTTGATCCGATGAGCCCGGAGCGCAAGCGCCGCATGTTCAATCTGCTGGTAGAGATGGGCTACAAGGAAATCGAGGTCGGTTTCCCTTCCGCGAGCCAGACGGACTTCGACTTTGTGCGCGAGATCATCGAGAAGGACATGATCCCGGACGACGTGACCATCCAGGTCCTGGTACAGGCCCGCGAGCACTTGATCCGCCGCACCTTCGAGGCCTGCGAGGGTGCGAAGAACGTCATCGTGCACTTCTACAATTCCACCTCGAAGCTGCAGCGCGAGGTGGTCTTCCGCAAGGATCGCCCGGCGATCAAGAAGCTGGCCACCGACGCGGCAGAGCTGATCAAGACCATCGCGGAGGACTACCCGGATACCAACTGGCGCTGGCAGTACTCACCGGAGTCCTACACGGGCACCGAGCTGGAGTTTGCCAAGGAGGTCTGCGACGCGGTCGTTGACGTCATCGAGCCCACGCCGGCGGATCCGATCATCATCAACCTGCCGTCTACGGTGGAGATGATCAGCCCGAACGTCTACGCCGACTCCATCGAGTGGATGCACCGCAACTTGGCGCACCGTGAGTCGATCATCCTGTCACTGCACCCGCACAATGACCGCGGCGAAGGTATCGCCGCTGCCGAGCTGGGTTACCTGGCCGGCGCCGACCGGATCGAGGGATGCCTGTTCGGCAACGGCGAGCGCACAGGCAACGTCGACCTGGTCACCTTGGGACTGAACATGCTGACGCAGGGCGTGGATCCGCAGATCGACTTTTCTGACATCAATAAGATCCGCCAGACGGTGGAGTACTGCAACCAGTTGCGCGTGCCGGAGCGTCACCCTTACGGCGGCGACCTGGTCTTCACCGCGTTTTCCGGTTCCCACCAGGATGCGATCAACAAGGGCCTGGACGCGCTCGCACAGCGCGTGCGCCCCAACGCCTCGTCCAACGATGTGTCCTGGGAGGAGCTGCGGGAGACGACCTGGGAGGTGCCCTACCTGCCGATCGACCCGAAGGACGTGGGCCGCACCTACGAGGCGGTCATTCGCGTCAACTCGCAGTCCGGCAAGGGCGGCGTGGCCTACATCATGAAGACCGACCACGGCATCAACATGCCGAAGGCGATGCAGCCCGAGTTCTCCGCCATCGTGCAGTCCATCACAGATACTGAGGGCGGCGAGGTCAACTCGAAGAATATGTGGGACATCTTCGCCGGCACGTACCTGGACTTGGATACCCCGCTGGAGCTGGTGGACTACGAGGTCACTGGCGCGGTATCCAAGGACGACGACACGGCGGTGCAGGTCACCGTGGAGTACCGGGGTGAGCGCCAAGAGATCCACGGCACTGGCAACGGCCCGATCGCGGCCTTTGCCAACGCACTGGAGTCGTTGGGGATCGACTTCGAGGTGCAGGACTACTCGCAGCGCTCCCGCACCGCCGGCGACGACGCGGATGCCACCTGCTACATCTACGCGGATGTGGACGGCACTTCGGCCTGGGGTGTGGGCATCGCAGGCTCGACCACGCGCGCCTCGCTCAAGGCGATTACCTCGGCGGTCAACCGTGGTCTGACCGAGGGTAAGACCGGCGGCGTCTAGGCGTCGTTAAGCGCACAACCGGCCCCAATTACCCCATTCAGGGGGTGGTTGGGGCAATGGTGTTTGCCTAAGTTTGTTTCCCGCACTTCTTACACGGTCTATGCAGGCAAAACCCCTGATGTAACCTGAATCACTCAGAAACTTTTTATGGTTTTGCCAATTCGCGCAGGTAGAACTCATGCCTTGAGCGATTGTTCAACACTTCTCCTCGCGCGCACTTCGCGGGGAGAATGTCGACACCTATACTTGAACACATACAGCCCAGAAGTTGCTGGAAAAAGCAACTTTTTGGCACACAAATCGCATCAACGAAAGTTTCAACGCGAAGAGTAAGGCAACATCCAACCATGCGGACCCCCAACTACGTGGTTCCAGACCACGGACTCGGCGCAGTGCGCAGCATTCCCACTGTTGACGTGGATGCAGCACTCGTGCGCCAACTGTTGGAGGGCGCTGGTGCAGAAACCGCCGACATTCAGGTCACGCTTCTCCAGCACGGAGAAGACCTGGGCTTCCACGTCGCACACCGCGACCGTATCCTCGGCACCCTGCCGGAAGCCGAGGCCCTGGAGTACCCGGAGCTCGCGCACATAACGGCCGCGGGGCTGACCCCTGAGGTCACGGCCCAGGCCACAAAGCTTGACGACGGCGACGTTGCCTTACACCTTCGCCTCCCCCACCCAGGCCTGTGCATCCCAGCAAACGAGCCACCATCGGAGCCGTGGGCTTTGGTTCAGGACGGCGACCCACGGACGGTCCTGTACTACCCGGACGCCGCCGAGCGGGACGTTGATACCCGCATGAGCCTGCTTGTACGCCTCGGGTTCGACGAGGCCGGGGACATCATCGCTTCCCTGGGCAACGAGGGGGTCGGGCGTCTGGATAGCCGCACCGCTTCAGAGCTCACCCCAACCCTGCGCAATTTCGAGCGACGCGGCCTGGTCCTGGTGACTCGCGGCTACCACGCCCCCACGGCACAGGGCGCGGAGCTGACTGTGAATCTCGGCGGCGCGCAGGAACTCGGTGCTCCACAGGCACTCTCTCCGATTCCCTTCCTGCCGCTGGCAGAGGCTGAACGCCTCCCGGAGCTCGTACCCGCCGGTGCTGCGGAAGCCCCGGAAGAGGAAGCAGCGGAGATTTCCGTCGCGCAGCCGGTGGCCACCCCCAGCCCGCAGTTTAAGGCGGACGATGACGCTGCCGCTGCGGCACTCGCCGCGGAGTCGACCCCGGACACGCCCGCGGAGCAGGAAGACGAGGAAGACAAAGCCGCGCAGATGAAGAAGGCCCTGCACCCGGCCTGTCTGACTGCGGGGGCCATCCTGATCGTCTTGATTGTCGCCGGCGTGATCGCTATTTCCTCGCAGTGGGTGGGCGAGAACAGCGCGATGCTCGCCCCTGCGGTAGACCAGACCGTCGCGGAAGCGCAGACCGCGCCCCGCTAGACTCTGAACAATGACATCGAATGAGCCCTACCCTTATGTCGCGCTGTACGCGCAGACGACGGGCATCCACCCGTCGACCGGGCGGATCCTCACCATCGATGCCGTGACCTTTGACGATGGCGGGCGCGTGGGCGAGGAATTCCACACCGTGATCAACCCCGGCTGCGACCCGGGCCCCCGCCACACGCACGGGCTCAACGCACACGAGGTCGCGCAGTCGCCACGCTTCAGCCGGTTTTTGAAGACGCTGGACAAGCTTCTCGACGACCGCGTACTCGTCACCTTCGACGCCCCCACCACCTGGGGCTTTCTCGTCAGCGAGGCGCGCCGCGCGATGAGCGCCGCCGCACGCGCGAACCGCTCGCGGAAGAAGCGCAATGGGCGGCGCCGCCAGCGCGTAGGGCATGTGCCGCGCCCGACGGAGATCGTGGATCTGCTCGCGGTGGCGCGTCGCCACGGCGAGATCCCCACTGACCTGCGCATCAACGCTGTCGCCGACCTCATCGGCGTGGCCTCCGAGTCCCCGGTCGCCTCCGTCGAGCGCGCGAACCGCCCGGAGGATGAGCTCTCCCGCGAGCAGACGCTGAAGCTGGTGGCGATGTTTTTGCAGCTGCGCGAGCACGGCGAGGTCAATGGCCGGGCCCCAGACGAGCTCACGCCCGACCGCTTCGGTTTGCAGCGCTCCACCGTGCGAGTCGACGCGGAGAACGCGGGCGCAGCCGCAGATAACCCGGGCAAGTACACCCCGGAATCCGGCCTGAAGAAGGGCATGGTTGTCGTGGTCACCGACGACGTGACGCTCGAGCCGGACACGCTTATCGACGCCGCCGTGCGCGCAGGCCTGACCTACACCGAAAAGCTCGGCCGCGAAAGCTCCGTGGTGGTCTCCGATGCCCTGGCGAAGGGAGCCGAGCTGCGTGGCAAGGCGATGCACGGGCACCGCAAGGACATCCCGATCCTGACCGGCGAGGAGTTTTTGCAGGCCGTGGAGGAGATGGGTTCTGGCGCACACGTGGACTAACGTAGAGCGCATGAATCCGAGAGGACGCTTCAGCCGCATCCGCACAAAAACTGCGCTAGCAGCAGCAACGCTTGCTACCGCCGCCTCGCGCGCCACCGGCCGCGGTGCCGGCGGCATGATCGGCGGCCTGGTCGCCGGCGCGATCGATCCCAACATTATGGACGGGTTGGGCCGCGGTCGGCCTGCGGTGCTGGTCACCGGCACGAACGGCAAGTCCACCACGACGCGCATGCTGGTGCAGGCGCTGCGCACGACCCACACCGTGGCCACCAACGAGGGCGGCGACAACATGGACGCCGGCATCATCTCCGCGCTCATGGCTGGCACCGATGCGAGCCATATCGCCCTGGAAGTCGACGAGCTACACGTGCCGCACGTGGCCGACAGCCTCAACCCGAGCGCGCTCGTGCTGCTCAACCTCTCACGCGACCAGCTCGACCGCGTCGGCGAGATCAATAAAATCGAGCGCGCCCTGCGCGCCTGCGTCGAGGCCCACCCGGAGATGACGGTCGTCGCCAACTGCGACGACGTGCTCATGACGTCGGTGGCCTGGGGCCACCCGAACGTGGTGTGGGTTTCCGCTGGTGCGGGCTGGGTCAACGATTCGGTGACCAACCCGCGCGGCGCGGGCTCGGTGGTACGCACGCCGGACGGCGACTGGTACGCCACCGAAAAACTCGCGGATGGCACCGAGTTTCGCCGCCCCGAGCCGACCTACGCCGTGGATAAGCACAGCCTGACCACCCCGCACGGCGAAGTCCCACTGCACCTGACCCTGCCCGGGCGCGCCAACCGGGGCAACGCCGCGCAGGCCGTCGCGGCCGCGGTCGAGGCCTACGGTGTGCCCCTGGATAAAGCGGTGCGCGCCGTGGAAAGTGTGGACAACGTCGCGGGCCGCTACGCCACAGTCCACCTCGGCGATCACGAGGTGCGACTGCTGCTGGCCAAGAACCCGGCCGGCTGGCAGGAGGCCCTGACCATGCTGGACCGCGACGCGGATGGCGTGGTCATCGCCGTCAACGCCCAGCAGGGCGACGGCGCGGACGTGTCCTGGCTGTGGGACGTGAAGTTCGAGGACTTCGACGGCATCGCAGTCAAGGCCGCCGGCGAGCGCGGCACGGACCTGGCGGTGCGCCTGCTGTACGCGGGCATCGAACACGAGCTGGTCCACGACGTGGTCAAGGCCATCCGCGCGTGCCCGCCGGGCCGCGTGGAGGTGCTGGCGAACTACACCGCGTTCCGCGACCTGAAGCGGGACATGGCGAAGCAGGAGGATTACCGTGGCTAAGCAACTGACAATCGGGCTGATTCTGCCGGACGTTTTGGGCACCTACGGCGACGATGGCAACGCGCTCGTACTGCGCCAGCGCGCCCGCATGCGCGGCTTCGACGCCGAGATCCGACCTTTCCTGCTCACCGACGAGATCACCGACGACTGCGACGTCTACGCCCTCGGCGGCGGCGAGGACTCCGCCCAGATCCTCGCCGCAGAGCGCCTGAACGCCTCGCCCGGCCTGCAGCGCGCCGCCGACAAGGCCACCCCAATCCTGGCGATCTGCGCCGGCCTACAGGTGCTCGGCCACTCCTTCAACGCCGGCGGCCGCGAGGTCAAGGGCATCTCGCTTCTCGACGCCACCACAACCCCCCTTTCCTCCCGCGCCATCGGGGAAGTCACCACCACCCCACAAGCGCCGCTAAGCGCTGCGCTGACTGGGTTTGAAAACCACATGGGCGGCACTGTGCTCGGCCCCGACGCCCAGCCGCTCGGGCGCGTCACCCGCGGCGTGGGCAACCTGGACGGCACGGCAGAGGGCGTCGTCCAGGGCAGCGTGATTGCCACCTACATGCACGGGCCCGTACTCGCCCGCAACCCGGAGCTGGCGGACCTGCTGCTCGCACGCGCCCTCGGCGTGGACCCGGCCGAGCTCGCACCGCTGAAGCTGGACGTGGTGGACAAGCTGCGCGCCGAGCGGCTGAAGTAGCGCTTAGAGCTTCAGCCGGCCGCTGAGCGCGCGCGAGAGCGTGAGCTCGTCGACAAACTCCAAGTCCCCGCCCAGCGGCATGCCGGAAGCCAGGCGAGAGATCGTCAGCTCCGGGAAGTCCTTGAGCAGGCGCACCAGGTAGGAGGCAGTCGCCTCACCCTCGGTGTCCGGGTCGGTCGCCAGGATTACCTCGCTGACCTGCGGGGACTCCTCCCCCTCCAAGTCCGGCAGAACACCGCCGATGCGCTTGAGCAGCGGCGCGATCGCCAGGTCCTTCGGGCCCACGTTCGCCAGCGGGTCGAGCGCCCCGCCGAGCACGTGGTAGCGCCCGGCATACTCGCCGGTACGCTCGATGACCTGGATGTCCTTGGCGTCTTCCACCACGCACACGGTGGTGGCGTCGCGGCCAGAGTCAGCGCAGATGCGGCACACCTCCTCGCGGGAGACGTTGTTGCAGATCCGGCAGAACGTCACCCCGTCGCGCACTGCGGCCAGCGCTGCGCGCAGCCGGTCGATGTCCTCCGGCTCGGTTTTGAGCAGGTGGAAGGCGATGCGCTGGGCTGATTTCGGGCCGACGCCGGGCAGGCGCGAAAACTCGTCGATAAGGTCCTGCAGCGGGCCTTCAAACATGACGGTGCCTCCTTGACTCTCTACACGCCAAAGCGCCCGGCCCACGGCCAGGCGCTTATAAGAGCTTTACGCGGTCTTAGAAAATGCCGCCGAAGGGAATCTCGCCCTCCCCTGCGGGCTGGCCACCGGTCGGGCCACCCTGCTGGCCCAGGCCCGAGCCGCCGGTCAGCGGGCCGATCTTCTCCTGCGCGAGCTGACCTGCCTTGTTGTGCGCATCGCGGTACGCGGCGAGGATGAGGTCCTGCAGGGACTCGACGTCCTCCGGGTCCACAGCCTCCGGCTTGATCTCCAGGTTGGTAATCTCCGCGCCACCGGTCATGGTGACCTTCACCAGCTCGCCACCGGCGGTACCAGTGACCTCAGCGGCCAGCAGTTCCTGCTGGGCCTGCTGCAGCTGCGCCTGGACCTCCGCTGCCTGGCGGATGAGGTCCTGCATGTCGGTTGGCATATTCGGCTCAGTCATATTGAGCAACCTTTCTACGTTTTGTTTCCTCGCGGGCGATGTTTAGGCACTAGTGTACCCGCATCCCCGCGCCATACAGCCCCTGCTTGCTGACAGCGAACGCGCCCCTAGAGCGGCTTCGCCCCGAGCTCCTTGGCTAACAGCTCCATGGCCACCTCGGTCGCATCGCGGTGGTCGAGCGTGCCCTCTTCCGAGATGGCCTGCTCGGCCATGTCGCGCTCCTCTTCCTCCCGCGTGTAAGGCGCGGCCGCCGGGTCTTGCGGCAGGGGCGCGGCCCCGGAGGCATAGGGGTCGTAGTCGGGCTCGTCGTCCATCGGCTCGGGCGGCAGCGGGATCTCGTCGCGCTCTCGCTGCGCCTTCTCGGCGGCTTGCCGACTTGCGGCCTGCGCCGCTGCCTTCCAATCGTTGGCCTCGGCACGGGCTTGTGCACCGGGGTTCGGGCGCTGTGCTGCAGGTGTTTCAGGTTTGGCCCCCGCAGGCTCCTCGGGCGAGGGCTCGTTCGATCCCGCGCCCTTGTTCGGGTTCCACACCTGCTCTGCACGGGGTGTCTGCCGCGGCTGCACGTTTGCCGCTTCCGGGCTGGTGCCCACCACGCAGCGCACCGCGAGGCGGTGGCCAAGCTTTTCTTCAAACACCGCCACGATGTCGGCGTTGTTGCGCTCGGCGTTGATGCGTTCGGCGAGCGCGCCGGTGTTGTGGCCGATCACGAGCGTGTCGCCATCCATCCCAACCGGTTTCGCCTCGGTGAGCATGATCTCAGCAACCTTGTTTCGCTCGCCCACCGACTGCCGCAGCGCGGTCCAGTCGCGCACCACGCGGTCGTAGAGCGCGTCCACGTCCGTGCTTTCAGTGCTTGCTTCAGTGGGTTCTGGCTGTGCAGGCTGCTCGGGCTGCGCAGGCTGTTCTGGCTGTGGAGGTTCAGCGTGCTGAGGCTCTGCCGGTTCAGGCTGCTCAGGCTGCTCGGGCTGCTCGGGCTTGGGCTCGGGCTGCTCGGGCTTGGGCTCGGGCTTCCGCACAGGCGGAGCCGGCTGCGGTGGCGGGGTGGACTTGCTGCGCACCTGACCCGCGGCCGCAGCTGCCGCAGCCGCCGCAGCAGCAGCTGCCGCGCCCCCGCCAGATTGAGCACGAGCAGGTGCTTCAGTACTCGACTGCGCTGCAACGCGCTCGCCGAGGGTGAGCAGGTGCGCCATCATCACCTCGAGCAGCAGGCGCGGGGAGGTTGCACCGCGCAGGTCCGCGATGCGGTCGTTGACCTCAGTGGCCAGGGCGGACAACTGCGCGGCGCTGAACTGCTCGGCTTCGGCGCGCAGGACGTCGGCGCGGTCCACGGGGGCGTCGACAAGCCCTTGCCCAACGGCATCGGGCACGGTGCGCACCACGAGCAAATCCCGCAGCCTGTCGAGCAGGTCGAGGGCGAAGCGGCGCGGCTCGTGGCCGGACTCGATGACGTTGTCGATGGTGTGGAAGATCGCGGACGCGTCGCGTGCGGCGAGGGCGTCGATGGCACCGTCGAGAAGCGAGAGGTCGGTCACGCCCAAAAGCGGCAGCGCCAGGTCGTAGGTCAGCCCGTCGGGGCCGGCGCCGGCGAGCAGCTGATCCAACACGGACAGCGTATCGCGCGGCGACCCGCCGCCTGCGCGGATGATCAGGGGGTAGACGCTCTCCTCCACCTTGGCACCCTCTTCGGCCACCACGCCCTCGAGCAGTTCGCGCATCGCCTGCGGGGTGAGCAGGCGGAAGGGATAGTTGTGGGTGCGCGAACGGATCGTGCCGAGCATCCGCTCCGGCTCGGTGGTGGCGAAGATGAAGATGAGGTGCTCCGGCGGCTCCTCCACAATCTTCAGCAGCGCATTGTTACCGGACTGGGAAATCATGTGCGCCTCGTCGATGATGAAGACGCGGTAGCGCGACTCAGCGGGCGCGAACATGGCGCGCTCGCGCAGGTCACGCATGTCGTCGACGCCGCCGTGCGAGGCCGCGTCCAGCTCCATCACATCCAGGTTGCCCGAGCCGCCCGGCGCGAGCGAACGGCAGGACTCGCACTTCCCACACGGCGTCGAGGTCGGCCCCTCCACGCAGTTCAGCGAGCGCGCGAGGATGCGCGCGGACGAGGTCTTGCCGCAGCCGCGCGGCCCGGAAAACAGGTAGGCGTGGTTGATGCGCCCGTTGTCCAGGGCGGTCGAGAGCGGGACGGTGACCTGTTCTTGGCCGATCACTTCACCAAAGGTCGCGGGACGATATTTCCGGTAGAGAGCCACGCCGTCTAAGTCTAGGCATCGCGGTGCCAGTCGGCCATAGCCGCTCCCCTGCGCCGCATCCGCCGTTCGAGCACGGCCTCGCCTTGCCCGGTAGCGATGGCGAACTCGTCGTCAGTGAGGAGCGCCAGCTCCAGCAGCAGGGTTACGCGCTCGGACTCCCGCACCAGCGGCGTGCCCTGGTCAAACAGGCGCGGCTCGCGCAAATACCCGTGCCGCACGCTCACACCTTGCGGCAGCTCCACCCGATCGAGCACGTTTTCCAGCCCCACCCCGGGCTGCGCGGGCACGCCGAGCTCGAGCAGCATCGTCGCCGCCGCACCCAGGGCGGCACCGAGCAGTTGCTTCTCGACGCCTCCGCGCACCACCAGCTCGCAACGCACGTCCGTCGCCATGTCCCCCTCGAGGGCGAGCCCGGTATCCACCTCGGAGAAGCCGCAGGTGGCGGCGATTCCTTGGGCGGCAAGGGCTGGGAAGGGGGCTGGTGGGGCGTCGATAAGCGAGGGCCCAGCGGGAAAGAAGGAGCCGAGCCACTCGGCGGCCTGGTTAGGCCTCACGCTGCTCGATCGCGGCGAGCAGGACGCAAAGCGCGACGCCGTCCATGGCCTCAGCGACCTCGTCCAGCGGTGGCATCGAGGGAGCCAGGCGCAGAGTGCGGTCCTGCGGATCGTCGTGCAGCGGGAAGGGCGAGCCGGCCTGCGTGAGGTTGATGCCCGCCTCCTTGGCCAGCTGCCACACGCGGGTGGCGGTGCCCTCCGGTACGTCGAGGGAGACGAAGTAGCCGCCCTCGGGCTGAGTCCAGGTCGCGATGTCGTAGCCGCCGAGGCGCTCCTCGAGCGCGCGCTCGACCGCCTCGAACTTCGGAGCGAGCGAGCCGGCGTGCTTACGCATCACCATGCGCACGCCTTCCGCGTCGTGGAAGTAACGGGCGTGAGCGAGCTGGTTGACCTTGTTCGGGCCGATCCCGCGCACCCCGGCGATCTTTGTGTACCAGGCCAGGTTCTCGGCTGAGGAAGCGAAGAAGGCGACACCCGAGCCCGCGTGGGTGATCTTGGAGGTCGAGCTCATGTACCAGAAACGGTTCGGGTTGCCTGCCGCCGCGGCGATCTTCAGCACGTCCGGGTTTTCCGGGAACTCGTCGGTCAGCGTGTGGACGGCGTAGGCGTTATCCCACACGATGCGGAAGTCCGGCGCGCCAGTGTCCATCTGCGCCAGGCGATCGATGGTCTCGCGCGAGTACACGGTGCCTGTGGGGTTGCTAAAGGTCGGCACCGTCCACATGCCCTTGACCTGCGGGTCCTTCGCGAGCTCCTCGACTGCATCCATGTCCGGGCCGCCCTCGCCCATGGGCACGGTCAGCAGCTCGAAGCCGAAGAGCTCAGTGATGGCGAAGTGGCGGTCGTAGCCCGGCACAGGGCAGATCCACTTCAGCTTTTCCTCGTCCTTCCACGGGCGCGGCGAATCGTTGTTGCCGAACGCGTAGGAGTAGGACACCAGGTCAAACATGATGTTCAGCGAGGAAGCATCGCCCGCGATCACCAGCGACGGATCCACGCCGAGCACTTCGGCCCACAGGTTGCGGATGTCCGGGATGCCCATCGCCCCGCCGTAGTTGCGCACGTCCGCGCCATTGCTGTCCGTGTAGTTGCCCTTGCCCGGCAGGTCGAGCAGCTCGTTAGCAAAGTCCAGCTGCTCGGCCGACGGCTTACCGCGCGTCAGGTCCAGCTTCAGCCCCTTCGCCTGCAGCGCCGCGTACTGCTCGCGGACGTCTTTTGCTAGTTCAGCAAGCTGCTCCTGGGAGAGCTCGGACAGCGGCGTGTGTGCCATGTGCGATTCACGCATCCAATCGTGGGTCGGCGATAACGTTTTGCCCGCGATCTTACCGTTTTCACGCACGCCGACACCGCAGGAGGCCCCGAGAAACTCGTCTGCTCAGACTCCCTTCAACCCCCGGCCCCGGCAAAACGAAAATCCCCCGGACGTTGACATCCAGGGGATTTCCAGCTGCGGAGGATGTG
>NZ_JALXXL010000019.1 GCF_025152525.1 Corynebacterium sp. p3-SID1056
TGAAGTTGTTGGGTCGGCGGTAACCTACTCTCCCACACCCTCCCGAGTGCAGTACCATCGGCGCGGGCGGGCTTAGCTTCCGGGTTCGGAATGGGACCGGGCGTTTCCCCGCCGCCATCAACCACCGACACACCCTTGGGGCATGCCAGCCAAATACACAACACATGGGTTGTGTGTGACGGTGACACAATATTCTTTTTAATCAGTGTTGACACTACGTGTGTTGTGTCAGTGACTGCATAGTGGACGCGGAGTTACTCTTCGTGTTTCGCTTTCGTTGAAGTATTGCCAAGACCCGTGTTTTGTGGTGTTGGTCATGATTGGTTGTTGGTGGATTAGTACCAGTCACCTCCACACCTTACGATGCTTCCAGTTCCGGCCTATCAACCCAGTCGTCTCCTGGGCACCTCAAAAGAAACCTCATCTTAAAACAGGCTTCCCGCTTAGATGCTTTCAGCGGTTATCCCTCCCGTACGTAGCCAACCAGCAATGCTCCTGGCGGAACAACTGGCACACCAGAGGTACGTCCGTCCCGGTCCTCTCGTACTAGGGACAGCCTTCTTCAAGTTTCAACGCGCGCGGCGGATAGAGACCGAACTGTCTCACGACGTTCTGAACCCAGCTCGCGTGCCGCTTTAATGGGCGAACAGCCCAACCCTTGGGACCTACTCCAGCCCCAGGATGCGACGAGCCGACATCGAGGTGCCAAACCATCCCGTCGATATGGACTCTTGGGGAAGATCAGCCTGTTATCCCCGGGGTACCTTTTATCCGTTGAGCGACACCACATCCACAAGTAGGTGCCGGATCACTAGTCCCGACTTTCGTCCCTGCTCGACTTGTAAGTCTCGCAGTCAAGCTCCCTTGTGCACTTACACTCTATACACCTGATTGCCAACCAGGCTGAGGGAACCTTTGGGCGCCTCCGTTACATTTTGGGAGGCAACCGCCCCAGTTAAACTACCCACCAGGCACTGTCCCCAACCCAGATCATGGGCCAAGGTTAGATATCCACTACGGTCAGAGTGGTATTTCAACAACGACTCCACCACCACTAGCGTGATAGCTTCACAGTCTCCCACCTATCCTACACAAACCGCACCGAATGCCAATACCAAGCTATAGTGAAGGTCCCGGGGTCTTTTCGTCCTGCCGCGCGAAACGAGCATCTTTACTCGTACTGCAATTTCACCGGGCCTGTGGTTGAGACAGCAGGGGAGTCGTTACGCCATTCGTGCAGGTCGGAACTTACCCGACAAGGAATTTCGCTACCTTAGGATGGTTATAGTTACCACCGCCGTTTACTGGGGCTTAAATTCTCCGCTTCGACCACAAAGGCCTAACAGGTCCTCTTAACCTTCCAGCACCGGGCAGGCGTCAGTCCGTATACATCAACTTGATCGTCTTCGCACGGACCTGTGTTTTTGATAAACAGTCGCTCCCCTCTCTTCTCTGCGACCCACACCAGCAACCACATACGAAAGTATGGGCACCAGCATGGGTCCCCCTTCTCCCGAAGTTACGGGGGAATTTTGCCGAATTCCTTAACCACAGTTCACCCGACCGCTTTAGTATTCTCTACCTGACTACCTGTGTCGGTTTCGGGTACGGGCCGTATACACACATCGCTAGAGGCTTTTCTCGGCAGCATAGGATCACCAACATCACCCAACAATGGGCTACGCATCACGCCTCACACAAATAACAGCGGCATTTCACACACTGTCGTGCCACACGCTTACACCACACACCAACCGGTGGCTTGGCTACCTTCCTGCGTCACCCCATCACTTGACTACCACGGATCAGGCCCCACGCATCACACCAACCCAACACCACAAAGTGGCGTCATAGCCGGCGCTCAGGGTGGTTAGTCTCACCGCTTCATCACTTGGCGCGCATACACGGGTACGGGAATATCAACCCGTTGACCATCGACTACGCCTGTCGGCCTCGCCTTAGGACCCGACTCACCCTGGGAAGACGAACTTGACCCAGGAACCCTTAGTCATCCAGCGGTAAGGATTCTCACCTTACACTCGTTACTCATGCCTGCATTCTCACTCGCACACAGTCCACAACCCCTTACGGTACTGCTTCACACCATGCACGACGCTCCCCTACCCAACACAAAAAATGTGTTGCCGCGGCTTCGGCGGTGTACTTGAGCCCCACTACATTGTCGGCGCAGAACCACTCGACCAGTGAGCTATTACGCACTCTTTCAAGGATGGCTGCTTCTAAGCCAACCTCCTGGCTGTCTTCGCGATCCCACATCCTTTTCCACTTAGTACACCCTTAGGGGCCTTAACCGGCGATCTGGGCTGTTTCCCTCTCGACTATGAAGCTTATCCCCCACAGTCTCACTGCTATACACACTTACACCGGCATTCGGAGTTTGGCTGATGTTGCTAAGATGATAGTCCCGCTCAACCAACCAGTAGCTCTACCTCCGGCAAGCTCAACATATAACGCTGCACCTAAATGCATTTCGGGGAGAACCAGCTATCACGGAGTTTGATTGGCCTTTCACCCCTACCCACAACTCATCCCCGCAGTTTTCAACCTACGTGGGTTCGCGCCTCCACAACCTCTTACAGCTGCTTCACACTGGCCATGGGTAGATCACCCCGCTTCGGGTCCAGGACATGCCACTCACAACACCCAACTAGGATTCGCTTTCGCTACGACTACCCCACACGGGTTAACCTCGCGACATGCCGCTGACTCGCAGGCTCATTCTTCAAAAGGCACGCCATCACACACTTAGAGGTGCTCTGACGGATTGTAAGCGCACGGTTTCAGGAACTCTTTCACTCCCCTCCCGGGGTACTTTTCACCATTCCCTCACGGTACTCTTCACTATCGGTCACACTTAGTATTTAGGCTTACCGGGTGGTCCCGGCAGATTCACAGCAGATTCCACGAGCCCGCTGCTACTCGGGGCAAACAACAACACATGCACACAATGCATTCACGTACGGGACTCTCACCCACTCCGGTACACCATCCCAGGTGACTTCCGCTTACACGCACACACACGCACCCAGTTGACAGCCTGGATCCATTGCACCCCACAACACCACACACGCAACCCCTGCCAGGTCTCACACGCACATGGTTTAGCCTCATCCACGTTCGCTCGCCGCTACTAGCAGAATCACAATTGTTTTCTTCTCCTACGGGTACTGAGATGTTTCACTTCCCCGCGTCAACCCCCACACAGACTATGCATTCATCTGCAGGTAACACCACACAACCGGTGCTGGGTTTCCCCATTCGGACATCCTCGGATCAACGCTTTGTTGACAACTCCCCGAGGCTTAACGCAGCCTCACACGTCCTTCATCGGCTAAGCATGCCAAGGCATCCACCGTACGCCCTGAATAACCAAAAAATTACCCAACACGATACAACACACACCACCCACCAAAAACAGCAGACGATGCGCGCAGATACACAAAACACTTACAAAACGGTCTCGCAAACTACAAAAACTTGCAAAACACAAAAATCAACCCACACCCCACAAACCATGGAGCATGGAAAGAAGAAAGATGCTCGCGTCCACTATACAGTTCTCACACAACACACCCACACCACAACAACCACACAACACAACGCGCATGATCATTCACGTGCAGGCCAACAAGACAACCACAACCACACTCACGTGCAGTTACTGTGTGCTGCCCCAGACACCCAACAGCATGCCAACGCACCAAAAACACTGTTTGCGGAAAAACGGTTACGACCCCGGTCTGCTACGCAGGCACTCCACGTCCTGCGGGTATGCATCCACCCGGAAATTTTCAATACTTTTTTTAGTGGCAGTCACACACACGGCGACATCAACCACCAACACACCCACAACCGTGGGCACAATACTAAAAGCTCCTTAGAAAGGAGGTGATCCAGCCGCACCTTCCGGTACGGCTACCTTGTTACGACTTCGTCCCAATCGCCGATCCCACCTTCGACCACTCCCTAACAAGTTTGGGCCATGGGCTTCGGGTGTTACCAACTTTCATGACGTGACGGGCGGTGTGTACAAGGCCCGGGAACGTATTCACCGCAGCGTTGCTGATCTGCGATTACTAGCGACTCCGACTTCATGGGGTCGAGTTGCAGACCCCAATCCGAACTACGACCGGCTTTCAGCGATTAGCCCACCCTCACGAGCTCGCAAACGCGTTGTACCGACCATTGTAGCATGTGTGAAGCCCTGGACATAAGGGGCATGATGATTTGACGTCATCCCCACCTTCCTCCGAGTTAACCCCGGCAGTCTCTCATGAGTCCCCAACCAAATGCTGGCAACATAAGACAAGGGTTGCGCTCGTTGCGGGACTTAACCCAACATCTCACGACACGAGCTGACGACAACCATGCACCACCTGTACACCAGCCACAAAGGGAAAGACCATCTCTGGCCCGATCCAGTGTATGTCAAGCCCAGGTAAGGTTCTTCGCGTTGCATCGAATTAATCCACATGCTCCGCCGCTTGTGCGGGCCCCCGTCAATTCCTTTGAGTTTTAGCCTTGCGGCCGTACTCCCCAGGCGGGGCGCTTAATGCGTTAGCTACGGCACGAACCCCGTGGAAGGGACTCACACCTAGCGCCCACCGTTTACGGCATGGACTACCAGGGTATCTAATCCTGTTCGCTCCCCATGCTTTCGCTCCTCAGCGTCAGTTACTGCCCAGAGACCTGCCTTCGCCATCGGTGTTCCTCCTGATATCTGCGCATTCCACCGCTACACCAGGAATTCCAGTCTCCCCTACAGCACTCAAGTTATGCCCGTATCGCCTGCAACCCCGCAGTTAAGCTGCGGTATTCCACAAACGACGCGACAAACCACCTACGAGCTCTTTACGCCCAGTAATTCCGGACAACGCTCGCACCCTACGTATTACCGCGGCTGCTGGCACGTAGTTAGCCGGTGCTTCTTCTCAACCTACCGTCACCAAAAGGCTTCGTCGATTGCGAAAGGAGTTTACAACCCGAAGGCCGTCATCCCCCACGCGGCGTCGCTGCATCAGGCTTGCGCCCATTGTGCAATATTCCCCACTGCTGCCTCCCGTAGGAGTCTGGGCCGTATCTCAGTCCCAATGTGGCCGTACGCCCTCTCAGGCCGGCTACCCGTCGACGCCTTGGTAGGCCATTACCCCACCAACAAGCTGATAGGCCGCGAGCTCATCCCATACCGCAAAAGCTTTCCACAACAATATCCAAAAAGTTGTCATATCCGGTATTAGACCCAGTTTCCCAAGCTTATCCCGAAGTACAGGGCAGATCACCCACGTGTTACTCACCCGTTCGCCACTCGAGTACCGAAGCAAGCTTCGGCCTTTCCGTTCGACTTGCATGTGTTAAGCACGCCGCCAGCGTTCATCCTGAGCCAGGATCAAACTCTCCACAAAAACAACTGTTTCAGCAAGAAACAAGGCCGTGAAAAGCCCGAAAACCTAACCAAAAACAAACCAACCCACACCACACAAACATGCAATGCAGGACTGGCAAATCCTCAAATTACTGTTTAACAACCAGCCCTCACCCGACGAGGGAAAACAAGAACTGGCCAAAACAAAAAAGTTACAAAATAACGCGAATTACATCACGCACCCGTAACCAGCAAAACACCACCCAAAATTAGAGATTCA
>NZ_JALXXL010000002.1 GCF_025152525.1 Corynebacterium sp. p3-SID1056
CCGGTGCCTTGGAAAAATAAAAACCAAGACACCGGTTTGTCCACCATGTCGCGACTGAGTTGTCAACTATGTCGCGACTGAGGACAGCTGCGGAGGATGTGGGATTTGAACCCACGAGGGTATTGCTACCCGCACGCGTTCCAGGCGTGTGACATAGGCCGCTAGTCGAATCCTCCAATGAGTAACGCTCACAGCGTCGGTGCAATACTTTAGCGCAAGCGTCTTGCCACTCCAAAACCGCAGCACATGGGACTACACATGCAAAGGTTTGGAGCTTGCGCGGCGTGTTCGCTACAGTGTTGGGCAGGATCCCACGCGGTGCTTATCTTGTGAACTCCCCCAGGGCGGGAACGCAGCAAGGGTCAGCGAGCTCTGGCAGGTGCGTGGGGTCCCCTTAGTTTTTGTGGGGGTTATATCGGGGCGGGGTTTATCGACACAATGTGCACTTTCCGCACCTCCTTTGGCGAGCCAAGATCGATGCCCTGGCCGTCAACGCTCCGATCCAGCACCTGATCCAAACGGAGCTAGCTCCATTTGGACCGACCAACGGCACGGCAGGTCGCCAAAGATGTAGACGTAAAATTTGTCACACGCTCCTCACATCATTTCATTTCCAACTAAGCTTGGTGCCCTACCGTCCCAGCAAATCAAACGGAAGGCACGATCACCATGGACGCAAAGCTTCGCGACGTTATGAACAACCAGGTCACCGACGAGTACCTGGCCGCGTACCTCTACCGCCACCTGGCCAACGAGATGGACGCGTTGTCCTTTCCAGGCATGAGCAACTGGTTCGCTGAACAGGCACGGGAAGAGTGCGACCACGCGATGAAGTTCACCCAGCACCTTCTGGACCGCGGCGAGCGCGTCGAGCTGAAGAGCATCGAGATTGACGCACCGAAGATTTCCTCCCCGGTCGAGGCCTTCAAGGCAGCGCTGGAGCACGAGAAGAAGGTCTCTGAGGCGATCCGCACCATCACCCGCGTCGCCGACGAGGTGGGCGACCTGGAGTCCCGCAGCCTGCTGACCTGGTTCCTCGACGAGCAGGTCGGCGAGGAGTCCTCGGTCAGCGAGATCATCGATCAGCTCGAGCTCGTCGGCTCGGACGGCTCCGGCATCCTGCGCATCGACGCAGCGCTTGGCACCCGCCAGAGCGCAGACAACTAGTCCTCCCAGACCCAGGGTTCGCGCGGCAGCGCCCCTGGGTCGAAGTGTGTCAGTAGCCCATGCACGCTCTCTACGCCGGGGCAACCAAGCGAGGCAGCAATCTGGCCGACCACCTCGCCAATTTCCCGCTCGCGCAGCATCTCCCGCAGCGTCACGGCACCGTCGCGCTTGGCCAGCCGGCGACCTGCGGCGTTGACCACGAGCGGCACGTGCACGTACTCCGGTTGCGCATACCCCAGCAGGTGCGCCAAGTAGGCCTGCGCGGGCGCAGAAAACAGCAGGTCGTCGCCGCGCACGATTTGGTCGATGCCCTGCTCGCCGTCGTCGACAACCACGGCGAGGTTGTACGCCCAATCGCCGGCCTGTGCCTGGTTGAGGTTGCCGCCGCGGCGCAGAATGACGTCGTCAATCGGCCCAAGCACCTCGCCGGCGTACACGTCGCGCACCTTCCATTCCGCGGACGCAGCGCGCAGCCGCAGGGCGGGCATGCGCCCCTGCTCGGCGAGCTCCGCGCGCTTGGCTTCGCGCTGCGCTTCTGAAAGATTGCGGCAGGTCCCGGGGTACATCCCGGGCTGGGCGTGCGGGGCGCTCGCGGCCTCGCGGATGTCGCGGCGGGTGCAGTAGCACTCGTAGACGTCGAGTGCGTCCAGCGCGGCGCGGTAGCGCTCGTGGTTGTCGGACTGGTAGGTCACCGGCGGGTCGAACGTCAGCCCCAGCGCCTCGAGGTCTGCGATCTGGCGCGCGGCGGCGTCCATGCTGGATCGCTCCGAGTCGATATCCTCGATGCGCAGGTAGCACGCTCGATCAGTCTGGCGGGCAAAGAGCCAGGCGAGTACCGCGGTACGCAGGTTGCCAAAGTGCAGGTCGCCGCTCGGCGAGGGCGCGTATCTTCCAGCAGACATGGCCCCGAGACTACTTCCCTGTGGTTGAATACTGACTCGTGACACCTCCTGCCTCCTCATCGCCCGCCGCCCGCTCGCCATATCCGGTGCTGCTCGCGGTGTTTTGCGCCGTCTTTCTCATCTCCAACATCACGGCCCAGAAGGGCGTGGAATTGGGGCCTTTGATTACCGACGGAGCGTTCTTCCTCTTCCCCATCTCCTACGTCATCGGCGACGTGATCGCTGAGGTCTACGGCTTCAAGGCGGCCCGCCGCGCCGTCTTTACCGGCTTCGGCATCGCCGTCCTGGCTGTGCTGTCGTTCTACATCGCAATCTGGCTGCCCCCGGCAGGTTTCTACGACATGCAGGACACCTTCGCCGCCGTACTCGGCCTGGTGCCGCAGATCGTGCTGGCCTCGCTCGCCGGCTATGTGGTGGGCCAGCTCTCAAATGCGTGGGTCCTGCAGAAGATGAAGGACCGCTTCGGCGTGGGGCGCCTGTGGGCACGCCTGATCGGCTCGACCGTCGTCGGCGAATTCTTGGACACGCTGCTGTTCTGCGCCATCGCCGCCAGCGTGATTGGGATCGCCACCCCGGGCGACTTCATCAACTATGTCCTGGTCGGCTTCCTGTGGAAGACGCTGATTGAGGTTGTGCTGTTGCCTCTGACGTATCCGACGATTGCGTGGGTGCGTGGCGTCGAGAAGCATCAGGCAGGCTGAAGAAGGTAACGATTTCCTTACAACTTACGGCTGCGGTCGACGCGGGCGCTTGGCGTCGTTATGTTGGGGCACGTTGGTTCCCGCAAGGGGGCAAACGGATTAGTAGATACTCAACGAAAGGATTAGCGCAATGGGCATTATTGATAAGGCAAAGGGTGCAATGAACTCCGACAAGGGCGAGCAGGTTACGGACCAGGGCCTGGACAAGGCTGCGGACGCTGCGAAGGGCAAGCTGGGCGAGGACAAGGCCGACAAGATCGACCAGGCTCGCGACGCTGCCGACCGCAAGCTGGGTAACGAGTAAGCGCTCGTCCAACTTCTCCCCCCGATTGGGTCTCACACTTCCCACAGCGTGAGACCCAATCGGCCTATTTGTGGGATTTCCGCGCATTTCCGCCCGGAACTAAATCCACGGTTAATCGGTGCTGAGCGGCGCTTGAAAAACGCCCCATACACGCCCGATGCAATGGGGAAACGCTCCACCGAAGGTTAAACTTGTAGACGTGAATACACAAGATCCCTCCGCGCCCCCCGCCGGTTCAGTCGAGCACAGGCTCCTGGACCAGGCCTTACAAATCCTCGGCCGCGGCGACAAGAAGGCGCTTACGCTGCAGCGCACCGCCGAGCAGGCAGATATCCCGCTCGAAGAGGCCCGCGCGCTCTATACAGATGACGCGACCCTCTACGCCGAGGTCAGCCGCTTCCTCGATGAGCGCCTACGTGTGTTCGCCGACCGCGAGCTGGCAAAGCTCCCAGCGGACGTGCCGATCATCAAGCAGGTGTTGGCCAACGCCACCGGCTACTTCAACGCAGCGTTGGATAACCCGACCTACTTTGCGGCCTACAGCCACTCGCAGGTCGTCGAGGACTTTCCCAATTTCGAGGAGCAGATCGAGCGCCCCTTAAATCCGGACGCCTTCCCGGCGATCACCGCGCGCGTGCTCAACCTCATCCTCGAGGCGACCCGCCAGCTCGAGGTGCCGATCCAGGAAGACCTGATCATCACCGGCACCCTCGCCCTGCTCGCCGAGACGCACGGGCTTGCGCACCTCGCCACCTTCGGCATCATGCGCCACCTCTCGCCGACGGCGAAGCGCCAGACCTTCCAGGCCGCCATGGGCTCACTGCTCTCCGGCTTGTGCAACACCCTGGCCGAAGGCAACATCGTGCACTTCGACCCGGAAACCATCCCCGGCGAGATCTCCAAGCCGTGGACCACTCTGGCGAAGGATCTGCCGCGGGAGACGAAGGAGGACATCCGCGAGGCCATTCTGCGCGGCGCGGCCGAGGAGGTCGTGGCGGCGGGCCTCGACGGCTTCACCCTCAAAAAGGCGGCGCAGCGGGCGGACATCGCGTTTAACACCGCCACCCAGCTTTTCGACGGCGACCAGGCGCTGCTGCGCGAACTCGAGATCCACCTTGACGAGGCAAATACCCAGGCCATCGTCCGCCAGGCCGCGAGCGTCCCCGAAGGCTCGCCTGCGCTGACCGCCATCAAGGCCGCCGGCTTCGGCTACATCGACTACGCGCTGGCGGACCCAACCGGCTTCGTCGCGCTGATCGAGATTTCCAGCCGCTCCATCGTCCCCGTCTCCTTCGACGACGAGGGCGGCATGGCCCAGCCCTTCGACATGGGCAAGGCGTTCACCTACCTGATGAACATCGTCCGCGACGCCATCTCCGAGTCCGAAGGACCGCGCTCCACCTGGGTGCTTTACACCCAGATGATGTCGCTGTGGGGCGCCGCGCACGGCATCGCCCAGCTCGCCACGATCGGCGTCCTGCGCTACACCTCGCCAGAGTTCGGCTTCCGGGTCAGCTCCCGCGTCATGGATATCGGGCTGCGCGGCATGATCAACGCCTTGGAGTTGCGCGAGCCCTAATCGCGGCGTGCCACAATAGGCAGCATGGAACGTGCAGCAGTGCCCGCCGCCCGGGCGGTCGACTTGGTCAAAACCTACGGCGAGGGCTCCACGAAGGTCCGCGCGCTCGACGGCGTCAACGTGGAGTTCCGCCGGGGCGAATTCACCGCCATCATGGGCCCCTCCGGCTCCGGCAAGTCGACGCTGATGCACGTGATGGCCGGCCTCGACTCGCCCACCTCCGGTGAGGTCTTCCTCGGCGACACGGAGCTCTCCTCGCTTCACGACGGGGCGTTGACCACCCTACGGCGCGACCGCCTCGGCTTCATCTTCCAGTCCTTCAACCTGGTACCGACCTTGACTGCGGCGGAAAACATCACGCTGCCCACGGATATCGCCGGCGGCACCATCGACGAGGACTGGTTTGCGCAGATCACCCACCGTCTCGGCCTAGACGAGCGGCTTAACCACCGCCCCGCCGAACTCTCGGGCGGCCAGCAGCAGCGCGTGGCCTGCGCCCGCGCGTTGGTTTCGCGCCCGGAGATCATCTTCGGCGACGAGCCGACCGGCAACCTCGACTCCAACTCCTCTACAGAGGTCTTGCGGATCCTGCGCACCGCGGTCGACAGCGACGACCAGACCGTCGTCATCGTCACCCACGACGCGCGCGCCGCCTCCTTCGCCGACCGCGTCATCTTCCTGCGCGACGGCGCCATTATCGACGAGCTCGCACACCCCACCATGGACGCCATCCTGCAGGTCATGGCCGGAATCGAGGGGTAGCGCATGCGTCCGATGACGAAAGTGTCGCTGCGCAACGTGGCGGCCCACAAGCTCCGCCTTGCCCTGACCGTGCTCTCCGTCGTGCTCGGTACCGCATTCCTCTCCGGCGCACTGATGTTTACCGCCATGCTGTCGACCACCTTCGACTCGGCGGTGGGCACTGTCTTAGATGGCACGGACGCGGTGGTCGAGGGGCCGCTCTCTCGGGAGGAAGCCGACGAGATCGCGGACGATCCCGTCGTGGCCCGCACCAATCTTTTCGCCGAAAAGTCTATTGTCGCAGCTCGCGAGGATGAAGAAGCCATCCAGATGAAGATGGGTGCCTCCCGGCTTGGCCTCTACTACGGCCCCGACGAGGCCGTCGGCGAGCCCACCGAGTTGGTCAGTGGCCGGGCGCCGGAGGCGCTCGGCGAGGCCGTAGTCAACCGCAACGGCGCGGAAAACTACGGCATCGCGCTCGGCGAGCACCTGATCCTGGTCGATCGAGACGGTCGACAGGACGTCACCGTGACCGGGTTCTACGACCACGAGCTCGCGCAGCAGTCCTCCCTACTCTTCCGGGTCACCCCGGACACGTACACGGAGTACTACACCCAGGGCGACACGGTGCCCGCGCTCACCGTTGCCGGCGACAACACCGAGCCCGCAGCCCTCGTGGATACGCTGCGCGCGGCACACCCCGACTTGGAGATCAACACGGGCGAATCCGTGGCGGAGGAAACCAGCAAGCAAATCCGCGAAGCCTTGAGCTTTGTCAGCTACTTCCTCATCGCCTTCGCGCTCGTCGGGCTGCTGGTGGGCACGTTCCTCATCGCGAATACCTTCTCCATGATCGTGGCGCAGCGCACCAAGGAGTTCGCGCTCCTGCGCGCAATTGGCGCCACCCGGGGTCAGATCACGCGCTCCGTCGCGCTGGAATCCGCGCTCGTGGGCGCGCTCGGTTCCGTGCTCGGCGTCGCCGGCGGGGTGGGACTGGTCGCCGCGATCAAGGTGGCGATGCGCGCGTACGGCATGGAGCTTCCCGACACCGGCCTCGGCCTGACCTGGCAAGCAGTCCTTGTGCCCCTGGTCGTAGGCACCGTGGTCACGGTCTGCTCCGCGCTCGCACCGGCCCGCCGCGCCGGCAGGGTCCGCCCGGTTGAAGCGATGCGCGCCAGCGAGTCCGCAACCCCGCAACCGCTCAAGGCACGCACGATCGTCGGGCTCGTCCTCGTTGCACTCGGCGTCGCTACCGCGGCCGTCGCCATGGGCTGGGAAGACGGTTCGACCGGGCGCCGCGCCGCACTCGTGGGGGCCGCCGCGCTCGCCGCGATTAGCGGCCTATTCCTCGCAGGTCCTGCGCTCAGCCTGCCGGTGGTGCCGCCGTTCGGGCGGGCGATCGGGCTGCCTTTCGGGGCCGTCGGAAAGCTGGCGTCCACGAACACGAGCCGCAACCCGCGCCGCACCGCCACCACCGCCTTCGCGCTCATGCTGGGCATCGCGCTAGTGACCGTAATCGGGATGCTGGGCGCGAGCATGAAGCACTCGGTCGACGACATGGCGAAGAGCGAGTTCAGCGCCGACTACGTCCTCTACGGCCCTGAGCTCGGATCCTTCCCCGTGCCCAGCGATCTGCCGGAGCGGCTTGCCGACGTCCCCGGGGTCGGCACCATCACCAGCTACAGCCAAGCACCGGTGACGGTGGACGGCGAGTACGGCCACCAGCTGGGTCGGATGGGAGCCACCGACCTCATCAACGGCGACACCGCCGACCTCCTCCAGCTCAACATGGTGGAAGGCTCCGCGGACCTGAACGGCGACACGCTCATCGCGCCCTCCCACATCGCCGCCGAGCGCGGCTGGCAGGTCGGTGACACGCTCGAGCTCGCCGCGCCCGGCGTCTCCACCGAAACCACGACGGTGACCGTCGGCGGCATCTTCGAGGACTCCAACGTGCTGCAGACCTTCGTCGTCTCCGCGCAGGCCGCCGCGAAGGTGGCGACGTGGAAGGCGGAGACGATCCTGATGGTGGGCGTCGGCGGTGACGGTAGCGTGGACGTCGAAAAGCTGCGCGCAAACCTCGAGGACGCTGTGCGCCACGACATCGTGGTGCAGGTCCGCTCCGCCGAAGACGCAGCAGGTGAGGCCGGAGCGCTCATCGACCAGATGCTGTTCATCCTCTACGCACTACTCTCGCTTGCCGTGATCATCGCGGTGCTGGGCATCATCAACACGCTCACGCTGTCTGTCATCGAGCGCCGCCAGGAGATCGGCATGCTGCGCGCGGTGGGCACGCAGCGCAGGCAGGTGCGCACCATGATCACGCTCGAGTCGGTGCAGATGTCCGTCTTCGGTGCCGTCCTCGGCGTGCTCCTCGGGCTGGGACTCGGCTGGGCCTTCCTCACCGTGCTCGAGAGCCAGGGCATGTCCGCGATCATCGTGCCCACGCGCATGATCGGCATCGTGCTCCTCGGCTCTCTCGTCGTGGGCGTGCTCGCCGCGCTCTGGCCGGCCCGGCGCGCAGCTGCGACCGGTCCGCTGGAGGCAATCGCCGACTAACTTTTCAGCGAAAAGTTCGTTATCCCTGGTCACTTGCGCGCATTCGCGTAGTACCGCCCCATGAACTCGTCGCGGTACGCCTCGTAGTCGCCGGCGTCGATGGCCGCGCGGATGTTGTCCACGAGCCGGATCATGAACTCCAGGTTGTGGATGGTGCACAGGGTGCCGGCCAAGAACTCCTTCGCCTTGAGCAGGTGGTGAATGTAGGCGCGGGAGTAGTTCTCGGAGACGTAGCCGCCGAACTCTTCGTCCACGCCGGCAAAGTCGCGTTTGAAGCGGGCCCCGGCGAGGTTCATGCGGCCGTCGAGCGTGTACACACCTCCGCGGCGGCCCAGCCGGGTCGGGGCGACGCAGTCGAAGGTGTCCGCGCCTGCCTCGACGGCGGTAAAAATGTCATCCGGTTCCGAGATGCCCAGCAGGTGGCGGGGCTTGTCCGCAGGAAGCTCGTCGGTGACCCAGCTGACGATGGTGCCCAGGTTTTCCTTTTCCAGCGCGCCGCCGATGCCGAAGCCGCCGAAGCCGCGCTTGCCCTCCTCGCGGGCCGCGCGGTCAAGCTCTAACAGGCCGCGGGTCGCCTGGCGGCGCAGATCCTCGTACTGCGCGCCCTGGACCACTCCCCACAGCGACTGCAGCGGCTTACCGGCACGAGCGCGGGTAAGCCGGTCGTGCTCTTCCAGGCAGCGCTTCGCCCAGCGGCGGGTGCGCTCCACGGAGTGTTCCTGGTACTGGCGGGTATCTACCAGGGTCGTCAGCTCATCGAAGGCGAACATGATGTCGGCACCGAGCTGGTGCTGGATCTGCATGCTCACCTCCGGGGTGAAGCGGTGGGAGGAGCCATCGATGAAGGACTTGAAGTCGACGCCGTCGTCGTCCACGCGCGCCATGCGGTCCTTGTTCGCGGCGCGGATGTCGCTTTCGTGCAGGTCGGCGACGTCCATGGCCAGCACCTTCTTAAAGCCCACGCCCAGGCTCATGACCTGGAAGCCGCCGGAATCGGTGTAGGTAGGCCCGTGCCAGTTTTCAAAGGCGGCGACCCCGCCTGCCTCGTCGACGATGTCCGGGCCCGGCTGCAGGTACAAGTGGTAGGCGTTGGACAGGATGGCCTGGGCGCCGGTGCCGCGGATCTGCTCCGGTGTCAGCGTCTTCACCGTGGCTTTCGTGGCCACCGGGATAAACGCGGGTGTGTGGATATCGCCGTGCGGGGTGTGGATCGTGCCGGTGCGGGCGCGGCCCAGCTCGGTGTTGACGTCAAAGGAAAGATCTGTGTGCATCGGGCTCATCGGGCGGGCTCCAATTCTTCGGGGGTGGCTCTGTGGTCCTCAAACTCGCGCTCCAGGCCCGCACCCTCCACGTCCACGTGCGGAAGGACCCGATCCAGCCAGCGGGGCATCCACCAGGTGGAGCGCCCCAGAAGGAACATGGTGGCGGGGACGAGGGACATGCGTACGAAGAAGGCGTCGAAAAGCACGGCGGCTCCGAGCGCGAAGCCGAAGATCTGAATGAACGGCAGCGGCTGATTGATGAAGGCGACGAACACCGCAATCATGATGATCGCGGCGGCGGTGACCACGCGCGCGCCCTGCACGAAGCCCTCGACGGTGGCGTGGTGCACTGCATTGATCTCTGCGTCCGGGTCGCCGGCGCGGCGCAGCTTGAGGTAGTGCTCGCGCATGCGGGTGACCAGGAAGACTTGGTAGTCCATGGCCAGGCCGAAGGTGACGCCGATGAGGAAGATGGGCAGGAACGACAGGATGGGCCCCGGCGTGTTGACCAGGCCGAACAGGCCTTCCTGCCAGAACAGGACGGTCACGCCGAAGGCCGCGCCGACGGAAAGCAAGAAGCCCAGGCCCGCCACCAGCGGGACCATGATGGAGCGGAACACGATCATCAGGAGCAGGATCGCCAGGCCCACCACGATCGCCAGGTAGAGCGGCATCGCCTCGCTGAGCTCCTCGGTGATGTCCATCTGCACCGCCGTCAGCCCGGTCAGCCCGATGGTCACGCCGGTCGCGTCCTCGACCTCGTGCAGCGTCTGGCGCAGGCCGTGTGCCACATCGAGGGTGTACTCCTCCTCCGGGCCGCCCTGCGGGTGCGCGACCATCTGCGCGGCGGTCATGTCCTCGTTGACGCCGATGAGCTGCGCGTGCTCGATCCCGTTGACGGTGCCGGCCTGCCCAACCGCGTACATAAACGAGGCCAGCGCGGCCTTCTCCGCGCCGCCCGTGTCGTCGGGAATCGCGTCCATGTAGGGCTGCAGGCTTTCCGACGAGGGGTCGGCCGCATGCGCGTCCACCACAATCAAAAACGGGGCATTCACCCCCGGGCCGAAGCCCTCGGCCATGAGGTCGGCGGATTTGCGCTGCGTGGTGTCCAGGTTGGAAGTAGTGTCAGACGGCAGCGCCATCTCTAGGTTGAGTACAGGCGAGGACAGTGCGCCCAACCCCAGCACCACAAGTGCCATGACCGCGGCCGGGAAGCGGCGCACGAAGTTGACCCAGCTGCGCCCCATCGACTTTTCGTCCAAATCTTTCGCCGGACGCTTTCCCGGGCCTGCGTGCCCGGCGATCCCCGGGATGCGCCCGGCGAAGGCGCGCTCGCCCCACAAACCCAGCAGCGCGGGAAGCAGCGTGAGCGCCACCAAGACCGAGACCAGCACCGTGAAGGCGGCGGCCAGGCCCATCCAGGACAAGAACTCGATCCCGGCGAGCACGAGCGCCACGAGCGCGACAAAGACGGTGGTGCCGGCGAAGACGACCGAGGAGCCCGCAGTACCGACCGCCATGCCGGCGGCCTCGGGACCGGGCAGCGTGCGGCGCTCCTGCCGGTAGCGCGAAAGGATGAACAGTGCGTAGTCGATGCCCACGGCCAGCCCGATCATCACGGCCAGCACCGGTGTCACGTCGTTGAGCTCGACCCAGTGCGTAGTGAGCACAATCGTCAGCGCGCCGATGCCCACGCCCACAATCGCGGTGACAATCGGCATTGTCGACGCCGCGAACGACCCAAACGTGACCAGCAGGACCAAGAAGGCCACGCCGATACCGATGAGCTCCGAAGTCGTATTGATCTCGATCGGGTCGCCGAAACCGGCACCACCGGCCTCCACTTCCAGGCCCGCCTCGCGGCCGAGCTCCATCGCCTCGTTGACCACGTCCCGGTCCGCCTGCTCCACCGACATGGAGGACTCCGCGCCGAACTCGAAGGTGGTGTAGCCAATCCGCCCGTCGTCCGAGACCATGCGCAGGTTGTAGGCATCCGCCTTCGCCGTTTCCTCCGGCAGGCCCATCTCCGTCATCTGGCCGACGATGGTGTCCTTGAGCTCGGCATTCACCGCCACCGGGTTACCAAAGCGCTCAGTGCCGGTCAGGCCTTCCAGGTTGTCGCGAATGTAGCCGACGGTGTCATCCATCGCCTCCATGTACTCGGGCTCGTCGAGCGTACGGCCCTCCGGGGCCGCAAAGACCAAGTTCACGCCCGGCGCAGTTGCGACATTGCCCTGCCCGGGGAAGTTCTCCTCCAGCGTGTCGAGCGCGGAAATCGCCGGGGTACCCGAAATCGCGAACTCGGAGGTAAACGGGCGCATGAGCGAAAGCGCCCCGCCCGCAGTTGCGCCCAGGATAAGCAGCCAGGCCACGATGACCCGCCACTTGTGCAGGAACGACCACCGCCCCAGACGGAAGAGAAGCTTCGCCACAGATCACACGGCCCTTCGAATGCTTAGGTTATACAAACGCGTGCAAGTACTCGGCCCATCATAGTGGGCGAGGCACGCGGGCCAAAGGGGCAAAGCAAAAAGTGGCGCACCCCCGAGGTTGCCCTGGGGTGCGCCACTGCCTTTGGCGGTAGCGGCGGGATTTGAACCCGCGGAGGTTTTACCCTCACTCGCTTTCGAGGCGAGTACCTTCGGCCGCTCGGACACGCTACCGCCAAACAGAATAACGGTTGGGCGTGCCCGGCACCAAATCCCTAGTTCTCGCCGTCGACCTTGTCCTGGACCTTGCCAGCAACCTCGTTGAACTTGTCCTTGACTGCGTCGCCCGCATCCTCGAGCTTCTCGCGGACATTGCCGGAGAGCTGGTCAGCCTTGCCCTCGTTGGACAGCTTCTCGTTGTCGGTCAAATCGCCAGCGGTCTCCTTGGCCTTGCCCTTGAGCTGGTCTGCCTTCTCGTCGAAACCCATGTCAATGCTCCTTACACAAAATTTCTTGGACTCTTTCGTCTCCCACCCTACTCGCGGAAGCGTTCTCACCGCAGCGCACCGAAGAACTCCCCGAGCAGCGCCGCGGCCTCATCCGCCAGCACCCCACCGCGGACTTCCACGGTGTGGAGGTGGCGGGGGGTTCGCAGGGCGTCGAAAAGCGAGCCGACGGCCCCCGTCTTTGGCTCCCACGCGCCGAAGACCAGCGACTGTATGCGCGCGCCGAGGATCGCCCCCGCGCACATCGTGCACGGCTCGAGGGTAACCACCAGCTCGCAGCCGTCGAGCCGCCACGTGCCGAGTTCGCGAGCAGCAGCACGAATCGCCTCGACCTCCGCGTGCGCGGTAGGGTCGCCATCGGCGTCGCGCCGGTTCACGCCGCGGCCCACGATCCGACCGTCGGGGGCGTAGACGAGCGCGGCCACCGGCACGTCGCCCGGCGGAGTGTCAGCGGCCAGGGCGAGCGCTTCCCGCATGCGCGCCTCGGCCCGGCGCTGCGGCGCGCTAGTCGTCATCCCCGAGCGCGTCGGCCAGCTCGTCGCCGAAGCCCAGCTCATCAGCCAGCATGAACGCGAGGTCTTCCGGGTCGGCGTCCTCGTCTAAAAGCACGCTGAGCTGCTCGTTGGACAACCCCAGGTCTGCAAAAATGTCGAAGTCGCCGTCGGCCCACGCATCCACCATGTCCAGCTCGTCCGGGTCGATCTCGGGCGCGTCGAGCCCCGCCTCGCCGAGCACTTCCTCGGCGAACTCGTCATCGACGGCCATCGTTGCGTCGGAAAGCAGCACCAGCGCCCGCGCGGGCCCCGGCCGCAGCACCACCAGGTAGTCGTCCTCCACATTGAGCATCGCAAATGCGGGCCCCTCGTTGCGCAAGGCACGCACCGCGCTTATCGACGCCCCCACGTCCCAAAACTTGTCCTCATACTCCCGGACCTGCCACGCACCCTCGTGCCGCGCCACCGTGACGGCCCAGCCGCCCGCGTAATCCTCGCTCATGCTCGCCCACAGTAGTCGGCACACAGACGCAATGTCATTAGAATGAAGCGTGTGAACCAAAGCACCCGCCTCAAACCAGTCTGCATCATCGGCCTCGGGCTCATCGGCGGCTCCATGCTGCGCGACCTCGTCGCCCAAGGGCACACCGCCTACGGCTACACCCACTCGCGCAACGGCACCCGCGCCGCGCAGCGCGACGGCTTCGACGCGAGCAATTCGCTTGTCGACGTACTCACGCGCGCCCAGGCCGACGATGCCCTTATCGTCATCGCCGTCCCCTTCGACGCGGTCGCCGAGATCCTCGACGCGATCCAGCTCCACGCGCCTGATTGCGGAATTACCGACGTCGTCTCGGTGAAGAAACCGGTCTACGAGCTCGTCCTCGCCCGCGGCATGGGCGATCGCTACGTGGGTGGCCACCCGATGGCGGGTACCGAGCACTCCGGCTGGGTCGCCTCGAAGGAGGGCCTGTTCCACCACGCCGCGTGGGTCGTCACATACGACTACGCCCTCGAGGTGGACCGCGTACCCGACTGCTGGTCCGCGCTGTTCGCCCAGGTATGCAAGCTCGCCGCCACTACCGGCGCGGAGGCCGTCCCTGTGCGCGTCACGCCCCACGACGAGGCCGTAGCGCGGGTGTCCCACCTGCCCCACGTCCTAGCGGAATCACTGGCGATTGTGGGCGATAAGGGCGGCACGCTCGCCCAGTCCTTGGCCGCCGGGTCCTTCAAGAGCGCGACCCGCGTCGCCGGCACCGACCCCGCACTCGTGCGAAATATGTGCGAGACCAACGCGGAGTCCCTGGTCCGCGTCCTCGACGAGTACATCGAACTGCTGGCCACCGCGCGCCAGGACCTGTCCGGCCCCGCACCGTCGATGAAGCAGCTTTCCGAGACCGGACACCGCGCCCACACGCGCATGAACGCCCGCTCGGGCGCGCGCCGCGAGTCCGTCTCCCCCATCAAGATCTCCTCGCGTCCGGTGATGCGCCTGCACCCCGGCGCACCGGGGTGGGTGCAGCAGCTCAAGCAGATCGAGTCGCTCGGCGGCCGCGTCGAGGTGTTCTAACTTACTCGTTCTCGCGGCGGCGGCCGACGTACATGTAGGCGCCGCCGATAAGCAGCAGCAAGATGCCCAGGGTGATCACCGTGGTCATCGGCGTACCGGTCTCCGCGAGATCCCCATCGCGGCTGGACTCGGACGTGGAATCGGAGCTGCCCGACTTTTTGCTTACCGTCCGCTTGACCACGGAAGACTTCTTCGCCTTGGCGCTGGTGGAACGGCCGGTAGACACGCCACCGGTCATGTTGGCGCGGCTGTAGCTCGGGCCAGGCGTGCTAGACGTGGTGCTTGTGCTCGTGCCGGTGCTCTTCGCACCGCCTGATGCTGCACCGCCGAGCGCGCCGCCGGCACCCGCGAGGGCGGCGAGCGGGCCGATGAGCGTCTTCATCATCGGCTCGACCTCCTTCATCACCTCGAGGATCTGCTGCGGCTTCGTCTTCTCGTCCTTGTTCTCGGCCTTCGACAGCACGAGCTCGCCCGAGTTCTTGGAGCGGTCAAACACGAGGCGGTCGTTGTTGTAGCCCTCCGGTGCCTCCTCCAGGGTGATGGAGACGTAGCGCTCGTCGCCCTTCGGCAGCTCCGCCGTGGCCACGCCGTCCGCATCCGTGATGCCGATAATCTTCTTGTCCGCCTTCAGCACGGCACCTCCGACCGGGCTACCGCCCTCGGTTACGACGGTGATGCGCACGTCCTTCTTCGGGTAGTCGGTGGCGGTGGAGGTCTCCTTCTTCAGGCGAATGCTCCTGGTCCCCTTCGAACGGTCCACTGTGAAGTACTCGTTTTGGTACCCCTTAGGCACATCCCTCTCCGCGACCTTCAGAGAGAGGGACTTCGTGCCCTCCGGAATGAGGATCTCGGCTTCTCCATCTTTGTTGGTAGAGGCCACCTCGTCCTCTTCCTGGTCCACCAATTCTACGTACTTGAGCGGATTTCGATCGTCGTCAACGAGGGTGAGCGTGACCTTATACTCCGGAAGTTGAGCCTTTTCAGGGGTCTCAGATTTAGGCGTGGCCGTCTCAGACTTATTGGTAGCCGTGTCAGCGTCCTCGTCCGCCGTTTTCTCTGTAGGCGTATCAGCCGCATCCTTCTCCGGTGCATCCGCCTCGTCCGCGTGGAACTGGACGCGCAGTGTGGTCTCGCCGGCGCTGACCGGGTGTAGCTCGCCGCCGGCGGCAACCTGCACGTCGCCAAGCTCGGCGGGCAGCGACAGGCGCGCCTGGCCCTCGCGGTCCGTCTTGGCGTAGATGGAGGGGTCCTCGTCCACGATGACGTCGTAGTCGCGCACGGCGCGGCCGTCCTCGTCGGCCACGGTGACCAGCACATCGCGCGGCGTGGCGGCAGCAGAGGTTGCAGTGTCCTCGGGGGTCTCAGTCGCTTCGACCGGCGCTGCGGGGGCCTGCTTCGTGCTCGGCTCGGTTTGCGACGTCGGTTCAGTAGGCTCGGTCAGCTTCGTCTGCGCCTTCGGGGTCGCAGGCTCCTTGGCCTCCGACGGCTCCGCGGCAGGCGTCTTCGCTTCTGCGCTCGTGGTCTGCGGCTGTGAGGAAGGACGGTACCAGCTGCCCGCGCGCAAGCCCGCGAGGTTGAGGTAGTTCTCCGTAATGCGCTTGCCCTTGGCGGCGGCCACGAGCAGCGGGTTGGTATCGACGTCCTTGACTTCGACAGTGTTGGCGCGATCGTCTGCGAAAACGAGGTTGCCCGCACGGTTCGTGTAGGCGTAGTTCATCTCGCCCAGCTTGGAGGCGTCGACGCCGCGAGCCACCTTCAGCGGCTCAGCGCTCATGCGCCCGGACTCCACGTCCAGAGCCCACAGGTAGGGCGCGTCCTCGGTCGTGCCGGCGCTCACCGCGTAGAGCGTGTCCGCGTCAGCACCGCTGACCGAGCCCCACGCGTGCGGCAGCTCCGCGTCGGTCTTGCCGTTGACCGCAAGATCCTGGGATGCGAACTTCAGCGGACCGTCGAAGGGGGTACCGGATGCGTCCTTCGACAGATCGAGCGTGTGCAGCGTGTCCCCAGCGTCCAGCACGAGAGTGCCGGTGCTGGTGAAGGCGGCGGAGGTGGTGGAGGGGTCCAACGCCCCGTCGACAAGCACCTTGCCCAAGTCACGCAGCTCACCGGTGACCGGGTGGATGCGCAACAAGTGGCCGGCCGGCTTGCCCGCCTCACCCTTGGACAGGGCGTAGACGCGATCATTGACCGGGTTGAGCGCGAGCGCAGTGTAAGCCCAGCCCGCAGACGCGAAGTGCGCGGCGTAGGAGCCGGTACCGGCCGGATCCTCCGGCGCAGTCTTCGGCGCAAGATCCGCGAGTTGAGAGAGCAACGACGGCTGCTGCGCGGTGGCGACGGGGGTGATGGCGAACGTGCCAGCGACCGCCGCTGCGAGCGCGACGCAGCTCAGCTTGCCGGTGTGCTTTCTCAATGTCATGTGGTACCTCTCAACAATTCTTTACACGGCGCGATTGGGCGCATCCAGCCCAAAACCATTACTAATGTAACCGTGTTGGCAGCCGTTCTCAATACACAACGCCGTCATTTTTTCAGCTGCATCTAAGCCAAAAGCCCGCCGCGTTTCTTCGCGACGGGCTTCGGGGTTATACGGCGTTGTGCTTAGGCGTTGGCCGGGGAAGGCTCAGCCGCTGTTGTGAGCGTTTCGCCCTCCTTCTCGTCCTTCTTGCTCGAGCTGCCGCTGTCCTTGCTGCTGCTCAGGTCCTTGCCGGACTCGCAGGCGGCGTACGTCAGGCCAAGCGCCAGGGCACCGAGGCCGATGATGCCAACAGCCAGGACCGCAGCCGGGACGGCCGGGTCGATCTCCGCCAGCTGGCGGGAAATCTGGTTCATCCACTCCGGACGCTGGATGTTCAGGCTCGGCATCGCCTTGTTGAACTCAGCCGCCGCAGCGTTGAACTCGTCCTCGAACAGGACTGCCGCGCCGCCCAGGGCCGCGATCAGGATGCCGATCGGGATCAACCACGTTGCCGGGTTCGTTACCGAGGAGGTCTCGCTGATGCACTTGCCCAGCGAGCTGCCGTCGGCAGGCGGCTCCTGCTCGAACTCGAGCGGACGATCAAGGAGGAGGACATCGAGGTTCTCCTTATCCTTTTCGCCGTCGATCTCGAACTTCTTCGACTCCAGCTTTTCGCCGATGCCGTTGTCGTTCTTCTCCGCGTCAAGCGGCTCCGCAAGCACCACGCCGCCCGGGTTACGCATCTGCAGCGTGTACGAACCAGCGTTCACGCCCGGGAATGCGAACTTGCCGTCGCCGTCGCTCGTCGTGCTCAGATCGGGCATGCCGTCGAGCGAGTGCAGCGTGATCTCCATGCCGCCGTAGGGCTTGTCGCCATCATCGATCTTGCCGTTCGTGTTGGCGTCGACAAACAGCTTGCCGTGAACATCGGAGGTCGCCAGCGGCGCGCCCTCTTCCACGATGATGTGGGCATTACCGTCGATGTTCTGCTTCGGGGAAACCACCAGCAGGCCCGACGGATCGTCGCCGTAGTCCGGCTCCTCCTCGAAGATCCGGGAGCGCTTCGGTGCCGCCGGTGCCTTACCGGAGGCCTCCGCCGCGTTGTGGTGACGCGTGCCCGGCTTCAGCGGGGGCAGCACGCCCTTGAACACAGCGCGTTCACCCGGACGCAGGGTGCCGGTGAAGCCCTTCGGCGGGATGATCTTCATCTTCTTGCCCTTACCCGGGTTGTTCGGGTCAAAGTCATCCTTGTCGCCCTCATAGATCATGTCGGTAACCGTCACGTTCTCCATGCGGGTCGAACCGGTGTTGACAACCTCGTAGGTGAAGTAGAGATCACGATCTGCCGCCATGCGCACAGCGTTCTTCGGGTCGGTAGCGAGCTGCGCGTTGACCTTCTTCATCAGGGACATGTCCATGAAGGTCACGTACGCCTCGTCAGGGGTGGAGGCGACCATGTCGCCCTGCGAGCCATCCTTGTTCTTGAAGTGGCCGCGAGCCACAGCGACGTTCGCGAACGCACCGCTGCCGTACGGCGGCTTCATCACCGCGGTGAAGACCTTCGTCTGCTTCGGTGCCAGGGAGCCGTCCCAACCCTTCGGCGCCTTGATCGCCGCATCCGCGAAGGGATCCTCGATCTTCACGTCGTGCACAGTCTGATCAGACTCGTTGGTCACCACGAAGCCGTAGATCAGCTCCTCGTTGGACGGCAGGCCCGGAGCATCCTCCGGCGTATCTGCGTCCCAACCCAGCACGCGCTTCCGCAGCTTCAGCGTCTGCTCCGTCAGATTCACCGTCGGCAGCGCGACATCCACCTTCGGGCGGACCGGAATGTACGTCGGATCCACGTCCTGGACGCCCTCCGGGGTAAAGACCTCGACGATAGCGTCGCCCGGCACCACATCGAGCTTGTAGTTACCGTTCTCGTCGACCGGGACTTCCTTCGTGTCGCCGTGGGAGTCGGTGACGGTGACGATGACGCCATCAATCGGGTTGCCGTCGCCGTCGACGACCGTGCCCTTGACTTCCGAGCGCGGTGCCACGACGTTGATCACGCCCTGGTATTCCGGCTTGTCCTCGGTCACGTTGACGCTCTTCGGCCAACCTTCCGGCTTGTCCCAGCCCTCGGGCAGCTCGAGATCAATCTCGTACTCGCCCTCCGGCAGGACGTCCGTGGTGAAGCGGCCGTTTTCGTCCACCGTCACGGCAGGCAGGGTGTCAATCGGGTTGCCGTCCGGATCCTTGTCCGTGCCCTTGCCCCGGATAATCACCGTGGCGCCCGGGATCGGCTCGTTCTTGTCGTCGACAAGCCAGCCGTTGATGGTGCCCGGCTCGCCCTTGTCGCTCTCATCAATCGGCTTCACCGTCGACGGAGTGGTAATCCTTCCGACGTCCGTGGTTTCGCCGCGGTTGACCTCAACCTTCTCGTAGCGCGGGGTGCGGTGATCCTCGCCAGGTGTGACGATCAGGGTGTACTTACCCTCCGGCACATCGTCGACGTCAAAGTTGCCGTTCTCGTCGACATCCAGCTCGATCACGGTGCCGTCCTCGCCACGCAGCTTCGCGGAGGTGCCGTCGACCGGTGCACCGTTTTCATCAGCGATGCTGCCGATCACGCGGCCAGTCGACACGTCTGGCGACGCCGCCACCGGACGATCCAGATTGAAAAACGCATCCGATTGCTCATTGCGCTTAATGGTGACGGTCGTGTCCTCCGCCGGCGCGAGGAAATCACTCTCGGCAGGCGGCGTGACGCGCACGGAGTAGGTGCCCTCCGGCAGCTGGCCCGTTGCCTCACCGTTTGTACCCGTGACGAAGGAACGCTGATCCTCGCCCTGCGACACCACAACGACGGCATCGGCGACAGGCTTCTCCTTCCCCTTGGGGCCGGTTTGGACCACAACGCGGAAGGTACCCTGCGGCGTGGCGTCCTTCACCAGGTTGATGCGACCGATATCCGCATTCTTCCCAGCCTCAACGTTGACGCGCGGCTTGCCCTCGGCCTTGTAGCCGTCAGCGCTGGCGATCACAGAGTATTCGCCTGCCGGCAGCTCCTTGGCGGTGAAGCGGCCTTCCGCATTCACAGTCGCCGGGTATGCCTTGCCAGACTCCAGGTGATTGAGGGCTACCGACGCGCCGTCAACCACCTTGCCGTCCCTATCCAGCACCTGGCCGGACACGGTGCCGACCTGCGGCGCCTTCGGCGTCTTGTTGACCTTGAAGTCTGCAGTCACAGTCTTGGTGCGCTCGACGGAGACCTCCTGGGACTTCGGCGCATCGTAGCCCTCCGGCGCAGTGACCGACACGGTGTAGCGGCCGGTAGCACGGTTGCTAGCGGTGTACTTACCCTGCGCGTTGGTGGTGACCGTGCTCTCCGCACCATTTTCGAGGTTATGAACGGTCACCTCAACGTTCTCGAGCGGCGTGCCGTCAGCATCGGTCACGGTGCCCGCGATGGTACCCACGGTGGAGGTCAACGCAATCTTCCCGAGGTCGAGGCTCTCCGCGGCACCGACCTCGAAGATGCGATCCGAGTACGGCTCGTAGAACTCCGGCGACTCGACCTGCAGCGTGTACTTCCCCGCATCTACCGGGACCTCGAACGCGCCCTTGCCATTGACAGTGATGTTCTTGCCATCGGCAGCATCCGCGCCGTCGGCAATCAGCGTCAGCGTGGCGCCAGTGATCGGCTTGCCGGTGTCTGCATCGACGACCTGGCCAACGAGGTTGCCGGCCTTGCGGCCCGCGGTCAGCGTAACCAGGTCTGTAAACTCACCCGCGACGACCGTAAATTCCTTGTCGTCCGCGTTGTGCGTATCCGTCTCGTCGATAGCCGCGGTGTAGGTGCCCGGGGCGAGGTTTTCCGCAGCAAACTTGCCGTCCGCATCCGTGGTCTCGATCGTCACGGTCGCGCCTTGCGCATCCTTGATCGTGACGTCGACGCCTTCGATCGCCTGGTGGGCATCGTCGGATACCTGGCCGGAGACGGTGCTCTTGTTCCGGTTGACCTCCAGCGTCAGCGTTGCCGTCGAGCCAGGCTCGACGGTGAACGTGCCGGCAGTTGCGCCGTACTCGGTCGTTGCAGCGACCTCGACGCGATAGTTGCCCGGACGCAGCCCGGTCAGGGCGAATTTGCCTTCGGCGTTCGTGCTGAGCTCTTCTTCAACACCATCACCGTAAATCGTCACGGTGGCGTTTGCGACTGCGTTGCCGCTCTCCTCGACGACGGTGCCCTCCACGCCACCATCGGCGCGGTTCACACGGATGTCGCGATTGTTCTTCACACCCGGGTCCACCTGTGCGGTTTCGGAGGCGGCACCGTACTCGGAAGTCTTTGCTACCTCGACGAGGTACTCGCCAGGGCGGATACCTGCAAACTCGTAGGTACCGTCTGCGCCCGTTTCGGTGGAGTCGATCTCCTGCTTCCCGTCGGCGCTCTTCAGCACCACCTTCGCGCCAGCAACAGCGGAACCGTTGTCATCGGTAACGGTGCCGCCAAGGTCGCCGTCGTTGCGACGCAGCGTCAGGTTCCCGGCGGAGGGCTCGTTCGGGCGAACGGTCACCTCTGTGGAAGCGCCGCCACGGGTATCGGTTGCGTCCACCTTCGCGACGAAGGTTCCCGGCGGTACAGCATCGACGGTGTACTTACCGTTTTCATCGGTAGTGGCAGTGCCAGACCACGCTTGCTGCTCACCGCTACGACGCTTACCGTCGATCTTGACGACCGCGCCAGCAACAGGGTTGCCCGCGTCATCACGCACGGTGCCTTCAATCCGGCCGTCAGTCGGCGACACGCTGACGTTCATCGTCTCCTCGGCGTTTTCAACGATCGGGGTAAGGCTGCCGGATGCCTGGCCGTATTCGTCTGCAGCAAGCACCGTATAGCTGTATTTGCCCGGCGCAACATTATCGAACTGCACCGCGCCCTCAGTGTTGGTCTGCTTGCTCTGCTTAAAGCCGGTACCGCTTACGACAACGGTTGCGCCTTGGACAGCCTCGCCGAGGTCATCAAAGACCTTGACGGTGTACTTACCCTGGAAGCGGCGCACCTGGAGGTCGGCTGCGGCAGACTCCCCGGGGCGCACAGTGACCTTTGTGCTCGTCTTGTTCGTCAGTTTCGTCTTGTGCACGTTCACCGTGTACTCACCCGAGGTGAGACCGTCGAGCTGGAACTGGCCACGCGAAATGGTGACATCCTTCTTCAACCCGTTCGGGCCGGTAATGGTTGCCGCGCCGCTGTTCAGCGGCGTGCCGCCGTCGTCTTTGACGGTGCCAGCGATCGAGCCCAGGTCACGGGTGACGGTGAGGTTTGCAGTCTTTGTCTGCGAAGGAGCAATCGTGACGGCTGTGGAGGCACTCGCGTACTTTTGCTCTGCATTTCGGGCGACGGTCACGGTCACCTCGCCCTTCGGCAGCCCCTCGATCTTGTAGGTGCCGTCCGTGCCCGTGGTCGCGGTCTTGCTTCCCGCAGTGACCTTTGCGCCAGCAACGGGCTTGCCGAAGTTGTCGGTAACCTTGCCGGTCACGTTGCCAGGCAGGCTAGTCAGGGTGATGTTGAGCGGCTTCGTCTCACCCGGCGCGATTCGCACCTCATCCGAAGTCCCCTCATCGTACTCGCCAGCCTTGCCAGCGACGGAAGCGACATAAGTGCCGGGCTGCAGCCCGCCGCGCGTGAAGAAACCGCGACTATTCGTCTCGGTGTCGAAGGTTTCCTTCGTATCCTTCTTCGTCAGTTTTACGGCCACCCCCGGGAGAGGGTTTCCGTCGAGCAATACGTCACCTTTGACTGTGGCCTCCTTGTACTCCATCTCAAGAGTAAAATTCCTGGTCTCGCCAGGCTTGACCACGATGTCCTGCTCGGTCGCGCCGCCGCGGAAACGGTCGTCCTCGACGATTTCGATCGCGTACGTGTCGGCGTCAACGCCAGCGAAGGTGAACTCGCCATTCGCATTGGTGGTCGCCGTGCTGACGACCTTGCCATCGCGGACAAGGCGAAGCTTGACGTCTGCGGGCTTGTCATTGGAGCCCACAATTGAGCCCTTACCCGTGATGGTCGCCTTATTCCTGGTTACCTTGAAATCCTGCTGGGTATCCCGGTCAGCCTGGATATTCAGCTGCCCGCCACCGGAACCATGCTCGGTTGAAGACGCGACGACGACGGTGTACGTGCCCGGCTTCAGGCCTTCGAAGGTGTAGTTGCCGTTTGCGTCAGTTTTCGCGGTTCGATCGGCTTGCCCATTACCGCTCAACGTCAGCGACGCGCCGCTTACCGGCTCGCCCTTTTCATTGAGCACCCGGCCGGTGGCGTTGCGCTTGTGAAAGTCGACGCGGAGCTCGAGGTTCTCTTTTTCTTCCCCGGGCTTCAGGCTTACCGACGTCGTGGTGCCGACAGTCTTGCTCGTCTCCCCCACCTCGACGGTGTAGGTACCATCCGGGATATTGGCGATCTCGAAGGAGCCGTCGGTCTTAGTCTGTGTATTGAGGTCGGTGCCCTTGATGCTGACTGTGGCTCCCCGGACAGGCTGCCCATTCTCATCCTTGACCGAGCCTTTCACTGACGCTTTCCGCGCGGTCAGCGTCAGGTCGCGGGTCTCCGTCGCGTCAGCGCGCAGCGTAAACGTCTGGGTGGTTTCCCCGTTAAATCCACCTATTTTCCTCACGCGGAGTTTATAATCTCCGGTTGGAGTGTCCTGGAACGTAAAGGTCTGGCCGCGACGTGCGCCCCTGGTATCGACCACATTGCTGTTTGCATCCAGCAGGTCAATTCGCGCCTCATCGATGAAGCTGGTGGGAGCGTTCAGCCGCCCGGTCACGGTGCCTTTGGGGGCGGAACTCAGCGTCGCGGAGCCACTCGCGCCGATGCCCCAGGTTGGCAAGCTCCGCTGGTTTGGTGCAAACGCGTATAGCACTTGGCTCGGCTGGAGCGTCACCGTCTTCGGCAGCTCGAGCGTCAGCGTGGTTCCATTGCCCTTGCCCTCAACCTTATAAAATTCGCCATTGGCTACTTCACGGGTACCAGTAGCTGTTTTCGACTCGGGCGTTTCTACCCAAACGTAATATTCTCCGCTCGCAGGAAACGACCTTGTAGTAGTCCGATCGTGACTGAATTCGATCTTGCTAAAGCCCTGAATTGATGCGCCGGAATCGTTGTTGGCGACCGCCAGCCAACCTCTCGTTTTATTTTTGGAGAAATCAACCAGTTCCTGTGGCGTGCCGGGAACGTCTTGCGGCTTTTTCCTACTCCAGCCTTTGTCCAGCGGAATCCAATTGCCGCTGCTGTAGAGGAGCGAGCTCGTTGCCGCCGTCGCCGCAGGCAAGAATTCCCCCGCCCCGAAACTCTCTAACGCCGGGACAGCCATGCCCCCCACTGCGAGCGAAAGTGCCGTCGCCGAGGCGATAACAGTCCGTTTCATTCCGGAAAACAGTCCGCGAGAGGGCTTGGTGTTTCCGCGCATGCTTGTCTCCAATACGTAAGGTTGCACTCAGGGTTTTATGTGAGCTGGGAAAAATCTTTACAATCCCTATAGATTGTAATGCCGTAGACAGGCGTATGCCAAGTTTTGCCCCTAAGCCCCCTCTTAGGATGCGTTAATAGTTTCCTTCTCTAAGAAATTCCCCGCACATGCAAAAACCCCGCCGCAGCGGGGTTTCCTTTGGTGCGCCCGGAGGGATTCGAACCCCCAACCTTCTGATCCGTAGTCAGATGCTCTATCCGTTGAGCTACGGGCGCTTGCCGTCTTCGCATTGCGTTGACAACGAAGAGATACTTTACACCGCAACCATGCAAGCACCAAAACTCCAGTGCAGCAACGCTTTTTCGCCCCAGTAACCCCGATACTCCGCGCGAGCAGTATCGAAGAAAAATTATTGCGCTCCCTCTACTGAAAATGTCAAAGAGGTGCTAAAAACATTGAGGTAAGCGAAATCGAACCTTGGTGTTTGATCTTCACTCCCTGCCCACCTAGTGCATAAAGGAAGGTCTCATGGCCACTTTCTCCCGCGGCGTCGCCGCAAGCGCCCTCGCCCTCACTCTCGCGGCCCCGTCGATTGTGGTGCCGCAGGGCATTGCAGAGGACATCGACACCGCAGCAGCAACCACAACAGCTGCCAGTCCGGCGGCCGAACCGACTGTCATCGATTGGAACACCCGTCACAATGTGACCTTCAGCGGCGATGCCCCGGCGGTGATCTCAGGCTTCACGCTTCCGGCTGGCGCAACGCTCAAGGCGAACCTCACCACGATCTTCAACTGGGGAGTTGAGGCCAACGAGGACGGCTCAGTCGTCCTGTCCCGTCCGTCTGCCGATGTTTCCTTCACCGAGGGATCCAAGGACCTCGCCGTGACCGTCACCTTGCCCGATGGGAAGGAAATCAAGAACACCCTGAAGGTCAACGTTTCGAAGCGCCCTGAGGATGCGCTGGAGTCAGATCCGGATCTCGCGCGTCGGTACGAAACTGAGAACTTTTGGAATCAGGACTCCGCCGCGATCAAGGGACTGGAACTCGATCCCAACTACACATTTGCCCCCACCGCGAACACGATTTTCAACTGGGGATTTAGCAAAGACAACGGCACGCTCGTCGTGAAGCGCCCAGAGTCAGCCGCCAGCTTCAAAACCGGCGATGTCAGCATCCCCGTCAACATCACTCGCGGCGATGGCTCCTCTTACACCTCCACTCTGAACCTTTCGGTGATTGATGAGATGCCGAAGGCTGAGTGGGAGGACGCGTTGCCCGACTTTGGCGGCGTCTACGACGTGGACTTCGAAGGCAACGTGACCAAGGTCGTCGAGGAGCTCGCGCTGCCAGAGGGCGTGACCGTGAAGAAGAAGGGCATTGGCTCGGTTGGATGGGACGTGGCCACCAAGGATGGCAAGATCCAGGTCACGGCACCGAACAACTTTATCCCCGGTACCTTTACCATCCCAGTTGTCTTCAGCGACGGCATGTCGGAAGTCGAGCGCACGCTGCGCATCAGCGCGAAGAACCCGGCGACCCCGAGCGGAACGATTGCTGACATCGCGGCCGACTTCATCGGCAAGGTCGGCGGCGGTCTGCTCGGTGGCCTCACCGGTGGTGCTGGCGGGGCGGGCGGCGGAGGCCTCAACATCTTCTCCAACAACGGCAACCCGAACGTCATCATCACGGACAACGCGAAGGCCGAGATCAAGGACAACCTCTCCAACAACGGCAACCCGATCATTACGGACAACGCGAAGGCCACCGTCGAGATCAAGGACAACCTCTCCAACAACGGCAACCCGGTCATCACGGACAACGCCAAGGCCACCGTCGAGATCAAGGACAACCTCTCCAACAACGGCAACCCGGTCATCACGGACAACGCCAAGGTGGAGATTAAGGACAACGGCAATAACAACGGCAACCCGGACGTCAAAATCTCCGACAACGCTAAAGCCACCGTCGTCATCACCGACAATGCCAAGGCTGAAGTCAAGGACAATGCCAACAACAACGGCAATAACAACGGCAACCCGGACGTCAAGATCTCCGACAATGCCAAGGCCACCGTCGTCATCACCGACAATGCCAAGGCTGAAGTCAAAGACAACGCCAACAACAACGGCAATAACAACGGCAACCCGGACGTGAAGATCTCCGACAACGCCAAGGCCACCGTCGTCATCACGGACAACGCGAAGGTGGACGCCAACAACAACGGCAACCCCGACGTGAAGGTGGAGGGCATCCCCGGCTCCTCTGGCGGTTCCTCCAAGCAGGACAGCCTCGAGGTTGACCCAGAAATGGGTGTCTACCGAGGCTCTACCGATCCGCGATGCATCGCCACCCTCGTCGGCATCGGGATGCCGCTGTTGGCCATCATCCCGCTTGCACTGTCGACGCAGCTGGCAGTACCGGGTCTGGGCAAGCAGCTCAACGACGTGCTCAAGAGCACCGCTCGTTCCGCCAACGTGACCCCGGAGGCACTCACAGGTATCGGCGGCGGTGTGCTGGGTCTGGTAGCTGCGATAATCGCGATCGCGGGCGGTCAAAGCTGCACCAGCCCGGCGCAGCCCGCCCCGGTCGTGCCGACTGACGCTTCCGAGGAGGAGTAGCCCGCACAGCAGAAACCCCAGCCCACATACGCTGTGAGCTGGGGTTTTCTTTGGTGCGCCCGGAGGGATTCGAACCCCCAACCTTCTGATCCGTAGTCAGATGCTCTATCCGTTGAGCTACGGGCGCAATGGCGGAGACGACAGGATTTGAACCTGCGGCCCTCCGCAAAGAGGGCAACTCCTTAGCAGGGAGCCCCATTCGGCCGCTCTGGCACGTCTCCAGGCCTCCGCTCATCCTACCTAGTGCACCCGCCACATCCAAATGAAGCCCGTATAGTGGTGCGCATGAAGCTCAACACAGACCTTTCCGCTGGCGTCGCCACCCGCAGCGACCTGGGCCCCGCAGCAGCCGATCGCGCCGATTGGATTGTTTGGGCGCTCGCCGACATCGAGTCGTTTTCGCCCCAATCGCTTGTCGACGCCCCCTTGTACCTCTCCCCCAAGCACGCCGCACCCGAGCGCCTGGGTGCCGGCACGTTGCTCCTCGGCGTGCCGCTCGGGCAGATCCCCGGCGCGAATCTCGCCGGGGTGGACCCGCGCCACCCGGGGGACGCATCCGTGACCCCCGACGCGCCGCTGTCGCTTGCCGACGTCGCCGTCATCGCCGGCGTCGAGCGCGCAACCGTCAAGCGCGCGCAGGACGGCCTGCGTGGCACCGATTACTCGCCCCAGTTCCACACGACCCCGGAGCTGTTCTAGTTCATTACACTGTGGGGCATGACACACCTTCCGCGCCCCGACATTGATGCTGACGGTCTGCTCGAGTACTCGGTCGTCTTTACCGACCGCTCGCTGAACCACATGTCGCAGAAGTTCATCTCCGCAGCCCAGGAGATGCTCACGCTGCTGACCTCGACGTACGGGGCCGATTCGGCTGCGCTCGTCCCGGCGGGCGGCACCGGCGCGATGGAGGCGGTGGCCCGCCAGCTCTTCCGCGGCAAGAAGGTGCTCATCCTGCGCTCGGGTTTGTTCACGTTCCGCTGGAGCCAGATCATCGAGGCAGGGCAGCTCACCGACACCGTGCACGTGCTCAACGCGCAGCCGACGAGCCAAGATGCGCAGCCGTCTTTTGCGCCGCCGGCGCTGGAAGAGGTGCAGCGTGCCGTCGAGAAGCATGCACCCGACGTGATTGTCACCGCGCACACGGAAACCGCCGCGGGCCTGACGCTGCCGGAGGACTACATCGCGGGGCTGGGAAGCATTGCGCAAGACCACGGCGCGCTGTTCGTGCTTGATTCCATCGCAGCGGGCGCGGCCTTCCCCGACATGGCGGCGCAACGCATAGACGTGCTCGTCTCTGCGCCGCAGAAGTCGTGGTCCGGCTCCCCCGCGACCGGCTACGTCATGCTCTCGCAGAAGGGCCGCGACGCGGTGCTTTCCAGCGACTCGGACTCCTTCACCCTGGACTTGAAGAAGTGGCTCGCGATTTTCGACGGCTACCGCGCAGGCCAGGCCGGCTACCACTCCACCCTGCCGACCGACACGATCCTGCACAACCTGGAGGTCATGCAGGAATCGGTTGAGTTCGGCCTGGACACGCTGGCAAAGAATCAGTTGGCGCTCGGCCGACTCGTCCGCGAGGCCGCCTACCAGCGCGGCTACCGCTCAGTGGCCGCGGAAGGCTTCGAGTCGAACGGCGTGGTCGTGCTGTACGCAAACAACCCTGACCAGCAGTCAGGCGCGGCATTTAAGCCCCACGGCATGCAGATCGCCTCGGGTGTGCCGCTGAACATTGGGGAGGCGGACGGCTTTTCCACCTTCCGCATCGGCCTGTTCGGCCTGGACAAGTGGGCCGACCCGCAGGCCGCGGCCCAGCGCTTCATCGACGTGCTGGACGCGCTTTAAAGTAGTTGGCGGAGACGAGGGGATTTGAACCCCTGGAGGTGTGACCCTCGCCGGTTTTCAAGACCGGTGCATTCGGCCGCTCTGCCACGTCTCCAACGGGTGCAAAGTCTACCGTATGGGCCCGCCGACTCCGTTATCCTGGGTGGGCATGAAAGCGATTGCACTGACAGACCCAGAAAATCCCCGCTCGCTCGCGCTCGTCGACACCCCGGAGCCTTCGCTTGACGACGGCAGCGTGCTCGTCCGCGTCACCGCCGCCGGCGTCAACCGCGCCGACCTCGTCCAGGCGCAGGGCAAGTACCCGCCGCCAAAAGGCGAGCCGGAAACCATTGGCCTGGAATGCGCCGGCGTGATTGTGGACCCGGGCACGACGGACCGCAGACAAGGCGAGGAGGTCGGCTGCCTGCTCGCCGGCGGCGGCTACGCCGAGTACGTCGCGGTCCCGGAAGGGCAGCTCACGCCCAAGCCCAAAAACCTGAGCCTTGAGGAGACCGCCGCGGTAGTGGAAGTCGCCTGCACAGTGTGGTCCAACCTCGGCATGGTCGCCGGCCTGCAAGCCGGCGACAAGGTGCTCATCCACGGCGGCGCCGGCGGCATCGGCTCCTTCGCTATCCAGCTGTGCAAGGCGCTCGGCGCGGAAGTCGCCGTGACCGCGGGCAGCGAGGAAAAGCTCGCCTACTGCCGAGAACTCGGCGCCGACATCGCCATTAACTACCGCACGCAGGATTTCGCCGAGGAGCTCAAGGGCTGGGCCGACATCATCCTGGACGTGGTCGGCGGCGCGTACCTGGAGCAGAACATCAAGTCGCTGGCTGTCGACGGCCGCCTCGTCGTCATCGCGCTGCAAGGCGGGCCCAAGGGCACGCTATCGCTGGGGCGGATGATGCCGCGCCGGCAGTCGGTGCACGCCACCACGCTGCGCGCCCGCCCGCGCCCGATGAAGGCGCGCATTGTCGCCGACACCGTGGCGCACGTCTGGCCGCTCATCGAGTCCGGAAAGATCTCGCCAAACGTGACCAAGACCTTCCCGCTCGCCCAGGCTGCCGACGCCCACGAGTACCTGGATTCCGGCGCGCACACCGGAAAGATCGTGCTCACGGTAGGTGCCTAACTTTTCGGCGAAAAGTTAGGCCAGCGACGCGACGGTGCGGATGAGCTGCTCAATGTCGGTCTCGGTGTTAAACGGCCCGAGCCCGATCGTCACCGCGCCGCCCATTTCGTCGACGCCCATGTCGGTGAGCAGCTGGCTCGGCCGCGCCAGGGTAGAGACGATCCCATGGGCCAAGAGCCGCTGGTGCACCATTGCCGACGGCACGCCCTGCACCCCGAACATCAACCGCGGAATCCGCTCGATCGCCGCGCCTTCCGCCGCCTCGCCGGACACGCCGACAATATGGACGGCAGGCAAAGTTCCCAAGAACGTATCGAGGTCCTCGCGCAGCCGGTTGAAATAGGCGGCGGTCTGGCCCATCGAGTGCAGCAAACGGTTGCGGCGGGTGGGCCGGCCTTTCACCCCCTCGACCAGCGAGGCGTAGTGCTCCACCACCGCGGGCACGCCGCCGGCCAGCCCGGTAGAGACCTCCATGTCGAGGGCGGAGGCGTCCAAACGGCCGAACATCGCCTCGTCCCGGAAGACGAGCGCGCCCAGCTGCGGCCCGCCGAGCTCGGAGAGGTCGAGCGCGAGAATGTCCGCGCCCCAGGCGTCGAAGGTGATCGGTTTGTAGGGAGCGTACGAGGTGGCGTCGACAAGCACCCAGGCTCGCGAGCGCTCGCGCACCCGCTCCACAATGTCGCCGACGCCGATAATGGTGCCGAGCTCGGGGTGCGCAGCCGGCACCGAGACCAGGCGAGTCGCGCCGTCGACAAGCTCGGCGAACTGCCACGCAGGCAGGTCACCCGTAGCCAGATCTGCCTGCGCAAACGTCGTTGGCGCGCCGATGCGGCGCAGCGCCTTGGTCAGCTGCGGGCGATCCACCCGATTACACACGAGCGCCGAGTCGTGGCGAAACAGGGGCTTCAGCGCCACCGCCAACGACATGTACAGCGCCTCAAGGCTCGGGCCGAGCACAATGCAGCCCGGGGTAGCGCCGACCAAGTCCGCGACCGCAGACCGCGCCTGCTGCAGGTAGGACTCACCCTCCGGGCGGCCCAGCGAGGCGCGCGAGTGCGTGCCGCCACCCGGCTCCGGCGGCGCGACGGACGCGGACATGCGGAAAGAACGGGCCACCGCCGCGGACACCCGCTCCGGGATCTGCGGCGCGTCGTGGGCGTTGAGGTACGTCCAGCCGTCACTCAGCGAGGTGTACAGCCCGCGCACACTCGCAACATCGAACGCCACGGCCACACCCCTCACTTTGCATCGACGGTATGAGAACGCACCCAATTATGCCCGGTTGTCCCCCGGCGCGCACACTGCCTGCTCCTGGGCTGAATCAGTCGGAATCCTGCAAAGCAGCCAGTTGGCGCTAGGGTGAGAAAGGTGCAGGACTTTCAACAACTCCGCGCGGACGTCACGCGCATGACCAGCGACGCAGACCACGACACCCCACCGTCAAAGTCCAAGACGATGGGCATGGCCTTTCGCGACCTCGTTCGCGGCTGGGGCCAATACGAGCTCTGGCTGCAGCTGGGTTGGCAGGACATCAAGCAGCGCTACCGCCGCTCCACGCTGGGCCCCTTGTGGATCACCATCGCCACCGGCGTGATGGCGCTCGCCCTGGGCCTGCTGTACTCCATGCTCTTCCAGATCGAGATCCGCGAGTTCCTCCCGCACGTCACCGTCGGCTTCATCGTCTGGGGCTTCATCTCCGGGTGCATCAAAGACGGGGCGAACGTCTTCATTGAAAACGAGGGACTGATCAAGCAGCTGCCCTCCGCCCTTTCCGTGCACGTCTACCGCCTCGTGTGGCGCCAGCTCCTGTTTTTCGCCCACAACATTGTCATCTGGGTACTGCTGGTCATTATCTTCCGCATCCCAATGACCTGGCAGACGCTGCTCGCGGTGCCCGCGATGCTCTTGCTCGTGCTCAACGGCGTGTGGGTGACCATGCTCTTCGGCATCATCGCCACGCGCTTCCGCGACGTCGCACCCCTGCTCGAGGCGCTCGTGCAGCTGCTGTTCTATGTCACCCCGATCGTGTGGACCACCCAGACGCTGAAGGAGCAGGGCGGCGACGTCGCAAAGCGCGCACTGCTCGCGGAGATCAACCCGCTTTACCACTACCTGGAGATCGTGCGCGCCCCCATGATCGATCAGCCGGTGGCCGCCTACCACTGGGGCATCGTCGGTATCTGCACCCTCATCGGTCTGGGCATTACCCTGCTGGCGATGCGCCAGATGCGCTTCCGCGTGCCGTATTGGGTCTAAGTGAAGGAGTCACACAATGGTTTCTATCGACACCTATAACGCCTGCGTCGACTTCCCCATCTTCGACGCCAAGTCCCGCTCGCTGAAGAAGGCCGTCATGTCCTCGGCCGGCGGCAAGATCGGCAAGAACGCCTCCAACACCGTGGTCGTCGAGGCGCTCAAAGACATCAACCTCCACCTGCGCGAGGGCGACCGCGTCGGCCTGGTCGGCCACAACGGCGCCGGCAAGTCCACGCTTTTGCGCCTGCTCTCCGGCATCTACGAGCCGACCCGCGGCGTCGCCGATGTGCGCGGCCGCGTCGCGCCCGTCTTCGACCTGGGCGTGGGCATGGACCCGGAGATCTCCGGCTACGAGAACATCATCATCCGCGGCCTCTTCCTCGGCCAGACTCGCAAGCAGATGAAAGACAAGATGGACGAGATCGCGGAGTTCTCCGAGCTCGGCGACTACCTCAACATGCCGCTGCGCACCTATTCCACCGGCATGCGCGTGCGCCTCGCCCTCGGCGTGGTCACCTCCATCGAACCGGAGATTTTGCTTCTCGACGAGGGCATCGGCGCCGTCGACGCCGCCTTCATGGCCAAAGCGCGCGTCCGCTTAGCCGAGATGGTGGAGCGCTCCGGCATCCTGGTCTTCGCCTCGCACTCCAACGACTTCCTCGCCCAGCTGTGCACCACCGCCTTGTGGGTGGACAAGGGCGAGATCCGGCAAGCGGGCCTCGTCTCCGACGTGGTGGGCGCCTACGAGGGCCCCGAAACTGGCGAGTACGTCGCAGAGCTGGTGGAGCGTTTCCACGGGGAAGATAAGGGCGAATAAGGGCGGGCGTTTTAACCAGGAAATGAATCCAGCAGCAATTCTGCTTGTTCAAGCTCGTCACTGGTTCGCAGCCCTTCTAGGAAGGACGCCAAGTCGCGGTCAAGCATTGCTGCAAGATCCATATATGCGTTGAAGCTTTCCCGCGGGCTCAAGCGATGGTTTGTGCCGGTAATTGGAACTCCCGACAACACTAGCGGCTCATGGTGAGCAACCCGGTTCCGAATTTTCCGCACCGGGAGCACCTTGTGATACACCCACTCCCGCGTGAGTCCCTGAGACGAGAAATTAGGGTCTTGCGGTCTGGCTAGCTGCCTCGCGCCAGGGAAAACTTCCAATAAAGCAGCACTATCCCAAATCTGATCATGGTCGGCTCTCTCAAATGGAGCATCAAGCCCAGTCCCGCCACCTTTGTCCAACATGTTGGTCCATGTTCTGAACATCGAGGCCGCGACGATACGGCTACCCAGTGTGGCCCCTCGCACAACGTGCTGCGACGTATATCTCCGTGGCAGTGAGTCCCATGCCTCGCTGATGTTGCCACGAACTCGCGCGTCGAAACCAACTTCAGCCCTGGCGTACCAGTCCGAGCCAAACTTTTCGGCCAAAAGTCGATTGATCGCATTTCGCAGCGCAACCTCGATAAATGCAATGTCGCGGAAAAACGCACTCGCGAGTTTTACGATCCACTAGGTACAGCTCCAGAGCTGCTTCCTCCGCGTGGAACATTCTCTCCAAGTATGGTCTGAACCGCTCTTCCGAGATCCATTCTTTCTTAAAATGAGCTATTCCCACTTTTCCCCCAAAAGTATTGCTTAGTCTCGGACACTAGCTTATACTCAAACTCGTATTCCCCTCTCACACATAAGTCACCCGTTCAGCGGAATGGCTGTGGAGGGGTTTTCTCTTGCGATAAGGCACAATGAAACACATGACTTCCACCCCGCAACCTCTCCATTCCAGCGGGAGCACCGCTGCCGTGATCGTGACCCATAAGCGCGTGGACTTGCTGAGGCACTCGCTGGAGCAGGTGGTGCGCCAGACGCACCCGGTGCAGTGGGTGATCGTGGTGGACAACGGGGCGGAATCACAAGTCAAGGAACTGCTGGAAGAGCTCGCGGGGAAGCGCGCCGTCTACCTGCCCAGCCACACCAACCTGGGCGGCGCGGGCGGGTTCGCCTACGGGTTCCTCCACGCGCTCGCGCTCGGCGCGGACGCGATCTGGTGCGCGGATGACGACGGCCGCCCGGCCGACGAGCACGTGCTCGCCGAGCTCTACCGGGTCGCCGAAGCACACGCTTTGTGCGAGGTCAGCCCGATCGTGGCGAATATCGACGCCCCCGAGAAGCTCGCCTTCCCGCTGCGCCAAGGCACCGTGTGGCACAGGCGCGTCGACGAGCTGGAGGGCGACTTCCTCCCCCAGTACGCCTCGCTGTTTAACGGCGCCCTGATTTCCGCGAAGGCAATGGAGCGCATCGGCGTGCCCGATTATCGCCTGTTTATCCGCGGCGACGAGGTGGAGTACCACCGTCGGCTCGCCCAGTCCGGCCTAAAGTACGGCACGGCGCTGACCACCAGCTACCTACACCCGGACGGCTCGAGCGAGTTCCATCCAATTATGGGCGGCCGTGCGCACGCGCAGTGGCCGGACAACCCCACGAAACGCTACTTCACCTACCGCAACCGCGGCTACATCATCAACCAGCGCGGGATGAAGAAGATGCAGTTGCAGGAAGTGGTCCGCTTCGGCTGGTTCTTCCTCATCGAACGCAAGAATCCACGCGAATTCTTCCAGTGGCTTACGCTGTTGCGCCGCGGTGCGCGCGAGGATTTCCGACGCCCCTAGCGCGGATCCTGCTGCGCGATGATCTTGGTTTCTTCCTTAAAGATCACGCGGCGCTGCAGCACGAAGTTGGTCACCGTGGCCACGCCCTGGGCGATGACGAAGGAGACGCCGTCCTTCCACGGGTTGGTGTCGATGCCCATGGCGATCAGCGGGCCCTCCGTCCAGCGGTACAGCAGAATCTGCACCACAAACGTCACCGCGTAGAGGAAGAAAACCGCGCCCGCCTTCTTGGCGTTGACCTCGGCCTGGAACGCGAACTTGGAGTTGAGCAGGTAGGCGGTCAGCGTGCCGAAGACCCAGCCGACGGCTTTGGCCATGTCGCGCTGGGTACCGACGAGCTCGGTGAGCGAGTAGGTGATGCCAAAATCAATGACCGCGCAGCCGATACCGATGATTAAAAACGGCACGAGCTGCTTGAATACTGCGGAAGAGGAAGACACGGCCGCTTAGTCTACCCGTGGAGCAGCTCGCGCAGAATTTCTAGCCGGTCCACCGCGGACAAATCCCCCACGAACGCCTCACCCGCCCGGCTCAACGTAAACACCTCGTCAGCGTCGGTGTCCTCCCAGCCAAGGGCCCGCATGAGGCTGAGCACCAGGCGCCGCGTCGTCGGGCGATCCGCAAAGCAGGCCATCGCCAGCACGTGCACCCAAAAAGCATCGCTCGTCTTGCCTGTCGACGCCGGCACGAGCCCCGCCAGACGCGCCCGCTCCTGCGTCGGCAAGGTGCGCTCCCCGTCCGAGAGCACCTGCAAAAGCGGCACGAAATCGAAGGATTCGGCACGCCGAATCACGTCGCGTACTTCGGGCCGCACCGTGTTTCCTATGAAGTCCGTAAGGTCCAAGTCCACCTCGTGCCCGGCGAAGGAGCCGTCGCCCGCGACGCAGACCGGGCCGCTGCTGCCGCCCGGGTAGACGTCGGCGAGCAGCATGGTGAACTGCCACAGGCCCCAGGTGAAGGTGGCGGTGTCGCCGGGGGACGAAAGGACGTCGACAAGCAGGCCCTGCTCTGGCGTGCCGACCGTCTCCTCGATGCCGAAGAGGGCGGCGATGAGCTCGCGGCACTGCTCGATCGTGGTGGCGGAGTCGAGGCCGACCCAGCGGTAGACCTCATCGTCTGAGGTGAGTGCAACGCGCACCATGAGCGTGGCGCCGGGGGAAAGTTGGATCACCGGCGCCACGTGCTCCGTGTACAGCGTGCTGCCCATGGCGCCCACAATAGAGGTTTTTCGCGCGCGCTATGGTAAGTCGCATGAGGAAGCACTACAAAGGCGACGACCCCGACGCAATCCACGAGGCAGCCCAACGCGTCGACGTCCCGCTGTCGGATTTCATGGTGCGGGTGTTTGTCGAGGAGCTGCCGTTCATCGACTCGACGGGCCGCGGGCGCATCTACGAGCTGCTGCGCGAACACAAAGAGGCAGGCAAACCCGTGATCACCTCGCAGGACGAGCTGCCGGAGGAGATCAGAACAATCATGGACCTCTAAAAATCCGTATAAGATCACATCTTTCAATGCGGGAAGTTCGACTCGATGTGAGTAGGCTCGGACTGAAAGAAGCTTTTCCACCTTTAGTTTGATCAGAAGCGGAGATATGGAACTTCACACCGAACTGAAATCCCTCTACGGCTGGGGCCGCACCGCCCCGTCGACGGCGCACGTCGTCTCCACCCCGGACGTGGACACGATCGCGAAGGCCGTGCAAGTCGCGGCCGAGAGCGGTCGCGGCGTGATCGCCCGCGGCATGGGCCGCTCCTACGGCGACCCGGCGCAGAACGGCGGCGGCCTGGTCGTCGACATGCAGCCGCTCAACCAGATCCACTCCATCGACCCGGACACCGGCATCGTGGACGTGGATGCCGGCGTGACACTGGACCAGCTGATGAAGGCAGCGCTGCCCTACGGCCTGTGGGTCCCGGTTTTGCCCGGCACCCGCCAGGTGACCATCGGCGGCGCGATCGGCCCGGACATCCACGGCAAGAACCACCACTCCGCCGGCTCCTTCGGCGACCACGTCGTCTCCATGGAGCTGCTCGTGGCAGACGGGCGCGTGCTCCACCTCGAGCCGGAGGGCGAAACATCTGAGCTGTTCTGGGCCACCGTCGGCGGCATGGGCCTGACCGGCATCATCCTGCGCGCACGCATCCAGATGACGTTCACGGAGACCGCCTACTTCATCTCGGATACGGTGCGCACCAGCACCCTGGACGAGACGATCGAGGAGCACTCCCACGGCCAGGAGGAGGGCTACACCTATTCCTCCGCGTGGTTCGACGCGATCTCCGCGCCGCCGAAGACGGGTCGCTCCACCATTTCCCGCGGCTCGCTGGCCACCCTGGACCAGCTCAAGGAGTACGCGCCGAAGCTGGCGAAGGACCCGCTGAAGTTCAAGGCCCCGCAGCTGATGACGGTGCCGGATATCTTCCCGTCCTGGACGATGAACAAGCTGACCCTGTCGGCGATCGGCGAGGCTTACTACATGATGGGCGCGCCTTCGAAGAACGACATCAAGAACCTCACGCAGTTCTACCAGCCGCTCGATCTGATCGGCGAGTGGAACCGCGGCTACGGATCGAAGGGCTTCCTGCAGTACCAGTTCGTGGTGCCCACGGATGCGGTCGAGCCGTTCAAGGACATCATCTACCAGATCCAGTCCTCGGGCCACTACACCGCGCTGAACGTGTTCAAGCTGTTCGGCGAGGGCAACCGCGCGCCGCTGTCCTACCCGATGAAGGGCTGGAACGTGTGCGTGGACTTCCCGATCCGCGACGGGCTCAACAGCTTCCTGGACCGCCTGGACGACCAGGTCATGGAGTTCGGCGGTCGCCTCTACCTGGCCAAGGAGTCCCGCACCAGCGCTGAGAAGTTCCACAAGATGTACCCGGAGCTTCCCGGCTGGCTGAAGACCCGCAACGAGATCGACCCGACCGGCGTCTTCGCCTCCGACATGTCCCGCCGCCTCGAGCTGCACTAGAAAGGAACCCCAATGCTGAACGCAGTTGGCCAAGCCCAGAACATCTTGCTGCTCGGCGGCACCTCGGAGATCGGCCTCGCCATCGTCACCGAGCTCGCCTCCCGCGGCGGCAACCCCACCGTCACCCTCGCCGCGCGCAAGGGCTCTGCGCGTATCGACGCCGCCGTGGAGGAAGTCTCCGCCGCCGGTGCCTCCAAGGTGCGCCTTATCGACTTTGACGCCACCGACTTCGACTCCCACCCGGGCGTCATCGACGCCGCCTTCGAGGACGGCGACGTCGACATCGCGATCGTCGCCTTCGGCACCCTGGGCGACCAGGAGCAGCTGTGGCAGGACCAAGCCGCGGCCGTCGCCTCCGCGCAGACGAACTACACCGCCCCGATCTCGGTCGGCGTACTTTTGGGCCAAAAGTTTAAAGCCCAAGGTCACGGCACCATCATCGCTATGAGCTCGGTGGCCGGTCAGAAGGTGCGCCGCTCCAACTTCGTCTACGGTGCCTCCAAGGCCGGCATGGACGGCTTCTACACCCAGCTCGGCGAGGCGCTGCGCAACGACGGTGTCAACGTCACCGTGGTCCGCCCGGGCCAGGTGCGCACCAAGATGACCGAGGGCCTCGACGAGGCGCCGCTGACCGTGAACAAAGAGGACGTCGCAGAGGCAGCAGTGGACGCCGCACTCGGCGGCAAGTCCAACGTGTTCGTCCACAAGCTCTTCGGCCCGATCTCCATGGTCCTCAAGGCCATCCCGGCGCCGATTATGCGGAAGCTGAGCTTCTAGTCGTTCGCCCGGCCGGTTTCCGCGAGTACTTGTGCGCGGAGCCGGCCGGAAACAATTACGGCCCCGACGCAGCCGACCAGAGCGAGCGCGATGAGCGCGCCGAAGAACAGTACGGTTGCGATCCCGTCGGGCGTTGCCCCGACCATGACCAGGCCGACGAGCACGCCTTGGCCAAATCCCAGCAGCGCGGCGACCACCATCGGCACCCCAATTTCGCGCACCGCAACTTTTGTGTGAAAAGTTAGTGCCGCACCGATGAAGTGGAGCGACTTGGTCAGCTGCTTCTGCTCCACCACCGCGAGCGTCTGCGTCAGCAGGGTGAACAGCACCAGCAGTACCGCGCCGAAGAGCACCGTGATGGCGATGCCCTTGGGCAGATCTTGCACGATGAGCGCCTCCTCGGGGGCCACCTCACTTTCCGCGATGCTCTGGAATGCTCCGGCCACCCCGGCAGTGAACGCGACGAAGAACAGCGCGCTGCACCTGCGCCACGTGTTCTTCGCGCCGCGGCTCACCCGACGCGTCGCTACGTAGTTGTACGCGCCTGGGATTCGGTAGCTTAAGCGCGCCACAACCTGGATCACCCCGACGGCGATCAGCGTATTCACCACCAAGAACCCGATGAAGACGACGAGCGCAACCAAGACGTCCGCGACGTCGGCCTCCGGCGCGATCGGGTGCCGAGCAAGCCAGATGTACAGCCCGATTGCTGCGGCGATGGCGCATACGGTCGTGATTGCCTTCTGCCCGGGGCGCGGCACTCGCCTGGTCACGCCGAGCGGTGTGACCGCCACCTGCTGCAGCGCTCGCCACACGGAGCCCGCGGCGAGCAGCGCGACGGCCGCCCACGCGATCGGCACGACCCACCAGGTGAACATTTCCCAGGTGCCGATCTGCGTGCCCTGAAAGGAAAGGGCTGACCAGGCTGGCACGCTCGCTACGTACGCCACCGTGCCGATGCTCAACCCGACGCAGGCTCTGCGCAGCGCCTCCAGGATCATCATGCCGCGGACCTCACCTGCGGTCGCGCCGATGAGCCTTAACACCGCCAGCTGTTGCTCGCGCCCGCTCAGGTCCGCTCGCGCTGCCTGCGTCAGCAGGGTGAGCAGGGTGGGGACGAGCAGCGCGCACGCGAAGAGTGCGAGCCCGATGTAGAGCAGCGGTATGTCGATGTCGCCGCCGAGGTCCGGGTATTGCCTGTCTCGCTCCACGAACATCCAGGTGCCGCCGGCCAGTGTGCACAGCATCCACGTGGCCACGGCCAGCGCAACCCCAGAGAGCTTGCGCACCCAGCGCCCTTCGCTTGTCGACGCCCCCGGCACCCGCATCAACGTCACCGCGCTCATGCCGCCACCTCCGAGTGGATCAGGCCGTCGCGGATCTCGATGCGTCGGTTGCACCAGGCCGCAATCTTCGGGTCGTGCGTGACCAGAACTAGGGTGACACCGAATTTCTGCGCCACCGCCACGATCTCCTGCATCACCTCGTGCCCGGTGGCCTGGTCGAGCGCGGCGGTCGGTTCGTCGGCGAAGACCACCTTCGGCGGCCCGGCCAAGGCTCGCGCAATCGCGACCCTCTGCGACTGCCCACCGGAGAGCTGGCCTGGAAACCTCGATACGAAGTTCCCCAAGCCGAGCCTGGTAAGCATGTCGTTCGCCTGCTCGTGGGCGTCCTTTCTGGGGGTGCCGCGCATGATCTGGGGCAGCGCCACGTTCTCGGTGGCGGTGAGCTCGGGCAGCAGCTGTCCGTCCTGGAAGATGAAGCCGAAGTGGTTGAGGCGAAGTTTGGAACGCGCGGCGTCGTCAAGCGCTGCGATGTTGGTGCCCTCGAAGAGTACCTGCCCGGAGTCTGGGGTGAGCACGCCGGACATGCAGTGCAGAAGCGTCGACTTGCCGGAGCCCGACGGCCCCATCACGGCGAGCGATTCGCCGGCGGACACGTGCAGGCTCACGCCTTCGAGGACGCGTTGTTGGGTGAATGATTTCGTGATGTCTGTCAGTTCGAGCATGCTTCCATTCAACTTTTGGCCGAAAAGTTTCACCATGGTGCTCGCGCCCATTTTTCGGGTAGTGCTAGCACTACCTCGCTAGTCTATGCAGGTATGAGGTGGAGAAAACGAGCGAACCATGAGGCAGCTGCCGCGAGTCGCGTGCACCGGCTCACGGCTTCTCGACGCAAAATTGCCGAGGCCTACGAGGTAGAGCGGCTGCGCATCGAGCGCGACCTGCACGACGGGGCGCAGCAGCACTTCGTCGCCGCCGCGATGAAGGTGGGCGAGGCAAAGCTCGATGCGGAGGGGAGCACCAAAAAGCTTCTCGACGCCGCCGCCACCGACCTCAAGCGCGGCCTCGAAACCCTGCGCCGCACCGTCCACGGCATCCACCCCACCGAGCTGACCGACCGGGGACTCGTCGCCGCGGTGGAGACTGCCGCTTCCCAGTACGGACCGCACGTGCGCGTGCGCGCCCCGCACCCGCTGCCTGCGATCGACGCATCTGTGCTCGCCGCCGCCTACTTCTTCACCACCGAGGCGCTCACCAACGCGGCGAAGTATGCGAAACAGCGTCCCGTACACGTCCTGATCACCTGCGACGACACGCTCAACGTGGTGGTCACGGACCAGGGCGACGGGGGTGCGGAGTTTCTCCCCGGGCGCGGCCTCGACGGGATGCGCGAGCGCGTCGCCGCGTTCGGCGGCACCCTCGAGCTGGTCTCGCCGACCGGCGGCCCGACCACGATTGCCGCACGCATCCCGCTCTTACTTTTCCGCGGCGAAAGCGGGGTGGGCGCATGAAGATTGTGGTTGCAGACGACTCGGCGCTGCTCCGGGAGGGAGTCGCCGGCCTGCTCACCCGGCGCGGCCACGACATTGTCGGGGAGGCTTCGAGCGCCGACGAGCTCGTCTCGCTTATCGACGCCGCGCCCCTGCCCGATCTTGTCATCACCGATGTGCGCATGCCCCCGCACATGCGCGACGACGGACTCACCGCTGCCCTTCAGCTCCGCCAACGCCACCCGGGCCTCAACGTGCTGGTCCTGTCCCAATACGTCGCCGCGCCTTATGCCCGCGAACTTTTCGGCCAAAACTTTGGCGGTGGCACCGGCTACCTGCTCAAGGACCGGGTCGCGGAGGTCGCCGACTTCATCGCCACTTGCGAAAATGTCGCCGGTGGCGGGGTGGTCATCGACCCGGAGGTCGCGAGTTCGCTCATGCACACCAGCGCCCCATGGCTGCGGGAGCTTTCCCCCCGCGAGCTCGAAGTCCTCGAGCTGATGGCGGAGGGGCTGTCCAACGCAGACATTTCGGCCAAACTTTTCCTCTCCTCTGCTGCGGTGGCGAAGCACGTCTCCAGCATCTTTTCCAAGCTCGGCCTGACCCCTGACGAGGACAACCGGCGGGTGCGCGCCATCTTGATGTTCCTGAGCGAGCGAGGTGTGGACTAGTCCCGCGGTAAGTTATGCGAAACTAGAGGGCATGAGCACGACAGCTTCCGTTGAGGAGACCCGCGCGGACCTGCGCACCACCGGGTACGCGCCCGATCCGATTTCCGCGCAGCAGACGCTGATCCGCACCCTGCTTGCTGGTGGTATCGGCGCGCTCGCCACCACGCTCGTCTGGTTCGTGATGCACGCGATCTCGCTGCCCGCATACAACACCTCCATGGCGATTCGGGCGCTGTCGTCGGCAGGCTCCATCCTTGTGCTCATCGTGACCCTGATCTGTGCTGTCTTCTGGCTGCGCGGGACCAGGAAGTGGCTCAACGGCATCGTCATGCACCTGACGGCGCCCGCCCTGGTGGTGACCTCGCTGGGGATCCCACTGTCGGCGACCCGCCTGTGGCTCGACGGCATTCAGGTGGACCAAGGCTTCCGCACCCAGTTCTTGTCGCGGATGACGGAGACGGCCGGCAACGCGGATATGAACTATGCGGATCTGCCGTCGTTTTACCCTATGGGCTGGTTCTGGCTGGGCGGCCGCGTCGCGGACCTGCTCGGGGTGCCGGGCTGGGAGGTCTTCCAGCCCTGGGCGCTGATCACCTTGGCGGCGGGCGCGGCGATGCTGGTCCCGGTGTGGCAGAAGATCACCGGTTCGCTTCCCGTCGCGTGCGTGATCGCCACCTTTACTACCGCGGTGGTGCTGACGGAGACGCCCGATGAGCCCTACGCCGCCATCGTCGCCATGTTCTTCCCGGCGGCGACGGTCATCACGTACCGCGCGCTGCTCGGCTCACGCAACGCCATCATCTTTATGGCGCTCTACCTGGGCATTTCCGCCAGCCTCTACACGCTGTTCACCGCGATTGCCGCGCTGTTCGTGGTGACGATGTCGGTGCTGGTCTTCTTCGTGGTCACCCGCGACGCCGGCCCCTTCATCCGCCTGCTGATCATCGGGGTGTCCTCCCTGGCCATCGCCGCGGTGACGTGGTGGCGCTACCTTGCCGCGGCGCTGTCTGGCAACTATGACGTCCAGTCGACGGCTAACCACTTCCTGCCGGAAGAGGGCACAGTCTTCCCGCTGCCCTTCTTCTCCTTCTCTATCATCGGGCTCTTGTCGCTGCTCGGGCTGATTCTCATCGTGATTCGCGCGGGCGAGCGCGAGGTGGCCTCGCTCGGTGTGGGCATCATTGTCTGCTACGCGTGGTGCCTCGCCTCCATGGCAGCGACCCTGCTGGGCACCTCCCTGTTGGGCTTCCGCGTCGAGGTGCTCATCATTGAGCTCTTCGTCACCGCCGGCATCCTCGCGGTGACCGACATCATCCTGGTGGGCCTGGACTACTTCTTCCCCACGCGCTTCAATTTGGCGATGAATCAGACGATCATCGCGATCATCTGCATCGTGGTGGCGAGCGCGTGTTTGCAGTACGTGCAGCAGATTCCTGCGGAAAACGAGTCCCACATCGACCAGGCCTACGCCGACACCGACGGCTTCGGCGAGCGCGCCGACCGCTTCCCGCCTGACGCCGCCCAGTACTACGGCGAGATCACCGAGCTGCTCGAGTCGCACGACCACCACCCCAACGAGGCGGTGATCTACACCGACGAGATCAACTACATGGCCTACAATCCCTACTTCGGCTTTAACGCCTTTACCAGCCACTACGCCAACCCGCTCGGCGAGTTCGCGCTGCGCAACGAAGAGCTCATCGCCTGGTCGCAGCTGTCTTGGGACGACCCGGCAGCGCTCACCGGCGCCATCGAGGACTCCAAATGGGCCCCGCCAGTCGCCTTCATCTTCCGTGGCGACGTGGAAGAGCCCGGCGAAGGCTTCAAGACGCACGTGGCGCACGACATTTTCCCGAACGAACCGAACGTGCGCTACGAGGGGCTCTTCTTCAACGCGGAGGCCTTCGAGGGTGACGAATGGCACGTGGAGCAGATCGGCCCCTTCGCGGTAGTGGTGCGTACATAACGGGGCAGTCACAGTAAGGTTGCTACACGTGGCAACCGTTTCAAATGTTCAAGGTAAGGCTCCGCAGTCGCTGGTCTACACGGCGATCGTGTCGGGCATCCTCGCCTTCGCCCTCCTCGTTCTCACCCCCTTCCTGCCGGTGAACCAGGTCCAGTCAAAGGTGTCCTGGCCGCAGCACGACACAGTCGCGTCGGTGAACGCGCCGCTGATTTCGCTGGCCCCGCAGGACGTGTCGCTGACCATCCCGATCAGCGCGGTCGACGAGCTGCGCGAGGGCCAGTCGACCATCCTGTCCACGCTGCCAGAGTCCTCCGAGGACGCGACCTACCGCGGCCTATTTGTCACCTCCCCCGAGGGTGGCCTGGTGGTGTCTTCGCTGGACGAGGTGATCTTCGAGCTCAGCGCCGAAGAGGTCCGCGCACTGCCGCGCGAGGCCGTCCTCGAGGTCCGCCAGACCGACGAGGGCATGACCGCAGCCATCCCGGGCACCACCTTTGTAGAGGAGTCCGAGGACGATTACCGCCCGCAGTTCACCGGCCTGTACACGGAGCTCAAACCCGAGGCCTCGGGCATGCTTATCGACGCCGGCCTGCACGCTTCCGTCGACATCAACTCCCGCTTCACCTCGTCGCCGACCTTGGTCAAGCTCATCGCCATGTGCGGCGGGCTCATCGCCGCGCTGATCGGCCTGTGGTCGCTGCGCCGCCTCGACCGCTACGACGGGCGTAATCTGCCCGCCTTTGGCTCCCGCTGGCGCACCTTCACGCTTCTCGACGGCCTCGTTGTCGCCATCCTCGGCTTCTGGCACGTCTTCGGCGCGAACACCTCGGACGACGGCTTCCTGCTCACCATGGCGCGCGTGGCCACCGAGTCGGACTACATGGCGAACTACTACCGCTGGTATGGCGTGCCGGAGGCCCCCTTCGGTTCCCCCTTCTACGACCTGCTGTCCCTGCTTTCGCACGTGACGACCGCCTCGATGTGGATGCGCCTGCCCACGCTCATCGCCGCGCTGTTGACGTGGTGGATCCTCTCCCGCGAGATCCTGCCGCGCCTGGGAACTGCGGTAGCGGACCGGCGGATGGCGCACTGGACGGCCGCTTTCGTTTTCCTGGCCTTCTGGCTTCCCTACAACAACGGCACCCGCCCGGAGCCGATCATCGCGCTCGGTCTCATCGCCACGTGGGCGCTGTTTGAGCGAACGATCGCGACTGACCGCCTCGCGCCGGCGGCATGGGGCACTGTCACGGCGGCGATCACGCTGGCGTGCGGCCCGACCGGCCTTGCGGCGGTCGGCGTGTTCCTCGTGTGCCTGCCGCAGGTGTTCCGCATTATGAACGCGCGCCGCCACATCGCGCCCGGCCTGGCGTATGTCGCCGTGTTCCTGGGCGCGGGCCTTGCCGTGTTCGTGCCGGTGTTTAAGGACCAGACGCTGGCGACCGTGCTGGAGGCAACCTCGGTGCGCGCCGAGGTCGGCCCGGCGCTCGAGTGGTACTCGGAGTGGGTGCGCTACGGCACGCTGTTCCAGCAGTCTGTCGACGGCTCGATGACGCGCCGCTTCCCCATGTTCGTTTTCCTGTTCTGCCTCATCCTCATCGGCTGGGCGGTCACCCGCTTCGGCAAGGTGCCGGGCGTGACCAAGGACGTGACCGGCCGCATGCTCTACATCGTGGGGCTGGCCACCTTCTTCCTCATGTTCACCCCGACGAAGTGGACGCACCACTTCGGTATCTACGCCGGACTGGGCGGCGCAGTCGCGGCCCTGGGCGCGGTGGTGCTCTCGCATATCGCGCTGCAGTCCAAGCGCAACCGCACCCTCGCCATCGCGGCGGTGTGCTTCCTCATGGCCATGACCCTGGCCGGGTGGAACGCCTGGTGGTACGTCTCCTCCTTCGGCGTGCCCTGGTGGGACAAGACAGTTCAGCTCAAGGGCGTGGAGGCGAACACGATCATGCTCGCCATCGCCCTGCTGATCGCCCTGGTGGGCGTGTTCCAGTCCTTCCGCAAGGACCAGACCGAGTACAAGGTCGGCGGCAAGTGGGTCGGCATCATGTCGGCACCGATCGCGGTGATGGCGATCGCCATGGTCGCCTTCTCCTGCCTCACCTTCGTCAAGGCGTTTGCCTCCCAGGCCCCGGCGTATTCGGTGGGCATGGGCAACGTGCGCACGTTCGCCGGCGACCACTGCGCCCTGGCGAACGAGGTCCTGCTGGAGGAGAACACGAACGATTCCTTCCTCACCCCGCTCGATGGCGTCCCGCTGGGCCGCTCCCTCGACGCGGGTAGCGAGTCGCGCGGCTTCACCCCGGACGGCGTGCCGGCCTTCATCGTGAGCGAGAACGCCAATGCTTCGGATTTGGCGGACAAGGAGGCGTCGACAAGCGATGACTCCTCTGAGACCGCGACCGAGGAGGACACCCCGAGCACCGCCGACCTGAGCGAAGAGAAGCAGTCGACGACGACCACGAACACGCAGGGCAACCGCCCCGACTCCATGCGCGGCATCAACGGCTCCACCGTGCGACTGCCCTTCAACCTGGACTACACGCGCGTGCCGGTGCTCGGCACCTTCGAGGACGATCCTTCCGCCGGCGCCAAGCTCACCACCACCTGGTACGAGCTGCCGGAGGCCAATGAGGACGCGCCGCTTTTGGTCACCTCCGTCGCCGGGCGCATCGCCCACCACGACATCAACGGCGTGGAGCAGGAAGGCACCGAGCTGAAGCTGGAATACGGCACACGCACCGACGGCGGCGTGGAGAAGCTCGGCGAAGTCGAAATGCTCGACCAGGGCCCGACCCCGCTCTGGCGCAACCTGCGCTATCCGCTCGCTGACCTGCCAGAGGACGCCGACGTGGTCCGCCTGTCCGCCGAGGACACCTCGCTGGCGGAGAAGGACTGGATGGCGGTCACCCCGCTGCGCAACCCGCAGCTGGCACCACTTGGCGAGCGCTTCAACGCCGCAACCCCCGGCCTGCTCGACTGGTCCGTCGCCTTCCAGTACCCCTGCCAGCGCACCTTCAGCCACTACGCTGGCGTGACCGAAATCCCCGAGTTCCGCATCATGCCGGACGCGCCCGGCAAGCAGCAGCTCTCGGACTTCATGGACTTCTACGGCGGCGGCGCGCTATCGACCGCGGAGGCCGTGAACTACTCCTACGAGATCCCCGGCTACCTCAAGACCGACTGGCAGCGGGACTGGGGCTCGATTGCGAAGTACGAGCGCCGCACCAACTCCGTCGGCGACGTCCCGGTCAACGCGGACATCGACTACGATGAGGTGGTCCGATCGGGCTGGTGGACGCCGGGCCCGATGAAGATCCGCGATCCGGAAGAGTAAAACCCCATGCGCCTTTCCCGCCTGGCAGCGGCGGTCGCTGCTGCGCTCATCACGCTCAGCCCAGCGACTGCCGCGACCGCCGCCCCGATCCAGCCCTCCGAAAACACGGAACAGCTGGTGGACCAAGAGGGCTGCACCAACAAGTACCTCATTGCCGTGCCGGGCGGGGCGAACACTGCCCCCGGCATCCCGAACGCGATGCCGCACGGCGGCAACGTCTTCCTCACCGGCATCCTCACCCAGCTGGGAACCAATGGAAAGGTCCAGCCGCTGTGGGTGTCCTACCACGCCACCCCGTTCGCGGCGAACAACTACTACGCCTCCTCGGCAGACGGGTACAAGGAGACGGTGCGCACGGTGCGCCGCCTGTCGAACGCGTGTCCCGGTGCCACCTTCAGCTTCACCGGCTACTCGCTCGGCGCAGACATCGCCGCGCGCCTGTTGCGTGACATCGCCCACGGCAACGGCCCCATCACGCCGGAGCGCGTCGACTCCGCCGCGCTGTTCGCCAACCCCTACCAGGGCGATAACGGGGCCGTCCTCTCTCGCATTACCTCGCCCGCGTCCCGAGGCGCGCTCGGCGAGCTCAAGGGCGGCTACGGCGAGTTGGGCCCGCGGGTACTCGAGATCTGCAACGGCTCCGACATCGTGTGCTCCACCCGGGAAAGCTACCGCCCGCTGGTCGCGCCCGCGCTGAAGACGAACTTGCGCAGCGGCCAGCTGCCGGCGCAGCAATTCAACGAGCTCTTCCGCTCCCTCGGCGTCGGTTCGCTGGGAGTCTTCCGCGGGATGGGCGCGCACGGCCACTACACCCTGTGGGACCAGCGCGAGGCCTCGGATTGGATTATCTCGCACGCCTAAACCCGTTAGAGTGGGGGCATGCACGACTTATTTGAGCTAGTCAACGGCACCTGGGTGCGCGAGCACGAAATTCCCGCCGACCGCGGTATCGACGGGGCGTTCTACGCCCTGCGCGACAAGTCGGAAGAAGACGTTCGCGCCCTGCTGCAGCAAGACGACAGTCTCGGGGCCACCCTGTACGCGTCCTTCATGGACACCGACACCGTCAACGGAGCAGGAATCACTCCCCTGGATGCGGACCTGGCCAAACTTTCGGTGAAAAGTGTGGAGGACTTCGTCCGCGCGCTCGGGGAGCTTGAACGGGTCGGTATCGGGGCTCCGCTCACTTACTGGGTAGAGAAGGACTCGCAGTCCGAGGACGCCGTCGCCTACCTCGTCCAGTCCGGGCTGGGTTTGCCGGACGAGGCCTACTACCGCGCCGAGGAGCATGCGGAGACACTTTCCGCCTACAAGGAGCACGTGGCGCGCATGCTCGGCTTCCTGCCGCCGATGTACCTGCTGGGCCTGGACCCGGCAACTGCTGCGGAGCGCATCGTCAACCTCGAGACCAGCCTCGCCGGCAGCCACTGGGACGTGGTGCGCGCCCGCGACGCGATGGCCACCTACAACCCGACCACCGTGGATGCACTACCGACGAACGTGCAGGCGATGCTGCGCGCCTCAGGCCTCCCTGACGGCAAGGTCGTCGCGATGATGCCCTCCTACATTGAGGACCTGGAAGCGATGCTGCGCCCCGAAACACTGGCGGATTGGCAGCTGTGGGCCGCGTGGAACATCCTGCGCGCCCGCGCCGGCGTGCTCACCGAGGAGATCGGGCAGGCCAACTTCGAGTTCTACGGTACGAAGCTCTCCGGGGCGACCGAGCAGCGCGACCGTTGGAAGCGCGCCGTCGGGCTCGCCGAGTCCTTGGTGGGCGAGGAGATTGGGCAGGCGTACGTCGCCAAGCATTTCCCGCCCTCGAGCAAGCAGCACATGCTCGAGCTGGTGGACTACCTGCTCGCCGCCTACCGCGAGCGCATCAGCGCGCTGGACTGGATGACCGAGGGCACGCGCGAGCGCGCGCTGGAGAAGCTCGGGCAGTTCCAGGCGAAGATTGGCTACCCGGACCGCTGGCGCAGCTTCGACGGCCTGGACTTTGATCCGGAGCATTTGGTCGACAACGTTCGCCGCGGCAGCGCATTCGAGCACGACTACCAGCTGGCGAAGATTGGCAAACCAAGCGATCGCTCCGAGTGGGTGACCACCCCGCAGACGGTCAACGCCTTTTACAACCCGGTGGTCAACGACATCACCTTCCCCGCCGCGATCCTGCAGCCGCCCTTCTTCGATCCGGAAGCGGACGCCGCCGAGAACTTCGGCGCGATCGGCGCGGTCATTGGCCACGAGATCGGCCACGGCTTCGACGACCAGGGCTCGCGCTACGACGGCGCAGGCAACCTCAACTCTTGGTGGACCGACGAGGACCGTGCGAACTTCGAGGCGCTGACCAAGCAGCTGGTCGAGCAGTTCGACGGCCTGGTCCCGTCCGTGCTTGGCGAGGGCTCCCAGGGCGTCAACGGCGAGTTCACCCTCGGCGAAAACATCGGTGATCTCGGCGGGCTCGGCATCGCAGTCGTCGCATACCAGCGCTACCTCAAGGAACGCTCGCTTGACGACGGCCCACTCGCCCCCTTCGGCGACCTCGACGGCGAATACACCGGGTTCCAGCGCCTCTTTCTCGCCTGGGCCCGCGTCTGGCGCTCGAAGACCCGCCCGGAGATGGCGGCACAGCTGCTCGCCATCGACCCGCACTCGCCAAACGAGTTCCGCTGCAACGTGATTGCCGCCAACGTCGCCGAGTTCTACGACGCGTTCGAGGTAGAGCCCGGCTCCAAGATGTGGATCGCGCCGGAGAAGCGGGTGAGGATTTGGTAGACGAGTACCCGGAGAACATCCAGGGCGACCCGAATTTCAACGTCGGCGGCGTCGATCGACAGCTGCCTGACGACCTGCAGCTCGAGCAGCTCCGCAGCTACATCGAGTCCACCTACGATCCGGATTCCCCCCAGTACCTCGCGCTGCTGCCGGACCGCATCACGCACGCGGCCATGCTCATGCTCGGCTCCGCGGTCGACCACACGATGCCGGGCGTGGCCTACACCGACAAGATTTCGCAGAAAAGTTGCGAGCTGGGGGAAATCTTCGGCGACTCCGCGTCCTGGATCATCAGCCTGTGGGACGGCCCGCACGTTGCAAAGGACCACTTCTTCCGCCCGGAAGCGGCAGCACTCGCGCAGCTTTCCGGGTGCACAGTGTTGGACGTGGACGACGTTGGGGACGCAAGTTCCGCCGTAGCTTTCGCCCGAAACTCTGGCGCAAAGACAGTTGCCGTGTGGGCGTTTTCCTCTGGGTGTGACTACGTTCCGAAAGATATCGACAAAGTCGCATTCACTTTTCCCACAAAAGTCGTGCGCCTCGATGTGCCCACCTTTACCCAGGTCGGCACCGAGGACTCGATCGGGATGAAAATCGAAGGCGCGCAGACCTACCACTCGACGCACTACATCCAGACGCCGGCGGAGGCCCGTCGAAAAGTGCGCGACCTCGCCGAGTTTTTCCGCGCCTAGAGCTCGAGCACCGAGTCCGCCTCGCTGAAGTCCTCCGGGGCGGGCTCGGGGGCCTCGACGAGGAAGGCGTGGGCGCCAGTCGGGTCCTGCATGGCGAGCATCGGGCCGAAGGGCGAATCGCCCGGGCCTGCGAGGACCTTGCCGCCGAGCATTTCGACCTGTTGGCGCGCTTCAGTGATATTAGAAACGCCCAAAAAGCTCTGCCAGCCGACGGGGTTGTCCTCCACGCGCATGCCGAGGAAAGGCGACCCACCTTCCATCGCGAGGTAGTACCCCTCCGACTCCTTGATCTCCCAATCGAAGAGGTCGCCGTAGAAGTCGATGGCCTGCAGGTTCGGGGCGCTGTACTCGTACCACACCGGCACCCCCGGCTCGCCGGCCGCGACGAACTGCTCCTCGCCGGCAGGCTCGATCAGGCCGAAGACGCCGCCCGCCGGGTCCTGGCACACGTGCATCCGGCCCAGCGACACCTCGGAGGAGGCGACAACTTTTCCGCCAAACTTTTCCACATCGGCGTTGCCCAAGAAGTAGGTCACCCACGCGGGTGGCTCGCCTGGCACAATGCCCGCGACTGGCAGGCCTTGCTTCTTCGCTACTCGATAGCTCTCGCCGGTGGTCTCCCAGCCGAGCAGCTTGGAGTAGAAGTAGGTCGATTTCTGCTGGTCTGGTGTGAGCAGGTCCTGCCAGTAGGGCATTCCGGGCTCGGCACTGAAAGCGGGCATGAAAGGGTCCTCCAACCTGAAGAAGTGAAAAGCCCATCGTAGTTTAGGGCAGGTTGCGCCACTTTTCCGGGTCGAAATCGTCGTTGGCGGTGCGTTCGTCGAAGTAGTCTTGGTCTTCAGCGTCTTCGCCGCCGGTGACGACGGTGGCGGAGGTGCCGCCGAGGTGGACCACGTCGGCGTCGCTAAGCAAATGGCCCCGGGAGGTGACGACCTCGCCGTTGACCTGCACCTCGCCGGCCGCGATGACTTCCTTTGCGTGGCCGCCAGACTCGACGAGGTTCGCGAGTTTGAGGAACTGGCCGAGCCGGATCGAGTCCCCGGAAATTGCGACATCCATGCTAGGCCAACTTCACTGCCGTGCCGGTAGCGGTGACCATGAGCAGCCCACTGTCGGCACCGATCGTGTCGTACTGGACGTCGACGGAAACCACTGCGTCGGCGCCCATCTGCTGGGCGCGGTTCCACAGCTCGTTGAGCGCGGAGTCGCGGGCCTGGCTGACCTCGCCCTCCTGGGACTGGACGCGGCCGGCGAAGTCGCGGAACATTGCCATGCCGACAATGGTTTCGCCACCGATCACGCGCATATACTCCGTGATCTGTCGGCCTTCAACGTTTGGAGTCATTGTCAAAATCATATGACCAATGATAACTGCTATCGCTCGGACTGGTCAGTCGGCATGATGTTCAGACTGTCAATGTTGACGTGCGGCGGCAGGCTCGCCACCCACCGGATCGCCTCCGCGATGTCCTCCGCGGTGAGGTTGAGCTTGCCCTCGTAGACCGCGTCGGCCTTTGCCTTATCGCCCGCGAAACGGTTGAGCGAGAACTCAGTCTTGACGCGGCCCGGGTCGATCTCAGTGACGCGGATGCCCTGCTCCGCCTCTTCGCGGCGGAACGCGCGCGTGATGCCGCGCAGACCGTACTTCGCCGCGTTGTAGCCGGATCCGCCCTTGTACGCGTCCGTGCCGGCAACCGATCCGATGTTGATCACCAGCCCCTTCGACGCCTTGATCTGCGGGTACAGCGCGCGGGTGACGCGCATTGTGCCCATCACGTTGGTGGCAAACATCCACTCCCAGTCCGCGTCAGACGCGTCCCGCAGGTAGTCCAGCTGCTTCGCCCCGCCCGCATTGTTGACCACCAGGTCGACTCGCTCAAGCTGGGCCGCAAGCTTATCGACGCTCACCTGATCCGTCACATCCAACTCAACCGCAACCCCGCCGATCTCCTTTGCGATCACCTCGCACTTGTCGAGGCGCCGCGCCGCGACGACGACGTGCCACCCGTCGTTTGCCAACGCTCGCGCCGCCGCCGCGCCAATACCTGCAGATCCGCCAGTGACTACTGCTACTTTCTGGGCCACCATGCGGTTAGGATAACAAGATGGTTCGCGCGCCGCTGAGAATCATCCACACTGCCAGTGCCACAAAGATCGCGCCGGTGACTCTATCCACCACGTGTCCGTACTGTGCAATAACTCCGCCCAACTTTGCGGCCAAAAGTGCAAAGCCGACGAACCAGACCGCGCCAGTCACGATCAGGAGGATCGCTTCAAGTGCGCCAGCGTTGAACTGGGCGAAGATCGCGCCGAAGAAGAGGATGGCTTTCGGGTTGGAAAGGTTCGTCGCCAAGCCGAGGCGAAAGGGCTTGCGCACGCTCGCCGCCGCCGGCACGTTCGGATTACTGGCATTACGGATGGCGCTCCACCCCATCCAGCCGAGGTACGCGCCGCCAACCAGCTGCAGCACCGCCAGAATCTGCGGAAATGTATTCACGAGCGCGCTGAGCCCGGCTGTCGACGCCACGATCCAGAAGGTGTTGCCCACCATGATCCCCAGCGCGCACAGCACCCCGGCGCGCCGATCCTTCGTTCCGACGCGGATCAGCTGGAAGAGGTCCGGGCCCGGGCTCGCAATTGCCGCGATCCACGTGGCGAGTAGCAAAAACATGCACCTACCCTAGCCGCATGACGAACACGTGGTATAAGCCGGAAGCACTCCCCGACCACCAACCAGGATGGACACTCCTCCGGGAGTTCAACGCCCTGCACAACACCGACCCGCAGCGGACGCGCGAACTTTTGGCCGAAATCTTCCCAAACGGGGAAACACCAGACGTGTGGGCCCCACTTCACCTGGAATACGGCGCGAACACGCACTTCGGGCCGGGCTGTTTCATGAACTTCAACTGCACCATCCTCGACATCGCGGACGTGACCATCGGCGCAGGCACCCTTTTCGGACCCGGCTGCCAGCTCATCACGGTGGAGCACCCACTCGACCCCGACGACCGCGCCGCTGGCTGGGAGCGCGCAAAACCCATCACGATCGGCGAAAACTGCTGGTTCGGCGCGGGTGCGATGGTGATGCCGGGCGTGCACATCGGCGATCGGTGCGTCGTCGCGGCGGGGGCGGTCGTGACCAGGGACCTTCCCGAGGATTCGCTCGCCGCGGGCGTACCCGCTGTGGTTAAACGGAATATTGCGAAGCGATCCAGTTAGCACAGGCAGTCCCCTATTTCCAAATTAGGTGTCCTACAACCCTTGCGAATAGAACATGCGTGCGCTACTTTGAAGGAAACTTCATTTCGAAGGGGTAATACCATGACCACCACAACCGCAAGCCCGCCAGCCCATTTCCGTACCCAACGACCCGACGACCCGATAAGTTCCGCAGGCCAAGCCGTCCGAGACGCACATTTCGCCGTATTTTCCTCGTACATCGACACCGAGATCGAGGACTTCGACATGCGCGTGACCCAAATCCAGCAGGCCACCGCGTGGTCGAAGGGCTTCGTCGAGCGCGGCATCCTCGCCTTCGCCACGCTGGGCCTCCTCCCGCGCCTGCAAGCCCTCCATCGCGCTTCCCGCTTGCTCGACATGTCGCACCTCGTCGCCATCGAGCGGGTCCTCGCCGAGCTCGGGGAAGAGGTAGACCCCGAAGCGCTCTCGCTTATCGACGATGCGTTGACCTCCCTTTTCACCCCCACCCGCACCAACCAGCACATGCCCCAGCGTCACACGGTGACCCGCCGCATCCGGGAGCTGATCCGCCAGATCGACCCCGAGCGCGCCTACGACCAGAAGCGGCGCAAGGAGCGCGAGCGCTCCCGCTCGCAGGAGCAGGTGAGTTTCGATGAATTCCTGTTGGACGGGGTCGAGCAGTCCATCGTGCAGCTGAGCACGAACGAGCTCAGCGCCGCCCGATGCCGCACGAGCATCATGGCGGCGGCGCGCGAGCACAAGGTGACACTGGCCGAAGCCATGATCAAGCTGCTCACCGGCGAGGTCGTGCCAACTCATGCGCCTGTCCTGCACTGCTACACGCCGAAGGGTCGCGAAGCTGGCGACCCGGTGCAGTTCCCCGGGCACGGGTGGACTGGCCCGGAGGCCACGGCGGCGCTGGACGAGTGGATCGCCAAGACCGGAGCGGAAGTGCTGGACATGGACGAAGCCGCCAACGCCTCTACGCCCGGCTACAGCCCGACTACCGAGATGCGCAACTACGTTGCCGCCCGCGACGGCACCTGTGTCTACCCCGGATGCACCGCACCGGCACACTCCTGCCAGCTGGACCACCGCGTCCCCTTCGATGAGGGCGGCGAGACTACCCCAGGCAACCTCTTCTCACTGTGCCAGCATCATCACAACCTCAAGACGGATAAGCGGGCGAGCTACGTGCCCGACCCGGTCACCGGCGACATCATCTGGCTGTTTTCCGACGGCACTTACGAGATTTCCGAACCAGACGGGCTGCTTGGCCGGCAGGTCACACCGACCAATCCCCGGTGGCGCTCCAGCCTCGCCAGCGTGCGCGCGAACCGGGCACGGGCAGCGGAATTCAACGCCAAGGGTCACGCCATCCTCGACAACTTCGACCGCGACCAGGACTTGGCGGAGGCGAAGGCGCGCATCACGGCGCTGGAAGATGAGTACGGCATGACTTTCCAACCCAAAGACGTACTGCCGACCCACGATCCGCTCAGCTACGTCGAGCGAGCGCTCGCGGAGCTTCTCCCCGCCTAGCGCAGGTAGAACGTGTCCACCACCTCGTACTTCGGCCCGCCACTGCGGCCCCGGCCGAGGTGGGACTCCATGAGGTGGACTTCATCCACGGTGAAGTCGGGGCCGGAGTAGACGGAGAGGGCGTGGGCGTGGTCGTCGAGAAGCAGCATGTCGCGCGTTCTCGTGCCTCTCCGCGCGACTGAGAGGTGGGCGCGCTGGCGGTGCCACTGCCCCGGGTCGAGTTGGCAGTCCGCCATGAGGTCTTTCAACTGCGCTTTGTCACCGCCGACCCCGATCCACAGGGTGCGCCGCTCGAAGCAACCCGCGCCTCTCAGGTGGAGGCGGATCGGTCTTGTAAACGCAGTCGCTTGCGAGAGGTGGTCGCTCACGGCGGCCGCGTCGTTCGGCTGGCTGCCGTAGAACGCGCAGGTGATATGCCAATTGTCGGGATCGGTCCAGCGCACTTCGGTGCCGGAGAAGTCCCTGATCGGGCGCAAGGCGGTGATGAGGTGCTCGCGGACCTCATCTGGTGGGACGATCGCTGCGAAGAGACGTCTCATGCCCCTCACGCTACCCTGGAAACTCATGTTTGACCTTGCGAAAATCGGACAGGGCCTGCCAGTAGCGGATTCCCTGGACCAGCTACCGGATTCCGGGCCGCTCGTGGTGCAGGCGCCGCCCGGCACCGGCAAGACGACGTTGCTGCCCCCGGCGATTGCGAACAAGGTCGGCAAAACCATTGTGACCGCGCCGCGCCGTGTGGCGGTCCGGTCCGCGGCGAGGAGGCTGGCGCACCTCGACGGCTCAACTTTGGGCCAAAAAGTTGGGTACTCCATCCGCGGCGAGCACAAGGACGGGTCGCTCGTCGAATTCGTGACGCCGGGAGTACTCCTGAATCGCCTACTCAAGGACCCGGGGCTGGAGGGGGTAAACGCGGTCATCCTCGACGAGGTCCACGAGCGCCAGCTAGACACCGACCTGCTGCTCGCCATGTGCATGGAGGTGGCGGTGCTGCGCGATGACCTTTACCTTGCCGCGATGTCCGCGACGCTGGATGCGGCAACATTCGCTACACATATCGGCGCGCGCATCCTATCGACGGAGGCAGTTACGCACCCGCTGGAGATCGAGTACGCACCCCACCCGGAGCGGATCCAAGGTACCCGCGCGTTCTACCAGCACGTCGCCCGCCTGGCGGAGGCAAGTGATGCCCGCACCCTCGTGTTCGTGCCCGGCGCGCGCGAGGTCGACCTGGTGTGTGGTGCGTGCGCAGATGCAAAACCCCTGCACGGGCGGCTGTCTTCCGCGGAGCAGGACGAGGCACTCAATGGGGACTCCCAGGTCGTAGTCGCCACCAGCGTCGCGGAGTCCTCAATTACGGTGCCGGGGGTGCGGCGAGTCGTCGACGCGGGGCTCGCAAGAATTCCAAGACGCGACAACCGCGGGATGACGGGTCTGGTCACGGTCTCTGAGGCAGTCACGAGCGCGGAACAGCGGGCGGGCCGCGCAGGGCGCCTCGGCCCGGGCGAAGTCGTCCGAGCATTTTCGCGCGAGGAGCTGAAGAAGTTCGCGCCCGACATTTCGCCGGAAATTGCTACCAGCGACCTCACCGGCGCGGCACTCGCCATCGCGGCGTGGGGCTCGCCCGACCTGCCGCTGCTGGACCCGCCGCCGGAGCAGTCGCTTGCCGACGCCCACGCGACCCTCCGCGACCTCGGAGCCCTCGATGAAAACAACGCGATCACAAGTTTTGGCCGAAAACTGGTGGCACTCCCGCTGGACCCCCGGCTTGGCGCGGCGCTGCTCGAATACGGCTCGGGGGCGGCTGTGTGCGTCGCAAAGCTTGGCGACATGGACGCGAAACGCCTCGCGCGACTGGTGCCGCAAACGACAAGAGTCCCGGACGGCGACGTGATCGCGACCGCCTTTCCGCAGTGGGTGGCGAAGAAGATCGGCGACGAGTACCTGCTCGCCAGCGGCACGCGCGCAACTTTTGCCGGAAAAGATGAGTGGATCGCCGCCGCCGAGGTGCAAAGGACGGCGCGCGGGGCGATCATTCGCGAGGCCGCGCCCTACCACCTGCCGGAAGCGCGGATCACAGAAACGGTGCGCGCGAGTCTCCAGGGCGGCAAGGTCCGCGGGCGCAAGGTCCGGGCCGTCGGCGCGATCGAGCTGAGCTCCACGCCGGTGCAGCCTTCGCCGGAGGAGGCCCAGGAGGCGCTCAAGGGTCTGACCTTGGATGATTTCCAACTCGACGACGCAACCCAGCGCCTCAAAGCGCGCCTCGACTTCCTGCACGAGCAGCTTGGGGCCCCGTGGCCAGACGTTGCGAAAGGAGATTACTCGATCGAAATCGCAGAGCTTGCGAACGGGGCGTCGATAAGCCAGCTCAACATGCGCAACGCGCTGCTCAGGCAGCTGCCCTGGCCGGAAGCAGCGAGGCTCGATGAACTGGCGCCGGAAAAGCTGCCAATCGGCAAGGTCGACTACTCCACCGGGCGCCCGATCGTGCGAGTAAAACTGCAGCTCGCGTTTGGACTAGAAAGCTCCCCCGTGATCGCCGGGCGGAAACTTTTGTTCCACCTGCTCTCCCCCGCCGGACGGGAGCTCGCAGTGACCGATGACCTGCGCAGCTTCTGGGACGGGCCCTACCAAGATGTGCGCAAGGAAATGCGCGGACGTTACCCCAAGCACCCGTGGCCAGAGGACCCGTGGAGCGCCACACCAACCGCGCGTACAAAAAAGCATCAAAACTAACAGATTCCTGGGCGGGCCAGGTAACTTATCGGTCATGACTACCCGTGCCCACACAGTGACTATGTGGACCTTGGTCTCGCTGATCATTGGTTCCACGATCGGCTCCGGCATCTTCGCCCTTCCGCAGAACATCGGCTCCGTGGCGAGCCCGGGGGCGATGCTCATCGGCTGGGTCATCGCCGGCGTGGGCATGCTCTCGATCGCCTTTGTGTTCCAGATCCTGGCGCGCAGGAAGCCGCACCTGGACTCCGGCGTGTACTCCTATGTGCGCGCGGGCCTCGGCGACTTCATCGGCTTTACTAGTGGGCTGGGCTACTGGCTGGGCTCGGTCATGGCGCAGGTGGGCTACGCCACCCTGTTTTTCTCCACGATCGGTTACTACGTGCCCGCATTCAAGAACGATTGGGTACTCGCGGGGGCGGTCACGGTATTGACCTGGACGATCTTCGCCATGCTCACGCGCGGCGTGAAGCAGGCGGCGGTGATGAACGTGGTGACGACCGTCGCCAAGCTTGTGCCCATCCTCTGCTTCGTGGTGCTGGTGGCCTTCCTCGGGTTTTCCTGGGACAAGTTCACGCTCGACTTTTGGGGCGAAAATTCTGCTATTCCATTTTCTCAGCAGCTACAGGGCATCATGCTCTACACGGTGTGGGTGTTCATCGGCATCGAGGGCGCGTCCGTGTACTCCAAGCAGGCGCGCACGCGTCACGACGTCGGCCGCGCCACCATCATCGGCTTTCTCTCCGTGCTGCTTCTGCTGGTCGCGGTCTCGACGCTCTCCTACGGCGTGCTGACCCAGCCGGAGCTAGCTGCGCTGCCGGAGAACTCGATGGGCGCGGTGCTCGAGGCCGTGGTCGGCCCGTGGGGCGGCGTGTTCATCTCCATCGGCCTGTGCCTGTCGGTGCTGGGCGCGTACGTGTCCTGGCAGATGCTGTGCGCGGAGCCGATCGTGCTCATGGCCAACGACGGCCTTTTGCCCAAGGCGCTGGGCAAGACGAACAACGCGGGTTCGCCCTTCCGCGCGCAGCTGGTGTCCACGCTGGTCATCCAGCTGTTCGTGATTATCTTCTTCGCCAACGAGGCGTCGTATAACGCGATGGTGCAGCTGGCCACCATCATGTACTTGCTGCCGTACATCTTCTCGGCGTTGTACCTGGTGCTGCTGAGTTCGCGCGGCAAGGGCCTAAGCCACCCGCACGCTGGCACGCGTTTCGACGACTCGGGCCCGGACACCACCCGCGCGGAAAACCGTCGCCACCTGGCCATCGGCGCGATCGGCTTCATCTACTCGCTGTGGCTGATCTACGCGGCTGATCCGGTCTATGTGCTGCTTGGCGCGCTCGCTGTGCTCCCGGGCATCGTCCCGTACGTCTGGACGCGCATCAGCAACAAGGAGCGCCTGTTCAATGCCTTTGAGTGGGTCGTCGTGGGCATTGTGGTCGTTGGTGCCGTCATCGCCGTGCTCAAGCTTATCGACGGCACCCTCACCCTCAGTTAACGCCAATCACCGGCCACAGCACCTCAGTGGTGCGCTTGGCCAGCAGGGTCGGGCTGCCCACGTTGAAGGTCGAGCGCAGAATCACCGCGCCGACCACCATCGCGCCGACCACGCCTGGGTCCACGCCTGCGCGCAGGGTGCCGTTGTTCTGCGCGTCCTCAATGTCCTCGATGAAGCGGTCGTAGAAGGCCTCCTCGAAGCGCTCGCGCCAGGCCACCACGAGCGGGTCGGCGGTAGCGATGAGTGAGCCGAACACGCGGGTGCCCACGTTGTCCTCGATGAACGCGCCGAGCTCCGTGATGTAGTCGCGGAATGCCTCCTTGGTCAGCGGCTCGCCTTCCTCGCAGTAGTCAACGAGCTTCGGGATGGAAATCGCGATGTTGTCGAGCGCGTCGACCAGCATTTCCTTGCGGTCCGCGTAGCGGCGGTAAATGGTCGTCTTCGCTACGCCGGAGTCCGCGACAACGGCGTCGATAGAGGTTGCGCCGAACCCCTCCTGCTGGGCGATGCGCAGCACGGAGGCGTAGATGCGCTCCTCCGTCGTAGGCTTCTTCGCACCAGATGTTTTTGAATCACTATCTAAACGGCTCATAGTCAAGCATTTTGGCACATTAGCCCATGCGTGTCAGATACTCTTGCCACCCTAGACGGGCGCATAGTACGACAACCAGCGCAAGGAGCGCGACACGGACAAGTTTCGAACCGCCCTTGAGCACAGTCCTTGCCCCCAATTGGGCACCAACCACGTTCGCCACCGCGAGGATGAGCGCGAGCTTCCACTGCACGTAGCCGCCCGCGATGAACACGGCGAGCGCGCCGCAGTTGGTGGCGGTATTAATCACCTTCGCCATCGCCGCCGAACGCAAAAACGCCTGGGAGAACACGGCGGTGAAGCCCATGATGAGGAACATGCCGGTGCCGGGGCCGAAGATGCCGTCGTAGCCGCCGATCAGTGCCACAGCGAGCGCGGCGAGGGCGAGACGTTTGCCGGAAAAGATGCCGGCGCCCTCCTGCCCGAACTTCGGATTCAGCGCGACAAAGATGCCCACTCCGATAAGAAGGACGAGGATGATGGGGGTGGCCACGGAGTCGTCGATAAGCGAGACCGCTCTGGCGCCGAGCGCGGCGGTGACACCCGCGATGAAGGCGTATACCCATGTCACCCTGGGGACCCCAACGCGGCGCACGAGGGTGGCGGCGGCGGAGGCGGTGCCCGAGATCGCCGCGACCTTGTTCGTGGCCAGCACGGACGCAGCCGGCATCGATGTGGCCGACATCAGCACCGGGATGAGCACGAGACCGCCGCCGCCGATCACGGCGTCGATCCAGCCGGCGAACGCAGACGCGGCGAGGAGGAAAACGATCACGGGACTACTATGCCCCACATGAACCGTTGGCTTGTGGCAGCACCGTTGTCAGTGGTGCTCGGGCTGCTGCTTTCGTATCTGGGGGTCCCAGCAGCGTGGATTCTCGCCGGGATTCTGGGGGCCGGGTCGGTGGCGCTGGTGACGGAGGAAGACCTGCCCGTCAACGAGCACCTGTTCACCTTCGCCCGCGGCACCGTCGGCGTGTTCGCGGCGCTGCCGCTGGTGGGGATGAACCCGCTGCCCTACCTGCTGCCGGGCGTGGTTGCGGGCGCGGTGGTGATCTCTCTTGGGTTCGTTGGCGGCCTAATTTTGGCCAACCACGGCGTTTCACGGGAAACGGGCGTGCTGTCACTTTTGCCCGGCGGCGCGTCGCTGATGCCGGCGATCGCGCGCGACGTGGGCGCGGACATCCGCTACGTCAGCTTCAGCCACTAAAGTTACTCGAGAGGTGATCCTCAACCAGTCTACTAGCGAATAACGCCATGAAGCCAAATCTGGCTGAACTCGAGACGATTCTAGAGGATTTTTACCAACAACTTATCAAAGAATAGGAGACGATCTTATGATCAAGCTACATGACCACCACCCCCTAGCCTTCTCTCTTGGCTGGATTATTTTATATGTCTTGATGTCAACCCCCCTAAGAGCTCAATATGGGGATGGAAGTATTCAATTAATGGCCGGTAATTTGATGTTATCCCTGGTGATTGCTTATTTCCTGATGGCTCTTGGGTTAAATAGTTACTATAAATTGAATCAACTTCCTGAGAACCCTAAACTCTTTATCTATTTTATTCCCATAGTCTTTCTAGCTACAGGCAATCTCTGGTCAGGCTTGCAGGTTCATTATCATGGCAGGCATTTGGCCTTTGCTCTTGTAACCATGGGCTTAATTGGCTTTATTGAAGAGGTTCTCTTCAGGGGATTTCTCTTCCGCACCCTGCTTAAGCGAGACGGTCCACTCCTTGCGATCAGCGTATCCTCGGTGACCTTTGGCCTCGGCCATATTGTGAATCTCTTATCGGGTCAAGCCAGTCTGGATACATTCATTCAAATTGCTTTTGCGGTTGCTTGGGGCTTTATTTTTACGATGGTTTATTACAAGAGCAGCAGTCTCATTCCATGTATTCTAGTCCACAGCCTAGTCGATATGGCATCGCTTTTCACTGTCGACAAGACCCTCACCACCCTGGTCTACCCTCTAGTCACTATAATTGTGGCTATCCTCTATTGTATCCACCTATCTAAACTTCCAACTCCACCCGAAATGCAGGAGTAAATACTTGGTCCCTACCTTCCGGCATGGGGTGGCTCATGGCCAAATGGCTGGGCTTGAGCTTCTACGAGGGCTACCTGGCCACCAGCCCCGGCGCGCTGGAGACCGTGCTGGTGCTGGCCACCAGCCCGGCCGTGGTCTCACTGCAGGTGATCCGGCTGATCTGCATCCTTGTTTTCGCCGGCTACCTGCCGAAGATTCTGCGGAAAATTAGTGGTTGAGTACCTCGTGGGCGAGCATGTCCATCGGCATTGAGCCGAGCGCGAGCGCCTTGCTGTGGAACTCGGCAGCGCCAATCCCCTGGGCGAGCGCCTGCTCGCGCAGGTTGCACCAATCCCGGTAACCGATGGCATAGGAGGGGGCCTGCCCGGGCCAGCCCATGTAGCGGTCGAGCTCGAAGGTGAGGTGCGCCTCGGGCATGGCGCAGTTGTCGCGGAGGAAGGCCTTCGCGTACTGGGCGTCCCAGGTGCCGCTGCCGTCCGGGGTGATCTTCTTCAGGTGAACGCCGATGTCCACCATGACGCGGGCGAGCCGCAGCCGTCGGGAATCCAACAGGCCCATCCGGTAGCCGGGGTCCTCGAACCAGTCGAAGCGCTCCATGAGGTGCTCGGCGTAGAGCGCCCAGCCCTCCATGTGGGCGGAGTTGAAGCACATGGAGCGGCGCCACAGGTTGAGCTCGTTGCGGTTGAGCAGCGCGCTGCTTTGCTGCATGTGATGGCCGGGGATGCCCTCGTGGAAGACGGTGGCCAGCTCCTGCCACGTGTGGAAGGTCTCCTGCCCCTCCGGCACGGACCACCACATGGTGCCCGGCCGGATCATGTCGTCGCTCGGCGGAGTGTAGAAGATCCCGCCGGAGCCGGTGTGGTCGATCGCGGTCGCCACAGGCGGCAGGTCCTCCGGCACCGCGAGTTCGGTGCCGTCGAAGCAGTCGCGGACCCGCTCGTTGACCTCATCCATCCAGGCAAGCAGGGCGTCGGTGCCGTGCAGGGTGTAGCGCTCTTCGCGGTTGAGGCGCCGGTATGCGCCCGCCACCGTCGTGTCCGCGCCGTAGAGCGACTTCGCAAGCGCCTCCTGCTTCTCGACGGTACGAGCCAGCTCTTCGCGCGCCCAGCAGTACGCCTCGTCGAGGTCGACTTCGCGGCCGAGGAAGAACTCAGAAAACAGCTCGTAGCGGTCGCGGCCCACCCCGTCCTCGTGCTTCGCCTGCGGCGAGAGGTCGGTGGAAAGCCAGTCGGCGAAGGAAGCGAAGGCCTCCTTCGCCTCCTCGACCACCTTGGAGCCGACCGGGATGCCCAGGTAGTCCAGGGTGGAGCCGGACTCGCCGAGGCTTTCGCACTGGTTGATCACCGCGTCGATCTGGCGGTGCGAGGCGACGTTGCCGCTGTTGGCCGCCTCGGTCAGCGACTCCTTGTAGCCGCGTAGCGCCGCCGGCACCTTCGCCATCCGCGCGGTGATGTGCTCGAAATCCTCCTCGGTGACCTTCGGCATGAGCAGGAAGGAGTCGCGGATCGTCTGCACCGGGGAGTCGATGTTGTTCAGGCGGCGCAGGAACTCGCCCCGGTGGTGCAGCTCCAGCTGGAAGGAGAGCCGGTCGCGCAGGATCGCGGCGGTGAGCCGGTCGACGTCGTCGAAGTCGTCCTCGTCGTCGGAGGCGTCGGTGGAGTCGTTGAGCGCGTCCACGTCCGCGATGAGGTCGCGGACCCGGTCCGCCACAGCGTCCCAGTACTCGGGGCTAAAGTCTTCCAGCTCGGTGTCGAAGCCCTCGAGCCCGATTTGTGTGCCCATGGTGGGGGTGAGTTCGGCGTAGTCGTAGACGAAGTCCTCACACGTGGCGTCGAGAAGCGAAGGCTCGCGCTCGTTCCGTGGATCAGTCATGAGAGGGCAGTCTATCCCAACTGGGCTTTTGATGACGATCCGCCGCAAAACAAACCAAGCTGTCTAGATCGGCGTTTGAGGTGGTGAGGTGGTTCTTTTGCGGCATACTCAACCCCCCGACTGGACAAAGCGGTCTGTCAGTGAGTAAATATATTCACATGAGTTCCACAACTGCGCCGTTTACCCATCCGAGCACCCCTGCGGCGAAGTGTCTCCACCTCATCCGCCTCCAAGAGCTCACCTCTCGCAGCGAGCTCGTCGAGGCCACCGGGCTTTCCCAACCGACTGTGACCCGCGCCATTGCCGCACTCACCCAGGCCGGCTTCGTCAACGAGCGCACCGACCTCGCCCGCGCCAACGGCCGCGGCCGGCCCACGATCCCGATCGAGCTCAACGAGCGCGAAGCCATCCACGCCGGCATCGCCGTCGGCACAGATTTTGCCTACATCGCCGTCTTCGACATCCGGGGGCGCACCCTGCGCTGCACCGACCTCGAGCTGCCGGTCGCGCACCTGAGCCAGGACGACGTGGTGCAACACCTCATGGCGGGGCTCAACCGGCTCACCGCTGGGCTCAACCGCCCGCTCGCGACCGTCGGCGTGACCACCTCGGGCACGGTCTCGGAGGACGGCACCGTCATCGCGCTCAACCTCGGCTGGGACGGCGTGGACTTGGCCGGGCAGATGCGAGAGCAGTTTGCTGTGCCGGTCGAGGTGTCGTCGATTAGCGCGGCGATCATTGGCTCCGAGATGCAGTCGAGCCGCGACCTGACCCCCTCCTCGATCATGGCGCTGTTCGCCGACGACTCGATCGGCTGCGCGGTCTCCACTGCCGACGGGGTGCACCCCATCCGCGTGCAGCGCCGCGAGCTGACCACCCGCGGCCTGCTCGACAGCATCGGCGCCCCCAACGTCTGCACGCTTGTCGACGCCGTCAAGGACGGCACCGCCGGAACCCGCGCCGCGCTCGACGAACGCGCCCGCGGCCTGGGCAGCCTCGTCGCCGAGCTGAGCAGCGAATACTCGCCCGACACCGTGGTCGTCGCCGGCAGCGCATTTATCGACGACCCGCTGTCCACCGCCCCCTTCGCCCGCACCGTACGCGAGGAGGCCGCCGAACCGCCGGCGCTGCGGATGATTCCCTCGCACCAGGAGGTGGTGCGTGATATCGCCCGCGCCGTCGCCCTAGACCTCGTGCTGCGCGAGCCCCTCGCGGTGGCGGCGGGCTAGCTCGACGTAGCCGGCCGCGTGCTCCACCCGCTGCTCGCGCGTGTCCGGCTCCAAGGTCTTGCGCACCTTCGCCGGCACGCCCGCGGCCACGGAGAAGGGCGGGACGACCTGGCCCTCCAAGACGACGCCACCGCCGCCGACGATGCTGCCCTCGCCCACGCGCGCGCCCGAGAGCACGGTCGCGCTCATGCCGATCAGGCACGCCGACTCGACGTGGCAGCCGTGTACCAGCGCCAGGTGGCCGACCGTGACGTCCTCTTCAAGCACCGTGGTATGGCCGTACTCCACGTGAATGACGGCGCCGTCCTGCACGTTGGAGCGCGCGCCGATCACGATGCTGCCGACGTCGCCACGCAGCACCGCCCCGGGCCAGATGTTGGCGTCCTGCCCAATCGTGACGTCGCCGATAATGGTGGCCCCGGGGGCGATGTACGCGCTCGGGTGGATCTGCGGGGTTTTGCCTTCGAAAGAGTAAATGCCTGCCATGGTGTGCTCCTTGAGATGAGTCAGAAGATGTTTCCATACTACTCGGTCTACAGTTTTCAGATTAGTAATTTCATTGCAACCTGCTAGTGTCTGGCAAGTAAAAACTGATCTGTTCACTTTTCCAACGGGAGCGCGCATGTCTCTACCCAAGTGGGCCACCGGCTTCGGTGCCCAAGTTATCTACGGCCTCATCATCGGCCTGATCCTCGGATTTGTCGCCAACGACTGGCTCGCCGGACTCCTCGACTGGGTCGGCGGCACCTACGTACAGCTACTCAAGCTGCTGATCCCGCCGCTGGTATTCACCGCGGTCGTCACCTCCATCGCCAAGCTCCGCGAGGTGACCAACGCAGCCCGGCTTGCCGCCCAGACGCTGATCTGGTTCGCCATCACCGCCTTCTTCTCGGTGATTATCGGCATCGCCGTCGGCGCAATCCTCAAGCCCGGCGCGAACTCCACCGTCGACGCCGCCGAGGCCGCAGAGCCGTCTACCACCGGCTCCTGGATGGGCTTTCTGGACTCCGTCGTGCCCTCCAACTTCCTCGGCCTGGGTACAAACGGCGAGTCCGTAAGCTTCAACGTCCTGCAGATCCTCGTCGTCTCCCTGCTCATCGGCATCGCCGCGGTGAAGGCGGGCAAGTCTGCCGAGCCGTTTATCCAGTTTTCCGAGTCCCTGCTCTCCGTCGTCCAGGTCGTTTTGTGGTGGGTCATCCGCCTCGCCCCGATCGGCACCGCGGCGCTCATCGGCAACGCCGTCGCCACCTACGGCTGGGAGGCCTTAAGCAACCTGGGCCAGTTCGTCCTGGCCATCTACATCGGGCTTGCCCTGGTCATCTTCGTGCTCTACCCGCTCGTACTCGCGGCAAACAAGATCAGCGTTGTCGAGTTCGCGCGCCGCGTCTGGCCGGTGACCATGCTCGGCTTTGTCACCCGCTCCTCCATGGGCGTGATGCCGGTCAACCAGCGCACCGTCGAGCAGTCCATGGGCGTGCCCTCCGAGTACGCCTCCTTTGCGATGCCGCTGGGTGCGACCACCAAGATGGACGGCTGCGCCTCCATCTACCCCGCCATCGCCGCTCTGTTCGTCGCGCAGTTCTACGGCATCGACCTGGGCGCGACCGACTACCTGCTCATCGTGATTGTGTCCGTGCTGGGCTCCGCAGCCACCGCCGGCACCACCGGCGCGACCGTCATGCTCACGCTCACGCTGTCTACGCTGGGGCTCCCACTTTCCGGCGTGGGCCTGCTGCTCGCCGTCGAGCCGATCATCGACATGGGCCGTACCGCGGTCAACGTCACCGGCCAGGCCGTCGTCGCAGCCGTGGTGGCCACGCGCGAGAAGATCCTGGACAAGCAGGTCTGGGACAACGCAGAGAGCGTCAGCTTTTCGGCCAAAACTGCCTAAAGCTCCAGCCCGTCGAGGATCGCGTCCATCGCTTCGGCGACCCCGGTGCGCCACAGCGTCGTCGCCTTCGGGTCGCCGCGGCCCGGCCCGCCGTTGACCACCGAGACGGGTTTGCCCTGCTTGCGGGCGTCGATGACGAAACGGTAGCCGCTCATCACCGCCAGCGAGGTGCCCAGCGCCAGCACCGAATTCGACTCGTCGAGCCATTGGTGCGCCGCTTCACGACGCCCCCGCGGCACGTTTTCCCCGAAGTAGACCACCGAGGGTTTCAGCCGCTGGCCGCCGCATGCCGGGCAGTCGATCATGCGGAAGCGCTCGACGTCTGTAGCGCGCAGTTCCACGTCGCCGTCCGGGTTGATCATGCTGCCAGTGACCTCGACGGAGTTGAAGTAGTCGGGGTTGGCTTGGGTGAGCAGGGCGTCGATAAGCGAGCGGGCATGGTGCGCTCCGCAGTCGAGGCAGACGACCTCCTCCATGTCCCCGTGCAGCGCGATGACCTTGCGCGAGCCGGCGGCAAGGTGCAGCCCGTCGACGTTTTGGGTAACAATGCCGGTGAGCAGCCCGGCGCGCTCCAGCTCAACCAGCGCGAAGTGCGTGCGGTTCGGGGCGGCGGCGCGCATGAACTGCATGCCGACGAACGCGCGCGCCCAATAGCGGCGCACCTGTACCGGCGAGTGGGCGAACTCCTGGTACGTCATCGGCCGGCCCTTGGTGAGGCGGCCGCCCTCCGAACGGTAATCGGGGATGCCGGAGTCGGTGGACACGCCTGCGCCCGTAATCACCAGGACGCGGCCGGCGCGCAGCTGCGCCACGACCCGCTCGCGCGCAAGCTCCGGGTCCGTGGGCGCGGTGGTTTCGTGCACGACCCGCTCGATGGAGCGCACCGCACTCGCGTGCGCCATCCGTACAGCCGGGTCGTTGAAGGAATCTACCGGAATGGCAGCTCTCCAATCGTGCGGCGCAGCTTGCGGGTGCGCAGCCGCTGCGGGTTCTTCGCCAGCTTCTCCATCGCGCGCACTGCGCACATCACGTGCGCCTCCTTCGAGTTGGAGTAGAAGGCCTGGGCGGCCGCCGGCAGCTTCGGCACCGCGTGCAACGGCAGGTCGGAGACTGCGAGCAGCGCGCCGTATGGGACCCGGTAGCGGTACCCGTTGGCGGCGATGGTGCAGGACTCCATGTCGACTGCGGCCGCCGTGGAGCCGCGCAGCCACTCCCACAGGTCGCGCGGCGTCTTCCACTCCCAGTTCCGGTCGCCGGTGGACAGCACGGTGCCGGTGCGCATCAGCGCGGTGTCCTCGCCGTAGATCTTGGAGACCGCCTTTTCCAGGGTGCGCTGGATCTCCGGCACCGCGGGGATGGGAGAGTCGGGGCGGATGTGCTCGTCGAGCACCGTGTCTTTGCGCTCGTACGCGTTGCCCAGGATGAGGTCGCCGATGCGCATGCGTGCGTCCATGCCCGCGCAGTGGCCGATCATGATCCAGGCCTCCGGGCGCAGCACCGCCAGCGAGTCGGTGATCGTCTTCGCGTTTGAGGGGCCGACGCCGATGTTGATCATGGTGATACCGTCGCCGCCATCGGTGACCAGGTCGTAGCGCGGCATCTGGTGCTTCGCGTTGCCCTCGGGCACGACCAGACGCGTGTAGCGCGAACCTTTGCGGGCAAGCTCCGCCTCGCCAAATTTCACAAACTCGGTGACGTGCATGTCGTAATTGGTAAACAGGATGAACTTCTGCAGCGTCTCGACCTGGATACCCGTGTAGTGCTCGAGCCGGGCGAGCGCCAAATCGAAGCGCTGGGGGCCGAAGTGGAACAGTGGCTTTTCGGTGCCGTGGAAGGCGTCCCAGTGGCCGTCGATAATCGCGTCGTGCACCTCGTCGAGGGTCGGCCGCGGCACGTCAGGGGCGTTCGCGGGGCGGGCACCGATGCCCCGAATGTACTCCGGCGGGATGCGGGTATCCGAGTACCCGACGCTGATCTCGCACTCGTAATTGCTGGTGAGCGCCTCGAGCTGGGAGCGCAGGTACGGGGCCATGAGATCCGGGCGCGACAGCTCCGCGCTGTACACGCCGGCCTCATCCACGTAGCCAAAGGGCTCGGAGCGATCCACCGGCGCCCAGCTGTCAATCTTTACTGAGAGCTTGGGGTAGCACACATCCTTGTAGCGCGCGTAGTCGCCGCTGGTCATCGCGTCGCGCGCACGCTCGCACGACGCTGTGTAGAGCTCGATGAGCGTATCGACGGCCACGTGTGCACTTCCGACAATATTCATAGCGCCTAGACTACTGGCTTATGGGATTTTCAGACGTGGTCCGCTGGGCGGAGCACCGCATCAACAGTGTGGACGTGAAGGCGAAATCGCGCCGCGGGTGGGTACCGCAGGTCACAGGCTTTACCGGCTACGGCAACTCGGAGCGCGCCCGCGTGCTCGGGCGGGTGTTGATGGCCGACCCGGAGCGCGAGCCGAAAACCGAGGTGGAGCGCGGCTACCGCCAGTTCTTCACCACCCAGGTCCCCAACATCGCCGTGACCGTTGAGCTGGGCCGCCAGCGCGTCACCGCGCAGACGGACCGCAACGGCTATCTCGAAGTACTGCTCCTCGACCACGGGCTGGAGCCGGGCTGGCACACCGCCACCGTGCGCACCCCGTTGAGCGCCGAGCCGAGCGAGGCGCGGGTGCAGATCATCGCCGATGACGTCACGCACGGGCTGATTTCCGACGTCGACGACACGATCATGGTGACGATGCTGCCGCGCGCCATGCTCGCCGCCTGGAACTCCTGGGTGAAAAAGACGAATACGCGCCAACCGGTGCGCGGCATGCGCGAGCTCTACGCGGAGATGCTCGAAGCAGGCGAGCCGACCTTCTACGTCTCCACCGGCGCGTGGAACACCTACGACACGCTCACGGACTTCATCGCCCGCGAGAAGCTCCCGCCCGGTCCCCTGCTGCTCACGGACTGGGGGCCGACCCCGACCGGGCTCTTCCGCAGCGGCCAGGAGCACAAGCGGGTCGCGCTGCGCAACCTCATCGTCGACTTCCCCAACATCCGCTGGACGCTGGTGGGCGACGACGGCCAGCACGATCCCATGCTCTATTCGGACCTGGTGCAGGAGCACCCCGATCGGGTGCGCTTGGTGGCGATTCGCGAGCTCAGCCGTTCGGAGCACATGCTCGCGCACGGCACCACCACCACGATTTCGCAGCCCGGCAACTACCGCACGATCAAGTCGATCCACGGCCACACCGGCTTCGACCTGCGCAAGGAGTTCCGGAAGCTGTGAAGCGGACAATCGCCGCGCTGCTGTGCACGGTGGGCACGGTGGGCACGGTGGGCGCGCTTTCCGCGTGCCAGCAGGTGCCCGAGGAACACCCCGCCCCGCTGACCGAGATGGATGAGCAGCTGGGCGTGGACCCGGCATGGCTCGCAGAGCAGGTGGAAACCATCTCGCGCGACACCGACACCGCGCTGGGCATCGTGCTTATCGACGACGACTTCTCCGCCATCCGCGCCGGAGACACCAGCATGCTGCACACCTGGTCCACCGTCAAAGTGCCGGTGGCGTTTGCCGCCCTCGAGCACTGCGAGGTCGACGAGGCGACGCGCGAGGCGCTGGTGACCACCATGATTGAGATCTCGGATAACGCCTCCACCGATCAGCTCTGGTGGTGCCTGGAGGCCGCCGGCGGGGCCGAGAAGCTCGTCGGCGAAGAAATTGCCAAGGCGGACACGCAGGCAGAGCTCTCCCCGACGTGGGGGATGAGCGAGTGGTCCGTCGAATCCCAGGCGCGCTACGGCCACTACCTGGCGGAACTTGCTGATGCCGAACCGGACGACACCACCGCCTTCGTGCTCGATCTGATGAGCCACGTCGATGAGTCGCAGGCCTGGGGCCTGGGTACTTTGGGCATTCCCTTCAAAGGAGGCTGGAGCGATACCCCGGATGGGACGTGGGAGTCGCGCCAGTTCGGCTACGCCACGTTCGGCGACAAGCGCTACGGCGTCGCCGTGGCCGCGACGAGCGAGATCGGGTCGTTTTCCGACACCACCGACGCCCTCGACCAGCTCGCCGCCGCGCTCGGCACGGTTTAAATTCCGGCGAGGAGGCGGCGCACCTGCTCGATGCGCTCCGCCGTCACTTCTGCCCCGAGCCGGTCGCGGTAGGCGCTGATGAACAGGTATTGGGTGCCCGAGATCATGAACATGGCCGTGTCATCCAGCAGCTGGCCGGAGACGTGCTTGCCCTGTGCCTCGAGCAGCTCCTTGAGGCCGTCGCGGATCGGCGAGAACAGCAGGTTGGACAGCGTCTGGTTCAACCTCGCGTGGACCGGGGAGTCGATGAGGTGGCACACCATCTGGCGGTGCGGCTCAAGCGCACTGGAAAGGCGACGCACCTGCTCCGGGTAGCTCGTATCGCCCACAAAGTTGGCGGCGAACTCGCTGTAGGCGGGCACGAGCACGGCCTCCCCGGCCGCGAGCACCACACCGTCGCGGTCTTGGAAGTGCTCGTAGAACACCTGACGGCTGACTCGGGCCGCCTTCACAATGGCGGAGACCGAGAGCTGGTCGACCCGTTTCGTCGCCAAAAGCTCGATGGTGGCACCTACGAGCGCCTCGCGGGTGCGGACCGCGCGCGGGTCGACGCTGCTTTCCCTCCGTGCCATGGTGCTAGAGGGCCTCGCGCAGCACGTCGAGTACGGCGGAGGCGCGCGCTGCCGCTTCCTCGGCGCTGTCAGATTCGCGTACGCACTTGACCAGGAGGCGGAACGCCCCGGCGCGCAAAAGGTCGCCCAGGTCCTCCAGGCGCTGCGGGTCGATCTCGCCCATGCGCTCCTGCAGGGAATCGACCGCGCTGCGCAGCATCGGCTGCTCCGGGGTGGTAAAGACCGCCAGCACGGCGGGCAGGGCGGGTCCGCCGACCACGTTGAGCAACAGGTCGCGCTCCTCGTACATGCCGCTGACCAGTACCGCGATGGCGGTACGCGGGCCGTCGCCGTGCGTGTACTCCTCGATGTATTCCTCGATGACTGGGCGGAAAATGCGCTCGATGACGGCGCCAACCACCGCGTCGCGGCCGTCGTAATGCTCGTAGAAGACCTGCCGGCTCATGCCGGCGCGTTTCACAATTGCAGAGACCGTGATGTCTTCGGTCTTGTGCTCCAGCTGGAGGTCCCTCGTGGCAGTGAGAAAGGCTTTCCGCGTTCGTACTGCGCGGGGGTCCGTACTGCCCTCCCTGCGAGCCATTGTTGCTTCTCTACCTCCGCTCTGCCCAAGGAGTGCGCCAATGCGCGCACGTTATCCTTGACACCGGCCGCGCACATACGTTGCGTGGCCGCCCTTTTCGTTTCAACACCTGTAAATTACCCCATGAGTCAAACTTAAGAAAGCGGGCGTAAATTGACTACCCCAGCATCGCTTACAGAGACGACACTTACGCTGCTACAAGAATTAATTCAGCTTTCTTGTGTCAACGATCTCACCCCCGATTCCGGGCAGGAGCACAAGGCGGCGGACGCACTTGAGCGCTTCTTCGCGGACGCGCCGAACGTGCGCGTCGAGCGTTTCGAGTCCCACCCGGGGCGCACCTCCATCGCCTTCACGCTGGAGGGCTCGGACCCGAACGCCGAGCCGTTGACGCTGCTCGGACACACCGATGTGGTGCCGGTCGATGCGGCCAAGTGGACCAAGGACCCCTTCGGGGCCCAGCTTATCGACGGCCGCGTGTACGGCCGCGGCGCAACCGACATGCTCTACATCACCGCCGCCATGGCCGCAGTGGTGCGCGACGTCGCCCTAAGCGGCACGCAGCCGGCCGGCACCTTAACGTTCGTCGGCTGCGCGGACGAGGAGGCCCGCGGCGGTCTCGGGGTGGGCTGGCTGGCCGAGCACCACCCGGACGCCTTTTCTTGGAAGAACTGCCTGTCGGAGGAGGGCGGCTCGCACCTGCCGGTGAAGGACGGCTCGGACGCGCTGGTCGTGGTCGTCGGCGAGAAGGGTGCCGCGCAGCGCCGCCTGACGGTGCACGGGGACGCCGGCCACGGCTCAACCCCGCACGGGCGCGAGCTGACGATCGCCAAGATTGGCAAGGTGGCCGAGCGCATCGCGGCGCTTACACCCCCGGTGACCGCCGACGAGCCGTGGCCCGGCTACGTGCGGGCGTGGAAGTTTGATGCGGAAACTGAAGCGGCCCTGCTCGCCGGCGAGGGCTACGAGGCCTTCGGCGAGCTCGAGCGCTACTCGCACGCGATGAGCCACCTCACCGTGGCGCCGACGGTGCTGCGCGCAGGCGGCGCGATCAACGTGCTGCCCTCTCAGGCCTCGCTGGAGCTGGACATCCGCCCGCTGCCTGGCCAGACGCAGGAGGAGATCGACGAGCTGCTGCGCGACGCGCTTGGCGACATGGCGGATGAGGTAGAGATCACCCACCTGATCACCGAGGACGCCTCGGTCTCGCCGACCTCGGGGCCGCTCTACGAGGCGATCGTCGATACCTTCGGCGAGTTCTTCCCCGACGCCGCCGTGGTGCCCACCCTGGCCGCCGGCGGCTCGGACCTGCGGTTTGCGCGCCGCAAGGGCGGGGTGGGTTACGGTTTCGCGCTGCACAAACGCGAACGCACCCTGGGCACGGTGCTCGACCTTTTGCACAGCCACGACGAGTACGTGGACGTCGAGGACGTGGAGCTGACGGTGCAGGCGTACCGGAGCGTGGTGCGGCGGATGGTCAAGGCCTAACCCCTTTCGCACCCCTTTCACATCCGTCACATCCGTGACATACTGGGCCGCATGAAGATTCGCGCTTTCGCTCTGTCCGCCGCCGTCGCGGGCACCCTCATTTCCGCCCAACCCGCCCAGGCCGACGCTATCGACGACGCGCTGGCGAAGCTGCCCGCAGGCGAAATCTCCTGCGAGCAGGCCGAGAAGTACTGGACCAACGACGCCGACTACAACGCCAAGGTGCGCCAGGCGCGCACCATCGCTCGCTTTGACAGCCGCGGCCCGCAGATCCTCGACGCGCTCGCGCGCGTGGAAAACGCGGCCAACCGCTGCGGGCTCAAGGGCACCACCGGCGGCAACCAGGGCAATACCCAGCCTGCCCAGCCGGCACAGAAGCCAGCTCAGAAACCCGCACCGAAGCCCGCGCAGCCTGCACCAAAGCCCGCCCAGCAGGCTCGCCCGCTGATCGTGCTCGCGCCGCAGGGCGTGCCGACCTTCGACGCCCCGGTGGCCAACGTGGCCACAGTGCGCCTGCCGGACCTGGCGGTCATTGCGCAGCAGCTGCTTGCCCAGTACGGGCAGGGCTCCTCACTGCCGCTTTAGGCCTGCCACTCGTAGAGGACTTCTTCGCCGGCGCGGATGCGCACCCCATAGGTGGGCTCGAGCCACGCGTCGGTCTGGATTTCCTCGCCGTCTTCGCCACGACTCCGCAGGGAGATCGTGGCGTTTTGCTTGTCTAAGACCTCGACTTCGGCGTGGGTGAGCCACTGGTTGCGGCGGCGCACGCCGATGAGCTTCTTGTGCTCGGCGAGCACCCAGCCGCCCAGCTCGGAGAGCTCCGCGGGCGTGGCGGGCAGCGGGGGCCGGACGGGATCGTCGGCGGCGAAGCCCTCGCCGCGCATGGCCTCGAAGCCCTGCTCGTCGCCGTAGTAGATGCTCGGCATGCCGGGCAGGCTCATCAGCAGCGCGAGCGCGATAATCTCGCCGTTTTGCCCCACCTTCGAGGCGATGCGGTCCACGTCGTGGTTGCCAATGAAGGTGTTGGGCAGGGTGCGCGCGGCGATCTCCGCGTGGCGCCCAATCGCGTGGTCGAGCTCCCAGAAGTTCGTGTCCGCGATCGACGACCACAGCGCCTTCCACAGCTCGTACTGGGTGACCGCGTCCAGGGTGCCCGCCTCGGTGATCGCGGCGTAGTCGCCGTGGATGACCTCGCCGAGGATGAGCACATCGGGGAACCCCTCACGCACGCGCGCAAGCACGGCGCGCCAGAACTCCGGCGGCACCGAGTAGGCCACGTCCAGGCGCCAACCCTGGATGCCGCGGCGCAGCCAGTGGCACATGATGTCCACCACGGCGTCGACGACGCGCGGGTCCTCGTGGTGCAGGGTGGCCAGCTCGCCGTGGCCCTCCCAGTCGGTGTCGCCGGCCAGGCCCTCGGCGACCCAGGGGTGGGTGCGGGCCACGTGGTTGAACACGCCGTCGAGCATGACCTGGATGCCGCGGGAGTGGCAGGCGGCAATGAGACTGTCGAAGTCGGCGTCGTCGCCAAGCCGGGCGTCGATGCGGTAGTGGTCGAGCGTGTCGTAGCCGTGGGCGACCGACTCGAAGATGGGGCCGAGCAGCAGCCCGTTGCAGCCGAGCTCGATGAGGTAGTCCAGCCAGGCCTCCAGCTGCCCCAGGCGGTGCCCGGAGTCGTCGCCTGCCCGGTCGCGGATCGGGGCGCCGGTGGCGCCCAGGGGGTAGACGTGCCACCAAATCACGTCGGCGAGTTGCGGTTTCATTGAGGTAGGCTCCTTCCACGGGGATGTAGGCTCGAGTTCATGACGCGCCGCCTGAGTGTCGAGGAACGCCGCGCCGAGATCCTCGACGCCGCTTCCACGACCTTCGCTTCCCTGCCGTATAGCGATGTCTCTGCCCAGCTTATCGCCCAGCGCTGTGGCGTGTCGGAGGCCCTCATCTTCCACTACTTCGGCTCCAAGCCGGGCCTGTATGCGGCCTTTGTGCAGGACACGGCGTTCGACTTCGCGCCCTTCACCGAGCCCGCCGAGGCGGTGCGCGCCTACCTCGACCACATCGCCGCGCGCCCCTTCGTGTGGGCTGCGGGCCGCCGCAGCGGCGAGGAACCGCTCGAGGCGATCCACCTGCGTATCGAGCACCGCGACGCCGCCGTCCGCGCCGTGTGCGACATGCTCGGCCGCAGCGACGAGCGCGCCCGCATCGCCGTCTCCGGCACGCTCGGCTTCATCGACGCCATCGCGCTGGACTGGGTCGATGAGGGCTGCCCCGCGTCGCGTCGCCAAGCGCTTATCGACGCCACGCTCACCGCCCTCAACGCCACCCTCTAACGCTCCTCGCGCCGGCGGATCAGCGGCTCGAGGCGGTCCTGGATGCGCTCGCGCCACGCCTCGACGGCCTCCTTGTAGCCCTCCTCGTGCGGGTGCATGCCGCGGTGGGTGAAGGTGACCTGCGTTTCGCCCTTTTCCTCCTCGCTGTCGCTGAGCTCAAAGATGAGCGAGGTGTCGTCCCAGTCGCGGTCCTCCTTTTCCTTGCCCGTGGACTCGGTGTGCCAGACCAGGCGGTCGCCCTCTTCAGCCTCTTCCACGCGGAACTCGGCGTACTGGTCGTCCGTGTCGAAGTGGAACTCGCCGCCGGCCTTGGCGGCCGTGCCCTCGATGTGGTCGTCCCACCAATCCTTCGGCGTGGTGATCGCCTTGAACACCGCGGTGCGCGAGGCGGGCACGGTGAAGGTGGTGGAGAAGTCCTTGATGGCGCGGACCCTGGTGCCGTCGGAAAACTCGTAGTCCGGCATCGCGGAATCCGGGTCGTAGATGCTCACCTCGTAGCCCTCGTCGCGAAGCTGGCGCAGCCCCTCCTTGATCAAGAGGCGGCCGGCCTTGTTGAAGCTGGTCACGTTCGACACATCCAGCACGAGCGTGCCGCCGACGATGCGCTCGCCCGACAGGTCGTGCAGGATTTTCTCCGCGGCGGTGAAGTTGATCATGCCCTGCAGCACTACCACGGTGCAGTCTTCTCGACGCTCCACCGATCGAATCCCCGGCGCGGTGTAGTAATCCGCGCCCATGAGGTTCAGGCCCAGCGAGGCGGACATCTCGCGGAAGATTCGCACCCCGCGCACCGAGTTGCCCTGCTCGTTCAGCCGCGGGCTCAGCGAGGCGAGGCCAAGCTGGCCGGGCATCGTGCCGATCAGCCCGCCGGCCACGCCCGACTTCGCGGGGATGCCCACGTTGACCATCCACTGCCCCGAGCCGTCGTACATGCCGGCCGAGGTCATGACCGCCTGCGTAATCCGCGCCGCAGCCGCCGAGCACACCCGCTCGCCGCTAATCGGCTGCACCCCGCCGTTGGCCAGGGTGGCCGCCATGGCGGCCAGGTCGCGCACCGTCACCAGCACGGCGCACTGCTGCGTATAGGAGTCGATCGCGTCGTGCGCCTGATCCTGCACCATGCCGAACTCGCGCAAAAGGTGCGCGATCGCGAGGTTGCGGTGCGCGTTCGCCAGCTCGGATTCGACCAGCGATGCATCAATGCGCAGCTCGCGGCCGGCGAGCTTGGAAAAGAAGGCCCGGATCTTTTCCACCCGCTCCTGAACCGAGGACTCGGCGCCGTTGATCAGTTGGTTCACCGCGATCGCGCCCGCGTTGATCATCGGGTTGGCGGGCCGGTGCGTGTCCTCTTCCAGCGAGATCGCGTTGAAAGCCTCGCCCGAGGGCTCCACACCCACGTACTTGTGCACCTCCGCCGCGCCCAGCTCCTCCAGCGCGAGCGCGTAGACAAACGGTTTGGAGATGGACTGGATGGTGAACTCGCAGTCGTCGTCGCCCGCTGAGTAGAGGTTTCCCGAGGTCGTGCACAGCGCCACGCCGAGCTTCTCGGGGTCGGCGGCGGCCAGCTCGTCGATGTAGTCGGCGAGCTCGCCGCTGTCGTCGTCGCGGACGTGTTCAAGCAGGTGGTCAAGGTATTCGGGTACAGGCGTTGGCATGCGCGCCAGTCTAGAGCTTTGAGCTTGACGACGCCCACTCTTTCCCTTTTGTCTAGTTTCCTTTACACTATGTCATAAGCGCTTACGGAGACCCGAAAGGAGCGCTGATGCCCGACGCACACGAAAACATGGTCCGCAAGTGGCGGCGGTGGCAGGAACTCTCCCAGGCCGAGCTCGCCGCACAGGTGGGAGTGTCCCGCCAGACCATCGCCAACATCGAAAAAGGTAACTACTCCCCCTCTGTCCACCTCGCACTCGACATCGCACGCACGCTCGGCAAGACCGTCGAAGCACTCTTCGGCGACGAGCAGGAAGGATAATCCCATGTTGAAGAAGTACGGCGACAAGAAGATCGCCCTGGCCAACCAGGGCACCGACGACGAATACCAGCAGCAGATCCTCCACCAATCCAGCACCGTGACCTCGGAGACGCTGATGTACACCACCACGTTCATCATGGCGATCCTCGCCTGGGTCCTACCGGGCGGCACGGCCATCTACTCGCTGCTCGCCCTACTGCCCGGCACGCTCGCGCAGACCGCCGGCGCGCTGTGGATGCAGAACTACGCCCCGCGGCCCCGCCCGCCCAAGATTTTCACGCTGTCCACCCTGCCCATCTGGATCTTCCTCGCGATCGCCATGGCGGGCATCGCCTTCAACGACTTCAACGGCGAGCCCAGCGGCACGATCGGCATGGTCGTCGGCGCGATCATCGGCGGTGCCGCAGCCGCAATCTTCGCCCCGCGCTTCCAGCGCCGCAAGCGCCGCGACGACGAGGCGCGCCTGACCAAAAACCTCGAGGATTAATAACCACGGTTATAATCGGCATTATTCCGTACGCAACTCAGGAAGGATGCCGATGTACCTCGCAGAAAAGCCCAACCCGAAACTCAACTACCTCAGCGACAAGCACGCCGAAATCATCAAGGCGACGCTGCCTCCGGTGGGCGAGAACATCGAGACAATCACCAAAACCTTCTACTCCAAGATGTTCGCCGCCCACCCGGAGCTCATCGCAGACACGTTCAACCGCGGCAACCAGAAGCAGGGCGCGCAGCAGAAAGCCCTGGCCGCCTCGGTCGCCACCTTCGCCACCCAGCTGGTGGACCCGTCAGCGCCGGACCCGGTCATGATGCTCGACCGCATCGCCCACAAGCACGTCTCGCTGGGCATCCGCAAGGACCAGTACCAGATCGTGCACGACAACCTCATGGCCGCGATCGCCGAAGTCCTCGGCGACGCAGTCACCCCCGAGGTCGCCGAGGCCTGGGACGCCGTCTACTGGCTCATGGCCGACGTGCTCATTAAGCACGAGGCCAAGCTCTATGAGTCCGACGGCGTGGCCGACGGCGACGTCTTCCGCCGCGCGACCGTCACCGCCAAGGAGCAGCTCACCGACACGGTGTTTACCTACACCCTCACCGGCGACTTCACCGCCCCGCGGCCCGGCCAATACACCTCCGTGGGCGTGGTGCTTGACGACGGTGCCCGCCAACTCCGCCAGTACTCCATCATCGAAGGCGACGCGCACTCCTACCGCATCGCCGTGGAGAATGATGGCGAGGTCTCCACATTCCTCCGCGAGCACGTCGAGGTCGGCGACACCGTCGACGCCACCCTCGCCGCCGGCGACCTTGTCCTCCAGGACGGCGACAACCCGGTCGTGCTGGTCTCCAGCGGTATCGGTTCCACCCCGATGGTGGGCATCTTGGGCCACCTCGCCCGCACCAACTCGGAGCGCAAGGTGACCTACCTGCACGCCGACGAGTCCGCGGACTCCTGGGCGCAGCGCGAGGAAACCCGCGCGCTCGCGGACACGCTTCCCAACGCCGAAGTACGTGCCGCCTTCCGCGACCAAGGCGAGCGCATCGACCTCGCCGAGGCAGATGTCGCCGGTGCCGACGTCTACCTCTGCGGCGGGGCGAACTTCCTGCAGGCCATCCGCGAAGATCTCGCCGACAAGGCGCCCGCCAACGTCTACTTTGAGCTGTTCAGCCCGAACGACTGGCTGGTCAACTAGCTCGGTTCGGTGATGCGCGCCCCGCACTCGTGGAGGCGGTCAAAGGGTATGAGCTCGACTTTGAGTGTGCCCGCCTTGCCGTCGACGTAGCCTGAGTGCAGCGCGCACACAGTCCGGTCCGGTAGCTTCCCGTCCGGGCCGATGAACGGGCAGGCGCGTAAGCCCACCTCGCGGGTCGTCTCGGTTACCGCGTCCTCGCGCGGGCGCGGGTCGAAACCCATCGAGCGCAGCGTCCGCACGAGTTCCTCCGTGGCCTCCTCGATGTCTTCGGGCGGGTCCCCGTCGCGCCCGGCTTTCGCCGCCCACTGCTGCCCGATCTCCCGGGCGCGATCCAGGTCCCCCTCGGCGATGATCCCCGTGAGCATGTCGACAAGCTCGACGTACTCGCCCACGACCTCGGTGCCGCGCGGCACGCGCGCGGTGAAGATGTGCGAGGGCCGACCCCTGCCCACGGAATGCGCCCGCCGGCGCGCGACCAGCCCGTGCTCGATGAGCTCGTCGAGGTGACCGCGCACGGTATTGATGTGCATGCCCAGCTTGCGCGAGAGCTCGGCGACCTGCGCCCCGTCGGGAAACTCCTGCAGCGCGTGAAACACTTCCCGCTGCTTCGCGCTCAACTCGGCGGCGGCAGCGGTGAGCTGAGACACGGGGCGCGGCGCCCGTCGGCGATCCATGCTTCACACCCTCCTACGGCTGGACTTCTTAGACAGTTGCTTTAAGTATAGGAAGCGCGCAGTCTAAACTCCTAGCCTGGCTATCAATCTCTAACTTTAGTACGATTCTTTTCGTGGAAAAGCTTGCCTGGGGGCTCATCGCTCTCTTCGTCACCCTCGTCGTAGGACTCACGCTCGCGTTCAGCCCCACTGACACCACGCAGGCCCCGATCAGCGAAGACGCCACCGTCTTCGAGATCGACATCCAGGGCATGGCTTTTGTCCCCGACACCATCCACGTCGCACCCGGCACCCACGTCGCGCTCAAGATCACGAACTCGGATACCCAGCAGCACGACCTCGCACTCGGCGACGGCCACACCGGCCGCATCGACCCCGGCGAAACCGTCACCCACGACTTCGGCACCTTCGATACGGACACGCAGGGCTGGTGCACGATCGCCGGACACAAGGCGATGGGCATGACTTTTGATGTGGTCACGAGTGGGGGCGAGGAGGCGTCGAGAAGCGAAGGGCGCGACGCGACGCTGCCGGAAGCCAGCGGCGAGCTGCACGAGCACACCTGGGCGATCGAAGACGACGGAGAGACCTGGACTTTCGACGGGCAAGCGCCCGGGCCGACGCTGCGCGGGCGCGTGGGCGATCGCTTCCGCATCACCATCGAAAACCGCGGGCACATGACTCACTCCATCGACTTCCACGCCGGCGAAATCAGCCCCGACGAGCCGATGCGCGACATCCAGCCGGGCGAGAAACTCACCTACGAGTTCACCGCGCGGCGCTCCGGTATTTGGATGTACCACTGCGCCACGATGCCCATGAGCCAGCACATCGGCATGGGCATGGTCGGCGCCGTGGTCATCGACCCGCCCGAGCTTTCGCCCGTCGACGGCGAATACCTCCTCGTCGCGCGCGAAATCTACGGTGCCGAGCCCGCGACCGCCTTCAACGACCACCCCGCGCAATACGTCGAGCGGCCCATCGAGGCGCGCGTCGGCGACACTGTCCGCGTGTGGCTCCTCAACGCAGGCCCCGACACCGCGTTGAGCTTCCACGTCGTCGGCGAAATCTTCGACACCGTCTACAAAGAGGGCACCTATTCGCTTCACGACGCCCACGACACCGGCTCCCAAGCCCTCGACCTGCTCGCCGCACAGGGCGGGTTTGTCGAGCTCACCTTCGACGAGCCGGGCACCTACACCTTTGTCAACCACCTCATGACGGAGGCGGAGAAGGGCCAGCGCGGCCAGTTCGTGGTTCACGCGAACTAGCCCGGGCGACGTGGTCGGTGCCGGTGGGCGTGACCTGTCCTGAGGGCGAAACGTAGACGATCTGCCCGCCGCGGCGCTCGGTGTGCCCACGGGTGGCGCGCCCCGCCTGGTAGTTGTGGTAGCGGCACAGCCAGCCGAGATTGCTCACCACCGTTTCGCCGCCATGGCGGTGCTCGGTCATGTGGTGGGCGTCGCAGCGCGAAGCCGGCACGTCGCAGTCCTTCCACGTGCACGTGGCGGCATGGGCGAGCATCATCTCGCGGTGCTTTTCCGTGGCCAGGCGCATGTCGTAGGCGTTGACGGGGCCGTCCATCGCGCCGATCAGGATGATGTGGCCGAACTGCGAAAACTTCATGCGCACGAACTCTTCGCCGGACATGACGACCCCGTTGGCGAAGCGGACCGTCACGTCGCTGCCGGCGCCGGCAACGATCTTTTCGTAGTCGCCCAGGTCCAGGTTCACGCTCAGCTTGACCAGGTAGTCAGCTTTCGGGCAATCCCGGTCGAGCCAGCCGGCGACGTCGTGTTTTGCCGCGTCGTAGGCTGCTTGGACGTCGAGGGCTGGGCCGGTAACGCGCAGCGTGGCTAAGCCATCGCCGTGGTGCTTGACGCGCGCGGCCGCGGTGCGCGGGGCAGGCGGCTGCAGCTCCGCTTTCAGCGCCGCCGCCCGCTTCCGAATCCACGACAGGTCCCCGGCCGTGTTGCACAGCGTGTCGATGTAGTGCCAGCGCTTCGTCGCATCTTTGATCGAATTCGCCGTGCGCGCGATGTAGGCCAGCGTTTCGATCCGGTGCCCATTTTCGCGCGCCCCGTCGTGCGCGCGCTGCTGGTAGCGCGAGTGCGAGGTGTTTGCACACAGGGTGCGCGCCGCCGCGGCCAACTGCTTCGCGCGGTCGTACTGGATGCCCTCGGCTGCGAGCTCGCGGGCAGACTTGCCCGCCGCAGCGGCGACGAATTCGAAACCGCTCCGGTCGAACTGGGCAAGAGTGGCAAGGGCGTTCATGCCAGCCACACTAGCCGATTGACCAGCACAAATGACGGTTTGTGAGAAGTCTCCCACTTTGCCCGGATCACGGAACCGGCGGGCAAGTTTTTGCGTCTAATACTGTTTAGCCATGAGTACGGCCTTCTGCGCGCGCACCGCCCGCACCATGAGCGGCAGGAAGGCGACGAGGACGCCGAAGCAGCACGCGCTCATCGCCACGCGCAACCACGAGTTGTCGGTGAAAATCCAGCACGCAAGCGCGCCGTTGAACAGGACCACGCGAAACAGCGATGCGCGGGCGAGTTCGGCCAGCCCGGCGCGCACCGCGCGGGGCCCGCCGCCCATCGTCGTGGGCAGCAGGTAGCTCATCGTGCCGATGAGGAGCTGGGCGGCGAACCCGAGGACAAGCGCGAGCGTCGGCAGTTCCGGTAGCTCACCCGAGACGGCGAGGCGGACGGTGTACCACAGCAGCGCGGCGATCAACCACAGCTGCGCCGCGAATGCGCTTAAGCCTGGGTAGGTCACGCGGTCGCGGGGGTCGCGTAGCACGTCGAGGACGTTGACCACGAAGCCGTGGAAGGTCCACAGCCACGCGGCGAGGTAGACGATGAGGCCGGCGCTGGTGAGCAGGTGCTCGTCGGCAAGCGCACCGCTGCTCGCGACGAGCACACCGACGGCGGCGAGCCCCAGCGAGGTGGCCGCCCGGTCGTGCATCCCGTTGACGCGCCACATCGCGGGAAAGAGCACGGTCAGCGACGCGAGCGCGGCGAAGCCGACGAAACCGCCGACGTTGACAATCAGGTGCGCCAGCCGCACGCGCTCCTGCCAGTCGCCGGGCAGCCCGTAGGACAGGGCGGCTCCGAACACGCCGCCGACGGGCAGGCAGGCCGCGCTGGCGACGTAGCCAAGCGCGACCGCCCGATGCCGCTTGCCGCGGCCGGCGCGCCGCACCTGCGCGTAAAGCAGCCACGCGTGCCAGGCCAGCACGCCCACGACGATGGCGGCACCCGCCCAGGTCACCTGGTAAACGGTGAGCACCTGGCCGACGAGCACGAGCACGATACCCACGTTGAGGGCCCAGGTGCGGTGCAGCTGGGCGGGCCGGGCGTCGTCGGGAAGCCGCTGCTGCAGGAAGCGCTCGGTGAGGTTTTGCGACCACACCACGATCGAGTTGGTGAGGATCCCGAGCGTGAAGACGTGGATGAGCAGCCAGCCGGGCTCGGTGAACAGGACGTGCGTCAGCCCGATGAGGATGAAGATGCCCATCCAGACGGTCACCGGTCGCGAGACGCGCCTGTGCCAGGTGTGCGGGCTGAAGTTTCTCGGCATGCCCTCAACCTAGCATTTCTCCGACTAAAGTTGGACTTATTTAGGATTGTCGCGGAAACACCACGACGTCGCGGCGGAAAATACCAACGCCGCAGCCGCGAGGAGGCACAGCACCGAGTGGTAGGCGTCGGTGTAGGCGGCGACGGCGGCGGGGTTCGGCGCGGCGTCGTAAAGCGCTTCCATGCCCTGCGGGAAACCGCGCTCGAACCACAGCGGCAACAGCGAACCGGTGACGGCGACGGTAAGCAGGGTGCCGAACTCGTAGGAGACCTCCTCCACGCCCGCGGCCATGCCGGAACGGTGCGCAGGCGCGGTGCCGATAATCGCGATCGAGCTGACGCTCATCACCGAACCAGCGGAAAGACCGAGGACGACCAGCGCGAGGAGCTCCAGGGCGAGGCCTTCGGCGGAGTCGCCGGCGACGAGCAGCGCGGTGCCCACGGTGGCGCCGAGAAAGCCGCCGCCGATCAGCGGCAGGAAGCCGACGCGGTGGAGGTTCGCTCCGCCGAGGATGGAAGCCGGGAACGCCGCGACCGCCATCACGGTGATGACCGCGCCCGCGTGCAGCGGCGAGAACCCGCTGACCAGCTGCAACTTCTGCACCGTCATCAGCTCCACGCCCGCGAGCACGAACATGCCGCCCGCCGCGGCGATAACGCCGCCGGCAAACAATCGGGAGCGGAAGATGTCGAAGGTGAGCAGCGGGTCGTCGAGCCGGTACTGGCGGCGAACGAACAACCAGCCAGCGACGACGGCGGCGACGACCGCGCCGACCGTCAGCGGCACCGAGCGGTCCGGGTTCGCCACGCTCTTGATCGTCATGGTTAGCCCGGACAGCGCGAATAGGGCGTAGGCGGAGGAGATGACGTCCCAGCGCTTCGCCGGGTTCGGCATGTTCTCCGGGGCAAGCGCCAGCGTGGCGCACAACGCCAGCACCACGACCGGCACATTGATGAGGAAGACGGAACCCCACCAGAAGCGGCCCAACAGCGCGCCGCCAACCAGGGGGCCAAGCGCCGCGCCAACGACGGCGGCGGACGCCCAGATGCCGATCGCGGTGTTGCGCTCGCGCTCGTCGGGAAAGGTCAGGCGGATCAGAGCGAGCGTCGCGGGCATCATCACCGCGGCGCCGAAGCCGAGCAGGCCGCGTGCGGCCACGAGCGCCCACGCGCTCGGTGCGAACGCGGCGGCAAGCGAGGCGACGCCGAAGATGACGAGGCCGACAAGCCACATGAGGCGGTGCCCGAGCTTGTCGCCAAGCGTGCCGGTACCGAGCAGCAGGCCGGAAAGAACGAGCGGGTAGGCGTTAATGATCCACAGAGCTTGCGCAGGCGTCGTGTGCAGCTGCGCGCTCAGCGCCGGCATGGCGGTGTACAAAATCGAGTTGTCCAGCCCGATCATGAGCAGGCCGGTGGAAATCACTGCGAAGAAGGCCCAGCGTTGCACTGCTCGCTTACCCTTCAACCCGGGGGAAACAGATCCGCGCGGAAGCCTCGCCCACCGCCAGCTCGACCGCGCCGCCAACCGGGAAGGTGAGCAGCGGATTGGTGTGTCCGAAGCTGGCGTTGGCCACCACCGGCTTGCCCTCGAGCTCCGGGATCGACGCGATCGTCTCCTCCAGCATCGCGCGGTCCACCCGGCTCGCGGTCTGGAAGCGGCCGATGACCACGCCTTCGATGCCTTCGCCGTCGGGAAGCTGCAGCAGCGAGACGAGCTCGCGGCGGAAATCCATCACGCTGTACTTGCCGGTGACCTCGGCGAATAAGATGGCGCGCTCAAGCGAGGGCATGAACTCCGTGCCGGAGAGCAGCCCAAGCGTGCCCAGGTTCGCGCCGAGCGCAACGCCGTGCGCCTCGCCCTCCTGGATGCTCCACCAGCCGTCGTCGGGCTCGCGGACGCGGGCGTCCTGGTTGATGAACCAATCGTCGTCGGTAAACCAGGTGCCCGGCTGCCACTCGATCGGACCCAGCCCGAACGCGGCGGTGGCAAAACAATCACGCGTGAGCTCGGAGTGATCCCGCATGCCGAGGGTGGACCAGTGCGGTCCGATGTAGGTGGCCATGCCGGTGCGCGCGTAAATCGCGTTGGCGATCGCCGAAATGTCCGAGTTGCCGCACAGAAACTTCGGATGCTCCGCGATCAAATCAAAGTCCAAGTGCGGCAACACCTCGTTGCTGGTAAACCCGCCGATCACACTCATGACGCCGGCCACCTCCGGGTCTGCGAACGCATCGTGCAGGTCGGCGGCTCGCGACTCGGCCGACGAGGACCAGAACATGTCCGACTCGCGCACGTTTGCGCCGAAGGTGACGCTGATGCCCAGGTCAGCGAGGCGTCGATTAGCAAGGTTCTTGACGTATAACCCGGCCTCGCCCTGCTCCACATAGGTCAGGGAGCGGGAGGGGGCGACCACGCGGATGGTGTCGCCCGCGTGCAGAGGTCGCGGGTAGGTAGTCATTGTTTAGACATTACCCGCACGATCGCGTCGATCGTGTCTTGCGGAAGTGGCGCGGGCAGGCTGAAGCGCAGCGCGGACTGGGCGAGTTCGGGCGAGTAGCCGAGCGCGGTGAGCACGGGCGAGGGTTCAGCAGCGCCCGCCCGGCAGGCCGAGCCGGAGCTTGCGGCGAAGCCCGCGACGTCGAGCGCGACGAGCAGTGCCTCGCCGCTGATGCCATCGACGACGAAGGACGCGTGGTTGGGCAGCCGCTCAGTGCGGTGCCCCGTCAGGCGTGCGCCGGGCACATGCTTTTCGACGCCCACGATCAACGCATCCCGCGACGCCATCACCTCCAGCGCGCGCTGCCCGGCGCGCTCTCGCTGCGCCTGCACCGCCGCGGCGAACCCGGCGATGCCCGCCACGTTCTGGGTCCCGGCGCGGCGCCCTCCCTCCTGGCCGCCACCAAAGATGACGGGTTCGAGCGGCACGTCGCGCGGCAGCAGCAGCGCGCCGACACCGGCCGGGCCGCCGAACTTGTGCGAGGCCAGCGCCACCGTGGTCGCGCGCGGGCCCGGCCAGCCGCCCGCGGCAAGGTCGACAGGTAGGTTCGCGGCCGCTTGCACAGCGTCGAGGTGCAGCGCCACCTGCGCGGGGACTTCTGGCACATCGGCGACCGTGCCGACCTCGCTATTGGCCAGGCCAAGCGCGACGAGCGTGGTGTCCGGGCGCAGGAGCCGGTCCAGGTCGGCCTGTGCGATCCGGCCATGCTTGTCGACGGGCACGTAGTCCACCTCAAAGCCGTGCAGCCTTTCGAGCGCGGCGCAGCTTTGAAGGACCGAGGAGTGCTCGATCGCTGAGGTGATGATGTGGCGGCCGCGCGGGGCGGCCAGCGCGCGGCCGATGATGCCGAGGTTGTTGGCCTCGGTGCCGCCGGAGGTGAACACCACACCGGCCGGGTGCACGCCGAAAGCGTGAGCGATCGTGGCGCGGGCCGACTCGAGGACTTTCGCGGCGCGCTCGCCGGCGGAGTGCACGCTCGACGGGTTGGCGCAAGCAGTGTCGTAGACCTGCAGCATCGCGGCGCGGGCCTCGGGCGCAAGCGGGGCGGTGGCGGCGGCGTCGAGGTAGGCGCTCACTCGTCTGCGACCTCATCGACGCTGTCGAGGCCCAGGTCGAGCGCGCGGGCGCTGTGGGTCAGCTTGCCCACCGAGATCACGTCCACCCCGCAGGCGGCGAGCTCGGCGACGGTGTCGAGGTTGACGTTGCCGCTGGCTTCGGTGGGCACGTGGGCGTCGATAAGCGACACTGCCTCGCGCAGCTCGGCGGGCGAGAAATTATCCAGCATGATGCTGTCGACGCCCGCGGCGAGCACCGGCTCGATCTGCGCGAGCGAATCGACCTCGACCTCGATGTGCGTGGTGTGGCTGACGCGAGCGCGGATCGTGCGCAGCGCCTCGGTGATGCCGCGCGGGCTCGTGGCACCGAGCGCGGCGAGGTGATTGTCCTTGACCATCACCGCATCCGAGAGGCTGAAGCGGTGGTTGTGGCCGCCGCCGGCGCGCACCGCGTGCTTCTCAAAGGCGCGCAGGCCAGGGGTGGTCTTACGCGTATCCACGATGCGGGTGCCCGTGCCCGCGACTGCGGCGACGTAGCGGGCGGTGAGCGTGGCGATGCCCGACATCCGCTGCGCGAAGTTCAGCGCGACGCGCTCCGCGCTCAAGATGCCGCGGGCCGGGCCCTCGATGAGCGCGAGGCGCTGGCCGGCGTCGAAATGCGTGCCGTCCGGCGAAAGCTCGGTGACCGTGATCTGCGGGTCCGTGGCCGTGAACGCCGCGCGGACCACCTCTCCCCCGGCGAAGACGCCCGGCTCGCGGGCGACGAGCGCGGTGCGCAGGCGGGCGTCGGGAGCAATCGCGGCCTCGACGGTCGCATCACCCCACGGCATATCCTCGGCGAGGGCGGCGTGGACGGCGGCGTTGATGAGCTCCGGGGTCAGCATGGCTTCGCCGCCAGCATCCGCTCGAGCGCCACGCGTGCGTCGGCCGCCGTGTCCTCCGGCACCACAATGCGGTTTTCCACCCGGCCGGCGAGCAGCGACTCGAGCGCCCACGCCAGGTAGGCCGGGTGGATGCGGTACATCGTCGAGCACGGGCACACCACCGGGTCGAGGCAGAAAATCGTGCGGTCCGAGTACTGCTGTGCGAGGCGGTTGACCATGTTGATCTCGGTGCCGATGGCGATCACGTCGCCGGGGGCGGAGTTCTCCACCACGCGGCGGATGACTTCGGTGGAACCGGAGGAATCGGCGGCGTCGACAACCGGCGCGGGGCACTCGGGGTGCACCACGACGTGCACCCCCGGGTACTCCGCGCGCGCCTTTTCGATCTGCTCGACTGTGAAGCGGCGGTGGACGGAGCAGAAACCGTTCCACAAAATCACCTTCGCCTGCGCGAGCTGCTCTGCGGTGTTGCCGCCGAGCGGCTCGTTCGGGTTCCACATGCACATCTGCGTATCCGTGATGCCCATCGCGCGCGCGGTGTTGCGGCCTAGGTGCTGGTCCGGCAGGAAGACGACGCGCTCGGCGCGCTCGAACGCCTCCTTGAGCACCGTCGCCGCGTTCGAGGAGGTGCACACCACGCCGTCGTTGCGGCCGCAGAACGCCTTGATGTCAGCGGCCGAGTTCATGTAGGTCACCGGCACGATCGCCTCGCCGGGCAGCGCCTCGTGCAGCTGCTCGAAGCACGCCTCGACCTGCGCGAGGTTGGCCATATCCGCCATCGAGCACCCCGCGTTGAGGTTCGGCAGCACCACGGCCTGGTCCGCGCCGGAGAGGATGTCGGCGGTCTCCGCCATGAAGTGCACCCCGCAGAAGACGAAGGCCTCAGCCTCCGGGTGCGCCTTCGCCTGCTGGGCGAGGTTGAAAGAGTCCCCGATGAAGTCCGCGAACTTCACGATCTCATCGCGCTGATAAAAGTGCCCCAGAATCTTCACCCGGTCACCCAGCTTGTCCTTCGCCGCGGTGATCATCGCGTCGAGTTCCTCCGGGCCCGCCTGTGTGTACCGCGCCGGCAGCGGTGCCTGCGGGGTGGGCAGTGGCGCGAAAGTGTCGCCGCGCGAGGCACCCGGCCCGTAGGAGGCGTTCTGGGCGGTCTGCCACGGCTCGGCGGGCAGCTCCGTGTCGCAGGTGGCTTCCTGGGCCGCCTTGCGCGTAATCAAATCGGCAACTGAAGGCATGGTTCTTACTCTTTCTCGCTCATGAATCTGTAGTACTTCGCCGGCCGGTGCTTGGTACCGGCTTCTGTGGTGCCGGTGGCCTCGAGCTCCCCGCTCGCCAATGCTTGCCGACGAAAATTCGCCGGATCCAGACCCTTCCCCCCGATCGCCTCGTGCACCCGGCGCAGCTGCGTGAGGGTGAAGGACTCGTCGAGGAAGCGGTGGGCGATCAGGGTTTGCTCCGCGCGTTTCTGCAGGCGCGCGATCCCGGTGCGGATGATCTCCGCGTGGTCGAAGGCCAGCTCCGGCAGCTCGCGCGTGTTCCACCAGGCGATGTTGGGGTCGTCGGGAAGCTCGGTGCCAGCGAAATCCTGGGGCCGAAACTGCGCCCAGTACGCGATGGTGACCATGCGTTGCGCCTCCGCGGAGCGCTCCACCGACCCGAAGGCGTAGAGCTGCTCCAGGTAGTTCGGCGTGGCACCACTGGCCGCAACGAGCGTCTCGCGCGCCGTTTCGCCCAACGTCTGGTTCCACTGCGTCGGCCCGCCGGGCAGCGCCCACGCCCCGCGGAACGGGGCGCGCACGCGGCGCACCAGCGGGATCCACAGCCCGCTGTCTGCGTTGAGTGTGGTGGGCGTTCCAGTTGGGTTGTGCAGCGCAAACGCGACTGTGGACACCGCCACCATCGGTCCGAGCCTCTGGCGCTCGGCCACGTTGAGCCTTTGCAAGCCGAACATGCGCTCTCCTTACTTATAGTCATCATGACTTTAAGTGAGCTTAGGCGAGGCGGCGGGTCCGGGCAAGCACCGGTTTCACGCAAAACCGGCCCGGTGCATTGCGCACCGGGCCGGTTGGGGAGGAAGGGTTTAGTCCTGCTTGCCAGAAGACGAGCCCTTCAGCGAAGTAAAGGCTTCACCCTTCTCGTTCGAGCACCAGTCGTAGAGCACGCCGCCCAGGGCAGCTACGCCCAGGATCGCGGCGGCGATGGTGCCGACCTGTCGAACGTTCGGGTCGGCTGCGAGCTGCTGCAGCTGGCGGTTCGCAGCGTCGATCTGCGCGCGCAGCTCGCCGAACTGGTCATTGTCGTTGCCACGGTTGCCAGTGCCCCAGTCCGGGGTGTTGCGGCTGAACTGCGCCTGGATCTCAGCGTTGATCTGCGCAACCTGCTGGTTGATCACGTCCATGTACGGCGCGCCCACCTGGCCACCGACCGCTGCGAGCAGCGCCACCGGCACCAGGTAGAGGATCGGCGAGGCGACCGCGTTGGCCACACAACGCTCAAACGCACCGCCCGGCGCGGAGGACACGCCCGGAGTCGGGGTGGCCGGCACCGTCGGCTCCTCCTCCACGATCTTCTTGGTCTTGTGCAGACCAAGGTCGTAGGAGTCGTTACGCTCACCAGGCTTCAGAATGACCTTGGAAAGCAAACCTTCCTCGTCGGTCGCACCCGGCACCTTGCCGGTGACTTCCCAACCTTCCGGCTTGATGAAGCGGACCTCGTACTCCTTGTTCGGGTCGAGCCCCTCGATGAACCAGTTGCCGTCCTGGTCAGTCGTGGTGGTGCGGGTCGGCTCGCCGTCGCGAATGACCTGCACGGTGACGTCGGAAAGACCCTTCTCGTCCTCGTCTTGGACGCCGTCGCCGTTCTTGTCGTTCCAGACGCGATCGCCAACGGCGCCCTTCGGGAGCACACCCAGGTCGACGTCGAGGAGCTTGTCGCCTTCCTTGACCGTGACCGTGCGCTTGACCTGACCCAGGTCGGACGGGGTGTAATCGCCTGGCAGGTACTCCACCGTGTACTCGCCCGGAGTGACGTCAACCTTCCAGTTGCCGTCCTCGTCCGTCACGGTGCGGGTGACCTCGTTGCCATCCTTGTCCGTGATGATCACCGTGACGCCAGGGATGCCGACCTTCTCATCCGGATCCTGCTTGCCGTCACCATTTTCATCCAGCCACACACGGTCGCCGATCGTGCCGGGAGTCTCCGGCTCGCAGTCGCAATCCGGTTTCACGGCCTTCAGGCCCAGGTCATAGGTGTCGTTGTACTCCTTGGGCTTCAGGGTTGCCTTTGCAACCAGGCCCTCCTCGTCGGTCGCACCCGGCACCTTCCCGGTGACCTTCCAGCCCTCAGGTTTGATGAAGCGAACCTCGTACTCCGTCTCCGGATCAAGGCCATCGATACGCCAATTGCCCTGCTCATCCGTGTACGTCGTGCGGTTCGGCTCACCTTCACGGGACACTTCGACGATGACGTTGGGCACACCCTTCTCGTCCTCGTCCTGGACGCCGTCACCGTTCTCGTCATTCCACACGCGGTCACCGATGGAACCGCTCGGCAACACACCGAGATCAATATCGAGGTTTTCCTCGCCCGGCTTGATCTTCACCGTGCGTTCGATCAGCTTCTTGTCACTCACGACATGACCGCCCGGTGCATACGTCACCATGTACTCGCCCGGTTCAACGTCAACCTTCCAGCTGCCGTCCTCGTCCGAGACAGTGCGGGTGACCTCGTTGCCATCCTTGTCCGTGATGATCACCGTGACACCAGGGATGCTGGTCTTCTCATCCGGATCCTGCTTGCCGTCACCATTCTCATCCAGCCACACGCGGTCACCGATGGTGCCGCGCTTCGGTGCCTTCACCGTGGTCGTCTCCGTCACCGTGGTCGGCTCGCAGTCGCAGCCCGCAATGTCCGTGACGGTTGCGGTGGTAGTTTCGGTCGCCGTCTCGGTGGAAGTAGCGGTGGTCGTCGTGGTCTTGGATTCCGTTTCGGTCGACGTGGAGGTGGTAGTGACCGGGGTAGCCGTGTGTGTCGGCGTGGTCGTCACCGCAGGAGCCGTCTTTGTCAGCGTCGTCGTGACCGTGGGTGCGGTCTTCGTCGGGGTCACCGTCGTCGTCGCTGCTGTGGTCGTCGCAGTCGCGGTAGTCGTGGTGGTTTCGGTCGAGGTCTTGGTTGTGGTTGCCGTTGGCGTTTCCGGCTGAGGGGTCGGCTTCTCGTCCGGCTTTACCACGCGAAGCGTGTTGCTTGTGTGCTCCAAGGCCACCTGGTCAGTGACTACTTGGCCAACATACACATCGTGAGTCACAACCGGGTCGACGCCGGCCGCACACTCTGGAGAGGTATCCGTCACCGGCTGAGTGACCTCAACAATGGTGCCGCGCGGTAGAAAAATCTCGCCCTTCGAATCCTTGGGTGCCGCGTTATTTGGTCTGAAGCCCCAGTCGTACACCTGACGCCAGTCGCGGCCCGGTAGGTCCGCGTCGCGTGCAGCAATAATCAGCGGCACATCTTTGTGCTCGGGCGAGGTCGGAGTGTGAAGCTGGGCGTGCTCCATCACCTGGGCAGTGATGTCCTGACCGTCCACGAAAAACCTCAGCTCGGCCTCACCTAGCTCCGCATTCGGGGAGCGGGTCCCGAGCCAGAGATCGCTTAGCCACCCGCCATAGTTGCCGTTATCAGACACGTAAGAAGACTTCGAAATGAGCGTGCAGCGATCATTTGGGTCCTGGGTAAAGTGGGCATCATTCCGACCTGGGAATTGGTTCTGGGGCGCGATTCGCGCCGTAGCCTCAATCGTCGCGGGAGAGAACTCTGTCCCCGGCTCAATGTCCTCGGCAACCTTGACCGGCACCTTATACGTGAAGGAGTCATTCGCGCTTATGTAACCGAAATCTACGATGTAGCCTCCGCCTGCAGGCTTCACCTCAGCGTTCCGTTTCTCGCCGCTCTTCCAGACAAACGCCGACGGGTCAATCTGCGGATCCCCTTCAAGCTGGTCAGAAAACTTCAGGGAGATTGTCGCCCCTTTGACGTCCGACTCACCCGGAGCCGGCACGCTGCCGCTAGGCGGGAAAGGTGCTTCGAAGGAGCCGGTGAACTCAAGCTCCACCGTGTCTCCAGGCTGCACCTCTTTATCAGTCGGAGTAACGTTCACCGACACCTTCGGCTGCAGCTCATTATCGTTGTTGTCAGGGTTGGGGCTGAGGAAGGAATCTTCCTTCTCAACGTAGGCACCCGCATGAGGCGCGACTACCGCGCCCGATACCGCAAGCGTCACAGTGCTCAGTGCGGCAATCAGCTTCCGACGCAAGCCCCGGCGCTCATTTCCCGATGTGCTCATTTCCTTGTCCTCTCGATCCCATCGAAACCTCAGCAAGGGATTCCTAGCAAAACTCCAAGCTTTTCAAGGCAGGGATCAGAGTATTCAAGAGGTCTACCCTTCGCATGACACATATTGAAGCCCACTTATTCCGGGGGTGAGCGGCGAAGCGAGTGCGTTTGACTCAAGATTCCCGACCCGGTCCGGAAACAGAGCAGGAAAGTGTTCGTTGTGTCGGTGTTTCCCGGTCTCAGACACGAAGATCCACCACTTCAGGTATTTGGATGCGCTATCGATGCAACCCCACTGTAGAGCGTAAACAGCCTAGAAGTCGGCGTGAACGTACAATCCAATCACCTTGCCCGAGCCTACTGCGGCACATTTGACGAACACGTCGGGCACGACAGGCTTACGTCCCCCAATCAGCCTCGCAGTAGACCTAAATATTTTGTATTCACAAAAGGCGCACATTTTTGTATCCAGAATCTGTGCTTAGCATCCGCAACCAGCATCCATGCAAACTGCTTCCCGCGTGAAAAGTCCGCGGCCGCGGACTCCGCTCCAACGCAACTAGACTCGGCCACATGGAAATAGGCATCATCGGCGCCGGCATCTCCGGCCTCGCGCTGGGGGCGGCGCTGCACCGCAGCGGCATGGACGTGCAGATTTACGAGGAGCACGCACAGATCCGCAGCGGCGGTGCCGGCATCACGCTTGCGCCGAACGGTCTTGCCGCCCTCGACGCCTTAGGTATAGGCGCAGATTTCCGCGCGCTGCAGCAGCCACTGAATGGCGGAATCCGCAGTCCGCGCGGCGATTGGCTCACGCGCATCACACCGGAGATCGCACGCCCCTCGCTCGCGCTCGACCGCACAACGCTCCACTCGCTGCTGCTCGCAGGCATCCCAAGCTCGCGCGTCCACACCTCCGCTGCGGCTGTGGGCGTCGACGCCAGCACCGGCGCGGTCACCTTCGCCGACGGCCGCGAAGAGTGCTTCGACGTTGTGGTGGGCGCAGACGGGATCCGCAGCGCGGTGCGGGCCAGCTGCTTCGCCGACCCCGGCATGACCTACGCCGGCTACAACGCGTGGCGCGCGATCGCCGAGGGAGTGTCGCTTGACGCCGGGTTCGAAACCTGGGGCACGCGCGCTCGCTTCGGGGCCGTCCCGCTTCACGACGGCCACACCTACTGGTTCGCCGTCACCTCCGGCCCAGAAGCCCAGCCCGGAACCCAAGCGGTCCACCAACTACACGCGACTTTCGAGCAGTGGCACGACCCGATCCCCGCGCTACTGCGCGCAACCCCAAAGACGTCGATCCAGTACCTACCCATCCACGAGCTCGCGAAACCGCTCCCGAACTACCACAACACCAAGGTCGTACTGATCGGGGATGCGGCGCACGCCATGACGCCGAACCTTGGGCAGGGCGCGTGCCAAGGTCTGGAAGACGCCGCGGTGCTCGCGCGTCTGCTGCGCGCAGGAAGGACGGATTTTTCTGCCTACGACACGCACCGGCACCGCCGCAGCCAACAGATTGCGCGCCAGTCGCGGCTGATCGGACGCGCATTGCACACCGGCGGAAAGCACGTCGCAACCGCACGCAACTGGGTGCTCAAGCACGTCCCGGATGCGGTAGCCAACAGGCAGATGCAAGCAGTGACTGCGTGGGAGATGCCGGGGGTGTGACGGAAGCAGCAGGACGTTAATTCTGCATTCAACCCCCGCAATGAGTACAGATCAAACAGCGTTAATCGGGCTTTGCCAGGATCCAAGGTAGCGCAGGTTAAACCGCGCAAAGTCTTGACCGAGTACGTCAAAAAGATTAAACCAAAAGTACGACGAGCCGGATACCGGAGCGTTGTCGCCTGGAGCCGCGTAGGCTCCAGAGCTTTTTCAGGGTTAAGGAAGCCATTTCCGCTCATACACGAGGGCGGGGCCGAGCGCCTTGACAAGTCGCGCGTTCGCCTTGCGCGCCGACTTACTGGCAAACGTTTCTTCGCGGTGACGGCGACCCATCGCTCGCAGCAGGTGACAATCGTCACGGTTATCCCTCTTTTTCAGATTCCTGTCCTCAGGATCAGAAAAAGACGGGGACCTGTCATAGGTCAGTGAGCATCTGCTGCATCTGGGCGATCTCGGCCTCCTGGTCGTTGATAATTTGTTCGGCCAGGGTGATCGCATGGGGATTCTGGCCGTCAGCAACCTCGTCACGGGCCATGTCGACCGCACCTTCGTGGTGGGCGGTCATCTGCTCCAGGTAGAGGCGGGCAGCCTCGGTGCCCTGGGCTTCCTCAAGGGCTGTCATGTCCTCCTGGCTCATCATCCCGCTCATGCCACCCATCTCGCCGTGATCCATTCCACCTATCTCGTCCATGGTCCCCATGCCCCCAGAGTCGGTGACCGGCTGCTGGCCCCAGGCCTCGAGCATGGCGTTCATCCGGTCAATCTCCGGTCCCTGGGCGTCAATAACCCCCTGGGCAAACTCCACGACCTGGGCGGGGATACCCTCCTTGGCCAGGAGCATCTCACTCATCTCCACGGCCTGCTGGTGATGGGGGATCATCATCTGGGCAAACATGATGTCCGCGTCGTTGTGATCGGCGGAGATCTCCCCGTCCTCCTCAGTCGTCGCCGTGGTGGTCTCGGTCGTCTCAGCGGTAGTCTTCGCAGTGCTGGTGGCCGAGGTGGTGGCGTCGGTATTGCCTGACTCGGTGGCCTCACCGCAGGCGGCCAGCACCAGGGTGGAGGCCACGGCGAGAGCGGAAAGAACAAGGGTGCGCTTCATGGTGGAGCCTTTCAGGGTCATATGGGGGCAGTGGAGAGAAGTGGTGGATCAGTGGACGGCGGTGGATTTCGGAGTAGGCGTGGTGTGTTACTCCTTCGGACTGGTAGGAGCCAGGTGGGCCGGGTCCAGATCAATCCGGCGCAACAGCTGGGCATTCAGGGCCACCACGATGGTTGAGGCAGACATCAAGATCGCGCCCACGGCCGGGGACAGCACGAACCCGATCGAGGCGAGCACTCCGGCGGCCAGCGGCACGGCGAGGATGTTGTAGCCAGAGGCCCAGATGAGATTCTGGATCATCTTGCGGTAGCTGGCCTGGGACAGCTCAATCATCGACAGCACTGCCCGCGGGTCATCACTGGCTAGGACCACCCCGGCAGATTCCATGGCCACATCCGTGCCGGCACCGATGGCGATACCGACCTCCGCGCGGGTCAGAGCGGGGGCGTCATTGACACCGTCACCGACCATGGCCACACTCAAACCCCGGTCCTGCAGCTGCATGACCTTGGTGTCTTTGTCCTGGGGCAGGACCTCGGCGAAGACCTCATCGATCCCCAGGTCCTGGCCAACCGCCTGGGCCACCTGCTGCGCGTCACCGGTGATCATCGCGACCTTCACCCCGCGGTCCTGCAGGGCTTTCACGGCGGCGCGGGATTCGGGGCGGATCTTGTCCTCGACGGCCACCGCACCGATGATCTGACCGTCGCGGACAATATGGAGCACACCGGCCCCACGCCCGGTCCAGGCGCTGGTGGTGTCGGTGAGCTCGGCCGGGGTGGTGAGATTGTACTCGCGCAGCATGTTCGGCCCGCCTACGAGGATCTCAGCGCCATCGACAGTGGCCCGGACCCCCCGGCCGGAGGCGGCGCTGAAACCAGTTGCACGCATTTGCCGACGGGAGGCCTCGGGATGGGCGGCCGCGGCCGCCACGATGGCGCGGGCCACGGGGTGTTCGCTGTCGGCCTCCGCGGCGGCGGCCAGGGCCAGCAGCTCACCCTCGGTGACGCCAACAGTTGCTGCGACACCGGTGACCGCGTGCGCACCCTCGGTCAGGGTGCCGGTTTTGTCGAAGAGCACCACGTCGATGGTGCGCATCCGCTCGAGCGCCATCCGGTCCTTGATGAGCACCCCGGATTTCGCGGCCCGCTCGCTGGAGATCGCAATGACCAGCGGAATCGCCAGGCCCAGGGCGTGCGGACAGGCGATGACCAGCACCGTGACCGTGCGCACCACGGCATCGTCCGGGCTGCCGATGATGGTCCACACCACCGCGGTGATCAGAGCGGAGATCAGCGCGAACCAGAACAACAACGCTGCCGCCCGATCCGCCAGGGCCTGGGCCCGGGAGGAGGACTCCTGGGCGTCGGCAACCATGCGTTGGATCCCGGCCAGGGCGGTGTCCCCGCCGGTAGCCTCCACCCGGATGCGGACGGTGTTGTCGGTGGCCACGGTACCGGCGACCACCTTGTCACCCGTGTCGCGGAAGACGGGACGGGATTCGCCGGTGATCATCGCCTCATCGAATTCGGCGGCTCCGTCGATGATGGTTCCGTCGGCCGGCACCCGGGCACCGGCCCTCACCAGCACGACGTCGTCGACGACCAGCTCGGAGATGGCCACGGTGCGGGTGGTCCCATCGATGACTTTCTCGGCCTCATCCGGCAGCAGGGCAGCCAGCGCGTCAAGCGCGGAGGACGCAGCCCCGAGAGCGCGCATCTCCAGCCAGTGGCCCAGCAGCATGATGGTCACCAGCAGGGCCAGCTCCCACCAGAAGTCCAGGTCAAAACCGCCCAGCCCCAGAGTGGTGACCCAGGAGGCGACAAACGCCACGGTGATGGCCATGGCGATCAGAAGCATCATCCCGGGTTGGCGGGATTTCAGTTCTTTCCATCCGCCCTTGAGGAAAGGCGTTCCGCCGCAGACGAAGATGATCGTGCCCAGCACCGGCGGGATCCAGGTGGATCCGGGGAATGCCGGGAGGTGGTAGCCGAGCAGGTGGGCGACCATGGGGCTGAAAATAACGACGGGAATGGACAGAATCAGCGACCACCAGAAGCGGTCCCGAAACATTGCGGTGCTGTGTCCGGCGTGTTCGCCGTGACCATGAACGTGGTGGTCTTCGTCCAGAGCGGAATGCGAGTGATCGTGGGGCATCGCCTGGCCGTGGGTGTCGGCATCTGCGTGGTGTTCGTGGCTGGCATGATCCGGGTGGTAGGCGTGGTCTGTTTCCGGAGCGGGGTGATCACCATGGTGATCGCCGGAATGGTGGGAAGTGCTCATGACGTTCCTTTCCGCTCAACCCGGTCGGGGTCGAGATGATGGGTAAAACTGATCAGGATAAAACGGTGTAGCCGGCCTCCGCGATGGCCCGGCGAACCATCTCCGGAGGTACGACACCGGTGACCGTGACGGTGGAAACACCACCAGCAGCGAGATCAATCTGGACGTCGTCGACCTGGGGGAGGGCCTGAAGGGCCTGGGTCACGCTTTTCACGCAATGCCCGCAGGTCAGGCCGGTGACCTGGTAGCTAGGGGAGGACCCTCCTGCTGACGAGTCGCTGGCGGCAGGGACGGAGGCGGTGTCGGCACGTGAGGCAGGTCCGCAACAGCTGCAGCCGTGGGAGGCCATCGGCAAGAGGCGGGGCGGGGAGGTGATCATGGGAAAGCTCCTTCGGTTCGGTGGGGTGCGGCAATTCCACACCCTAACGTATACCCCCCCGGGGTATATTTTCAAGGGGTGGAGGGCACGGCCCTCACGCGGGGCAGAGTGTGGTCACCGAGCAGCCTCCTCACTGTCGGGAGGGGACAGCGGGAGGCGGAGGGCAAACACCGCTCCGCGACCGGGTCCGGGGGAGGTGGCGGTGAGAGTGCCGCCGTGGGCCTCGATCAATGCCTTGGAGATGGTCAGACCGATACCGGACCCGCCGTTGTCCCGGCTGCGGGCGGCATCGCCCCGGTAGAAGCGTTCGAAGATGTGTCTGAGCTGGCCAGGTGGGATGCCCTCGCCGTCATCGGCGACGTGGATGAGCGCGGTGGACGCCCCCTGTCGGTGGACGCTGATCCGGACCTGCCCGCCGGCCGGGGTGTGCCGTAGCGCGTTCGACAGGAGATTGCTCATCACCTGGCCGAAGCGTTGCCGGTCCACGAGCACCCGGGCGGTGTCCGTAATGGTCTCGACCTGTAAATCGACGCCTTTGTCAGCATAAGCTTCCCCCGCGGCAGCAGCGGCGGTATGGAGCAGATCCCCGAGCCCTTCCTCTGCCAGGTCCAAATCGATCCGGTGTTCCTGGGCCCGGGAGACATCGTCAATGTCTTCCATCAACCGGGTCAGGCGGGTGAGTTGGTCAGCCATGATCGTGTGGTTGGCATTATTCCAGTCCACGACCCCATCCTGGAGACCATCGAGGTAGGCCGTGAGCACCGATAAGGGGGTGCCCATTTCGTGGGCCAGATCAGAGAGCATCTGGCGGCGGACCTGTTCGGTGTGTTCCAGCCGGTCAGCCATGGTGTTGAAGGCATACGCCAGGGTGGTGACCTCGGGGCCTGCTTCTCCGGCGGGCACGCGGATACGGTAGTTGCCGGCCGCCAGGCTGGTAGCGGCGCGGGTGAGATCCTGCAGGGGGGTGCGCAGGCGACGCGATAACCACAGGCTGGCCAGTAGGGCGCTGACCAAGGCAGTGGGCAGGGCGACGGTCAGGGTGATCAGGTTGGCGTCCCGGTAGGCCTGCTCGGCATGGAACAGCTCTAGCGAGGGGTCCTCCCGGCCGGCCATCAACATATGATCATGGAACAGGGTCGGGCCCACCGTCGTGGCCACGGCCGCGGCCACCAGCAGGCTAATCACCACGACCAACACCTGGGCGGCCAGGAAGCGGAAGGTCAGGCCGGGTCCGTGATTCATGGCTGCCCCACCCGGTAGCCCACGCCACGCACGGTGTCGATAAACCCCCGGCCTCGGGTGTCGGTGCCGAGCTTGCGACGCAAGTTGCCGATGTGGACATCGACGATGCGTTCATCACCGACCCAGGTGGTGTCCCAGACCTCGGTGACCAAGTCGTGGCGGGTCAGCGCCTGGCCGGGGCGCAGGGCCAGGGCAACCAGCAGCTCGAACTCCGTGCGGGTGAGCTCCACGGTCGTCTCCCCCACCCGCACCTGATGGGCGACGGGGTCAAGGATGAGGTCACCAACGATCAAGGGGGTGGTCACCTGCGGTGGGGTGGTGCTGGTGCGCGGGCGGCGCAGCACCGCATGCACTCGGGTCACCAGTTCCCGGATGCTAAAAGGTTTGGTGATGTAGTCATCCGCCCCCAGGGTCAAACCGCTGATCTTGTCGTCCTCGCTGCCACGCGCGGTGAGCATGAGGATGTAGCAGTCCGAGAAGGTGCGGATCCGTCGGCATACCTCCAGGCCGTCGAGTTCGGGCAGCCCCAGATCCAGCACCACAACATCTGGGGAAAAGCGACGGGCCTCGTCCACGGCCTGGGTGCCGGTGTGCGCCTGGCGGGTATCGAAGCCTGCCCGGATGAGGTAGGAGGCCACCATCTGAGCCAGGGGTTGTTCATCATCGACGACCAGCACCCGCCCCGGGGGCGTGGCGGTGGTCGGTGTGTGGTCAGCCATAGACTCCAGTATCGCTCCGGCCGGGGGGAATACCACCCTCGCTCAGTGCCCGGCGGGGAAATCTTCATCAAATCTTCAAACATCACCCTTCGACCGCCGTCACCCCTGTGCCCCACCCCGGGCCGGTGGCATCGCCTCCCCTGGTCGGTTCAGCAGGCGCCACCAGGGATTTCACTGCCTGCACCGCATACCCGGGGCGGGTACAAGGGCATCGCCCACGGCTGTGGGGTGGTGTCCCGGTGGTGACCCAGCCCACCAAATTCACGCCCTTTTCGCCCTGTTATAAGGCTGTGAGCAGGGTTTTTGACTTCTAGTCCGTCAGGCACCCGTGCTAGATAAAGGTATGGCACCGACCTTGAGGCGGTGTCTTCTCACAGTGTTACCACGATCCAAGGAGATTGACGTGAAACGAGCAGCGATCGCAGTCGCCGCCCTTGCCCTCGCCCTCACGGGGTGTTCGGCCGCCGACCCGGAACCCACGGCCGACGGGACGGTGTCCCAGGATACTTTCCTGACTACCCATGGCCTGGCCGACATGGACGCGGTGGAGATCATTGATCACCTTGACCGGCAGAAGGTCACTGAGCGTCCCACGGATCTGATCGCCTCAGTGCGTGCCGATGAACTGCTGCTCTCGAGCGGTGACCAGGAAGTCGTGGTCGATCTTCCCGACAATCAGACGTATGTCTCGATCGCACCCTATCTCACCTCCACCCACGACTGCTTCTACCACAGCCTCACGACCTGCCTGGGGGAACTCAACAATGAGGATATCCAGGTCACGATCACCGATGAGGCGACCGGTGAGGTGCTGGTGGACGAGGCGACAACTACCTTCGACAACGGGTTTATTGGCTTTTGGCTTCCCGATGATGTCACCGGCCTGATTGAGGTCAGCTACCAGGGGCGTACCGGCACCACGGAGTTTTCCACCACCGACGACGGTGCCACCTGTGTCACAAACCTGCGCCTGACGTGATGGCTCAGCAGGGTCCTCACCTGCGCCTGTCTCCCATGTCACTGAAATCTTGCACCAAGGACGGTTAAATCATGACGAACGCTTTTTCCCGACGACAGTTTCTGCTCGGCGGGCTCGTCCTCGCCGGCACCGGGGCCGTGGCCGCCTGCACCAGCGACCCTGGACCCGCTGCCTCGGCACCAGGTCCCTCCCTCCGCCCCACTCCCACCCCCACTGCGCTCGGTGAGCCGACGGTGCGCCGGACACTGACCGCCCGGCCCCTCTCCCTGGATATCGGCGGCATCGAAGCCAAGACGTGGGGATACGTCTCTGACACCGGGGATGCGGCCATTGAGGCCACCGTCGGCGACGTCCTCCAGGTCGATATCACCAATGAACTGCCTGAGAGCACCTCCATCCACTGGCATGGCATCGCACTCCACAACGCAGCCGACGGTGTGCCCGGCATGACCCAGGACCCCATTGAACCTGGCGAGTCTTTCTCCTATGTTTTTGAAGTCCCCCACGGTGGCACCTACTTCTACCATTCCCACACCGGCCTGCAGCTTGATCGCGGCCTCCACGCCCCACTGATCATCCGTGACCCGCAAGACGCTGAGGACCAGGACGTCGAGTGGACCATCGTGCTCGACGACTGGGTCGATGGCATTCAGGGCACTCCCGACGATGAGCTCGACAAGCTCACCGGAATGGGTTCGGGCGACCATAACGAGACGATGGGAATGGGAGGTCACGGCCAGATGATGCACGGCACCCCGGACCGGGTACTGGGCGGGGATGTCGGCGATGTGATGTATCCGCACTACCTCATCAACGGACGTATCCCCCGTGCTCACCGGACCTTCGAGGCTCGCCCGGGCGATAAGGCCCGCCTGCGGTTTATCAACTCCGGCGGTGACACCATCTTCAAGGTGGCCCTCGGTGGTCACCGCATGACCGTCACCCACACCGACGGCTTCCCTGTCCAGCCCTGGGAGACCGAATCGATCTACCTGTCGATGGGCGAACGTGTCGACGTCGAGGTCATCCTCGGCGACGGCATCTTCCCGCTCACGGCTTTGGCGGTGGGTAAGGACGACCGCGCCTTCGCCGTCATCCGCACCGCCGGCGGCGAGGCCCCCCGCCCCGATGTCGACTTCCCCGAGTTGTCGTCCACCGGACTGCTTCTGTCCTCCCTGAAGCCAGCAGACCGTGCACTCCTGCCCGAGGGCACACCAGACCGAGAAGTCAGCATCGACCTGGGCGGGCAGATGATGCCGTATGAATGGAGCATTCTCACCGACGGCCAATCCTCCTCCGCGACCGTGCAGGAGGGCCAGCGCCTGCGGATGGTCATGCGCAACAGGACCATGATGCCCCATCCCATGCACATCCACGGCCACACGTGGGCGCTGCCCGGCAGCGGCGGGCTACGCAAGGACACCGTCCTTCTCCGCCACGGTGAAACCATGATCGCCGACCTGATCGCTGACAACCCCGGTGAGTGGGCATTTCACTGCCATAACGCCTATCACATGGAAACCGGGATGCTCAGCTCGCTTCGCTACGAGTAACCCCCACAGCAGGGTTGAGTGCCGAGGTGGGCAGAGTTGCTGCAGATCACCCACCGGGCAGCACGAGGACCTTCCTCAGTGTTGTGGTCTTCCGGGACAACCAGAACACCGTCTGCTTCCCCACCGCCCCGGAATAAGGAGATCTAATCCATGCCGAGCACATCCCCGCAGAGCCGCCATCGCGGTTGCCGCAGTGCTCACCGTCGTGCCCCTGATGGCCTGTTCCTCAGGCGACGGCACCCGAAACGCCGTCGCCGTCGGGGGCACCTTCCAGTTCCACTCACCAGGAGGCCAAACCGAGATTATCTACGCAGAGGAGGAACGTGCCCCGCTGCCGGACTTCTCCGGCCGGTCGCTGATGGGGGAAAGTGAGGAGATCAGCCTGTCTGATTTTGAAGGCGAGGTCGTCGTCCTCAACACTTGGGGCCAGTGATGTGCACCGTGTCGGGCGGAAGTCGATGACCTGCAGCTTGTCCAGGAGACTCTCGACCCCCTCGGTGGCACGGTGCTGGGCATCAACGTCCGTGACTACAACCAGACCATCGCCCAGGACTTCAAACTCGACAACGCGGTGACCTATCCCTCGATCTACGACCCGCCGTTTCGTATCGCTGCGGCCCTGGGTGGGGTGCCGCTACACCACCTCACGCCCACGCACAGATGCCGGGCGGACCATTTACCAGCTTGCGCTGAAACTGACCCGGATCACCACCCTGGATGAAGCTGCCACATGGGGCGCGCAACTACATGAATTCTCCACCATCTACCACGCCTGGATGAACGAGAAAACCACGGTCAAAGACCCCAAAACAGGTACGTTGACCCGTGTGTGGACACACCACAACGTGCGCAAGGCCTACAACAGTCTCAACCACCTCTGGCGAAGCGACCTGCTGTTTGTCTACCTCAAGCCCCCAGAAACAATCCTTGAACCTGACCGGATCAAATCCACCACAAACAGTCTTGAAGGCGGCATCAACGCCCAACTCAAACTGCTCGCCAGGACACACCGCGGCAGATCGGGGGGAACGACAACGCCGAATGCTGGATTGATGGCTCTACTTAAAAACAGAACTGCCTGACGACCCAATACGAATCGCCAAGCAATCCAACTGGGGCCAGGACCAACTCGCCAAAGTAACAACCCTGACCCACAACGAGAACCAAGCCGACCACCAAACCGGACGACCAGCCCTCTACGACAACGCTATCGACACCAACTACACCCACTCAATCGGCATCCAAGAAGGCCAAATCTAACCCCCACGACACGCCGAGCCAGACACACATTTTGTCGTTTAAGCCCACGCACCCGCCACGCAGACGTCGACAAGCGAAAAGGCCCCGCTCTCGCGAGGCCTTCCGGTTTGTGCCCGGGGGGGGACTTGAACCCCCACGATCTTGCGATCACTGGCACCTGAAGCCAGCGCGTCTGCCAATTCCGCCACCCGGGCGGGCGACTTGATTAATATAACACCACACTCCGAACAACTACCAAATCGCCACGTCATACCGCATTTTCGCGTTTTGAACTAGGCGCGCGGGCCTGGCCCATTTATACTTGCGTGTTTATAGGACATCAGTGAGAAGCAGATGAGCAGCTGGGAAGGAGGTGCGGGCAGCATGGGCGTGATGGATCGGCTGGCAAAGCTGGACTCGTCGATGCAGCGTGGCCTGGACAATTCCATGGCGGCGCTGTTCGGCGGCAAGGTTGTGCCGGCGGAGATTGAAGAGTTGGTGAAGCAGGAGGCGCAAGACTCCGTGGTGGTCACTGACATGGACGAGTACGTCTCGCCAAACGTGTTTGCGGTGGGTGTGTCCTCGAAGGACTTGGAAAACCTTTCGCAGCACCGTGACCTGCCCGCGGACCTCGCCGAGCAGCTCATGCGGTACGTGCGCAACCTGGGGTGGTTCCTGGATGGGCCGCCCGTGGTGCGTATCGCTGAGGAGTCCGGGTTGCGGACGGGCCAGTTGCGCGTGTCGTCGTATATCGACCAGGAGCCCGACGTGGTCAGCGGCTTCGACGCGATTGTGGCGGAGCCGAAGAAGAAGCGCCGCCACGCCCGGGTTCCTAAAGATCACAAGGATCAGGAGGATCACATGAATGAGCCAAATGCGGCACAGCCTACGGGCGGCACGCCCACGGTGAGCCTGCTGCTGCAGGACGGGTCGTCGCGCACCTATCTGGTGCATGAGGGCTCGAATATTTTGGGCCGCTCGAACGACGCGGACTTCCGCCTGCCGGACACGGGCGTGTCCCGCCAGCACGCGGAGATCACCTGGGACGGCGAGGTCGCGGTGCTGGTTGACCTGCAGTCCACCAACGGCACCACCGTCAATGAGGAGCCAGTGGAGAACTGGATGCTTGCCGACGGCGACGTGATCACCCTCGGCCACTCCCACATCGAGGTCCGCATCGTCGAACCGCTGGCGAACGCGGCGCAGGCAGCAGCCCCGGCCGCTGCGGACGTCGAGGATGCGCAGGTCGACGCGCACCCGCGTACTGAGTTTTTCCGCCCTTAAGCCGCCAAGTGTTTTAAAAGGAGCCTCATGGATTCCGCTGTGATTCTCAGCGCGCGCTTCGGCCTGCTCGCCCTGGTGTGGGTGTTCATCCTGCTGGTGCTGTGGGTGCAGCGCAAGGACGTGGTCAGGGCTGCGGGCACGGTCCGCAGGCAAGCGACTAGCGCGGCACCAGTGCGCCGCGAGAAGGCACGTCAGCTTGCGGTAGTTGAGGGCCCGCTCAAAGGCTCCCACATGGAAATTGCCAGCCTGGAAGACTTAACTATTGGTCGAGCCGGCGACAACGATTTTCAGCTCGGCGATGATTTCGCCTCCTCCACCCACGCGCGCCTCTTCCGCCGGGGCAGCGAGTGGTTCATCGAGGACATGGATTCGCGCAACGGCACGTTTGTCAACGGGACGCGCATTGACCAGCCGGAAAGGGTGTCTGTGGGCACGGATATAAAGATGGGACGCACGATTGTGAGGTTGATGCCATGAGTTTGCGCCTGAACTTTGTCGCTGCCTCCGACCGCGGCCTGGTCCGCGGCAATAACGAGGACTCGGCGTACGCGGGCCCGCACCTGCTCGTGCTCGCCGATGGCATGGGCGGCCATGCTGCGGGCGAGGTCGCCTCGCAGCTGATGGTCGAGCACATGGAGCACCTGGACCGCGATCCGGAGGACGCCGATATGCTCGCGCTGCTCGGCGCCGCAGCGGATGATGCGAACGCGTCGATCTCGTCGTCTGTGGCCGACCACCCGGAGCAGGCTGGGATGGGCACGACGCTGACCGCCCTGATGTTTAATGGCCAGGCGCTGGGCCTGATTCATGTCGGTGATTCGCGGGGCTATCTGCTTCGCGACGGAGCGTTGACCCAAATCACCGAAGACGATACCTTCGTTCAGTCCCTGGTCAACGAGGGCAAGCTGGAGCCGGAGGACGTGTCCAGCCACCCGCAGAAGTCGCTGATTTTGAAGGCGTACACCGGCCGCCACGTCGAGCCCCACCTGGAGATGGTGGAGGTCAAGCCGGGCGATCGCCTCCTGTTGTGCTCTGACGGTTTGTCGGATCCGGTCAGCCCCGAAACTATCGAGGTAGCGCTGGCGCAGGGCACCCCGGAGATCGCCTCCCAGCGGCTCATCGAGCTCGCGTTGCGCTCCGGCGGGCCGGACAACATCACCGTCGTGGTGGCCGACGTGGTCGACGACGAAGAGGCGGATGCCCCCGAGCTGCCAAGCACCCCGGCGCTGGCCGGCGCGCTCGCGCCGGACTACGAGCAGTCCCACCCTGATTCCTCGGCCAGCCGTGCCGCGGCGATCATGCGCAAGTCCGAGACCATCCCGCCGAACCAGAACCGGGCCAGCCGCACCGAGGCCGGCACCGGCGACGCTGACGAGGACTCCGACGAGGAGGATCATCCGCGAGGCGCAGCGAGTCGTTGGCCGTGGATAGTCGGCGCCCTTGTCCTCGCGATCGCGCTGGTGGTTGGCGGCCTGTGGTGGGTCAACCAGCGCGACAATGACCAGTACTTCATCACCACTGACGACGAGGGCAACTACCTCATCGAGCACGGCTCGAAGAAGTCGCACTCGCCGGTGCAGCAGGCCTGCATCGACGAGAAGAACAACCTGCGCATCGTCTCGGCCGCTTCCGTCCCGGAGGACTGCAATGTGTTCAGCCAGGACGACCTGCCGGCGAGCCAGCACTCGGTGGCGGAGAACTTCGGCGGCGGGTCCTACGACGACGTGCTGGGGCTGATCGGCCGCATGGCCGACGAGGCCCTGCCGGTGTGCGTGGACAGTGAGGGTGCAGACAAGGACGCCGAGGCGTGCAGGAAGGTGAGCTAGCGTGAAGAGGATTTTCTCCCGCAACCTCGAGCTTCTCCTCCTGCTGTGCTCGGCAGGACTGTTGCTCCTCATGGTCTTCGGGCTGGAGCTGAGCCAGGGACGCACCCTGTCGACCGACATGCTCTACCTCGTCGGCGGATTCGTTGGTGTCTACGCCATCGCACACGTCGCGATCTGCTTGCTTGCCCCGCGCGCCGACCAGGTGATGCTGCCCGTGGTCTCGCTGCTCAACGCGGTGGGCCTGGTCTTGATCTACCGCCTCGACCTCGCCGAGCGCCCCGGCTACGGCCCGCTGGCGGAGCGGCAGGTGCTGTGGTCGCTGGTCGGCGTGGTGCTCATGGTGCTCACGCTTGTGATCGTGCGCGACCACAAGGCGCTGTCGCGCTACTCCTACCTGCTCGGGCTTGCCGGGCTGATCCTGCTTGCGCTGCCACTGGTGTGGCCGCAGCCGGAGGGCTACGCGGACGCGCGCATCTGGCTGTGGCTCGGGCCCTTTTCCATCCAGCCCGGCGAGTTTTCCAAGATCCTGCTGCTCATCTTCTTCGCGCAGCTGCTCACCATGAAGCGCAGCCTGTTTACCGTGGCCGGCTGGCGTTTTCTGGGCATGACGTTTCCGCGCGTGCGCGACCTCGCACCGATTCTCATGGTGTGGGCGGTTGCCATGCTGATCATGGCGGTCTCCAACGACTTCGGCCCGGCCCTATTGCTCTTCGCCACCGTGTTGGGCATGGTCTACTTCGCCACCGGGCGTACCTCCTGGCTGGTCATCGGGCTGGGATTGGTGGCTATTGGCGGCTACGCCGTCTACCAGGTCAGCGAGAAGATCCAGACCCGCTTTTCCAACTTCATCGACCCCTTTAGCGACTTCGAGGGGATGGGCAACCAGCCCGCCAACGCGCTGATTGGCTTGAGCTGGGGCGGCATTACGGGCACGGGCCTAGGCTACGGCCACCCGGAGCTGGTGCCCGTGGCGCACTCGGACTACATCCTGGCCGCCTTAGGCGAGGAGCTCGGCTTCTTCGGCATCGCCGCCGTGCTGTGCCTCTTTGCCATCCTGATCACCCGCGGTTTTCGCGCCGCGATGCAGGTGCGCGACACCTACGGCAAGCTGCTGGCCTCGGGGTTGGCGCTGACGTTGGCCATCCAGATCTTCGTGGTGGCCGGAGGGATTTCCTCCATGCTGCCGATGACGGGGCTGACCACGCCATTTATGTCCGCCGGCGGCTCGTCGATTATGGCGAACTACATTCTGGTGGGCCTTTTGCTGCGCATCTCGCACAGCGCGAATACGCCGACCGAGTACGACGCCTCGGCGATCGCCTCGGGGAACAAGACCGCCGGTGCGGAGGTGGCACAGGCACGATGAATACCACTATTCGACGCGGCGCCATCCTCTCGCTCCTGCTGGTCATCGCCCTGCTGATCAACTTCACCGTGGTGCAGGGCTTCCGCGAGGAGGAGTACGCGCAGGATTCGCGGAACTCGCGCACCTTCATGGAGCTGAAGAAGGTCAACCGCGGCCAGATCAACGCCGGCGGGCAGGTGCTCGCCGAGTCCTACCGCGACGAGGCCACCGGCTTCTACCAGCGCACCTACCCCAACATGCCCTATTCTTTCGGGCCGGTGGTGGGCTACGTCTCGGACCAATTCGGCACCTCGCAGCTGGAATCCACCTTTAACGCAGAGCTCAACGGCGATGGGAAAGGCTCCCAGTCGCGCTTTACGCGCACGGGCCTGGAGCAGGACCGGGTGGGCAACTCGGTCGAGCTCTCGCTCGACCCCAACCTGCAGGCCTTTGCCTACGAGCAGCTGTCCAGCAACAACTACGACGGCGCGATCGTCGCGCTGCGCCCTTCCTCCGGGCAGGTGCTGGCGATGGCGTCGACGCCGTCCTTTGATCCGAACAGCATCGCCTCCCCCGCCACTGCGGCGGACGCCTGGGGGCAGCTGAACAACGACCCGAAGCAGCCGCTGCTCAACCACGCGGCCCAGGAGCAGCTGCCGCCGGGCTCGATCTTCAAGATCATCACCACCGCGGCAGCCTTGCGCAACGGCTACACGCCGGACTCCCCGCTGACAGGGGACGCGCAGATCACGCTGCCCGGCACCAACGTGCCGCTGACAAACTACGGCGGTCAGGCCTGCGCCGGCGGCGGGCAGGTCACGCTCACCACGGCGTTCTCCCTGTCGTGTAACACCGCGTTTGTGCAGATGGCGCTGCAAATGGGCGCGGACCCGCTGCGCAAGGCGGCCACGGACTTCGGCATCGGCGAGCGCTACGACCTCGCCGAGCTGGGCGTGCCGAACGCCGCCGGTTCCCTGGGCGAGATTCCCGGCGCGGCCGAGCTGGGCCAGTCCGCGATCGGCCAGCGCGACGTCACCATGACCGCGCTGCAGGCCGCCGTGATGGCGGGCGTGGTGGCCAACGAGGGCAAGCGCATGCGCCCCTATGTGGTCAACCGCGTGGTCACCTCCGATCTGCGCACGATGAAAGAGACCAAGCCGAAGCAGCTCGCCGAGGCGCTGACCCCCGAGGAGGCTGGCACGCTCACCAACCTCATGTTCGCCTCCGAGCGCGCGACCTGGGGCTACGACGGCAACGGCTTCGCCTCCAAGACGGGCACCGCCGAGCACGCCGAGGGCGCGGCCCCGCACGTGTGGTACGTCGCCTTCGACCCGGCCAAGGATGTCGCCGTGGGCGTGGTGGTGAAAAACGGCGGGCACTTGGGCGCCGGCGCCACCGGCGGGCAGGTCTCCGGCCCGCTGGGTCGCGCGGTATTGCGAGCCGCGCCCGCTGCGCCGGTGGATGAAGGGGCGGCACAATGATGGGTACACGGGGCGTCGACAAGCATGAAGCAGACGAAGGACACGAACGATGAACACTGAGAACCGCGAAGAACTACAGAAGCTCATCGGCGACGACTACCAGCTGCAATGGGTGATCGGGCACGGCGGCATGTCCACCGTATGGCTCGCAGACGACCCGGAAAACGACCGGGAGGTCGCGCTGAAGGTGCTGCGGCCTGAGTTCAGCTCCAACGACGAATTCCTCGCCCGCTTCCGCAACGAGGCGCTCGCCGCCGAGGGCATCAACTCGCCCAACGTGGTGGCCACCTACGACTACCGCGAGCTGGAGTCGCCGTCCGGGGCAGCGATGTGCTTCATCGTCATGGAGTACATCCGCGGCGAATCCCTCGCCGACCTGATTAAGCGCGAGGGCGCGCTCGACGAGGAGCTCGCGCTCGACGTGCTCGAGCAGGCCGCCCACGGCCTGGCCGTGATCCACCGCATGGGGCTAGTGCACCGCGATATTAAGCCCGGCAACCTCATGATCACCCAGAACGGGCAAATCAAGATCACGGACTTCGGTATCGCCAAGGCCGCGGCCGCCGTGCCGCTGACCCGCACCGGCATGGTGGTCGGCACCGCGCAGTACGTCTCGCCGGAGCAGGCCCAAGGCATGAAGGTCTCCGCGGCTTCCGACGTCTACTCGCTCGGCGTCGTCGGCTACGAGATGCTCGCCGGCGCCCGCCCCTTTACCGGCGATTCCTCGGTCTCGGTTGCGCTCGCGCACGTGTCCGCCGAGCCGCCCGCGCTGCCGATTTCCGTGTCCGCTCCGGCGCGCGAGCTCATCGAGATCGCCCTGCGCAAGGACCCTCGCCAGCGCTTCCGCGACGGCAACGAGATGCAGCTGGCCGTCGAGCAGGTGCGCCAGGGGCTGCGGCCCGCCCAGCCCGGCGGCCAGACCGCGGTGATCGCCACCGAACCCTCGCCCACCGAGTCGACCCAGATGCTCGCGGATGTGGCCGAGGAGCGCACCACCCGCCCCGCCGGCGCGTACCCGCCGTCCGCCGCCCGGGCCGTCGCTTCTCGACGCCCACCTGCCCCTCCCGCACCCGCCTCCTCCCGCGCCGGCGGCTACCGGGAGACCGCGCCTGCGCCGCAGGAGAAGAAGCCCTCGAAGGCCGGACCGATCGTGGCCGGCCTGCTCGCCCTGCTGCTTGTCGGCGGGATCGCGGCGTGGGCGGCGACCAGCGGCGTACTCGACGGGGTGCTCGGTGGCAGCAAGACCTCGACGCCGACGCAGCCAAGTGTGGTCACACAGACCGAAACCGTGGAATCCACCCCGAGCGAAGAGGAAGAAGAGCCGGAGACGGTGACCCGCAGCCGCGAAACGGTGACCCGCGAGGTGGAAGAGCCCGAGACCTTGACCTTCAGCGAGGAAAACACCCCGGAGCCTGAGCAGTCGACGCACCAGTCGACGAGTGCTGCGCATTCGCCGACGCGGGCGTCGACAAGCGCGGCGAGTGAGCCCACAACCGAGCAGAGCCAGCCGGCCGCCCCCAGCGAGACTGGCGGGGCGGGCAATGGCGCAGGTGAGATAGAATTGCCTGACGTGGAAGAAATCCTCGGAGGTAATGCGCAATGATGATCGCCAACCGCTACGAGCTCGGTGACGTCATCGGCACCGGCGGCATGAGCGACGTCTACGCGGCCACCGACACGGTGCTGGGACGCACCGTCGCGCTCAAAATGCTCAAGATGGACATGGCCCGCGACGAGAGCTTCCGCGAGCGTTTCCGCATGGAGGCGCAGAATTCGGCGCGGCTGAACCACCCCAACATCGTGGGCGTCTACGACACGGGCACCGAGGCGGTCGAGGGCGTTGACGTGCCGTTTATCGTCATGGAGCGGCTCACCGGGCGCAACCTGCGCGATATTATCCGCGAGGACGGGCCGCTGCCACCGCAGCGCGCCGCCGCCCTGCTCGGGCCGGTGGCCAAGGCGCTGCAGGCCAGCCACGACGCGGGCATTATCCACCGCGACATCAAGCCGGCCAACATCATGGTGACCAACACCGGCGAGGTCAAGGTAATGGACTTTGGCATCGCCCGCGCCGTGGACGATTCCTCCTCCGTGCACACGCAGACCTCGGCGGTGATCGGCACCGCGCAGTACCTCTCCCCGGAGCAGGCGCGCGGCAAGTCGGTGGACAACCGCTCCGACATCTACGCGCTGGGCTGCGTGATGTACGAGATGGTCACCTCGACCCCGCCGTTTGAGAGCGAGTCGCCTTTCGGCGTGGCCTACATGCACGTGCAGGAGGACCCGCAGCCGCCGAGCGAGCGGCTCGCGGAACTCGGCCGTACCCAGGGTGGTGCCGCCGAGGCCTCCGCCGCGTTGACGGACAACGAGGCGGTCAACCTGGATTCTGTCATCCTCACCGCGATGGCGAAGCACCCGGCGGATCGCTACCAGTCGGCCGCCGAGATGGGCGAGGATCTCGCGCTTTTGGAGCGCGGCAGCGTCACCCACGCCGCCCGCACCTACCTCGCCGCCGCCGAGCGCGACCAGCAGGGCGCGCACGCGGCACCCGAGGCACCCGAGGCGACCGACGCCACCGTGGTTACCGGCCAGCCCGTGCCAGCGGCCGTCGCCGCGCGGCCGCAGGGCACCACGCGCTACGAGGACCATCGCCGCTCGCACGAGAAGCGCTCTTCGTCGTGGATGAAGTGGGTCGCAGCGCTGCTCGGCATCATTTTGCTGGCCGCGGCCTCCTGGCTGGCGTACTCCTACTTCTCCCCCACCAAGGACGGGGACAACAGCAAGGTCGAGGAGTCCATGGTGAAGGTGCCGGACGTCGCCGGTAAACCGCGCGACGAGGCCATCGCCGAGCTCGAGGGCCTGGGCTTCCAGGTGGCCGTGAGCGACGAGCCGAGCCCCGATTTCAAGCGCGGCGACGTCATCAGCACGAACCCGGCCCCGGGCTCCGAGCTGCAGCGCGGCACCCTGATCACGCTCAACGTGTCCAGCGGCAAGGAGGTCACCGACGTCCCGGACCTGACCAACATGGACCCGCAGGAAGCGCAGGCCGCACTGGAAGAGGCAGGCCTGGAGCTCAACTCCGACATCCGTCGCGAGTCCTCCGAGGACGTGCCCGAGGGCGTGATCATTTCGCAGCACCCGGCTGCCGGCTCGCAGCTGTCGAAGGGCAGCAAGGTCACCATTACCGTGTCGACGGGGCGTAAGAAGGTGGAGGTGCCTTCCCTGGTGGGGCTCAACGTCAACCAGGCCACCGCGACCTTGTCGCAGCTGGACCTGCGCGCTACCGTCACCCGGATCGACTCCGAGCGCCCCGACGGCGAGGTGCTCGCCGTCGCGGGTGAAAACACCGAGGTCGACACCGGCACCACGGTCGAGCTGCGCGTGTCCAACGGCATGCTCATGCCGATGCCGCAGATCACCCGCATGGACGTCAACGAGGCTGACCGGAAGCTTCGCGACGCCGGCTGGAACGGGCGCCTCGTCGCAGGCCCCACAGTGCCTACCGGCGCGATGGTGGACGCAGGCCTGATCGGGCATCAGGGCACCGAGGTCGGCGAGCTCATCCGCAAGGACCAGGCCATCGGCTACAACCTCTGGGAGTTCGACGCAGGCGAGCTCAACCCCCTGAAGAATAATGCAGCCGGCGAGCAGCCTGGTAAGGTAACGGGCCAGAATGCCAATGGGCGCCCGCTGGGCGACGCGCTTCGCGGAATCGGCCTATAAACAAGGGCCGCTTCCCACCCAGTAGCAAGCGCCGGAGTAGAAAGCGATAGAGCACAATGCCTAAAGCAAAAGTCACTAAGGACGCACAGCCCGTCACCACTGCCTCAAGCACCGCCACGCGCACCCCGGTGAAGATCAACACCGGCGGCACGCCAACGTGGTACAAGGTCATCATGTTCGGCCTGATGATCCTCGGCCTGGGCTGGATCATCGTCTTCTACCTGGCGGCCGACCAGATCCCGCTGCTCGCGGAACTCGGGCCGTGGAACTACGCGATCGGCTTCGCCGGCATGATCGTCGGCCTACTCATGACGATGGGCTGGCGCTAGCGTGTAAGCGCTGCGCCTCAAGGGCCTCAAGGCGGGTACCCGTTGGGTGCCCGCTTTTTGTTGCCTGCGGTAGCTGTGAATTACCAAGCCGTTCTTAAGGTTTAGTGATGCGTCACGGAAGCAAGTCGGGGAATTGTTTATATTCAGCGATTGGCATAAAACGACGTGACCTGCCGTGATAATTTTCCTTCGGTTGTCAATACATCATCCCTCCACCCCCCGATGGGTGTGTATGGTGCTCATCACTCAGCGCGATCTCAGTTTAGCCGCTATAAATGCTTCACAGGACGTTAAGGAACGTCACACCGTACTTGCAATTCGTGCTTAAACAACGCCGAAAGGACAACCAGATGCGCAGCTTCCGCACCGCACTCGCCGCCGTGGCCACCCTGGCCATCGCCGGTGGTGCCCTCCCCGCCCACGCGATGACCAACGAGGAGTCCCGCCCGGAGACCCCGGCAAACAACGACGCTCTGCCGATCATCCACACCTACCGCGGCTCCGACCACATCAAGGCGAACGTGCTCAACGCTCGCCCGGTCTGCAACTCCACCGAGGACTACCGCACCGTGGTCTACAAGGTCACCGACAACTTCCTGCCGGTGGGCACCATCTCCACCACCAACCTGTCGGATACGCCGGTCGATCTGACCCAGGACCTGTCGCGTACCCAGGAGATCTCCGCCTCCGTCAACGGCTCCAAGACCGAGACGCTGAACATCGGCGGCACCGGCTCCAAGGACGGCCTGCAGGGCACCATCGGCTACACCCTGGCGAAGTCGCTGGGTTGGGACGTCTCTGGCTCCCTGTCCTGGTCCGTCGGCCAGAAGATCGGCCCCTACGAGGTCCCGGCCGGCAACACCGGCGAAGCCACCTACGGCTTCCGCACCGTCACCATGACCGGTACCCAGCAGCGCTGCCGCCCGAACGGCACCTGGGCAACCCCGACCGCCTGGATCGCCAACATGCCGGTGAAGAACGAGGTGCGCGTCAAGAACTACGAGACCCCGGCCGCCTCCTGGGCACCCAACAAGGGCGCACAGGTCACCGAGCCTGTCGACGATGAGAACCCGAACTTCGAGGACGAAGTCAACAAGCTGCGCGAGGGCGAGAATCTCGACGACGTGACCAAGGTCAACGACGACGAGGCCGCCGACGTGACCAACAAGGACATCACCGACGAGGGCACCGAGGTCGTCGAGGATGACGAGGCCAACGAGGTCGCCGAGTCCGAGAACACCGAGGTCGAGGAAACCATCGAGGAGACCGACACCGAGGGCGCAACCGCTGAAGAGGCCGCAGACCGCGAGCAGCAGAAGCTCGACCTTGAGCCCTACTTCACCTCCTCCTCCTGGAAGGCTTCCGGCTTCGCTGGCACCACCGCGCTGCGCATCAAGAACGTCGGCACCGACCGTTACTACGGAGAGTTCCCGGCCGTCACCTTCCGCGTTGACGTCAAGACCGCTGAGGGCCCGGAGGGCGTTGACCGCCTGATCACCGCGAACGGCCACAAGGGCGCACACGTCCGCGACCTGGGCTTCGACCGCAAGAAGGGCGTCCGCACCTTCGAGGTCACCCTGGCCAACCCGATCAAGGCTGGCGAGGAGGTCGCAGTTGCTTCCTTCAACTTCGGCGACGGCAACACCTCTGAGGGCCGCCTGCACAACTACATCACCGCTACCCAGACGGGCCGCCTCGACGGCGACGAGTCCGACGACAACGACCAGGACATCGACTCCCGCGATGCCACCGTGTCTGACTTCGGCCGCAAGCTCGACGGCACCTTCTAAGTAGGCGCCTGCCTCGCCTCACTGCCCGGTCCCCTCCGCACCACGGAGGGGCCGGGCTTTTTCGTGCGCCTAGCACCCCTCCCCACGAACGTGCGGGAGCGACACGCGGTGCGCGCTTGTGCACTGCGCGCGAGCTCGGTTATCCACAGGCTGTGGACAATGCTGTGCATAAGCGGGTATCCACAGCCTGTGGATAAACCTGTGCACTACTTCCACAATCCGAACAAATGCGCTGTTCGAACACCGTTTCCGCCCGCCACGGCGCACCCGGGGCGCACGAGCGACGAAGCTGTTCGAGGAATTACACGACCGTAACTATCCACAATGTGGACAACGTATGTGGACAACGCACAGCCCGCGCGCCTGGGGATAACTCGTGAATAACACGCCGGGGTTGTCCACAGGCCCGGCGCGCGGGTACACCCGGGCACAGAAAAACCCACACCCGAAGCGCTACCGGGTGTGGGATTCGTGCGGCGCGAAGCTACGTCAGCGCTTGCGTGGAAGGCAGCGCCCCCACCGCAACGGCGGCCGCCGCGCCGGCCAGCGCGGCGCCTGCGGTCAGCCACCGCACGCGCGTATTCGGCGAGGTCAACGGCCACGCCATGAGCGCGCCGATGAGCAGCCCGCCCGCGTGCCCCCACACGCTGACGTTGGCGGCGATGAAGGTGTAGACGACGTTGACGGCGATGAGGGCGATGGCGGGGCGGGGGTCGACGTGGCGTCGATAAGCAATAGCGACGAAGACCGCCATCAGCGCATACAGCGCGCCCGAAGCCCCCGCAGTCGGCGTGATGAACGCGAAACCGAGCACCGCCGCCGAAGAGCCCAGCACCCCCGCCGCGTAGGCAAGCGCGAAGGGCCCGCTGCTCACCGCGCGCTCCACCTCCGTGCCGATGACGGCGAGCAGCAGCATGTTGAGCACCAGGTGGGTCAGGTCCAGGTGGACAAACCCGGCGGTGAAAGCCCGCGCCGCGCCCAGGCCGCGGACCTCCGGGCCCCACAGCACAAGGTAGGCACCGACGGAATCCCACACGACGTCGCGAAGCGAGCGGGCCTGCGCCGCCATCACCGCAAACACCAGCGTGCACGCGGCGGCAATCGCGGCGCTCACGGGCGCGCCGCGGAACAGCTGACGGGCAAAGTTCTGCATAAGCCTCCCCTGACAAAAAAGCGCCCCCGCGGCGAGCGGGGGCAGGAGCGCGAGCGGGTGTTACTCGGAGACCTCGACGGACTCGATCACCACGTCCTCGACGGGGCGGTCCATGCGGCCGGTCTGCACGTTCGCCAGCTCGTCGACGACCTTCTTGGAAGCCTCGTCCGTGACCTCACCGAAGATGGTGTGGCGGTTGTTCAGCCACGGGGTGGCGTCCACGGTGATGAAGAACTGGGAGCCGTTGGTGCCCGGGCCGGCGTTCGCCATGGCCAGCAGGTACGGGCGGTCGAAGGTGAGCTCGGGGTGGAACTCGTCGGCGAAGGTGAAGCCGGGGCCGCCGGTGCCGGTGCCGGTCGGGTCGCCGCCCTGGATCATGAAACCGGGGATGATGCGGTGGAAGATCGCACCGTCGTAGAACGGGCCCTCGTTCGTGCCGGAAGCGTTGGCCGCCGAGTACTCCTGGGTGCCCTTGGCCAGTCCGGTGATGATCTCGACAGTCTTCGGCGCGTGGTTGCCGAACAGGTCAATCACGATGTCGCCGTGGTTGGTGTGCAGTGTCATCGTCTGCGTCTTCAAAGTCATGGCAACTAGGATACGCGGTTTTGTCTCTATTGTGGCTTTCATGGCAGACGTACGAGCGGACACTCTCGCGCTTTTCGACGCCTCCGCGCCCGTCGCCCCCACCGAACTCACCGGAGTCTGGCGCGGCGCGGAGCTGCCCACCGGCGACATGATGGATGGGCTTCTCGAGACGACCGGCTGGTACGGCAAGCGCTTCACCTCTCCCGAGGAGGTCGACCCGCTGCTGTTTTTCGGCCCGCGCGGCAAGCTGGTGCGGGTCAACCCGGCGCTCATGCCGATGGGCGCGCCGCCGCAGGTTTTCGAGCTGACAAAGGCGGCGAGGCGCGCGGTGCGCCCGGTGGTGGCCTCGCTGCGCACCTTCCGCCCGGCCGCGCGCCTGCGCGAGGTGCGCTACCGCGGCGTGGTCAGCACCGCCATGCTTTACGACGACCTGCCCATCCTCGATCACTTCCGCCGCCTCAACAAGACCACGCTCATCGGCGCGATGGACTACCGCAAGAACCCGGACCCGCTCTTCTTCACGCTGCGCGCCGTCCCTGCGGAAAAGGCCCCGGTGATCCGCTGATGCGCGTCGAATACGCCCTGGTCGCTGACGCGGTGCCCGCGCCTGAAAGGGCTGCTCCCGCCAACCCCGGTGATTACCCCGGCCGGCGGGTATCCAGGCGTTTCGCCTGGTGGGCCACCAACCTCTTCAACTAACTACAGGCCGGCGACGACCTCGTCGCGGGCAGCGACCAGGTTGCGCAGCGAGGGCTCGACCTCGGCGTAGCCGCGGGTCTTCAGGCCGCAGTCCGGGTTGACCCAGAGACGCTCGGTCGGCACGTTCTCGAGTGCTGCGCGCAACAGGCCAGCGATTTCCTCCTGCGAGGGCACGCGCGGCGAGTGGATATCCCACACGCCCGGGCCGATCTCGGAGTGGAAGGACTCGTCGAGGTCCTCGAGCAGCTCCATCTTGGAGCGGGCCGCCTCGATGGAGGTGACGTCGGCGTCGAGGGCGGCGACGGCGTCGATAATCTGCCCGAACTCGGAGTAGCACAGGTGGGTGTGGATCTGCGTGGTCGGCTCCGCCTGCAGGGCGACGAGGCGGAAGGCACGCACGGCCCAATCGAGGTAGGTCTTGCGCTTGTCGGCGCGCAGCGGCAAAAGCTCGCGCAGGGCGGGCTCGTCGATCTGGATGACCTTGATGCCGGCTTCCTCGAGGTCGCGGACCTCGTCGGCAAGCGCGACACCGATCTGGTCGGCGGAGACGCTCAAAGGCACGTCGTCGCGCTTAAAGGACCAGGCCAGGATGGTCACCGGGCCGGTGAGCATGCCCTTGACCGGCTTGTCGGACAGGGACTGCGCGTACTTTGCCCACTCGGTGGTCATCGCGGCCGGGCGGGAGACGTCGCCGACCACGATCGGCGGGCGGGTGCAGCGGGAGCCGTAGGACTGGACCCAGCCGTTCTCGGTGACGACGAAGCCGTCGAGAAGCTCTGCGAAGTACTGCACCATGTCGTTGCGCTCGGCCTCGCCGTGGACGAGGACGTCGATGCCGATCTCTTCCTGCAGCTCGATGACGTTTTTGATTTCGGAGCGCAGGGCTTCCTGGTAGGCGGCGTCGTCAAGCGTGCCTGCCTTGTGGTCGGCGCGCGCCTTGCGGATCTCCTGGGTCTGCGGGAAGGAACCGATCGTGGTGGTCGGCAGCGCGGGCAGGCCGAGGGCCTCGCGCTGCTGGGCGTTGCGCTCTTCGAAGGCCGGCTCGCGCTTCACCGCGCCCTCGGGCAGCTTAGCGACGCGATCCACCACCGCCTGGTTGTGAATCGTCGTCGACTCCGCGCGGGTGCGCACCGCGCGATCCGACTGGGCGAAGGCCTCCTTCGCATCGGCCTCGCCCGCGACGAGCGCCTGGATTTCGGCGACCTTCTCGTCTGCGAAGGACAGCCAGGTCGCGACGTCGACCGGCAGGTTCTTCTCCGCCTTCAGCGTGTGCGGCACGTGCTGCAGGGAGGTCGAGGTGGAGACCGAAACAGCGTCGCGGCCGGCCGCGCCGGCTGCGAGGACCTCGGTGCGCTCGCGCAGGTTCGCGGCCCACACGTTGCGGCCGTCGATCAGGCCCGCGACCAGCTGGGTCTTCGCCGGGATGGCCTCGGCGATGCGCTGCGGGTACTCGGCGTCCTCGTCGAGCGTCCACGGTGCGAGGTCTACGTGCAGCGCCTCCGGGGCGAGTTCGGCCAGCACCGGCAGCGCCTCGCGGGTCGCGCCGTACGGGGTGGTCAGGTAGACATTCGGCCGGTTCTTCGCACCCAGCAGGGTGGAGTACGCCTCGCGCAGGTGCTTCGCAAGCTCCGCGTCCGGGGTGTCCAGGTCGGCGACCAGGGCGGGCTCCGCGAGCTGGATCCACTCGACGCCGGCTTCGTGCAGGGCGGAAAGGACGGTGGCGTAGGCGTCGACAAGCGAAGGCAACAGCGAGAACTCGGCCGGCTTCGACAGGGCAATGAGCGTGACCGGGCCGACCAGGAAGGGGCGGACGGTGTGGCCGGCGGCGCGGGCCTCCTCGACGATGGCGAGGATGCGCTCCGGCGCAGGGGTGATGTCCTGGCCGGCGGCGATCTCGGGCACCAGGTAGTGGTAGTTCGTGTCAAACCACTTGGTCATCTCCAGCGGGACGCGCGAATCGTTGCCGCGGGCGAGCGCGAACTCCTCGTCCAGGTCAGTGCCGCCCGGGATCAGGCCGACCGTCAGGCCGGTCTCGAGCACCTGGTCGTAGTAGGCCACGTCGGCCGGGATGGCGTAGTCCTCGGTCAGGCCGAGGTCGCGCAGGTGGTTGTAATTGTCCACGCGCAGCGCGTGCGTCGACGAGCGGAAAGTCTCCGCATCAATGCGGCCCGCCCAGTAGCTCTCAAGCGCGCGCTTCAGCTCGCGGTTTGCGCCAATACGCGGGTAGCCCTCGATCGTGGCCTTGGGAAACGGTGTAGTCGCTGTAGACACGGTGCGTCCTTTTCTGCTGTTTGTTGAAAAATGAGGTGGTCTAAATGAGGGAGTGGCCAGCGGGCTGGACAATCCCAATGCGGTCCAAGAGGTCCTGGGTCACCGCGAGATTGTTGTGCGTGTACACGTGCAGGCCGCCGGTGCCGGCGTCAAGGATGGTGTTGGCGAGCTTGGCGGACATCTGCATGCCCAGCTCGTACTCCTCCTCCGGCGTTTTCGCCTGCGCGAGTGTGCGGGTCACGCACTCCGGCACCGCGATGCCAGAGAGCTCGCCCATGCGCTGCACGCGCTTCAGACTGGTCATGGGCATGATGCCGGGGATGAGCGGGATGCGAACCCCAGCCAGGCGGGCCACCTCAACGAAGTCGAGGTAGTCCTGCGCGTTGAAAAACAGTTGCGTAATGGCGAAGTCCGCGCCGAGGCGCTGCTTGGCCAGCAACACGTCCAAGTCCTCGTCGAAGTTCTTCGACTCCGCGTGCCCCGAGGGGTAGCACGCCACCGACAGCGCCAGCTTGCCCGCGGCGAGCCGGAAAGCCTCCTCGTCCTCCACGTCCTGGATCAGGTTGAGCAGGTCGGTGGCGTGTTGGAGGTAGTGCGCTGGCATGCCGGTCTCGGGCAGGTCGCCGCGGAGGGCGAGGAAGCCGCGGACGCCGGCGTCGATAAGCGTGCGAATCCACGTGACCAGCTCCTCGCGCGTGCCTGCGGTGCAGGCGAGGTGCGCGATCGGGCGCAGGTTGGTCGTCTCGGCGACGCGCGCGATCAGGGCGGCGGTGCCGGTGAGCCAATCGCTGCGCCGCGAGCTGGTCACGGCGATGTAGTCGGGGTTGTACGCGGCAAGCCCCGCGATGAGCTCGTCGATCTTCCCGGCGTCCGCGTCGTGGCGGGGCGGGATGAGCTCGAAGCTCAGTGCGGTGCGTGCGCGGCGCTGCGGCTGCACGGGCGCTTCGCCGAGGCTGTCGAGCGGTGCGGAGGCCGACAGTCGCGTCGAAGGAAGTGTCCCACGCATGTGAAAAATGCCTTTCGATGTCGGTGATCTCGCCGGGCTCGGCGCTGACGTTTTCCGTTTTTCAACGGTGTCCAAGAATCTAGGGTGCGCACTTTTGTCGCACAATTGACACGCCTGTTTGCGCAGCGCAAAGGCGTCTTTTTTCTGAATATTAATCGCGAAAATGAACCGCTTGGTACGCTTTTGCGTAACGCTTAGTCCGGTCGGTTTGAGTAGGCTGGCGGTGACGAGACAACCAACGCAAAGGAGCACCATGAACCCTTACACCCTGCGCCTGCTCTTCGACGGCGTGACCGACGCCGCCAAGTACCTCCGCGAGCAAGGCGACAAGCGCAAGCGCGAGGTCTACGACACCCTCGTCGCCGCCCTCGAGGAGCGCGACATCACCGACGCCGATGAGCTCGAGCAGCTTTACGACGCCGCTCGTACCCAAGCCGGCGACATCACCCGCGCCGCCCACGCCCGCCTGGACAAGCGCCGCGCCGCCTTCAACGCGGCACTGCCCGGGCGCGAGGCGCAGCGCGCAGCCTTGCGCGCCGAAGCCAAGGCGCACAAGAAGAAATCCCGCGGCAAGGGCCGCACGGTTGCGGCCGGGCTCCTCGGGGCGGGTGCGCTCGCCGGTGCCGGCTGGGCGCTGTGGCAGTTCTGGCTCAAGGACAAGCTCGAGGCCGCCGAGCCCGAGATCGACCTGACCGACGTCGCCCGCAACGGCGAGGCGAAGCTGGTGTACTCCACCTCCACCGAGAGCACGGGCGTCTACGCGCCGGATGCCGACACCTACGGCGAGCACGCCGCAACGCCGACGGAGACCACCACGCTGACCACCGATGCGGAAGGCGTGGAAGGCGAGACGCTTACCACCCTGGACGCGCTCGACGACTCGCAGCGCAAGGGCACCACGGGCGCAAACTAACGCTTCACCACGCGCACGTCTACCCCGCCGAACAACGCCAGGCAGCGCCTGGTAGGTCGGCGGGGTTATGTATGCCGGGACGACTAGTTCCGGGCATGCCTGTAGGCGCGCCGGTTGTTGCTGGCGCGCGGGTGTTGGCGTGGGGTTTTAGTCGGGTGGTTTTCGGTGTTCGGCGCGGGCTTTGTGGTCGGTGCCGGTAGCGGTCACGTTGCCGTAGGGTGAGACATACACGATCTGGCCGTCGCGTCTTTCCGTATGGCCCCTTGTGCCGCGTGCGGCCTGGGAGTTGTGATACTTGCACAACGACCCAAGATTCTCCGGGGCGGTGTGCCCACCGTGCTGGTGCTCGACCATGTGGTGCGCATCGCACTCGGACGCGGGACGTTTGCAGTCCTTCCACGTGCAGGTGGTGGAGTCCGCCAGCATGACTTCCCGGTGCTTCGGGTGGGCAAAACGCGCGTGATAGGCGTTGACCGGCCCATCCATCACCCCAACCAGGATGATCGAGCCCAGCTCTTCGAGCTGCATGCGCACAAACTCCTCACCGGAGACGATTACTCCGTTGTTGAAGTGCACCTGGATGTCGTTGCCATCGCCTGCGATAATCCGCAGGTAATCCCCCAAATCCAGGTTGGCGGTCACCCGCACCACATAGTCTGCCTTTGCGCAACCGCCTGCAAGCCAGGCGGGCACGTCATGCTTCGCCGCGTCGTACACGCCTTGCACATCTGCTGCCGGGCCGGTCAGCCGCAGGGTGGCCAGCCCGTCGCCGTGGTGGGTCACGCCCGCCTTCGGCGTGCGCGGTGCAGGTGCCTGCAGTTCGGTTTTCAGTTCGGCGGCGACATGGCGGATGCGCACTAGATCCCCTGCCGTGTTGCACAAGTGCTCGATGTAGCGCCAGCGCGCGGTGGCATCGCGCAGTACGCGGGAAGACCTCACGATATAGGCCAACGTCTCCAACCGGTGGCCCTGCTCGCGCGCCCCGGCTTCGGCGCGGGCCTGGTATTTCGTGTGCGAGGTCGGCCCGCACAACACGGAAGCTGTGGCGTGTAGTTGTGTGGCGCGGTCTTTTTGGATGCCGTGTGCCTGCAGCTGCGCAGGCGTGTATCCGGCCGCAGCGTGAACGAAGTCGAAACCGCAACGGTCGAACATGGCGAGTGCATCCAAATCTGTCATATACCCGAGAATAAACCGCGCTTACCTGCGCAAACAAGCAATTGTGAGAATGAACCCAATATCGGCCCAAAACGGAACCAACGACCCAAAAGCTGCGTCTAATACAGGTTAGGCCGAAGCGCGCCAGGCGGAAAGGAGGTGGCGGACGAGGCGCTCGCGGACGTCGGGAAACAGCGCGGTCAGCGTCTCGTCCATGGGGCGAGTGACCACGATGAGTTCGGAGGCGAGCTCGCCCGGCGTGGCGTCGCGGGCGATCAGGCCATGCGGCGCGGCCGTGTCGAGGAGGACTTGGACGTGGCGGAAGAACTCGTCGAGGCGCTCGGTGCCCACGGGGTGCTCGGGGGCGAGGGCGCCGACGAGGATGCCTACGCCGGCGTCGACAAGCTGCCAGATGAAGCGCTCCCAATTACCCTCTGGGTCGGCGGAAAAGTTCGTGAGCGTGTCGTCGAGGAGGACGTCGAGCTCCTCGATAAATCGCAGCGCGCACGCCTGTCGCAGCGCGGCCCGCGAGGGGAAGTGACGGTAGAGTGTAGCGATGCCGACACCTGCGTCTTTGGCCACGGCCTCGAGTGTGACTGCGGAGTTCGGGCGGGTCCGGAACTGCTCGGTGGCAGCGGTGATGATTTTCTCGCGTTTTGCGCGCGCGTCTGATCGCATGGGTGCCTCCTCGGGCGCGATACTCTTTCGTCTTGACATCGCCGAGTCTGCGGAGCACCATAGCAGGAGTTTTAAGTGATAGCTAACCCTCCACTTGGAGTTTTGACAATGACTACAATTCTCAGCGCCACAGACCTTGTGCTGCGCAAAGGCGGCACGCCCGTGAGCGTCGACGCCGAAGAGGGGTTCAACTTCTTGCAGGTCGGGCGCGAATCCAGCGCCACGACCCTCGCCCTCACGCTCGCCGGGCGCTACAAACAGCACTCGGGCGACGTCGATGGCCCCGGCTTCAAGCGCACCGCGCTCGCCGGCGTGCACATGATTGACTCCCTCGACCGCCAGATCCCCGTACGCGATTTGCTACGCGAACAGATCGCGTGGTCGCAGCCCTTCTTCAAGCCGACCCCGCGCCGCCCACTCGAGCACGACACGGTGACGCGTTGGCTGGCCCCGCTCGGGCTGGAGGACTTGGACGAGGCAACGAAGGTCGGCGAGCTCCACGTGCTCAACCGCTTCCGCCTGCGCATCCTGCTCGCGCTGGTTGCGCGCCCAGACGCGGAGCTTTTGATCGTGGACGACGTGGACCAGATCCGCGACATGTCGCTGCGCGCCGAACTGCTAGAAAACCTGCACGCCGTGGCCGAGGACATTGCCGTCTTGGTCATCAGCGCGAACGAGGAGGACCGATGAGCGGACTGCATATTGGCTCGAACTTCCGCAAGTTTCTGCACGGCAAGCTGCCGCCTCTGGCCATGCTTGCGATCATGGTGCTCCCGCTTTTGTTCGGCGGCCTGTTCGTGTGGAGCTACTTCGACCCGCTGGGCAACCTGAACAAGGTGCCGGTGGCGCTGGTGAACTCGGATGAGGGCGAGGCGGGACAAGAGATCGTCGATAAGCTGCTCGAAGAAGACCCAATGGATTTCCGGGTGGTCAGCGCCGAGGAGGCGCGCGAGGGCATCGCCGACGGTACCTATTACCTGGGCATGGAGATTCCGCGCGACTTCACCGAGGCCGCGACCAGTGTGAAGGAGGACGACCCGCACCAGGCGAAGATCAACGTCACGCTGAACGAGACCAACGGTTTCATCCCCACGATGCTGGGCAGCCAGGCGACCCGCATGATCACTGACGCGGTGTCGGTGACGGTGGGTTCGAAGGTGGTGGACCAGCTCTTCGTGGGCTTCAACACCATCAACGACGGCATGGGCCAGGCGGCCGATGGTGCCGGCAAGCTCAACGAGGGCGCGAAGAAGGCCGGCGAGGGCGGGCAGAAGCTTGACGACGGCGCGACCAAGCTCGACAACGGCATGCAGGAGTTCAACTCGAAGCTGCAGGAGATGCCGGGTGCTGCGCACAAGCTCGACGACGGCGTCGCACGCCTTGCCGACGGCGCGAACCAGCTCAACACCGGCATCGGCACTGCGGCTGACGGCGCGAACCAGCTTTCCGACGGCATGCTCACGCTCCAGTCTGGCACCGACAAGCTCGGCGCGGGCGCGGCCCAGGTCGCCGGTGGCGTGGACAAGATCGCGGGCGTGGCGGGCCAGCTGGGCGCGGCGCAGGACGCGTTCGCGGACATTGATGCCTCGCTGAACCAGGTCATTCGCGACCTGGACGCCTCCCCGATCCCGGGCACCGCGGAGCTTGCAGCGCAGGCCCGCGCCACGCAGGCGAAGCTGCACAACGGGGCGCTGTCGTCGGCGATGGATTCGAGCCTGCTGGGCCAGCTGCAGCTTCTGCAGAGCGGCGCGCACCAGATCGCGACCGAGCTGTCGGACCCGAACGCGCAGTACCGCGGCGGCGTCAACCGCGCTACGGACGCCTCGCAACAGTTGGCGGCGGGCCTGGCCAAGCTGCAGGACGGCTCCGGCACGCTGGTCGCCGGCGTCGCCCAGCTCAAGGACGGCACCTCGCAGTTGGTCGTGGCGGCGAATACGGCCTCGGACGCGTCGTCGAAACTTGCGGACGGCTCCAACCAGCTGGTCGTGGGACTGGGCGCGCTGAACGACGGCCTGGTGCAGCTTGACGACGGCACCGGCGAGCTCAGCGTCAAACTCCACGACGCGCAAGAAGAGGCCCCGACGTGGAAGGGCGAGCGCCTGGACAAGGCGGTCGAGACGGCATCACAACCGGTGGTGCTCAACGAGACGGGCGATGACTTGGCCTACTTTGGCAAGGGTCTGTCGCCGTTCTTCCTCTCGCTGTCGCTGTGGTTCGGCGGACTGATCCTGTACATGGTGATGCAGCCGATCAACCGCCGCGCGATCGACTCCGGCACCCCGGTCTTCCGCGTCGTGCTGGATACGCTTGTGCCCTCGTTCTTGGTGGGCGCGGTGCAGGCCTTCCTGCTGTGGGCCGTGCAGGTCTTCCTGCTGGACATCGACCCGACCTACACGGGCATCTTGCTTTTGGTGCTGGTGGGCGTGTCGTGGGCGTTCATCTCGTTTATCTACATGCTCAACTGCATCTTTGGTAAGGCGATTGCCCGCCTGCTCACCATGGCGCTGATGTCGCTGCAGCTGGTGGCCTCGAACGGCTTGTACCCGCCGGAAGTGCAGCCGAAGTTCATCCAGTGGGTGCACAGCTGGGACCCGATGCGGTATTCAGTGGACTTGATGCGCTACGCCCTGTTTGGCACCAACGGCGGCGATCCCCGCATGATCCGGGCGACGCTGGTGCTCGTCGGCATCGCGGTCGGCTCGTGGGTGGTTTCCTGCCTGGGTCTGAAGCACTTGCGGCAGATCCCAGAGCGGGACCTGCACCCGGAGCTGTCGGTGTAACTGTTGCCAGACCCAGTTTGTAGACGTATCATCAACCTACAATTGCAACCCACCAACAAAGGAGACACCATGTTCCGCAACGAGAAGAAGACCCCCAGCACCCGCCTCGCCGCCGCCCTGCTGCGCGTGCCTACCGGCCTGTACATCATGAACTCGGGCGCGGGCAAGCTCGGCGCCGACGAAGGCACCGCCGAGTTCCTTCACGGCACGGCGCAAACCGGCATCCCGGCGGTCAAGGACGTGGACCCGAAGACTTTCGCCAAGTTCGTCGCGTACTCCGAGACCGGCATCGGCGCGGCCCTGCTCGCGCCCTTCGTGTCCAACCGCCTGGCAGGCGCAGCGCTCGCCACCTTCGGCGCGGGCCTACTCACCATGTACTTCGGCAACGACGCCATGACCGAGGACGACGGCATCCGCGCCTCCCAGGAGGGCCTCGCCCTGTCGAAGGACTCCTGGCTCGTGTCCATCGGCACCGCGCTCATGGCGCTGCCGCGCAAGTAAGCAGGCCGCTGCGAGACTAAAATGTTTCGCGTGAAACATCTCGCTGCCCTCACGCTCGCCACGCTCGTCCCCCTCGCCCCGGTTGCACAGGCGCAGCCGTGGGACCTGGTGGCGCCGAGCTGTACCCCGGTCCACGTCGTGCAAGCGGCGGGGTCCGGGTTTTCGCATTCCTGGGACCCGTCCGCGCGCGAGTCGCTTTTCGACGACCACTCCTCCCCCGCCGCCGACCTCACCGAACACTTCGGCACCCGCACCGTGCGCACCTACCAGGTCCGCTACCCCGCCTCGCTCGGCCGCTTCAGCGCGCTCGGCAGCTCCAGCGGCGGCATCGAGGGCACGGAGGCCGCCACCTACGGCGAGTCCGTCACCCTCGGTGCCGACGACGCCGCCCGCGAGATTCGCACCGTCGCCCGCAACTGCCCGGACACCCGCCTCATCCTGATCGGCTACTCGCAGGGCGCGCACCTGATCGGCGATGTCGCGGCGGAGATCGGCCACGGGAAAGTAGCGGGCGTTGGGCCGGATCAGGTGGCTGCGGTGGTGTTGTTTGCGGATCCGGGGCGGTCGGGCGTCGTGAAGCAAAGGCCCCTGGCTCCCGCGAAGCTGTACGCGCCCGCGCCGAAGGGGCAGCTGGCGCGCGGCGGCGAGCTGATCAACGGCGGCGGCTCGGGCGTTGTGCCTGGTCGCGTGGGATTGGCGGGCGAGCGGGCGCTGAGTTTCGCCGGGCTGGAGGGCAAGGTGCTGTCGCTGTGCAATGCGGCGGACATGGCGTGCTCGACGGACCCGGACTCCGCGCTGCGGGAGTTGGCGGACGTGGCGATGCGCGAAGAGGTTGTCGGCCCGCCGAACGCGGCGACCGGCATGCATGTGCTCGAGTTTTCGCGGCTCATGGACTCCGGCGCGCCCCTCCAGCAGGCGGTGCGCGAGTCCGGGCTCTCGCTTCTCGACGCACCCACCGCCGCCCTCATCCTCGGAGAGATAGGACTCTTCGCCCAGGCCGCGGACCGCGCCACCCGCGCCGAGCAGGCGGCGACACCAGCCGAGCAGCTCGCGGCCGTGACCTTAATGTCCGCCCTGCCGAACCTGGCGAAAGAGGGCGTGACCTGGACGTACCTGCTGCCCGCGCTCGAGGGGCTGCGCGGGGCGGTTGCGACCGGCGAGGAGGCGGGCTGGTACGACGTCGCTCTGGAGGCGATGCGGGCGACCCAGGCCGCCGAGCGCTTCTACCTGCAGCTGGCCAGCGCCGGCGTGGTTGCGCGCGTGCCGACGCCAACCGAGCAGCGCCAGGCCGCGACGCACGCCGCGGTCAGCCAGCTGATGGACCAGGTGGCGAGTGCCGCGGGTCTTAACGCGGCGATGCGCAACCCCGCTAACGCGAACCTTCTCGCATCTGCGGCGCAGGCGGGCGACTTCGGGCCGCGCCACATGTCCTACTACAAGCTCGGCTACACCGACAGCCCCGGCGGGTTCAGCATCGACGGCCAGACCGGCTACGACTACGCGCTCGACTGGCTCGACGACGTGGTCCGCGGGGTGCTGCGGGAGGGGTGAGCGCGTAAAAAGCGAAAAGCCGCTTGTGTGGGCTTCAACCCTCACAAGCGGCTTCTTCAGGCGCTAGAGACTACTTCTCCTCGTCAGCAGCAGCCTCATCCTCCGGCTTCGCAGCCTCAGAACCAGCAGGCTTACCTGACGAGCCGTACATCAGCGTCTCGTTATCGGTAGCCTTGCCCAGCTGGTAGGAAGAGGTCGCCTCCTGCTGACCACATGCACGCAGGACAGCGTCACCGATCAGCAGGCCAGCGGTGATCAGGCCAAGGCCACCGGCTGCGATACCGATCATCTGCGAGTTCTCGATCGCGAACGCACCCTGGACACCAGCGGCACGCTGTGCACGATCATGGTCGTAGATGCCCAGGCCCTGCTGGATGCGGTCATTCGCGTCCTTGATCGCAGCGTTGAGCTGACCGCGCACGCCCTCGAGACCCGGGATGTGGACCTGGGAGAGGATACCCAGCGGGATCAGCAGCAGCAGCGGGGATGCCAGACCAACAAGCGAAGCGATGCACTTCGGGTCAGAGGAGCCGACGTTCACGTCGCCACCACCCTGGGTGTTGCCGTTCTTGACGTTGATATTCACCTTGCCGATGGTCTTGTTCTGGACACCATCGAGTACAGGGATGAACAGGACCGTACCGCTTGCACCATCCTTCGGAGTGAGGATGATGTTATTGCCATCGCGGCGCTGGTCCACAAGGTCAGCACCCTCAGCGATCGCAACTTCGCCGCCTTCCTTATCGAAGATGACGGTGATCTGGCCGGTCTTTTCGTCGTGCTCGATCCGGGCAACGTCACGGTTGTCACCCAGGAACGCACCGTTAGAGGTGAGGTACTTCGGGACGATCGTCGAAGTGATCGTGCGGACGAGCTTGCCGTCCTTGTCGTACTCCTCGGTGACAACGACCTTGTTCTCGGTGCCATCCTTCGGGGTCAGCGTGAAGTTGCCCTTGCCGTCCTTGCCCGTGGTGACGTGCTCAGCGCCCTGGACGACCTTGAAGGTGTTGCCCTCCGAGATCGGCTGGTATGCCTTGCCCTCACCGATGATGAGGTAGTCACGCAGCTGGCGGGAACCGCTGGTTGCGCCCTGTACGATCTGCAGGTTGTAGGTGTTCAGCACGTTGCCGTCCTGATCGAACTCCTGGACCGTTGCGTTCTTTCCAGCAGCATCCGCCTTCGGCTTAATGGTCCACTGGTTGCCATCGTTGTTCGGAAGCTCGAGGTACTCGCCACCGTCAACGACCTTGAACTGGTTCGACTTTTCAACCAGGGTCGCGCGGAATTCACCGTTGGTCGAGACCTGGTAGTAGTAGTCCCCACCTGCGTTTGGCTCGGTGATGTTCAGCTGGTAAGTCGCGTAGACGCCGCGCTTATCCTTTACGGCGATGGTCACGAAACCGGTCTTGTCCTTACGGCCGGTGACGACAAACTCGCCGTTCTCCTCCTTGATATTGACGAGCTCCTTGCCGTCAACCTCCTTGCCGTCGGCATCGGTGGCGGAGACAATCTCGTAGGTATCGCCCTCCTCCTTGCTGATGCGTGCGGTGCCGGTCCAGGACATGCGCTTCTTGGTGACCTGGTCCTTGGAGGCACCGCGGCCCGGGGTGATGTTGAGGATGTAGCGCTCGAAGACGTAGCCGTCCTCGGTGCGGTTCTCAATCACAACCTTGCCGTTAGCATCCGACTTCGGGGTGATCTTCAGCTTGTCATCGCCGTCCGTCGGGGTGGACACGAGCAGATCCGTGCCCTCGGTGACGTACAGCTTCGTGCCCTGGAGGTCGACCTCGTTGTCAGCCGTGATGGTGTAGGTGGACTCGCTCGGAGTGAACGGCTTGACGGTGTAGACGTACTCGGTGATCGGGTGCTTCTTTGTGCCAACGAGCTTCGACGGCTGGCCCTCGACCTCTTCGTAGATGAACTCTGTGTAGAACTCGGTGACCTTGAACTTGCCCTCGGCACCCGGCTTAAACTTCAGCTGGAGATCGTCCTGGATCTCCTTGCCTTCGTAGTCCTCCGGGTTGTCGAAGAAGTCGCCCAGGCTTGCCCCGTCCAGCGGCTCTACCGTGAAGTGGTTGTCTTCGTGGTTGCCCAGGAACACGTTGACCTTGGAGCGGTCAACGACCTCACGATCGCGTGTGACCTTGTCAATCTTGCCTGTGGTATCGCGCTCGATGTTGATGGTGAACACACCAACCAGGCGGCCTTCGCTGTCCTTGATGTTGATGACGGCGGTACCACCGTTTTCCTTCAGCTCAAGGTCGTCCTCGTTTGGGGTGATCTTCCAGACCGGCTTGCCGTCGGAGTCGCGGGTGGTCTCTTCGATGTTGAGCTGCGATTCCTTCAGCAGGCCTTCGCGGTTCACAACCTCGTAGGTGTAGTCCTCGCGACGCTCAATCTCGACGTTGCCGTTGTAGTTGATGTTGTGCTCGACAACCTTCGGGCCGCCGTTGGCGTCCTTGACCACCTCGAAGTTGAAGGTGTATTCAACGCCATCCTTGTCGGTGAAGACAACGTGCGCGTTGCCTTCCTCGACCTTCGGGACGATCTTCCAAACCTTCTCGCCGTTAACCTCGGTCTCGACGATATCGATGACGTCCTTGCCCTCGATGATCTCGAAGGAGCCGCCGCGGTACTCGACGTAGCCGACAGAGGTGTTCAGGATCGTACGAGTGACGTCGTACTTCGACTCCTTGTTCTCGATCGTGATGATGTTCTCACGAGCGGTGCCCTCCTTGTCGGTGATCCGCACGATCACCTCACCCGAGGTCACGCCGTCCTTCGGGGTAACGGTGAGGTTGCCGTTGCCGTCATCATCGACGACTACGAGCTCGCCGCCCTTGATGGTCTCAACCTTGTCACCCTTGTTGTACTTGATGACCTTGTAGCGGTCACCTTCGCCACCAGTGTTGATGTTGTAGAAGAAGTTGTTCACCGTGACGTTGATGGACTCTTCAAGGTTGACCGTGTTGTTGATGGTCAGGTGGTAGACGTGCTGACGGCCCTGGTCGTCAGTGACAACGATGGTGACCTTGTGCTCGCCTTCAACACCCGGGCGCGGGGTGATAATCAGCTTGCCGTCCTCACCGCGCTCAACGATGACGAACTCGGAGCCCTCAGTGATCTCGAAACTCCAGGAGCCGCTGATGCGCTTGTCCAGCTCGATAACCTTGGACTTCTCTTCCTTGGTGAAGCCAGCAAAGTGGTAGTACTCGTAGACTTCCTTGACGGACTCGTAGACCTTCTCGTAGTAGTACTTCGAGTCCTTGTGCACCGTGACAGTCGTCTCCGGGATGTCAAGGGTCTTGGTCACGGTCGTCTCGCCACCCGGAATGGTGCGGGTCGTGGTGACCTTCGAAGTCTCAACCTTGGGTTCCGTGGTCGGGATCGTCTTGGTCACGGTCGTGCCCGGCTCCGTCACCGTCGTGGTGGCCTCGGTCGTCACCGTCTTGGTCACGGTTTCACCCGGCAGCGTCTCGGTAACGGTAGTTCCCGGTACCGTAGTGACCACGGTCGTCTCCTTGGGAACCGTGACGGTGGTAGTCTCTGGCGGCTTCGGGTTATCCGGAATGTCCAGGCCCGGCTGGTAGATCGTGATCAGCCGCTGGAACGTCCACTCCTCACGCTTGTTCGCGTTCCAGTTGTAGTTATTCGGCACGAGCACGGTGATGTACTCGTTCTCGCCGACGTTCTTCTTCAGCTCGGCAATCTTCGCCTCGTCAGCTACCAGGCGGTAATTCACACCATCGCTCGGGTTGGTGACGTGCGTGATGTGGAAGCCCGTCAATGCGTGGAACTGGGCGTGGTCCCCGTGGTAAATGTTGTCACGCAGACCGTTGAGCTCGGAGGCGTTGTTGCCCAGGAGCGCCTGCAGGTACCTGTTCTTGGTCGTGATCTGGCCCGCGAGCGTGTCGTTCGGATTCTTCTCCCACTCGTGGAAGTCCTTCAGCATGGACTTGGTCAAGCTGATGGCAGCAATGCGGACATTCTCATCGATGGCGTATCCGTCGCCCACCAGGCCGGACTTACCCGTGAGCTTGCGAACCTGGAAGCCGTCCGGGTTGTTCCAGGAGTTATCAATGCCCCAGTCGATGCACCAGCCCGGGCCCTGCTTGGTCGGCAAGACCTTCACTGCCTGGTTCCACTGGTTGTAGGTCCTCTGCAGCTTCTGCTGCTCAACCTCAAACTGGTGCAGTGCCGGATCGTCGAGCTTCTGGTAAGCCTCCACGATCATCTGATCGGCAGCGATGGCGTCGGGAGCAATAACAACGGTCGTACCGGTAGCGAGAACACCGGAGATAAGCGCGGCCATAATGCGCTTCTTAAGATTTGCGTTTTGCAACGGCCCAATCCTTAAAAACTTGTCGGAGATAATCGAAGCAGCCTGGAGATCTCCTGAACACGGATCTTCACACTGACAGACTTCTATTCAATCACAACTGTTTCGTGGAAAGTAGTCCACCATCCTTAAGCTGCGCGGAAAAAGCGCACCACAACGCGCACAGGCGCTAGCAAGCTTTGATTCCACGCCGTTGACCTTGCCTTTTACAACCTGACAAAAACCCAAAAATCTTATCGTGATATACGCCACATTTTTTCTTTTTCCACCAGAAATAGGGGTTTTTGCGGCTAAAAACTTAAAATCAGCACAGAATTGAAGGTCGGCCCAGGCGTATACGAGCGTCGCTAAGCATGCGAAAAGCCGCCTGCGCGGGCCATCAACCCACGCAAGCGGCTTCCGCTAGTCGCCTAGAGACTACTTCTCAGCAGCAGACCCTTCCTCAGGCTTTGCAGCCTCAGTCTCGGCCGGCTTGCCGGAGGAGCCGTACATCAGCGTGTCGTTGTTCGTCGCCTTACCCAGCTGGTAGGAGGAGGTCGACTCCTCCTGGCCGCAGGCACGCAGAACCGCGTCGCCAATCAGCAGGCCAGCAGTGATCACGCCGAGCGCACCGGCAGCCATGCCGATCATCTCGGAGTTCTCGATCGCGAACGCACCCTGCAGGCCCGCGGCGCGCTCTGCGCGATCGCGGTCGTAAATGCCCAGACCATGCTGGATACGGTCGTTCGCCTCACGGATGGCCGAGTTCAGCTGACCACGCAAGCCCTCAAGACCCGGGATGTGCACCTGAGACAGCACGCCCAGCGGGATCAGCAGCAGCAGCGGCGAAGCCAGGCCCACCAGGGAAGCGATGCACTTCGGGTCGGAGGAACCAACGTTGACGTTGCCGGCACCCTGGTTGTTGTCGGTTTCGATGTTGATCTCGAAGATGAAGCTATTCTCGCTGCCCTTCGGAGTCACCACAAGCGCAGTGGTGCCGTCCGGGATGCCACCGTTTTCGATGGTGTAGCTGCCGTCGCCGTTGTCCTTGATGTACTTGTCATCAATCGGCTTGAGGTTCTTGCAATCCTTGGCGTCCTTCGGCGGGTTCTTGTCCGTGCAGACCTTGAACTCGAGGTCGCCCTTCTCCTTCACCACAATCGTGATCGAGCCGTCATCATTGCGGGTGATCTCCGGCTTCTCGATGGTCTCGCCGCCGGAAGTCTCCGGGATCTCCGCCTCGATGATGCGGACCGGGTTGCCGTTAGCATCGCGCTCCTCGATGAGGATGGTGCCGGTCTTGCCCTCGATCGGCTTGAGGGTGAGCTTGCCGTGCTCGTCCGGATCCGGGTTCTCGACCAGGTCGTAGCCGCGAACGATGCGCAGGGTGTTGCCCTTGCCCGGGGTCTCCCAGCTCTCGATCTTCGGATCGATGGTCTTGCGTACCTCGGTGAACTTCAGCTCGCGAGTCTGCTCGGTGATCTCGATGATGTGGCGGTTGACCACCTCACCGGTCTTGGTCTTCTCCACAACAGTCACGAAGTTGCCGGCAGTGTCCTTATTCGGGGTGAGGATCCACTTGCCGTCCTTCTCGGTGACGGTGACGTAATCGCCACCCTTGATCACCTCGTAGGTGTTATCGTTGCGAATGGTCACAGTGAAGTTGCCCAGCTCGGAGACCTTGAAGGAGCTCTCACCAGTGGTGGTATCGCTTCCTGCGCCACCGTTAACTGGGGTGATGTTCAGGACGTAGCGAGTTGTCTTCGTGCCATTGGTGAACTCGATGATGGCGGTGCCCTTGGCACCCTTGTTCGGGGTGACAACGAAGTCGGTGCCCTCGCCCGTGACCTTAATCAGGTCCTCGCCCTTAATGATCTTGTAGGTCGAGTTCTCCGAGGTCGTGAGCGTGACCTCAGAGCGGTCGGTGACGTTGTAGGTGAACTCGGAAGCCTTCGCCGGCTTCAGGTTCAGGATCCAACGCGTGACCGGCAGACCGCGAGAGTTCTGCACCTCAATGACAACCTTGCCCTCGGCACCGTCGACGAACTCCGGAACAAACTGCTTCTCGTCCCCCTTCGGCGCGTTCTTCAGCAGGTTCTCGCCCTCGACAACGACGATGCGCTGCAGGTCGCTCGTCCGTTTGACGTAGACCGTGGAGCCTTCGTTGACGTCCTGCTCGTACTCGCGCACTTCGCTCTTGGTCACGTTGATGGTGTAGCGAACCACGACATCATCGCCGCGGCGCTCCTCCACAACAACCTTGCCCTCAAAGCCCTGGTCCGGCATCAGGCGGGTGACGGTCTTGCCGTCCTTCTCCACCTCAGCAACGGTGACCTTGTCCTTGCCCTCAACGACAACAATTTCGTGGTCTTCAGCACCCTTGGTGATCTCGACCGTCTGGCGGTCCTTGATCTCCTGGGTGACTTCCTGGGTGTCCACCTTCACGCCAGCTGGGGTGGAGATCAGCGTGTAGGTGCCGACCAGGACGCGGTTGCCGTCAACGTTCTCGTAGAGGTTCGCGACGATGACGCCCTCGGCGTTCGGCGTGATGGTGATCTTGCCGTTGGCCTTGTTCACATCGGCGATGTCCTCGCCCTGCTTGAAGTCCAGGTCGTAGTCACCGTCGGCGTCGAGAATGAAGTCATCGCCGACGCTTACGGTCTCGGTCACGACGTCAACAAGCACGTTGTTGCCCTGGCGCACATCAAGGGTGAACTGGTGGGTGTTGCCCTCGGCATCCTTGATGGTGATGACGACCTTGCCGGTCTTATCCGATTTCGGGGTGAGCACCCACACGCCCTGGTCGTTCTTCTTCAGGGAGTCGACGATGTTTTCGCCCTCAATGATCTTCGGCTCGCCCTGGGCGTTATCGATCTCCAGCTTGTAGGCGTTGGAGTTACCGATCACGCGGTGCTGATCAAACTTGCTATCCGGCGCGATGTTGAAGATGTAGTTGTTCTCGTTGCGCGGACGCTCGCCCGGCTCGTGGACGGAGATCTTCGCCTTGGCGCTGATGACACCCTCGTTCGGCGTGACGATGAGCTTGTCACCCTTCTGGGTGGTGGTGATGTAGGCGCCACCCTCCTCGATCTTGTAATCCCAGCCCTTGGGGATCTGGATCTCCTGGGAAGCGCCAGCAACCGTGACGTTGAAGTAGTGGTTGTTTACCACAACGTCCTTGGTCGTGATCTCCTTCTGCGCCTTGTTGATCACGTGGATGGTGTACTCGTGACGGTTGCCCTCGTTGTCCACCACAACGATGCGGACGTCGCCCTCGCCTTCCTTCACCGGGGTGATGACAAGCCCGTCCTTGGACTTGGTCACCTTGACCAGGCCCTTGGAATCGTCGACAAAGTCGATCTTCCAATCGCTGAGCTTCTCTACGACGATGTAGCGCTCTTCCTTCTTCTGGGAAAAGTCAAAGCCGTACTCGTACTTGCGGTAGTAACGCTCGACCACGGTCGTGCGCTCCACGCGCTCCTCAGTGCGGTTCTCCACCGTGGTGGTCACCGCCGGCTTCGGCGCGTTCGTCACCGTCTCGGTGGTGGTAGTCGGCGCAGCCGTCTCCGTGACGGTCACGTCCGCAGCCTTCTCCTGCGCCGAAGCAGCGGGAGTAATAGCGACAACGCCGCTCGTAGCGACGACGGAGGTAATAAGCGAAGCCATGATGCGCTTCTTAAGATTTGCGTTTTGCAACGGCCCAATCCTTAAAACTTGTCGGAGATAATCGAAGCAGCCTGGAGATCTCCTGAACACGGATCTACACACTGACAGACTTTCATTCAATCACAACTGTTTCGTGGAAAGTAGTCCACTATTCCCCCAGCGTCGGGAAAATTCGCACCACAGCGCGCACAGCGGGAATTAAGGCAAGCGACAAACGCGCTGACCTTGGTCTTTCCAACCTGACAAAAACCCAAAAATGTTGACGTGATATGTGCCACATTTTTGTGTTTGTAACTCAGAAAAGGGGTATTCGCGTCGGAAAAACTTAAAATCAGCACAGAAAACGGCGCACCGCGCAACCGGGAAGCGCACAGCACAACAACCCCCGCACCGCGCTGTGGCGGTGCGGGGGTTGTCTCACACTGTGGAGCATAGGAGAATCGAACTCCTGACATCCTGCTTGCAAAGCAGGTGCTCTACCAACTGAGCTAATGCCCCATTGCCGAGACCCTATATTACTAGTGTCTCCGTGGGCCTAGCAAGAATCGAACTTGCGACCTCATCGTTATCAGCGATGCGCTCTAACCGACTGAGCTATAGGCCCTGGCAACGGATAAGAATATTACGCACCATTGCCATAACCACCAAATCCGCAGGTAGGGGTGCGTATCGACGCCTTGAACGTGGCGTCGATAAGCACTCTTTGGCCCTACTTTGCGCGGTTGGACATGGTGAAGCTGACGCCGCCCACGAGATCAGCGATGCTGTTGTAAATCACCACGGTCAGCGGCGCCATGATCGCGGTAAACACCACGCCAATCAGGCCGAGCAGGCCGGCGGCCGACAGGCAGACCTTCATGTCGATGACCTGGTCCCCGCCGACGCCGCCGATGAGCGAGTTGACCGACTCAATCACCCCGGCCTGCTCGAGGCCGAAATAGACGATGGTCACGCCGATCATCCACGCCACAAACCCGATGAGCGCCAGGATCGTCGCCACCTTAAACACCGAGCTCGCGCCGATGTTGCGGATGGTTACCTTCCGTGCGGCCATCGCTTACTCCTCACCCTCGGGGCCACCGCTTATCGACGACTGCGTCGCCTCCTGCGCCTCCTCCATGGTCTTCTCACCCTTTGCCACCGCAGTGGCCTCCTCCTCGCCGGAGTCCTCGACGTTGACGTCGATGGCGAGCAGCTCGACATCGTCGGCAAGATCGACCAGACGCACGCCCATCGTCGCGCGCGAGGACGGGCGGATCTGGCTGACCTCGGTGCGGATCACGCCGCCGGCCGAGGTAATGGCGAAGATCTGGTCCTCCTCGTCGACCGCGAGCGCGCCGATGAGCTTGCCGCGCTTCGGCGTGTACTTGAACGTCATCACGCCCATGCCGCCGCGGCCCTGCTGGTTGTACTCCTCAATGGCGGTGCGCTTACCGTAGCCGCCGGAGGTGGCCACGAGCAGGAACTCGCCGTCCTGGACCACCGTCATGGCCAGCAGCTGATCGTCGTCGCGGAAGCGCATGCCCTTCACGCCCGCAGTCGCGCGACCCATCGGGCGCAGTTGCTCGTCGTCCGCGGCAAAGCGGATCGCCTGGCCCTGTTCGGAGACCAACAAGATGTCGTCCTCCTCGTTGGTTAGCGCGGCACCGATGAGCGCGTCGCCCTCGTTGAGGTTGATGGCGATAAGACCCGCGGAGCGCGCCGACTCGTAGTCGGTCAAGCGCGACTTCTTCACGCGGCCATCGCGGGTGGCCAGCACCAGGTAGGGCGCGTCCTCGTAGGACTGGATCTGGATGATCTGGGCGATCTTCTCCTCCGGCTGGAACTCCAGCAGGTTGGCCACGTGCTGCCCGCGGGCGGTGCGGCCCGCCTCCGGCAGCTCGTAGGCCTTGAGCCGGTAGACGCGGCCGAAATTAGTAAAGAAGAGGATCCAATCGTGCGTGGAGCAGATGAAGAAGTGCTTGACCACGTCGTCCTGCTTCAGCTCCGCGCCGCGCACGCCCTTGCCGCCACGCTTCTGGCTCTTGTACGCATCCACCTTGGTGCGCTTGGCGTAGCCGGTGGAGGTGATGGTCACCACGACGTTCTCGCGCGCAATCAGGTCCTCCTCCGTCACGTCGCCGGTGGCGGCCACGATCTTGGTGCGGCGCTCGTCGCCGAACTTCTCCACGATTTCCTTCAGCTCGGTCGCCACGATGTTGCGCTGGCGCTCCGGCTTGGCCAGGATGTCCTTGTAGTCCGCGATCTGGCGCTCAATCTCCGCCAGGTCGTCCACGATCTTCTGGCGCTCCAGCGCGGCCAGGCGGCGCAGCTGCATGGCGAGGATTTCGTTGGCTTGGATCTCGTCGACGTCGAGAAGCTTCATGAGCCCCTGGCGCGCATCGTCCACCGTCGGGCTGCGACGAATAAGCGCGATGACCTCGTCCAGCGCATCGAGGGCCTTGACCAGGCCGCGCAGGATGTGGGCGCGCTTCTCCGCCTCGTCCAAGCGGTACTGGGTGCGGCGAACAATGACCTCGATCTGGTGCTGCACGTAGTAACGCAGCATCTGATCAAGGCGCAGCGTGCGCGGCACACCATCGACGATGGAGAGCATGTTGGCCGAGAAATTCGTCTCGAGCTGCGAGTGCTTGTACAGGTTATTCAGCACCACGCGCGGCACGGCGTCGCGCTTGAGCTTGACCACGATGCGCATGCCGATGCGGTCCGAGGACTCGTCGTCAATGCTGGCGATGCCAGCCATCTTGCCCGCGTTGACCTGGTCCGCGATGCTGTGGATGAAGTTATCCGGGTTGACCTGGTACGGCAGCTCCGTGATCACGATGACCTGGCGGTTGCCCACCTCTTCAATCTCGGTCACGCCGCGCATGCGGATCGAGCCGCGGCCCGTGGTGTAGGCCTCCTTGATGCCCTTATCGCCCACGATCAGGCCCGCGGTGGGGAAATCCGGGCCCTTGACGTAGTTGAGCACCGCGTCCAGGGTGGTCTTCTCGTCCGCGTCGTGGTTTTCCAGGATCCAGTAGATGGCTTCGGCCAACTCGTTGAGGTTGTGCGGCGGGATGTTGGTGGCCATGCCGACCGCGATGCCGTTCGAGCCGTTCATGAGCAGGTTCGGCACGCGCGAGGGCAGCACATCCGGCTCGCGAGTCTTCGAGTCGAAGTTGGGCGAGAAATCCACCGCGTTCTCGCGGATATCGCGCACCATCTCCATCGCCAGCGGAGTGAGCTTGCACTCCGTGTAACGCATAGCGGCCGGGCCGTCGTTGCCAGGCGAGCCGAAGTTGCCCTGCCCGTGCACCAGCGGGTAGCGCATCGCCCACGGCTGCGCCATGCGCACCAGGGTGTCGTAGATCGCCCTGTCGCCGTGCGGGTGGTAGTTACTCATCGTCTCGCCGACGGCCTTCACGCTCTTGACAAAAGAGCGCTCCGGGCGGAAGCCGGCGTCGTACATCGCGTAGATAACGCGGCGGTGCACCGGCTTCATGCCGTCGCGCACCTCAGGAAGCGCGCGACCCACGATCACGCTCATCGCGTAATCGATGTAGCTGGTCTGCATCTCCTCATTGATGTCAATGGGCTGGATGGCGTCGAAACCGCCGCCACCTACGCCGCCACCTAGAGTGTCATCACTCATTGCTCACCTTTCTTTACTTAGCCTAGGACGCAGTTTACCGGCCCTGTAGCGCTTTGCAGGGTCCGGCAGTGGTATCAAAGTGGTATGGCTATGACACTTCGGCTCACTTCAGATGAAGACAAGGCCCTCGTATTGCTCGCCTCCGCGTGGGGCTGCTCCAAGCAGGAGGCCGCCCGCCGCGCCGTGGTCACCGCCGCCACTCGGCTGCTTGACGACGCCGCCGTCACCGACCTCGCACGCTCCACCATCCCCGGTTACAAAGCCATGGAGTCGCGCATCCGGCAGGCCAGGTAGCCCATGCGAGGTTTCAGCGCCGAGCAGCTTCTGGCCGTGGCCGACGAGTACTGCGCGGTGACAGGTACTCGGGTGCGCTCCTTCTCCGCGCTGGTTGCCTGCGCAGCTGTTCCAGGTGCCCGGGTGCACGGGGTGCCTGTCTTTGACACGGCTTCGCGTGCTGCAAAGGCGCTGGCTGCAGCGGTGCGCAGGATGGAGCCGTTGACGGCTGGCAATTCCGGGTTCGCGGAGATTGCTGCGGAGGTGTATTTGCGGTGGGTTGGGATGGAGTTGTGATACTGCGGTATCGGCGGTGTTCTTCCATCCTCTTCCCTACTCATTTTTGATACATTTAAGCCATGAGTAGCTCACAAATGAGTAGGCGCACTCCTCCCAAGGTGTCTGCGGCGCTGCGCGAGGTGGGCGCCAACCTCCAACAGTGGCGGCGTCTCAATCGCCTCTCCATCGAGGACGCGGCCTTCCGGGCTGGGGTGAGCGTGTCCACGCTGCGCCGTCTTGAGCAGGGACACGGCGCAACCCTGGAGAACTTCATGCGCGTTGCGCACATCTACCGGATCCTCGGTGACGTCCAGGGCGCGACCGACCCGCTCAACCACGACCGGGGCCGAGCGCTGATTACCACCCTCCTGTAGGAGACTGCAATGAAACAACCGCCAATCGAGGTGTTCCTCACCCTCTCCGGCCAAAACGTGACCGTGGGCACCTACTACCCGCACCCGCGAGGCGCTGGCACATTCGCATACTCCCAGGAATGGATTGCGCACCCCGAGGCGTACCCGCTTACTCCCCACCTTGACCTGCGGGAAGGAAACCAACCGCTCACGATGGGCCCAGGTGCCTTACCCGTCGCGTTTTCTGATTCTGCCCCGGACCGCTGGGGCCGAAAAGTCATCAGGAAACAGTTCGCCGCGCGGGGAGAGCAGCCCCTACCAACGGACTACCTCCTGTCTGTGGCGGACAAGTTCCGCATGGGTGCGTTGCGCTACCGCGTCAACGGAGAGGTGCAGGCACCGCTGTCGCGAGTTCCGAAGGTGATTGAACTCGACGCGTTGGAACGCGCCGCGCGAGAAGTAGACGCAGACGAAGATACGGCGGATGTCCTGGAGCGCCTCGTCGTCGCAGGCTCCTCCCTTGGCGGCGCGCGGCCGAAGGCCACCGTGGTGGATGACCGCGGGCACACGATGATGGCAAAGTTCGCAGCCGCAGATGACAAGGACATTGACGTCTGCGCGTGGGAAAAGGTGTGCCTCGATATTGCCCGGCTTTCAAAAATCACCACACCGGAGGCGACCTTAAAGTCCATCAACGGACGGAATGTCTTGCTCATGGAACGCTTTGACCGTGAGTACGACGTTGACGGCAACGAGACGCGGGTGCCGTACATGTCGGCCATGACCATGCTCGACGCGGCAGACAACGACAATGATTTCACGATGGTTGAGGTCGCCGAAGCGTTCAGAGTGGAGGGCGGCAGCAGTGCAGATCTGGCGGAAATATTCTCCCGTACGGCGCTGAATCTGCTTGTGGGCAACACCGACAATCACCTCCGCAACCACGGGTTTCTCTACAAACACGAGGTGTGGCAACTCTCCCCGCTTTTCGACGTAACTCCTGCCACCACCAAGACCGATTTCGCTTTGCCGGTTGCTCCCGGAGAGCCGGACACGATTGACACGCTGCTGGGCAACGCCGAATGGTTTGCCCTCGACCAGAAAGAGGCGCGCACCCGGCTCGCGACGGTGGCCTCAGCAGTGCGTCAGTGGCCAGCGCTGGCGCGGAAAAACGGCATCCCCCCGTCGCAGGACATCTATGTGCAACCCGGTTTTGAAGGCGAGCACCTCGCCCGAGCGCTCACGCTTACCCATGATGTGGAAACACTGGAGGTTGAGGATCGCGACACAACCGAGGGTCTGCCCCGCTGCTCGCGCTGCGGGCGGGTGCTGCGCACTCCCGAGGCGATCGCCCGAGGCATGGGCAGCACCTGTGCATCGAAACAGTGATAACACCGCCGCGCGCGGCACGCCGGTTCCCCCAAACCCTCCGACGGCATAGAGTGTTGTGCATGAGAAAACGCTCCCTTGCCGCGCTCACCGCGGCCGCCCTCGCCTTCGCCGTCCCCGCCCCCGCGCACGCAGGTGTCGCCGAGCTGTCCTCCGCCGGTTCATCGGGCTCCGGTAGCTCGAAGGTCCCCGAGGGCGAAGTCCCCGAGGATGGCCCAAAGGTGCCCGAGCAGCCCGCGCTCGGCAGCGCGTACACGGGCTCGGCCCCGCTCTCGCTGGGCATCGCTGCCGCTGCGACCTTCATCGCGGTGCAATTGCTTATCGACGCCACCCCGCCCCTGCGCCAAGCCGTCGACGACATCGCCAAGCAAGCTGGTCTGCAAGGCGTCTATGGGTCCTCGGAGGGCAACCGCATTTTCGACGTGCCAGCGTGGATCGCGATGGCGGAGGAGTTCGCCGGCCAGCTGCCGCAAATGCCCCGCTAGTTGGGGGTCCAGCTGGCACCAGAGCACCTTACGTAGCGACCAAAGTTAGCCCATGCTAGGTTTGTCACAGTTGTGGTTGCAGTGACTCATGTGACTGGTGTTCAAAGCTCCACGTCGCACTGCCCGAGTGCTGTGGCGGAAGAGCCACAACCAGCCGTTGACAGGGCGACCCCGGAAGCAGGGGTCGCCCTGTTTTTGTATGTCTACCCTGCAAGAGCTGTGGATGTATTGCTGCCACGTGTAAAAATAATTCCCGTTTACCTGAGCGATATACGAGTACTTGCTTTATACTCAGTTCCGACATGCAAATCGTCTTCTACTTCACAGTAAGGAACTCATTATGATCGCTTCCATCGTTGGCTCCGTCGTCGGTCTGGCTTCCTCCGTCGCAACCATCTGGGCAGTGCTCGAGGTCTACACCACCGCTCAGCGCCACCCGGGCATGCCGATCGACCGCGCAGCCCGCATCGCTGCTGCGAAGTACGGCATCCGCTTCTAAGCTCGACGCAGCAACGCCGAGCCCGAGCGCTGTGGCGGAAGAGCCACACCATGGGGCGATCCCTTTCTCGGGATCGCCCCATCTCTATGTACGACAAGCGGCGGGGGTAATACAATACCTTTTGTAGCCTGGACTATTCTTAGAGTAAACCGTTACAGAAAGGATCAATCATGATCGCTACCATCCTCAGCTCCCTCGCCTTCATCTGGGCGATCCTTGAGACCTTTGTCGTTGGTAAGAACCACCCCACCATGCCCATCGCGGAAACTGCACGCACCGCAGCTGCTCGCAACGGCGTCAACTTCTAAGCCAAACCCGCGCGCTCCGAGAAGTAGACTGTCTGCATGTCTGATTTGAAGAAGCTGCTTGACCCCACCACCCGCCCCGCAGTAGCCAACGACCTTGCCGAGCTGGCGGAGACGACCACCGCCAACCAGTCGGGCCTGACCGGCATGGCGATGAAGTCGGCCCTTGCTGCCGGTAAGAAGGCTGACGCGGACGCCATCCCCAAGGGCATGAACAAAGTCCTGCCCAAGGTGGTTGACGGGCTGGGTCCCCACTGGGCGAAGTTCCAGGCCGAGCAGGGCAGCGATTTTGGCAGCTATCTTGCGACGCACGAGAAGGAAGTCGTAGACGACCTGGTCAAAGCCGCCGATGCCGCGGTGGATTCGCTGCCGGGCCCGGTGAAGAAGGTCTACACCTCGCTGCGCAACAAGGCCGCAAAGATTGTCGGCCCGGCCCTGCCTGAGCTTGGTCAGATCGTGCAGAAGCACACCAAATAACACGCCAAAGACAAAAGGCGCGGCCCTAGAAAAGGGACCGCGCCTTCGCCATACAAAGACTAGACGTCGAGGAAGCGAACGTCCTTCGCCTTGCGGGTAATGAAGCTGCGGCGAGCCGCCACGTCGTCGCCCATCAGGATGCTGAACAGCTCGTCGGCGCGCTGCGCATCTTCCAGCTCAACGCGGCGCAGGATGCGGGTTTCTGGGTTGAGTGTGGTCTCCCACAGCTCCTTCGCGTTCATCTCGCCCAGACCCTTGTAGCGCTGGATGCCGTCGTCGGTGTTGATCTTGCGGTTGGCTTCAAGGCCTTCGGCAAGGAGGCGGTCGCGGTCGGCGTCGGTAAACGCGTAGCCGGGCTGGCCCTTCGCCCACTTCAGCTTGTACAGCGGCGGGTTCGCCAGGAAGACGTGCCCGTCCTTGACCAGGTCCGGCATGAAGCGGAAGAGCAGCGTGAGCAGCAGGGTGGCGATGTGCTGGCCGTCCACATCCGCATCGGCCATGAGCACGATCTTGTGGTAGCGCAGCTTGTTGATGTCAAACTCGTCGTGGATACCGGTACCCAGCGCCGTGATGATGGCCTGGACCTCGGCGTTCTTCAGCACGCGGTCCATGCGCGCCTTCTCCACGTTCAGGATCTTGCCGCGCAGCGGCAGGATCGCCTGGTACATGGAGTCGCGCCCGCCCTTGGCGGAACCGCCTGCAGAGTCGCCCTCCACGATGAACAGTTCGGACTTGACCGGGTCCTTCGAGCGGCAATCCGCCAGCTTGCCGGGCAGGCCGCCCAGATCGGAAGCGGACTTGCGGCGCACCAGGTCGCGCGCCTTACGCGCCGCCTGGCGGGCCTGGGAGGAGGACACGGCCTTGTTCACAATGGCCTTCGCCTCGGCCGGGTTGGCGTCGAACCAGTCGGAGAGGTGCTCGTTGACGGTGCGCTGCACAAAGCCCTTGATCTCGGTGTTGCCCAGCTTCGTCTTCGTCTGGCCCTCGAACTGCGGGTCGGCGACGCGCACGGAGACGATGGCGGCGATGCCCTCGCGGCAGTCGTCGCCGGAAAGGTTCGGCTCCTTGTCCTTGAGCAGCTTGTGCTCGCGGGCATAGCGGTTCATCAGCGTGGTCAGCGCCGCGCGGAAGCCTTCCTCGTGCGTGCCGCCCTCGTGCGTATTAATGGTGTTGGCAAAGGTGTGCACCGACTGCTTGTAGGAGTTGTTCCACTGCAGTGCGATTTCCGCCTCGTGCTCCTCACCCTTCTGCTCGAAGCCGATGACGGTGGGGTGGATCGCGCTCTTGCCCTTGTTGATGTGCTCGACGTAGTCGATCAGCCCGTTCGGGTAGTGGAAGGTGATCTTCTTTTCGCGCTTCTTCTTCTTGTTCGGCGCGACGGCCTCGGCACCGGAGGCGTCAGCGTCCTCCACGACCGTCTCGTCGTCGAAGGAGTCCTCTTCCACCAGGGCGGCGGTTTCGCCTTCCTCGGCGATAGCCTCGAGCTCGAGCTCCTCGTCGGTGACGCGCTCGTCCTTGAGCGTAATGGTCAGGCCCTTGTTCAGGAATGCCATTTCCTGGAGGCGGCGCGAGATCGTGTCGTAGTCAAACTCGACGGTTTCAAAAATCTCCGGGTCCGGCCAGAAGCGGATCGCCGTGCCGGTGCCGCGGGCGTTGCCGCCCTCTTCGAGCTCCTCCGGCACTGCGTTGGCAAAGCGCTGGTACCAGTGCTTGCCGTCGCGCTTGATGTCCGCCTCCACGCGCGTCGACAGCGCGTTGACCACGGAAATACCCACGCCGTGCAGACCACCGGAGACCGCGTAGGACTCGGAGTCGAACTTGCCGCCGGCGTGCAGCTGCGTCATGACCACCTGCACGGTCGGCGCGCCGGAGGGGTGCATCTCTACCGGGATACCACGGCCGTTATCCACGACCTCGACCCCGCCGTCAGCCAACAGGGTGACATCGACTCGGTCGGCGTAGCCCGCCATGGCCTCGTCGACCGAGTTGTCCACGACCTCCCACACCAGGTGGTGCAGGCCGCGCGCACCGGTGGAACCGATGTACATGCCGGGGCGCTTGCGCACAGCCTCGAGACCCTCAAGGATGGTAATCGATGACGCGTCGTAGTGAGGTTGATGTTCAGCCACTGCTTGGACTCTCCTCTATTGCCAAAAGCGTGTTTAACCCGCTCTATCTTACACGGTGTGGGGGGAATTGAGGGCACCAGGCGAACCGGCGAGAGGGCGTTTCTCGCGCGGTATACGCCCCGCGGCCTACCCGTAGGTGTCCCGCGGCCCGCGGCCTTTGACGTGCAGCGGCCCGTAGCGCCAGCTCTTCGTGCGCGGCCCGAAGATGTGCAGTTTTGTAATCACATCTGGCCCCAGCTTCTCAGCGAGCGCGCGCAGGATGGTGGATTGCATGTACTTCATCTGGGTGGCCCAGGCGGTGGTGTCGCAGGTGATGTGCACCTCGCCGTCCTTGATCATCTCCACCTTTGTGTGCTGGGCAATCTTCGCGCCGACCAGCGATTCCCAGTTTCCCATCACCCAGCCATACGCCATGTGCTCGGTCCAATCGCGTTGACGGACCTCCTTGCCCACCAGCGCCGAAAACGAGGCCACCTCGTAACTTCGCGGTAGCGCGCGCCCGTCCTGCCCGGTCGGCCGCCCCCGCCGCACCCAGGGCCGCTTCTTCTCCTCGGCAAAGTTCAGGCCAGGTACCGGCACCTCTTTACTCTCGCGGAGCATTCGCTTATCGACGCTCCGCCGCGGCACCACATTCACACCCTGCCTTTTGAGGTTCGGCAGCTTCCTACCGCCGCGCCGCGCGGTTTCGCGCAGCTGCTCAAAGGTCTGTTGCACCAGATCGCTCAATCCGGGACACCCCCTCCTCCATGCGCACGGTGTAGCGCGCCGAGACGGCCTTGTCCAGGTTCCCGGGCAGGTCATCGCCCACCGCAGCGGTAATGAGCACTTGCTCGGCACCCTCCGCCACGTGCACCAAACGCTCGCGACGCTTCGCATCCAGCTCCGCGAAGACGTCGTCCAGGATGAGCACCGGCTCCACGCCGTCCTGCACTAACAGGGCGTATTCGCCCAAGTGCAGCGAAAGCGCGAAAGACCAGGTCTCGCCGTGGGAGGCGTAGCCCTTGGCCGGCGCATCGCCCAGCATGAGCACCAGGTCGTCGCGGTGCGGACCGACGAGCGTGGTGCCGCGGTCGAGCTCCTCTTCGCGGCGTCGGCCGAGCTCGGCGAGCATCGCAGCTTCCAAGATCGCTGGGTCGTGCGTTGCCTCGCCGGCGAGCTGGCGCACGGCTGTATCCAGGGTGGAGCTGTAATGGACTGCGGCCGGGCGGGATTCGGGCGCGACTGCGGTGTAGGACTCGGTGATGTGGGGCGACAGGGCGTCGATAAGCGAGAGCCGACCTGCGATGACCTGGGCGCCGAGCGCGGCGAGCTGGCCGTCCCACACATCGAGCGTGCTCAGCGCGCTGGCACCTTGCGCATCGTTGTAGCCGCGGCGCAGCACCATGTTTGAGCGCTTGAGCAGCGCGTTACGCTGGCGCAACACCTTGTCATAGTCAGCCTTCACCCCGCCCAGGCGGCGGGTGCGCAGCGCGGCGAGCGCGTCGAGGAAGCGGCGGCGCTCCGCGGGCTCGCCGGTGACTAAGCGCAGGTCCTCCGGCGAAAACATCACCGTGCGCAACACTCCGGCCAGCTCGCGCGGGGATTTCAGGCGGGTGCGGTTGATCTGCGCCTGGTTGGCGCCCGACGCCTTGAGCAAGAGGTGGGTGGTCAGGGCGCGGCCCTCGTTGATAATCGTGGCCGAGACGCGCGCGTTTTCCGCTCCAGCGCGCACCAGCGGCGCGTCCGTGCTCACGCGATGGCTGCCCAGCACGGAGGTGTAATACACCGCCTCGACGATGTTGGTCTTGCCGTGGCCGTTGCGGCCAGCAAACACCGTGACCCCCGGTTCGAGCTCCACATTGAGCTCGGGCCAAGAGCGGAAATCGCGCAGGTCAAGCTGGCTTACGTACACGAAATGCCCTTGCGCACTCTCTCCGGCTTAACCCGGCAGGCGCACCGGCATGAGCAGGTACGTGAAGTGGGTATCCGGCGTGGGGAACTCGCCCTGCGCGTCCGCCTCCGGCAGCTCCTCCGGCTCCGGAATCATGATCGCGGGGCGCGAAGGCTCCGTGAATCCGAAGACGACTCGGTCGGTGTCTACCACCGACAGGCCGTCGCGCAGGTAGCCGGCGTTGAACGCGATGAGCAGCTCATCTGCGCCGGTAAACGCGCACGCGAGGGACTCGCTCGCCTCGCCCGAGTCGGCGCCGGAGGCGTGCAGGGACACCTCGCCCGGCGTGAAGTGCAGGCGCACCTGCGCGTTGCGGTCGGCCACCAGGGACACACGGCGGATGGACTCCATCAGCGGGGCGACCTCCACCGTGGCCATCGACGTGTGCACCTTCGGCAAAAGCGGCTCGACGTTCGGGAAGTCGGCATCGAGCATGCGCGTGGTGGTCTCCCGGTTACCCACGTGCATGCCGAAGAGACCCTCGGCACCGACATTGTCCTCGGTGCCCACGGCGATCTCCACCGGATCTTCGAGGTGGGTATCCAGGGTGCGGGCGTTGTCCAGCAGCGTCTTGGCCGGGACCAACAGCTTCGCTTCGACCTGCGGGCTCTTCGGCTCCCACTCGAGGCTGCGCAGCGCGAGGCGGAAACGGTCCGTGGCAGTCAGGCGGAGCTTTTCCCCGTTGATCTCCATGTGGATACCGGTGAGCATGGGCAGCGTGTCATCCCGGCCCGCCGCCGAGGCGACCTGGGTGACCGCCTGGGTCAGCGCCGCCGGGGCGATCTGGCCGGTAGTTGCCGGCAGGTCGGGGACCTGCGGGTAATCGTCCAAGGACATCAGGGGCAGCTCGAAGCGAGCCTTGCCGCCCACCAGCTTCATCGTGTTGCCGTCGGTGGACACCTCTACCGGCTGGTTCGGCATGTTGGCAACGATGTCTGCGAGCAGCTTGCCGGCCACCGCGACCTTGCCCGGGTTCTCAACCTCGGCACCCAGGCGGACACGCGTAGAGATCTCGTAGTCAAAGCCGGCGAGCTCGAGACCCTCTTCGTGCGCCGTAATCACAATCGCGCGCAGAATCGGCTGCGTGCTCTTGGTGGGCAAGCTGCGCGCTACCCACGCGACGGCGTCGGAGAGGTCCTCCTTGTGGACCCGAAATGACACGCCAGTGCCAGCGGAGTTGTCACCGATGCTCTCGACCATAACGGCGTAACGCTCCCTTGCTTGTCGTTGCTAGGCGGATGTGTGGTTTACCAACTCCGGCCCAAGCAGGTTCCCCCTCGAGCGCCGGGTGTGTAATTTACGTTCTCACTTTAGGCGGAAAGGGTGGCCGTTGCCAGCTTGGGTCACGGAACGTGTAATTCCAAGAATCGGCTGCGAAAGGGCGGGCGGCGGGCGAAAGTGCACAGGCTCTCTTTCTCTTAGGAGAATTACAAGTAAAAGAGTTGGTAACAACAATAGGTGCTGTGCAATCTGTGGATCACGGGGTTTTGTCCGTGGTAGCTGGGGGAATTGGGGATGTGATTCCGCGTGTGTAATTCCTGTGGATAAGTCGGAGCCATTGTGGATAACTTTTGGGTTGGGGAATTCATCCACACGGAGCCCCGAGTTGTCCACCAGCCTTGCACATGCGAAAACGGGGTTGTCCACAGCCTAAAGTGCCTGTTCGTCGAGTGCCGCGCCCGCGCGGCTCAGCGGGGAAATGTGAGCAACATCGCCAAGTTACAACGGCGTAATTACACAGGTGTGGAGAAGTCTGTGGATAGTGGTAGCCGTGTGATTGAGGTGGTTATCGGGATTATTGGGGCTGAAAATGACACATCCCACCGAACCTCACGTGTGATCCGGTGGGATGTTCCTGTTTCGCGCGCAAGTCGCTAGCGCTGATGCTAGCCCTGGCGCGCCTTGTTCTTGATGATCTGGGTGAGCTCTTGAATCTCGTCGTACGTCGAGCGGGTCTCGGTCATCTCCTTGCGGATCTTCCTGTCGGCGTACATCACGGTCGTGTGATCCTTGCCGCCGAACTCGTCGCCGATCTTTGGCAGCGAGAGATCGGTCAGCTCGCGGCACAGGTACATCGCAATCTGGCGCGCATGCGCCACCTGACGGGCCTTACCGGCACCGGTGAGCTGCTCCAGGGTGAGGCTGAAATATTCCGCGGCCGCCTCTTTGATGGTGTCTGCGGTGAGCTTGACATCCGCCTCATCAGGCAAAATGTCGCGCAGCGCGGCGCGGGCGTTCTCCAGCGTGATCGGTTCGTTGGACAGCGAGGAGTACGCGGATACGCGGATGAAGGCCCCCTCGAGCTCGCGGATCGACGCCTCGAAGTGGGAGGCGATGAGCTCGAAGACGGCGTCGTCGACCACCGTGCCGTCCGCGGCGGCTTTCTTCATCAAAATTGCGATGCGGGTTTCCAGGTCCGGTGGTTGGACGTCGGTAATCAGCCCTCCCTCGAAGCGGGTGCGCAGGCGATCCTCCAGGGTGGTCAGCTGCTTCGGAGGTCGGTCCGAGGACAAGATGATCTGCTTATCCGCCTGGTGCAGGGCGTTGAAGGTGTGGAAGAACTCCTCCTGCGTACCTTCCTTGCCCTGCAGGAACTGGATGTCATCCACCATCAGGATGTCGAGGTCGCGGTAACGGCGCTTGAAGGATTCCTGCCGGTCGTCGCGCACCGAGTTGATGTAGTCGTTGGTGAACTCCTCGGAAGAGACGTACTTGACCCGCAGGTTCGGCTGCAGCACCTGGGCGTAGTTGCCAGCTGCGTGCAGGAGGTGGGTCTTGCCCAGGCCGGACCCGCCCCAGATAAACAACGGGTTATAGGCGCGGGCCGGGGTTTCAGCGACCGCGAGCGCCGCACCGTTGGCGAAGCGGTTGGAAGAACCGGTGACGAAGTTCTCGAAGGTGTAGTTCGGGTTCAGGCTGGTCGAACGGTCCGGGTCGTGCGCGGGCTTTTCGCGCGGAATACGACGCGGCACCGTCGGGTGGCCCTGTGGCTGCTGCTTCGCGTGCATCTGTGCCAGCTCATCCAGGCTCATGGGAATTTGCTCGCCGGGTGCGGTGGAATCCGGGCGCGGCTGCGCCGGCGCTTGTGGTGCCGGCTGTGCTGGTTGGACTGGCTGCGCCGGCTGGCGCACTGGTTCCGGCGAGAACTCTTCCGGCACTGAAGTCGGCGAAGATTCAGCGGGTGCCGGCGGCGTGGGCGCTACCGATACTGCCAGCGCAAAGGGGGTGCCCATGTGCGAGGCCAACAGCGCGGTGATGTGGGGAGCCAGTGACTCCTCCACCACGGTCTTGGCTGCGGCGTGGGGTGCGGAAAGGACGGCGTAGCCGTCGACAAGCATGACGGGCTTGACCAACTGAAGGTAGGAGCGCTGCTGGTAGGTCAGCTGCGGGACCGAGGAATCTGGGCGCTCGGAGAGCTGCAGTAGCTCGGTGACGATGTCGCGCCACAGCGATTCAACGTGTTGCTCCGCCACTTAAGCGCTCCTTTTCTTCGGTCGACGGTGTGTAGACAGTGGGGGCACGCGTCGGTGTGCCGCGGCGGGCGAAACATGTAATTTCAAAACCCACCGCAGAATCCACCGGAATGCGCGATGCCTCCACAAGTTTGTGAGGACCCCGCGGGGCCCTCACCTCATCTTCCACAAGTTTATCCACACCTGTGGATAGATTCGTGGTTGGGTTCTATCCACAACGGGTGCACAACCCTGTGGATAACTTCCGTGGAAGGTAAACATCCCTTTGAACTGCGCAGATAACAAATTCTGCGCAAAAGTCTCAACCTTTACTTCAGAGTTATCCACAGCGTTGCCGCTCGGTGTGGACAGAAGTGATGTGAAATTGTGGTGATAAAACATTGTTACCCGTTGCGACCTCGCAGTGTCTAGATGAGCGCTCAGGCTCGCTTTGTGGATAACCCAAAGCGTCGAACAGGTGTCTGGCACAGCAGTGTCAAGGAAGTAAGGTTCGCGCACTATGCGCGGATAGAACCGGGCCCTACCTGCAGAAAAACACACTTGTGTAATTCCGGGGGCACCCGCGGGCGGCTGTCAACTCGCGGGGCGTGTCGATTTGTCGTGCGGGTCAACCCTCACGTACCCTAGTGGGGTCTGTCGCGCCTGTTGCGTCTGGCGCTGTCACCAGGTACCCGAGTATCCGGTGCAGCCCGGTCACACCTTGCGCGCTTGAGAGCGCCACCCGCGCCGAGTACCGGGCCCCCGCAAGGGCGAGTCTGCGCAGGTGGGGCATGCGGAACCTTGAAATACGCAATCTCAACACAATTTTTTACCGGAGGCGGCCTCTGCCCCGGGAGGTACGCAGTACGCTGCGCACCGTTGGTCGCCGTGATGCATCTACAAGGAGTCCATCGTGTCTAAGCGGACTTTTCAGCCCAATAACCGTCGTCGCGCTCGTAAGCACGGCTTCCGCGCCCGCATGCGTACCCGCGCTGGCCGCGCTATCGTTTCCGCGCGTCGCAAGAAGGGCCGCGCGAAGCTGAGCGCCTAAGCTTTTCTGCCACCGTGCTGCCTGCCCCGCTGAAGCTTGCCAGCTCGCGCGATTTTCGTCGCACGATGCGTGGCGGTTCGCGCGCAGGGTCGCGCACCCTGGTGGTCCATCTGCGAGCCCGAACCGAGACCGCTATTTCAGGCGGGCCCCGGTTCGGGCTCGTGGTGTCTAAGCAAGTGGGCAACGCCGTGACCAGGCACGCGGTCTCTCGCAAGCTGCGGGCGATCGCGCGCGCGCACGCGGAAGCGCTACCGCGCGAGTGCGATGTGGTCATCCGCGCGCTGCCGGCCTCGGCGCACGCGACGAGCGCGGAGCTGGACCACGATTTCGCCCGGGCTGTGGCAAAGGCCCGGAAGAAGGCCGTGGCGGATAACCCCACGCGCGCAACCTAGATGGCGTACTACAACTTCGCGGGCGGTGAGATCCCCGCGCCCCGGGGACTGCTCGCATCCGCGCTGGTGAAGCTGGTGCGCCTCTACCAAAAGTACGTTTCACCCCTTAAGCTGGGTGGGACCTGCCGTTTTCTGCCTGTGTGTAGCGCATATGCGCTCGAGGCCGTGGCAAGGCACGGTGCCCTGAAAGGCACGCTGCTTGCCGCGGCGCGGGTAGCCAAGTGTGGGCCCTGGCACCCGGGCGGCTACGACCCGGTCCCGGGAAGCATCCCGCACGCTGCGGAAACGAACACACGACGAACCGATGAGGAGTAACTGCCGAAAGTGCTGAACTTCATTTATTGGCCGATTTCATGGGTGTTGTGGGCCTACCACAAACTCTTCGGCGCGATTATTTCGCCAGACTCGGGCATGGCCTGGGCGCTGTCCATCATCATGCTCACGGTGACTATCCGTGCGCTGTTGGTCAAGCCGATGGTCAACCAGATGCGCTCCATGCGCCGCATGCAGGAGATGCAGCCGCGGATGCAGGAGATCCGCACCAAGTACAAGAACGACCAGCAGAAGATGGCCGAGGAGACCCAGAAGCTCTACAAGGAGATGGGCACCAACCCGCTCGCCTCCTGCCTGGTGCCCTTGGTGCAGATGCCGGTGTTCATTGGCCTGTTCCACGTGCTGCGCTCGTTCAACCGCACGGGCACCGGCCCGGGCGCGCTCGGCCTGTCGGTTGAAGAAAACCGCAACATCGCCAACTACGCCTTCTCCCCGGATGACGTCCGCTCCTTCCTGGACGCAGACTTCTTCGGCGTGCCCCTGTCGGCCTACATGTCGATGCCGGAGGACGCGTTCGCGGCCTTTACCGGCGTGGATGAGCTCACCCGCGCGCACATTATCGCGGTCTGCCTCCCGCTGGTCATCCTGTCGGCGACGTTTACGCACCTCAACGCCCGCATGTCCATCCAGCGCCAGCAGGCCCGCCGCGCCGCCGGCAAGGTCAACACCCCGCAGGGTGACAACGCGCAGATGATGGACCAGCAGATGCAGATGATGAACAAGATGATGCTGTGGTTCCTCCCGGCCATGATCCTGTTCACCGGTTTCGTGTGGCACGTCGGCCTGCTGTTCTACTCGCTGTCCAACAACATTTGGACGTTCTTCCAGACCCGTATCGTCTACGCCAAGATGGACAAGGAAGAAGCGGAAGAGGAGGCCGCCAAGCGCGAGGCGCAGCGTGCTTCGGCACCGCAGGTTGGCGCCCGCACGGTGGATAAGCGCACGAAGAAGCAGCGCAAGCAGGGCAAGTAGCCCGCATCGCTTGCAGCCCGTCGCCTCATCGAGGCGGCGGGTTTTTTCGTGCCTCGCCTTTCATGCTTGTCGACGCCACGATTGCCCCAAAGTTCGGCGCATTTACTAGAGTCGGTGCCTAGAGAATTCCCCTTGCCACTAAGGAGTGCACAGCCGTGTCGGAACCCAGCCCGCAAGCAACCCCAACCGAAGCGCTACTGCGCACCGTCTTCGGTGAGCGGTACCCGTTGGCGCAGGCCTACCACGATTCGCTGGCCACGGTGGCCGCCGAGCGCGGCTTCATCGGCCCCAAGGAAGTGGACCGGCTGTGGGAGCGTCACATCCTTAACTGCGCGGTCGCTGCCGAGGCTTTCGACGAGGGCGCATCCGTCGCCGACGTCGGTTCGGGCGCAGGCCTGCCCGGCATCCCGCTGGCGATTGCGCGCCCCGACCTTCAGCTCACGCTCATTGAGCCGCTGTTGAAGCGCTCGACCTACCTCAAGGAGGTCAAGGCCGAGCTGGGTCTGGACAACGTCACAGTGCTGCGCGGCCGTGCCGAAGAGCAGAAACGTGGCCAGTTCGACGCGGTGACCTCGCGTGCGGTCGCACCGCTGGGCAAGCTCGCCGGGTGGTCGCTGCCTTTGGTGCGGCACGGTGGCGCGATGGTGGCGATGAAGGGGGCGTCGGTAAGCGAGGAGCTCGAGCGAGACCAGGCGCAGATCCGCAAGGCTGGCGGCGTGGACGCGGAGATTTTCCTCGTCGGCGAGGGGCTGCTTGCGCAGCCGACCACCCTGATCCGGATCGTGCGAAAGTAGGGCTGGGATGGACGAGCAAAACTACGACGACACGCCGATCATGGCCGCGGCGCAGCGAGCCGCGCAGATGACTTCGGGGCGCAAGACGCTGCCGAAGCCGGAGCACCCGCGCGTGCTCACCATCGCCAACCAGAAGGGCGGGGTGGGGAAGACGACGACGGCGGTGAATATGGCGGCGTCGATAAGCAAGCAGGGGCTGAAAGTCCTGGTGGTCGACCTCGACCCGCAGGGCAACGCCTCGACCGCACTCGGTGCCGAGCACACCTCCGGGACCGTGTCGAGCTACGAGATCCTTATCGGCGAGGCTGAGGCCGCCGACGCCGTGCAGGAAAATGCGGACAACCCGAACCTCTTCTGCATCCCGGCGACGATCGACCTTGCGGGCGCCGAGATCGAGCTGGTGTCTATGGTGCGCCGCGAGTACCGGCTGCACGACGCGCTGCGGCGCGGCTTTTTGGACGAGTTCGGCTTTGACTACGTGTTCATTGATTGCCCGCCGTCGCTGGGTCTGCTCACCATTAACGCGATGACCGCGGTGGACGAGGTGCTTATCCCCATCCAGTGCGAGTACTACGCGCTTGAGGGCGTGGGCCAGCTGCTGGGCAACATCGGCATGATCCGCGAGCACTTGAACCACAACCTGCACATTTCGGCGATCCTTTTGACCATGTACGATGCGCGCACCAAGCTCGCCGCCGAAGTGGCCGCGGAGGTGCGTGACCAGTTCGGCCAGGTGGTGCTGAATAACGTGATCCCGCGTTCGGTGAAGGTCTCCGAGGCGCCTGGTTACGGCCAGACCGTCATCGAGTACGACCCGGGTTCTCGCGGCGCGCTCGCCTACTTCGACGCCGCGTGCGAGCTGGCCACCCGCGGCGACTACCAGCCGCACGAAACGACCGGGCCGATCGGCGTAAGCCCGGCGGTGTACGCGGAGCTTGATGGCGGTACAGACGGCACAGACGGTACAGACGGCGCAGACGAGGGAATGTAAGGAGAAACTCATGGCACAACAACGAAAAGGTGGACTTGGCCGCGGCCTCGCTGCGCTGATCCCGTCCGCGCCCGCAACTACGGACACCACGGGCAAGACCGGCGCGATTGGCAATAGCGCCTCCGACATCATCTTCGGCGACAATGCCGGTGCCCGCGAGCGCCGCGAACATGAGCAGCAGGAGCCGAAGTCGCAGCGTGATGACGCTGCGAACTCGCCGAAAAAGAAGAAAGTGAAGGGCGCGCCGACGGTCGGCGGCACCCCGCGAGGCCCGGTTGCAGGCGCGCCGACGGTGCAGGCGGCGAAGGATAACGTGATGCAGCCGGTGCCGGTGGGCGCGCGCTACCAAGAGGTGCCGCTGGGACAGATCATCCCGAACCCGAAGCAGCCCCGCCAGGTCTTCGACGAGGACGAGCTGGCCGAGCTGGTCCACTCGATCCGGGAGTTCGGCCTGCTGCAGCCCATCGTGGTGCGCGACACCAAGGAAGGCTTTGAGCTGATCATGGGCGAGCGCCGCTGGCGCGCCGCCTCGAAGGCCGGCCTCAAGCACATCCCGGCAATCGTGCGCGAAACCTCCGACGAGGACATGCTTCGCGACGCGCTGCTGGAGAACATCCACCGCGTCCAGCTCAACCCGCTCGAAGAGGCCGCCGCCTACGAGCAGCTGCTCAAGGAGTTCGGCGTCACCCAGGAGCAGCTGGCTGACAAGCTTGGCCGCTCCCGCCCGGTGATCACCAATGCGATCCGCCTCTTGCGCCTGCCTGTCGACGTGCAGCGCCGCGTCGCTGCCGGCGTGCTTTCCGCCGGCCACGCACGCGCGCTGCTCGGCGTGAAGTTGGACAGCGAGGAGGCGACCTCGGCCGCGCAGGACGAGCTGACCAACCGCATCGTCGCCGAGGGCCTGAGCGTCCGCGCGACCGAAGAGGCCGTCACCCTGCTGAACAACAACGGCGCCCTGCCGACGAAGAAGAAGCGCGAGCCCGCGCCCCAACCGGAATACCTCACCGAGGCCGCCAACAACCTCGCGGATGCCTGGGACACCAAAGTGTCCGTGACGATGGGCAAGCGCAAGGGCAAAATTGTCGTTGAGTTCGGCGACAAGGACGACTTCGAGCGCATCATGGGCCTCATCCAGGGCGAAGACTAGCAGCCATGGCGCGCCCCGGGGGTCAGCTCGTCGCGCTTACAGAGGCGACGCTCGCGCGCATCCACCCGCGCGCGGCCTCGAGCGTCTTCTGGGAGCTCGACTCTGCCGCGACCAGCAACAACCCGATCTCCGAGTTGGACAAGGGTGCCTGGCTGCTCGCGCGCTGCTTCGCGCAGGACACCGTCGGGTTCTCCATCGCCGAAGCCACCACCACGACTGGTGCGCTCGCGACATGCCTGTTCTGCCCGCCCGAACACGCCCCGGGCGCCGCCCGTATGCCCACGGCACCGATCAGCCAGGACGCGTGGGCGCTGACCAGCCTGCACATCGCTACCAGCGCGAAGCACCGCGGCTTCGAGGCAGTGCTTCTCGACGCCACCATCGCCGCCGCCACCCGTGCCGGTGCCCAAGCCCTCGAGGTCTTCGGGTTGCGCCAGGAAGGCAACGCCGAGGCTTCCGTTGCTCATATCGCCCGCCACGCTCAATCCATCGGGCTGACCGCGGTGGAGATCCTCGAATCCGCCGGCTTCCGCGTGGTCGCCGACCACCCGGTCCTCCCCCGCCTGCGCCTAGCGCTGCCGCCCGCGCACGACTTACTCGCAGCACACGAGATTGCCGAGCTGCTCGCCGACGTCCCCGCGGCCTGAGCGCGCATATCGCAGTAATTGCATCACTGCATTCGGGCGGCGTGCGCGCATCATTCAATCAATCAATCACGCTGTGCGCGGCGATGCGCTGAAGGAATCTCAATGATGTAAGATAGCCGCATGGCAGCTGCGGATATCCACGAATCAATCACTCAAGGTCAGGGTCTGACCAGGGTTTTCGCACGCCGCAAGTCGGGCGCATTTATCAACGAACGCCGCCTGATTGAAACTATGGCCTCGCTGGCTAACACCGAGGGAGGCACCCTTTTCATCGGCGTGGACAGCGACGGTTCCATCAGTGGATGCTACCCCTTCCACGGCGAGAAGACCGACCCGGCCGAGCTCGCCATGTCGGTCCGCCGATATACCAATCCGCCCCTGCACGTGGAGGTGGAGATCGCGCGCCTCGACGGCGAGGAGGTCGTCGCTGTACGCACCGAAGCGCACCCGAGCCCCGTCGCCACAACGTGGGGCGCCTACCTCACTCGCCGCCTGAACGCGCACGGCGTCGCCGAGACCGTCGGGATGGACCCCACCTACCTGTTCACCCGCTACCGCGACGCCAACGGCATCGACTGGGCGCTGCTGCCCGCCGAGGGCGCGACACCCGAGGACATCGACCCGGCCGCCTTCCAGCATTTCCGCGAGCTCGCCGCAGCCTTCGGGGGCGAGGCACGCATGCGCCAGCGCAGCGACGACGGGATCGTTCGCGCCTTAGGCTTCCGCGACGACTCCCCTACCCCGCTCACCCTCGGCGCCATCGCGCTCTTCGGCCGCGCGCCCGCTATTCGACGCTGGCTGCCGTACCATCAGCTCGTCATTTCGGAGCGTCGCCGCACGCACCAGACGCACCGCAGCACCGCGCCGCTCGCTTCGATGTTGCACGCCTTGACGGAGAAGCGCGCTGAGCTGGGCCTTGCGCTCCCGTTAGCCGTAAACGCGTTGATCCACCGCGACTACTTCCAGCCCGGCCCCGTCTACGTGGCTTTAGAGGAGGATCGTTCGACCGTGTCGAGCCCCGGCGGGCTTCCGCGCGGGGTCGATGCCCGCGAGCTGGCGCTGGGCCGGGCCACCTACGCCCCGCGTTCCCTGCACCTGGCCACGGCGATTTCGATGACCGGGCTGACCCGCGCCGCCGGCACGGGTATGCCCAGGTTGCGGGAGCAGCTGGACTCCGCCGGCCTGGACCCGGTGAGCTTCGCGGGCACCCACGGCCGCGGCGTGACCGTGACCGTGACGCACGCCGGGCCCGCGGCGAACCACGAGCTCAAGGGCAACGAGGCTCGCGTTTTCGAATTGGTGCAGCGTGCGGGCCGTGCTGGCTTGGCCAGCGGCGAGGTCGCCGAGCGCACGGGCTTGAGCCAACAGCAGTCCTACCGCGCGCTGCGCAAGCTTGTCGACGCCGCGTTGCTCCGCCGCATCGGCACTACCCGTACCACGCGCTACTACATCAAGTAGGCGCAGGGTTTCTAGGCGCGCTCTTCGCGCAGCAGGTCCTGGAAGGAATAGGTGCCGGTGGGCTGGGTGTCAGACTCCATGAGGTAGAGGCGCTTGACCGCAACGACGATGGCCTCGGCGATGGCGTCGCGCTGCGCAGGATCAGTGAGTATTTCCAGGTCCCCCGGGTTGGTGAGGTAGCCGGCGACCACCTCGACGGTAGGCATCTTGGTCATGCGCAGCATTTCCCAGGTACGGGCGTGATTGCGGCAGTTTTGGAGGCGGGTGCGCGCCGCGATCTCGCGCTGGATGTAGCCGGACAGTGTCTCGCCCGTCATGGACGAGTTACCGATCTCGCTGCCGAAGTAGAAGGTGGCCACGCCGTTGGCCTTCTCGTTTGGGTACTGGTCGAGCTGCAGGGAGATCACCAGGTCGGCGTTGAATCCATTGGCCAGGTCGGCGCGGGACTTGGCAGAGGGGTTGTCGCCGCGGGTGCGCGAGAGAATCGTCTCCACCCCGGCGGCAATCATGCGGCCCTCGACGCGCTGCGCCAGGTCCCAGACGATGTCTTCCTCGGTGATCGGGCCGTAGCACCCCTCGACGGTCAGGCCCTGCTCCTTCCCCCCGAGCGCCGGGTCGATGACGACCCGCTTGCCCGTGAGCTGCGGTCCCGCCTGGCGGACGTGCTCGCGCTCCCGGATCGCAGTGGCGGAGCCGCCGGTGATGCGCCGTCCCAAACGGCTCAGTGCGTGCAAGGTGTCAGGACCGCACATGCCATCGTCTTCCAGCCCGGAGTTGAGCTGGTAGGTCATCAGCGCCTCGTGCGTGCGGGGGCCGAAGCGCCCGTCGATGCGGTGCGAGTAAAAGCCCAGCTCGTGGAGCTGCTTCTGTAGCTGCACCACATCGTCGCCGACAAGTTCCTGCCCCGGCTGGTAGTTCAGGACGCGGTTGCCCAGCTTGTACGAGGCCTGGCGCAGCTCGCGCAGCGTGAGGTCATCGATGTTGCCGGTAGGCATGATGCCGCGTGACTGCTGGAAGGCTTTGATGGTGTCGGCCAACGCTTCGTCGAAAAGCATCTCTTGCTTTGAGAACTTCCGGGAGTTCCACTCCTCCAGCGACCCCTCGTACTCCTGCAACATGCCGAGGCGCGCGAGCGTGGTGCGGGCCTCAGCGACACGAGCGCTGGAATCGCCAACGCGAAGAGTTGCACGCACTTTAGGCCTTTCTGTGTTCGGGGGGCAGGTCCGGGAGTTCACCCGGATTCTGGGAGGTCAAGAGACGTAGATAGCACTATCTTACGCGGCGCGGAGCCGGCTTAGCGAACCCGCGCGCCAGGCGCTTAAAGGTGCTTCTGCACACGCTCGACGACCTCGTTTTTGGGCCGCAAACCAATGAACTCGTCGACCTTCTGCCCGCCCTTGAACACCATCACCGTCGGCATCGACATCACCTGGTACATCATGGCGAGGGCGCGCTCGGCATCGACGTCGACCTTGGCCACCTTGACCTGGCCGTCAAACTCCTGGGCCACCTCGTCGAGGATGGGCGAAAGTTTCTTGCACGGGCCGCACCAGGTGGCCCAAAAATCGACGATAACCGGGATCTCGGACTCGATGACCTCGGACTTGAAAGTCGACTGGGTGACATCTACTGGTGCGCTCATGGGTTCGGCTCCTTCGCGGACTCGCTTCTACGTTGCTTCCCCACCTTAGCGCCGCCCGCGCAAAAGGCGGGAGGCGCGACCGTGGCCCTCGGTAACAGAAGGGTCACAAGCTAGAGCGTGTTGAGGTAGTGCTGTGCGTCGAGCGCGGCGCGGCAGCCGGAGCCCGCGGCGGTAATGGCCTGGCGGTAGAGGTTATCCACCACATCGCCGGCCGCGAACACGCCCGGCACGTTCGTCGCCGTCGTCGGGGCCTTGACCTGGATGTAGCCGCCCTCGTCTACCGCGACCTGGCCCTCCAGGAAGGCCGAGCGCGGGTCGTGCCCGATGGCCACGAACAGGGCCGTCGCGTCGAGCACCTGCTCCTCGCCGGTGACGGTGTTGCGCAGCTTCAGTCCGCTCACCTTGCCGTCGGCCTCCTGGACCTCATCGACGACCGTGTTGGTGATGAACTCGATCTTCTCGTTTTCGCGGGCGCGTTCCAGCATGATCTTCGAGGCGCGGAAGTTCTCCGAGCGGTGGATCAGGCTCACCTTGGAGCCAAAGGTGGTGAGGAATGTGGCCTCCTCCATCGCGGAGTCGCCGCCGCCGACTACGGCGATGTGGTGATCCTTAAAGAAGAAGCCGTCGCAGGTTGCGCAGGTCGACACGCCGCGGCCGGTCAGCTCCTCCTCGCCCGGAATACCGAGGTGGCGCGGCGCGGCACCGGTAGCCAGGATGACGGCACGCGCCTGAAACTCCTCGCCGTCTACGTACACCTTCTTAATCTCGCCGCTAAAGTCCACGCGTTCGACGAGCTCGGGGCGCAGGTCGGCGCCGAACTTCTCGGCCTGCTCGCGCATATTCGACATCAAGTCCGGGCCCATCACGCCCTCAGCGAAACCGGGGAAGTTCTCCACCTCGGTGGTATTCATCAGCTCGCCGCCGAACTCGTAACCCTCGAACACCAGCGGCTTAAGCTCAGCACGCGCCGCATACAAGGCTGCGGTGTAGCCGGCCGGGCCGGAGCCGACGATGATCACGTCGTGTACTGCGTTTTCAGCATCCGCGGCTGCGGGCTCCTGCTTCGCTGCAGCCTTCTCGGAGCTGCCGAGCGTATCGACGTTGACCAGGTTAAAACCGGGGTTGGTCATCTTCTTCCACCTTCATCAGTTCACGGGTACGACTTCTGCGTCATTTCCGGTTCCACAGTGTACTGCCCCGTGCAACCGGGGCTGCTAGATGCGATCCATCATCGCCTCCGCCACCACCGATCGCGCACGGTAACGACGGGATTTCACCGTGCCCGGACGCACGCCAAGCTCCTGGGCAGCGCGTTCGACGGACATGCCGTGGACGTCGATAAGCAGCAGGGCTCGGCGCTGCGCCCGCGGCAGTTTGGCCACCTCGTTGCGCAACGCCATCGCCGAGGCGACGCCGCGCAGCGGGTCGTGCGAAAGCCTGGTGTTGCGCTCGATGCCCACCTTGTCCTCGTCGTCGATGCTCAGCTCGCGGTCCTTGCGCGAGGTGCGGCGCTTGTAGTCTATGGCCGTGTTGACGGTGGTGCGGTGCAACCAGGTGGCCAGCTGCGCCTCCCCGCGGTAGTTGCGCAGGTTGCGATAGGCCTTGAGCAGCGCCTCCTGCACCACGTCCTGGGCGTCGTGCTCGTTGCGCGAATAGTTGTAGGCCACCCGCATCAGGTGCGGAGTGTGCTTGCGAACGATGTCTGCGAAGGCGTCCTGCTCGCCGCGGGCGTGTGCGCGCAGCAGCTCGCGATCAGTGCGAAATTGCATAGTTTTCCCCCAAAAACTCCCCCAAGTAGATGATGTAGGCACAAGTATGCCCGACCCTTGCGGCGAGCGCGCGAGGGCCGGGCATTTTTATTCAGGAACGGTTATCGCAACTCGGTGAACCCGATGAGCGAGACCTCCTTGACCTGAATTTCCTTGCTTTTCTCGCTCGCCGGCAGGGAGATGAACACCCCGCGCAGCTCGCCGGACTCATCAACGTCCACGCTGTTCTGGCCCGGGTGGAAGGTGCCCTCGGCCAGCATTGGCAGCGCCTCCGCAGTGAGCGGGCCTTCGTAGTCGGTGGGGATGGCGTGCACGCTGTAGGGGCCGCCGTCGGAGGTGGTGTCGATGAGCAGCTGTTCGACGCTCACCGTACCGGCCGAAGTCGGCGGGGTCAGCGCGATGCCGCCGCCACGCGCGGTGGTCCAGCCGGTCGCGCGGTTTCCGTCCACCGTGGCGGCGGGGCCCTCGGTGTCCTTGTCCGGCTTGGCGGTGTCGCCGTCGTTTGCGCTGTCGCCGCTGCCGGGTTTGCCCGCTGGCTGACCCTCGGCGTCGATTGGCTGGGCGGAAAGTGGGCTGATGATCACGGGCAGGCCCACGTGCTCGGTGGCCTCCTCCTCGATGTGCTCCGCGCCCTGCTGCACCGAGTCGTGCGTGACCGGGGAGACGGTGTCGTCGCCGGAGAGGAAGCCGATCAGCGAGGCGGTCAGCGCTGCGATGAGCACCACCGCCCCCACCGCGATGGCGGAGAGCAGCACGGTCGTGATCGCGCTGAGGCGGCGCGAGCCGAAGCCGCCGCGCACCTCGTCCGGGTCGTCCGTCTCCTCGGCGACCGGCTCGACGTATTCGGCAAGGCTTGCGTCCTCGGACTCGTCGCCGTCCGCGTCCGCGGTCTCGGGTACCTCCGCGGCCTGCTGCTGCGGGAGTTCCTCGCCCGGAGCGGGCAGGTTCGCCTCCTTGCGCAGGGCGGCCTCGAGGTCGTGGAAGTCGCTGTCTTCGATGGCGTCGGCGTCGACAAGTGCACGCGTGCGCTTCGTGATGGCTTCGAGCGCGTCCGAGTTGACGTTGGTGGTCAAAAGCTGCAGTGCCGAGGCGAAGGCGTCGGCGTCTGCGGGACCAGAAGCCTCCGGCAGGATCGCGGGGAAGGCGAGGCGGACGTGGCCGTCGGTGTCCACGCGCAGGCGCTGGCGGTTATCCAGGCCGAGCGGGATGCCCGCCTCGTGGGCCGCAGCGAGCGCACCGGCGAGCGGGGCGAGCGCGTTGGCGACGGCCTCGGTGTGCAGCGTCTGGCCGCTTTCCGCGACCGCCTTGACCGAGGAGCCCTCGATCCAGTCGGCCACGATCAGCGAGCCGGTGCGGTACGAGAGGATCTCGATGTTCTCGGCCACGGCCGGGTGGTGCAGGTTGGCCAGCTTGCGGGTGCGGCGCGCCACGCCCGCGGCCTGAAGTGCGGCCTCGCGCGGGGTGGCAGGCGCCATGGGCGCGGCACCGGTGGTGTCCACGAAGGTCAGCGCGACGGGTGCGCCGGTGGCTACCTCGCGGGCCTGCCAGAAGCGGGCGCCGGTGGTCGCGCCGTGGTCGCGGATGAGGCGGAAGCGCCCGTCCGAAACGCTGGCGCCCGGCACCAGGCGAGGCCCGCGGACCACGCCGGCCGACATCGGCGGCGGGACCGGGTTGGCGTTGAAGGTATCGGAGGCGAGGAACTGCGTGGACATATCCCGCGGGTCGACTTCGCCGACTTCGAGGGCCGCCTCGTCGTCCGGGGTGATGAAGCGCGACAGGCCCGGGATGCGCGCCAGTGCGCGGCCGAGGTTCTGCACCTCGGGTAGCTTCGAGCGAGACAGGACCAGGCCGGTGACGACAACGAAGATGATCCCTAGGATCATCACCTCGATAAGGAAGCCGAGCGATGGCAACCCGATAAGCCCGCCGAGCGCGCCCGGGATGTCCGCACCCGCCAGGTCGCGCACGAGCCAGCGCAGCAGGAAGGTCGCGGCGATGCCCACGATTGCCGCGGCGAACGCCCAGATTGAGGTGCGCATGACGGTGGCGGCTTCCAGGGTGCCCAGCTTGCGGCGCAGTAGGAAGGCGCCGATGAGCGCGCCGGCGATGAAGCCGAAACCGTTTGCCGCACCGAGCAGCACGACTACGGACTGGGTGGAGTCGGCCACCATGGGTGCGAGGTAGCTCAGCACGATCTTGGTGGCGGTAATCCCGGCGATAATCATCGTCGGCGTCCAGGCTTCCTCCCGCGCGTAGAAGACGCGCAGGTGCAGCATGACGAGCGCGTAAGGGATGAGCGTGAACGCGGAGAAACTGATCGTCAGGCCGAGGGTGCGCGCCGTATCGCCGTCGAAGTTGCCGTAGGCAAACAGCGCGTGCCCGATGTCGGGGCCAAGCGCCGTCATGAACACGATGATCGGGATCAGCGCGATGAAGGTGAGCTTCGTGCCGAGCGTGAGGTCTCGGACCACGGCCTCGTCGTCCCCGTCGGCGGCGTTGCGCGACAGGCGCGGCATGATCGCGGTGAGCAGCGTGACGCCGATGATGCCGTAGGGCACCTGCAGCAGCATCCAGTGTTGCTGGTAGATGATCGGGGCGGCCTCGCTCGCCGTCGAGGCGATGCGTGTTGTCACGATGTAGCCGGCCTGGCTAATCGCCACATAGGTGATGATCGCCAGCGCCATGCCGCCGAACTGCTTGAGACGTTCGTCGATGCCCCACAGCGGGCGCAGATCGATGCGCAGCTTGCGCAGCGCGGGCACCATGATCAGGCACTGCACCACCACACCGAGGGTGGTGCCCAGGCCCAACAGCGCCACGTGCGGATTGCTTATCGACGCCGGCGCCGCCGGATGCAAGTGCCCCGGCACCAGCATGTAGAGCAAAAGGACCGCGATGGACACGACGTTGTTGGCTACCGGGGCCCAGGCACCCGGACGGAAGTGCTCCTTGGTGTTCAGGATGGCCATGAACAGGGAGAACATGCCGTAGAAGAAGATCTGTGGCAGCACCAGGTAGGCAAAAGAGGTGGCCTGGACGATGTTGACCTTGCCTTCACCGTCCAAAAACACTCGTGTGAGCAACGGCGCCGCGAGCACGGCGATGACCGTGACGACCGCCATGAGCGTGAACGTGAGCGTAAACAGCTGCCGGATGAACCGGGCACCGTGGTCCTCGTCCTCTTTCTCGGCGCGCACCAAGACCGGCACCACCAGCGCGGTAAGCACGGAGCCGAGCACGATCTCGGTGATGATGTTGGGCAGCGTGTTCGCCGTGTTAAAGGCGGAGGCAACAGCTGGGCCGAGCGCCGCGCCGATGAGGACGGTGCGGATAAACCCGGTTATGCGAGAGATGAGTGTGGCCACCGCCATCGAGCCGGTGGCGCGCACCACCGAGGCGTTGGAGGTCTCCCCCTCCCCCGCGTCTTCCGTGCCTGTCTCGCGGTCCGCCTCGCGCGTGGCGGTGGCGACCGCGGCAACCTGTGCTGCGGGTGCGGCCTTGTCGTCGTCTGGCTGCTCGGGCGTGTCGACAACCTGAATGGTGTCGGTGGTTTCTGCCTTGGTCTCGGCCTTGGCTTCTGCCTTCGCGGGGGCGTCGACATCCTTCGCGCCGGCTGTTTTTGCCGGCGCGGAGCGCTCGCCCTTGGGGCTGGTAGTCAGCATCGACTTGTCGGGCTGCTCCGGGTTCTCCGCTGGTCCCTGCATCTTGGCGGGCGGCTTGGGCACCGGCGCCGGCGGGGCGGGGGTGACTATGCGACGCCGCAAGCTGGCGGCGCGCGCTGCGTCATCCTGCTGTGTCACGGAAGCTTTCTCCATTCGCGTGTGGTGGGTACGGGCGTTTTGGTGCAGCCGTGTCGGGCGGGTCGCTGCCGGTCTCTGTCGTGTCTCCGCGGCCGTCGTCACCGAGGCGGTGTTTGCGCCAGACCGCAAAGAAGAGGAAGGCGGCGATGAGTGCCGCGAGCGCGGGCAGCAGGACTGAGCCACGCACGGCCATCCCGGCGGTGCGAACGGTGATGTCTACCGGCTGCGACATCGCGGCGCCGTGCGGGCCGGCCAGGAAGAGCTGCAGTTTGGTTTCTGGGTTGTCTTCCGGCAGGTCCGCCGTCATCTGCACGGTGACGGAGCCGCGTGCCGGAATACGCATCGCGGCCGGCACGTTCAAGCGTGCGTCTTCGGGGCCGCGGTACTGGATCGAGGTGCGCACCGGCAGGGGCATCCCGTTCTGCGCAACGATCAGCAGGGGGCTCGACGGCGAGGTGCGCGTGTACACATTGCCGGGAGGGATCAGCGCGACGGAGTTGCGCAGTTCGGTGAGCGTGTCGCGCGAGCCACGGAGTGTTTCGCTCGTGGTGGCGACCGCCGTCGAGTACCCGTGCAGCGCGCGGCGCTGGCCGGGGCTCAGCGCGGTGATGAGGTCTCGGCGCAGCGGCAGGGTGTAGCCGTAGCGGGTCAGCGCAATAGAGGGGTCGGGGGCGAGCAGCTCGGTGAGGTCGTTGATAAAGCGCGCCTGCTGCGTCGCCGCGAGGATCTCCGTATCGGCGTACGCACCGGGGTCGGAGTAGTGCGTTCCCACCGATGCTGCCGGCGGGATCGCAGCGTCCGCGGGCTGTGCCAGGTAGCGCTCGAGCGGAAGGGGCGCTGCTCCGCCGTGGGTGACAAGGTCGGCGACTGTGCCCAGCAGCGTGGCGGCGCTGTCGGCGTCCCACGTTGCCGGCGGGGCGACGAAGACGGGCTCGCTCGCGGGCTGGTCTTCGAAAGTCCAGGCCTGCTGCGCAGCAAGGCGGATGGCGCTTGCCGCGTTGGTTGCGCGGGAGACTGTGGAGTCGCGCACGGCGTCGTAACGCGTGAGTTCTGGGGCGTAGCTCGCTGTCGTCGGTTGTGGCCCGACGGAGGCGAGGACCGAAGCGAGCGCGTCCTGGTAGCTGACCGCGAGCACGTTGGGCGCGGCCCAAGCGAAGCGTTGCGCGTCCGGCGATGTTTCACGTGAAACATCGGGGTCCGCCTCAAGCGTGTTGGCGGGCACGAGGACGCGCACGGTGGTCTCTGGTCGTGGTGCGGCGGCGGTTCGCGCGGAGCCCGGGGTGCGCACGTCGAGATTGCTCTGGGTGCTGCTCTCCCCCGCGGTCGACGCGTCGGTCTCGGCGTTGGCGCGTTCCCACGCCGCCTGCATGCCGCCGGTGGGCACGGTCGATTGCGTGTGGTCGGCCCACCCGAGTGCCGGGAATGTCGCGTGCTCCACAGCCGTGCTGGGGACCACGGCGTTGTGCACGCCGGCAGTGCCGAGGACCCGCTCGAGGACGAAGGGCCCACGCTCGATGGTTTCCCGGACCAGCCACGGGTCTCCCGTGCGCGCCACCGCGTCCAAGTCCGCATTGGCCCACGGCAGCGCGACGGTGCAGCCGATGCGCGAGATTTCGCGCAGTGTGTCCAAGAAGTTGGCGGCGTCTTCTGCCCCGACCCCGGGGGTGCCGCTGGCGTCGTCGCCTGGGCTGCCCCAGCTGTCGCGCAGGCGCTTGGGCTCTTGAACCACGGGCGCTCGCTGCGTATCCACGGTGTAGCCGCCGGCCATGCGGTCGACGGCGGCGACAAGCGCGGGGTCGATTGCGGCGCACGTGGCTTCGCGCACCTGCGGGGTGGCCAGTGCCTCGAGGTAGGTTGTCGCGAGCCGGTCGAGGCGCCCGCCCGGTGCGAGTTGGGCGGCCAGCGATTCGGACTGGAGCACGAGTTGCGGGTCCTCGGGCGCGTCGCCGGTCTCCCCCGGCACGAGGTCGACGGGGGCGGATATCGGGTAGAGCGCGCTGAGCGAACCCGGGCGCGCGCCGTCGTCGAGCCCGCGCACGGAGAGGTGGAACCTTTCGGAGTCGAGGGGGGTTCCCGTGGCGTCGAGAAGCGAAAAAGCGAGCGGGTAGGTGCCGAGATCGCCCATGCCGAGCGCATCGCTGTCGATGTCGAGCTCGAGCTCGGTGGTGTCGCCGGGCGCGAGCGGCGCGGGTAGCGTGTGCGGCTCGCCGACCTGGACATATTCCTCGAGCGCGGCGATGGTAGCCATGCGCTGATCCTCAACTGAGCCGGTGAGCGGGCCGCGGCGAGGCACGATCCGCAGGTCCTCGAGCGGCGCCTCGGAGGTGTTGCGGACGCGAAGTTTCACGTGAAACGGGTCGTGCGCGCGGATTGAGTCCGGCAGCTCGACGGCTTGGAGTGTGGCCCGCTCGCCGTCGCCGACGCGCACGTTGGGGTTGGCCCACTGCGCGGCCACCTCCGGGTTATCCGGGTTGGTGGGTACCGGCAGGGTGGCTGCGGCGGTAGGGTATGCGCCCGCGGCGAGTGCCAGCCCCGCAACCGCGAGGGTGGACAGCGTAGCGCCAGCGGGCCTCCTCATCGCGGAGTGGCCCTTCCGGCTTCCGCCTCCGCCCGCGCCAGATTGGGCATCTTGTCGTAGGCCACGCGGGCGAGCTTGCGTTCGTCCGCATAGGCGAGGCGTTCGATGAGCTCGCTCATAGGCACCCAAGCCACCTCGGTGACTTCCGGGTCTTCGTCGTTGAGGATGCCGTCGACGTAGCGCAGCAGGTTATGGTGCACAGTCTTGTGGATGCGCACGCCATCGGACACGAACCAATAATCAATGGTGCCGAGCGTGTCGAATGCTTCGCCGACGATGCCGGTTTCTTCCCACACCTCGCGCTCGGCGGTGCGCCACTGGTGCTCGCCCACCTCGACGTGCCCCTTCGGCATGGACCACAGCAGGCGGCGGCGCCGGTCGAGTCGCCCGATGAGGGCGACGTAAATCTGCGACATGTCCACCTTGTTGGTCTCCGGGTTGACCGCTTCGGCCATGCCCGAGACCACCAGGCCGCCCGCCGAGGTCTCGTCGCGCGTCTCCATCCCCGACTGCGAGCGGTTGCTGTACTGCGAGTGGCGGCGGTTACTGCCCTGGCCGCGGCCGCGCTTCCGCCGCGCGGGGTGCTTCCCCGACTGCCCGCGATTGCCGCCGTTCGACCCCTTCGCACCGGAGCGATTGCGATTGCGGCGGCGCTTGCCGCCCTGGGAGTTGCGGCCTCCGGAATTGCGGCCCCCGGAATTGCGGCCTTCGCCTGCCGAGGCACCCTTGGACGGCCCGGACTCGCCGGACCCCTGCTGCCCCTGCTGTGTTGTCTGGTTGTTGTTCGACCGGTTGCCGCGCCCGCGCCTGCGGCGGCGTCGCCGCTTGCCGCGTTGCTGGCCCCCGCCGGTGCCTGCATCCCCGCCGGCGCTCCCCTTTCCGCGCGCACCAGTACCGCCGGCACCGTTGGGGTTGCCGGCGGTCCGGTTGGGCCGTGTGTTGTCAGTCATCCGCCTTATCGTATCTGTCTGACCGCCGGTTGTGGTATTTCACAACGCCCTTCCTCTCCTTTGGCGTGTCCGGGTAACGTGTGCATGGTGACTACGCCGAAAACTCCTTCGCCACTGTTCGATTTGCCTGACCCGGCCGACCCCAACGCGGCCGCAATGTTGATGGCTCGTGCGCAGCGGGGCGTGACGGATCTCGCTGGTTTTCTCACGCCGCTGGCGCAGCGTTTCGCGGACCGCGGCGAGACCTTATATATGGTCGGCGGCCCCGTGCGCGATGCGATGCTGGGCAAGCTCGGCCACGACCTAGACTTCACCACCTCCGCGCGCCCCGAGGTGACCCAGGAGATTCTCGAGGACTGGGGCGAAAAGACCTGGGACGCTGGCATCGAGTTTGGCACGGTTGCTGCAGTCAAGCAGGGCAAACAGGTGGAAATCACCACGTTCCGCGCCGATCTCTACGACGGCGTGACCCGCAACCCGGAGGTCACTTTCGGCGACTCGCTCGAGGGCGACCTTGTCCGACGCGACTTCGCGTGCAATGCGATGGCGATCGAGCTTTCGCTTGTCGACGGCGCGCTTGCCCCCACCTTCCACGATCCCGTCGGCGGCCTCGAGGATCTTCTCGCGCGCCGACTTGATACGCCGCAGGCGCCGGAGGTGTCGTTCCGGGACGACCCGCTCCGCATGCTGCGAGCCGCCCGCTTTGTCTCCCAGCTCGGCTTCGCGGTTGCTCCCCGCGTCTTCGAGGCGATGCGCGAGATGGCCGGGGAGATCAACCGGATCACGGTGGAGCGCGTTCAGGCGGAGCTGGACAAGCTCATGCTTGGTGCCCGGCCCTGGGAGGGCATCGACGTGTTGGTGCAGACCGGACTGGCAGATGAAGTGTTGCCGGAGATCCCCGCGCTGCAGCTGGAGCAGGACGAGCACATGCAGCACAAGGACGTCTACCGGCACTCGCTGACTGTGCTGCGCCAGGCCACTGAGCTGGAGGACGAGGGTCCGGACCTCAAGCTGCGGTGGGCGGCGCTTATGCACGACATTGGCAAGCCGGACACCCGCGCGAAGAAGCCGGGTGGCGGCGTGAGCTTCCACCACCACGAGGTGGTCGGCGCGAAGATGACGCGCAAGCGGATGCGGAAGCTGAAGTACCCCAAGCACGTGACCGAGGACGTGGGGCAGCTCGTCTTCCTGCACATGCGTTTCCACGGCTTCGGCGAGGGCCAGTGGACCGACTCCGCTGTCCGTCGCTACGTTACCGACGCGGGCGAGCTCCTGCCACGCTTGCACAAGCTTGTGCGTGCTGATTGCACCACCAGGAATCCAAAGAAAGCGCGCCGGCTCCAGCGCACTTATGATCACTTGGAGGAGCGCATCGCCGACATCGCGGCCAAGGAGGACCTGGCCCGGGTGCGCCCCGACTTGGACGGGAACGAAATTATGCAGATTCTTGGGCTGCAGCCGGGCCCGGAGGTGGGGAAAGCATGGAAATACATGAAGGAGCTGCGGCTCGAACGCGGCGAGCTCGAGCGCGACGAGGCGGTCGCGGAGCTGAAGAAGTGGTGGGAGGCGGAGCATGGCTGATGGCCTAATTCCCGGCGACCGCAGCCTGGGTTCGCTGAAGCCCGGCATGCTGTTGGTGGCCGACCCGCAGCTTGATGAGCCTTTGGTCGGGCGCTCCGTGTGCCTGATCATCGGCCTGTATCCGCAGGATAATGAGGCGGAAGCGCTGATGCTGCATTTGCCGATGGACAAGAAGATCAACGAGCACTACGACGGTTGGGACAAGGTGCTCACCGGCGACAGTGCGTATATGCGCGCCGGCGGCCTCACGGACGTCGGTACGGCCCGCTTTGTAGGTGTGCTCAAGGACGGGGTGGACCCCCGCGCGCACATGCACATGAACCCGCTCACGGATAAGATCGCCGTACTGCACGGCTCGAAGGAGCCCGCTCGGCTCATGCATGATGTTGCGGATGCTCGCATGTTTATCGGACTGACCCTGTTCGACTTGGCGATGCTCCGCGAGGACCTCGGCGACGGCCGGTGGCTGCTTGCCGACGCCCAGCCTGAAGACATCCTCTCCCCCAACGACGCCGACCTGTGGAGCGATGTCATGCGGCGCAACCCGGTGCGCTGGCAGGCCAACCCGGCAGATTCGGAGTAAGGGCACGTGGCTGTTTCACGTGAAACATTGGCTGAGGTTCGCGGGGGCATCAAAGACACGTGGCTCGTCGGTCTCGGGCTGATTCCGCTCGGCCTGGCCTTCGGGCTGCTCATGACGCAAGCCGGCTACGCCTGGTGGTGGACCCCGATCTTTTCCGTGGTCATCTACGCAGGGTCCATGGAGTTTCTGGCCATCAACATGGTCGCCGCCGGCATTGGTCCGCTGTCTGCGGCTATCACCGGCTTCATGGTGAACTTCCGTCACATTTTCTACGGGCTCACCTACCCGCGTCACCGCATCCGCTCGTGGTGGGGTCGCCGCTACTCGGCCTACGCGCTTACCGACGAGACCTACGCCATCGTCTCAGCCCGCGGCCCCAACGCGCCAGTGACCGGCACCAGACTCCTGGCCATCCAGGTGGTCTGCCAGTTGCTCTGGGTGATCCCGGGCATCATCGGGGCACTCGTCGGGCAGATCATCCCCCCGGAAGTCCAGGGCATGCAGTTCGCGCTCAACGCCCTTTTCATTGTTTTGGCCTACGAGGCGTATACGTCCTCCCGTGATCTTGGGGCGGTCGTCATCGCCGCGGGCATGGGCGTGCTCGCGTTCGTGCTCGCGCCCTCGTCGATGCTCATGGTCGCGTTGATTGCGTACTTCCTCCTCCTGCTCGTGCGTTACTGGGTGCCCGCCCTCGACAAGAAAATGACGTGGAGGTTGCGCTAATGGGTCTGCCCGCAGGCGTGACTCCGGCGATGGTGTGGGCAGTGCTCATCCCGGTCTGTATCGTCACAGTGGCGTTAAGGGCCCTACCCTTCTCCTTTCTCAAACTGCTCAAGGGGAGCCCGTTTATCGAGTTCCTCGGCGTCTACATGCCCGTCGGCGTGATGACCGTACTCGTGGTCTACACCGTCGGCGGGGCCGCCGGATCCCCAGGCGGGATTGCGGCGGCGCTCATTGCGAGCGCGTTGACGCTTGGTCTCCACGCTTGGCGACGTTCCCCCGGCCTCTCTATCTTCAGCGGCACGCTCGCCTACATGCTTTTGGTGAATCTCGTGTTCTAATGAGGAACTTTGCAACACTTGCTGTATTCCAAGTGGAAAATGATGAAATGTAGCGCTACCCTGGCACCACTGTCCGTGATGCGGGCATGTGTCAAACGAGCTTCAGAAAATGAGAAGGAGACAACATGAAGCGCATTCTTTCCGTCGGCCTCGCCGGCATGACCGCACTGTCGCTCGCTGCAGCGCCCGCACAAGCGGCCGAAGGTCCGAACAACCTCGTTGAGGGTGGTCGACAGTTCGTCGAGATTGCCAAGCTCAATGGCATCGTCGCTGACAAGGGCTACGGTGCTGCTCCTGAAACTGATGGTGCTAAGGACATGATGACAGGTTCTGTCGAGCAGGGCTCCACTGCGGAGCAGGCTTGGCAAGGGACGCAGGCGGGCTGGGCCCTGACTTGGATTGCTGTTGCGGCTGCAGGCCTCGGCGCGATCGGGTTCGTGGCTAATCAGGCGGGTCTGCTGAACCTTCCGTTCTAGGGCATCGCGCATGATGCACTTCCCCACTTCTCGCGACTGCGAGGGTGGGGATTTTTGTGTTACGCAGGCGTTATGGGTCGCGTTAGTGCCCTAAGACACAAAACACACCACGTGAGTGGGTTGAGGTGTGTAACGTTGCGTCCAAGCACTTCGATGTGGTGAATAGTAAGCAATTGCCAACCACTAGGCAGGCAAAAGCTTGCAGGCCTTAAGTCGCAGACTTTAGGTTTGAACCCACTCGAGGTGCAGTACGGTATCTCGAACCCGATTAGAGAGGATTCCCTCATGAAGCGCACCGCTACCGCTGCAATCGCAGCCGCAACCGCCCTGTCCCTCGCTGTCGTCCCGGCTTACGCTGAGGACGCAAAGGATCCGGGCAAGGACGACACCAACGCTAGCTCCAATGACAACCAGGGCAGCTCCTCCGAGGGTGAGCAGCAGGACGGCAAGAAGGTCAGTTCCTCCGACATCTCTGACGAGGATGCGCAGAACTACTACAAGGAGAACCAGGACAAGGCCACCGGCCTCGCCAAGCCGAAGGAGGGCAAGGAGGATGAGGACGTCAGCTCCGCACTGCTGTCCTCCATCAAGAGCGACAAGGCTAATGGCTGGGAGCCGGGCAAGACCGCGAATATCCTGCTCGGCACCGGAATCGGCGCTCTCGTGCTCGGCATCCTCGCTGTCGTCGCTGGCGGCGGCGCAATCCCGGGCCTGGGCAACATCAAGCTCCCGTTCTAGTTCCTTCACCCACGCCTAGGATCCGTCTAGATCCCTAGGCGTCAAGGGCCGAATTAGAACGGCAAGACGTCGAAGAGGGCCCCTGCGAAGTTTCCACGCAGGGGCCCTCAGTCGCGCCACCGGGTGGCCCCTACCCGATCTCGGGGAACTTCACCTTCGCCTCGCCCCACAGGCCCTCGAACTCCATGCGGGTCAGCCGCACCGCCGTGATGCCTTCGATGTTGTCGTAGGAATCCGGGTGCGGCACCGCGGGCATCGGCTCGTTCGCCTGGCCGATCACGCGGCCGTCGACAAACACGCCCGTAATGGTTTCCTCCGGGTCGAGCTCGATCATGCGGACCATCGTGCAACGCTCGCTGGTCACTTCCTCCAGCTCCGCGATATTGAGGAGCTCGCCGCCGAGCTCGGGCACCTGGTAGTGGATGCGCACGTAATGTTTCACGTGAAACGTCTCCTTATGCTTCGTCGCTGTCCGCTCCAGCGTAGCGCGACACGTATGCGGAACAGACCATGAGCTGGACCGTGTGGTAGATCATCAGCGGAATGATCATAGTGCCGAGGGTCGCGCCGCCGAACATGACCGAGGCCATCGGCAGCCCCGTCGCAAGCGACTTCTGCGTGCCGCACTGCTGGATCGCCACCCTGTCGGCGCGGCTGAAGCCGAGTTTGCCGGGCACCACCCGGGTCAGCCACAGCATGACGAGGACGAGCGCGATCGAAAAGGCGACGAGGAAGAGGATCTCCCACAGCGGCAGCTGCTTCCACACCCCGGCCACGACCCCCGTGGAGAAGGCGGAATAGACCACCATCCATATTGAGCCGCGGTCCACAATCTTCGTTGCCTTGGACTTGGCCAACTGCCTCACGCGCGCCGAGAGGTTGTGCGCTACTTGCCCCAGGACGAACGGCAGGAGAAGTTGGATGGCGATGTTGAGGAACACGGAGGCGTCGATAAGCAAGCCTTCTCCCGAGCCCATAAGCAACATGACGAGCAGCGGGGTGGCCACGACCCCCACGATCGAAGAGAGACTTGCCGCGACGACGGCGCCGCTGATGTTGCCGTGCGCAAGCCCCGTGAGCGCGACCGAGGATTGGACGGTCGACGGCACGAGCGTGAGGAAAAGGATGCCCTGGTAGAGCTCCGCCGAGATGAACGCGGTGAGCGGGCGCAGCGCAAGCCCAACCAGCGGGTACACCAGAAAGGTGCAGGTCAGGATCGCCGCATGAAGCCGCCAGTGAGTGAGGCCGCCGAGCGCCTCGCGGGTGGAAAGGCGCGCGCCGTAGAGGAAGAAGAGCAACGCGATGGCGAGCTTGACCGCGACCCCGAAGGCGTCGGCGAACTCGCCGCGAGCGGGGATGAGGAACGCGAGACCTGCCGCCACGATGATGCCAACGACCAACGGGTCCAGTCGTTTGAGGAAAGAAAGCATGGTTGCAGTCTAGGCTGGTCGCCATGCAGCTGAGTGAAAAAATTCGTCTGAGAGAACTTGAGATCCGCAACCGAATCTGGCTGCCGCCGATGTGCCAATACCAGGTGCGCGAGCGCGACGGGATGCCCGGGATGTGGCACGCAGTGCACTACGGGGCCCGCGCGGCCGGCGGTTTCGGGCTGATTATCGCGGAAGCTTCCGGCGTCGTGCCCGAAGGGCGGATTTCACCGTTTTGCACCGGTATTTGGAGCGACGCGCACGCCAAGGCGTGGGCGCCGATTGTAGAGTTTGCGCACACGATGGGAGCGGCGATGGGCATTCAGCTCGGCCACGCCGGCCGTAAAGCGTCGACGTACCCGATGCTGCCCGACAATTCGGGGCGCGGCACGATCCCGGTTGCTGAGGGCGGCTGGGAGACGCGAGGCCCAAGCGCGATTGCGGCGGACGGCCAGGCAACCCCGCGCGCAATGACGCTCGAGGAAGTGCGCGCCGTGCCGGGCCAATTTGCCGACGCCGCGTGCCACGCCGTCAATGCCGGCTTCGACTGTGTGGAGATCCACGGTGCGCACGGCTACCTCCTCCACCAGTTCCTCTCCCCCATGTCGAATACGCGCGAGGACGAGTACGGCGGTGACTTTCACGGCCGCACGCGCCTGCTGCTCGAGGTCGTGGAGGCGGTGCGCGCAGCGATCCCCGAAGGCATGCCGCTTCTGGTCCGCCTGTCCGCTACAGACTGGGTCGAGCCCGAGGGCTGGCGCGCTGAAGACTCAGAAAGGCTCGCTCCCCTGCTTCGCGACGCCGGCGTGGACCTCATCGACGTGTCCACCGGAGGCAACGTCCGCGCGGACATCCCGGTCGGGCCGGGCTACCAAGTCGACTTCGCGCGCCGCGTCCGCGAGGCTAGCGGGCTGCCGACCGCGGCGGTCGGCATGATTTTGTCGTCCGAGCAGGCCCAGCAGGTGCTCGACGACAGCGCGGCCGACGCGGTCCTGATCGGCCGGCCAGCGCTGCGCGACGCCGAGTGGGCTCTTGACGCACTCGAAAAGCTCGGCGTGCCGGAAGCAGCACTGCCGTGGCCGGAGTCCTACTTCCGTGGTTGGGCCGGCGCGCCCCGCGGCTAAGCGTCGGCGTTGGAGACGGTGAGCTGGTCGCCGGTCTCCTCCAGCACGGCGGTGGTGAGGCCGGTGGTCGCCGGGCCGGAGACCACCTCGCCGCTGGCGGTGTTGAAGACGGAGCCGTGCGCGGTGCAGCGCACGTTCTCGCCCTCGACCACGGTGATCTTCTGCTGCTGGTGCGGGCAGACCGCGGAGTAGGCGACGTACTCGCCGGGGTTCGGCTGGGCGATGATGAAGCGGTCCAGGATCACCGCGCTACCCACGGGCACGGCGGTCTTCGCTACTTCCTCGCTGGGGGCCTCGCCGCAGGCAGCGAGGAACGCACCGGCGAAGGTGGTGGCGGTACCGAGGAGAAACAGGCGTCGAGAACAAGTCATGCCTTGATCGTAGCCTGTTTCATCGAACGAACGTAGGACTCCAGCTCCGCCTTCAACGCCGCCATGTCGTTAATGCGCGCCGGGTTGGGGTGGGTGTGCTCCGTGTACTTCGCAATAATGTTGGCAATCGCAGAGCCCGTAATCGCGCCTGTGGCGCCGGCGGCGATCGCGTCGGCCACGTGCTGCGGGGTGGAGATGCCGAAGCCGAGCAGCACCGGGGCACCCCCGTAGGTGCGCACGTTGTCTACCACCTCTCGCAGCCCCTCGACGGAGGCCGCCTTGTCCGCGCCAGTCACGCCATCGCGGGAGATGGCGTAGATGTAGCCGCGGGACTGCGCGGCGACCCCCTCGAGCGTCGCAGGGGTTGCCTTCGCGGGGGCGATGTAGATCGGGTCGATGCCCGCCTCGACGGCGGCTGCGCTGAAGGGAGCGGACTCGCGCACTGGGACGTCGGGAAGCAGGACGCTGTCCGCGCCCGCGTCGTGGAAGGCGGCGTAGAAATCGTCGAGTCCGCGCACGTAGGCCACGTTGGCGTAGATCAGCATGCCGATCGGCAGGTCCGGGTAGCGCTCGCGGATTGTGCGGACCTGCTCGAGGGCCTGGTCGACGGTAGCGCTGCCGTCGAGCGCACGCACGTGCGCGGCCTGGATCGCGGGGCCGTCGGCAACCGGGTCAGAGAAAGGCACGCCGAGCTCGAGCGCGTCCGCGCCGGCCTCAACGACCGTGTCGATAATCTCCAGCGCGGCCTCCGGGCTGGGGTCGGACAACATGATAAAGGGCACAAACGCGCCCTCGCCTTTGTCTGCAAGCGCGGCAAAGGCCTTCTCGTAGCGTGAGGGTGTTGGGGCGCTCATGCTAGTTCCTCTCTGTGTCAGTGCGGTCGTTGGTGTCGGTCGCGCGGGTACGCTCGATGACCCAGTCCGGGTGCTCATCGAGCGTGGCGCGCACATGCGCGACGTCCTTGTCACCGCGACCGGACAGCGAGACGAGGATGTGCAGCGGTTCGGCATCCTTGGGGTGCTCGGCTGCGCGCTTGAGCGCGTAGGCCAGGGCGTGCGAGGACTCGAGCGCGGGGATGATGCCCTCGTAGCGCGACAGCAACTGGAAGGCGCGCAACGCCTCCTCGTCAGCGACCGGCACATAGGATGCGCGGCCGGACTTGGCCAGGTGCGCGTGCTCGGGACCGACGGCCGGGTAGTCCAGCCCGGCTGAGATGGAGTAGGACTCCTCCACCTGCCCGTCCGGATTGCGCATTAAGTACGAGCGGGTGCCGTGCAGGATGCCCACCGTGCCCGCATTGATGGCGGCACCGTGCTTACCCACGCCGAAGCCCTCTCCCCCGGGCTCGGCGCCGATGAGCTCGACGCCGTCCTCGTCGATAAACTCCGCGAACATGCCGATGGCGTTCGAGCCGCCGCCGACGCACGCGCAGACCACATCGGGCAGCTTGCCGGTGCGCTCGAGCATCTGCGTCTTCGCCTCTGCGGAGATCACCCGGTGGAACTCCTTGACGATCTTCGGGAAGGGGTGCGGTCCTGCGGCCGTGCCCAGCAAGTAGTGGGAGGTGTGGAAGGTGGCGGTCCAGTCGCGCAGCGCCTCGTTCACCGCGTCCTTCAGCGTGCCCGCGCCGGAGTCGACGCCGATCACCTCCGCGCCCATGAGCCGCATGCGGTAGACGTTCGGCTCTTGGCGCGCCATGTCCACCTTGCCCATATAGATCACGCAATCCAGGTCGAGCAGCGCGCAGGCGAGCGCGGTGGCGGTGCCGTGCTGGCCCGCGCCGGTCTCCGCGATAATGCGGGTCTTGCCCATCTTCTTCGCCAGCAGCGCTTGGCCGATGACCTGGTTCGTCTTGTGCGCGCCGCCGTGGACGAGGTCCTCGCGTTTGAGGAAGATGCGCGCGTTAGCGTCGCCAAGCGGCAGGTTCCTGCACTCGGTGAGCGGGGTGGGCCGACCGAGGTAATCGCGCAGCAGGCCACGGTACTCGGCCATGAACCCCTCGTCCTCGAAGGCGTCGACAAACGCGCGCTCCAGCTGGTCGAGGGCGGGCAGCAGCGACTCCGCGACGAACTGCCCGCCGAATTCTCCGTAGTAGGAGGGCAGGATGGTGCTGCCGCCCTGGGTGTTGTCACTCATTGTTCGTCCTTGGGTAGTGGTAGTTGCCAATGATGTCGAAAGCGCGGCGCAGGGCCCCGGCGTCCTTGCGGCCGGCCCACTCGGGGTATTCCACGCCGGAGTTGAGGTCGAGACCCGCGCAGCCAACGCGTAGCGCGCCCTCGAGGTTGTCCGGGGTCAGGCCGCCTGCAAGCAGCGCGCGCGGCTTCACCGCTTCCGGGATGTCGGCCCAGTCGAAGGTCTCTCCCGAACCACCAGCGTGGGCGTCAAGCACCAGCTTATCGACGCTCGCGTGCAGCCCTTCCGCGATCACTCCCCCATCGCCGGCGCTCATGGACACCGCGCGCCACACCTCGATGTCGCTGCCGACCTCTTCGCGCACGCGGCCGGTAAGGTCAAGTTCGGCCTCCAGCGAGCCCTGGTAGGGGGCGTGCACCTGCACGCCGGTGATGCCAGGTTGGAGTAGGTCGCCGTATCCGGAGGTGCGGCGCGAGACCGCCACATACTTCAGCCCCGGCTCGTGCGCGATGATGTCGGCCGATGTTTCACGTGAAACATTGCGCGGGCTGTGCTCCTCGAAGATGAGGCCACCGTAGACCGCGCCCGCGGCCTTCGCGGCCTGCGCGGCCGACCAGGAGGTGAGGCCGCAGACCTTGTTCGGGCCGTAGACCAGCTCGCGCGCGGCGAGGTCGATATCAGGCTGGCTGGTCAGCTGCGAGCCAACGAGGAAGCCGTCCGAGTGCGCACCGAGTCGTCGCACCGTCTCCACGTCGCGGATGCCGGACTCGGAGACCACCACGGCATCGGTCAGCGCGAGCTTTGCGAGCCGGGCCGAGCGCGTGAGGTCGATGCTCAAGTCGTGCAGGTTGCGGTGGTTGACGCCGAAGATCCTCGCGCCAAGCCTGGCGGCGCGCGCGGCCTCGTCCTCGTCGATTACCTCGGTAAGCACGTCCATGCCAAGCGAGTCTGCGAGCGTGGAGAGGCGCGAGTACGTTTCGTCGTCGAGCACCGAAAGCATGAGCAGAATCGCGTCGGCGCCGAAGTAGCGGGCTGCGTAGACCTGCACCTCGTCAATGATGAAGTCCTTACACAGCACCGGCAGGTGGGTCGTAGACGCCACGGCGGCGAGGTGGTCGTAATCGCCGCCGAAGCGGTCCGGCTCGCACAGCACGGAGATGCCGGCGGCGTAGCGGGAATAGACGGAGGCGATCGCGCCGGGCTCGTAGTGCTCGCGGATCAACCCGAGCGAAGGCGAGGAGGACTTGCACTCCATGATGAAGCTCGTCCCTGGTGCCTTGAGATTGGCGTAGAGCGAGCGCTCCGATTTAGGTAACGTGTCGAAAGCTACATGAGCTACGCGCTGTCGTATTTCGTCAAGGTGACCTTTACGCCCCTCGACGATGTCCTCCAGCACCGTAGGCAGACCGGAATTCTTAGCCACTGTAGTCAGCCTCCTCGTGGCGACGCAGCCATTCCTGCACGGTGCCGTCGTCAAGCAGGCGCTGCGCATGTGTGACTCCCTCGGCGATGGAATCGCACGTGCCGTACAGGTAGAACATTGCACCGGCAGCGGCGGCGATCGCATCGCGGTGCGCCTGCGGGCCCTCGCCGGCGAAGGTCGCGCGCATCGCCGCGGCGTTTTCCTCCCCGTCGCCTCCGCGCAAGTCCTCGAGCGAGTGGCGGGTGAGGCCGAGCTCCTCCGGGGTGATGGTGTAGTGCGAGATGTTGCCTTCCGGGTCGAGCTCCCAGATTTCCGATTCGCCGTGCACCGCGAGTTCGTCGGTGCCCGCGCCATGGACGACGAGCGCGCGGGTCCGCCCGAGCTCGCGCATTGTCTCAGCGATGATCTGGCCCTGCGCCGGGTTCGCGATACCCATGATCTGGAACTCGGGGCGCGCAGGCGAGAGCAGCGGGCCCATCGTGTTAAAGAGCGTGGACACGCCCAGGGCCTTGCGCACCGGCTGCACGTGCGCGATCGCCGGGTTGTACGCCGGGGCGAAGAGGAACGTGAAGTTGGCGGATTCGAACTGGCGCACCGCGCGCTCCGGGTCCAGGTCAAGCGGAATATTCAGCGCCTCGAGCACATCCGCCGAACCGGATTTGGAGGACACGGAGCGGTTGCCGTGCTTGACCATTTTCACCCCGCCAGCGGCTGCGACGAGCGACGCCGCGGTGGTGATGTTGATGGTGTTCGCCCCGTCGCCGCCAGTGCCAGCGGTGTCCATGAGCCCCTTCCCCGTGATGGGGAACGGCCGGCCCGCCGCGAGGAACGCACGTGCAGCGCCCGCGATGTCCGCGAAGGTTTCACCGCGGGTGCGGATCGTGGCCAGCAGCGCGGCGATGTGTACGTCGTCGTAATCGCCCACGGTCAGCGGGGTGAAGACCTCGATGGCCTCCTCCAGCGTGGGCTCCGTGTTGTCCAGGAAGCGCTTGAGAATCTCGAGGGATGAGTCGGTTGCCATTACTTTCTACCTTTCTTCAGAAGCATATCGACGCTGCGCCGCAGCATGGTCGGCCCGGCGGGAGTAAGGATCGATTCGGGGTGAAATTGCAGGCCAATGGACATGTGGTCGTCGGTAGCCGCGGCCATCACCACGTCGCCAATCTCGGTGGTTGTGTGCGCGAGCGCGTGCATGCCCGCCGGCACCTCGGTCGCCCCGAGCGAGTGATAGCGCGCCACCGGCACGAGCTTGCCGCGCTGACCAGGGATGTCGTCCACGGTCATCCCTTCGAACAGCGGCGATTGCTGCCCGGCGGTCGTCAGTTCCATGCTTATCGACGCCCCGTGCACCGGACCGCACGGCCGCACCGCTCCCCCAAAGTGCTCCACAAGCGCCTGGTAACCCAGGCAGATGCCGAGAATGGGAATTGAGCCTTGCGCGCGCTCGATGAGCTCGGCCATGCAGCCGGCCTCGGCGGGATAGCCCGGCCCTGGAGACAGCACTATTAAGTCTGGCTCAGCTGCGAGCACCGCCTCGGCGCTTACGGTGTTCCGGAATACTGTTGAGTCGTACTCAGAAAGCGCATCGACCAAGTTATATACGAAGGAATCCTGGTTATCTAGAAGGACGATCACTTCTCCACCTCCAATTCAGCATTGGCTGCCAACGCGATCGCGTTGAGTACCGCGTACGCCTTGTGCAGCGTTTCGTCGGCTTCCGACTGCGGGTTGGAATCGCGCACCACCCCAGCACCGGCCTGCACCACCGCCGTCGTGCCGGAGACGAATGCGGAGCGAATCACAATGCACGTGTCCATATCGCCGTTGCCCTGCAGGTAGCCGACCGCGCCCCCGTAGGAACCGCGGCGGGTGCCCTCGAGTTCGCGTAACAGCTCCGTTGCGCGAAGCTTCGGCGCGCCGGTAAGCGTGCCCATGTTCATGCATGCGCGGTAGGCGTCGAGCGCGTCGAGGTCTGCGGCCAGTTCGGCCGTGACCCGCGAAACAAGGTGCATCACCCGCGAGTACCGGTCGACCTGCAACAGGTCCACTACCTTGCGCGTACCGGGGGTGGCCACGCGGGCGACGTCGTTACGTGCCAGGTCCACCAGCATGGTGTGCTCGGCGACCTCTTTTGCGTCCGTGCGCAGCTGCAGCTCCATACGGGTATCCAGCTCGTGGTCGATCGATCCGTCGGCGGCCAGCCCCCGCGGGCGCGTGCCCGCAATCGGGTAGAGCTGTAGCTCTCGGTCAGCGTGCGAGTACTTCAGGTTCGACTCCGGCGAGGCGCCGAAGAGTTCGTAGGGCTCGCCGTGCGTATCCATGCCGCGCAGGTAGAACATGTACGGGGAAGGATTCGTCGCACGCAGCTGCAGGTAGGCGGCGAAAGCATCCACGCACTCGGTGACAAAACTGCGCGCGGGTACGACCTGGTAGACGTCGCCGTTGTAGATGTTGCCTTTGAGCGTGTCCACGTCCGCACAGAACTGCGCGTCGGGGATGTCGGCGCGCACTCGGAGGGTGTTGGCCGCAGGCTCGGTGGGCTGGTACGCGTCGCCCGCACCGGGCTCGGCCGACTCGATGTGGGCGGCGAGTTCGTCAAGATCAATGCCCTCGCCTGCCGCGTCGACGCCCGCGAGGTACGCAGTCTGCTCCTGGTGGTCGATGCGCAGCAGCACTTCCGCGAGGACGTACTGGTAGTCGGGGTAGGTGTTTGCGCCGTCCTTGACCTGCGGGAGTGTCTCAAAGGTCTCCAAGAAGTCGTAGGCAAAGCCACCGCCGAGCAGCGGGAAATCCTCGTTGCCGTAACCGGCGTCGATGGTCAGCGCGCGCAGCACCTCAGCGGTGGAGACTGCCGTCAGGCGTTCGCGCTCGTCTGCGGCGGAGGAGGGCGGGAACTCGTAGGTGTTATCCGAAGCGTGGTACTCCCCCAGTTGCTCGCGGAGGTGAGAGGCGAGCACCTCGCCGGATGGTGTGAGCGGCTCGACGCGTACGCGGTGTCCGTAGCAGGTGACGCGCAACGAGGCGCGCAGGATGGCCACGGATTGGAGCCCGGAGCGGGTAGTGATGTCGGCGGATTCTAAAAGTACCGAGTCTTTCGCAGTGGTACCGCCGAGGTGGGCGAACAGGCTCGCCGCGTCCTGGTGATAGCGGACAGCCTTGCGCGTGAACCGGGGTGTGCCGCCCGGTGCGAACTGTGGTGGGGGATTGCTCATTGTTGTCCTTCGTGTGTGCTGACACCGAGGGTTCTGGGAGCAAAGACCCGCGGTGCTTGATTGCGTACAAGCCGGCGGGCCGTGATGTGTGGATACCTACAATCGATGGCACGCCGATTAAGCGCGCCACCACCAGTTGGTTGAAGTCATGTAAGTCACATGCATTAACTTATCGATCTAGACGCCCTCCCGCAAGAAAACGGACAACTTTTCTCACGATGTGAAAGTAAATCAGCCGCTGACGCGAAAACCCGGGATGTTTCACGTGAAACATCCCGGGTTCTGCTGGCCGGCCTGTTACTGCTCGCCGTCCGCCTTGCCCGCGGCGCGGCGCAGCGCGTCGAGGTTGACCTCCGGCGCGGGGGCGGTCTCGGTGGGTTCGTCGGGGTGGTTCAGCGCGGCGTCGGTAAGCTTGGCGGCCCTGGCGCCGTAGTTCCCGCCGACGGCGAAGGCGGCGATCGCCGCGATGAGTGCGATGGCTGGGGCGACCCAGACCCAGCCCTGCGCGATGAAGGCGAAGGCGGCACCGATCGCCATCGCCACACCCGCGAGCAACGCGAAGGGGCCGACGACGCGATGCGCCGCGATCCAGGTGTGTTCGCTCTTGCGCACCTCCGGCAAACGGAGGCCGATGAAGTTATTGCCGGGAAGCTTGCCCGCGGTGGCCATCGCGCCGGGGACGAGGAAAAGAAGCGCGCCGATGATGAACAGGACGCCGAGCACCACGTTCAGCGTGGTCATAGTTGCAAACGGGGACATGCCCTCAAGGATAAACCGGAACGGTAGCAGTGCAAAGTACGGCGTGGCCGCGGCAGTATAGCCGCAATCGGCGAGGTAAATGCAAAAAAATTCAGCGAAAGTTCGTTTTTTTGGTGACAGATGAGGGACAATAACGTTCAAAGGACAGGAACAACCACCTGTCTTTTCCCTGTACATCTTCGGGTCCGTCCACGGTCCCGTGACCGCAAAAGGTTCCAACAATGAAATCGAACGTTTTGAAGTCACTGCTGTTCTGGGTCGTCGTGGCCATTATCCTCGGCTTCCTGTGCAGCTTGTTCTTCCCCGCTTGGCTCGCGCGCGTCTTTGTGACGTTCAACGGCCTGTTCTCTAACTTCCTGGGCTTCTTTGTGCCCGTGCTCATTTTCGCGCTCATTGCACCCGCGATTGCCGGACTCGGCCGCGGAGCCGGCAAGTGGCTCGGCATCACCGCGGGCGTGGCCTACAGCTCCACCATTATCTCCGGCCTTATCGCCTGGGGCACGGCTTCCGCGCTCTACCCCACGATGCTGAAGGGCTCCGAGCTGATTACCAACGTGGACGACCCGGACGCGGGCGGACTCAGCCCCTACTTCGAGGTTGAAATGCCCGCACCCTTCGAGGTCATGTCGGCGCTGCTGCTTGCCTTCGTCGTGGGTATCGCGATGACGTCGGTGAAGTCGAACACCATGCACGAGGTGCTCGACGAGCTCAATGGCGTGATCATGAAGGTGGTCAAGAGCTTCGTCGTGCCGCTGCTGCCGCTGTTCATTTTCGGCACCTTCCTCAACCTGGGCATGAACGACAACTTCGGTTCCACCATGGCGGCGTTCGGTACTGTGCTGGTCCTGTCGATCGTGATGACGATCCTGATCGTGCTCCTGCAGTACATCATCGCCGGCATCATCGCGGGCCGGAACCCGTTCGTCGCGCTGAAGAACATGCTGCCGGCCTACTTCACCGCGCTCGGCACCTCCTCGTCGGCGGCCACCATCCCGGTGACCTACAGCTCCACGCTGAAGAACAAGGTGGACGAGGACGTCGCCGGCTTCATCGTGCCGCTATGCGCGACGATTCACCTCTCCGGCTCGATGATGAAAATTACGCTGTACGCGCTCGCTGTCGTCTTCATGGGCGGCCTGGATGTGTCCGCCGGCCAGATCATCGGCTTCATCTTCCTGCTGGGCATCATGATGATCGCCGCGCCGGGCGTGCCGGGCGGCGCGATCATGGCAGCCGTCGGCCTGCTGCAGGCCAACCTCGGCTTCGATGAGTCGATGGTCTCTCTGATGATCGCCGCCTACATCGTCGTCGACTCCTTCGGCACCGCCGCCAACGTCACCGGCGACGGCGCGATCGCGATGGTGATCAACAAGTTTGCGCAGGGCAAGATCAAGGGCCAAAAGCTTGACGACGCCACGCAGACCCCCACCCCCGCCACGAACTAACCCCCGCGTCAAAACAACACACCGCCCGTTTGGTTTGAACGGGCGGTGTCTTTTTGTGCGCTTAGCCGTGCGGGTGGGCAAACACCATCCGGTAGCCCCAGCGGCTCCCCCACTCTTTCGCCGAAATGACGCCGATGAAACCCTTGCCTGGGATCCACGCCGGGCGTGCACTTTTTGTAGCTATCGGCGACGACACCGAGAACTATTCTCGCGCAAGCGCCCGTCGGCATTTCACGTGAAACGTGGTGCGCAGCGAGGTGCTCGAAATCTACTTGAAAGCTACTCGAAACGTACTTGAAACGAATTTATCTAGGCTGACCTGCGGATAACATTCTACTCGAAATTCTTTCGAGTAGAATGTTGAGCCAGAACGACAAGAAGCCAGTGCCTACAGGCCCAAGGTATCCGGAAGGAAGACACCCGGAATATCAACGCTTACCCGTGCGGGTGGGCAAACACCATCCGGTAGCCCGAGCGGCTCCCCCACTCCTTTGCCGAAATGACGCCGATGAAGCCCTTGCCCGGGATCCATGCCGGCCCGCCGGAATCCCCATTACGCAGGCCATTGTGGTGGGCGAAGATCGTTTGCCCGTGGACGTGCTGCACCGTGCCGCAGCTGACGCGCCTGCTCGCCACCCCGGTCGCGCACACTTTGTCGCCACCCCGAATCTCGCGCAGCGGAACGATACGGTCACCGCTCAGCGGGTTGCCGGCGAGCGAAACGCCGGGAACGAATCGGATCCTCGCCATGTCCTTCAGCGGCCCGCGGTAGGTGTACTTCGCCAGCTCAGGAAAGATCTGGCCCGCGTAATCCACATAGAGGTTGGCTTTCCTGGTGATGAGAGTGGAGGACTCAAAGTACCCAATGATCTGCATCCGCGTGTTGAGCACGGGCTGTCCAGCCAGGCCGCAGTGCCCGGCGGTGTACCCAACACGAGCGCGCGTATCGACGTACCCCAACGTGCACTGCCCGTACGTGAGCACATTGTCCGTGCGGATCGCATCCCCCTGCCGCACCACAGTTCCACGTGGTGCATTCGCGCCGAGTGCCCCGCTGAGCTGCGAGGACCCCACCGTAACCTGCGGCGGCAGCGACAACGCCTCTGCCGTTCCAGTGCTCATGGCACCTCCGATGAGCGTGAGCGCGGCTGCAGCGATGCTGGCTATTTTCTTCTTCACAACGGCCTTCCTTTCAGAGCAATCGTATCGCGCTGGGTAGAGTCTGGCTGTTCATGTTGGGAATTCTTGGGGCTTTCAGGCCGAGGCACGTTTCCTCACTCACGTCCTCACTACGGTCACTACGTTTCTGACTGCCGTCACTCACGTCCTCACTACGGTCATCCACATCCTCACTACTGTCACTCACTCTGTCACTCATGTCAGTGAGGGATAGTGACGACATGAGTGACCGCATGACGGAGATCATGAATCGCCTAAATCGCCAGGGCAATGACGACCATGCCATTGAGGCGAAGGCGGGCTCCGGGAAGCGGAGCTGGAAAGAGCTGGCTAATTCGCTCGTGAAGAGTGGATCTCAGATTATGTACGGAACGTCTACTGACTCGGAAGTGCTCGAACGATTGCACATCGTAAACGGTGACAATGTTCCAGTGATGGCGGGATTGCTGACCGTCGGTAAGTATCCGCAGCAGTTTTTCCCCCAGTTATTCATTGATGTGGCCGTACACCCTACCTTCGAGAAATCGGCGCAGGCGACACGTTTTGTGGATCGGAAGCATTGTGACGGGCCACTTCCCGTTGCTGTGGAGGATGCCATCCAAGCTGTGCTTCGCAGCCTGCGAACTCGAACGGTGGAGAGCGGAGGCACGATGGTGGACGAGCCAGAAATTCCAGAGATCGTGCTGCGTGAGGCGATCTCGAACGCGGTCATGCACCGTGATTACAGCGCGGCGGCTCGCGGCATGCAAGTTCATGTTGATGTCTATCCGGACCGCGTAGAGGTCATTAACCCTGGTGGACTCTGGCGGGGTTTGACGGTGGAGCAACTCTATGAGGTGCGTTCCGAATCGCGTAACCCATATATCGCGAGCTTGCTCAGCCACCTCCCGACACCCAATGGCTCGTCCCACGTCGCAGAAAACCACGGTAGCGGGATCTAACGAATGCTTCAGGGGATGAGGGAGAAGGGGCTTCCGAGTCCGGAGTTCCACGCCGAGATTGGTGAGTTCCGCGTGACTTTACATCGGTTCGGCCTGCTTACCCCGGACCTCGCAGAGTGGCTCGAGCAGCGCGCTCCGAATGCAAGCCGGGACAGGCGCGTTGCACTTGCAATTGCTCGTGGGCTTGGCGCGGTCACCCCGCGCGACCTGCGAAAGAACCTCGGGATGGACAGCGACGACGCCCGCTCGCTCTTCCGGACGATGGTGGATGAGGGTTTGCTTGCTGCTACCCCGGACGTGGATCGCTTCGTCCTCGCTGACACCGAGCCGTCGGCAACTTCTGAGTCCACACCGCTTGATGCTTCCGAGCGGCGTGTCCTTGATGTCCTGTCGCAAACTGAGGCTCGGTCGGCGCGTGAAGTCGCCGATCAGGTTGGGCTATCCGTCAGCACTGTTCGCGTGAAGCTCCGGTCGCTTCTCGACGCCAACCTCATCCTCGCCACCGCCCCACCCACAAGCCGAGCGAGAAAGTATCTCCGCGTCTCTAGTGCGCCGTGAGGGCTACTCGAAAAACCGCGAACATATTCCGGCAAGAGTGTGGGTGGGGCGTGGACTGAAGCTAACGAGTGCGCTAAGCGGCTCGTGTGGACCGAGGACCTCGACGGTTCTGCCTAGAGTGGCATCCCCGGAATCGCGGGAAGGCTGACACCAGGAATCATGCCGGAGGTGGCTGCATAGATGCCGCCACCCAGCAGCCCGGCGAGTACCAGCGGGAGCAGGATGACGAGTGCGATTCCACCCGGGTCATTATCCGTAGCCAGGCCGATGCACACCCCCTCGTTGCTCGATCCGGAATAGCCTCGTTCCGAGGCACGTTCTTGGCGCAGCTTCCTAAACTCCTCTTCCTTACCGGCCGCCTTGGCCTGCTCTTCTTGCGCTTCAAAGGCTTTCAGGCACTCCTGGTACGCCTCCGAGGAGCCGGGCTTGGCGTCGTCGGCGGCGTGTGCCGGGGCGACGGTCAGGGAAAGGGCCGTGGTGGCGGCGAGAGCCGCGATGGCCGTGTGCTTCACGGTTGCGTCCTTCCGGGGTGTGGATTCCGTGTCTTACATGCCCGGGATTGCCGGCAGGGCGACACCCGGGATCATGCCGGAAGCAGCAGCCGCTGCACCGAGCAGTGCAACAATGCCCAGCGGGACAAGGGTGAGCAGGGCGATAGCGCCGCCCTTGTAGTCGTCGTCCTTGGTCAGCATGCCGATGCAGTAGCCCTCGTTGCTGGAGCCGGCAACGCCTTCCTTCTTGGCTGCCTCCTCACGCAGCTTCTTGAAGTCATCGGCCTTACCCTGCTGTTCGGCATCTTTCTCGAGATCATTGTTCACCTTCACGCACGTCTGGTACGCCTCGGACGAGCTATCGGGCTTGTTCGGCGGCGGTACCTCGACCTGTGCGTGTGCCGGGGCGACGGTCAGGGAAAGGGCCGTGGTGGCGGCGAGAGCCGCGGTTGCAATGCGCTTCATTGGTATCTCCTTGAAGAATCTGTTGGCAGGACTGTGATCTACGTCCTATAACCATGAAACAGTGCATGTCGGCTGTCCGCAACCGCTTAGCGGACAAAAATCAATAAGAATATTCGCTTAGGAAAATACTAGGTGGCACGTCACCCACCGCTACTCCCCTAGTTTCTGCCCAAGCGGTGCCGCCAGCACGAGCCGGATGACGTACACACACAGCGCAGGGACGAAAAAGAACACGGCCGGTACCGCCCACACCAGTGGCAGAAACCGCACCAAAGAGATGGCCAGCCAGAGCACCGCGAGCGCGCCGAGAGTATGCATGAGGTGTTTGAAAGCGAGCACGACTGCGCGGCTCAGGCTCGCGCGGAGGCCGGATGGGTGGGCGTCGATAGGCAGCGATTCCAGCGCGAAGAACCAGACGGAGATCCCGGCAAGGATCATTGCTCCGGACAGCGCGAGTGCCTGGAGGGCGAAGAGTGCGGCACCGTCGATGCCGGCCTGGAAAAGTACCCACTGCTGGTAGACCAGTACCGTGGCCGCGACGAGCAGCACGAGCCACCACGCCGTGGCGGGTCGTGCTTGGTTGCGGAACTCGCGTAGGTACTGCAGCCCGTAGCGGGACCCGATGCCTTGGATCATGTCGCCGACGACCACGTTCGCGGCGCGGAGTGCGGCACCGCCTGTGACGATCGGCAGGCTGGAGCACACGATGAGCATGTTGAGAATGACGACGTCCGCAAGCAGAGTGAAGGCGGACATGAAGCGCGAGTCCGGGTTAAACATGTTCACCCGCCCCAGCGTAGTTGGTGGGTGCCAAGCTGCAGCGGACAAGATGCCACGGAGCCGCGCCGGGTGACGCCTCCAAGAGGAGCTAGCCCCATTTAGATGGCACCGTCACCTAAAACCCCAGGTCGTTTATTGGCCCCGCGTGCAAATGGAGCTAGCTCCATTTGGACCGAGGCGCCTCGCCCGAGGCAGACCCCACCCAAAAGCAAAGGCGCCGAGACCGAAACCCGGTCCCGACGCCAAGCCAGCCACAGCCAGCCGCAGCCAACCGAAGCGACTAGCCCTTCACCGCACCCGCGGCAACACCCTCAACGATGTGCTTCTGCGCGGACATGTAGAAGACGATGATGGGGATGATCGCCAACACGAGCATGGCCATCATCGCGCCCAGGTCGCGGTCGCCCTGGGAGCCGATGAACTGCTGGATGACCACCGGAATGGTGCGGTACGGCGTGGACAGGCCGACGACCAGGTACGGCAGGAGGTAGTCGTTCCAGATCCACATGGCGTTGAGGATCGCCACGGTGATCGCGGTGGGCTTGAGCATCGGCATGACGACTCGGAAGAAGGTGGACAGGGGCGAGCAGCCGTCGATAGTTGCGGCTTCCTCGATCTCCAGGGGGATTGACTTGATGAAGCCGGAGAACATGAAGACGGACAGGCCGGAGCCGAAGCCCATGTAGAGGATGACCATGCCGATCGGGTTGGCCATGCCGAGGCGGTCGGCGATGACCACGGTGGGGAACATGACCATCTGGAACGGGATGACCATGGAGAAGACGAACAGGTAGTACAGGGTGCTCGTCCACCAGGTCTTCACGCGGGTGATGTAGTAGGCGGTCATGGAGGAGAAGAAGACGACGGCGGCGACCGACAGGATCGTGATCACGAAGGACCACACGATCGCCCAGCCGAAGCCTTCGCCCTGGATGCCGGTGACGTAGTTGCTGAATCCGGCCCACATGTCGCCAACCGGCAGCGCGAACGGGTTGTTCGAGATAGCGAAGCGGTCCTTGAAGGAGTTGAGCAGGATGAACAGGATGGGGCCGAGGAACACGATGGTGAGGAAGATCAGCACCGCGTAGATCAAGCCCTTTGCGCCGCCGGAGACTTTCGCCTCGCTGGGAGCCGGTTTCGCTGCCGGCTTCGTTACTTTGGTGGTCATTGTTCTATGCCTCCACTTCCCTGCTGCGGGTGGCGCGCAGCTGGAACATTGCGATGACAACCACGACGACAACGAAAATCACTGCCTTCGCTTGGCCGACGCCCTCGGCACCGACGCGGTTGAACATGGTGTTGACGATGTTGAGGGCGACCATCTCGGTCTGCTGCCCCGGTGCGCCGTTGGTCAGCGCGAGGTTCTGGTCGAACAGCTTGAAGGTGTTCGACAGGGTGAGGAACAGGCAGATGGTGATCGACGGCATCATCATCGGGATGGTGACGTGCCGCAGCATCTCCCACTTGCTCACGCCGTCCAGCTCGGCGGCCTCGAGAAGCTCCGGCGGGACGTTCTGCAGGCCGGCGATGTAGATGATCATCATGTAGCCGATCAGCTGCCAGTTCATCAGGATGATCAGGCCGGCGTAGCCGAACTTCCAGTCAGCGGCGATGGTGGTTTCGTAGTGGGCCAGCACCGCGTTGATCATGGACTGCCAGGTGTAGCCGAGCACGATGCCGCCGATCAGGTTCGGCATGAAGAACACCGTGCGGAAGAAGTTCGTGCCCTTGAGTTTGCGCGTGAGCGTCCACGCGATGGCAAAGGCGATCACGTTGACGGTGATGATCGAGACGACCGCCACGGCCAGTGTGAAGCCGAAGGCGGAAACGAATCCCTCACGCTCTTGGAAGACGCGCCCGTAGTTTTCCAGGCCGACCCAGGTGGCGTCGGTGATCGTGGTGAACTTGGTAAAGGACAGGAAGAAGCCGATGATGAACGGCACCAAAAAGGCGATGGCAAAGGCCGCCAGCGTCGGCAGGACGAAGATGGGGAAATACTTTTTCAGTGTTGCTTGCATGGTGTGCTCCTCTGCCTAGTCCAGCAAGGCGATCTGGTTGGCCATCTCGTACTCCCAGTCTTCCTTGAGCTTGGCCACCACGTCGTCCCAGGTGATGTTGCCGATGGCGTACTGGGCGAGGTTCTGGCCGTAGAGGTCACGGAACTGCTGGTTGGGGCTGAATTGGAAGTCCCAGGGGATGGATTCGGTCTCGGTGTCGGACAGCGCGGCCTGCACCTGGCGAGCCAGCGGGTCGTCCGGCACATCCTCGGGGCTGTAGTTGGTAAACGGCGCGATGAAGGAAAGCTCGTCGACAACCAGCTCCTTGCCGCGCTCGGAGAGGAACAACCAGGTGAGGAAGTCGCGGGTGGCCTGCTGGTCTTCCTCGCTGGCCTTGTTGTTCACCGCGAAGTAGTTCTCGGTGCCGATGTTCAGCCCGACCTCTTCCTCGTTGGGCAGGCCCATGTACATGGGCATGAACTTGATCTTGTCTTCCTTGATCACGTTCGAGGCATCCTCGGCAATCTGCCCCCAGGCCCAGTTGCCGTTTTGCACCATCGCCGCCTTGCCGGTGGCGAACTCCGCCATGGAATCGCTCGTGGCGCGGGAGGCGGCCAGCGCCGGCTTGGTCGTGGAGTTTTCCAAATACAGGTCGAACAGCTGCTTGTAGTTGTCGCCGTAGGAGAAATCGATGGTGGGCATGTCCTGGAACTCGTTGATGCCGCGGTCCTCGATTTCGTAGTGGTAGGCCCCGTTCATCAGGTGGTTGGTCCAGCGCCACTCTTCGCCGGCGATGAGGCTGGTCACGGCAAACGCGCCGTCGATACCCAGCTCCTCCTTCTTCGCCTGCATATCCTCGGCAACCGCCTTGAGCGCGCCGAAGTTGTTCACCTCGTCCATGGAGGCCACGGCCGGGTTGGGCAGTGCGAAGTAGCGATCGAAGATCTCCTCGTTGTAGAGGATGCCAAAGCCTTCCATGGCAAAGGGGAAGCCGCGCACGGTGCCGTCCTTGGCAGTGATCGGCTGCGCGTCGTCGTTGAGCGCCTCGACGACCTCGTACTCGGAGATGTCGGCGAGGTAGTCCTTCCAGATGCCGTAGCCCTCCTGGCCGTTGATCTGGAACAGGGTGGGCGCGTTGCTCTTGGCCATCTCGGCCTTTAGCGTCTGCATGTAGGAGCCGGAGGCGGCCGTGACCACCTTGACGGGGATACCGGTCTCGGCCGTGTATTCCTCCGCAATCGTCTCGAATGCCTGCGCCTGCTCAGGCTTGAAGTTCAGGTAATACACGCTGGGCCCATTGTCCGTGCCGCAGGCAACCATGCTTATCGACGCAAGCATCACCGTCGCCACACTCGCCACCACACGCCGAGCCTTGCTGACTCTCGTACTCATCGGCGGTCCTTCGTATTGGATTTTACGTACTCTTCCAGCGTACGACCGTTGAACGGGGTCAACAATATGGTTAATATATAACAGTTATACGGTGGTATTAGCTGGTATTACCTATCTGGTCCGGGGTGACGTCGGGGGTAGTCGGTACACCATCGCCTCGTCGCGGTGTCCCGGCAGTACCCGCTGGAAGTACGACGCGGCGGCCTCCATCAGCGGCACGAAGCGCTGCTCGTTCTGGCTGAGGAACCACCGGTGGTCGAGGATTTCGTGGAAGATCTGCGCCGGCTCCAGCTTCTCCCGCAGCGTCTCGGGGATCAGCGCCACGACCGGCTCGTACTCGCGCACCATCCACCGGTGCGCCACTGCCTCCAGCGGCAGCTTGCCGCCGTAGCGCACCGCCCGGTAGACCTCCATCTCCCCCAACAGCCGCTGCGCCTGGCCGTCTTGGACATCCAGTCCCGTCAGCCGCAGCAGCTTCTTCTGGTAGAAGCCGGTGGAAAACACGGCGGGCTCGATGATGATGCGGTAGCGGTTACCGTCGTTTTCAATCTCCAACTCGCCCACATCGAAGCCGAGCGCGTTGATCGCCTCGACCCGCTTGGCCACGGCATCGAACGCATCCCCCTCCACCACCAGCTCACCGGTGACCAGGTCCCACAGTTCGAGGTAGACGGCCTCGATGGCGTTGCCGAGCGCGATGACGTCGGCGTCCTCGTCGATGGCGCCGGCGGCCTGGAGGTCCATGAGTTCGCCGATGATGTTGACGCGGGCCACGTCGACGTCGTAAAGCCTGCGGCCCTGTGACAGCGGCTCATGGAATTCGCCGGTCTCCGCATCGACCAGGTAGGCGGAGAACTGGTCCGCATCGCGGCGAAACAGCGTGTTGGACAGCGACACATCGCCCCAGTAGAAGCCGAGCAGGTGCAGGCGCACGAGCAGCACGGCCAGGGCGCGCACCAGCTTGGACACGATCTCCGCCGCCGGGTCGCGCGAAAAGACGTCGCGGTACGGCAGCGAAAAGCGCAGGTGCTCGGTGACAAGGCAGGGGGTCAGCTCCTGACCGTCCTCGCCCCGGCGGTGCGTGATCACCGCCACCGGCACCACGCACGGCACGCCCAGCTCCTGCAGTCGGCGCAGGTTGCGGTATTCGTGGTAGGCCACCCGCTCCCCGATCTCCTTGACCGCGAAAACGAGCCCATCCGCCTCAATCAGGCGCACGGTGTGGCGCGAGATGCCGCGCGGTAGCGCCGCCAAAAGGTCCGTGCTCCACTCCTCGAGCGGAGTGGACCACGGCATCTTCAGCAGCGTGGGCGCGTACGTGGGAGAAACAACGCTGAGTCTTTCCAGCACGCCTGACGCTCCTACAGGCGCTCGCCCGTCGCCTTCGAGAAGGCGTGCAGGCCGCCCTCGGCAATCTGGGCGTGGACCACGTCACCCTTGTGCACGCCCGACAGCGGCGCGGTGCGCACCACGATCTGCCCGGAGGTCTCCTCCTGCAAGCCCTCTTCCTTCCAGCCGCCGCCGGCGAGGTGGCCGTAAAGGTAGGAGTCGGAGCCCAGCTCCTCGACAAAGTCGATCTCCACTGGGATCGAGTGCTCGGCGTTGCCGTCGACAAGCGTGAGCGCCTCCGGACGGAAACCGAGGATGACCTGGCCATTATCGGCATCAGTCAGGTGCGCGCGCACGTCCTGCGGCAGCGGAATCGACGCCTGGCCCAGACGCGCCACGCCAGCGTCATCCACATCGAAGGTGGACAGGTTCATCGCCGGCGAGCCAATGAAGCCGGCGACGAAGACGTTGTTCGGGCGGTCGTAGAGCTCGCGCGGCGTACCCACCTGCTGCAGCACGCCGAAGTTCAGCACCGCGATCCGGTCTCCCATGGTCAGAGCCTCGGTCTGGTCGTGGGTGACGTACAGCGTGGTCACCTTCATGCGGCGCTGCAGGTTGGCAATCTGCGTACGGGTCTGCACGCGCAGCTTCGCGTCCAGGTTGGACAGCGGCTCGTCCATGAGGAACACCTGCGGCTCACGCACGATCGCGCGACCCATCGCCACGCGCTGGCGCTGACCACCGGAAAGCGCCTTCGGCTTGCGGTCCAGGTACTCGGTCAGGTCCAGCGTCTTTGCCGCCTCTTCCACGCGGCGGTCGATCTCCGCCTTGTCCTGGCCTGCGATCTTCAGCGCAAAACCCATGTTCTCGCGCACGGTCATGTGCGGGTAGAGCGCGTAGTTCTGGAACACCATGGCGATGTCGCGTTCCTTCGGGCTGACATTGGTCACGTCGCGGTCGCCGATGAGGATGCGCCCCTCATTCGTGTCCTCCAGGCCCGCGAGCATGCGCAGCGCCGTCGACTTACCCGAGCCCGACGGGCCCACCAGCACCAGGAACTCGCCGTCAGCGATCTCCAGGTTCAGCTTGTCCACGCTCGGCTTTTCCGCGCCGGGGTAGATGCGGGTTGCATTGTCATAGGTCACAGTTGCCATGTTGTCCTCCATCGGCAGGTACGTGCCGAACGATCCGTAGTGGGGAAAAGGGTCGCTCCCCACGTTACCCCCGCCGCGGGTGCGGGTGGGCATCTTCGGCGCGCGCGGGTGTGGGAGGCGGGGGATGGGAGGCGGAGGATGGTAACCCCAGGATGGTAATCATCCCAGGGCATCGTTTGTTGCGTTTATGCCGACCTGGGCTCATTACCATCTGCTGGTTACCACCCTGCCGCTCGCTTTTCGACGCCCACTCCCACCCCTCCCCCGCTATCCTTGGCCCCATGGCTTCGACTCCCGACGGAACACGCGAAAGCACCGGTACCCGCCAGCCCGCGAAGGGCTCGGCCGCAAAGGACTGGGCGGCGGTAATCGGCGCGTCCGCGCTGCTGGCAGTCGGTGGCGGTGCGGCCGGCTACAGCCTGGCCGATGTCCCGGACGCAGACCAGTTCGCGGTGTCCACGCAGGCGAATGCCGCGCAGCTGATGGTCTCGGACCCGCAGGACATCCTCAGCGCCGAGGACGAGCAGCGCATGCAGCGCGACGCGGAGCGCCTCCCCCGCCCGGATACGGTGCAGACCATCCACTACATCTTCCTGGCCGAAGGCCGCGAGAACGTCAACGACTCGGCGGAGAACTTCCTGCGCGATAACTACCCGGAGCAGATTGGCAACGACAAGTTCGCAGACGGCGTACTCATCCTCGGTGCCGACATGCAGTCGCGCAACAACTTCGTCTTCGCCGGCGAGGACGTCGCTGACCAGCTGAAAATCCGCAAGGGCCAGCGCCTCAGCGACGTGCTGGAGGAGATGAAGCCGGGGCTGCGCGACAACAACCTGCCCGCGGCCGTCTTCGCCGGGGCGAACCTGGCCATGGACACGGATGCGGTCCAGCAGTGGGGCGCTAGCGACGCCGAGGGCTCGCGCATCGGCCTCGCTATCGCGGGTGGCGGGATCCCGTCTGGCGCGGCCCTGATCGGCGGCAGTATCGCGGCGACCAGGCGAGACAAGCGCCGCAAGAAGATCAACCAGGCCCGCGCAGACCACGCCCTCCTGGCCAGCGAGTACACGGGTTTGAGCCAGCGCCTTGACGAGCTGGACGTGCGCGCCAACTCAGTGTCCTCGGCCTTTGCCAATGCGGAGATGCGCCAGCAGTGGTCGGAGGTGCGCGACCGCTTCCTGCGCCTGCACGACGTCACCCAGCGCAACAGCGTGGCCACCGACCAGCAGGCGTACGAGAGCGCGGACAACCTGCGCGACGCGGCGCAGACCTTCGAAGACACCAGCCACGCCGAGGACAACATCAACCGGCTTTTCGCGGTGGAACAGGGCGACGCTGCTGCGCGCCGCAACCTGCTCACCGATATCCGCGAGGACATCGTCCGCGCCCGCTACGAGGTCAAGGACGCCCAGCTCACGCAGGGGTTGGCGCAGCTGCAGGAGCGGGTGGACTGGCTGGATACGCACCCGGATTCGCCGGACTTTTTGGACGCCTTCGTCCGCGTGCTCGGCGATTACCGCGTCCTGCTGGATAGCGTCAAGCGCCGCGAGTTCAGCGACGTCCAGGAGCACAACGAGCTGCACACCCCGCGCCTGACCGACCCGGGCTACGTCTACTCCGGCTACGTGCCTTACGTGGCGCTGGCCTCCTGGCACACCTCCAACGTGGAGGCGGAGCAGGCGGCGCAGTCCTCGTCGAGCTCGGGCGTGAACTCTTCGTTTAGCAGCGGCTTCTCCGGCGCGGGCGGGTCGAGCTCCTTCTAGGGGTACCGCGCCACTACCCCACATCGGTGCGACGATGTGACGACTGCAACACCCGTGCTTTAGACTCCCCGTGTCCCACACAACGCAAGTTTCACGGAGGCAGCCCTTGCCCACAAGCGCACGCGAATTCAATATGGAACACCTCACGGAGGCAGATAAGCGGCAGATCGCCGAGCACAGCTCCGGCACCGCCCCCGACGGCGGCACCCTGTCTTGGGCGATCACACTGTTCGGTACTGCCGTCGGGGCGGGCATCCTCTTTTTGCCTATCGACGCCGGCAGCTTCGGTTTCTTCCCGCTCCTTGTAATTACACTGCTTATCGCCCCGATGGTGTTTTTCTCGCACCGCACCTACGCGCGCATCGTCGCCGCGTCGCCGAAGAAGGGGCTGGACGTGCTGCAGGTGGTCACGGCGCTGGCGGGGCGCAACCGCGGACTGATGACGGGCCTGATGTACTGGTTGTCCATTTACCCGATCGTGCTGATCTACGGCGTGAGCGTGACCAACACCATGGACAGTTTCGTGGTCAACCAACTCCACGGTCCGCATGTGCCGCGCTGGCTGATGGCCACGGTGTGTGTGGGCGTGCTCACGGGCGCGTACGCGTTGGGGAAGAAGGCGACGCTCGCCTTTGCCAACGCGCTGGTCTATCCGCTCATCATTGCGCTGGCCGCAGTGTCGTTCTACCTCATCCCCCAGTGGGATGTGGCCAGCTTCCGTTCCTACGAGTCGGGTACTCCGTTCTGGAAGGCGATGCTGCTGATTTTGCCGGTGTTCGTGTTCTCCTTCAACCACATGCCGGCAGTGTCCCAGTTTGCGCTCGACGTGCAAAAGCGTGAGGGCGGCGATGTCGCGGCGGCGGAGCGGACTGTGTCGAAGATTGAGGCGATCACCGTCGGCCTGCTCGTGGTGTTCACCATGTTCTTTGTGTGGTCGTGCACGCTTGCGCTTGGTGCTGACGGTATGGAGGCGGCGCGCGAGCAGAACATCCCCGTGCTGTCGTATCTGGCTAACGAGACCCAGACCCCGTTTTTGGCCGTCCTCTCCCCGCTCGTCGCCCTGTGCGCGATCGCCTCGTCGTACTTCGGCCACGTCATGGGCGCCGAGGAGGGAACGACCTACCTCGTGCGCGCCGTCGCGCCGGGGTTTGCCGAGCGCCTGGACCCGAAGAAGCTGCGCTGGGGCATTTACGTTTTCGTCTTCGTCACCACCGTGGCCGCCGGCATTCTCAACCCTTCCATCCTGGACTTGATCTCGGTGGTCGGCGGCATCTTCATCACGTTTTTGGTCTACATCGTGCCGATGCTGCTTTTCCGCTACGCCAAGGATTACCGCCGCTTTGCCAACACACCGGAGACCTGGGGTGTGTTCATCCTGGGCATCGTCATCATGGGCGTGGCTATCTGGCAGATGTTCGCCTAAGGCAGGAACCCGTGGCTCCCGTGGCTACAGGGTGACCACGACGCGTCCACTGTGCTGGCCATCGAGCAGCTGGCGCCCAGCCTCCACGACGCCATCCAAACCGACTTCCTCGGTGCGGATGGCGTTGGTGTCTAAGGACTCGTCGAGGAGCTGCCACGCTTCGTCGCGAAGCGTATTGGGCGTATCCACAGAGTTGATACCAACCAGCTGCACACCGCGCAGGATAAATGGCAGGACGCTCGCGGGCAGGTCGTTGCCGGCCGCCATGCCGCACGCGGTGGCCACGCCGCCCCACCGCAGCTGCGTGAGCGCGTTGGCCAGCACGGTCGAGCCGACGGTGTCCACCACGCCGCCCAGGCGCGCCTTCTGCAGCGGCTTGCCCGGCTCGGAAAATTCGGCGCGGTCGAGTACCTCGCTCGCCCCGAGCTCGCGCAGCCAAGGGCCATGCTTATCGACGCGACCCGTCACCGCCCACACCTCATGCCCGCGCGCGGCGAGCAGCTGGACCGCGATCGAGCCGACGCCGCCGGTCGCGCCGGTGACCAGGACGGGGCCCTCCGCGGTGTCTCCGTAGAGCGCGCGCTCGAAGCCGGCCACCGACAGCGCCGCGGTGTAGCCGGCGGTGCCGATGGCGGCGGCCTCGTGGGCGTTGAAGCGTTCGGGTACGCGGGTGATGTCGGCGGCGTCGATGCGCATCTCGGGGGTGTAGCCGCCGTGGCGGCGCTCGCCGATGCCGCGGCCGTTGACGGTGACGAGCGTGCCGTCGGCAAGCGTGCCGACCGCATCGATGCCGGGCACCGTGGGCAGGTGCCGCAGGATGCCGCGGTTGCCATCGAGCGCCATGGCGTCCTTGTAGTTGAGCGAGGAGTGGCTGAGGGTGATCAGCGTGTCGCCCTCGCCCGCGAACTCGCTGCGAGTGCCGACGATCTCTGGGCCTTGCTCGGTAACAATCAACGTGCGATTCATGGGCGCCAGTATAGGGATGTCGCGTGGCGGCGGGGCGGCGGAAAATCGTTGCAGGAGTATGCCGAGCGTGGAGTTCTGCTCAGAACGAATGAACGCGCGGAGTCGCTCCTACTCACCTGCGCTGAGTGCGTCCAAACGGAGCTAGCTCCATTTAGACCGACCCCGCCCGCAAAACCCCAGGTCGCGTCCCACCGCAAGCCCCAAATGGAGCTAGCTCCATGTAGACCAACACCGCCCAGAAAACCCCACGAGGGGGAACGCCCCGCTGCCCCCTCCGCACGCCTAGACCATTGATTTTCTTAGGCGAGTGTAAGAAAACATCAAGCCGTGTTAATGTGTGGCGCACCACAAAGAAAGGCGGGTATTGATGTCTACCTCACACACCGGCAGCTCTGTCGGGCGCGACGGGAAACTCCCGGAGCAGTACAGCGACGAGCACCTCGAGCTCGGCCGTGCCGAATTCAACACCGAGCACCTCTCGGACGCGGACATGGAGCAGATCAAGGAGCAGCGCGCTGGGGACAAGCCGGATGGCTCGTTCATCTCCTGGGTGATCGCGCTGTTCGGCACCGGCGTCGGTGCGGGCATTCTCTTTTTGCCCATCAACGCTGGCAGCTTCGGCTTTTGGCCGCTGGTGCTGGCCACGCTGATCATCGGCCCGATGGTGTTCTTCTCGCACCGCGCCTACGCGCGGATCGTGGCGGCGTCGCCGGAGAAGGGCCTTGACGTCCTCCAGGTGGTCACCGCCCTGACTGGTCGCAAGCGCGGCCTGGCTACCGCGCTGATGTATTGGTTGGGCATCTACCCGGTGGTGTTGATCTACGCGATCTCGATTACCAACACGATGGACAGCTTCATCGTCAACCAGTTGGGCGGGCCCGAGATCAACCGTTGGCTGCTGGCCACCATCTGTGTCACGCTGCTGACTGGCGCGTACGCGATGGGCATGAAGATCACGCTCTGGTTGGCCAATGTGCTGGTCTACCCGTTGATTGTGGCGCTGGCGGCGGTGTCGATCTACCTGATCCCCAAGTGGGACCTGGCAAGCTTCCGCAGCTACGAGTCGGAGACGCCCCTCTGGCAGGCCACCATTTTGATCATGCCGGTGCTGGTCTTCTCCTTTAGCCACATCGCTGCCCTGTCCCAGCTCGCCCTGGACATGCAGAAGCGGCACGCCGGCGACGTGGCGGCAACGGAGAGGGCGGTCTCGCGCATCGAGCTGGCCGCCGCGGCGATGCTCGTGCTCTTCACTATGTTCTTCGTCTGGTCCTGCGCGCTCGCGCTGGGTGCCGACGGCATGGATGCGGCCCGCGAGCAGAATATCCCGGTGCTGTCGTACCTGGCCAACGAGACGCATACGCCCTTCCTTGCGTGGGTGAGCCCGGTCATCGCCATCTGCGCGATTATCACCTCCTACTTCGGTCACCTGCTGGGCACTGAGGAGGGCACCAGCTACCTCGTGCGCGTCGCCGCGCCGCGCACTGCGTCCAAGCTCAACCCTCGCGCTACTCGACGCCTCGTGCTCTCCTTCGTCTTCGTCACCGCCATTCTCGCCGCGGTTGCCAACCCCTCGATCCTGGATATGATCTCCGTGGTCGGCGGCGTCTTCATGGCGTTCCTGCTGTTCATCCTGCCGGCCCTTTTGGCGTTGAAGGCCACCGCCTTTAGGCACTACGCGTTCCGCCCCGACACCATCTTCGTGTTCGTGGTCGGCGTGCTGGCCGTTGGCGTGTCGATCATCGACTTGTTCTAGGCCGCCACTCCCCCGTGCCACTACCCCCGCAGCACCCCGCGGCGTGTGAGATATACCACGTTTCGTGGTGCTGCACTCATCCGCATGGCACCCGTTTTATGAAGCCACCCGGGCACGCGCCGGGTTTCTCCGTGCTTATTCGCGGCCATAAACAACTCTTGACCACCTCGAAGGCAAGTGTTCAACATTTCCGCCGGTCATCGCGGTCGACTGTCGAATAGGCATCATGCAAGCTGATGAAAATTATGCGGGGAAAATAATTTTACGCATCTCGCTATGTAAACCGGCGTTGCTTTTGTAAGCTAAGCCAGGAGATTATCGAGGCAGAGCCCGGCGTCTAGAACACGAGACGCCGGGCTTTTCCTTTGCCATACTTTTCTTCATGTCGAGCAGACAGTACACGCTGGATACCTCCGGCCCTCGCTGGCGCTTCCGAGAAACCGAGGCCAGCAAGCTGCGCAACGAGCGCGAACAGGAAGCACGCGAGTACCGCAGGCAGTTCCGCTCGCCCCGCGCGCGCCGCATCCTGCTCGCAATCGCCGCGCTTCTCGCCCTCCTGCCCGCGCTCATCATCTGGAGCCTCTGGCACGTCCCCACAGAGGAGGAGGCCCGCGTAGCAACCGTCTCGCAGGCTCCCGCCACCTTCGTAGACGACCCGGCGGACCTGCTCACCCCCGCGCAGGAGCAGGACCTGCTGCGCGGCGCGGAGGCGTTGCCGCACCCGTCGACAGTCACGCGGCTGCGCTTCATCGTCTTCGATGACTCCCTCGACAATGTCAACGACTCGGTCGAGAACTTCATGCGCGACACCTACCCGGCCGAGATCGGCCCGGACCACTTTGCCGATGGCACACTGCTCGTCGGCGCTGCCATGGAGACGCGCCACCAGTTCATCTTCGCCGGCGAGGACGTCGCCGACCAGCTCGCGCTGCGCAGCGGCTCGCACCTCGACGCCTCGCTCGAGGCCATGACCGAAGGCTTACGCGCCAACGACATTCCGCGCGGGCTTCTCGACGGCACCCGCTACGCCACCGACCCCGAGCGCGTCTACGACTACAAGTTCACCGACGCCCGCCTGCTGCGCGCGCTGGTGCCGCTGCCCGTCGGCGGGGGCGTCTTCGCGCTAGCGCTGGTTATAGGTTCGGTGCCGGTGCGTCGCGTCGAGAAGCGCAAACAGCGCATCGCGGAGGCCCGCCGCGACAAGGACCTGCTCACGCGCGAGCACGCCGCGCTTGCGCTGCGTCTCGACGAAATCGATAAGCGGGCGCGGAGCGTGGATTCGCGCTTCGTCGACGGCGAGCTGCGCGCGCAGTGGCAGCAGGTCAGCGACCGTTTCCTCGAGCTCGATGACGCGGTGCGGGATCTGCCCGTCGCGCTCGATAGTGACGCCCTGGCCAACGCCACCGCGCTTGCCGACGCCGCGCAGACCCTCGAAGACGCCCAGCGCGCCGAGGAACACATCGACGCGCTCTACCGCATGGAACGCGGCGACGTGGCGGTGCGCCAAGCCCGCCTCGCCGAGCTTCACGACGACGCCACCCACGCCCGCGACGCCGCCGCCAAAGCCGGCGACGAGGTACTCGCAGAAGGGCTCGACAGGATCGGCAATCGCTTCCACGCGCTCGCGGCCAACCCCGAGGACGCGAGCTTCATGGACACCTTCGTCCGCGTGCTCGGCGATTACCGCACCAGCATGGAGGTGCTGCAGGCCCGTCACTTCGCCGCGCGCAAAGGCGTCGACGACTACGAGGCACCGCGCCTGTGGGAGCCGGATTTCCGCTACCCCGGCTACGTCAGCTACCACGAGCTGTCTCTCTGGGACGCCACCAGCAACAGCCCCAGCTCGGGCAGCGGAACGAACTCGGGTTTCAGCTCCGGGTTCTCGGGCTCCGGCGGCTCCAGTTCCTTCTAAAGTCCCGACAAATAGGTGCGAACCCTCTCGCCGCTCGCGCTCTAAATGGGGGGGGTGGTGAGCGCTCCGCCGGCCTCGGGGGGGGTGGGCCGTGGGCGAGAAGGTTCGCAGAAAGAAGTATGACACGCTTTAAAGATGTTGTCTACCCCAGCGCAAAAACAATTTTTCTCAAACCGCAAACCGCAAGGTCAAAGCCCATAAATTTCTCGCAAAACCTGGGCCATTTCGCGTTGGCCGGCGCGCCAACGCCCCCTGTCGTACGATCGCCGTAACCATCCCCGCAAGCCCAAAGGACCCCGACCCATGCCGCAGGACACCACCGCTTCGCAGCTCACCCCCGAGAAGGCCAACGATGTGAGCAACCGCTCGGCGTACAGCTTCCAGGGCGCGAAGTTCCCGCTGCCGGAGGGCTTCAAGGTCGCGCGCAACGACCTGCCGGATTGGCGCCTCGCCCACTTCGCGGTGATCCTCCCCGTCTTCCCGGACGCCCTGGCCAGCCTGGACACAAGCGAGTGGGCCCCGGGCCGTTTCCGCGGGATCAAGTCGATCGAGGTCCCGGTGTGGGACGCGGAAGCCGATGCTTATCGACGCGCCTCCGAAGCTCCCGAGGACTGCCTCGACCACGCCACGTACCACTACTCCCCTCGCGTCTTCCTCAAGGGCGCGGAAGGCCACTTCCGGACCCCGCTGAATGAGTCCGTGGGCGCACGGGCCGTCGACGCGATCGACGGCAGCTCGCTGTTTTCCTCCTCGCACACGCGCCACAACGTCAGCGTGCGCGTCAAGCGTCTGCTCTTCCGCCCTGACATCACGCCGGAGAACAACAAGCAGCCTCCCGCAGATCCACGGCAGACTGTCCGCGACTGTGCACAGTTCGTCCTCGTGGACGACCCGGAGGTGCTCGAGGCGGTAGAGCACAACGTGCGGGACCTCGACCACTTCAAGGGTCGTGCGCTGCACAACCCGCACGCGCGCGTCTCATTGGCGTGCGTGGAGCACCTCCAGTACACGGGTCCGACGCTGCGCAGCATCGACCCAGAGACCCCAGACCAACAAGACCATCCAGACAACCCAGACCGCACCACGTTCCAGAACGACTTCCTGGTCTTCCACGTCGTCGCGGAGCACTGCTCGAGTCAGGCGCTCGAGGCGATCTCGAAGTCGCTGCACCGCAACCGGAACAAGCTCCCGCTCCTTAGCGAGCAGAACACAAACCACATCACCGAGCTCCGCAAAGTCAGCCTCTTGCGCTGGCTGCTGAAACAGTTCGACGAAACCGTCGGCGGCACCGGCCTGTCGGTCGCGGCGAGCGGCGGCCTGGCGTGGGCGCAGGAGAAGGGCGGGCCCACCGCCGGCCGGCCGTATACGGCGATCACCGCGATCCCCGCGCGCGAGCGCCTCGAGCTGCCGCGCCGCATGCAGCAGCCTGGTGCAGACGACCTCGGCCCGTGGACTGTACACGACGCGTGGGCGTGGTTCTTGGCCACCCGCGCGGACGTCTTCCAACCCGAGCTCACGGCGCTTGACCAGCACTCACTCGAGGCATCCCGGGTCCAGCTATTTCGCGACTGGACCGTCCACTCCGACGAAAACGGCGTGGCCGTCGTGCGCCGCGCGCCGATCGAAAATGCCAACAACTACTTCTGGATGCACACCGGCACCCGCCTCGTGGACCTGGCCATCCTCGTCCGCCGCGCGGACAAGTACTTAGCCCAGATGGCGAAGCAGTTGCGCGCAATGACCTTCGGCTCCACGGAGGTCGACCAGCTGCGGCTGAAGGACGAGTGGAGCGACGAGGATATCCAGCGGGCGTCGACAACCTTGCGCCGCAGTCTGCGCAACTTCGAGGCGCTGCAGACCGAGCTCGTCGTGTTCCGCGACCACCTCTGGTACGAGTCCGTCAGCGGCCGGCCCGTGGATACGGCGGTGCTGCGCCACATGCTGCGCGCCACCGGCACCCGCGACGATTTTGACGAGATCGTCTCTGAGCTGGAGCTTCGCAAGGACATCTACGCCACCCAGGCTGACTCAATCCAGGTCGCGCTCGACACGGTGCGCCGCCAGAAGGCGCAGGAGAAGGAGGAGCGCGAGAAGGAGCAGGAGCGGCAGGAGCGCCGCCGCGCGGAGGAGGATCAGGAGCGCCGCGAGGCTCTGAACATCAACATTGCGATCGCTGGTCTCGCGCTCGCGGTGCCGGGACTGATCGACCTGTGGCCGCGCGCCGAGGACAGCCACACCGAGTTCGTCATCTCCCTCGTACTCGTACTGGTGATCGGCGCGGTGCTCTTCTTCCGACTCCGCAGCCAGGGCGTCATCGGTCGCAAGGACTAGGGGCTTTTCGCTTATCGACGCCGCGTTGTCCCCGCCGCGCCAAACCATAACTCAAAATATAAACCAAAATATAAACCAAAATCGCAATCAAAACCCGCAGGTAGAAGGCCTGTCGCGCGCCGTGAATACGATTCTGAGTGCGATTCTTCAAAATATAAACCAAAAGCGTAATCAAAATCGCAATCAAATTCGCACTCAGACCCGCCACGCATTCCAGCGTGCACCCGCACACAGCCAACTACCATGTTCGGCATGACCACCGCCGACGCCACAGACGCCAAAGACGCCGCAACGTCCACCGAAGACGCCATCTACGCCCCCGGGCTTACGGTGCGCGTCCGCGACGAGCTGTGGCTGATCACCAAGGTCACCCAGTCGGTGGACGGCTACCTGCTTACGGTGCGCGGCCTGTCGGATTTCGTGCGCGATTCCACCGCGAGCTTCTACACCGCGATCGACGCAATCGAGGTGGTGGACCCGGCGAAGGTGCGCGTCGTCGCCGATGACTCCCCCGGCTACCGCACCTCGCGCCTGTGGTTGGAGACTACGCTGCGCCAAACCCCGGTGCCGCTGTACCAGGACGAGCTGTCGGTGGCGGAAGACATGCTCATGGATCCGCTGGACTACCAGCTCACGGCGGTGAAGAAGGCGCTGTCGCAGGACAACCTGCGCCCACGCGTGCTCATCGCCGACGCGGTGGGCCTGGGCAAGACGCTGGAGATCGGCATGATCCTCGCGGAACTCATCCGGCGCGGCCGCGGCGAGCGAATCCTGGTGGTCACCCCAAAGCACATCATGGAGCAGTTCCAGCAGGAGATGTGGACCCGCTTCGCCATCCCGCTGGTGCGCCTGGACTCCGCTGGTATCCAGCGGATCAAGCAGAAGCTGCCGGGCAGCCGCAACCCCTTCTCCTACTTCTCTCGCGTGATTGTCTCCCTGGACACACTGAAGGCAGAGAAGCATCTGATCAACCTCAGACAGGTCCGCTGGGATGTCGTCGTCATGGATGAGATCCACAACGCCACCAACGCGGGCACCAAAAACAACGATCTCGCCAAGGCACTCGCCCCCACCACCGAGTCACTCCTGCTCGCCTCGGCGACCCCGCACAACGGCAACCCGGAATCCTTCAAGGAGATCCTTCGCCTGCTCGACCCCACCGCGGTGCTGCCAAACGGCGAGATCGACAAGGACGCGATCGACCGCCTGCTCATCCGCCGCCACCGCCACAGCAAAGAAGTCGCCAGCGTGGTCGGCCCGAAATGGGCGGAGCGCGCGGAGCCGAAGAACATCCCGGTGGAGGCCTCGCCGGAGGAAAACGCGGTCGCCCGCGAGCTCGAGACCACCTGGGTCCACCCGGAGGGTAAAAGCCCGATCCCTGAGGCGCTGAACAAGAAGGGCCAGACCTATACGGACCGCCTCTTCCCGTGGACGCTGGTGAAATCCTTCCTCTCCTCGCCCGCCGCCCTCAATGAGACGATCACCACCCGGCTCAAGTCCGTCGCCGCGGACGACACTACCCAGCGCGAGGCCCTCGAGCGCCTCCAGGCGCTCAACGCCAAGGTCACCACTCAAAACTCCAACAAGTACGCCGCCCTGGTCAACTACTTGCAGGAGATCGGCGTGGGCAAGGGCAAGCACACCCGCGCGGTCGTCTTCTCCGAGCGCGTGGCCACGCTCCACTGGCTCAAGGAGCACTTGGCCAAGGACCTCAAACTAGGCAAGGGCGCGGTCGAAGTCATGCACGGCGGCCTGTCGGACCAGGAGCAGATGCATCTAGTCGACGCCTTCAAGCGCACCGACTCCCCACTGCGCGTGCTTATCACCGGCGATGTCGCCTCCGAGGGCGTGAACCTGCACACCTTGTGCCACGACCTCATCCACTTCGACATCCCGTGGTCGCTTATCCGCATCCAGCAGCGCAACGGCCGCGTCGACCGCTACGGGCAAACCAACCCGCCACAAATCACCGCCCTCCTCCTCGACACACAAGGCTCAGGTATCGGGGAGTTGCGCGTGTTGCGCCGCCTCATCGAGCGTGAGCACGAGGCGCATGCAGTGCTTGGCGACGCCGCCCCGCTCATGGGCAAGCACACCATCCGCGGCGAAGAAGACGAGATCCGCAAGGTGCTCCGCGGGGAAGCCGGCTTCGACGACATCGTCAAGGCCCCTGAGGAGGTCCTGGAGGACAACTCCAATGACATCAGCGCCCTGTTGGCCCGCGCCGCCCGCATCGCCGCAAGCACAGCCGCGGCACAAGAAGCCCAAGAAGCCCAAGACACCCCAGGCACACAAACAACCGGCGCGACCAGCCTCTACCCCTCCGAGCTGGCGTACCTCACCGACGCGCTCAACGCCGCCTTCCACAACCAGCCGGAAAAGCCGGTGACCAACGGTGGCGTCGCTTTCGCCGAGCACCCCAACGGCGTGGCCGAGCTCGCGCCCCCGGAGGACCTGCGCCGCCGCCTGGACGTGCTCCCGCAGGACTACCTCGCCGCGCGCCGGGTGCGCGAGAGCTTCCAGCTTGCCACCACGCACGAGCTTGCCGACGACCTCCTGCGCCGCGCCCGCACGGGCGACGAAGGCTCCACCTGGCCGCGCGCACACTTCTTAGGTCCGCTCCACCCGGTTACGGACTGGGCCGCAGACCGCGCCCTGGCCTCCCTTTCCGGCGGGCAGATCCCCGCCATCCGCGCCGCCGAAGGCACGCTCGATTTCCCCACCGTCTTGCTCATGGGCACGCTGACCAACAAGCGCGGCCAGGTGATCTCGCGCGCGTTTGTCACCGTGGCAAACGGGATCATCCCGCAGACCATCATCAACCCGGTCGACTGGCTGCACAGCGTGGGGCTCACCGCCGATGCGATCAACACCGGCGACCTCGAACTACCGGAGAACACCCAGCAGCTCATCGCGGACTCAGTCGAGATCACCCGCGGCCAACTCACCCCGATGCTGCAGGCGGCCCGCGAGCAGGCCCAGCAGCGCATCGAGTACTGGATGCAGCGCGCCGAAAACTGGGAGGAATCCAGGGACCTCAACCAAACTGCCCTGAGCTCCCGCACCGTGCGCCGCTCCCAGGACCTGCTGCGCCAAGAGAAGGCGCTGATCGCCTCGCTTGCCCCGGACCGGGAGCTCATCCGTCCACTTGTTCTCGTCCTGCCCAACACCCACTAAGGAGATCCACCAATGGCGTCGTATGACTCACTCATCAACGTTGATGAATGGATCAGTGAGCACTTCTTCACCACCGACGAGACGAAGGGCGAGTCCTTCACCAAGTCCGTCAAAGCACGCGTGAAGGAGTGGAAGGACCTGGAAAAAGAGACGGGCAGCCTCTCACCCGCCGAGCGCTTCAAGAAAGCCCGGGGCGAGCTCCAAAACGCCTACGCCACTGCGGACCAGGAGGCAGCCCTGCAGATCCTGCGTCGCGCCCTCGGCTACGGCACACCAACCCAGCGCACCTACGAGCGCGCCACCCGCACCGTCGCCTACTCCGGTTGGGCCGGCGCCGACGACACCCTGCTCGTGCTCGAGGCAGAGCCCATCGATGACTTGGAGGACATCACCACCACCCCGGTGGCCGGCGGCATCACCCAAAAAGACCGCGAGCCGGAAGCCTTCCCGGTAGCCAAGCTGGTCGGCGAGCTCTTCCTTACCGACGATGCCCCGGAGTTCATCGTCATCCTCGCCGGCCCCTGGGCCGTGCTGGCCAACCGCGAGACCTGGGCACTCGGCCGCTACCTGGGTGTGAACGTCCAACTGGTAGTAGAGCGCAACGAGGCCAAACAGGGCGGCGAGATGCAACGCGCCGCCGTCATCCTCGCCCGCGAAAACGTCGAACGCGCCGCCGACGGCACCATCTGGTGGTCCGAGGTACTCGAGTCGGCCCGCAACCACGCGGTGAAAGTCTCCGAGGACCTTCGCGACGCCGTACGCGAGTCCATTGAAATCATCGGCAACGACGTACTCCAACGCCGCAAAGAACAAGGCCTCCCCCTCGAAGAGGTCGACGGCAATGAACTGGCCCGCCAATCCCTGCGCTACCTCTACCGCATCCTCTTCCTGCTGTTCGCCGAGGCCTCGCCGGAGCTGCAGATCCTGCCCACCGACGCCGCCGAATACGCCGACGGCTACGGGCTCGGCCGCCTGCGCGACTACGCCCTGACTCCCCCACTGACCGAGCAGGCCCGCCGCGGCACCCACCTGTATGACTCGCTGCAGATCCTCTTCGACCAGGTCAACCACGGCCACCACCCGGAGCAGACGGAAAACGCGGACGAGGACGCCCAGAACGAGGGCCTGACCTTCCGCAACTTGGAGGCCGACCTGTTCAAGTCCGCGGCCACTTCGCTCCTCAGCGGCACCAAACTCTCCAACCACGCCCTCACCGAGGTCCTCCAGCGCCTCCTGCTGTCCAAGGAGAAGGCCGGCCGCGACCGCGGCTTCATTTCCTATGCCACCCTCGGCGTGACCGAGCTCGGCCAGGTCTACGAGGGCCTCATGTCCTACCACGGCTTCATCGCCCAGGAAGACCTCTACGAGGTCGCTCCAGGCGGCAACGCCTCCAAGGGCTCCTGGGTCCTCCCCGTCGGCCGCGCCAACACGGTCCCGCAGGACAGCTTCGTCATGGAGATGCGCGAACAGCCGGAGGGCGGCTACGCCCCGGCCCGCCGTGAGCACAAGCGCGGCTCCTTCGTCTTCCGCCAGTCCAGCCGCGACCGCGAGCGCTCCGCTTCCTTCTATACCCCGGAGGTGCTCACCCAGTTCACCGTCGGCCAGGCCCTCGAGGTCCTCGAAGAGGAGAGCCGCATCCAAACGGCCGAAGACATCCTGGATCTGACCATCTGCGAGCCCGCCATGGGCTCCGGCGCCTTCGCCGTGGAAGCCGTGCGCCAGCTCGCGGAGCGCTACCTCAAACTGCGCGAGGCCGAACTCGGCGAGCAGGTCCCAACCGAGCACCGCACCCGCGAGCTGCAGAAGATCAAGGCCCACATCGCCCTGCACCAGGTCTACGGCGTGGACTTGAATCCCACCGCGGTGGAGCTCGCGGAGATCTCGCTGTGGCTCGACACCATGACCGGCGAGCTCACCGCCCCCTGGTTCGGCCTCCACCTGCGCCGCGGCAACTCGCTCATCGGTGCCCTGCGCGCCACCTACGACCCCTCCCAGCTGAAGAAGAAGGCTTGGCTGAAGGCCGTGCCGCGCCGGGAGTCCGTGGCTCACCTCGCGCAGGCTATCGACGCCGGCCACCGCGACCCCCACGCCGCAGGCCGCATCCACCACTTCCTGCTGCCTTCCCAGACCTGGGGTGCCGCCCACGCGGCGAAGGATTTGAAGAAGCTCGCCGGCCAGGAGCAAAAGGTGCTCGCCGCTTGGCGACGCAGCGTGCTCACCACCCCCACCAACCCCCAAAAGAAGCAACTGACCCGCCTTGCCGCCCGCGTAGAGACGCTGTGGGCCTTCGCTCTGACCCGCATGAACATCGCGGAGCAGCAGATCCGCCGCGACATCCCCCTGTGGGGCCGCGAGCACACGCCCACCTCGCGCAACGTTACTCGCGCTGAAATCGAGCGCGACCTTTTGAACAATGAGCAGGGTGCTTATCGACGATTGCGTCTCGCCCTAGATGCGTGGAACGCACTGACCTTCTGGCCACTCACCGAGATCCAGATCGGCGATGACGGCGAAGTCCACACCGCACTGCCTTCTTTCGACGAGTACATCGAAACCCTGGAGGACCTCCTCGGTATCGAAGCCCAAGCTCGCGACGAGGCACAGACCGTCATCGCCAACGCGGAAACCTGGGAAGAGCTGAACCACCACGAGGACATGAACCTGGGCCTGTCCGGTGCCAAGTCGCTGGACAAGGTCCTGGAGCTTCACCCCTGGCTGCACACCGTGCGCCAGGTTGCCAATGAGCAGGGCTTCCTCCACTGGGACCTGGACTTCGCCGCCGTCTTTGCCCGCGGCGGCTTCGACCTACAGGTGGGCAACCCGCCGTGGGTACGGCCGCGTGGTGACATGGATGGCCTGTACTCCGAGGTGGACCCCTGGTTCTCTCTTGCGCACAAGCCAACACAGGCGGAGAAGCGGGAGCGCCGCGAGCAGTGGAACGACGACGACCGCGCCCGCGAGATCGCGTTCAGCGGAACGGGTGACACAGTTTCGACCGCCGCCGTGCTTGGCGACGTTGCCATGTACCCGCACCTGGCCAACCAACAGCCGGATCTGTACCGAGCCTTCATGGAGCGTACGTGGGCCAACATGAGCAGCAACGGCGTTGTGTCTCTAATCCACCCGGAATCACACTTCACGGAGAAGAAGGCCGCACCGCTTCGCCACGGTGCGTACTTCCGACTGCGTCGTCACTGGCATTTTGTCAATGAGCTTGTCCTCTTCGACATCGACCATCACAATGCCTATGGAGTTCACACTTATGGATCACTCCAAGAGGAACCTTCGTTCGCGCACGCTGCGTCGCTTTATCACCCGCAGACTGTCGAAGAATCCTTGAGCCATGATGGTTCCGGCCCTCTTCCAGGCCTCAAAGACGACAACGACAACTGGGATCTGCGCCCCCACCGTGACCGTATTCAACGTGTCGACATGACGGCGCTCAAAACGTGGCATTCCATCTTGGAGGACGACGACGTTTCGATTGCCGACACTCGCATGGTCTACACCGTCAACACCGAAGCCGCCGCAGTCCTGGCAAAGCTCGCTGATAAACCGCGTATTGGTTCCGTTGGCCTTCACTTCTCTCGGGGCTGGGATGAATCTATCGACAAGAAGAAGGGATACTTCGACACAGGGTGGGAGCATCCCGATTCTTGGGATGATGTGATTCTCCAAGGTCCGCACCTTGGCGTCTCGACGCCGATGATCAAGCAGCCGAATCCGACCCTGAAAAACAACCTTGACTGGTCCGAGGTGGACCTCGAAGCGATGCCTGCGGACTTCATCCCGGCGACTGCTTATCAACCTGACCGACGAACTAAGCCTACGTACGACGTTGACTATTCGGCGCACCAAATCGATGGAGAGTGGATCCGAGACCGGGATAACTTCCGCTTTGCGTGGAGGAAAATGGCAGCTACGACTGGTTTTAGGACGTTGATTGCTTCTTTGATTCCTCGCGGTACTGCGCTTTCCGGCGCGGCAATGAGTGGTTTCGCGGCAAGCCCAGAAGACACTGTTTTAGCTGGGGTCATCGCGTCATCGTTCCTGTCGGACTACATCGTCCGAAGTACAGGTGTGGCTAACATTTACGCGCAAACGATTGAGTCCTTGCCGATGCCCTCCTTTTCGGAAAGCCATCAAGAACGCGTGCAGAAGCTATATCTGCAGTTGAACTGTCTCACCGACGTCTACGCTCCCCTCTGGGAGGAAATCACTGGAGAAGAATGGACCGCTGATACACCGTTGCGGAACGCGTGGGACCGGCAAGCTGCACAAAACGAAATTGATGCGATCGTGGCGTACTCCCTTGACATCACTGCTGACGAGCTCTGCATGATCTATCGCACGCAATTCCCAGTAATGCGCCGATACGACGAAGAAGACCGTTTTGACGCGAACGGTCGTCTCGTTCCGAAGGAAATCCTCAAAGCCGAGGCGAAGTTGAAGGACAGGCAGGGGCTTTCGGAAGCGGATCGCACGTGGGTCCACCCGCAGTCTGAGGTCACCTATGTGTTTGAGTACCCGTTCCGGAAGCTAGACCGGGTGGAGCGGCTGCAGAAAGCCTATTCGCGCTTGAAATGAATGAGGAGTGGACAAGGCACTTCCGTATTTCCATATCCAGATTTAGGCAAGGTTCTTGGGGCAGAAGGAGTAAATTTGAACACTTGGGATGGTGAATTCAAAGAGATTGTCTCGCTGTTCATGCAATTAGTCGAAGGTGATGTCACGAAGAGCGAGCTCGAAAGTGACCTAGCAAGATTAGCTCAGGGAATCGTCAACAAGACGGCGCAGTATGATCCTGCGCGCACGATCCAGAGTATGAGGATACGGTCCTCTGCTGCGCTTATAATTGGCATGACATCGCAAGATGAATATCTCAAAGCAGACTACGGCTACGCTCCTGCATTAATTGAGATGGCTGCGATTTTGATTTATTGCAATAAGCAGCTTTGCGCGCCTGAAACCTACAAAGACCTGATGAGTTCTGAAGGGTGGGGGCTGCTGGAGGAGCTATTTGAATCTCTTCGGCGAATTCGTTCTATCTCGACGTTAATTCGATTACCTTTCGAAGCCAGGCTAGACAAAGTGGGCTGGTTAAATGCGATACATTCGGCAAGTCGTCAGTGGATACGGGAAACTACATACCGTGAGACGCAGTTTGACCTTTACGAAGAATTGTTTGGTGCGCCAATCGTCCAGGAGCTGATAGAAGAAACGCGCGGGTATACGTACCATCAGCTGTATTCCGTGTTGGCCTGGATCTTGGAAGAGCCAGCAAAGCGATCTTTTGACGCGAGAGATGAACTTGGGGCGGTCATTAGTCGGGGATACCAGCCCAGCGTGAGAGATCTGGAGCGTGGTAATCAAGCGTGGACCAAGATGTTTCATCCGACTTTTCTTGATGCGACTTTTTCCGCGGAGGAGATCGCGAATGAAACCAAAGTGCCAGTGCAGCTCGTAGGCAAGGTCCTTGAAGATTTCTCTTTTGACTTTAAGACATGGCCGATGAGTAAAGCGCTCGAGGCTCTAAAAGGTGGCACTAACCCACTTTTTGAGTTTCCTCTGATTCAAGAGCGAGCGGGCCGCTACTTGCTTCCAAACGGGAGCTTAGTAGCACCCTCTGTTAAGAAAAATCTCGAGAGCTTCTTGTTGAGTAACTCGGCATACGGAGCTCACCGGGGGCAGTTAGTTGAAAAGCGCCTCGTGGACGTATTGCGGATCTTTTTGCCAGATGCGCAGATATTTTTCGGCCTCAAGTATTCACATCCGGAAACAGGGAGAGGCGAAGCTGATGCGCTTCTCGTTATCGGTGGAGTGGCAATCATCTTTGAAGTCAAAGCTGCAACGCTTTTCAAAGCTGGAGAACCCACTAACGTCTCCCGGTTTCGTCGCCAGATGTGGAATAACATTCGCAAAGCATCAAACCAAGTAGAAAAGCTTCGAACCCTAATTGCCACTAAAGGATACGTGCCGGTTGAAAGAGGCGATGCTCTTGACCTTTCAAGTGTGGTTGAGGTTCACACGGTAATTGTCACCTTGGATGACTTGCTTGAGCTTGCAACACGTCCTCTTGACTTGATTGATACGAGCATCTTGGACCAAGAAGGTCAGCTGCCCTGGTTGATTTCCATTGGTGACCTTCAGGTGATTCTCGAGCTGATTGACGAACCATCGGAGCTCTTGGTTTATCTTCGGCGTAGGCGCGATCCGAAAATCGCTAAGAAATACCTCACGACTGATGAATTGGATATGTTTCTAACATTTCGTCAGAATGGATTGTGGGCTGAGGATGACGAAGACGCAAACATTCTCGTATCGGTGGCTCCTGCGACGGCCGTAGTCGATGTTTGGAAAAACGGATTGTCGCACCGGAAACCACATATCAAAGAGACTTCGCTTCTCCGTTATGCGCGCGAAGCCCGAAAATTTGACATGCCACACTGGTTTGAGTTTGGTGCGGCCTTGCTTTCATTAAGCGAAGATTCGCAGGATGGTGCTCAGGTCTTGATAGGGAGGCTGTTAGAAAAGACAAAGGATGATCATCTGCCTCATAAAGCCGGTTTCCTAGTGGAGGACGGCGAGCACCCACGATTTGGAAGCTTATTGGTTTTTCAAACTGCGGAAGGTTTTGATCGGCTGAGTGTTAGGAACTCACTACCCGACTATTTACATGCTCAGCGGATAGATATGTGCGTCAGCCGAGCCTTCGGATGTGTCATTGACGGCCAAGGACGAATCTCTGATTTATTCTACGACGCGGGCATATCTTCGCAAGAGTGAGACGAGAGTCGGAGTGGGGAATAGATTGACAGGCGTCGCCTGTGCCATCCATAACGACTGGTTCTCTCATTTACGGTAGGAGAGGTTGCTCACGCGAGTGCGAACTCACAGTAAACGTCCACGCTCGATGGCTATCTCGCCCTGAAGTTGGCCATCCAAATTGCCAGCAGTAAGCCTCCACTTTGCGGACGGCTGAGCGTCCGAACCACTTGACTCTGCGCGTAAGAAAAGTTCGTCAAATTTGAGAATTTTTGACTTGCCAAATCTCAATTCAGGAGCATGGACCACTAGCGAATGATCGTTGATTCGTCGGGCTGATAGGTGCGCTAATCTCAAATTGCGGTCGAGATATTGCGTTGCAAAAGCTGGAGGAAAATGGATACCGTGCTTCATTGGTTCTGTCCAAGGCTGAGGTAAGAGATTATCTAGAGCCGCGTCAACCTGTTCTTGAGTCGGTCGCTCAACCACTTGTACAGATTCAGGCAACTCAATGTGAATCTCTACGTCTCTTGCGTGCTTTTCACTCATCAGCTCAATCTCAAGCATGAGAAGCGGCATTATCGATGCGGATTGCAAGAGAGCGAACTTGCGTAATTGACCTTCCGAGGCTCGCTCCACTGCAGCTAGGGCTGTGGCAAAATCTTCGGGTGTTCGACCGTAGGAGTCCGTGTTAAACACCATTCTTGGGGAGATCGGGAACGAACTATCTGATGCTGGACGCGGCGCTTCTGAGCGAAGAACATCAACACGTCGCCTAATCTGTTGACGTGCCATTTCGTAGTCTGGGTATAGAGGCGCAGCAGCACCAAAGTGCAGCATCCTGATGTCCATTGCCGTTGATGCGTTCACCAGCCCTCGAAGTTTGTTCCTCAAAGCAGCACCAGAAATCTCTGCGGTTTGTCCATTGGTGCGCATGTACACTCGCCCGTCATGCACTTCACCGGAGGAGCCAACCGCAGGAAAAATCTCGCCCGAGGGTGGTGCAACGAAAAAGAGTAGGACCTGTTTGTCTCCGTACTGCTCCCGCTCCCAGAACCATTCGGGCCGATCCCCCTCAGCGCCGATTAGGGTGGAAAGCTTCTTGTCTAAATCAAGAATTTCATCCCCTTTGACCCCAACGACGTCGTTGTCTCCTACCCCAGCGACCAAAACGGCGTATCCGCCAAGATAACGCATTGCGTCGCGTGCATCGCGGTTAGCAGCCCCAAGAATGAACTTAGCGAGCTTCGCTTGGTGCGCTTTGCTGCTCAAATCAAAATCCGACTTCACTTCGAGGTAAAAGGTCTCACGGAGATCTGAATCACCAATCAGTGAATCGATCAACTGTCGGCGCTTAGCCGATCCATGGGGAAACTTAGTGAAGTCATAAGGCATTTTTGACGTCCCTTCCATTATGGAACTTCTAGCACTTGAGCCGCACGCAGGGACCGGGGATTGAACGGGTATCCGCCCTCCCTCAGGTGAGATCGGCCTCTTCATTGTCCGAGTGGGCTAGGGGTGACCCTGCAATTTGAAGTAGAGATTACCTCACAGATCTGCTCACTTGGGCTGTCATCAAGCAATGCTGTGAGCTCGACGGAACTCGACCTCTTGACTGGGGTAATAGACCTTTGCCCGAGTATGTTCTAAACGTCCACCCCAAAAAACAATCGACATAGCAGACGTAGAATGACGTGTCCCTTGGAAATGCCAGGTGGTGCAGGGGATCGTGCGTCGTCATAAGGCACGGGAGAAAGAACTGGAGAGGCGGATGGGTCGCCGCGAAGCAGAAGACTAGGAACGATTGACGGTCCTGAACTTCAGCATCGTGGGCGTCGTGGATTTCGTGCTCACGGTACTGGGATCGATCTATAGCCGTGCGCTGAGAACAGTTGCAGCAAATTCTGGATCCACCTGGTCTCCATGGCGGTGGTCGGCGCGCTTTTCGGGCACTGCTTGCGCTGCTGGAGCGGCTTTGTCCGCAAAGACTAGGGACAACCAGCCCAAAACACTACGATCGCCAACCCTGATGCCAACGCTCGACCAATCGCAGGCGACCCGATTCCCCCCAAACCGTCAACCCATGTTCTGAACGTTGGAGACGTTCGTATCTTGCAACATTGGAGCTGAAATGCTGATTGAAGGCAGGCCTGACAAAGGATGAACCTGGACAACGGGCTCAGCACTCACCCATGCAGCCACACCGCTATCTGCGAACGGTTGTTGATCTGCAGCTTAGAGAAGATGTTTTCTACGTGGCCTTCGACGGTTCGGGTCGAAATGACCAACTTGTCCGCTACCTGGCGGTTGGTCATGCCAGAGCCGACGAGTTCCGCGACCTCGCGCTCTCGGCGGGTAAGCGTCGAGTCCTTGTCCTTCCCTGGCTCGGGCTGGGGCTTTGGTGTTGGGTCAGCCTCGGGAAGGGTGTCGTACGTGCTCAAGGCAAAAGCAATCGCGTCCTTTTTGGATCTCGGCACTCGCTGCTCCTCGAGCACCAAAGGCTCACGTGCCTTCACCGAGCGCGCTTTCATTGCCGGCCCAAATGCCTGGACTGAAGTACCCTGGGCGCACCAGATGTCATCGGCTGCCGTAGCGAGCGAGCTCGCGAGCTCGTGGTTCCCTACTGCTGACTCAATCCAACTCTGCAGTTCAACGATGAGCGAGGCAATGATCTCGTCTTGAAGGTCTGCGGCAAATTCAAGACCTTGGCGGGCGTGTTCACGGCCGCTCTCACATTGGCCGAGCGAGAAGTGCGCCATCCCGGCTACCCAGTGGAAGTGCGCGCGGTTCCATCGCTCCCCGGACTCATCGGCACATGTGAATGCTTGCGCGCATACTTCCAGTGCTTCGTTGTGGGCGCCGCTGAGCTCCAGCGCCATGGCGTATTGGAATCCTGCGATGAGTTTGGCGGCGGTCTCGTCCAAGTCGTCGAAAAGCGACAGCGTCTCGCCGAAGAGTGGGATTGCTTGCTCCAGAGACCCCGTGAATAAATGGTAGAGCGCCATCCAGCAGCGGGCATGTGCCTTCAGGTGGACATTGTTTAGCTCTTCGGCGAGATCCTAGCACTCCTGCACGAGCTCGCCGCCGCGGTCGTGGTCGCCTTGAATCAAACTCACCCAGGCACCGACCCAGAGCAGTTCACCTCGGGATGCGCCGGTTACCCCAGGCAGTGCCCTGAAGCCACGCGGTCACCAAAGAGTTTCCCCCGAAAACTATAAGTGTTACTCGATACTCACCATCGCGTTACCCGATACTCACCACGGTGTTACTAAATGCACGCGCGCAACATTTGTCGACTGGGTGGAAGAGCCAATTCCAAGAACGAGTGACATGAGTACTCCTAGCTGCTTGCGGTGGGCAGTTCTGGTTGCTGTGTCTCAACGACATGGATCCGCGCCCCTGATTGCTCGAGGACCCGGTTTTGCTCCGGGGTCGTGTGCTGGTCGATCACGATGTCATCAAACGTAGAGAGCCGGGTGACAAAGTGCATGCCTTCCACCGCGAACTTCGAAGAATCCACCACCAGCACCTTGCGCTGGCTGAGCCGGATCAGGTCATCGACCGCCTCGGCAATGCTGCGGTGAAGGACACCGTCGCTCGCATTTGCGCGGAATCCTCGGACCGCATCCCGAAGCGGCTGCTGCCGGTCGTGCGCGAGAACCTGGAATCCGGTGCTGCACCCGTGACGCTTTCGGCCGCGATCGTCGCCTCCTGGGCCCGCTACGCGGAAGGCCTGGACGAGCAGGGCAACCCGATTAAGGTGGTCGACCGCATGGCGGATCGCCTGCAGGAAACCGCACAGGGCAACCGTGAGGACATCCTCGCCTTCCTACGCGACCGGGAAGTGTTCGGAGACCTTGTTGACGACGAGCGCTTCACCGAGCCCTACGCACGTGTGTTGAAGTCGCTGTACGAGGTTGGTGCTGAGGCGACGCTGGATGCGTTGTTGGCTGAGTTGGGGTAATCACCTGAGCCGGAACCCCGGGCTACTAACTGTGGTCCCGGGGGCACTGGTCAGCTCCGACCTTCAGTCTCCATCACCGACTCATAATGAGGCTGCAGCCTCTCCTCCGTGAGAGAAGGGAGTCGCTTGAGATCCAGCAATCGAAGAGCTTCGCGCATCACAGCTTCACGGTCGGTAGTCCCTACTCGATAGAAGGCCTTTAGCACGTGCGCACGGAGTTCCATCGGGGGAATGTCATGGATTCTTCGAGGGCCTCGCTCCCGGAGATTCACCATTTCCTGTTGAGGAAGGCGGAACGTCTTCTCCTTGAATCCTCGCGTGTTCAGAGGATCGTCCATCTCCACTTCCCCGCTGTTCCGCAGCATCGAAAGTATCGGGTTGAGTCTGGAAGTGACCTTTTTAGTCACACGCGAATCCCCGCTGGCCTTCACGTAGCGAGAGAACAAATAGCTCGCGAGCATCGGGCCTTCAACCTCGAGGATCTCCAGTAGCCCTCTCTTGAGCTCTTGTGGGGTAGCCGAGTGTACCGGCACGGTTGTGCCGGTAAAGGACTCATATGGCCCCGCGGCCCGCATAGGGGCACTTGCGAGAGTCACCGGAGTGTTGCCGCCAGTTCGGTGCACAATTCCACGGTTAGGAGCTGCGCTGCTGAGCGGCGTATGCGTGTCTCCTGTGGTGCCAGTTTCAGTGGCGTTCGCCTGATCTATGGGGGCAGCGTCCTGCCACCGGTTTGAAGGCTTCCCGGAGGTTGGGCGTTTGTTCAATTCCAAACGAACACGATTTGGCTCGCTGTCTCGAGTTTCAATTTGAGGAGGAACGCCGACTGACGTGCTGGTGGGTGTTTCTCGCTCTGAAGGCGAGGCTACGTCTGCCTCAGGAGTTGAAGACTCTTCTGACTCGATGCGGGCGGGAAGGGATGTTGCAACAGTCGGCTCAGATGATTCTTCCGGTTCAATGGGATCTGGATTTTCTGGCTCCGGTGCCGCTTCGATGTCTGCGATGTCTTCTTCACTGTTGAGCACCTGTGCTGAGGCCGTTTCAAGTTCAATTGGGGCATCATCTGCAAAGACAGCTTCAATGATTTCTACGTTCTTGGAAGGATCGAAACTGATCTCCCGGCTAGCGGGGTAAATGCCCAATTCGTCGAGTGCATCCCAGACTTTCTGCATTTGCGTGTCTGGATCGAGGTAGAAGTCGGACTCAAAAAAGCGCACGAAAGTCCACCCGAGACGTTCGAGCTCACGCTGACGTTGTTGATCAGCAAGTGCTTGTTGGTCACCATGCCAAAAGTCTCCATCGCACTCTACTGCGAGGCGTCCTTCAGCTCCGACTACCACTAGATCAAGCCGGTACCCAAACGCGCGGTACTGAGGAATAACCTGGTAGCCGCGCTCCACAATGCGGTTGTAAACGCGTTGTTCAAAGAGCGAGTCGAATGGTTCCACGCGCTCGTCGTTCGACACGAGTTCGCTAACCTTTGACTCCGGCTGTGCTTGGGCCACCTCATAGGCGTATTGGAGGAGTTTTGCGCGAATGTCCTCTGGATTGAGTTCCTCGAACCCGACCGAATGGAAGAGCCACACCTGGTCTTTCGCACGGCTCACCGCGACGTTGTAGCGCTGAAGGAATGTGCTCGTCGTAAGCACCGAAATTCGAGAATCAGGGGAAGAAGGCTGGACCATGCTGAGGAAAATCACATCGCGCTCAGCACCCTGGAATTCTGCGGGTTTACCGACCTTGAGATCGCGTTCCTCCCAGATTTCTGGTGCGAGCTTTTCAAGCAATCGAGCCTGGATGTATTGTGCCTGCCCTGGTTCGCTGAGAAGAGATATAACGCCAAGCGTTTTTCCTGCATATGCTGGATCTTCGAGGACTTCGAGAACCTTGCTTACGAGAGTGTCCGCTTCTGCGGTATTGACACGCTTGGAACCACTTTCTGTCTCGAACGCATTGGGGGTTCGAGTGATTTTGAAGGGTGCCAGACGTTCAGGCTCGATAGCTCGTACCGGTTTGAGCGAAATGTTTTCAGGTTCGTAGATGTATCGGTTCGAAAACTCGATGATTTCCGGCACGCAGCGTCGATGTTCTTCCAAGGTGATCCGCCCGCCGTAGCGCATATTAGCTTCATCGAAGAGCGAGCGTGCTGGGTCCGTCCAAGTATCAACGCGATCAAAATCGCTCAGGTACTGGCGAGCCAGCTTCCGGATCTCTTGTTCGTTTGCAAAACTGGTCGGCGAAACCTGCTTGTCATCGCCAATCACAACGATTCGGGGCGCAAGGTACTGCAGGAAGAGAGCGTCAACACCTGACTGGGAGGCCTCGTCGACGATGACGACGTCGAATATGTTCTCCTCTAAACCAAACTGTTCGACGACCTTGTAAATAGGCATGATCCAGACAGGGACAGCCGACTGGCAAGCCTCAAGATTCTTACGTACGTCGCGTCGCTTTTGGTCAGCATACTTTCCGGTACCCTTGCCAAGTCGCTTTACCGATTGGCTATAAGCGATCAGTTTGACGCGCATGGATTGATCGATGCGTTCAGGGTTGGCTGCCTTTGCCCATGCTCGTTCGGCTGCCAGCGCGGAAAGCGTTCGGGTTATTTGCGTGTCGACCGCTTCGACCGAATCAGACAACTCGTTCAAATTTGGCGCGTGCCGCTGTGACACGAGCTCACCCATCTGCGCCCAGCACCGCGCGGATTCGGCCATTCGGACACGGTCCCGCCAAAAGTCCTGATCAGCGTGATCGACTACTTTTCCAGCTAGGTTTGAGGACCAGTCCGTAGCGCGTTCTGTAAGGGAATCGCGTCTGCGCAATTTGCTCGACAGCGCCACATTCGCGTGCGCCATCTTGAGCGATTCGGAGAAAGCGTGTGCATCTCGAAGGCCCAGGGCATCTTCCATGGGCCCCATCCAGTGTAATGGGCCAAGCTTGCCTTTTGCCGTGGTCAGCGAGCAGATCGCGGATCTCATGCGCTGTGATTGTTCTTCCGCCAGAGAAATACGCTGAGTATGCGTGTTCAGAAGCTCCAGCCGCGACTTAAGCGAGGGGAGCTCCTCTAGGGCTACCTCAAAACCGTATCTGTTGAGCCATTCAACGCGCGAGACTATTCGCTCCGCCTCTTCGAGGGAGGCACTGTATTCAGCAAGCGTGTTGTCCCAGAACAAGAGAATGTCTCTTGGAGAAGAGTTGCTCGGAGGTGCGGAGTAATGCCATGCGCTGTGCATGGGCTCCAGCGCCCACTGAAACTCTACGTACGTCTGATACAACGTAATGTCGGCTGAAGTCGTGGGAGGGACACCGTTGACAAGGACGTTTTCAAAAAACGGCATCGCTTCTTTAACGATGCTATTGGTGAAGAGGCCGGTTTTTGGCATGCCGTCGGCTTTCACCTTGATCGAACCGCCAGCGTCTAGGAAGCCCTGGAGCGAGCGTGCGGCGGGCATAAACCTGTCAATGGGTCCCTTGCCGCTAATGTGCTTGAGAGCTGAAAGGCGCTCGTCGAAGGCGTGGGCATTTTTTAGATCGTTGCGAAGCTTCTCAAGGAGTTGCCTTTCCTTCGCTAGCGAGCCGGCTCTTACAGCAGCATACAAATCGTCGGCCCAGGGAAATGGGGCCGTTTTGACCTTGCTGACTTGTTCATCGAGTTCCTGGATTTTGCGGAGAACCCCCGATTGGGCCGCGGGTGCGAGGGTATTCCAGGCCGATATTTCACTTTCAGGTACCGCAGCCTCCGCCTCCAGGCGATCCTGCACTATGCCTTCTTCTTCCAGATGGAGTTCTTCAACCTCCTCAACGGTGGGAAGATCGTTGAAGTTAAACGTGTCGCCCAGGGGTGACACTCTATGCGCTGAAAGCTCTTCGGAGTCGAGGAGCGAAAACCACTCCTCAATCTCTTCCGTGCTGAGGGGGAAAGGTTTCGTTAGCGATAACTCGTCAAAGGAGAGTATCCAATCAAACTTTAATTTCTCACTAGACCATTTCGTTATCGCCTTTGATGGCCGAAGTTCATAACCAGGTATGTCCAGCGGAGTATTCTCTGCTTCCATTGCCGCAGACCAGTCTCGTAGCAGCTGTGTGCGTTTCTCTCGAAGCGCGTTGAGCCTCTGCTCGAGTGAAACAATGTCCCGTTGTGACTCGTATTCGTCGAAGTGAGTGGATCTATGGTTAATCGTTTCGACTGCTACCCGGAGATCTGAGAGGTCAGATTGGTTCGAACTGATGACGGAAACGGCAAGTTCTTGGATCTCCGCGGGGAGTTTTCCTCGGAGCTCGTAAAGCGCGCGATCTGCCTGAGCAGTGACAAGTACGCGGAGCCCCTGCGCGAGAAAGTGCGAAAGCATCGCGGCCGCCATATGAGTCTTACCGGTACCGGGAGGTCCTTGCACGATTGTTTGAGCATGTGAATCAACACGCTGAAGCACCTGCTTTTGCTTGTCATTGAGCGGAAGCGGTGTAAAAATCTCGCCGTTGCTCTCAAAAACGGCACCGGGGGTGGGGTCGGTACTTACCTGCGACGGGGCGTATGGATCGACGAGTGGGGCTAAACCAGCTGGTACCTCACCAGATTCCTCGATGCGTTCAGCGATGCGTTTAAACGCTGAAGCAAGGCCAGTTCTCTGGCGCTTCCGCATGATGATGGTGGGTTGCCATGCGATGACTGGCACATCCTTCGGCTGTTGACGGTGCCAAGTGGGGAGATAGGTAGCGTTGGTATCCAGTCCATTGGTGGTGACATGACCAAGCTCCGCAAACGTCTCCTCATCAAGGGGGTCCCCTTCGGTACCTGCGAGCTGCTCCTTAGTATCCGAGAGAAAGGTGCCGTCTTCGAGTTTTTGCGGCGGGACTGCCTCAAACTCCATTCGAAGGTCGTCCTCGGAAAGGGCGAGCCGAATATCGCCACTTTGCTTGTCTAGAGAAATGTCCAAACCAATTGTGAACAGTGGCCTGTCGATGGTGCTCTTTTCTAGCTTCCACGCCAAATTACCTAGGCCGAGGACGAACTCGAACTCATCGGATTGTTGGTTGACGCTGGTTTGGATCTCAAAAACCTGCTGATAGGCCAAACCGTATTTACTCAGCCGAGACCACGTTCTCCATACCTGGATCCAGTCTGCAAAGGCATTCGTCACTTCTATTGAGTGAGGGGCATCGTCTTCTGACTCGAGAAGCTCCGGTTCGGTGTGCGGATCATCGATAGTTTCGGTGATCGCACTTTCCAATATCTCTGGGACTTCAGGCGCGGTCTGAGGAGCTGGCCGCTTGAAGATCGCGAGAACGTTACCCCCGTCGAGTTCCCCAATCGCGTGTGACGGATCCAGCTCCATTGCTTCCTGGAGTTGTTGGCAAAGGAAGACCATCTGCGTTTGCTCAGCAAAAGTCCGCAGCTGTTCAAGACGCAGCACCTTACCGCCATTCTTTTGGTAGCTCGCGGTGGTAAGGACTGGCTTCTCTTTCCGCCGTTCTAATGCGGAAAGGTACAAGAAAAGGCGGGAGGCTTTATCTGCGTTGCTTTGCACTATCGGGTCTCCGTTGTGTTCTTACAACTACGAGATCAAACTCGTCGGGGCACGTCAGCCGAAAAGGTTTCAGCATAGATAATGTACACGTCGCCAAACTGCGTTGAAGCGGAATACCCGGATTAAAAACGTTGAAGAGAGACCACCGCAGACACGGGAAAGACGACGCCAAACTGCGCCCCACCCAATACACTAGCTAGGCGTGTCTACTCTTCTACCCGTCCACGCGTCCGAGCACGTCCTCGAGGGCATCGCAGAGTACCTCACCACGACGTTTTCGCTGGCTAACCCGGATACGGCAAAAGCGCTGAAGTCTTTCCTCAGCGACACCGCCACCGGCATGTTCCGCGGTCCGTACGTACGCACTCGCCTGCCGTACGCGCGCGCCACGGACTGGGAGGGGCTCCTGGAGTGGCTGCCCAAGTGGTTCACGCCGTACCACCACCAGGAGGAAGCCTTCCGCCGTCTGCGCAGCCGGGACGAGGCCGGCGAGCGTCGGCCAGAGCCCACGCTGGTGATTACGGGCACCGGCTCGGGTAAGACGGAGGCCTTCCTCTATCCCGTCCTCGCGCACGCGAAGCGGATGCGGGACCAGGGCCAGCGCGGAGTGAAGGCGCTACTGCTCTACCCTATGAACGCACTCGCCAGCGATCAGGCCAACCGTCTAGCCAAGCTGCTTACCTCCGAGGCCGGCCTTGAGGGTGTGGACGCGGGCATCTACGTCGGTGATCAGAACACGGGCGTGACGAAGGTGACGCCGGATTCGCTCATCACGGACCGGGAGACGTTGCGTCGGAATCCGCCGGACATCCTGTTGACCAACTACAAGATGTTGGACGAGCTGCTGCTGCGCCCCGCCGACCGCGAAATCTGGCGCATCAGTGCCACCTCCCTGCAGTACCTGGTACTCGATGAGTTCCACACCTACGACGGCGCACAAGGCACTGACGTCGCCCTGCTACTGCGCCGCCTGGGGCTGATGCTCAAAGTGAACCAGCCGGAAGGCTTCTTGGGCGAGTACGCGAACAACCCGCTGGGTCGCGTCACCCCGGTGGCCACCTCGGCAACCCTGGGTGGTGAGGGAGATACCGGGCGCGTGCTGGAGTTCGCCGGCACAATTTTCGGCGAAAACTTCGACCCGGAGGCGCTGATCGGCGAGACCGTGCTGAGCTTCGAGCAGTGGCAGGAGGAGATGGCGGGGACGTATGGGGGCGGTAGCGGGGCGTCGAGAAGCGAAATGCCCGGTGTTGAGACCATCCGGGACGTGCTACGCGCGGTGGCGGAGGACGCGACCGGGCGCGAGCACGCCGAGGTCGTGCTGGAGGTCATGCGCACGCACCTGTGGGGCTGCGGGGACACGCTCGAGGAGATGATCGCGGCCTATGCGCAACACCCACTGACTAGGGCGATCATCGAGGCTGCGGGTCAGGCGCGCCCGCTGATCGCGCGCGAGGGCGAGGGCACTGCCCTGCCTGCTGCAGTGCTTGATCCGGTGGTGCTGCGCGCGCTTAAGGGTGAGGAGCCGACCGAGTTTGTCACGCACCTGCTCACCGCGGTGGCGCATCTGCGCGCGCTCGCCGGCGAGATGTACGGCTTTGAGGGCAAGAGGCTGCCGGGTGTGGATACGCACCTGTGGGTCCGCGAGGTCTCGCGAATCGATAGGGCCGTGACCCCTACCGTCGACGGGTCGGAGTTTCGCTGGTACGACGACGGCGTGGTCGGCCAGGGCGCGGACATCACGCTCGATGCAGTACAGGCGGAAGATCAGGTGCCACCGGTGTGGCTGCCCGCCTGCTACTGCCGCGCGTGCGGGCGCGCCGGGTGGGCCACCAGCCTGGAGCCGGGTACCGAGGCGCCGATTCTGGATCCGGCGCAGATCCGCAAGCTTTCCATCGAAGCGCCCGAGCGGCGCCGGCCCCTGATCACCGCGATCAACGAGCTGCGCCAGGCCACCACTGATGGGGTGGAATTCACCGCGCAGCGCGACCCGGAGGGCAAGCGCACGCCCATGTGGCTGCACACTTCCACCCGCGCGCTGTCGACTACCCCGCCCACGGAGGAAGAGCTCGCCAAGGGTACCTCCGTGCCGGTGCTTACCTACTCCGGCCAGGACGCCGCCGAATACGCCAAGGATGAGGTCTGCCCCTCCTGCGGCGAGACGGACACCATCCGCTTCATCGGCTCGCGCGTGGCCACGCTGCTGTCGGTGGGGCTGTCCAACCTCTTCGGCATGGGCGAGCTGGACCAGTCCGAGAAGAAGACGCTCGTCTTCGCCGACTCGGTGCAGGACGCCGCGCACCGCGCCGGTTTTGTCCAGTCGCGTTCCCACGCCTTTGCCCTGCGTACCTTCACTTATGGGGTGGTGGGCTCGGACACGGTGAGCCTGGCGGAGCTGCCGCAGCGCATTATCGACGCCGCCGTGGACCGCGCCCGCGACGTCCCCGGCGCAAAGGCCAAGCAGGCCGAGGCCCGCGCCCGCTACGAGCTGCTGCCGCCGGAACTGGCAGACACGGTGAACTACCGGCCCTTCTGGGATGTCAGCTGCGAGGCCCAGGCCAGGCGCAACGCCACCCGCGAAGCGAAGCAACGCCTCGCCTTCGACACCGCGCTCGAGTTCGGCCAGCGCGCCGACCTGGCCCGCTCACTGACACTTACCGGCGTGCTGAACGTAGCCGTGGACATCCCGGACGCGGTGCTGTCTTCTGCTGCGCGCGAGGCGATCGACCACGCCGCAGTACAGACTGCGCTTGATGGGCTCGAGGGCGGTGTGGCAGACACGGACGCGCAACTGCGCTGGGCGCGCGGCCTGGTCGAGCAAGTCCGCGAGCGTGGTGCCATCAACCACCCGTGGCTGAAGTCCTACCTCCGCGACGACGGCAACAGCTGGCACCTGCACAACCGCCTGGCCAAGTCCAAGGGCGTGCCCTCTTTCTCCCGCGGCGGCGCGCCCGAGTTCCCGCGCGTGGGCACGAGCCTGAACGATAAGGACCGGGGCATCACTCCCCTGTCCAGTCCGCGCGGCCGTTACGCCCGCTGGACCGCCACCATGTTGGGGCTGTCCACCCACGACGCGGCCGCCGTACTGCGCGAGTTCTTCAAGGCGCTGGCCAGCAGGAACGCGGTCACGCCCATCCAGACCACCACGGGCGGGACCATCTACGCGCTCGAGCCCGAGCAAGTCGTGGTTTCCAGTGAGGCCGAGCCGCACGTGTTGCGGTGTGGGACCTGCCACGCGCAGATGGGCGTCGATAAGCATGCGCGAAAACTTATGCATGGGCAGGCGTGCGGCACCCCCGGCTGCTCCGGCACGTACGAGGAAACGCCCATCGAGCCGAACTACTACTGGCGCCTGTACGCCTCCGCGCAGCCGCGCACCGTGGTGGCCAAGGAGCACACGAGCCTGGTGCCGCCCGAAGAAAGGCTCGCGCTCGAGCACGCCTTCCGCGGCGGCGAAACACCAGCTGCCGACGCCCCGAACGTGCTGGTTGCCACCCCAACGCTGGAAATGGGTATCGACATCGGCGATCTGTCCACCGTCATGCTCGCCTCCCTGCCAAACACCGTGGCCAACTACGTGCAGCGCGTCGGGCGCGCCGGGCGTCTGACCGGCAACTCGCTCGTGCTCGCCTTCGTCCAGGGCCGCGGGCCGACCCTGCCCAAGCTCAATGCGCCGCTCGGCGTCATCCAGGGTGCGGTGACCCCGCCCGCCGCTTTCCTCTCAGCGACGGAGATCCTGCACCGCCAGCTCGCCGCCTACCTCATCGACTCCACCGATGTAGAGGCGCTCGGCGTGCACCTGGATAACGCCAAGTCGGTGTTCGGGTACGCAGGTAGACCACTGGTGACCGCGTTGCAGGAGGTCATCGCCGCGGGCGTGGACGAGCAGGTAGACAAGTTCTTGGACTCGCTGTCGAGCGAGGAGCTCGACCCGGAGCTGCTTGCCCGCGTGCGCGATTGGGCCACCGGCCAGGGGCCGGAGACGTTCACCGCGGCGCTTACGGCCGCGCGCGAGCAGTGGAACGCCGAGGTCCAGCTGCTGCGAGATCGCGCGAAGGCACTGAGCGACGTCGAGGTCGAGCTGCAGAAACGCGATGCCAACGCCGTCGCGTCTGTCGACACTGTCAACGCCGCGTTTGTAGACGAGGACCTCGAGCGCGAAAAGCGCAGCGTGAGCGCCGCCCGCAAGCGCACCCAGCGCGACCTGCACAACCTGTTATCCGAAGAACGCTGGGTCGCCGCCCTGGAACGCTACGGGCTGCTGCCCAACTTCACGCTTATCGACGACTCCGTGGAGCTCGCCGTGGCAATCTCCTACCTCAACCCCACCACCATGGAGTTCATGCCCGAAAGCTTCGAGCTCGAGCGCGGCGTGTCTTCCGCGCTGCAGGAGCTCGCGCCGGGCGCGACCTTCTACGCCCGCGGGATCGCTGCCACGATCGACTCGGTGGAGATGGGTTTTGACGGTCAGAACATTGAGCAGTGGCGTCTGTGCCCGGCGTGTTCCTACGGCACGCGCGTGGCGGTCGGCGGCGGGGCTGCCACCGGTGCCGTCGGCGCGTGCCCGCAGTGCGGCTCGGCTGCCTTTGCGGATAAGGGCCAGCTGATGGATGTAATCCAGATGCGCAAGGTCGCCGCCGAGGTGGACCGCAGTAACGCGACTATTGATTCCACCTGGGACGAGCGCCGCACCACCTTCTTCCACACCGCCATGACCTTTGCTGTGCCCGAGCACGCACCCGCCGGCGGGCGCTGGTACTTAAGCGGCGGCTTCGGTGCCGAGTACCTGCCGCAGGTGGAGCTGAGCTGGTTCAACCTGGGCAAAGGCCAGGCGCAGCGCCGCATGCTCGGCGGGCGCGAGGTCGACGCTCCCCTGTTTACGCTGTGCCGCATCTGCGGCCACGTGGATTCCGCGCGCGGCGAGAACAGCAAGTGGGACCACCGCCCCTGGTGCCCGAAGCGCAAGGAGCGCGAGGAGGACACCGTGACGACCGCGCTGGGGCGCACGCTGCGCACCCAGGGCGTGCTGCTTACCATCCCGCGCACGCTCACCGCGGGCGATAGCGCGACGATCCCCAGCCTCACCGCCGCGCTTAGGCTCGGCTTCAAGGAGGTCCTCGGCGGGGACCCGGACCACCTCAAGGTGGTCCAAGTCGCCGTGCCCTCCCCCAGCGGCGACGGGACCATCGAGGCGCTGCTTTTGCACGACAACGTGCCCGGCGGCACGGGCTATCTTTCCCAGTTCGCCTCGTCCGAGCAGGTTCGCGAACTTTTCGTCCAGACGTATAAGCGCGTGGCCGAGTGCGAATGCCGCAACGACGACCGCCTTGCCTGCGCCGACTGCCTGGTCCCCTACACCGACTTCCACGCCCGTGACGTCACCTCCCGCGGCGTTGCCGAGCGCGCCATCCGCGCCATCCTTCGCAACGAGGCTCACCCCGATGCGAGCGCCGACGCCTTCGAGGTCGCGTGGGAGCCGCAGGCCGACGCCCCCGCACCCGACGAAGGCTCGAGCCTGGAGCTGCGTTTCCGCGAACTGCTGCGCGCAGCACTCGAGGCGAGAAACGTCACGGTGACGGATCGACCCAACGCCGGGCGCATGGAGCTGGACATTGTCTTCCCCGGCTCCGACGGTGAGCAATGGGTCATGCAAGAGCAGGTCAACGAGGGCTACACGGTCCCCGACTTTCTGTTTAGGAACCGCCGCCGCTCCGACACCCGCTCGGTGGCAGTGTTTACCGACGGCTATGCCTACCACGCCAGCCAAGCCCACTTCCGCTTCCCGCAGGACATGCAAAAGCGCAGCTCCCTGTACCTGAACAAGGACTACATTCCTTTCAGCACCACGGATGCGGACCTCGACTGGTTCGAGCAGGAAACCGCGATAACCGCGGCGGCACCGGCGTGGGTGACTCCGGAGTTGCGCCGCCAGATCGCAGGCCTGCCTGAGCTGGACCGCGGCGCGGTGGACTTTCTGCTCGCCTCCCCCATGACCCAGCTGCTCGACTACCTCAAGGCTCCACGTACGGCCACCTTCCCGGCGCTCGGCCAGGGGTTGACCAGCCTGACGATGGGCATGCCCGGGATGCAGCTTGATACGGCAGGGGCGCTGCCGCGCATTGCGTTGCCGGGCGGGGTCTGCCTCGACATCGAGGTCAGCGGCGAACCAGCGCGGCTCTTCCTCGACGCCTCCGCGGGTGTGCTCGAGCGCGAGCCCTGGAACCAGTACCTGCGCATGGCCAATGTGCTGTGGCTGACCAGGAGGCCGGTGGAAATGCTGACGGGTGAGGTGGGCGTCGACAAGCGCGAGGCCCTGCCCGAGCCTGCGGAAACGCCGCAGGTCGACGGGGCCTGGGCCGAGGCCATCGAGGAGTTCGAGGACGAGGCGACCGTGGTGGCCGCCATGCGCACGCTGGCCGCGCAGCGCGCGAAGCCGGCGGCCGAGATCGGTGAAGAGCTGGCCAGCCTGCCCACCGCCCTGATCTGGCGCGACGAGAAGGTGGCGCTGATGCTTGAGGACGACCCCACCCACGCCGGCGCCGAGGCAGACCTGGCGCACGGCGGGTGGACCATCCTGCACCCGGAGGGGCTCACGGCTGAGGCGATCCCGCCGACGCTGCTGGATGGCCAGGCCTAGGTAGCATCGGGGAAAGCGACACGAGGATACGGAGGATACACGCACGATGGTGACCTTTTCGCTCTACGGCGGGCTCAAGCTCGACGGCAGTTTGATGAAGCCCACGATGGACTTTCTGCAAACGCTCGCCGCGGACCCCACCAACCCCTCGCTGAACATCAAGACGATCAACAACTCGGTGGACAAGCGCGTGCGCACCGGGCGGATCAACGACCAGTTCCGCGCCGTCCTTTTTGAGATCAAGGACAAGGACACCCACCACTTCGTGCTCGTGCACGTGGACTCGCACGACGAGGGCATCGAGACCGCCCGCCGCCTCGACCCGGCACGACTGGAGCTGAAAGCCAACGCGGTCAACGGCATCACCGAGCTCATCGAGCGCACCGCGCCGGACGCTTCCGATATGGTTCCCGAGTCCCAGCGCAAGGCCGAGGAAGCCGCCCGCGAAGCGGAAGCGTTGGCAAAGGCGCAGGAAGAAGCCGGCATCACGCCGGTAGAGCCCGCGGAGAAGGAAGCGCCGCCGCGCACCGAGCTGGAAAAGCACGGCTACACGCCCGCGCAACTGCACACCGACCTGGGCATCGACGAAGCAGTCGCCGAGATGCTCTTCCTCCTCGACCGCGAATCCCAACTGCCCGCGCTGCTCGCCGGTCGCCCGAAGTGGGAGGTCGAAGCGGTGGAAGGCCTGGTCGCGGGCTACAAAATCCCGGATGTCCGCGAGATGCTCGACCTCAAGGTCGACCACCCGAAGCCGAACGAATCCGAGGACGCCCGCCTGCTTGCCGGCCTGCAGCAGCCCGCCGCCAAGCTTGAGTTCGCCTACGTGGACAACGTGGACACCGACTCGCTGCGCGCCGTCATCGAGTCCGGCGACTTCGACCAGTGGCGCGTCTTCATCCACCCCGAGCAGCGCCGAATGGCCGAGGGTGAGCACAAGGGTTCCGCCCGCGTCTTCGGCGGTGCCGGTACCGGTAAGACCGTCGTGGCCGTCCACCGCGCCAATAACCTGGCCAAACGCGCTGGGGCCCGGGTGCTGCTCACCACGTTTACCGACGGGCTGGCCCAAGGCCTGCGCGAACAAATGGCTGCGCTTAATCCCGCCTACCCCGCCGCCGAACCCGGCGAGCCCGGCCTCTGCGTGACCAACATCGACAAGCTGGTCCGACACGTCGTCGCCGCTGCCGCGCCAGCCACCATCGAGGAGGCCACCCAGCGCGTGCTCGGCATGCCCGCCAGCCGCGTGCAGCCCTACCGCAACGACGAGGCCGCCCGCGTCTGGGAGGGCCTTTTGCTTCTCGACGCCAACGTCGCCGACTCCCTACCCGACGGCACCACCAACGAGACCTTCCTCCAACGCGAATACGAGGCCGTGATCCTGGCCAACTCGATTACCACCCAGGCCGAGTACCTGAAGGTGGCACGCACCGGCCGCGGCACGCCGTTGAGTAGGGCTCAACGAAAAGTGGTGTGGAAGCTCATGGAGTCGGTGATGCAGACCCAAGCCGTCGACGGCAAGCTGTTTTGGCCCACCATGTCCGCCGTCGGCGCCGAAGTCTTGCGCATCCAGCGCGAGCGTTCGGATCGTGCGTTGTTCGACCACGTTGTGGTTGACGAGGCCCAGGACTTCAACGCCGGACACTGGCGCTTCCTCCGCGCCTGCGTCGATGCTGGGCCCAACGACATCTTCCTCGCCGAGGACTCCCACCAGCGTATTTACGGCCAGCCCCTGACCTTGAGCCACTTTGGCATCTCGACCCGTGGCCGGGCGTCGCGCAAGCTCACGCTGAACTACCGCACCACGAAGGAGAACCTGGACTACGCCCTGCGCATCCTCGACGGGGCAGGGGAGTTTATCGACGCCGAAGGCGAAAAGGACAACACCTTTGGCTACCGCTCCGCTCGCAGCGGCCCGCGGCCCCAGCTCGTGCTTTGCGACACCCCGGACCAGGAATTCGACGCCGCCGCTGCCTACATCCGGAACTGGCTGGATTCCGCGGTGATCAAGGATCCGCGCATCGGCGTGATGTGCCGCACCCGTGGCCAGCTCAGCCGTATTGTCGCCGGCCTTGCCGACCACGGCATCGACGCCGTCCAAACCAAAGACGCAGCTCAAGCGTCAGGGGAGCAGGTGGCAGTGATGACCATGCACGGTGCAAAAGGCATGGAGTTCACCCACGTCATTTTGATGGGCGTGGGCCGCGATATCCTGCCGCAGCGCTTCCGCCTGGCCGGGCTGTCCAAGGCTGACCGCGTGGCCGCGCTGCAGCAGGAGCGTTCCTTGCTCTATGTCGCGGCCTCCCGCGCCCGCGACGCGCTGGTGATTACGACCGTGGGGGAGCGGTCTGAGTTGCTGCCGGAGGTGTAGGGAGACTGCAGATTTCAGGGGTGGGGTGCCGTTGTTCCACCGTTTTCCGTCTCCCATTGAATGGGAGATTCGGGGCAGAGGCCGTTTCAGGCCGTGTATTTGCCCACCTAGCTCAGGGGTAAGCGCAGCATTTGGCTACTGGTGGTCCGAAAACAAAAAATCATTGAGTGCCATTGAGCTAGCATGAGTCCCATATCACAGCATGTAGCTAGTATTGGAGGACTCACATGGGTGACCGCTTGAGCATTGTCGGCACAGAGAATATCTGGGCACCACGCAACTTCAGCGACTACAAAACAACAATTAAACGCAATCCGAACAACGATCTTGTTTTGGTGCGAGAGCGTCTAGGTGAAGTGACTGGTCCGGTCTTCGGCGAAGCTGACCTCGGCGGGTTGGATAACAACCTCACCCTGGTCAACGATGGTGAGGCAGTCGGGCAGAGAATTCTCGTGCATGGCAAGGTGCTGGGATGGGATGGAAAGCCGGTGCCGAATACGTTGATCGAGATCTGGCAGGCGAACGCTGGCGGTCGGTACCGTCACAAGAACGACTCCTTTGAAGCGCCACTTGATCCGCACTTTAACGGAGTGGGTCGAACGCTCACGGATGCAGAAGGTAATTACAGTTTTTACACGATCAAGCCGGGTGCATATCCGTGGGGCAATCACTACAACGCCTGGCGTCCTGCACACATCCACTTTTCTTTGTACGGACGCCAGTTCGGTGAGCGTCTGGTCACGCAGATGTACTTCCCGGATGACCCGATGTTCTTCCAGGATCCGATCTACAACGCCGTGCCGAAGGGTGCGCGCGAGCGGATGATTTCCGTCTTTGACTACGACGAAACGCGAGAGAATTGGGCCGTCGGATTCAAGTTCGACATTGTGCTTCGAGGGCGTAATGCGACACCGTTCGAGGAAAATAGGTACTAGCTTCATCGCTGGTTTTGGGGAAGAGGAGAAAGCACACAATGAGAATTGATAAAAACGCAAATGGCGAGTTTCGATATGGCGACCCGTCCGTTCAAGATCAGGATGAAGCAGAATTCGGCATCATGCCTTCGCAGACTGTCGGCCCCTATGTGCACATTGGGTTGACCAGGGACGGATCCGAGATCCTTGCAGCTGAGGAGGACGGTCATAAGACGATTGAAGTCAGCGTCACGGCAGTAGACGGAAACGGGGACCCCATCGCGGACGCCATGTTTGAGATTTGGCAGCCAAACAGCGAGGGCCTCTTTAACTCGGAGCACGACCCGCGTGTAGGTGATGCAGCCACAGCGCAGGGGTTCCGTGGTCTTGGTCGCGCGTTTGCTGATGAATCTGGGACCGCCCGTTTCCAGACTGTAGTGCCAGGCGCGATCGAAGCCGTGAGCGGCTTTGAAGCTGAGGCACCGCACCTCAAAATTGGCATTTTCGCCCGAGGCATCCTCGAGCGCTTGTATACGAGGATGTACTTCCCGGACTTTTCCGACGCCAACGAGACTGACCCGGTCCTCAACCAGGTCGATCCTTCAATGCGCGAGCTTCTAGTGGCAAAGGCCACGGACAAGGGGTACCACCTCGATATTCGAGTACAAGACGAAGACCCACTGAAAGAAACGCCCTTCTTCCATATTGTGGGCGAGGATACTGACCGGTAATGGCATACCAGCATTCAAGATCGACGTACGCTGACCTCGCATCAGGGCCCACTTCCGTGCACGCCCGCTTGAGCGATGCAGCCTTCATTCGCGCCATTTTGCAATTTGAACGGGCGCTTGCGTTGGCCGCAAGGGGGTGCGGGATCATCTCGGATGCGCAATGCGAGGCTGCAACACGTGCCGTCCATGGCTTTGATGCCGACCTTGAGACGATTGCAGTTGAATCAGCAGAAGGTGGCAATCCGGCCATTCCGATAGTGAAAGCCCTTAAGCGGACTGCTGCTGATCCGGCTGGGATCCACGTCGGCGCAACGAGCCAGGATGCAGTAGATACGGCGCTCGCAAGTTGCTTTGTTAAGGCGGGGGAGGCGCTGTCCGAGGAACTCGATCACCTTGTCGAATTGCTTGTAGCGCTCACTCGTGAACACCGGGAAACCGCCATGATCGGCCGTACTCTTGGGCAGCAAGCGAATCCCACCACATTCGGATGTGTGGTGGCTGGCTGGCTCGAAGGCCTCCTCATGGCACGCGAGGATTTGCAGCTCGCCCTACAGAGAATTCCCGTTCAGTATGGGGGCGCCACCGGGACCCTTGCTGCCGTGCACCCACAGGGCCTTGATTTGCACGATGCCCTTGCCCGAGAGCTTGGACTGCAGGCCCGGCCCCTCATCTGGCATACCAACCGGATACCGTTTGTTCGCGTATCTTCGGCACTCGCTGAAGTCGCCGGGGCATGCAGGAAAATAGCTTCCGACATCGTGTTTCTCTCAGCGAGTGAAGTAGGGGAATTGCGCGAAGCGAATCCTGGCGGGTCTTCGTCGATGCCGCACAAAGCAAACCCTGCGGCAGCCGTCGCGGCAGATGGATACGCCAGGCGAGTTCCCGGCCTACACTCAACCATGCTCGATGCAATGGACTCAAGGCTGCAGCGTGGGGTCGGGAGCTGGCATGCTGAATGGTCAACGCTGCGCGAGCTATTCGCTGTCACAGCGTCAACAGTATCGAGAACCACCGCGAGCCTAGAGGGCATCAACGTAAACACGGAAGAAATGAAAGACCACTTGAATGAGACCGCGACGCTTGGGCACGCGACTGACATAGTGGATGATGTACTAGCAAGAAAGGCGTCACAGTGATGAATTATGAAGAGGGTCGTGCAGCAGCACATGCACAGGGGATGAAGGTGAGACGTGAGGTGTTGGGGGACAAACACGTTGACGCCTCCATCGAGAAGATGACGCCAGTGACGGAGAAGTTCCAGGACTTTATCACGCGGACAGCCTGGGGAGATATATGGAACCGCGATGGACTCGACCACACGCAGCGCCGGCTCCTGACTATCGCGATCCTGACCGCAGTAGGCAACAGTGAAGAGCTGGACATGCACCTGAAGGCAGCGCTCAGGGCGGGAGTGAGTGCAGAGCTGCTGGGCGAAGTGCTGCTGCACACCGCTGTGTACGCAGGAGTCCCAAACTCGAACCACGGCTTCAAGCTACTCAACAAGGCCGTCGAAGAACTCGATCTTGGTTAAGTGTGCCGCGGCCGACAGTTAGACCCCGATTTAGAGATAGCGCGTGGGCTTGAGCTGCGTGATGAGATGCTCGTTTGCAGACATGCGGCATTACACTGCTCGGCTCGGTGTCGGGGGCTATCGGAATTGTTTCGCTCGGGAGTTGGCCTTTCGATGGTGGAAAGAAGTGTTCACGGTAACGGCCCTTATCCAAGGGGGCTGACTTGGTGTACCCGATTCAGAAAGCTGCTTCAAACCGAAAACATGCAACTGTTCGGCGGGCGGAACCGGCGAGTGTAGCAGCGCATACAAAGGGGCCTCTGCAATTAATGAAGTCTCACTACCGGGTAGGCGCTCCACGCTTCAGTAGCTCGAGGGGCATCGCTCGAGATTCTGCGGAACAAAAGGGGAAATCACTCAACACAAAAGGGGTAATAGCGACAAACACTATTCTGTAAATGTGACATATAACTCACGTTTCTCTCCTAGAATTACGTGAGTCACTATCAATTATTTTATTGGTCATCATTATGGACAAAGAGGTCTAAGGAGAATAACGTTGGCGCAAACGCCAGTAGCAATTGTCGGGGCTGGCCCTGCGGGGCTGATGCTTTCCCACCTGCTCCACCTGCAGGGGGTCGATTCAGTAGTAATCGAATCGCAGTCTCGGGAACAGGTAGAAGCGACTGTTCGTGCGGGGATTTTGGAGCAGGGCACCGTAAAGCTCATGCAAGAAACCGGAGTCGGTGAGCGGCTTGACCGAATCGCAGAGATCGATCGCGGCATTCAAATTTCTATTGCCGGTGAAATGCAAAGGATCGACTTGCACAAATACACCGGTAATTGCGTGGCAGTCTATCCGCAGCATGAAGTGCTCATTGACCTTATCGATCGTAGGCTGAGCGATAACGGAGAGATTTGGTTCAATACGACCGTTGATCAGATTGAAGGTCATAAAACTGACACGCCTACCATCCATTTCACGAAGGATTCGGGCGAACAGGGCCAGCTTTCCGCTTCGTATGTTGTTGGAGCCGATGGTTCGCGGTCGCTCTGTCGACAGCTTATCGCCGCAGACGGCGCCCAGCGCTTGAAGCACGAGTATCCGTTCGCTTGGTTCGGCGTGATGGTTGAGGCTCCTCAGACCAACCCGGAACTAATTTATGCAACGCACCCTGATGGGTTTGCCTTGATCTCGACGAGGACCCAAGACCTGCAACGTTACTATGTCCAATGTGACCCGGAAGATACCGTTGACATGTGGTCTGACGATCGAATTTGGTCTGCATTGCACACCCGAGTGGATTCTGAAGATGTGAAGGTCTCTGAGGGCCCGATTACGGATAAAGCTGTGCTCCGTTTCCGTTCCGCCGTGACCAGCAAGATGCAATCTGGCCGGTTGTTCATTGCTGGAGACGCTGCCCACACAGTTCCTCCAACTGGGGCGAAGGGGCTCAACTTAGCCATAGCAGATGTCGCGGTGCTGGCACCGGCGCTCGCTCGCGCAATCAAAAACGGTGATGAGGGGCTCCTTCAGGAATACACTGCGATTGCACTGCCTCGAATTTGGAAAGCGCAGCACTTTAGTTTCTGGATGTCTTCCATGCTGCACTCTGCTCCTACGGGGAATCCTGCCGATGACATGTTCCAAACGGAGCGCCGCTTGGCCGAACTACGTACGGTCACGAGCAGTGATGCAGGCCGTCAATTGCTTGCTTCGCAGTACGTAGGGTTCGATCTTCCCAGTTACGAGGTTTAACTACATGAAGATGCAAACAAGTATCAACCAACAGTCAAAGAAAAGCCCCCTCGTCATTACGGTTCTTTGCTGGATCGCAATGATGCTTGATGGCTTCGATCTGGTTGTCCTAGGCGCTGCCATTCCGCCGATGATGGAGGATGATCGTTGGGATTTCGGCCCTGCAGAAGCCACGCTGGTGTCGACAGCAGGTCTTTTGGGCATGATGATCGGCGCGCTTGTTATTTCCTACCTTACTGATAAGTTCGGACGTCGCCGCGTCCTCATTCTGGCAGTCACTTCTTTCTCACTTTTAACTGCGCTACTCGCACTTGTGAATTCGATTCCCCTCTTCATACTTCTCCGATTCCTCGCAGGTGCAGGACTAGGCGGCTCCCTCCCGATCTGTATCTCAATGGTCACTGAGTTTCGAGCAGTATCAAAGGCGGGATCCGCATCTACGACATTGATGACGGGCTACCATGTTGGAGCTGTTGCAACTGCTTTTCTTGGAATTCTCATCATTGAACCTTTTGGGTGGCATTCTCTATTTCTTATCGGTGCTGCGCCCGCAGTGGTGTTAGTTCCAGCTATGTACTTCCTGCTGCCCGAGTCACCTCAGTATTTGAACTCGATCGGCAAGATTGAGGAAGCACAAAAGATCGCACAGGCTTATCAGATTCCGATTGATGATGAGCTCGATCGAAAGCACGCTGATGAGATCGCGAATTCGGGGACATTAAAGGTCTTACTGGGTCCTACTTTTAGACGGAATTCCATTGCAGTTTGGGTTACGTCATTTATGGGGCTTTTGCTTGTGTACGGTATGAACACTTGGCTCCCACAAATCATGCGAGACGCCGACTACGATCTGGGCAACGCTTTGGCATTTCTGATGGTCCTCAACATTGGTGCAGTCGTTGGTCTAGTTATTGCCGGTAAGGTTGCGGACAAGTACTCTCCTCGGAAGACCTCGATTCTGTGGTTTGTTGCTTCAGCCGTATTTCTCGCATTGCTGGCGGTAAAGCTGCCAATCGTGGGCCTTTACGTGATGATTTTCCTCACGGGTGTTTTCGTGTTTTCCTCTCAGGTGCTGGTGTATGGGTTTGTGGGGGAGAATCATCCCGCATCGGTGCGAGCAACCGCAATGGGACTCTCTGCAGGTATCGGCCGCGCAGGAGCCATATCGGGTCCCATGCTCGGTGGTCTTCTAGTCTCCAAGGGACTGGCATACCCATGGGGGTTCTTCGCGTTTGCATTGGTCGGGCTCTTGGGTGCCATATCACTCAGTTTCGCGAGGACACTGAAAACAAGGAAGTTAGATCTTCTACCCGCAGATGCCTAAAGCAACGTCGCAGATGTGCTGTAGATGTCTCTGTAGAGGGATCACGCAACATCACTCGTCCGAGTGATGTTGCGTTGTATGGGGAACCGGACGCTGCGCCGGGTCGGAAACTATCCGCTACGTTCAATGTATGGCGAATTCATCGACTGGCGAGTCGGTCCTTGGGCGGACGATGCGCATCTTGCAGGCGTTCGATGTGGAACATCCGCGCTTAACAGCTGCAGAGATAGCTCGTCGTGCCCAGCTTCCGCCATCGACGGCGTACCGCCTTGCGAAGGACATGGTGGACGTTGGCTTCTTGGATCGGCTGATTGATGGTCGCTTTGCCGTGAGCCCTGTGTCGTGGGAACTCGCGGCGCGATCGAGTGAAGTAGAGCGATTCCGCATGGTCGCGAACCCGGTGCTAGAAAAGCTTAACCGTGACCTGGGGGTGTATGTTTCGCTCACGATTCCAGACTTTCGTGACCGGAGCGTTGTCCATATTCACCGGATTCATGCCGACGAAGACGTGGTGATCATTGGTGAGCATGCAACGCGGCTGGATATGCATGTAACCACGACGGGGATGGTGATGCTCGCACATGCTCCCAAGAAGACCATTAAAGAGGTCTGTTCCCGTCCATTTGTAGATACGCACACTGGGCGAGTCACTCAGGCAAAAGACGTGTCAAGAGAGCTGCCGGCGATCAGGCGTGATGGCTATACATACGTCATCGGAGGGATGGCGCCTGTAAATACTGCGTGCGCCGCTCCAATATTTGGTGCTGGAGGGGAACTTCTCGGAGCACTGGGGATCGTGATCCTGACAGAGAGGGCAGAGCCGGACCTTGTCATTGAATCCACTGTTACGGCTGCAGACTCGGTGACCCAAGCGCTTGCTGATGTCGGCGGCGAGTTTTGATGGGAACACTGCCGGCGTCTCGCTATTTTCTCTGGCTTAAGGCATGAAAGCTGTTGCTAGGCCAACAACCGTTGGTTGTAGCTGGGGGTATCTTCTTGCTCTGAGGACCGATGGCGTCACCTGTGGCAAGTGCGCTCATCCTGCCTGCTCAGATGTGGGTATTGCTCTATTCGGGGTGTCTTTCTGGGCGGTGTAGGGCACCGGTCCGGGCCGCTTGCCTAGCCGGGCAGAAGCGATAGTCGCATAAGCGGTCAGCTTCTGGGCACCCCCATGGGGCACCCCCGGGGTGAAAAGCCTGTCGAGTCCCCCCACTGCTTCCGTAGTGAGACAGGTCACGGTCCATCGCTAATCCCATTGAATGGGAGAAATGCGTTCGGGCTTGATTCCGGTCTTATACTCTCAACCAATTCCCAAAAGGTGTAACGCACATCTCACTATTTAGGGAAAGCAACTTGTGACATAAAAAATTCATGGTAGGGAGAAGGACGATGACTCACAACTCAGGACGCGTGCTGGCCGCGCATCCCAATGAAGACTCGACCACTCTAGTAACGGTTCATCAAACGCCGAAGAAAGCGGCTCTCGCATCGCTTCTTGGCTCTACGCTTGAGTACTACGACTTCGTGATCTACGGGACCGCGGCCGCTCTGTTCTTCAACAAGCTGTTTTTCCCGGAGGGGAACGCGGTAGTAGCAATGATCGCCTCTCTGGCTTCGTTCGGCGTAGCGTACGTCGCACGGCCGATCGGCGGTCTGGTAATGGGACACATTGGGGATTCCATTGGTCGAAAGAAGGCCCTGATGATCACGTTGGTGGTCATGGGAATCGCATCGGTGTCCATCGGCCTTCTGCCTACGTATGAACAAGTCGGTATTTGGGCGACTGTCTTGCTGTTCGTGTGCAGGATTGCCCAAGGCTTTTCAGCTGGTGCGGAGTCAGCCGGAGCTTCCACGATGACAATGGAGCACTCTCCGGAAGGCCGTCGAGCCCTCTTTACCTCGTCGGTGATGATCGGTTGCGCTGTTGGAAACGTCCTGGCGGGGCTCGTGTTCATGCCGTTTTTGGCGCTCCCGGAAGAGCAACTGATGTCATGGGGATGGCGTATCCCGTTCCTACTCTCTGCGGTGGTTCTCGGCGTGGCGTACTTCATTCGAACTGAACTGGAGGAACCAGAGGCCGTTGCGGTGCAGGCCGAGCAGGAAGAGAAAGAATCGTCTGATCTTCAACTCGCAGAATATGCTCCCGCAGTTGAGGTCTTGAAGTTCCATTTGGGCAAGGTTGCTCGAGTGCTCTTCACCACGTGGTTCTCTATCGCACAGACCGGGATGAATGTCTACGCAATGAGCTATGCAACGCAGATTGTCGGAATTGAGCGCCCCACTGTGGTGATGACTCTAATCGTGGGCAATGCCATTTCGATTGTGTTCATTCCAATTTGGGCATGGCTGTCTGATAAGTACGGGCGTAAACCCATTCTTCTCTTCGCTGCAGTGTTTACCTGCCTTACTTTCTGGGCGTTCTTTTCAGCGGCAAATGCTCAGAACATTCCCATGATGATGATCTGGTGCGGCCTGAACCAAGGCGTCTTCTATGCCGCGTGGAACGGAGTCTGGACGGTCTTCTTCCCGGAAATGTTCCCGGCGAAGGTCCGCTATACCGGAATGGCCATGGGAAACCAGCTCGGCCTGATCCTTGTTGGTTTCACTCCGGCTATCGCCACAGCAATTGAAGCCCGTTATCAGTGGGTCGGAGTCGCGGTTTTCGTGACGCTCGGCCTTGTTGTTGCGGCCATCGCAATTGCTACCGCTAAGGAAACAGCGTTTACAAAACTCGATGATTTGGGAAAGTAACCGGATCAACCTAGGGCAGGCGGCCTTGCGTAAAGGCCTCAATTGCCCTTATCCAGCTCCTTCTGAAAGGCAGATTTGATGACCCGCCATTTGGGCATTGCTCCTCTTTCCACAATTACCACTCCGCCGGATCGCTTCATCTATCTTGCGGCTGAGGCTGGTTTCGACTTTATCGGCATCCGGGTGCTGAAAGTGACTGAGGCGGAACCGTCCTACGACCTTTCGCCGGGTTCACCCATGCTCGCCAGCATCCGTGACGCTCTAGCGAAGACTGGGCTCTATGTATTCGACACGGAGTTTCTGCGGATCACCGAGGAAACTTCACGGGACGACTGGGCGCCGGCTCTCGAATCGGCTCATGCGCTTGGGGCCAAAACGTTCACCTGTACTGCGGGCACAGAAAACCACGAAAAACTTGCCGAGACGCTCGGGGAGATCGCTGCTGCAGCGAAGCCTTTAGGTATCAAACCTTCGCTGGAACCCATCTCGTACAATCCGTTGTCTTCTCTGGCGCAAGCATCCGAGGTCGCTCGATTAGCAGGTGCGTATGTCCTGCCAGACACCCTGCACCTTGTGCGGTTCGATGCAACGCCTGCGCAGGTAGCCCAGCACGTCGAAGATTTTGCCATGCTGCAGGTCTGTGACTGCAAGGCAGCAGCGCCCGAAGATCTCGATGGTTACATCGCGGAGTCGCGCTCTGAGCGATTTGCGCCTGGCGAGGGCGACGTAGACCTCGCAAAGTACGTACGAGCAGTTCCGGAAGACCTGCCGATCTCCGTTGAAGCGCCGAATGATGCAGCAGTGGAAAAGCTCGGCGACGCCGCCTGGATTAAGCACCTCTACGAAACCACGAAGGAGTTAGTTGATAATGCAAAACTCAACCACTAAATCGTATGACGTGATCGTCGTCGGTTCTGGTGCAGGCGGGCTTTCTGCGGCAGTAACTGCTGCGTACCACGGGTTAAGCGTCGCGGTGTTGGAGAAAGCTCCCGTGCTCGGCGGAGCAACGAGCTGGTCGGGCGGCTGGGCATGGACTCCGCGGACCTCCTTTGCCAAAAAAGACGGCGTGCATGACACAAAAGATGAGGTGAAGACCTACATCAAGGCAGTGACCGGCGAGTACTACCAAGAAGAAAATCTCGATGTTTTTCTTGATGCCGCCCCGCACATGGTCGACTTCTTCCAAAAGAAAACGGACCTGCAGTTCACGCCGGGAGCGAAGATCAAGGACATCTACGGTGACCTACCCGGCGCAGGCGAAGGCCACCGTTCAGTTGGCCCAGCACCATTTAATGCCAGAAAGGTGCCGAAGGAACTGCTGAAGAAGCTGCGGCACCAGCTCTATGAAACGTCGTTCTTAGGAATGGGCATCATGGCAGGGCCCGACTTGCAGAAGTTCCTTGCGGCTTCGCAGCTTGAGCCGCGTGGGCTGATCCACGCTGCTCGACGAGTGCTTATCCACATCTGGGACGAGCTGGTACACGGGCGAAACATGCAGCTGGTAAACGGCACAGCGCTCACAGCCCGACTTGCGTTGTCCGCGCACAAACTGCACGTGGATCTCCTCACTGAGCATGCCGCGCTCAAGTTGATTGAAGCGCAAGACCAGTCACGCATCGAAGGCGTAAAGGCGCAGACTCCGGACGGAATCGTTGAGTTCCGGGCCACAAAGGGCGTCGTGCTGGCTACGGGCGGGTTCCCGCACAATGTGGGACTGCGCAAGAAGCTCTTCCCACGCACTCCAACCGGACAAGAGCACTTCACGCTTGCGCCTAAGGAAGCTACGGGCGATGGTTTGGAAATGGCACAGGCCGTTGGTGCCGCGGTGGAAACGGAGCTGAAGTCTCCTGCAGCATGGTGCCCAGTTTCGAAAGTGCCGTACTTCAACGGCAAGGTGGGAACGTTCCCGCACATTATGGACCGCGCGAAGCCTGGCTCCATGGGCGTGCTCTCTACCGGCGAGCGCTTTGTCAATGAAGCAAACGGCTACTACGACTATGTCGACGGCATGATCAAGGCCGCCCCAGAAGGCGAGCCAGTGCAAGCCTGGCAGATCGCGGATGCACGGTTCGTCCGCAAGTACCCGCTTGGTATGGCGAAGCCGTTCCCGATTCCGCTGTTTCCTTACGTCCGCAGCGGCTACCTTGTCCGGGCACGGACCATCGAGGAGCTCGCGAAGAAGGCGGGAATTGACCCAGAAGGGCTGAAGCGTAGCGTCGAAAAGCACAATGAGTTTGCTAGGCACGGCGAGGACACAGACTTCGGCCGTGGTTCGAGCCAGTTCAACCGCTACGGGGGAGACCCAAAGGTCAGCCCCAACCCGTCGTTGGCGCCCATCGAGAAGGGGCCGTTCTATGCCGTGAAGATCCTCCCGGGCTCCTTTGGGACGTTTGCAGGGATTAAAGCGGACGGCGCTGCGCGAGTGCTGCGAGGGGATGGCTCGGTCATCGACGGCCTGTATACGGCAGGTAACGACCGCGCGTCCATCATGGGTGGGTTCTACCCAGCGGGCGGCATCAACCTCGGGCCGGCGCTCACGTTTGGCTACGTCGCGGGGCGCGAGCTTGCCGACGCCGACGCGTGGGAGGTGTAAACGGTGCAGTGGGATGAAACCTGCGATCTGCTCGTGCTCGGGTCCGGCGCAGCCGGTCTCAGCGCTGCGGTCACCGGTGCCAATGAAGGGCTCGATGTACTACTCGCGGAGAAGACGGAGTATATCGGTGGCACCACGGCGTACTCTGCCGGGACGTGCTGGGTGCCAAATAATCATTTCCAGCGTGAGGATGGGATTTTCGACGATCGAGAGAAGATCGAACGCTACCTGGACACCCTGATCGGGGATAAATCCGAGAAGGATCAGCGCATGGCCTACGTCGATCAGGGCGGGGCGATGCTGGAGTACATGGAGTGCATAGGCGTGCGCTTCCTCCGTTCGCCGGATGTGGTGGACTACCACTCTGAGCTGCCTGAAACTGGGAAAACCGGCCGCGCACTGGAGCCGGAGCCTTTTGATGGCAGGAAGCTGGGGAAAGAAGGATTCCGGCACATCCGCTATCCCGTGCCAGAATTCGCCCTGTTCGGCGGGACGCTCATGCTTCGTCGGCCAGAAGTCGCCACGCTGCTCAAACTCTTCAGCTGTGAGTTGGGGCCGACGCTCAAGGCAGCGGCTACAGCGCTGAAACTCGGCCTACGTTGGGCGTGGGATCTGGCCGCTGGCTACCCGCGCGGCACGAGACTAGTCATGGGCAACGCCCTGGTTGCCCGCCTCTACAGCGAATGCATTTCCCGTGGGGTCGACACACGTCTCAACTCCCAGGTAGTGGAACTGATCGTCGAAGGTCACGAGGCGAATCGACGTGTCGTCGGGGCTGTGCTTGCTAGCGGGGGCGTTGAACGCCGGGTACGCGTGCGCCGCGGGGTGGTGTTGGCTACCGGCGGGTTCTCGCAATCGCGTGAGCTTCGTGAGAAGCTGATGCCTCAACCCACGCCGCAGTTTTCCCGAGCAAATGAAGCGGCGACGGGCGATGCACTAGCACTCGCAGCGCAAGCAGGTGGCGAGCTCGGGCAGGACAACAGGGAAAACGCTTTATGGTTCCCCTCCTCGGTTGGAACCCGCCGCGATGGGTCGACGGCAGTATTTCCCCACATTTGGGACCGCGGGAAACCCGGGGTCATCGCGGTGAACGCTCGGGGAGAACGCTTTGTAGATGAATCTGTGTCCTACCACCGGTTTGTACGCGCGATGTATGCCTCGGATTCGGTGCCAGCGTGGTTGATCGTCGACAAGCGAGCCCTGGCCAAGTACGGCCTCGGGATGATCACCATGCCGCACTTGCCTCGCATTGCTCTGCGACGCTTCATCAAACGTGGTTACCTCCACGAGGCCCGCACAATTCAAGAGCTCGCTCAGCAGATCGACGTGGATTCGGAAGGGCTCGAAGCAACAGTAAAGCGCTACAACGGGTTCGCGGAAACAGGGCGCGACGAGGAATTTGGCAAAGGTGAGCTGCTCTTTGGGCAGGTAGCCGGCGACCCGGAGAATCATCCGAACCCGAACATCGGGCCTATCGCGCAGGCACCGTTCTATGCGGTCAAGGTGGTGCCCACGCCGCTGGCCACCTCGTACGGTGTGCGCACCAATATGCATGGGCAGGCGATCGACGCAGCTGAAACCCCGATCACGGGTTTGTACGCGGCCGGGAATGATGCTCAATCTGTGTTCAGCTCGGAGTATCCGGGAGCTGGATCGCAGGTAGGGGCTGGAATGATTTTTGGGTGGGCGGCAGCTCGCCACGCAGCAACGGAAAAGGAGATTTAAGATGGGATATCAGCTGGGACTTATCGGTGCGGGAATCGACGCGTCACGGACGCCGATCATGCACGAAAAGGAAGCGCAGGCGCAGGGCATTAATCTGACCTACAAGATTCTCAATACCGATACCGTCGATGCCTCGTTGGAGGAGCTCATCTGCTGGGGAAGAAAACTTGGGTTCGACGGCTTCAATATCACACATCCGTTCAAGCAGGAGGTTATCGGCCTGCTTGATGAGATCGATGAAGCTGCGGAAAAGATTGGTGCCGTCAACACCGTGAAATTCGACGTATCTGGAGACGCCACCGGCTACAACACTGACTACTTTGGCTACAAGTCTGGCCTTGAATCTCAGAAGGGATCTGACCTGTCCACAGTGGTCCAGATTGGTGCGGGTGGTGCGGGTTCCGCAGTAGCGCAAGCACTGAAGGATTCCGGGGTCAACGACCTGCGTATCTTCGACCTCTCGGCAGAGCGTGCTCAGGCAGTAGCCGAACAAGTCGGCGGTACCGTGATCCAACCGACAGAGCTGGAAGCGTCGGTCGCCACAGCATCTGGTGTGGTCAATTGCACACCGATCGGAATGGCTTCGCACCCCGGCACACCCATTGACGTTGCGTTCCTGCGCCCAGAGATGTGGGTATCGGATGTCATCTACTTCCCTCTGGAGACCGAATTCCTCAAAGCAGCGCGTGAGCGCGGGTGCGAAACCCTCGACGGCTCGCTCATGGCGGTCGGACAGGCTGCGCAGGCGTTCGAGATTTTCACCGGGCAGCCGGCAGACAGCGCTCGGATGCGGGAAGTTTTTGCATCGATGAATGTTTAAGGGGGGACGTGGGTAGGTCGCGCGGGGTGAGTGGCTTGACTGGTCCCGCGTGGTGTGCTCCAGGGGGCGGTGACCTGGTCTGCCGCCTATCCCATTGAATCCACTGATTTCGAAACCCCAGCTGTTGCAAAGTCGGTCTTCGAGTACGCCGATGGGCCTCTAGTTCTCGGGTTGCAGGAGGTCATTGCCGGGAATGTGGAAGAAAAGGTGATCCAGTTCCTGACTCGCCATCAGGTGAGGGACTGGACCCGGTCCTGCTTGCGTGTGTGGCACGGGCTGGTGATTACGACCTTGGGGAGCGGTCCGAGTTGCTGCCGGAGGTGTAGGTTATCCGGTATGCGCGGGTTTTTGATCAAATACCACCGGCCAACCGGGGGTCTCGAGCTGTCTGAGTGCGAGTCACTCCGCGATGCAACGTTGCGCAGGCTTGAGCTGGACAAGACCAACGACGATCCCGACTTGGAGATCGTCGCCGTGGCAAGTGAAAGCGAAGCACACCTCCGGCAGTCTCACTCGCGCTACTTTTCTGCCGTCTAGGTACTACCGCCCCTCAAGCGCCTTCGCCACGCGCTCGAGATACTCGTCCCGGTGGGCGAGCGACTCCGGCGACGCGGTTTCGCCGAAGTCCTCGGCAACCTTCGCCGCCGCGGCCTTGGCCTCTTCGCCCGCGTAGTCCAGCGCTGGGATGTCGGGGATGTCCTGGAAGGACGGCTTGAGAAACTCGAGCGTTGCCGCGAAACCACGCGGCGTGGTCTGGTTCAACGCCTCGAGCGGGCCGACAACAGACCACCGGATGCCCAGCGAGTTCTTCATCGCCGCGTCAATGTCCGCCGGCGAGGCGATACCCTCGTTGAGCAGGTACATTGCCTCGTCCAGCACGCGCTTTTGGAAGCGGTTGGCAATGTAGCCCTCAATCTCGCGGTTGAGCGTGACGGGAACCTTGCCCAGCTTTTCGTAGAAGGCGCGGACGGTGTCCATGGACTCCTGCGCGGTGCGCTCGCCCGGCACCAGCTCGATCAACGGGAGCAGACGCGGCGGATTGAAGGGATGCGCGATGAGCAGGCGTGCTGCCTGTTCGTCCGGAAGATCCTTTGCAATGTCAGTCGGCAGCAGGGCAGAGGAGGACGATGCGACGAGCGCCTCCGGGTTCGCAGCGAAAATCTCGCCAACCATCTTCTGCTTGAAGTCTAGGCGCTCCGGTCCGTTTTCCTGCACCAAGAACGCGCCTTCGACGGCTTCGGCAACAGAGTCCGCCTTGGTGATAGCGGGGGAGTCCTCGCAAAGACGAGCGTTTGTGGCGGCGATCAGCTCGTCGATGTCGTCGCGGATGTCGGTGACTTTGACGGAGTATCCGTGCTCGGCGTACAGCTGGGCGAAAGATTCGCCGATCGTGCCGTAGCCAATAACTGCAATGGTGGTGGTGTCGGTGTCCATAAAAGTATTGTTGCACCACTCTGGCGTGGGTGCAGGAACTTAGCCTTCTCAGTGACGAGAGTAGGGCAGCGGAAAAGGTTAGGAAAGAATGAAGAAACCAGAGGGTTAATCGGGCGGCCGTCAGGTCTTGCACAGGTCATAAGATCGGTTCAGAAAAGGCAAGCGGGCAACAACAGACGGGCAGGATCGGCAAATACACAGTGTGCAAAATCCCTCTCGCCTTTGACGAAGCTTCTCGAAAACTCGTTTCGCTTTAGTAGCACCTTGCCATATCCACGTAGCAACGTGCAGTCCTGGAATTGAAAAAATGGCACGCAGCAGTGATATGAATCAATATCATTGACGGGCTGTGAGTTATAACATAGCCTGGCGTTACCTCCCACATATATCACTATTCGGGGGAGGTGTGGACATCATTTTCTGAGGATGAGTATTGGAGGCAAGAGACATCATGGAACGATCGAATTCGTTGGTGGCGGATCTCCTTGCTGAGAAGGGGATTACGCCAGGGCCACGAGGACTAGCAGAGGTGGAACGCAAATATGAAGAGATTCAAGGTCTCCGCGGTGAGATTCCCAGCGCTCTGGTGAATGACGCGAACATCGCTTTGCGGAATATCCCGGGGGGTGACCACGTTGGCTAAGGAGCTCTTGAACAAGACGGTCACGGAAATTGCTCCGCTAATTCGTTCGCAACAGGTATCACCTGTTGAATTGACTCAAGCGCTGCTTGACCACGCGCACGAACAAAATGAGGCGATAAACGCTTACACAAGCTTCCGTGACGAGAAAGCTCTCGCGGAAGCGAAGGTTGCTGAGGATGAAATTGGGGCTGGCAAGTATCGCGGTCCCCTGCACGGTGTTCCTCTCGCGATCAAAGATATTTTGTACGTCAAGGATGAAGCGACGAGCATGGCGTCTAAAATCCACAAAGACTTCATTGCTGACGCGGACTCGACTGCTGTGGAGAAACTTCGTGAAGCAGGCGCCGTGCTCACCGGAAAACTGAATATGCACGAGTACGCGTGGGGGATCGATAACAACAATCCGCATTTTGGTGCTACTCGGAACCCCTGGAATTTGGAGAAGATTCCGGGTGGCTCTAGTGGCGGTTCAGGTGCAGCGGTGGCTGCCGACATGACTTTTACATCGTTGGGAACCGATACTGCCGGGTCGATTCGTATCCCCTCGGCTGCCTGCGGAATTGTTGGACTGAAGCCAACCCATGGGCGTGTGTCGAAGTTTGGGTGTTTTCCACTCGCTTGGTCGCTTGACCATGTCGGGCCAATGTCGAAGAGCGTTTCTGACGCTGCCATAACTCTGCAGGCGATCGCTGGCTTTGATCACCGTGACCCAACGTGCGTAGACATCCCAGTGGGAGATTACCTGTCTGGATTGGGCAATGGGGTGAAGGATCTCGTGATCGGTGTCGAAGAAGATTACTTCTTCCGGGACGTTGACTCGCCCATTGAAAAGATCATCCGTGACACGATAGAAGAGCTTGTCGCTGCAGGAGCGAAGCTCAAAACGGTCAAGATCCCTACGCTAGCGCATTCTGAATGGGCAGAGTACGTAACGAGTTTGTCCGAAGCTTCGGCGATTCACCATGAGGATCTCCAGAACCGACCAGACGATTTCGGTGACGACATTCGGTTCTTGTTCGAGCTTGGTGAGCTATTTAGCGCTGTCGATTATCTCCAGGCACAGCAAGTCCGTCGAAAGATCAAAGCAGAGTTTAGCGCCGCGCTGAACGAGGTTGACGTCATTATTGCGCCGACTCTTCCAGTCATGGCACCAGACATTGGCGCAAACACTGCGCGCTTGAATGGAAGCGACGTCGACCTTGTCGATAACTTCATTCGGTTCACTGGGCCAAGCAACCTCACGGGGTTGCCAGCGCTGAGCGTGCCGGCAGGTGTTGTAGAAGGCCTTCCCGTAGGGCTTCAGGTCATCGGCCGTGCTTTTGATGAAGCCAAAGTCCTTCGTGTAGGGGCTCAGGTTGAACAAATCCGCCCGGTGAAGAGGAGTAACTCCCTCTAGGAGAAAGCGCATGCCGCTGCAGTCTCGGTAGGTACTGAGGCGAAATGCCTTGACTACGTTTACGGGAACGTGGTCAAGGCATGTTTGGGTAGATGCGGTTTGAGCAAGCCAATGCTCTTGTTCGAATCCAACCACGCTCCCGTCGTCAAGCGAAAAGCCCCTGCGCAGTGCCCGCCGTGCTAAAGTCCGGGATGCAATTGTGGCGCAGGTAAAGGGCTGGTGGTGGCGGAAATGATCGATGTGGCATTCGAGCGCGAGGTTGAGGCGGCGCTGCGAACTAAGGATGTCGCCGAGCTGTCCAGCCTGCTGTCCGACATCACTCCGAAGGAAGCTTCCGGGCTCATGGCACGTATGGGCCGCCAGCAGCGCGCCCTGTTCTACCGCACGCTGCCGAAGGAGGTGGCGGTCACCACCTTCGATGAGCTGGATCCCGCGGTGCAGGCCGACCTCGTCTCGGGCCTGCGCGTGCCCGGCGTGGCCGAGGTCTTCGAGGGCATGGAGCCCGACGACCGTGCCGAGCTTCTCGACGAGCTGCCGGCCTCCGTCGCATCCCGCCTGGTCGCAGACCTGTCGGAGGGGGAGCGGGAGCTCACCGGCATTGTGCTGGGCTACCCGGAGGACTCCATCGGCCGCCGCATGAGCCCGGAGCTGATTATTCTGCGTCCGACGATGCGGGTCTCTGCGGCGATTAAACAAATCCATAAGCACCTCGACGACGCGGAGTCGATCTACACCCTGCCGGTGGTGGAGGAGGACCGCCGCCTGGTCGGCGTGGTCAGCCTGCGTGACCTGCTGCGCGCCGACGGAAAGACCGAGGTTGCCGCCTTGATGCAGGAGCCAGACTTGGCGGTGGCGCACGAGGCGGCGGAGGAAGCGGCGCGTCGTTGCGCGGACCGCAAGCGGCTTGCGCTGCCGATCGTGGACACCGAGCACCGCCTCGTCGGCCTGCTCACCGTCGACGATGCGCTGCGCATTCTTGAGGAAGCCGACTCCGAGGACCAGGCGCGCATGGGTGGTTCCGAGCCGCTGCGCCGCCCGTACCTTGCTACGCCGGTGTTTGAGATTGTGAAGTCGCGCGTGGTGTGGCTTTTGGTGCTCGCCATCGGTGCGACGCTGACCGTCCAGGTGCTCGAGCGCTTCGAGGACACCTTGGCCACCATGGTCGTGCTGTCCCTGTTCGTGCCGCTACTCATCGGTACCGGTGGTAATACGGGCAACCAGGCCGCCACCACCGTCACGCGCGCGCTTGCGCTTGGCGACGTCCGCCCCGGCGATGTACTCAAAGTCGTCTTCCGCGAGGCGCGCGTCGGCATGCTGCTCGGCGTGCTGCTCGGCAGCCTGGGCTTCCTCATCGCGGGCTTTGTATACGGGTGGAGCATCGGCACCGTCATCGGGTTGACCCTGGTGAGCATCTGTACCGTGGCCGCCACCGTTGGTGGCGTGATGCCGCTGGTGGGCAAGAAGCTGGGCATCGACCCTGCCGTTTTTGCCAACCCGTTTATCACCACGCTGGTGGATGCCACCGGCCTGATTCTCTACTTCCTCATTGCCAAGTCGGTGCTGGGGATCTAGATCTTCAGCGCCCTGGATGCGGCGGCGCAGACCGATTCCAGCACGCCCGCGTACTCGGCGTGGTTGAACTTGCCCGCCTCGCCGGAGATAGAAAGCGCGGCGACGGTGCTCTGCTTGCCGTGGATCGGGGCCGCAATGCAGGTCAGTCCCGGTCGGATCTCTTCCCGGTCGTAGCCGAAGCCGGTTGCGCGGATCTCCACCAGTTCCTCCTTCAGCTGTTCCGGGGAGGTGATGGTGTGCGGGGTCCAGGGGATGAGGTGGCTGTTTAATACCGCATTCGCCGCGCTCGGGTTGTAAGCGAGCAACACCTTGCCCACACCGGTGCAGTAGGTGGGTGCACGCCCGCCGGCGCGCGAGGGGCTGGTCAGCGGGTCGCGGCCGGTCAGCTTGTTCAGGTAGAGGACCTCCAGCCCGTTGAGCACCGCGAGGTGCGTGGTCTGCTGGGTGAGCGCGTAGATCTGGCCCAAGAACGGGGTGAGCAGCTCGCGCAGCTCCCGCGAACGGTTCGTGTCGCGGGGGTTGAGCTGCGAGACCAGCCAGGGTGCCAGAATGTACTGGTTTTCCACCTGTTCCACGGAGTCTGCGGCAAGCAGCTCCTGCAGGATGCGGTGCACCGTCGACTTCGACAGCTGCGCGCGGGCAGCCAGCTCCGTCACCCCCAACGCCCCAAGCGGGTCATCGGCCAGGACCTTGAGAATGTCCATGACCTTGGCAGTCGAACTGCGCTTGACTCCCAAATCGAGCGCTGGGATTTCAGAAGACATGGGGTCCATCTTTCTCATGCTAATGGAGTCCACTTTCACCCACTGGGAAAATGGACTCCGTGTGAATGCGTCGGGCTAGGCAGTACGCTCCTTCTGCAGTGCCACGGCGACGTCGATAATCATGTCCTCCTGGCCACCGACGAGCTTGCGGCGACCAACCTCCTCCAGGATTTCCGCAGCCGGCACGCCGTAGCGCTCGGCGGCACGCTCCGCGTGGATGAGGAAGGAGTTGTACACGCCCGCCTTGCCCTGCACGACAGACGAGCGGTCCATGATCGGCACGCGCGTCATCAGCGGGCGGACAATGTCTTCCGCGGCGTCGAGCAGCTTGGTGGTGTCCAGGCCGGTCTCGATGTCGAAGCGCTCGAAGACGGCGGCGAGGATCTCGGTCGGGGAGTTGCCTGCACCGGCGCCGAGCGCCGCGAGGGAGCCGTCGATCTGCTTCGCGCCCGCGCGCACGGCCAGCACGGAGTTGGCCACGCCCACGGAAAGGTTCTGGTGGCCGTGGTAACCGACCTGCGCGTCGTCGCCAAGCTCCTGCACGAGCGCATCGACGCGCTCCGAGACCTCCTCCAAGATGAGATGGCCGGCCGAATCGACGACCATCACGCACTGGCAGCCGCCATCGGCCATGATGCGCGCCTGCTCGGCGAGCTTCTGCGGGCTCGCCATGTGGGAGAGCATGAGGAAGCCGGCGGTCTCCAGGCCCAGGTTGCGGGCGTGCTCGAAGTACGACGGGGAGATGTCCGCCTCGGTGCAGTGGGTGGCCACGCGCAGCATTTTGATGCCGCGCTCCTTGGCCTCGGTGATGTCCTGCAGAGTAGCCAGGCCCGGCAGCGCGAGCGCAGCGATCTTCGCCTGCTTGGCTTCCTGGGCTGCGGCCTCGATGAGGTCCATCTCGTTGGTGCCGGAGAAGCCGTAGTTGAAGGTGGAGCCGCCGAGGCCGTCGCCGTGGGCGACCTCGATGACCTGGACGCCGGCAGCATCGAGCGCGCGGGTGACATCGCGTACCTGCTCGACGGTGAACTGGTGGGTGACCGCGTGCGAGCCGTCGCGAAGCGTGGTGTCGTTGACGCGGACCTTGTACGGAGGCTTGTGCTCAAAAGTGGTGAAGCTCATGGGTCTTAGTTCCCTTCCTTGTTGTCAGAGCCGTCAAGAATCTTCTGCGCCAGCAGGTCGCCCGTCTTGGTCGCGGCGGAGGTGATGATGTCGAGGTTGCCGGCGAAATCCGGCAGGTAGTCGGCGGCGCCGCGCACCTGCACCAGGGCGGTGACGCGCGCGAGCCCGCCCCAGCGTTCCTGGGCCTCTTCAAACTGCAGGTCGGCGGTGAGCTCGTAGCCAGGCACGTACTGCTGCACCTTTGCCACCATGTCTGCAACGGAGGCAGCGATCTTGTCGCGCAGCTCGCCTGGCACCGCTGCCTCGGCGGGCACGCCTGCGTAAACGGTGTTGCGCATCATCACCGGCGGCTCGGCCGGGTTGAGAATGATGATGGCCTTGCCCTTCTTCGCGCCACCGACCTCTTCGAGTGCGCGGGAGGTGGTCACCACGAACTCGTCGACGTTGGCGCGGGTGCCGGGGCCTGCGGACTTGGAGGAAATCGAGGCGACGATCTCCGCGTACTCCACGTCAACCACAGAAGAGATCGCGGCAACGAGCGGGGTGGTCGCCTGGCCGCCGCAGGTAATCATGTTCACATTCCACACATCGTCCACCGCATCGAGGTTGACCGGCGGGCAGACGTACGGGCCCACCGCAGCCGGGGTGAGGTCGACGGCGTGGATGCCCGCCTCGCGGTAGCGCGGCGCGTTCGCGGCGTGTGCCCCTGCTGAGGTTGCCTCAAAAACGAAGTCGGGGAGCTCGTCCTTCGGCAAGTTCAGCAGCCAGTCGACGCCCTCGGCCGAGACAGTCAGACCCTTGTCCGCGGCGCGCTTCAGGCCGTCGGAGTCGGGGTCGATGCCGACCATGTACGTCGGGTTGATCAGCTCGCTGCGCTCGAGCAGCTTGATCAGCAGGTCCGAGCCGATGTTGCCGGAGCCGACGATCGCGGCGGTAAACGGGCGTTCGGTCACTGGGGTGGTCATATGCGCACTCCTTGGTCTTTAAGAGTTTGGGTATTAGAAGTGAATGGTCAAGGTGCCGAGGCTGCCAAAGTCGGCGGTGGCGGAGCTTCCCGCATCCACGGGGGCTGCGCTGGTGATGCTGCCGGGAAGGACCCACTGGCCCGCCGCGAGCACGTCGCCCTGCTCGTGCAGGATGTTCGCCAGCCACGCGACGGCTTCGAGCGGGTCGCCGAGGACGTCCTCGCCCTTGCCGGTGCCGGTGACGTTGCCGTCGATAAGCAGCGAGCACGTTGTCGCATTGAGATCCTCGAGTGCGACATCGAGCGGTGCCTCGCTGATCGCGACTGCGCCGCAGGAGGCGTTGTCTGCGATGGTGTCGGGCAGCGTGATGTCCCAGTCCTTGATGCGGCTATCGATGATCTCGATCGCGGCGTGCACGGACTCGATCGCCTCCGCGACGTCAGCGCGCGTGGTGTTGCCGCCGGAAAGCTCCTTGTTCAGCAGAAACGCGAACTCCGGCTCCACCTTCGGCGAGATGAAGGTGTCGGCCGCGATGCGCGCGTCGTCGCGGTAGAGCTGGGCCTTGGTGAAGAAGCCGAAGTCGGGGGAGTCGACGCCCAGCTGCTTCTGCATCGCCAGAGAAGTCAGGCCCACCTTGCGGCCGACGATCTCGCCCCACTTGGCGGTCAGCGCGGGGATCTGCGCCTTCTGCACGCGGTAGGCATCCGCAATGTCCATGCCCTCGAAGGAATCGCGCAGGGGCGGAATCGGGTTGCCGGTTGCATATGCGTCAACGAGCGCGGCCGCGGCATCGCGGACAGCCTGCTCGTTCCTCTCAGTTGCGTTGCTCATGTACGAGAGCCTATGCAGGGCGCGCGGCGACCGGGCGACGTATTCCGCGTCACGGAACGCGCCGGGAAAAGCGGGTGGGTTTTCGGGTGGGCGTCCCCAACATTCCCCCCGAATTTACAAATGTGTTCCGCGAGGCGGAATTGAGGGTGCGCTTAGTCGAGCGTGTGATTGGCTTTGAATAGACGCAAGCAAGGTGAAGCGACTCACTTGCTGCGAGATATGGTGGAGAGGAAGGAGCCTGACATGAGTGCAGCGAACGCAGACGTTGACGTGCTGGTCATCGGTACCGGCCCCGTCGGCCTCGCGCTGGCAAACCTGCTCGGCATCCGCGGCGTCTCCGTCGCGGTGATGGAAAAGCGCGACCAGCTCATCGACTACCCGCGCGGCGTCGGCCTCGATGACGAATCCATGCGCACCATCCAGGCGATGGGCCTGGCCGAAGAGTTCTTGCCCTACACCATCCCCCACCACATCATGCGGCTTGTCGACGGCGCCGGCAACGTCATCCTGACCAACAACCCGCAAGGCGAGCCCTACGGCTGGCCCCGCAAGTTCGGCTTCCTCCAGCCGCTCGCGGACAAGGCCTCCTTCGACGGCCTGTCCCGCTTCCCCCACGTCACCACCACGTTCGGCCGCGAGCTGGTCAAGATCGAAGAGGTTGCCGGCGGCGTGCGCGCAACCTTTGACATCGTGCGCGGCGAGGAGGGCGAGGAGCGCACCGGCGAGCAGGAGACCGTCACCGCGAAGTACCTCGTGGGCTGCGAAGGCGGCCGCTCCTTTACCCGCAAGTGGATGGGCACCGAGTTCGAAGGGAAGTCGCCCTCCACACGCTGGGTCGTCGTGGATGTGAACAACGACCCGCTCGGTGCCCCCAACGTCTATCTCGGCGCCGACCCGAACCGACCCTACGTCTCCATCGGCCTGCCGCGCGGGGTGCGGCGCTGGGAGTTCATGCTTTTCGACGACGAACCCACCGAAAAGGTCGAAGACAACGCCTTCATCGAGGAACTACTCGCCGAGCACATCCCCGAGGGCACCAAGCTCGACGTGATCCGCCGCCGCGTGTTCACCCACCACGGCCGCATGGCGCGCACGTTCCGCAAGGGCAACGTGCTCATCGCCGGCGACGCCGCCCACCTCATGCCAGTGTGGATGGGGCAGGGCTACAACTCCGGCATCCGGGACGTGACCAACCTGGCGTGGAAACTCGCCGGCGTGCTGCAGGGCAAGTTCAGCCCCTCGCTGCTCGACACGTACGACGTCGAGCGCCGCGACCACGCCAAGGCCATGATCGACTTGTCCATGACCTTCGGCACGGTGATCAAGCCGACCGACAAGAAGGTCGCCTTCGTGCGCGACACCGCCGCGAAGCTGATGAACCTCTCACCGCGGGTCAAGGACTACTTCGCCGACATGAAGTTCAAGCCGGTGCCGCGCTACAGCCGCGGCGCCGTGGTGGACCAGGCCACGCTCAAGCCTGGCGTGGCGGATCGCTCGAACGACCCCGCGCGTCGCCCGCGGATCGTCACCTCGCGCGTCGCGGTGAACAAATTATCGCCGGTCGGCCTGCAGCTGATCCAGCCGAAGGTGGAATACGAAGGCGAAGCAGTGCTTCTCGACGAAGCGCTGGGCCTCAACCACGCAGTGCTGAGCTGGGGCGTCGACCCGGCCCGACTGTTCACGCCAAAGCAGCTCGCCGAGCTGGCCGCAGCCGAGGTGAAGCTGGTCTGCGTGGTCAGCCCGACGCAGGTCGAGTGGGCGAAGCAGTACGTGTCGGAGGGCACCGAGGTGGTCTCGGACATCACTGGCGCGCTCAAGGGCTTCTTCGATACCCGCGCGGTGGGCACCGTGCTCGTCCGGCCCGACCGCTTCGTCGCGGCGGCGACGCTCAACGCGCAGGCCGGCCAGGCGTGGGAATCGTACAAGCGCGCAGCACACGTCCGCGCGTACCAGGCCGACACGGACAACTAAGGAAGGAAACGGAACATGACAGTCAAACTCGTGGCAATGTCGCACTCGCCACTGCTGGGCTACAACGATCCAGGCGAGGAGGTGAAGCAGGAGATGGAGGGCAGCTTTGAAAAGGTCCGCGAGTTCGTCAAGGACTACGACCCGGACCTGATCATCAACTTCGCGCCCGACCACTACAACGGCTTCTTCTACGACCACATGCCGCCGTTCTGCGTCGGCTTCCAGTCGGTCGGCGTCGGCGACTACGACTCGCAGGAGGGCTTCCTGGACACGCCGGAGGAGCTGGCGCAGGACCTGGCCCAGTTCATCATGGACAACGAGGTCGACGTAGCGATTTCGCGCCGCATGGAAATCGACCACGGCGCGGTGCAGCCGATGGAGATCATCTACGGCGACATCGCGGCCAAGCCCGTCATCGCCGTCTACGTCAACGGCCTGGCCCGCCCCTTTGTGCCGATGAAGCGCGTGCGCCTGCTGGGCAAGGCGATCGGTAGCTGGGCGGCCGCGCAGGACAAGAAGATCCTGCTCATCTCTTCCGGCGGCCTGTCCCACGACCCGCCGGTGCCGCAGTGGGTCACCGCCGATGAGAAGGCGCGCAAGCTCATGCTCAACGGCCGTTACCCCACCCCGGAGGCACGCGCCGAGCGCCAGGAGCGCGTCATTTCCACCGGCCGTAAGTTCGCCGCCGGCGAGATGACCAACATCTTGGACCTCAACCCCGAGTGGGACCGCGAGTTCATGCGCCGCTGCGCATCCGGGGACCCCACGGCATTCGACTCCTACACCGTCGAGGGCATGGACCGCGAAGCAGGGCACTCCTCGCACGAGGTGCGCACCTGGGTCGCCGGCTTCTCGGCCCTGGCAGAGGCAACTGGGGGCAGCTACGACATCGAGTTCGAGTACTACCGGGCCATCAAGGAATACATCGCCGGTTTCGGCATCATGCTGGCTAACTAACCACCAACCACACAAGGAGAGTACGACATGACTACCGTAAACATTCCGGATTACACCACCGACCCGTTCTTCGGCCTGGAGGACAAGTGGATTGAAACGGCACCGGGCGAGCTGACCCACTACCACGACCTTGGCGAGGGCGAGCCGATCCTCTTCCTGCACGGCTCCGGCACCGGCGTGACCGCCGCGGCGAACTGGTGGCTGAACCTGCCCCAGATTTCCGAGGTCGGCCGCACCATCGCCATCGACTCCATCGGCTACGGCCAATCCATCGCCGCGCCGGGCACCGAGTACGGCATCCGCGAGTGGGTCCGCCACGCGGTGCGCGTACTGGATGCCCTGGGCATTGAGAAGACCTGGATCGTGGGCAACTCCCTGGGCGGCTGGCTCGCGTTCCAATTCGCGCTCGACTTCCCGGAGCGCCTCTCGGGCATCGTCTCCATGGGTACCGGCGGCGCGAAGCTGACCAAGGCGCTGAAAGGCCACTCGAACCCGACCCTGACCGAGGAGGGCATCCGCGATACGCTCGAGCTCTTCGTGGTGGACAAGACCCTGGTGAGCGACGAGCTGGTCAAGCTGCGCTACGAGTCCGCACTCAACGACACCGCCAGCGACCGCCTCAAGGAGGTCGTTGCCGCTCGCGACCGCGACCGCGACGCCCTGCCCCTCGACTTTGACAAGCTCGCCGAGCTGGAAATCCCGGTGCTGCTCATCCACGGCATGCAGGACGCGGTCATCCCGGTCTCCCGCACCTGGGAGTTGGTGCAGACCATCCCGAACGCGGATGCGCACCTGTTCTCGCAGACCGGTCACTGGTCGCAGGTTGAGCGCAGCGAAGAGTTCAACCAGGTGATCATCGAGTGGCTCAAGCGCCACTTCTAAACCTTTTCCTTCACTCCAGGGGCACCCAGACACGCTCGTTTGGGTGCCCTTGCGCCTTACATAGGGGATAAAAGCACTATGCACAACACCATTTCGCGGGCGCGGCCGAGAGACTACGCGTACTCAGTGTTTGCCATCGTGGTCATGATGGGCGGCACCGCCTTAGTCACCACCAGCCAGCTCGGCACGCCGCCGGTGTCTTCTCCCGTCTACGCCATGACGCTGATTGGGGGGCTGAGCTTCGGCGGGTGGACGTTCGCGCTCAACCTCTTCCTCATCGCCGCCCAGTGGCTGATGCTGCGCCAGGACTTCCCGCCCAGGTACTGGCTGCAGCTGCCCGCCCTGATTGTGGGCAGCGCGAGCCTCGACGGGTGGATGTACGCGTTTCGCCCGCTGGTGACTGACGCCTACGCCCTCCAGGCGCTCGAAGTTGCGCTCGGCCTTGTGTTCCTCGGCTTCGGCGTGTCCATCTTGGCTACCGCGAACGCGGTGTTCCTCCCGGGAGAGGGGTTCGTCGCCACCATCTCGACGCTCACGCGAAAGCCCTTCTACAAGGTCAAGCTCGTCTTCGACATCACGTGCGTCGCACTCGCGGTGGTGCTGTCCATCCTCTGGGTGGGCAACTTCGAAGCCGCCCGCGAGGCCACGATCGTCTCGGCACTCACCCTCGGATTCATCGTCGGTGCCTGCACCCCGCTGGCCAAGCGCCTGGTCAAACCGGTCGCCTAAGGCACGCAAAACGCCCCGAAAACACGCAGTTTTCGGGGCGCTTTCGTATCCAGCCGTGCTAGCGCTTCTGCGGCGGCAGCGAGTAGGTGCAGCCGACCTTCGCCAAAAGCTTGCCGGTCTCCTCGGAGTGGATCTCCGTGTCGGTGACGATGATCGTCCGGCCGGCGCGCACGATGCGCGAGGTGGAGATGGCATCGCCCGAGTTCACGTTGGACACCACGTTGATGTTCGAGGCCACCGCGAGGGGGAACACCCCCTTCGGCACCTGCTGCATGGCCAGCCACGTGGCGGACAGGTCGGCAAGGCCGAACAGCGCCGGCGCGGAGAACATGCCCGCAGGCTGCGAGACCGCCTGGGTCAGCGGCATGCCCAGCTTGACTACCTCCGTGTTGCCCTCGATGGGGTACAGCTGCAGGGTCTCTTTCACGTCATGCACTTTCTCGTACATGGCGTTCCAATCGTCGATAAAACTCATGTCAGCTCCAGGTTCTTCGTGTCGGTGGATTGGTTGGCCACCCAGTCGGGCTCGGCAACCATGAGGGCGTGCTCCTCGCCGGTGCGCAGCTGCACGTCGAGCACGTAGCGCATGCCGGCATCCTCGCAGGCGGAGATCTCTTCCACGTTGTCCGGCTCCACGGGCACAATCACTCGGCGGCACTTCGGATCCGTGGCAAAGACCTCACTGATTCGCTGCGCCAGCGCTTCCGCGTTGTCGTACGGCAGGATGACGTCGTTGGCACCGTAGGGGTAGGTGTGGCGTACCGGGTGGTCCTTGACGTATTGGAAACTCACGAGACGACCTCCCCGATCGTGCCCTCGCGCACCGCCTGGCGCAGGAAGAGCTTGTCCAGCTTGCCGCCGGAGTTACGCGGCAGTTCGTCCACCACGACCACCTTCGACGGCAGCTTGTAGCGTGCGAGGTGGCGCGAGCAGTGGTCGCGGACGCGCTCGAGGGTGATCTCGCTGTCGTCGATACGCTCGATGACCGCGACGATCTTCTCGCCCCACTTCTCGTCGAACTCGCCGACGACGGCGGCGCGGGTAAAGGAGGGGTCCTCGGCCAGGATGCGCTCCACCTCGGCGGGGTAGACGTTCTCGCCGCCGGAGATGATCAGGTCCTTGAGGCGGTCGACGATGTAGTAGAAACCGTCCTCGTCGACGTAGCCGATATCACCGGAGTGGAACCAGCCGGCGGTGTAGGACTTCTGCGTCATCTCCGGGTTGTTCCAATAGCCCAGGGCGACGTTCGGGCCCTTCACCCACATCTCGCCGTGGCGGCCCGGCTCCTTGATCCGCTCGCCGGTGTCGGGGTCCATGAGCTTGACCTGGGTGTGCGGCATGGGGAAGCCGCAGGAACCCAGCTTGGACTTGGTCATGTCCGCCGGCAGGTAGGTGGCAAACGGGGCGGTCTCGGTCAGCCCCCAAGCCTGCTGGATGTTGATGTCCTTTTCGCCGTACTTCTTAATCAGCGCGGGCGGCACGGGCGCGCCAGCGCAGATGATCGCGCGCAGGTTGGACAAGTCGGCGGTCTGGAACTCCTCGGTCTGCGCGATGGCGGAAAGCATCGCCGGGACCATAAACACCGAGCCGATCTTGTGCTCTTCCAACAGCGCGAGCGTGGCCTGCGGGTTGAAGGCGCGCTGGACCACGAGCGTGTTGCCGCGGAAGAAGGAACGGATGGCAAAGGAGTTCAGCGCGCCGACGTGGAACATCGGAGCCACGGCCAGCGAGGTGTCGCCGGGGCGGGTATCCACCAGGGTGTCGACGTTGATGGAGTTCCACCACAGGTTGCCGAAGGAGAGCTCGGCACCCTTCGGCAGGCCGGTCGTGCCGGAGGTGAACAGCAGCAGGGCGAGGTCCTGCATGGTCCTGGCACCGGGCTTGCGCAGGCTCTCGGTGCCCTCGTTGGTGAACTTGGAGGTCGCGGACCAAAACAGCGGGATCTCCTCGTCCACGGGCGCCGCCGGGTCATCGTCGACGACCACGATGTGGTGCTTTTCAATACCGAAGACGGACTTCGCCTTGCCCACGTGCGAGCCCTCCACCACAACAGTGTGCGGGGTGCCTAGCAGGAAGAGCTTGGCGGTCTCCGGTGCGGAGAGGCGGAAGTTAAACGGCATGAACGTCGCACCGATCCACCACGCGCCGAACATGGCGAAGAGGAAGGAACGGGAGTTCTGCCCGATGTAGCCGATGCGGTCGCCGCTGTTCACGCCGGCGTCGACAAAGTGCGCGGCCCAGCGGCGCACCTCTTTGGTGAACTCGGCGTAGGTGAAGGACTGGCCTTCGTACCACAGGGCTATGCGGTTTTGGAAGTGCCGCTCATGCCGGCACAGTTGGGTACATGGATTGACATCCACATCATTGGGATCTTGCTGAACGCCATACACGATCATAGGTCATCGCCTCCTGCAGACTTTGCGAATCCTCGGGCGGCGATGCCGCCATCGACGTTGATAATGTGCCCGGTGATATTGCCCGCGTCCTGCTTGGAAGCAAGCAGCACGTACGACCCGGTGAAGGTCGCTGGGTCGAGCGAAATATCGTGGAGCGGAATATAGGGATTGGAGCCACCAGGGCGGCGGTCGAAGATCTCCGAGACGGAGCGATCGCCGAGCCCGCTTGCGGCCGGGCCGGAGAGCGACGTGCGCATCCCGCCTACCGCGACACCGTTGACGCGGATCTTCGGTGCCAGCTCGTAGGCGAGCTGCACCACCAGGCCGCGCCCCGCGAACTTCGACGCGGTGTACGACGGCCCGCCGCCCGCGGCGTAGAACGCCGAGTTGGAGAGCGTGAAGATGATCGAGCCGTTGGTCTTGAGCAGGTGCCGCCAGGTCGCCTCGGCGGTAAGTAGGTAGCCCTTGACGTTGACGGCCATGACTTCGTCGAAAAGCGCGGCGATCTCCTCGCCGCTCAAGCGGGTGAACGAGCGGTAGAAGTCCCAGATCCCGGCGTTCGGGATCACCGTGTCGAGCTCACCGTAGGTGGCAATATGCTTGTCGACGGCCGCGTGCAGCGACGCCGGCTCGCGCACATCCGCAGCCAGCGGCAGCACCTTGTCGGGGTTGATCTCCTCGGCGGCCTCGCGCGCGCGGTCCAAGTCGAGGTCGACGATGCTCACGCTCGCGCCTTCGTCGACAAACCGCGCGGCGAGCGCCTTGCCCAGCCCCGAAGCGCCACCCGTAATCAGTACCTTTTGTCCCTCGATCATCGTGTTCACGCCCTAGAAGAAGGTGGAGATGTTCTTGGAATTCAGGACATTGATGTCGAGCAGGATGCGGCGGTCAAAGACCTTGTAGCCGTCCTCGGTGCGGCGCAACAGGTCCGTGCGCGTGCCGACGAAGATGTCTTCCTCGTGCTCGAGTCGGGTGCGGTAGACCATGAAGTTGGTCCGCGTCTCGATCACGTCTTCCTCCGTCTCCGCGACGGTGCCGTGGAAGGCGATGAGGTTGGTGATCAGGTGGCGGGTGCGCGACGGCGGATCTTCGGACCAGGCCATGCCGGAGTCGAAGCGGCGGATGCGCCAGGCCAGGGAGCTGTGGGTCTCGTCGTAGTAGGCGAGCCCGTCGCGGTCGGCGATGGCGAGCGCCTGCTGGCGACGCGTGCGGTTGGTGCGCGTCGGTGCCCAGTACTCCAGGTCCTCGTCGAAGTTTTGCAGCCAGTCGGTGTAGCGGCCCTCGTCGAGAAGCGCCGCCTCATCGTTGTAGAAGTTGAGAAGTTCGTAGTACTGCTCGGCGTCCACACGGCTTCCGAGCGAGACATCTTCTCTGCGTAGATAGTCAGTCATGGGAAATCACATCCGTCGTTAGCGAGCCAGCTTCTTCAACTGGATCGAGGGGTCAATGAGCTTGGAGGGAGTTACCGGAATCTCGCGGTCGATGATGCGCCGGGCGGCGCGCACCGCGTTCGAGTCGTTGTAGCTGGCAGCGCCAACCAGGGTGGTGCCGTCGGCGACGCGGAAGGCGACTGCGGGGTTGCCGTCCGCGTCGGGGCGGATGAAGGTCTCGCCCGGGGCGGACATGTCGCCCACGCCTTCGACGTGCACGCCGTAGCGATCGGACCAGAACCAGGGCGCGCTGCCCTTCGGTGCGTCGACGCCCGCGATGGAGGCCGCCGCCACCTTCGCGTCCTGCACCGCGCTGTCCCAGTGCTCGTGGCGACGCTCAAGGGTGCCGTCCTCGTTGCGCAGGCGCGCGCAGTCACCAACGGCCCACACGCCCGGCAGGGAGGTGCGCTGCTGCGTATCGACGATCACGCCGTTGTCGATGTCCAGGCCCAGGGACTCAGCCAGTGCGGTCTCCGGGATCAGGCCGATGCACAGCAGTACGTGGTCGACCTCGTAGGAGTCATCGTTGTCGACGTGGATGGTCTTGTGGTCGCCGTCGTCGGTGATCTCGGTGGTCATGCCGCGGACAAACTTCACGTTGTGCGCCGCGTGCAGGTCGTGGAGTCGCTTGGCCAGCTCCTCGCCGACCGCCGGGATCAGCGAGACCGGGGCCGGGTCGATCAGCACGACCTCGGTACCCAGCTCCTGGGCCTGCGCGGCAACCTCGGCGCCGATCAGGCCGGCGCCGACGATGCCGAGGCGCTTGCCCTCGCCCATCGCGCTACGCAGGGTGCACGCGTCGTCGAAGGTGCGCAGCACGGTGGTGTGCTCCTCAAAACCCGGGGTCTTGCCGATGCGGGCGAACCCGCCGGTGGCCAGGACCAGGTTCTCGTAGGGCAGCGGGTCCGAATTCTCGAGGACGAGCGTCTTGCCCTTGCCGTCGATACGCACGACCTTGTCCTTGACAATGGTGACGTTGTTTTCGGCGTACCAGTCTTCCGGCACGAAGCACAGCGCGTCGTGGTCCTTGGACCCGGCGAGCACGTCCTTGCTCAGCGGCGGGCGGTCGTACGGGATGCCCTCGGGGTCGATGATGGTGATGGGGGCGTCAACCCCCTTGGCGCGAAGTTCGCGGGCAACGGTAAAGCCGCCGATGCCGCCGCCGATGATTGTGGTCGAAGCCGTCATGGTCTACTCAACACCTTCCGCGGCGACACCGGGGGTCAGCCAGATCTCCTCGCCGCGAAGCTCGACCTTGTGGGTCTTCACGTTCTCGGTGGCCGGCATGCACAGGGCCTCGCCGGTCTTGAGGCAGAACTTCGCGGCGTGGAGCGGGCACTCGACTTCGGTGCCGTCGACCCAGCCGTCGGCAAGCGAGGTGACCTCGTGGGTGCACTCGTCGTTAATCGCGTAGACCTCGTCGTCCTCGGTGCGGAAGACTGCGATGGCGTCCTTGTAGCCGGAGGTCTCCGGGGAGATGACGATGGCCTCTTCCTGCTCGATATCGTCCAGAACAGCGACTTTGATGGCGTCAGACATGGCAGATGTTTCCTTTCAGTGCGGGTGCGGTGGCGGAGTGTGTTTTTAAGCTTCTTCGTGCCAGGCGGGGGTGTTCATCAGCTCGCGCCAGCGGCGGTAGAGGCCGCGGCCGGCGGCGTCGGAGTACAGCTCCGAGGTCATGCCGGGGTAGCCCTCGCGGGATTCCACGTTGTCCAGGCCCATCTGGTAGTTCAGGGCGGTGTTGGCGACCATGAAGGCGCCGGCGTTGGCCTGGCACTCGGACCAGTTCTCGCCGTCGTCCTGCTCAAAGACGCCGGACGGGCCGAAGGTGCGCAGGTTGTAGAGGCGCTGCGCCTTCGCGACGTCCTCCGGCATGCTGCGGTCCAGCACCGTCCATGCCCACACCTCCATCTTGTTTGGCCCCTTGGGGTGCCACACACGGATGGAACCGTTGACGGGCAGGTAGGAGAAGTTGGGGAAGACCGTGGCGTGGCCGTTGGTCAGCGGGCCCGTGACCTGCTCTTCCGACAGGCGCTCCTTGAGGAACTCGTAGTCGTAGTACTCGTGGACCGGCTGCGCGTCGAAGCGGTTCTTGGGGTGGACCGGGAAGCCTGCGCCGTGGCCGTGCTCGTCGGTGAACTGGCGGCCGGTGCGCTCCGCGATCTCCTTCTTCGGGCCCTTGCCGGAAGGCGAGAGGATCATCAGCGCCGAGGCGTGCGACATGGTCACGTGGTACCAGTCGGTGGCGAACTGCTCGGCGGCGAGCTTCCAGTTGCCGTCGAGGACCCACTTGGTCACGCCCTCGACAACGTAGGTGCCCTCCGGGTCGCGGTCCATGAACGCGTCGATATACCAGCGCATATCGCCCAGCGAATCCTCGAGCGGCTCCGCGTCGGCGTCCCAGTTGGCAAAGATGAGGCCCTTGTAGCTCTCCACGCGCGGGACGGCAGACAGGCCCCACTTGGCCTTATCAAACTCGTCGTTGTAGTAGTGCTCGCCCGGCACCGAGATGAGCTCGCCGTCCAGGTTGTAGGCCCAGCCGTGGTAGGTGCAGGTGAAGTTCTTGGTGCGGCCGTGGTCTGCGCGGCAGACGCGGGCACCGCGGTGGCGGCAGCTGTTGAGCAGGACGCGGATTTCCTTCTGCTTGTTCATCACCGCGATGACCGGGTCCTCACCCATGTAGGTCTGGAAGAAGTCGCCGGGTTTGGTGAACTGGGACTCGTGCGCGATGAACAGCCAGGAGCGCGCGAAAATGCGGCGCATTTCTTGGCGGTAGATCTGCTCGTCGCTGAAGATGCGGCGATCGACGAGCCCCTTGTCGGGATCCACCATTTTGCTGACATCAAGGTTGGTGTCTAGCCCTGCGGGGCGTTCCAGGGAGGGAGCGCCAAGGGAGGGACGTTCGTTTTGCATGGAAAGCTCCAATCGACGTGCTGTGAAAGCCAGAGTGAGAATGCTCTTGGGCAAAATGTGCTGCAGGTGCGCTCAAACAGGAGTTGTGAGACGCCTCACCGCAACCTCTGGAATGAGCATTCCACAAATGTGGGAACAAAGAGATAAGGTTCCGCTAGGCGGAACGGCGGGGGTGGCCCCGGTGGTCCGGTCGGGGGTAACGCGGGCCCGTACTACCGCAAAGTCCCCGCCGAAAGGGGGTGGCGGGGACTTTTGCAAGGCGAGCGCGGAACGCGCGCTTAGCCCTTGAACAGGTTGGTCTCGGTAAAGCGCTCAGCGTGACTCATGTGGTGGGCGGTCTCCTTGGAGAAGAAGATCGCCAGCGAGGAGATGACGAAGAGCCCGGAGATGATGATGGCCAGCGGGGTCAGCCCGGTCTCGGGGGTGACAAAGCGGGTCGCAACCAGCGGGGCGGTACCCGCGCCGAGGATCGACGCCGCCTGGTACGTAATCCCGGAGCCGGTGTAGCGCAGCTCGGGCACGAACTTCTCGGAAATGAAGGCACCGATCGGGCCGTACTGCGCGGGCTGCACCACGCACACGAGCAGGACCATGCCCAGCCAGATCTTGGTCGGGTCACCGGAGTCGATCATGTTGAAGACAATCCAGATGCCGACGATAGAGACGAGCCCGCCCGCGAGCATCACCCGGCGCCGACCGAGGCGGTCGGACAGGGCGGCGAGCGCCGGCATGACAAAGATCGCGAACGCCGAGCCGACGGTCACCATCATCAGCGCCGTCGAGCGGCTGACCGGCGATGCCGTGTCCGCCGTGGCGTTGACGATGTAGGGCACCATGAACGACCCCTGCAGGCCCTGGACGAACAGGCCGGCCATACCGGCGAGCGCGCCGAGGACGAGCTCGCGCGGAGCCTCCTTGAGCATGCGCACCAGCGGCACGCCGGTGTGCACCTTGCCAGCGCGGCGGGCGGCCTCAAACTCGGGGGATTCCTTCACGTTCGCGCGCATGAACAGGCCGACAATGACGATGGCCGCCGAGAACAGGAACGGCACGCGCCAGCCCCAGTCGGTGACGAAGTACTGCTCCGGGTTGGCAAAGTTGTCGCCGGACATCTGAGCGAACACCGCGAGCACCAGCGTGGACAGGATGGCACCCGCCGGGCCACCGGCGATCGCGATGGAGGCACCGAAGCCCTTGTTCTTGGCCGTGGAGTTCTCCATCGCCATCAAGGTGGCACCCGCCCATTCGCCGCCAATGGCGATGCCCTGGACGATACGCAGGATGACCAGCAGGATCGGTGCGGCAGCGCCAATGACCTGCGAAGAAGGCATCAAGCCGATGGAGATGGAGACCAGCCCCATCGTCAACAGCGTGATCACCAGGACGTTCTTGCGGCCGTACTTGTCGCCGAAGTGGCCGAACGCCATCGAGCCGATCGGGCGGGAGAGGTAGCCGGTCAGCAAGATGACGAAGGAGAGCATCGTGCCCAGGCGCGGGTCGATGTTTGCAAAGAAGAGCTGCGGGAAGACCAGGCCGGCCGCCGCCGCGTAGAGCAGGAAGTCGTAGTACTCCACGGTAGAGCCGAGGAAGGAGGAGGCGAGCGCGAGGCGTCGCTCTTTCGGTGTGCGCTCGTGCTTCGCGTGATCGGCCGGCGGAGCGTGCGTGATGTTGGTCATGTGGTTTTCTCCAAAGGGTGGGATGGGGGGGGGTGGCCGGCTAGCGCGCGGACCACACAACAGAGTGGGAATAGTTTTCGGTGGCCGCGGGCAACAGGCGGCCGTAGTGGTACTCGAAGGATTGCTGCCGGTAGAACTCGCGGGTGAGCGCACCGCGCTGCGGCGTGGTCGCTGTACGCCCGGAGTCGCCGCGGTACTCGCCCGTGGCCATGCGGCCGAACCAGTGGTGGTCGTAGATCGTCTGGTCCGCCCACACCTCGAGCAGCATGAGGTGGTTAGGCAGCTCCAGGTTCTCCATCCACGCGTAGTAGCAGCAGCCCGGCTCGCGGCGTGTCTCGGTGATCTCCTGGGCGGTGAGCGCCCGCATCTCGGGGTTGTCTACAAAGGCGTTCTGGATGACAATGCTCACCGGTCCGCTCGCCGGCCACATGATGCGGGAATCGCTGCCTGCTTCCGGTGCCCAGACGCCGTCGACCAGGGCGTATGCGGACTGCTCGTAGAGCTCGGTCGCGCCATCTTGTACGAACTGGTGCAGGTGCGGCAGCTCGGGCAGCTTCTCGACGACCGCGGCATAGTCAGCCACCTGCTCCGCCAGAATCGCCACCGCGCAGTCTTCATCCTCGACCGCGAGGGTCTGGTACGCTTCTGCCTCTTTGATGCCTTCGCGCTGGCGCAGCGAGGCGACGTCGGCAAGCAACTGTTCGGGGGAGTCGGTCGCTCCCCGGTGGATAATGCGGATCATACGAGCTCCTCAAAGTCGACGACCCAGTCCGGCGCGGCGAATTCGGGCTTCGGGGGCTCGCGGCGGATGACGATCTCGATGAGGTAGCCGCCGAGCGCCTCGAAGGTGTCGAAGTAGCCGAACTCGGCGGCGCCACCGCGCAGGCCGGAGCCCATGCACAGCGGGTGGCCGGCCTCGGTCATGGAGGCGACGACCTCGTCCCAGTCGGCGTCCTCGGTGGTCATCCACGCGAAGTAGTGGTGGATGCCGGGGCCGCGCTCGTCGAAGAACTCGCGGTTGTAGTGGCAGTCGCCGTGGTTGACCGAGATGATCTCGAAGCCGAAGTCGCCGGCGGTGCCCTGCGCGGTGAAGTAGCCGGTATCGCCGTCCTTGCCGCGGTAGTAGGGCTTGTCCAGGCGGCCGAAGCCGGTCTCCCACGTCTTCATCTCGAAGCGCTGGATGCCAAAGACGTCGCGGTAGTGGGGCAGCGCGGCCATGACGTCGTGGACGAGCACGCCGAAGTGGTACATGCCCTGCACCGGCTGGGTCGGGCGCGTATCGGTGCTCACCGCGGCCGGGTCTTCGGCGCTGGCCGGGAGCATCTCCACGAGGAAGCCGCCCAGGTTCTCGCGGGTGTCATAGAAGGTGCGCGTGGTGCCGTCCACCGTTGCGGTGTAGGCGACGTCGTAGCCGAGCGACTCGAAGTGCTTGGCAACCGCCGCCTCGTCGGCCGCCGTGGAGCGGACCTGCAGGAAAGCGATGCCCTCGCGCTTGGTGCGCAAGAACTCGTTGAACGGGCTTTCGCCGCCGGTCGGCTCGATGAGCTCGAAGGTCAGGCTGGAGGCCGGGCGGCCGCCCGGTCCCTGCTCGCCTTCAACGGCTGGCGTGGTGCCCACGGCGCTGCGCCACGTGCCCGGAGTGGCCACCGTGCGGCGGCCGTGCGCGATGGCGTCGGTAGGCGCGTGCTCGCCCGTTTCCCAGTCGGTGATGCCGTAGATGCGGGAGTATTCCTTGATCTTGGCGTCGAGGTCGTAGACGACAACGCCGATGCGAAGCAGGTTCGTAGTTTCGATCTGTGCGGTCATATGCAGGTCCTTTCCTTAGTAGAACAGGGAGAGGTTCTTGACAAGAATGGTGGCCATATCGAAGCGGATCTCGCGCTCGAGCACTAAGAATCCGTAGCGCGAATCCGGGTCGCGGACGATGACGTCGCGACGCTCGCCCGCAATGGTGTCCTGGTAACGCTCGCCGCGCGAGCGGTAGATCATGAAGTTCGAGCGAACCGCGAAGGCCCCGTCGCTGCGCTCATCGATGCGCAGGTTGGTCAGCATGTGACGCGAGCGTGACGGCGGTTCCTCCGCCCACGCCATGTGCGTGTTCAGGCGCACAACGCGCTGGCGCAGAAACGCCTTGGACTCCTCGAAGTAGACCGAGGTGCCCTTCGGGTAGAACTCCTCCTTGCGCTCGCGGGCCACGCGGTTTTCGCGGACCGGCGCCCAGTAGTCAACGTCTTCGTGCATGCAGTCGAGCCAGTCCTCCCACTGCATGTTGTCCATCATTTCGGCTTCGTCGTAGAGGAAGCGCGCGATCAGGCGCTCGTCTTCCGCGCTGGCGGGGCGCTGGGTGACCGGCTGCTCGGTAGTCGTCGTCATTGGTGTGCTCCTTAAAGTGTCGGGTCGAGTAAGTCCGCTAATCGACGTTGCCTTCGTACGCGCCGTCGGACGCAGCAGCGGCCTTGGCGGCCTCCGGCTCCATCACCGCGGTGAAGTCGCGCTGGTCAACCTCCGGGACACCGCCGCGCTCTTGCTTGAGCTGGTCCCAGGGCTTGTCTTCCATAAGGTCGCGGTAGAAGCCGTACATGTTCAGCGCCGCGTTGTCCGAGTAGACGTGCGCGGTGGACGCGCCGGGGTAGCCGTCATCGTCGTAAGCAACGGGGACGCGGCGCATGTTGTAGGTAAACCCGGTCTCGCGTGACTTCGCGCCGCGGAGGATGTGCTGCATTTCCTCCCAGTTCTCCGCGTCGTCCTGCTCGAACATGCCGCCGGGGGAGAAGGTGCGCATCACGTCGACGCGGATCGCCTCCTTCACCTCTTCCGGCGCGTCCTTCGGCACGAATGCCCAGGACCAGATCTCCATCTCGTTCGGCCCGCGCGGGTGGGTCACGCGGAAGGTGTAGTTGCCCAGGAGCATGAAGTTGGGGAAGACGTTCATGTGGCCGCGGACCTCGCGGAACTCGCCAAGCCTCTCGACGATCGACTCGCGGATCGTGTCCTCCCACTCGATCAGCGCCGGGCCGGTGTTGGGGATCTCCGCGTCGCGCTTGCCAAAGAAGGCGCCGCCGTGGCCGTAGGGGCTGAGGAACTGGCGGCCCTCGGGGATCTTCTTGCGGCCGGTCTTGCGGTCGAAGGTGTCGGAGCCGGAGCTGAGGGCCTCCACTGCGGAGACGTGCGAAATCTCCGAGTGCTGCATGTCCGAGGTCGGCTGCTCAACGTTGAACTTCCAGTTCGCCGGCAGCACCCACTTGTGTACGGCGATGGCTTCCATGCCGCCCTCGTAGCGGTCGAGGTAGCCGTCCAGGTAGTACTTCGCGTTGCCGAGGTACTCCTCGAGCGGCGGAATGGTCTCGTCCCAGGAACCGAAGATGAAACCCTTGTAGTTCTCGATGCGCGGCACCTTGATGGCAGACAGCTTCGACTTGTCGATGCCGTCCGGGTACGCGTTGGCTTCCTGCGGGATGGAGACCAGGTTGCCCTCGAGATCGTAGGCCCACCCGTGGAAGGAGCACATGAAGGACTTGGCCTGGCCGCGGTCGGCGCGGCAGATGCGCATGCCGCGGTGGCGGCACTGGTTCAGAAAGGCTTTGACCTCGCCCGACTTCTGGCGAACGACGATGACGGGGTCCTCGCCGATGTAGGTCTGGATGTACGAGCCGCGCTTCGGCAGCATCGACTCGTGTGCGAGGAAGACCCACGTGCGCTGCCAGACCGTCTCCAGCTCTTGGCGGTAGATGTCTTCGTCGGCGAAGATTTTGCCGGAAACATACCCTCCAACGGGGTCAATGAGCTTAGCGATCTCACTCATAGCCACTTCTCCTTAGTGATCTGCGTCATCTTTGGGGGTGACTTTAGACCGCGAGGAGGCAGGCTGGAATTAACGTTCCAGTGGACGGAACACAGTTGGTGTAATCGGGGGTGGCTAGGAGGTCGCGTAGTGGGAGCGCATTTGCGCAATCGCCCCGATGGTCATGGCTTCGCTCATGCGCAGCGCGTTATCTTGCAGCGCGACGCCCGCCACCATGCCGATGCGTAGCCGGTTAAACAGCCACGCCACGTGGGTGGGGTTGACCTCGTCGGACAGGTCGGTCGTTTCCAGCCAGCTCGCCAGCCGCTGCTCGCTGCTGCGCGAACCCGCAATCAGCGCGTAGCCTGCAGGCGTCGGCGGCCTCCGACGTTGAGCCGCAATCAACAGCCCGCCCGCAGCCACAAGCGGGGACGCGTGCAGCCGTTCGTTCATCGCTACGAGCTCGCGCGCCAACGCTTCGGCGATACCCACCTCGCGTGCGTCCGGCAAGCTGTCGAGTTCGCCCTTCATCTCCAGGTAGGGGCCCACAAACGCGTCCTTGATCAGCGCGTCCTTGTCCTCGTACTTCCAATAAATCGAGCTGCGAGCAACCCCGGCAGCAGCGCAAATCTGCGAGAAGGTGGCCCCCTCGTACCCGCGCTGCGCCACCAGAGATCGCACGTGCCCCAAAAGGTCCGTGGGGGCATCTTCCTCGTGCGCCGCCGGGCCTTGCGCCTCGGGGGCGGTGACAAACGGCGAGGCCGCAGCCGCGAGCATCGCCTGCGCCATCAGCTCCAGCCGCGCCTCGGTGTCTTCGTCCTTGAGGTACACATCACCAATAAAGTGCCCGTCGAGGAACCACTGGGTCAGCGCGCTCATCCGCGCCGCCGCCAGCTCGACGTCCAAGCCGCTCTCGCTTCTCGACGCCACCAGCGCCCGCCCCCACCACAGACGGAACGCGCGCAGCGCCTCGGCACGCCGGCGTCGAAAAGGCTCCTGCACGGGGAGGGCCTGGGCGGAACCCTCCAGGGCTAGAAGCAGGCCGGTGCGTACCGCGCGGCCGCGCTGCTCGGACTCCAGCACCGAGGAAAGCAGGTGTCGCAGCTGCTCGATCAACGGCACATCCGGAAGAAACGAGGACCACTCCTGGGCAATGGTGCCATCCGGGTACTGCGCCTCCAGCGACGTGGAGATCAGCGTGTCCTTGTTTTCGAACATCCAATAGATCGAGCTCGCGCTGGCGCCTGTTTCCTTCTTGATCGCCGCGATGGAGGTGTTGCTGTAGCCATTGCGCTGCACCAGGCGGTAGGTGGCGTCGATGATCTCGTCGTACTTCTTCCCGCCTCGCGGGGTCACACTCTGAGCCATTGGTAACGCAGCTTTCCTACACCTTCACGGGCCGGGCGACGCTTCAGCGGAGCGGGGCCGGAGAAATCCACGTAATTGTACCGAACCGCGCCGTGAAAACGCAGCTGGGTGGTGAAGCTACAGACCCGACTCCTGCAACACGTCCCGGACGATCTCGGCAATGTGCAGCGGTGCCTTGCCAGTGCCCTGCTGCACCTGGGTGCGGCAGGAGAAGCCGTCGGCAGCCACGATGCCGTCGTGCTCGCGCACCTTTGGGAAGAGCTCCCTCTCGCCGAGCTCGAAGGACATCTCCGCGTGGCCATCCTCGTAGCCCCAGTTGCCGGCTAGTCCGCAGCAACCAGTTTGAATCTGATCCTGGTCGTACCCTAACGCGGCGAGGATGGCCGCCGATTGCTGCGGGTCACCGAGCGACCTTTCGTGGCAGTGCACCTGGGTGAGCACCGACCCGGACTGCGGCGTGATGCGGCCTTGCGCCACGAGTGCTTCGATCTTGGGCGCGACTACCTCGGAAAACGACTTCGTTGCGGCGGCGAGTCGCGCGACCTTTGGGTCGCGTGTCTGCGCAACCGCGTCGTGCTGCAGCATCGTCGTGCACGAAGGCTCGATCGCCACCACGTCTAGCCCCTGTGCAATGTAGGGCTCGAACACCTTGGCTGAATGCTCCAGCACCTTTCGCGTCATATCGAGCTGGCCCGTCGAGTGCCAGGTCAGCCCGCAGCAGACAAACTCCTGGGGGATGATCACCCGAAAACCTAAGGCCTCCAAGACCTCGACGGCCGCCTGCGCAGGTTGCGTATTGAGTTTCGAGTTGAAGGAGTCTGGCCACAACACGATCGGCTCTCCGACGTACTTCGGAGCGCGCTTCTTTGCCCACTTTTGCAGGGATTCTGGGGCGAAGCTAATCAACGGGCGGCTTGCGTCCAACCCACCAGCCTTCGCCATGATCTTCGCAGGGATGCGGGATTGCATGAGTGCGCCCGCGATGCGGGGGACAAGCGGGAGCCGGTGGGCAATTTCGCTGAGAATGGGCAGCCACCCCATGAGGTAATGCACGCGCGGCCGGAGCTTTCCCGCGTAGCGGTCGTGCAAAAACTCAGACTTGTAGCTCGCCATGTCGACATTGACGGGGCACTCAGATGCGCAGGCTTTGCACGACAAGCAGAGGTCAAGGGACTCCTCGACATCGGATGGCGCTACCGTTTCGCCCCGGAACAGCTCGGAGAGCACGCGGGCGCGCCCGCGGGTCGAGTGCACTTCGTCGTGCGTGATCTGGAATGAGGGGCACATTGCGCCCTCCATCGAGCGACACGCCGAGACTCCGACGCAGCGGTTCACCGCGTTGGTAAAGCTGCCTTTGTCCTGCAAAAACAGCTGCGTAGGTTGGATTTCGTTGCGTCGCTGGCTTGGCTCCATGCGCAGCCCTTCGGTGACCGCATCAGCCCACACCAGCACGCCCGGGTTCATGACTCGTTGCGGGTCAAACAGGAGCTTGAACTTTTCAAACACGGAGCGAAGTTCTGCGCTGTACATCGCCGACAGCAGCGACGACCTGGCGCGCCCGTCGCCGTGCTCGCCGGAGAGCGAACCGCCGTACTTGCTTACCAGGGTTGCAGCCTCGTTCATGAAGCGCTCAAAGTTCTCGATTCCCTCCTGGGTGTGGAAGTCGAAGCTGATGCGTACGTGCACGCAGCCTTCGCCAAAATGTCCGAAGGGGATGCCACGGTACTCGTACTTCGCCATCAGCGCGTAGAGCTCTCGCAGATAGTCAGCGAGGTTTTCGGCCGGGACGGCGGAATCCTCCCAGTTTGGCCACGCTTCGCCGCCGTCGGGAAGCCGGGTGACAGTGCCAGCCGATGCCTCTCGGATGCGCCACAGCGCTCGCGCTTCCTGCGGGTCGCTCACCACGACGGCACCCGTGTGCTCGATGGACTCGGTCAACGCATTGGCGACGGCGACAGCCTCCTCTTGCGTATCGCCGGTGGTTTCGCAGTACAGCCAGCCACCCGCGTGCGGCTGCCCCGGGAGGTTATCGCCGGCGTTCTCCTGTCCATTCTTCGACCGCAGTGCGGCGAGCAAGTCTCCCCCCATGCCTTCAATGGTTGCTACGCCTGGTTGACGCAGGCGGGGTGCGGCGGCCGCGGCGGCAAACACATCGCCGAAAGATAGGACAGCGAGGGCTGTGTGCGCCGGTTTGGGGATAAGGCGGACCGTCATCTGCGTGATGACGCCAAGGGTGCCTTCGGAGCCAGCGAGAGCCTTGGCGACGTCGGTGCCTAAGTAATGCAGCCCATAGCCAGAAACCTGCCGGGGGAAGCGGCCGAGCTCCTTGCTGATGAGCGCTTTGTGTTCGGCGTAGAGATCCTTCAGCGCCTGATCGAGTTCAGGGTCGTCGCAGCCGGATTCGGAAAACGTGACTAATTTCCCGCTAGGGAGCGCCATCGTGATGTCGATGAGGTTTTCGGCCGCCGTCCCGTAGGCCACCGAGTGCGAACCGCATGCGTTATTAGCGACCATGCCGCCGATGGTGCAGCGCGAGTGCGTCGAGGGGTCCGGGCCGTAGGTCAGCCCGTATTCCGCTGCTGCCTGGCGGAGCTGATCACAAACGACGCCTGGCTCCACAACGGCGGTGCGTGCTTCCGGGTCGATGGAAAGGATCCGGTTGAAATGGCGGGAGGTATCGATGACCAGCCCGTCGCCGATGGCATTCCCGGCTACCGACGACCCGCCGCCGCGTCCGACGATCGGCCATCCCTGCTGTTTGGCGTATGCAATGCCCGCAAGCACATCTTCCACCGACTCCGGCTCGAGCACTGCGGCCGGAACACGACGGAAGAGCGAGGCGTCTGAGGAATAGGCGGCGCGGGTAGGCATGTCGCGGCGAAGTTTCTGCAGGAGAGAGGGTTGAGACTCAGGTACCATTGTGTTCCTTATGACGAGAAAAGCGGATGCGGTGGTGGACTACGTTCGAGGTGCCATTCAGTCAGGGGCCATGAAACCGGAGGAATGGTACAGCGTGGCGCAACTGGCTGAGGAGATGGGGGTTTCGCGCTCTCCCGTGCGGGAGGCACTGCTGAAACTGCAGGAAGCGGGGCTTGTGAGATTCGCGAAGAACCGTGGATTTGAAATTATTGAGACGGGCGCGAGCGACGTCGCGGAGATCTTTGCTATCCGCCTGGGGCTCGAGCCGCCTGCCGCGTATCGCGCTGCGCGTCTGCGCACTCCGGAGCAATTGGCGACGGTCTACCAACTGATGGCTGACATGCAGAAGTGTGCTGACCAGGGGGACGAATCCGAGTTCTTCGTGTACGACCGGGCGCTGCATGTCCAGCTCTACGAGATGAGCGGTTCGCGGTACGGGCAAGGCGTGATGGAACGACTCAGGGATATCACCGGGATTCTGGGGCACACCACTGCGGGCACGTCGAGGACGCTGCACGACATCCTCAACGAGCACCGACCGATCATTGAAGCGATCATCGCGGGCAATCCCGCGGAAGCGGCAGCCACGATGCGCGAGCACCTCACGATTACGGGAAAGCTGCTGACCCGCCAAGCGCTCCTTGCGGAAATCGACGAGGGGCAGGATGCGCTGGCCGACAGCTTGATTGCCGAGAAGGTCGAGGCGGTCTGGTCGAACCACGTGATCGATGTCTAGCAAACTACTCCCTTGATTGTTTGCGTTCCTGCTCAATTTCGCGCTCTTTTGCTGCCTGTGCTTTTCGAGCCTGTCGTGCCTCTGGCCGGTAGCCGAGCACAAATGCCGCAAGGGCACACAGCGTCGCAGCGCCAAACACCCACGGCGCGAGCGTGTCATCGGCTCCGGTGACGACGTCGCCGCTGCCCATGAATACTCCGATTGCTTGCAGGCTGACCAGGACGAAGCCACCAATGAGGAAGGCAGCGAGGAACACATAGAAGAGCACGCGGAAGATCTTGAAAATGGCAGACACTTTAGACTCCTGGAACGTATACCGGTAGGAAGCCCATGCCAACGAGCCACGAAAGCAGGATCATTGGCAGGACGAAATACATAATCAGCGGGACAAACATTTTGGTCGGGTTGGCGTCGGCCATCGCGGCGGACAGGTAGATCGGCGCGCCGACGGGCGGGGAAGCACCTTCGGTTGCGGTGCACAGCAGCACTGCCACGATCGCGATGGTTGGGTCGATCCCAACGGCGGTGAGTGCGGCGACGGCGGGCGCGCCGACTGCAGCTGCGGTGGCGGTAGAGGAAAGCGGGGTTGCCACGATGACAGCGAGTACACCGACGACGACAAGCATCGCCCACTTGGGAAGGTCGAAAGCGCTCAGGGTGTTGGAGAGCTGATCGCCGACGCCAAGCTCCTCCATGATCGCCGCAGCGGCGAGTGCAGCGAAGAGGGAGATGCCAACCGTCGCAAAGCTCGGTAGGTCGCGCACGATCTGAGCGCGGAACTGCGCATTGTTGCGTCGGATGCGGCCAGCACCCTCGATCAGCGCGATTACGGTGATGAGAATGGGGACCCAGACGATGATCGAAATAGCTTTGACGCCGTCTTCGCCAACGCCGGTGGACTCTTTGAGCCACGACGCGACGGGCCCGATAGTCAGCAGTACCGGGATGAGAATGCCCAGGAAAATGGACGGGGAGCGCCAGCCTTGCTGCCACGCAGTGCTGAAGGGCACGATGTTTTCTGATGGAGTCCGCGGAATGTTGTCTTTTCGCGTCCAGTACCAGACGACAATCAGTCGGTAGAGGACCGCGTAGGCACCGGCGCAAGCAAGGGTGACGTACACCTGGCTTGCAGAAGAGGCCGCTGCCGCGGGCATTGCCAGGATGATAAACATTGTGGAGTTTGGCGGAAGCGCAACTCCGAGCCCAGAGTTACCAGCAACAAGAGTCGCAGCGCGATTGGAAGAAAAACCAGTCTGCTTCATCCACGGGATGGTGACGGAACCGACCGTTGCCGAGTTGCCGGCGGTCGACCCGGCAATGAGGCCCATCATGGCGGAAGACAGGGTCGACACATACCCCGCGCCGCCGCGCAGCCTGCCGAAGATTGAGTTCAAGATGGTAATCAAGCGGTCGATCAAACCGGTGGACTGGACGATTATCCCCATAAAGACGAAGGCCATGCCAGCGAAAGTGACTTCGGAAGAAATTGCGCTGGTGATGCCGTGCCAAAGGAGCTGGGGTGCGTCTTTCCCGCCGAACAGGGCGACGCCGAGCAAGCCGAGCAGGAGCGCCTCAGCGATATCGCGCTTGAGGACAACGTTGATCAACACCGTGATCGCGATGAAGACGAACAACGCTAGTATGCCCATGCCTCATTCCTTTCAAGTAGCAAAAAGTGATGTGAAGCACGTTACCGGTAACATGTTACAGCGCGCAGTTTTTTCGCTAATTACCCTCCTGTGGGGGTGGAAGCGGAGAGGGTGTTGGGAACTGTCGTGGCTTTCATGGGGGACGCAGCGGGTTCGCCGGGCCGTTGACGGTGCGTAGTGTGAACGGAAAACGGGAATTGGGGCTGCGTGGCGTCGGCAAGCGAGAGCTTGGAGAGGTGAATGGACTGAGCGTTTATGCTTGGGCGTTATGCGTGCGCTCGATCGATTTCGGAACTTCCTGATCATGGCCGGTGGATTCATCGGACCGTTTCAGGGGCAGTCGATCGCGGTGGTGCTGCCGGAGTTCGCGGCGGACTTTGGGATTACGCTGCGGCAGGCGTCGCTGACAATGACAGCGTTTTTAATGTCTTTCGCCACGGCCATGCTGTTTTCCACCTACCTGGTGCGCAACCTGCAGCCGGCGAAGGTGGTGCGCTGCGCATTTGGCGTGATCGCGCTCGCAGCTGTTGTGCTCGCGCTGACCCCGAAGTGGTGGCTATTCGTCGTGGCGTTCATAGCCGCCGCGCTTGCCAACGCCTTTACGTCCCCGTTGCTCCAACTCATCCTCAAAGCGATGACGCCCGAGGACGAGCTAGGCAAAGCGCTCGGCACCTATCAGGCGATGCAATCCTGCGGTCTGTTCTCCGCGCCGCTGCTTGCCGGGCTGAGCGTGCAATTTGCCAGCTGGCGAGCAATGTACGTGGTGCTGTTCTTCCTTGCGCTCACCATCGTGGTGACCGGCTTGCCGTCGACGCCGCCGGCAGGCGCGGGCGGACCTCGCGGAGGTCGCCTGCTCAGCTGGCCTGTGGTGCGTGCGTCGCTGACGCTTCTGACTATCGGTACCTGCGTCATCGGGTTTGGGTTCCTGCTCGCCCTTTATGTCGGTGATCGCTTCGACGCCGACCCGGCACTGCGCGGCGTGGTGGTGATGGCCGGCGGGTTTACCTCCTTCATCTTCGCCCGCTGGGTAGGCTCGCTCGCCGACCGCTTCGGTGCACGCATGGTGATCGCTGGCGGACTGGTTGTCGCTGCCGTGGCGTTTATTGGAATCGGTGTGATGCCGTCGCTGATCCTGGTCGCCGTGCTGTGGGGCGTGGCCGTACTCGCCGCGCAAGGCACGCAGATTTCCATCAACGTGCTCACCCTGCGCGCGCCGGGCGGTGCGCAGATCCTGTCGACCGTCCAGGCGTTCCGGTTCTACGGCAACGCGCTGACCCCGCTCGTGTTCCTGCCGATCTACAGCGCGGCTGGGGCGTGGGTGTTTGCGGTGGCGGCAGCGGTGCTGCTGGCGATGAGTGCGGTGACTGTGGCGGGGGTTGGTGGGGTGGGGCGCGTTCGCGGTACGAACGTGTAGATAGGCCGGGGAAGTCATCTATCCTGCGGGTTTACTGTATTTTTCATGCGTGAGATGCGCTGCCTATCCCCTGAGCTTGTGAACTGTTCGAGGATATCGGATTCTTATGGTGCAAGTAACTAAAGGGTGCGCTGGGCGTCGAAAAGCAAGAAACCCAACGCACGACCTGAAAGGACGTTTGGGGACGTGAATACCCTCGCCAACTTCACCACGAGAGTCGTGCAGAAATACCTGCCGGACGCGTTTGTGCTCGCAATTTTCCTCACCATCATTGTGATTCTGGCCGCGCTCGGTCTGACGGACTCCGGTCTTACGGAGGTCATCGGGTACTGGGGTGACGGATTTTCCAACCTGTTCGTCTTTGCCATGCAGATGGCGCTCGTGCTGCTGACAGGTTTTGTGCTCGCGCTCAGCCCGGTAGTGGAGAGGCTGCTGGGTATGCTCACCGATATTCCGAAAAAGCCGAACCACGCGTACGCGCTCACCGCCGTCATTTCCTTTGTGTGCTGCTACCTGAATTGGGGCCTCGGACTCGTTGTTGGTGCGCTGGTAGCCCGCGAAATGGGCAAAAAGATTAGGGGCGTGCACTTCCCGCTCGTAGTGGCTGCTGCCTACTCCGCGGAGATTGTGCGAGGTCCCTCTTCCGCAATTCCCGTCGTGATGGCCACGCCCGACAACTTCTTGTACGACAAGGTCGGACTCATCCCGATCACTGAGACGCTGTACAGCTGGTGGAACCTAACGATCACCATTGCCATCTTCGCGGCCATCGTTGGGTTCTACCTGGTCATGCGTGTACCTGAGGAAGAGGCCGTTGGCTTCGTCGATACCGTCGATGAGGAACATGTGCACGACGAGCCGGAAGGCGAGTTGACCTTCGCAGAACGCTTGGACAACTCCCGCGCCCTGCTCATGTTGTTAGGTGTCCTGCCGCTGGCATACCTGGTGATGTACTTCGTCGAGGAAGGCTTCAACATCAACCTCAACACGGTAATCCTCATCTTCCTCACGCTCGCCTTGTTCGCACACCGCAGCGTGAAGGAATTCCTCAACGCTGTGCAAGAAGCCATTACTTCCACCCGCGGCATCATTTTGCAGTTTCCGCTCTACGCCGGTGTCGCCGGCATCATGAGCGAATCAGGACTGGTAGAAACCTTCTCCAACGCGTTCATCTCCATCGCCAACAGCACCACCTTCCCATTGCTGACCTTCCTATCCGCAGGTCTGGTCAACGTGTTTATCCCTTCCGGTGGCGGCCAGTGGGCGATTCAAGGTCCCGTCATGCTGCAAGCCGCCGAGGCGATGGGTGCAAGCATCCCGCAAACGATCATGGCATTCGCCTGGGGCGACTCCTGGACCAACCAGATTCAGCCTTTCTGGGCACTCCCATTGCTGGGCGTAGCCGGCCTCAACGCGCGAAGCATCATGGGCTACTGCATCCTTTGGCTCGTGATCACCGGGGTGATCATCTGCGCTGGGTTTACGCTGCTGACCTTGCTATAAGAGGCGCTTTGGCGCATTACACTCGAATACATGGGAATTGAATTTGAGCAGGCGACGTTTCGAGGCACCGCCTACCAGGTCGAGGACCTCGATTCCGTCTCCGTGCTTTTCCATGGGGAAGATAAGCGCGGCATCTACCGGCTGAGCTTTGCTAACGGGGAAGCCTACGTCGGGCAGGCAGAGAACGTGGTTCGCCGCTTTGCCGACCACCGACGCCGCTGGGACGACATCGTAGGCTTCGAATTCTTCCCCGTCCCCGGACCCGAGCCGCTGCTCGCTGCGGAGAGGATCCTCATCGCGGAGACGGAGCGTACATGCTCACTCCGTAACGTGGTGGACACCAAGCGCCCGCGCGGCGAAAAAGACTACGTCATCGAGGTCAGCGAGGGCAGTAGTGTGTCGCTCCCTTGGGATCGCGCGAAGCGAAAGACACTTGCCGACGGCTCGCTGCCGAAATTCTTTCAGTTGGCTCGCCGACCGGACTACTTCTTTACCCGGGAGATCGCAGGTTGGTTTATTCACCAGACCATCCCCGACCCGTTAGCCACTCGGGGCAAGCTGTGGACGGTGTCCTGCTTACCGTCGACAAATAAGCGGCGTGATTACTTCCGCACCTTCTGCATCAGTGTGGGGAATATCGAAGTGATGGTCGGGGACATTCACGGCGGTGAGCTGCCCCTAGTGTGGATCAATACCGAGCGAAACGAAGAATACGCAAAGTACCAGGGGAGTCACCACGGGTGGGAAGTGGGTTATGGAGAGTATCCGATCGCGGAAACGACGCGATGGATCTTCAATGCCTTCTACCTCTATGACGTCATCATGGGGCAAGAAGAGTTTCCTGCTCTCGACGTGATGCTGGAAGGAGCATACGCCCTCAACGTGCGGATGATGCGTCGCGGCGGCACGATGTACCAGCGATTCCACAACACAGAGTTGGGGGCTGACTTAATGGGTGCCGCCGCGAAGTGGGGGAACCCAGAGTGGCTTGGAACGGATACGTAATTGCTGCCGGTTGCTTCCTTTTACGCGCTAAGCTTTAACGTTCCGTGAAAGATGCAAACTTAGGCCCCTAAACTTTAAGGTTCCCGAAAACCTTAAAGGCTAGTGCTGTAAGCATGGGTGAAGCGTTTGAACTCTTCATACACATCCTTCTCGCGCGGCGTACGAGAATTCTTCGTCGTGAGATACCAGCGGATAAACGCCGAAGTCCGGAACTTCGCATTCATCTCGATGGGGTTCCACAAGTCCTCATAGAGCTTCTCCTGCACCTTCGGTGTGTGCCCCATCAGAATGAAGTTGCGCACCTTATCGGCCTCAGTCAGGTCCAAGCCCGTCGAGTTCAGCGACTCAAAGATTCGCTGCGGATCGTCATCTTTGTCCAGCTCAAGCAGCATTACCTGCAGCTTTTCGACGGCTCCCCAAATCTCATCCGCCGTATATTCCGTCACGCGCAGCCGGTCTTGGAAGTATTTGAAGTTCGCCGTAATATTCGACGCCGCCACGTACCCTGACGGTTCCCCAAACAGTGCGTCATACGCCTTCTTGTCGTCTTTGACCGGCTTGAGCTTGAACCGGACCTCCTGCCGTTGATCACCGATCATGAGGAAGGAATCGACAATCTTCACACCCAAGGAGTCGTCATCAGCCTGGATGTCCCCGTTCTCGATCGCCTTCGACAACGCGAGCATCAAGATGCTCACGGTGGTGAGGCGCTGCTGGCCGTCGATAACTAACCACTCAAACGACGTCCCGCCGCCCACAATCGCACCAAAGAAGTGAGCCTCCCGCTCCTCACGAATAATCTCCTCCAAGTCATCGAAGAGCTGCTCGCACTGTTTCCGCTGCCAGTCGTAATTGCGCTGATATACGGGAATGATGAGCTCGCGGTGCTGGCCGTCAAACACTTGGATGATCGGGCGTGCGCCTTGCATGGAAACCACCTTGGTCGTTGTAGGTGCGGTCGGCCTCAGTGTAGTTGGGGAAATTCGGCGCGATCATCGCTTACGGTGGGTCGTGTTGACTCAATGTTGAAATCCACGTATCTTTGAGTCATCAAGCCGCAAGGCAAATAGGCTCTGGCCCCCGAGAAATCGGGGGCCATCTTTTATTCTCTTGGTATCGGCGACGTGGCCAATACGTTTGGTATCCATTTCTGGTTCTTAAACCAATCCCCTAACTCAGGATTGATTGCGCGGAGCAATTCGATGCAGTCTCGGTGCGCATTCTGAATTCTGTTTTGGTCTTTGACTAGCGGGCGTCGGTGGGTAGCTCGGTTTCGTAATTCTTTGACTGCTAGCGCCTGGCCTTGGAAACGCCTGCGATTAGTGGAGTTTTGGCCATAGGGCGAGAGATTCGGCTCAAGCGCTTCATTCCAGAGAACAACGCGAGCATTACGTTCGCCCGCATGTGGCTTGGGGAGAAGATGCACCCACTGACCGAATGTCAGCCCCGCTACGTAATCATCATGCGTGGGCGTTTCGGTGCCCGGTTGAATTTCAGCCATGCTCGCAAGCGCAATGCCATTCTTGTTTGTGGTTATTTCGGCCAGTTTGCCCATCGGGTACAAGAGTCATTCTGGCGACCCGCAACGTGATGGGCTCGTATTCCATTGGGAGAATCCGTGATCCATGAAATTGCGTAGTTGGATTTCGACTTCACAAGCAGAGCGGTCTACAGCAGCAGCCACATCTCCATTCCAAATGTAAAGGCGAGCAGCCAAGATGAGAACCTCTGTCTCAGCGTCAGCGTACTGTGCGGCTAAATGCAGATAAGTTGTCTTTCTTGGCTCCGGGAGCGCCTCTAAGATCAGCGCCGCTTCTTTGGCAGACACCTCGTTTGTAGAAAAGTGCATCAGTCCCCCATGACCCCGATTGAGAAGGCGTGCCAGTGCCCCAACACGTCCCGCTTCTTTAATAGTTTTCATTTAACTTACAACACAGACCAGCGGATACGCTCAATTGCTCATCTGAACGTTCATCCGGGGGCCGAGCTGTTCCATTTATCGACGTCCCCTCCGCCTCCCCCGCAATCTTTCGAACAATTACGCTATTCGGGGCTGCTCAGCCCCGATTTCCATGCTGCGAGCGGGTACTTTGCGTTGAACGGCGTGTAGTTGACGGTGTATGTGCCCTCGGTAATCGGAGCCTGATAGCACTGCACCCCACTGGTGGTTTGCCCGGGGAGAACGGAGCCGTCCCAGCGCGGAAATGCGGAAGGCTGCGAGTACTCCATCTTTTGCCCAGTTGGGGTGATAAGCGAGAAGTTGCTAGCCGAGAGCCATGTTTCGTAGTCCATGCCGTTGAGGAAGGACACATCGTGACATACGAGATCCTTGCCCTCGAAGCTTTTGCCCAGGTTGCGCAAGGGGCCGACGTAGACACGCTGCCCAACCACGTTGGCGGTTTCCCCGGTTTCCAGCGGGACAAGCTCGAAACTCTCCTTCGCCGGCGCTTCCCGATCCTGCAGCCGCGCCCCCTCCGGCTCAATGCTTTCGCCTGTGGCCCCGAACGTAGCCGGGGCTTCGCCCGCTTCCTTCGCTGCCGAAATCTTCTCGTCGACCATCCCGTGCGAAGGGAAGACCGCCGTCCCCTCCACCGTGGTCTCTTCGCTTCCCGACGCCCCGTCCTCCTCATCATCGGGGAGCAGGGCAAGCACCACGGCAAGCACAACAAATGCGACTGCCCCGGTCACCAGAAACTCTTTCAGTGTCAAGTCATCGCTCATGCGTGGGCCTTTCGTCGGGGAATGCGTGGCCCCAGTGTGGCAGCAAACCGTGTGCGCTGCATCACGTTGCCGGGTTAGATGTTCTTGACCGAGAGCAGTCCTTCCTTCTTCGCCAGCACAGACTGAACCACAATGCACACAAGCGCAACAGCAACGCCGATCAGGTCGGTGACCAGGTCGGGTGCCATCATCGTCAGCGCTGCGGCCGCGAACACGATTCGCAGGATCGGGTTCACCCGCACCATCAAATGGCCCTCCACTGCCACAGAGAGCAAGAGGACACCGACGACGCCCGTGACCGTGACCTGCAACGCTTCGACGAGACTGACGTCTTGCATCAACATTGCCGGGTTGAACACGAAGATGAACGGAATGATGTAGCCAGCCAGCGCAAGACGCATCGATTGGAAACCGGTCTTGACCGGATCGCCGCCGGAAAGGCCCGCCGCGGCAAAGGAGGCCAGGGCCACCGGCGGGGTGATGTTGGCAAACAGGCCGAAGTAGAAGACGAAGAGGTGAGCGACCAGCGGCTCCACGCCGAGCTGTCCCAGCGCCGGAGCAGCCATCGTGGCCGTGATGATGTAGGTCGGGATCGACGGCAGGCCCATGCCCAGGATGATGCAGGCGATCATTGTAAGGATCAGCGAGAGCAGGAGGTTGCCCGCGCCGATGGTGACAATCGCGTTGGCCAGCGTGACACCGAAGCCGGTCAGGGTCACCACGCCCACGATGACGCCGACGGCGGCACAGGCGATGGACACGGACACGGCGGTCTTCGCGCCGTCGGCAAGCGCCTCGATGATCTCTTTGGGGCACATGCGGGTTGCTGGGCGCAGCTGCGCTATCACCACGGTGACGATGATGGTCAGCAGCGCGGAGAAGATGATGGTGCGGCCGGTGAAGAAGAGCATGTAGATCAAAAACAGCAGCGGCAGCATGAGGTGGCCGCGCTCTTTCATGACCTCTTTGACCGCAGGCAGGTTCTCCTTCGAGATGCCGCGCAGCCCTTCTTTTGTCGCGCGCAGGTGGACCTGTGCGATCACGCCGAGGTAGTACAGCAGGGCGGGCACGAGCGCGGCGATGGCGATATCGCGGTAGGGCATGCCCAGGGTCTCAGCCATGATGAACGCAGCGGCGCCCATCACCGGCGGCAGGATCTGGCCACCGACGGAGGCGGAGGATTCGACCGCGCCGGCAAAGACCGGCTTGTAGCCCACGCGCTTCATCATCGGGATGGTGAAAGCACCGGTGGTCACCACGTTGGCCACGGCTGCGCCGTTGATGGACCCCAGAAAACCAGAGGCCACTACGGCCACCTTGGCCGGGCCGCCGCGGGACTGCCCGGCGAGCGCGAGCGCGATGTCGTTGAAGAACTGGCCCATGCCGGACTTTTGCAGGACTGCGCCGAAGAGCACGAAGAGGAAGATGTAGGACGCGGCGACGCCGACGGCGGTACTGAAGATACCTTCAGTAGTCAGGTACAAGAAGCTGGTCAGGTTTTCCCAGGTGTAGCCGCGGTGGCGCAGCATGCCTGGCATCTCGCGGCCGAAAAGCGCATACGCCATGAAAAGGATGCCCAGGATGGGCAGGGCCCAACCCGTGATGCGTCGGGCAGCCTCGAGCACCAGCACGACCAACAAGATGCCGAAGACGAGGTCCATCTGGGTTGGCACACCTGCGCGTCGGACCAGGTCCTCGAAATTGAGGCAAATGTATACCGCCGGTGCGATCGCCGCGAGTGCGAGCACGATGTCGTAGATTGGCACCTTTGTCCGGCTGGCTCCCTTGTATGCGGGATACAAGGTAAACGCCAGCACCAGGATCATCGCCACGTGCACAGCGCGGTGCACCAGCACCGGCGGCGTGCCGAAGTAGGCCGTATACATGTGGTACAGCGAAACGACAACGGCAAACGCTGTGATGACCCAAGCCGTCCGCGGAGACGCGAATTCTCGCAGCCGCGATTCGCGGTCGAACTTTTCCAGCAACTCTTGCGCGTCTTGCTCGAGCGTGCCGTCAGTAATCTGTTCAGGTTCGTTGTCCGACCTGGTGGCGTCGAGATCGACTTTGCGGGATACCGAGTTGGTGCTGTCCATAGGTACTGCCTTCTCTCAGTTTCGGTGGGTACTACCGCACGTAGACGGTAGCGAAGGTGTGATGTGGGATTTCATCGTCGAGAACCAGTGGTGGCTCTCCGTTCAGAAACGTGATGGTCAGGGCGTGTGACGTTTCGTGGGAGTGGACCCACTGCAGCCGGGGAATCTCGCGATCGATGCTGCTGGTGTGTACCATGCCGTCCTCGTTGCGTGTTATGCCTTCAAGATCGGTCGGGGCTCCCGCACCGAAGGACTTGAGGTACACGTCGGTAAGGACGAGGTGATCGTCTGCAACGCGGTAGCGTTCCTCCCACGGCGTCTTCTCAATCGAGTGGATCCAAGCGAGCGAAAGCGCATCCACCTCGTCGACGTCGACGTGGAAGAACTCGGTGCCAGACTCCGCGTCCGCCACCACGAGCTCCGGGGAGCTAGCGCAACTCGTCAGGCTGAGCGCGAGCAGGAGAGTGAGGGCGAAGGCGCGGAGTCGGTGCACGTGGGCGTCGACAAGCACTGCCCTAGAGCGCGCCTACCTCTTCGAAGTAGCGGCGCGCGCCGGGGTGCAGCTCGGTGGCCAGGCCATCCTCGACGGAATCGAGCGTGATCTGCTTTGCGGCGTTGTGCGCCCCTTGGATCTGGTCCAAGTTTTCAAAGAGCGCCTTGGTGATCTCGTAGACCTGGTCATCATCCAGGCTCGGGGAGACCAAAAGCTGGTTGGTGATCGAAGCGGTCGGCACATCCTCTGCCTCGTCGTAGGTGCCGCCCGGGATCGCATCGCTTTCGAAGAAGGGGTACTTTTCCTGCAGCTTCTCCATGCCTTCGCCCTCAATAGGCACGATGACCACATCGTCGGTGGTCACCAGGTCCATCACGGAGCTGTTTGGCAGGCCAGAGGTGACAAACGCCGCGTCGGTCTGACCGTTCTTGATCTGGTCGATCGAGTCGGCGTAGGAAAGGTAGTCCTGGTTGATGTCGTCGTAGCTCATGCCGTGGGCCTCGAGAATCATCTGAGCGTTGAGCTCAACACCCGAGTTCTGGTCACCGACGCCAACGCGCTTGCCCTTCAGATCCTCCACCGAGGTAATCCCCGAGCTCTTCGTGGTGACAATCTGCACGAAGTTCGGGTACAGCGCGGTAATCGCCTTGAGATCCTTCAGCGCTTCCTTGCCCTCGAAGGGGCCCGTGCCCTCAATGGCCTGGCGGGTGGCATCGCCCATGGCGAAAGCGACCTCCGCGCGTCCATCGGTGAGCAACTGGATGTTCTCTACCGAGGCGCCCGAGGCCTGGACGGACGCATCAGCGCCCAGCGTGTCGCCCAAGACCTGGGACATGGCAGCGCCAATTTGGTAGTAGGGGCCAGAGGTGCCGCCGGTAGCGATGGTGACGAAGTCCACGCTGGACTCGCCGGAGCTCGCCGAGTTGCTGGAGTCTCCGCCCGCGTCCGAGCCGGAGTCGGAGCAGCCAGTAAGCAATAGGGCAGCGGCTGCGACGGCGGCGGCTGTAGAACGAATACGCATTGTGTTCTCCAATCAGGATAGGGGATGGGATGTATGTGTCCTGACTCCAATAAAGCTAGCAATATGAGCTACGTCATGTCTGGAGTTTCTTGGAATTGACCGAAATGTGACCGGTGACGCGGGGTGCGGGTGCTCAATGAATGGGGCGCAAAAGGAGCTAGCTCCATTTGCACACACGCCGCCGCTAAAACCCGAGGTCGCGCCAAACCGAAAACCGCAAACGGAGCTAGCTCCATTTGCACCTGCGCCCCGCACACCCGGAAAACCTCCCACACCCCGCGCGAGAAGCCGATAAAGTGGTGCGTGAACGTCACCCCAAAGACCCCTCGCCACCGCCGAAACCCCAAAGATTGGACCCAACGATGTCTCAGCAAGAAGACGACCTACCCGTCAACAGTCCCGAGATGTTCGGCAGCGCCGATTCCAGCGACTCCACCGACCACGCCACGCGCATCCAAACCATCAACGCTGTCGCCCCGCAGCCGGACAACGCACGCCCGGGGGTCAAGCGCCTGCTGCAGGGCGACGGCGCGAACCTCATTGTGTTTAACTTCTGCCCTGGCCAGACGCTTCCCGACCACAAAGCGGCCCACCCCATCACCGTGCAGTGTCTCAACGGTTCCCTGGAATTCGAGTGCGGCGGGGAGCGTTTCCCGCTTAAACAGGGCGAGGTCGTCCACCTGCGCGCTCACGTGCCGCACGCCGTCTACTGCCCGGTCGATGCCCTGTCGGAGGGCAACATTCTGTTGCTCAGCATGCTCACCGGCGAACGGCACAGCTAAACAAATCTAAAGGTGCTCGATCTCCACGTTGTCCCAGATTTCGGCGAGGTATTCGGCGGCGACTAACCGGTGGCAGGTTTATGGGTCGGATTCGGAGCAGAGGAGTACGGCGTCGCTAAGCATTGAGCGATCCAGCGACGAGACCTCACCGGCGCGGTACTCCTCGCGCAGCTGGCGAGCGAACTCATCAAAACCGATCTCGTCATGCCGATAGGCCCGCATGAGCTCCGCCGACGGCGCAAGGGCCAGCTCGTGCGTGTACGGCATATCCAGGATGACCCGCAGGAAGTAGCGCAGGTCTTCCTTCTTGGTAAACCCGGCGAGCTGGTTCGTGTTGGAGCGGCGAATATCCACCACCCGCTGCACACCGGACTCGCGCAGGATGTCGAAGAACTCTTCCGCGCTCTTGTGCGAGAACCCGAGCGTATAGATCCGCATAATCCTCCTAGATCACGAAGCCTTGCCAGCGTGCGGCCTGCAACGACTCATCCTCGCGCTCGCGCTGCGGCGTGAGCAGTTTGGCCACCTGGTTGATGTAGCTGTCCACGCGGCTGTTGGCGTTGCGCAGGTCGTAGTAGGTGGTCATCTCCTTGTCGTAGTCGGCGAGCGCCTCGGACCAGCTCGTGCGGTGCTGGTAGCCGTTCTCCATCACCCGGAACTCAGGTGCCATGCGCGGCTTGAGCTGCGGGTTCTGCCCTGGCCAGCCGAGCGTCAGCCCGACGACGGGGAAGGTGTAGCGCGGCAGCCGCAGCGCCTCAATCACCGCAGCCGTGTTGTTGTGAATATTGCCGAGGAAGTTCGCACCCAGCCCAAGCGACTCGGCGGCATTCACTACGTTTTGGGCCATCAAGCAGGCGTCGGTGAACCCCTCGACGAACACCTTCGTTTTGCCTGCGGCCACCGGGTCGTAGCCTTGTTCCCGCAGGATAGCGGCATTCCTTGCCGAGTCCACAATAAACAGCAAGTACACCGGCGCCCGCTCGACGTACTCCTGCTCACCAATCTCCGCGAGCCGCGCCCGCAGCTTCGGATCCGTCACTCGAATGATGCTCGCGTGCTGCATCCCCCGCGAGCTCGCGGTCCGCATCGCCACGCGGTACAGCGTCTCCATCGTCTCGTCGCTGACCGGCTGGTCGGTGAACTCGCGGATCGTGCGGTGCGTGAGCTGCGTGCGCACCGACGGCGGCGCGTCAATCGAGAGGTCTTCGGGCTTAGGCGCGAGTGCATCAGTCATGCGGTCCACGCTACCGCAGGGCCCCTCGCTTATCGACGCCCCGCTGTCCCTCCGTACTTCCTCCTCTGCGCCCTGGCGATGCTCCACCCGGTGCAGTGATGCTGCCTACTCCAACCTGGAATTATGAATATACTGCGGCAAATTCAAGTGAATATCTTGAACATCGACTAACGTAAGCCAAGAGAATTGAACCTCAGTAAGGTGCCGCCTCGATTGCGGTACTGATTGCTCCAACCGACGCCTTGTGCGTCGGTTTTCTCATAGGAAGATAAAGCGCTATGGCCGTAAGTCCTGTTCCTTATCGAGTCGGAATCGACGTTGGTACCCATTCTGTCGGATTCGCAGCAATTGAAGTGGATGAGCGTGACGTTCCACTTCGGATCTTGAGTGCAGTCTCGCTCATCCATGATTCAGGTGTAGATCCGGATGAGAACAAGACCGCTATTTCTCGCTTAGCTAAATCGGGTGTTGCACGTCGGACGCGTCGACTTTATAAGCGGCGTCGCGCTCGTCTCCGCAAGTTGGAAGCTTATCTTTCGAAACTGGGCTGGCGCACTGAACCATTCGAGGCATATAGCGATCCCTACTACCCGTGGAAGGCTCGTGCTGCGCTCGCTAATGGGTACATTTCGGATGCGGAAGAGAGAGGCGAGAAGCTTTCAGTTGCTTTCAGGCACATCGCAAACCATCGTGGTTGGCGGAACCCCTACACAGAGGTCTCCACTCTCTATTGCCCCGGGGAGGCAAGCGAAAACTTTGAGCAGATCCGCTCTGAGCTTGCTGAGACAAAGGGGGTAGCAATCCCGGCGGATTGCACTGTCGGCCAGCTCATCTCGTTTGCTTCGTTCGGTGTGGACCGTCTGCGCGGGGGCGGCAAGAAGAAAGACGAAAAGAAGCCGGCATCAGAGGTGAAGAGTGCGGTCCTGTCTGCGCGTCTGCACCAGAAGGATCTCGCACGAGAGGTAAACGAGATCTGCAAGGTACAGCGTATCGAGGACGCATTGCGTAAGGAGCTTATCGACCACATTTTCGCTGCGGAGTCACCAAAGGGAGCGCAATCTGGACGAGTCGGCAAGGATCCACTGCAGCCAAAGCTGCCTCGTGCGTTAAAAGCTTCAGACGCTTTTCAGCGCTACAGAATTGCCTCGATTATCGGCAATCTCAGAATCAAAGACGGCGGACCACTTTCAGCGGACCAGTTCGCGTTGGTTTTTAATTTCCTCGTCAATGCGGATCCGAAAAAGGAATTGTCGTGGAATGACGTGGCAGATCTCCTCGGCATCGATCGGGGAGACTTGCGGGGAACGGCTGCGGTAACGGCGGATTTCGAGCGTGCAGGAAATCGTCCACCGATCCATGAGACTTCCAAAATTTTCTTGACCACTAAGATCAAGCCGTTGAAAGAATGGTGGAGCTTAGCGTCAACCGAAGCTCGAGACGCGATGGTCGGTGCCATGTCTAATGGCGCTATCGAGCAAGCGTCCTCGGAAGCAGCTGCTGAAGTTGAATCATTCTTCGCCTCGCTGTCAGAAGAAGAGCAGGCAAAACTAGATGGTTTCCATTTACCAATGGGACGCGCAGCATACAGCGAAGATACGCTGAACCGCCTCACCTCCAGGATGGTTGAGGAAGGTATCGACCTTTTTGAGGCACGCAAAAAGGAATTCGGGATCTCCAATGATTGGCGCCCGCCTGCCCCTGCGATAGGGGAGAGGGTAGGTAATCCTGCTGTGGATAGAGTTCTCAAACAAGTTGCCCGTTTCTTGTCTGCCGCTGAGCACCAGTGGGGAGCTCCTACTGCAATCATCGTGGAGCATGTGAGGGACGGCTTCATTAGTGAAGCGAAGACGCGAGAACTAGAACGCGATAACGAGCGTCGCCGGAAGCGCAACGAGAAACTGGTTCAAGAAATGCACCAGGTACTTGGTGTTCAGGGGAAGGTGCGCGCTGGCGATATCTGGAAATACCAATCTGTTCAGCGGCAAAACTGCAAGTGCGCATACTGCGGAGAGAAGATTACGTACCATACCGCTGAGATGGATCATATTGTTCCTCAAGCAGGTCCTGGATCGACTAATACTCGTGACAATCTTGTTGCAGTGTGCCATCGCTGTAACCTCGCGAAGAAAAATGTTCCGTTCGCAACCTGGGCCGCAAAATGTGGTATTCCCGGGGTGAGCCTGGAAAACGCGATTGAACAAACTCGATTCTGGTGCGAAGACGAGGGACTCACGCGTGCGCAGTTCAATAAGTTTAGGCGCAGCGTCCAAACCCGTCTAAGGCGAACTTCTTTGGACGAGCCTCTCGACAATCGCTCGCTGGAGTCAGTAGCTTGGATGGCGAATGAACTGCATGCACGAATCGCGCAACACTTCCAAGATAGTGGTACGAAGGTTAACGTTTACCGCGGCGAACTCACTCACGAAGCTCGTCTTGCGTCGGGCATCCACGACAGAATTCGCTTTATTGACGGAGTAGGAAAGACCCGACTTGACCGGCGTCACCATGCGGTGGATGCGGCGGTAATCAGTATGACTTCGCCATACGTTGCAGAGACACTCTCCCTGAGGCGGAATCAGCGACGTAATCACCGGCTTACTGGACGGTCAGAGCAGTGGCGTGAGATGCGGGGTTTGGATGCGGAACACCGCGCGGCGTGGGCAGCATGGGTGCGACGTATGGATGCCCTCGCTCAACTGCTAGCTGCAGCTATGAAGAATGATCAGGTCGTAGTCACATCGAACCGTCGGTTGACGCCGGGTAATAGTCGCGCGCACGAAGACACGATCGGATCACTAGCAACGTTGAAGGTCGGCGATGCCCTCTCGGTTGAAACCATTGACCAGGCTTCAAGCGAAGCGTTGTGGTGCGCGCTTACGCGTCACCCGGATTTCGATGCAAAGAATGGACTTCCGCAAGACCCACATCGCGAGATTCAGGTGCATGGCACTCACCTCGCCGCTGATGACGATATTGGGTTCTTCCCAATCAAGTCTGGAGCAGTTGCGGTCCGTGGTGGGTACGCCGAGTTAAGCCGGTTCCATCACGCGCGCATTTACAAGATCGATACTGGCAAAAAGCCAACCTACGGAATGCTCCGCGTCTACGACTACGATCTGCGGAATAAGAAAGACGTTGACGTCTTCACTGTAGATTTGCCGCCGCAGACGATGAGTATGCGTCAGACCGAGCCCAAGAAGTTGCGAACTGCGCTAGCTGAAGGGACAGCGGAGTACCTCGGCTGGGTGGTGCCGAACGACGAATTTGTGATTGATCCTGAAATGATTTCTGGTCCAGATACTGATGCGCTCTTCAACGCGTACGGACCAATTGACCGCTGGGTCCTAAAAGGCTTTTACGGGCCGAGCAAATTGACTCTATTCCCGCTGAAGATTAGCGCCGAAGGCCTGTCGAAAGACGCCAACGCAAGAGTGGTTAAGCTGGTGAAAACTAAGGGATTGATCAAGAGCGTGAATGCGCTGTTCTCTGCCGGTGAGGTTCAGATCATTCGGCGAACTACTCTCGGTACCGAGCGCTGGAGCTCAGACGCACATTTGCCCCTGTCTTGGAAGTCGCGATGAAATGAACCCGGGCTGGCGAATCGTTGACCTCACCGGATTTTGTGGCAGTGTGAAATATGAAAGAGGGCAGATCAGACTCGTCAACGCTGAGATTGATGAGACTCTTCCCCTTGCTCAACTAGCGGTCGTGTTGATTGGGGTTCGTGCCTCCATATCGGGTGCCGCAATAGCAAAACTCAGTGAGTATGACGTTGCCTTATTAGTGTGCGACTGGAAAGGCGTGCCTATCGCTGGTGCGTACCCCTGGAGTCCTCACACTAGGATTGGCGCTCGGCAAAAGGCGCAAAGTGCCCTCACAGCCCCACGCAGAAAGCAAGTGTGGGCCGCTACAGTCCGTGCCAAAGTTTGGGGCCAGGTCGCCACAGCAGAGTCTCTAAGTCGTAAGAAGCAGCAGGGACTGCGCGAGCTAGCGAAGAGCGTGCGTTCCGGTGATTCAGGAAACGTAGAAGCCGTAGCGGCTAAGAAATACTGGGGCATTTTGAGCTCGTCGAATGTATTCAAACGAGTTCCTGGTGCGGGCGGTGATGTTTTGAATTCAGCCCTGGATTATGGCTACACAGTGTTGCGAGGACATGGAATTCGCGCTGTGAACGCCGCTGGGTTGGTGGGATCACTGGGGGTGTTCCATCGGGGCAGGAGTAACCAATTTAACCTGGTGGATGATCTAATAGAGCCCTTTCGGCCGATGGTAGATCAAGTTGTTTTTGATACGTGTGAGTTCGATGGTGAAGAGCTGACGCGAGAGACTAAACAGATAGTTATCAACGCCATCAACCTTGCACCCTTTGATGCGACAGGGCGAACTGTGCCGACTGCATTGGAGGAGACCGCTCAGATGTATGGGAAGTATGTCGAAGGAGAGCTGAAAGAGTTCACGCCGCCTAAGTGGATGGGGGAGTTCCGTGCCCCGGACAGAGAGTGAACCGATGTGGTGCGTTGTGATGTTCGATCTGCCCACCAACACAAGTACAGAGAGGAAAGAGGCAACGCGTTTCCGGAACACCTTGAAAGACTTGGGATTCTGTCGCGCCCAGTTCAGCGTGTATGTGCAGTACTTCCCTTTGGCAGCCCGAATTACGAAAACCGTGAAATCTATAAAGCTGCATCTACCCGCCGGCGGAGATGTCCAAATCCTAACTGTTACCGATACTCAGTGGGCTAAAGCTATACGCTTTTCTGATGCACGTGAACGAAAAGTTGAAGAAAGGCCTTCTCAGCTCACGATTTTTTAGCGTCTGCGAATTGGATAACCGGAGGTAAGAGCCCGTTTTTCAGGCATGCTGAAGTCTATCAGGGGTAATGAGAACTGAACCCCAGCCGTCGTCAAGGTCGACAACCATGTCACGGAAGTCTATCAGGGGTAATGAGAACTGAACCCCAGCGTGGTGCGCCTTTTGGCGTGGTGCCCGGGAAGTCTATCAGGGGTAATGAGAACTGAACCCCAGCAACGACGATGCAGACCGCACTCCGGTCAGAAGTCTATCAGGGGTAATGAGAACTGAACCCCAGCCAATGTCGAGCTGCTGGACGCCCTCGCGGAAGTCTATCAGGGGTAATGAGAACTGAACCCCAGCTGGGGCTTCGGCATCTGCGCTCGGCCTAGAAGTCTATCAGGGGTAATGAGAACTGAACCCCAGCAGCGAAAACACCCACCGAAGAATCACCGGAAGTCTATCAGGGGTAATGAGAACTGAACCCCAGCCGCCTGGCTATCTACGTCATCGTCGCCGGAAGTCTATCAGGGGTAATGAGAACTGAACCCCAGCACCCTACGCCCCGCCACCACGGCGGAGTGAAGTCTATCAGGGGTAATGAGAACTGAACCCCAGCAGGGTGGCCGTCGTGTCACGCTTGAGCTGAAGTCTATCAGGGGTAATGAGAACTGAACCCCAGCGCATCGAGACGGTGATGTCGGCGATGTTGAAGTCTATCAGGGGTAATGAGAACTGAACCCCAGCCACGGGCCGGTGCTCATGTGTGGCCTTCGAAGTCTATCAGGGGTAATGAGAACTGAACCCCAGCTTCGCCCCACACGGTAAATGCGCCGATAGAAGTCTATCAGGGGTAATGAGAACTGAACCCCAGCTCGTGGCATGTGGATTGGCCTGAGGGGTGAAGTCTATCAGGGGTAATGAGAACTGAACCCCAGCCACCGCACCGCGTAGCGGGGCGCACCCAGAAGTCTATCAGGGGTAATGAGAACTGAACCCCAGCGCGCCTCACACGGCAGGCGCGGCGGGGGGAAGTCTATCAGGGGTAATGAGAACTGAACCCCAGCACCGCGCAGACCGGGCAGGCAGCACGCGGAAGTCTATCAGGGGTAATGAGAACTGAACCCCAGCGCACCGCGACACGGTGTGGAACATCCGCGAAGTCTATCAGGGGTAATGAGAACTGAACCCCAGCCGATGAACCACCGCATCACCAACCGCGAGAAGTCTATCAGGGGTAATGAGAACTGAACCCCAGCAAGGCCCCCGTCGGCTGGGCGAAAGACTGAAGTCTATCAGGGGTAATGAGAACTGAACCCCAGCACCTGGGCAGAGGACGAGACGCACGGTGGAAGTCTATCAGGGGTAATGAGAACTGAACCCCAGCATGGGGTGACCCGCCCTGATCGGCCCCAGAAGTCTATCAGGGGTAATGAGAACTGAACCCCAGCAGACCCTTCGCCGGTCGCACTTCGCTACGAAGTCTATCAGGGGTAATGAGAACTGAACCCCAGCTGCCCAGGGATTCCGCGAGGATGTCCATGAAGTCTATCAGGGGTAATGAGAACTGAACCCCAGCGTCTGTCTTCATCGCTTTAGTGCGCGGTGAAGTCTATCAGGGGTAATGAGAACTGAACCCCAGCGTCTGTCTTCATCGCTTTAGTGCGCGGTGAAGTCTATCAGGGGTAATAAGAACTGAACCCCAGCGGATCATCCCCCGCTGCTGCGAGACGGTTTACAGTCATAGTTCTAAGAGCGCTCTCCAGCTCCCCATCCATGCCACAATGGCCTTATGCACATCTATTTCTCCTCCGTCTACGGTTCCACGCGGCAGTACGCTGAGGAGCTCGCGCGTCGTCTCGGCACGACCGCGCAGGAAATTCCCGACGCCGCCGAAGCTGCGGCCGGAGACGGCCCCATCGTCGTTCTTGCCCCGGCGCACGGGCCGATGAACGCAGCGGCCAAGTTCGTAAAAGCGCTGCCTGAGCAGACGGTCCAGGCCCGCCCCACCTGCGTCGTCACGGTGGGGATGACGCTGGACCACGTTGTGCAGGAGACGGACCCGACGGCAGAGCTGCTCGGTGACCGTGCCGCCCGCATCAAGCGCTTCTACCTGCCTGGTCGCCTGAACTACTCCGAACTCACCCCTGCCCACGCTGGCGTGATGCGCGGGCTCATCGGCGCGCTCAAACTGAAGCCGCGGAAGTCGGAAAATGAGCGCTCGATGATCGAGATGTATAAGAAGGACACCGACTGCGTCGATCTCTCGCGCCTCGACGAGATTGTTGCGTGGTGCGAGGCGGAGAACAAATAAAAATAATTAAGAAAGATATCGAAACAATTCGGCTACCAGCATAAATAATAAAAATTTCGCGGCAAAACGCCCCTATATCTTTCCGATATCTTTTTCACCCTGAAATTCTCGCCAAAAAGAATTCCCTGGGGAAATGTAGACTGTGCGCTATGACGTTGTCGGACGGTTTAAGTCGCCTCCCTGCATACATACAAGGTGCCCTGGAGGCCATTTGGGATGGCGCCACTGCGGACTCGCAGGAGTCAATGACGCTTGAATTCAAGGAGGACCCCTCACACCGCGAGGGGGCTGATCGGGCGCGTCCAAAGCTCGTCGAGAAGCTTGTCGACGAAGCGATCTGCATGGCCAACAGCGAGGTTGGCAGCGGTATCATCATCGTCGGCGTTCACGATAAGGTTGGTGGACCGGAAGCGTTTACTGGCACTGATCTGCGTGAAGCGGATATCGAGCAGAAGATTTTCAACGCCTCGAAGCCGAATATGAATGTTTCGGCCACCGGTGTGCTGTTCCGCGGGACGAGGTTACTAGCGGTGCACATCCCAGAAGCGAGGGCGTTGTACACGCGCACGGACGGGGCGGCGAAACGCCGAGAAACCGATGGCGGCAAATTCTCGTGCAAGCCGATCCCGGAAGAAACTCGTCGCGCAATTGATGCACTTCGCCGCAACCCCGATTACTCCAATGGTGAGACGGATATGGTGCCCGAAGACCTGAGTCTCAGCGTCGTGGAAGAAGCGCATCGCCGACTCGTCCTATATAGAAAGAGCAGGGGGGAAGAAGAGCCGGCGATGGCGAAGACTCGCACGGGATTACTCCGCGAGCTCGGACTGCTTCGCCAGGACGGGAGCCTCAAGCGAGCCGCTGAGATTTTGCTTGCCCAACCGGAACCCACGCACGTGACGGTCCGGCACTTGTGGCGAGACTTTCCCGGGGAAGATCCCAAGGTGACTGAGATTTCCGCACCGGTCATCCTGGCGCTTCCCCGCCTGCGCGCGCTCATCGATTCGCATGTGCAGCAGGAGATCGCGAGGGTGCAATTCGACGACGGCCAGGAGACCGCCATCCCCGCCATCCCAGGTCAGGCCATCGACGAGGCGATCTCTAATGCACTTATTCACCGTGATTGGCGTATAGCCAAACCAATCGTCGTCGAGCAGTCGAGGCGTCTTCTCAAAGTGACATCGCCGGGGCCCTTGCCGCCAGGTGTATCCGTGGATCGCTTGCTGACAGTGACATCCGAGCCGAGGAACAACCGCTTGATGGCTGCGATGCGCGCGCTTGGTCTGGCGGAGGAGAGCTCCCGTGGTTTTGATCGCATGTGGGCTGCAATGATTAGTTCGGGCCGTGAGATCCCTGAAGTGATCGCGACCGAGACTGCGGTGAGCGTGATCTTCGCGGGGGCGAACCCGGACGTCCCATTCGTGCAAGGGCTGCACGCGCTGGCCAAGCGGTTCGGTGCGCCGATATCTACGGTAGGGGCACTGATCATCCTGCGACACCTGTACGATGCGCCGGTAATTTCCCTGGAAGTGGCTCGGGACAAGACGCAACAGGCGACAAACGAGACCCGGGAGCTGCTGCATTCGCTTGAAGAACTCGGCGTACTTGTAAAGCTCAATGGCACAGATGAGTGGGGTCTTTTTACCGAGGCACGGTCGCTACTCGGAGGCGAGGGCACGGACGAAGCGCTCTCCGACGGTGTGCAGTCCTGGGCGGAGTCGCAGCTCGAAAAAGGGAGGACGTTGCAGGCCGCGGAGATTGCAGACCGTGCGGGTATAAGTACGCAGGAAGCAGGAAAAATTCTGCGTGACCTGCGCGACCAGGGCAAGGCAAAGATCGACCCGGCAGGCCCGCCCCGCGGTCGCGGCACGCGCTGGATCAAAGCATAACCGTCCCAAAACAATTAAAAAAGATATCGAAACAATTCGGCTACCAGCAAAAACGTCAATAACCAGCCCCAAAATCCGCTCCTATATCTTTCCTATATCTTTTCGCGCCCAAAAATCGCCGGAAAAAGAATTCCCTGGGAAAACGCGCGGCACGTAGTCGTCGATAAGCAATGAGCCCTGACTGTGCCGGGCCTACTACACTGCATACCTATGACTGAGGCGAAGACTCCCGCGAACTCCCACACTGAAGGCCCCGCGTACCGCTACGGCGCGAAGCTGGCCAACGACATCGAGCAGCGTTGGCAGACGTACTGGCGCGAGCACGGTACGTTTCACGCTCCGAACCCGGTCGGCGACTTGGCCACCGGCGGGGAGCTGCCGCAGGAGAAGCTCAACGTCCAGGACATGTTCCCGTACCCCTCGGGCGCGGGCCTGCACGTCGGGCACCCGCTGGGCTATATCGCCACGGATGTCTACGCCCGCTACAACCGCATGCTGGGCAAGAACGTCCTGCACACGCTGGGCTACGATGCCTTCGGTCTGCCGGCGGAGCAGTACGCCATTCAGACGGGCACGCACCCGCGCACGACGACGGAGAAGAACATTGAGAACATGACCCGCCAGCTGGATCAGCTGGGTCTGGGGCACGATAAACGTCGCGCGGTGGCAACGACGGACCCGGAGTTTTACAAGTGGACGCAGTGGATCTTCCTGCAGATCTATAACGCCTGGTTTGATGAGGAGCAGCAGAAGGCCCGCCCGATCGAGGATCTGGTCCGCGACCTGATGACGGGGGCTCGCACAACAAAGGACGGCCGCAACTTCCGCGAGCTCACTACGGCGGAAAAGCACAAGGCTATCGACGCCTTCCGGTTGGTCTACCTCGACGATTCCATGGTCAACTGGTGCCCGGGCCTGGGCACGGTCCTGGCCAACGAGGAGGTCACCGCGGACGGCCGCTCGGAGCGCGGCAACTTCCCGGTCTTCCGCAAGCGTCTGCGCCAGTGGATGATGCGCATTACCGCGTACTCGGATCGCCTGCTCGATGACCTGGAGCTGCTTGAGTGGCCGGAGAAGGTCAAGAGCATGCAGCGCAACTGGATTGGGCGCTCCCGCGGTGCCGACGTCAACTTCGCCTCCCCGGCGGGCGACCTCACCGTGTTCACCACCCGCCCGGACACGCTCTTCGGCGCCACCTACATGGTGCTTGCGCCCGAGCACGAGCTGGTAGACGAGCTGCTGGCCGACGCGTATCCCGAAAACACCGACGAGCGCTGGACCTACGGCAAGGCCACCCCGCGCGAGGCGGTGGACGCCTACAAGCGCGCCATCGCCGCGAAGTCGGACGTGGAGCGCCAGGAGAATAAGGAGAAGACGGGTGTCTTCCTCGGCACGTACGCGACCAACCCGGTCAATGGGCAGCAGGTGCCGATCTTCATCGCGGACTACGTGCTCACCGGCTACGGCACGGGCGCGATCATGGCGGTGCCGGCGCACGACGAGCGCGACTACGAGTTCGCGACCGTCTTCGGCCTGCCGATCGTCCCGGTGCTCGACGGCGACGTCACCGAGGAGGCGTTCACCGGCGACGCCGCACACATCAACTCCGCCAACGAGGACGGGCTCGACCTGAACGGCTTGGGCAAGGACGAGGCGATTGAGGCGGCGCTGGCGTGGATCGTCGAGAAGCACAAGGGCACCGAGAAGATCCAGTACAAGCTGCGTGACTGGCTGTTCGCCCGCCAGCGCTACTGGGGCGAGCCCTTCCCGATCGTCTATGACGAGAACGGCCAGGCGCACTCGATCCCGGAGGATCAGCTGCCGGTCGAGCTGCCGGACGTGGAGGACTACAAGCCGGTCTCCTTCGACCCGGAGGACGCGGACTCGGAGCCCTCGCCGCCGCTGGCGAAGGCGAAGGACTGGGTCGAGGTGCGCATGGACCTGGGCGAGGGCGAACAGACCTACTGGCGCGACACGAACGTGATGCCGCAGTGGGCCGGTTCCTCCTGGTACCAGCTGCGCTACATCGACCCGACCAACGAGAACGCCTTCTGCGACCTGGAAAACGAACGCTACTGGACGGGCCCGCGTGGCGAGAACGACCCGGGCGGCGTGGACCTGTACGTCGGCGGCGTGGAGCACGCGGTGCTGCACCTGCTCTACGCGCGCTTCTGGCACAAGGTGCTCTATGACCTGGGCTTTGTCTCCTCGAAGGAGCCGTACCGCCGCCTGTTCAACCAGGGCTACATCCAGGCCTACGCCTACACCGATTCCCGTGGCGTCTACGTCCCGGCCGCCGAGGTGGAGGAGAAGGACGGCAAGTTCTTCTACGACGGCGAGGAAGTGAACCGCGAGTACGGCAAGATGGGCAAGTCGCTGAAGAATGCGGTGGCCCCGGACGACATCGCCGCCGACTTCGGCGCGGACACCCTGCGCGTCTACGAGATGTCGATGGGCCCGCTGGACACTTCCCGCCCGTGGGCGACGAAGGACGTCGTCGGCGCGCACCGCTTCCTGCAGCGCCTGTGGCGCCTGGTGGTCGACGAGGAGACCGGCGAGTCCACCGTGCGCGACGCGGAGCTTTCCGAGGACGACGCGAAGCAGCTACACCGCACCATCGCGGGCGTGCGCGAGGACTACGAGCACCTGCGCGATAACACGGTGGTGGCGAAGCTGATCGAGTACGTCAACTACCTCACCAAGACGTACCCGGATAGCGCCCCGCGCGCCGCGGTGACCCCGCTGGTGCAGATGGTTGCGCCGGTCGCCCCGCACATCGCCGAGGAGCTGTGGGCAAAGCTCGGCCACGACGACACGCTCACCTTCGAGCCTTTCCCCACCTTCGACGAGTCGCTGCTTACCGACGACACCGTGGAAGTCCCCGTGCAGATCAACGGCAAGGTCAAGGCGCGCATCGACGTTGCCGTCGACGCGTCCAAGGAAGACATCGAGGCCACCGCGCTTGCCGACGCCCGCGTGTCCGAACTCACCGACGGCAAGACCATCGTGAAGACGATCGTGGTGCCGGGCCGCATGGTCAACCTGGTCGTGAAGTAAACGCGCCGTCTCCGAAGACTGGGCGTTGCCTGTGCGTCGGCGGTGTGTGCAAAACGGCTGTTATTATCGGCCGCATGACTACACCGAACGACGGAAATACCAACCCGAACGGCGCAGGCGACACTGGCGGCACCGGCGGGTCGAGCCCCTACGGGGGCTTCGAGCCGTACCCGGAGAACCCGGCCGGCAGCCACCCGGAAAACGCTGGTGCTTCGGGGTGGCCCGGGTACGAGCAGAACTCCTACGAGCAGGCGTCGTACGACCAGAACAGCTACGACCAGCACAGCTTTGACCAGTTCGACGTCAACGCCGCGGCCGGTGCCGCCGGCGCTACGGCGCTGCGCTACCACGGCCAGCAGCTTGTCGACGGCACCTTCGGCGACGGCACGAGCCCGCACCCGATCAACGACCCGGCCAACAACGGCTTCACGCACACTAAGGGCACCGGCAAGCTCAGCGTCATGGAGGCGCTGTCCTGGGGCTTCAAGACCACCTCTGGCAACTGGCAGACCTGGCTGCTCTTCGGCCTGCTCGCGGCAGTCTTCATGGCGGCGAGCACCTTCGAGCCGACCGGTCTGCTCGGCCTGGCCTCCATCTTCATTTACCCGGTGGTGTGGTCGGCGGGCCTGCAGCAGACGCTGTCGCGCAAGTTCGGCTTCGGCGACGTGAAGGCACCCGCCTACGGCAAGACCCTCGGCGTATCCGTCGTCGTTGGTCTGATCATGTTCGCCGTGATGTTCGTCCTCGCCCTGATCTTTGGCATCGGCATCTTCTCCAGCCTGGATCCGAGCACGCTACCGACTGACCCCTCGATGATTGAAGAGGACCCGATGGCCTTCGGCCCGCTCTTCGGCCGGATGTTGGGTCTCGTCGGCGTCCTCATCCTGGTGGCGCTGCTGGCCGCCCCGTTCCTGAGCATGCAGACCTTATACGCCGCTGACAACGCCGGTTCCTTCGGCGAGGTCATGAAGGCGGGCTTCGCCGCGGGCAAGCGCAACTACCTGCCGTTGCTGGGCCTGTCGATTCTCAGCGGCCTGCTCATCGGCCTCGGTTCGCTCTTGGCCTTCGTCGGCCTCGTTGCCACCGCCCCGGCCGTCGTCCTGGCGATGGCGCACGCCTACCGCCAGATCTCCGGTGGCCCGGTCCCAGGCGAACCGGCCCCGCAGACGTTCTAAGCACCACCCGCGCGCATGGAGCCCCAACAGCCCAGGCCGATCCGCGGCTTTGCTGTGGTGCCGGCCTACGCCTGGGCCGCCCGTGCGCTGGTCACGGGCTGGCGGCTGTGGCTGCCGGCCATCCTGCTCGCCTGTCTCGCCGGCATCGCCTTGCCCTTCCTCGGCTGGCTGGCCGCGCCGCTGCTGCTGGTGGTGGCGGTGCAGAACTCGGCGAATCCGAATCTCCAGCTGCGTCAGCTTACCTACTCCGGCTTCTTCCGCGTTATCGTCGTGGCCGCGCCCTTCGCTGGCTTTGCGGCCATGTACGCCCTGGTGACCTTCGGGATATTCATGGCCGTCGGCCTCAAAGACTTTCCCGCACCCCCGCCGCCGGATTCCGGCCCCTGGTTCCTTGGGCCCGAGTTTGTCGCGCTCGCCATCGCCACGGCCGTGTTCGCCGTGGTGCTCGCGCTTTGCGTCTTCATCTTCACCTACGCCGCCGACGGCCGCTTCCCGCTGCCAGAGGCCGCCACCCTAGGCCTGAAAGCAGGCGCGAAGAACCTGGACAAGACGCTTTTCGCCCTCGTACTCGCCGCGCTACCCACGGCCGCGGGAATCTACCTGCGCACGCTTATCCCGCACGAATACGCGCGCCTTGCCCCGCTGATCGCCATGCCGATCATCGCGTTTTTATCCCTCACGTTCGCGCGGGGCTACCGGCAGATATCCGGTTGACCGATCCAGCCCGCGGGCGAGTGCTTCTTGCTACCTTCGAAGGTATGCAGCCCGCCTCCAGTGACTCCTTCGCCCTCGGCACCATCCGCGCGGGCACAGCACTTGCCTGGGGCTGGCGCACGGCGGTGGGGAACTGGCGGTTGTGGGTGCCACTGAGCGCCATCGGCATCGCTGCCATCGCCTTGAGTTTCGTCCTCCTGCCGGTGACCACTCCGCTGGTGATCGCCGCGCTGATCATCCCCATCTCCTCGGTGACTGCGCTGCGCCAGACCCGCGAGCGCCGCTTCCGCCTGACCCAGGTACGCGCCACCGAATACCAGGAAACGCTGCTCACCTCCCTGTTCGTCGTCGCCGCGTGCGTCGGCGTGCTCACCGCGTGGTCGACTGCGGTCACCGGCCCCCTGGCAAAGCTCTTCGCCGCGCGCGGCCTCAACCAGGGCGCGCCCTTCTACCAGACCGGCGTGTTCTGGCTGGTCGCCGGCGTGATTGTGTGGATCAACCTGCTCGCCCCTCTCGCTTCGATGGTCATGTTGTATGCGGCCGACGGGATGAGCGTGTGGCGCGCGGCCCGCCCCGGAATGCGAGCGGGCCTGCGCAACTACGGCGCACTCCTCGCAATCAGCCTCGCCTCGACCGTGCTCAACCTCGTGGGCCTTGCCCTCGCCGGCCTGGGGCTCTTGTTCACGCTGCCGTTCAGCCTGCTCGCGTTCGCGCACGCGTACATGCAAGTCTCCGGCCAACCGTTGCCAGAGGAAGCTACCAGCTAGCACTCAGCTTGCGCCGCTACTGTCGCGTCAGTGAAAATTTCCCGCGCCTTACACACGCTCGCCTTGCTGGTGAGCGTGCTTTTCGTGCTCGCTTTCACCGTGGGCAAGGCCTACATTTCCGTCCCCGGGGTGTGGGACGCGGAGGTGCACCAGATCCGGCAGATCCGCCTCGACCCCCTCGTCTCCTTCGAGCACTACCGCGTGTGGTGGGGCCCCTGGTTCAATCTCGTCGGCAACCTCGCCCTCTTCTTCCCCGTGGGCTATCTCGCTTATCGACGCTCCGTCGCCGCCACCACCTGTTTCTGCCTCATCGCCAGCCTCTCTGTCGAAGCAGCGCAATACCTGCTCGCCGCCGGCTACAGCGATATGGACGACCTGGTCTTCAACACCGCGGGCGGGCTGCTTGGCGCGTACGCTGCGCGGCTGCACAAGTCGCCCACCACGGTGTGGCTGTGCATCGCGTGCGCCGTGGTGATCCTCGTGCCCTACGTCGCGCTGGGGAGCCCTGCACGGTAGGTAGGCTGGGCGGCATGAGTCAACCAGCAACCCCGCCGAAGCCTTCGCGCGGCTGGTTCACGCGCGTGGTGTTCCCAGACGGCGCGGAGCCGGACCCGCGCTTTACCCTGGCCAACGAGCGCACCTTCCTCGCCTGGACGCGCACGGCGCTCGCGTTCCTTGCCGGCGGGATCGCGATCGAGGCCTTCGACCTGCCCGGCATCGAGCCGGCCACCCGCACCTTGATCGCGGCGCTGATCGTGGTGCTGGCCATGGCGATCTCGCTGGGGGCGGCCGTTCGCTGGGTACGCCTCGAGCGCGCCCTGCGCCACGGGCGGCCGCTGCCGGCCCCGGCGATCGTGCCGGTGCTGGGCGTAGGCATCTTCATCGCCGCAGTGGTCGTACTGGTGAGTGTGAGTTGACACGCCACATCCCGGTCGCGGATCCGGGCCTGCAGCCGGAGCGCACCGCGCTGTCTTGGGGGCGCACCGCGCTCGCGATGCTGGTGTGTTCCTCGGTGCTGCTGCGCTGGTCGAGCGCGTACCCCGGTGTCATCTTCACCGTGATTGTCCTGCTGGCGCTGGTGGCCGCGGTGATCATCGCGCTGAACAGGCGCGTCTACCGGCACGACGCGCTCCACTTGGCCAACGAGCACTCCGCGCCGAACGTGGCCGCGGTGTTCGCGATGACGCTGGCGATGTGCGTCCTCGGCGGGCTCGCCCTCTACGTGGTCATCGTGGCCTAGCGGTAAGCACCGCGGTCAGCTCGTCCGAGATCACGCTGATGTCGCCCATCTCGTAGAGCCCGCCCAGCACGAAGAGCGTGTCGATGGGGCCGTCTACGACCGGCGAGGTGGCGTGCATCAGGTCCCCGGTGAGAAACTCCACCAGCAAGTCCCAGATCCAGGCCTCGAAGAAGTCCTCGCAGGCGTCGAAGATCTCGGCCTCGCGGCCCTGAATCGACGGGTTGGCCAGGAAGGCCTCGCCGGCTGGGGTGCGTACGAGGTACTCGCCATCCCGAGCCACAAGACCGAGCTTTTCCAGCAGTACGCGCCCGAGCGCAATGGGCTCCCAGGTGTCCTCGCGGGGCTTGTGGGGGAAGGGCGGCAGCCCGAGCTCGTCGACAAGCGAGCGCACGACGTTGAGTTTCAGCCTGCCCCGCTGCGTCAGCGGGGCGCGCGGGCCGAGCGTTGCCAAGAAGCGGGCGAGCACCGGGGAAAAGCCCTTCGGTGCCTCCATGTCGGCTGCGCTCGCACCCCGCATCGGCAGCACGGTGTCCTCGAAGAACTCGTTGAACGCCGCGATCAGCGTGGGGTTGTTCTCCGGGGCCGGGTCAGTGTCCAGGACCTCTTTGAGGTCGGGGCGGTGGGTAAGGAAGGCGTCGAAAAGCGGGCTGAGATCCTGCTCCGGGACCTCGATCTCCTCGCCCACGAACCCCATGCGCGTGGCCACCGCGACCTGGTCGACCACGCTGAGCCGGTCGAGCATCCGATCCGGGGTCATCACCGGCAGGCAGCCGAGCAGCAGCGGGGTGAGCTCCATGTTCGGCGGCAGGCCGGCGGCCAGGTTGCGGGCCTCCTCGTGCAGGCGCGTCATCATCTCCGGCCCGTTGGCAGTCTCCACCACGTCCGGGCCCTGGGCGTGCACGAGCAGCGGGGTGGGACCCTCCAGCGAGGACTGCCCGATGCGGCGGACGGTCACGTTCCAATTCGCCGCCGGGTCGTAGACGTAGAGCAGCGGCGGCATCTCGCCCACCGTGAGCGAGGCCATCGAGCGCTCGCCCGGGCCCGGGTTTTCCGCGAACACCTCCCGCTTCGCCTCGTCTTGGTGGATAAACAGGTGTCCGGCCGCGCCCGAGAACCCGAGGGATGCGTCGATGATCTGGGCCAGGCGGCTCAGATCCAGGTGGGATTCCACATTCACGCACCGACTGATCTCGGGTCGGGCCCCCTCCACGGTGAACAGCATTGTGACGATCATGGCCACCAGCCTACGTGCCGCAGCGCCCGCTCACCGGCGGAGCGCAACCCACCAGGAAAGGAAACGGGCGGCGCACAGGCTCCAGTGCAGGATCAACAGCGCGGGCAACACCGCGGCGATTGTGCTGAGCCACTCCAAGTCCCACGCACTCGCCAGCGAGTAGCCGCCCACCCCGATCGCCCCGGTGGGGAAGGTGGACGCCCACCAGGCCGGTGAGTAGTCGACCCACTTGAGTACCGCCGGGTAGAAGTGCCACATGGCGAACAGCACCATGGGGATGGCCAGGACGAGCAGGGCGCTGCCCACCACGATCTCCACCCGGGTACCAAAAAGCAGCGCGATCGCGGAGGTGGACTGGCCCACCACCCCCAGCGGGATCCACGTGGTCGCGGCGGCCGGTCCCGCGATGTCCGCCTCGCCGCGAAAAGCCGCGAGGTAGACACGGAAAAACAGCGGGTAGGCGGCGATGACCGCGAGCACCATGAAAACGATGCCGAGCGCCCAATAGGTACGCACCCCGGTCAGCTCGGCGATCGAGCCCGCGGTATTCGACGCCATAATGGGCCCCACCAGCGGCAGGCCCCACGCAAAGTTCGGCGTGCCGCTGAAGCGTCGCAGCTGGTTGACGTATGCCACCAGGCTCAGCGGCGCGCCCACCCAAAACCCGGCGAGGATGCACCAGTGCGCGCCCGTGAGCTTGGTCCACGCGGTGCCCAGCGCCATGATGCCGATAAACCACATCGCCCACGGCGCCATGAGGTCCTGCTGGAAGCGCGGGGTGCGGTAGACGGCGAAGCCGACCAAGAGCAGCACGAAGATCGCCGCGCCTAACACTGCAAAGGGCCACGCCACACCTTCGAACCCGCTGGTGAGCATGAGCGTGGCCATCAGCGAGGTGCCCATGAGGCTGCCGCCCCAGGCGGGCCCCGGCGGCGGCAGGGTGTCGAAGGTGAGCCCGCGGCTCATCAGTCTGTCACGGGGCGGCCGCCCAAAATCACAGCTACTGCCTGCTGGTCAGCCGTGTTCTTCACCGCGTGGGTGGCGTGACCTGCACGCGTGCGCCCGAAGGAGCCGGCGGGCACGGCGACATTGTCAAAGTGCAAACCCTCGGTGCAGGCCACCATCGCGTACGCGAGCGTGTCCTCGCACGTAAAGGCGATCTCCGCGCCGGGCTCAACAATAAGGACGGCGGCGCTCACACCCTCCGGGGTATTCAAAGGCGACTGTCGCCCGAACAGCGAGCCGGCCAACACATACGCCTTCCCGCTCACCCGCGTCGTCACCGAGCGCAGCGTGAAAGGCTCTGGGGTAAACGACCCAGTGGCCGAAGGGCCGGCATAGTCCAGCTCCAGGCCGCCGAAGCGCACTGTCGAACCTGCGACCTCAGCAAGGCTCCCCGCCACAGTTACGGCATCCGCGCGCGGAGGCAGCACGATGCCGCACCAGGCGCCCACTACGTTGCTCATCTCGGTGCTCATACGGGTATGGTACCTGCCGTGCAAAAACTTTCACCCGGGCTGTTGGTGGCCCTCGCGTTCTTCTCCTCGGTCGCCCCCTTCGGCATTGACATGTACCTGCCGGCCATGCCTACGATCACCGCGGAGCTGGGCACCACCCCAGCGATCGCGCAGCTGACCATCTCCGGGTTCATGCTGGGCATGGCGCTGGGCAACCTGGTCTTCGGCGCGATCTCGGACAGCACCGGCCGCAAAGCCCCGATCGTGGCGGCCTCGGCAGTCTTCCTCGCCGCCTCCGTCGCCTGTGCGCTCGCGCCGGGCATCTGGCCGTTGATCGTCGCCCGCTTCATCCAGGGCCTGGCCGCGGGCTGCCTGGAGGCAGTTTCGCGGGCGGTGGTGCCGGACGTCTCGCACGGAAAACAAGCAGCCCGCGCGTTTTCCGGCCTGATGGCGCTGACCGGCTTCGTCCCGGCGATCGCCCCGATCATCGGCGGCACCATGTTGCCCGTCGTCGGCTGGCGCGGCGTGTTCTGGCTGCTCGTCGCCTTAAACGTCGTCCAGGCCGTCCTCGCCTTCCGCATGCCGGAGACCCTGCCGGAAGACAAGCGCTCGGCCGGCGCGCTGCGCTCGCTGTTTCCGCGCATGTGGCAGTGCCTGCGCCGCCCCGCGTTCGTCGGCTACATGCTCGCCGGCAGCCTGGGCTTCGGCGCGCTGTTCGCCTACATCGCGGCCTCGCCGCTGGTCCTGCAGTCGCAGCTGGGCCTGGGCAGCACGGCCTACGGCCTGATCTTCGGCGGCATGGCCCTGCTCATCCCGGTCTCCAACACGCTGAATATGCGCGCCCTGCGCGCCAAGCACCCGCGCTCGTTGCTTGTCGGGGCCCTGCTTATCGACGCCTGCGTCGCCCTCATCCTCCTCACCTTCGCACTGACCACGCCCACCCTGTGGGCGCTGCCCTTCTTCGCCGTCTTGTCGCTGATGGGCGGGTTCATCATGGCGAACGCCTCGGCGCTGGCCGTGGAGGAAGTCCGCGACATCGGCACCGGCGCGGGCTCGGGCGCGTTGGGCTTCTGCCAGTTCATCATCGCCGCGGCGATGCCCCCGCTCGTCGCCCTGGGCACCAACCACATGCTCGCCATGGCGCTGGGCACGCTCGGCTGCGCGGTGCTCGCCGCGGCGGCCGTGCTCGGTTTGACCACCAAGCGCGAACTCAAATAATGCGGCGCTCCCGCGCCTTGTCCACCGCCGCGGTCCGGTTGTCCACGCCCAACTTGGAGTAGATGTGGATCAGGTGCGTTTTCACCGTCGCCTCCGAGATGAACAGGCTGGCCGCCAGCTGCTTATTCGACGCGCCGGTCTGCAGCGCCTTGAGGATCTCGATCTCGCGTATCGAGAGCGCCTCCTCCGGCCGCATCACCCGCTCCGCGAGCACGCCCGCAACCTGGGCGGACAGCACGCGCTCGCGGTTCGCGGCCTTGACCACCGCGTCGTGGAGCTCCTCCTCGGGGGCGTCTTTGAGCAGGTAGCCCAGCGCGCCCGCCTCCACCGCGGCCACCACGTCGGCCTGCGTGTCGTAGGTGGTGAGGATGAGCACGGGCGGTCCGCCCGCGGCGACCGCGCGGCGGGTCACCTCGATGCCGTCCACGTTGGGCATCTGGATGTCGGTGACGATGACGTCGACGCCCTCGGGGACCTCTGCGGCGCCGTCGGTGCCTTCCGCGACGACCTCGATGTCCCCAAAGGAGTTGAGGACTGCGCGGAGTCCGGCGCGGACGACCGGGTGGTCGTCGATAAGCATGACCCGAATCATTCTGCCTCCTTCAGCTGGGCGGGAATGGTGGCCGCGAGCACGTTGCCCTCGACCGAAAGCTCACCGCCGGCCTCCTCGACGCGGGCGCGCAGGCCCTTCAGACCGAAGCCCTCCTTCCCGGACATGCCGCGGCCGTTATCAAAGACGTCGACGGTGATCGTGTCTCCCAGCCTATCCACCGTGACCACCGCCTTGGAGGCCTCCGCGTGGCGCACCACGTTGCTCAGGCCCTCCCGGACCACCCGCTCGGCCACTTCCGCGGCCGGTCCCACCACGTCGACGACGTTGACGCGCACCTCGAGCGGCTCGCCGAGCGCGCGTTGCCGGTCCTCCGCCGCCCGCGCCAGCTCGCGGACCTGCTCCGGCAGGGTGCGCCGCGGCGGCTGGCCGGCACCGCCTTCGGCATTGACGGCGACGAATCGGCGGGCCTCCGCTAAGTTCTCCGCCGCGACGTTGCGGATGGTGGTGAGCGTTTCGCGGGCTGCGTCTGCGGTGTCGTGGTCAAGCTGCTTGTCCAAGGCGCGGCCGAGCAGCACGATGGAGCTTAGGCCCTGCGCCATCGTGTCGTGGACTTCGCGGGAGAGGCGGGCGCGCTCCTCTGCCGCGCCGCGGGAGCGCTCCGCCACCTCGAGCCTTAAGGCAAGCTGCTTGTAGTGCTCGGCCTCCCCGCGCAGCATGGTGTAGGAGTGCACGATGATCACTCCCAGCACCGTGCCGATGACCGGGCCGATCGCCCCGCTCACGCCCGATTCGGGCACCGTCACTGCCAGGGTCGTCGCGAGCAGTGCTGCGGAAAGCGCCAGTCCCGCAAGCGTGGGGAGCAGGAAGACGCCGAGCATGACCAGCGGGAACTCCAGCCACACGTAGGCCTCGGAGCGGTAGGTGAGCCAGCCCCACAGCGCGACGATGACGGCGAGCCACGCCCACTGCGTGCGCTGACGAAACTCCACGCCGCGGTTATAGGGCGCGGTGCCGGCCAGATACCAGGCGCCGAAGAGGACGGCGAGCGGGTCGAAGTCGGCGAGAAGCCCCACGAGCAGCAGGACCGCCACCAAGAGGTGGAGGCCGACGCTGAGTACGGCAAGCATACGGTTCGTGTATTGCACGCCCTTCAGCCTAACGACCAATGCGCACTTCCCCACCCGGTCGGAGAGGAATCAACCAAACGGTTGAGCACAAGTTCCACCACGTGCTCGATGTATATAGGTGCAGGCCAGACCCATAATTGAGCCATGTTCGTTGGATTGAGAGAAATTGGAAGCGCCAAGGGCCGCTTCGGCATGATCATTGGCGTCGTGGGGCTGATCACGCTCCTCGTCGTCGTGCTCACGGGCCTGACAGCAGGCCTTGGCAAGCAAAATACGTCGGCGCTCGAGGCGCTCGAGCCCGAATCCGTGGTATTCGCGGATATGGACGAGCCCTCCTACACCACCTCGCGCATCGACAGCGCTGATGTGCAGTCTGGCGACGTGCCGCTGGGCACCGGCCAGACGCTGCTCACCCGCGCCGACGGCACCGAAGAGTCCGTTGCCGTCCTGGGCCTGCCGGAGGGCACCACGCTGCCCAGCGGGGACGTCCTCGGCGACGCCGTGGTCGCCTCCGCCTCGCTCGGCCTGGCCGAGGGCGAAAAGCTCACCGTCGGCGGCGCGCCGATGACGGTGGGTGGCACCGTGGAGGACCTGGAGTACTCGCACTCGCCGGTGCTGTGGGTGCCGACCGCCGACTGGCAGGCGGCCATGCACACCGACGCGCAGGGTACCGTCCTTTTGGCCAGCGACGGCCGCGGCATGAAGCTTGAAGATTCGTACAGCGCCCTGCCTGCGTACGGCTCTGAGCAGGGCTCGCTGCTGATGATTCAGGGTTTCCTCTACATCATCGCCGCACTGGTCATCGTCGCCTTCCTCACCGTGTGGACGATGCAGCGCACGCGCGACCTGGCCATCCTGAAGGCCATCGGCGCGCCGAACGGCTACCTGCGCAAGGACGCGCTGGGCCAGTCCGCAATTGTGCTGGGCATCGGCGTGATCCTCGGCGCTGCGGTCGCCGTGGGCCTGGGCGGCCTCCTCGGCTCCACGGTGCCTTTCGCCCTGACGACGGCGACCACCTTCGGCCCGCCGCTGCTCATTTGGCTCCTCGGCCTGGCCGGCGCCCTCTTTGCCACCCGCTCCATCACCAAGGTTGAACCCCAACTCGCACTCGGAGGTATCGCGTAAATGTTGCACATGGAAAACGTCACCGTCACGTTCCAGGACGGCGAGGAGCGCCTCACCGCGCTCGACAACGTCTCTTTCGAAGCCACCCCCGGCCACCTCACCTTCATTGTCGGTGAGTCCGGCTCGGGCAAGTCCACCCTGCTCTCGGCCGCCGCCGGCCTGCTCACCCCGGATTCGGGCTCCGTGCTTATCGACGGTGCACCGGTCGACACCCGCGTCCGCCTCGAAAAAATCGGCATGATTTTCCAGCAGGCTAACCTCATCGGCGCGCTGAATGTACGCGATCAGCTGCTGGTCACCGACCACATCCGCGGAATCACACCGCGCCACGACCGCGCCGACGAGCTGCTCGCCACCGTGGGGCTCGAGGGCCTCGGCGACCGCAAGATGCAGCAGCTTTCGGGCGGCCAGCGCCAGCGCGTCGGTATTGCTCGCGCGCTGATGGGCGAGCCCTCACTGATCTTGGCGGACGAGCCGACCGCCGCGCTGGACTCGGATCGCTCCCACGAGATCGTCGCGCTGCTGCGCAGGCTCGTGCAGGAACGCGACATCGCATGCGGCTTTGTCACGCACGAAGCCGAGCTGATCTCCTCCGCCGACGAGGTTGTCCGCGTCGCGGACGGCAAGGTTAGCGAAGCCGCGGCCGCGAGAGCAGCGTAAGCACGACAAACCCGCCGGCCGCGAGCAGCAGCGTGAGCACCAAGGTGCCCGCGAGGTAGCCCGCATCCACTGCCGCCGCACCGAGCGCGGAACCAGAAGCGATGCCGACCTGGAAGGTCACCACGTAGATCGAGCTGGCCAGGTCCTGGTTGCGCTTCCCAGCGAACAAGAAGATAGTGGTCGCCACGGTGGGCAGCGCGCCCGCCGCGGTACCGAAGATGGCGATCATGACAAACATGCCCACGCCCGAGCCCGCGCGCAGCGCGAGGATCCCGACGAGCGCGGCGATGATAAGCATCACCCCGGCGTAGCCGTTGAGCCGGATCATGCGGGCGTCGACACGCTTGCCCGCGAGCAGCACCCCGACGAGCCCGAAGGCACCGTAGGCACCGAGCCCGATCGGCACGAGCGCGTGGCCGGCGGTCGCCTCCACCAAGAGCGCGAGGTAGGTAAAGGTGGCGAAGACCGCCGTCACGGAGAAGGCGAGGAAGACGACGAGCGAGGGGATCGCCGAGCGCGTCTTCTGCGCCCCGTCCCGCGGGGACGGCGGGATCGCGGGCATGCTCGGCAGCGTCTTGAGCAGCAGCGCAAACGCGAAAAGCGTCGCGACGCCGAGCACCCAGGTCGCCCCGCGCCAGCCGATCATCCCGCCGAGCGAGGTGGTCAACGGCGAGCCGACCACCAGCGAGAGGGTGGAACCCAGCGAGACCGCGGCCACTGCCTTACCCGTCATGCCGCGTGGAGCGAGGCGCGCGGCCATCGGATTGACCAGCGACCAGAACAGCCCGTGCGTGAGCGCCGCCGCGACGCGCCCGGCCACCAGCACCCAGTAGGTGTGCGCGATGGCCTGGAGCACGATACCCGCGAGCAAAAAGCCCAGGGTGGCCATGAACAGCGGGCGTCGGTTGACGTTGCGTGTTGCGGCCATCAGCGGAATGGTCACCACGGCCACCAGCCCCGCGTACACGCTCATGAGCAGACCGATCTGACCCTCGGAGACGCCGAGGTCCGCCGCCATGGGCGTAATCAGCCCGACGGCGAACATTTCGAAGGTGACGTAGACGAAGGCGGCGAAGCCCATCGCCGCGAGTGGTATGACGGGGAATTGCTGGGGAGATTTCAGCTCGGAGGTCACGCCAACAATCTAGGCGTAGTAGGTGACATACGCGAATGCGCCGTAACCGAGCAGCCCCAACAGCATGACGACGCCGGCGATGACTGCGGCGGGACGCGTCTGTGGTGCCGGTGCCTGGGTTGCGGCCCCGGCCATGCCCTGGCCCTGGAGGCGCTGCGCTTCGCAGTCGCGGCGGGCTGACTCGAAACGGTCGGCGTAGGCGTCGACGGCACGCGCCGTCTCATAGGACCTCGTGGTGGCGAGTTTCTCCGCCCAGCGCTGCGCCATCGGTGTACTCAGTTGTTCGAAACGTGCTTGTAGGGCGGCCGCGATGCCCTCGGGGTCGGTGGCGATGCCGGTGTGGACGAACCACTTGGGGTCGTCGGGGCCGACCGGGATGTGGCCCTCCGTGGCGACGAAGGCGTGATACTTCTCAATCTCGTCCATCGGCGGGGTGACCTGAATGCGGGTCAGCGCGTGTCGGGAGAGGTACCAGGCAGCGACGCTTTCGGGGAGATCCTCCTCCGCGAAGCGCTCGACGGCGTAACGGTACTCGATCGTCGACGGGTCGGCGAAGTGCTCCTCGGCGAGGTAGACACCGAGTTCCTCGTCGCGGATGCGGCGCTGCACATCCGCTTCGACGGTGGCGAGCTCGGGGAAAGCTGCACGGAACGAGGCGTAGCGGTCCCGGCTTTGCCGGGTATCGCGCTCGAGATAGCGGTGCGCGGTATCGGTTGCCTGCGCGAAGGGCTCCGGGTCGAGTTCGACCGTGCACGCCTGCTCGGCGGGTGCTGCGTGTGCGTGTGGGACGACAAAACCACCGCAGGTCAGGGCGACTGCGGTGGCAAGTGCGTAACGCTTAGCCAAGGAAGCTTGCGGCGACGCCGCCGAGGGCTGCCAGGACTGCGAGGACAATCGCGGCGATCAGGCCGCTGTCCATTGCAACAGTCTTCACCTGAGATGCGTCTGCGGCTGCCTGTTGCTTCTCCTTGTCTTGGGAATCATCCGTAATGACGGTGGTGGAGTTCGCGCTCGTGGTGACCGTGACGTCAACGTTGGAGTTGTCGCCAGTGCGCACGATGCGGGTGGTAGTCGAACCGTCCTCGTTCACCGTGACACTGCGCTCCTCAGTGGGGGCGACGGTGCTGTCGTTTTCCTGATCCGCAGGTGCGACGACGACGGCACCCTGGTCGGTGCGCTCTGCAGTACGCGCTGCGGCGCGCTTGGCGTCCGGGTTCTCCCCTGCGGTGGGGAAGAGGGCGAAGGTGTCCCCGCCCTTCGCGCAGTCGAGGCTGGCCTGCGCGAACACGGTCTCGAACGCGGCACCGAGGCGGTAGTCTTGGAGTGCCTCCGAGTTGTCAAAGGCGTCGGCCCACGCTGCGGCGTCGTGCGAGGCGAGCTGCGGGAACTGAGCCTTGCGGTCCTTCTCCAGGCCTGCCAGCGTCGGCACCGGGGTAAAGACGGACTCATTCGGCTCCTCATTGGCAGCGATCTCGCCTGCCTGCAGTGCGCGGTCGACGTTCTCCCAGTAGGTAGCGAGGGCGAGATCCGCGTCGCTCGACGTGGCAAGGCCGTTCCACAGATAGGAGAAGTACCAGAAGGATGCATCCTGGGAGACCCCGGTCTCCTCGGAGACGCGCTGCGCCCAGAGCTCGAGGTTTTCCATCAAATTATTGTTGAACGCTTGACGCTTAGGACCCTGGTAGTAGTCCTTAAATTCGGCGGCAATGTCTGCTGCCGCGGGGAAAGCGGTCTCGAAAGCGTCGCGCCAGGTGTCATCCATCTTGAAGTGGATGGAGGCGTGAGCTACGCGGCGGTACTCCTGCTTCTCCTGGTCATTGAGGGAAATCTGGCATACACCATCAGTGTTCGCACCAACGGTAGCGCCCTGCGCTTGTGGCGCAATGACAGCGCACACGCCCAGGGCGACTGCGGTGGCTGCTGCTGCGAACTTCTGATTGTTGAACACATTTTCAGTCTAGCTGAGCGTCGTATAAATAAAGGCCTTCCGTTTACTGCTGTCTAGATAAAAAACACGGAAACAGCTGGGATTATGTATATACGCCCAGCTCCCCGGCGCTGACCGGCGAGTATGTGACCCCGCTCTCTTTTTCTTTGGGGTGGGAATTGCCCTAAAGCGGGGGTGAGAAAAGATAAGAATGAGGCGCGAAAGCTTAGAAGTTACATGCGTGTCATTCTTACACGGCAGGTGAGCGTTATCCTCAAGGCTTATGCCGTATCAACCAGCGGACTGGACCTCGCGCAACGGTCGCACCTACCGGACGATGACGCAATACGACGCCCGGCATCTTTCCGTGCTCGTCGTACTCATCCTCTGCTGCGGCATCCTTGTGGTTGCCGCCCGGAACCTGCCGCGCAGTACTGTGAAGGCCGCGCGCAAGGTCGCCGGTGCCGTGCTGGGAATAACGGTGGCGGCCTATTACCTCTGGGTGCTCGCACCCAGAAATCTCGTGTGGGATGAGACGGCACCTTTCCACATCACCGACTTCCTGCGCGTGATCACCCCGGTGGCACTGTTGACGGATCACCCCACGGTCACCGCCCTGTCCTTCTATTGGGGCTTTCTGCTCAACCCGATGGCGCTGCTCTTTCCCGACATGGCCTACGTGCAGGACCGTCCCGGCCTGCAGGAGCTTGCGTACTGGTTCTTCCACTGCGCCGCCCTGGTCGTCCCCACGGTGCTTACCTTCGGCCTTGGCTACCGTCCCAGCTGGCGCGACTGGCGCATCACCACAGCGATCACCATCGCCTGGGCGGGGCTTGCGACCCAGGCCAACAAGCTCACCGGGGGCAATTACGGCTTCCTCGCCGGCCACCCGCGCGGATGGTCGATCCTCGAGCTCTTTGGCAAGTGGCCGTACTACCTCTTCATTGTTGTTCCCGGTGTCCCCGCGGTCTGGGCTGCGATGACGTGGGCGGGGAGGCGGTGGTAGCGCGGCGGCTGGGCTAGCGGTTGCTCACCTTGCCGGTCAGACTGGCCGCCTGTGCCACGAACATAGGGCGGGCGGCTGCCCATGCCAGCGCTATGAGTACGAGCGATCCGAGGAAGAGCAGTACGCCAGTCCAGCTCTGCGCGTATTCGCTCGGGTCGACGGAGCCTTGCCCGGCAAACATGCCGGCGAAGTTACGCCGCGCACCCGTGAGCAGGACGAGAGTGACGTGGACGACAATAAACACGGCGAAATAGAGCATTATCGGGAAGTGTAGCTTTCGCGCCAAGTTGGCTGAGAACACCTGGCCCGCACCCTTCCACTTGTCGGACCAGAAACTGCTCATCCGGAACCCCGAGGCGATAGCCAACGGTGCCGCTATGAATACTGTGGTGAAGTATGCGAGCTCCTGCAGGGAGTTATAGTGCACCCACCCGTTCTCGGGCGGCCAGTTCAGCGTGAGGTACTGCAATGCTGAGGAAAGCGCGTTGGGGAATGTCTCCCAGCTTGTGGGGACGATTCGCTGCCAGTGCCCCGTGGCAAAGAGCAGCACGTAGAAGACCAGGCCGTTGATCACCCACAGCACGTCGAGGCACTGGTGGAGCCATAGCGTGACGCTAATCTTCTTCTTCGGTGCCCATGGCGGTGCCCAGTACGCCTCAGGCTTACGCTCGTGTCGGACCTGCAGACCGGTGCGAATGATCAGCACCATGAAGAACATGTTGAAGAAGTGAGCCCAGTTCAGCCAGCGCGGCATCCCCACGGGCGCGCCGTTGGGGAGCGGCTGCGCCCCCGGGTACTTCGCCACGAGATCTTGGCCCCAGGCGGTCGTTTCTACAAGGTAGCGCGCGCTCATCACAGCCATGCCGGCGAGGATGAAGAGCACCAGTACCCCGCTCAGAATCCGCCATGACCAACCGGCTGCGGTGTAGCGGCCGTAGACCTTCGGCTCGGTTGTGGTCGCACCCTGCGGCTTTGCCTGTGGTTTTGGTTCCGCCTTTGGTTTTGGCTGCGGCTTCGGCTGGGGTGCTGCAGGTGCGGGCTCCTGTGTGGGCGCACCCTGTGGTTTGGGCGCTGGCGTCTCCGTTGGTGTCTCGACGACCGGGGCAGCTTCAGCGGCTTTGGGAGCTTCGGCGACCCGTTGCACGGGTACTTCGACGGTCGCGGTGGTTGGCCAAGGCGGGCCACCGGCGACGCGCGGCATCCCGCGACGAAGCGTGACCTGCTCTAGCTCGGTGTCGGACTCGGCCTTCGATGCTGCGGGAGCCGACGCGGCAGCTACTGGAGCAGTGCTTACCGGTGCTGTAGTTGCCGGTTCCGGCGCGGATTCCACGCTTACTGTGGTTTGCGGCGGCCACAGTTCACCCCCGCGAACTCGGGGGAGGCCGCGCCGAAGCGTTACCTCCTCGAGAGCGGGTGAGTGCTCGGCCTGACTGCTCACGGGTTCACTCGGCTCGGCAGCCACCGGAGCTGCTGCTGGCGGCGGAGGAGCGGCGGTGTCGTCTGGCCCGACTGCGTCTCCGGGTGGCCAGGGCTCGCCGCCTTTGACCCTCGGCATGCCCCGTCGGAGTGCAATGCTCATGGTTTAGCCTTTCCGGTCGTTGAGGGCGGCAATCAGCTGCGGCACCACCTCGAAGATGTCGCCGACCACGCCGAAGTCTGCAATCTCGAAGATCGGAGCCTCGGGGTCGCTGTTGATCGCCACGATGGTGTCGGCGGTCTGCATACCAGCGAGGTGCTGGATTGCGCCCGAGATGCCGAGCGCCACGTAGAGCTGCGGCGAGACCACCACACCGGTTTGTCCCACCTGGTGCTCCGGGGGCACGTAGCCGGTATCAACTGCCACGCGGCTGGCTCCAACCGCCGCGCCGAGTGCATCGGCGAGCCCGCCGACGACTTCTTCAAACTTCTCCGGGGATCCTAGTGCGCGCCCGCCGGAGACAACTTTCTCTGCGGTGCGCAGGGCAGGACGGGTGGAGGTTTGCTCGGCTTGGGCGGTGTTGGTAATTGTGGCCGCGCGGGAGCTTGGCTTGTCAACAGCAAGCTCAAGCTTCTCGACGCTCGCCTGCACCGCCTCCGCACGCGCATCCACACTGCCTTCGCGCAGCGTGATGACCGGCGCTCCATACGTTGCCGCCGCGACAGAGAGGTAGCTGCCACCGAAGACGGAGTGGTCGGTGATGATGCCTTCTTCGTCCTGGCGGATCGACGTGGCGTCGATAAGCAGTGCCTTGCGAAGGCGGACCGCAACTCGGGCGGCGACATCGCGCCCCGCAACGGAATTGGAAAACACAATCGCGGCCGGCTGGGTGTGTGCGATGGCGGCCTTGGTGGCGTCGGCAAGCGGAACCGTGAGTGCGTCCGTTGGGATGTCTGCTAGCAGGACGCGCTGCGCTCCGGCCTCGCCGAGTGCCTTGGCAACCGCGTCTTCTTCACCCATCGTAGTGGTGGCGAGCACGACCGGGGTGCCGATTGTGCTTGCAGCGCCGATGAGTTCAGCTGCGGACGTAGGGATGGCCTGGTGGGTGGCTTCGTCGAGGACGACGAGTACAGGTGCCTGGGTCATGGTGAGCTCCGGTCTAGATCAACTTGTTCTGGGCAAGGAATTCGGCAAGCTGCTCGGCCCCTGTGCCATCGTCTTGGATCACGGTGCCGGCCTCGCGTGGTGGGCGCTTCGTGGCATCGACCATGATGGCGCGGGCGGGTCGGAAGTCTTCGGCGTCGATGTCGAGGTCTGCGAGGCTTAGCACATCGAGCGGCTTCTTCTTTGCCGCCATCAGTCCCTTGAAGTTTGGGAAGCGCGGGTCTGGGAACGCCTCGGTGACGGAAACGACGGCGGGCAGCTCAGCGGTCAGCGTGAGGTCGACCCCGTCGCTAGCCCGGTGTGCGGTGAGCGTCTGCCCGTCGATCTCCACGGAGGTGAGGTTGGTCAGGTTCGGCCATCCAAGGTGATCAGCGACCATCGTTGGGATTACACCGCCGTTGCCGTCACTGGAGATATTTCCCGCCACGACCAGGTCGTATTCCCCGCGACGCACCAGGGCGGCGAGCGCTTCTGCGGTCAGTGTGAGGTCGGCACCGATAAGGCCGTCGTCAGTGACCACGTGAGCGGCGGTGGCCCCCATCGCGAGACCCTTGCGGATGCTCGCTTGGCTTGCCTCGGGGCCGACAGAAAGTACTTCGACTTCAGCCCCATGCGCATCTGCGAGTGCCAAAGCGGCCTCAACTGCGCGTTCCCCAATCTCATCAGGGACGTTATCGCTACCGCGATCTGTGAGACCAGTCTCCAGATCGAGGTCGCGGTCTCCGTAAGTATCCGGGACTTCCTTGAACAGTACAGCGATGCGCATAGGGACTTCCTCTAGTCGGGGTTAAATGAATGGGATTAAGCAGTGACGAAGCCTGCAAGACGGTCGGAGATGGTCTCCACCGCCTCGTCGACGATACGGGTGAGCAGTTCCTGGCAGGTGGGGATGTCGTGGATAATGCCCTGCACCATGCCACAGGTCCAGATGCCAGCGTTGAGGTCGCCGGTCTCGTAAACCTCCCGGCCTCGAACGCCGCGGACAAGCTCGCGAATGTCCTCGAACTGGGCACCTTGGTTGAGCTTTTCCACCACCTCAATGGACACGTCGTTGCGGGCAACGCGCGAGGTGTTCTTCAACGGGCGGAAGATCAGCTCCGTCTCGCGCTCATCCCTGGCAACGATGGCTTCCTTGACGTTGCGATGGACTGGTGCCTCCTCGGTGCACAAGAAGCGCGTGCCCATGTTGATACCTTCGGCACCTAGCGCCATCGCTGCCGCAAGCCCGCGGCCGTCGGCGATACCGCCAGAAGCGACGAAGGGCACGTCAAGTTTCTCTGCCGCGGCGGGCAGCAGCACGAGCCCTGGAATATCGTCTTCGCCGGGGTGCCCGGCGCACTCAAAACCATCGACAGAAAGTGCGTCGACCCCGGCCTGTTGGGCACTCACTGCGTGGCGGACGGAGGTGCACTTGTGGATGACCTTGATGCCCGCGTCGTGGAAGTAAGGGATGTGTTCGGCCGGGTTGGAGCCTGCCGTCTCCACGACGGGTACGCCCTTATCAATGATGACCTGCCGGTATTCCGCGTATGGCGGCGGCGCAATCGACGGCAGGATGGTGAGGTTCACACCGAAGGGCTTGCCTGTCATCTCGCGGCAGCGGTCAATTTCCGCGGCGAGGTCAGCCGGTGTGGGCTGTGTCAGCGCAGTGAGGATGCCCAGGCCGCCGGCATTGGATACGGCGGAGGCGAGCTCGGCGCGGCCAACCCACTGCATGCCTCCTTGGATGATGGGGTGCTCGATGCCGAGCAGCTCGGTGATGCGGGTACGGATCTTCGGCATAACTACTTCAGCCCCATTCGAATCGCTCCATCGAGGCGGATGGTTTCACCGTTGAGCATCGGGTTTTCCACAATTGCCTGCACCAGCTGCGCGTACTCTGCGGGCTGGCCCAGACGGGAGGGGTGGGGAACCTGCTTGCCCAGCGAGTCTCGCACTTCCTGCGGTAGCGACGCAAGCATCGGCGTTTCGAAGGTGCCGGGCGCGATTGTGCAGACGCGGATGAGTGCGCGGGACAGGTCTCGGGCGATGGGCAGGGTCATGCCAGCAACGCCGGCCTTGGACGCGGTGTAGGCGGCTTGGCCCATCTGGCCGTCGAACGCGGCCACGGAGGCGGTGTTAACAATCACGCCACGCTCCTCCCCGTCCGGGGCGTTGTCCAGCATTGCCTGTGCGGCCAGGCGGATGACGTTGAAGGTGCCGACGAGGTTGACGTTGATCACCTTCTGGAAGGCGTCGAGTGGGAACGGGCCCTTCGAGCCGGCGGTTTTGATGGCGTTGCCGATTCCGGCGCAGTTGACCACGATTGCCAGCGTCTTGTTCGCGTTCGCGGTTTCCACTGCCTGCTGTACGGCTTGCTCGTCTGTGACGTCAGCGCCAACGAAGGTGACCGCGTCGCCGAGTGCGGCGAGCTGGGGCTGGTCAGCGTTCGGTAGATCCACCGCCACGACGTGCGCTCCGGCCGCGGTGAGAGCGCGGGTTGTTGCAAGGCCAAGCCCAGAGGCACCGCCGGTGACAAGGGCCGTCTTTCCATTGATGTGCATAAAATCTCTCCCTCGGTAGTAGTGTGATCCGCGTTACTTAGCGATCGTTAAATAATGATAGCGCTGTGGTAAACGGGGCGCAACGGTTTTGGCGAAATGAATTTCTTTGATAGGTCGTTCTGCGCGCCAGATGTGAAGGTTTTCGTGGACGGGTGCTTCGCGGTAGAATCCGGTTGTGTCTAGGAGCGTTACCCCCACACCTGCCTCGAACTGGCGGGACTTTCCCCCATTGGAACTCGATAGCATTCTGGCCGTAGCCCTGAAGCATTTTGCAAAGCGCGGGTACCACGCCACGACCGTCCGCGCGATTGCCCGCGACGTGGGCGTCACTATTCCTGCGCTCTACTACCACTACGACAGTAAGCAGCACATGCTCGTCGCGCTCCTGGATTTCTCCATGGATATTGCGGAGCAGAAAGCCCAGGCCAGTATTGAAGCCGCAGGTGATGATCCTCGCGCCCAGTTGGTAAACCTCACAGAGGCGTTGAGCCTTTACATGGCCAACTACCGCGAGCTTGCCTTCTTGGATAGTGAGATTCGCTCGCTCGAGGGTGAGAATCTTCAGGTCTACGCGGAGCGTCGAGATCGTTTGGAGCTCATGCTGCGTTCGATCATTCGGCGTGGTCAAGATCAGGGAAGCTTCGCGACGTACGCTTCGCCGAGCGATATCTCACGGGCCCTGTTAAGCGCGATTCAAGGCATAGCGGTGTGGTTTCGTATGGACGGGCCCGATTCTCCTGAGGTAGTGGCGCAAAAATATGCCCGCCTTGCGCTAGCCTTGGCGGAGGCGGGCGACCGGTAGAGAGAATCCCTACAGGAGTTCTCGCAGTTTAGTCTTGAGGACCTTCCCGGCAGTGTTTCGCGGGAGTGCGTCGATGGAGTAGACCTCGGTGGGAATCTTGAATTTTGCGAGTTCTTTGCATACAAAATCGCGAATTTCCTCCACCGTAGGCACATCGAATCCTTCATTTACTTGGACGAACACTACTGGTGTCTCTCCCCATTTTTTATGTGGTTTGCCCACAACAGCGAGCTCATGAATGGCTGGGTGGAAAGATAGTGCATTTTCCACCTCCGCAGAGTAGACGTTTTCTCCGCCCGAAATAATCATGTCTTTCTTGCGGTCGGTGACATAGTAGAACCCTTCCTCATCCACGTATACGAGGTCGCCCGAGTGGAACCAGCCGCCTTCCATCGCTTCCGCAGTGCGCTTGGGATCGTTCCAATATCCCAGCATCATGCCGGAGCCGCGGTAGACAATCTCGCCGACTTCGCCGCGAGGAACATCATTCATGTCTTCGTCCACGACACGGGCAGTTACTTGCGGGACTGGTTTGCCGATGGAGCCGACTTTCTTCCTCGCGTACCGGGCTTCGAGTGTGCATGTCACGGGTGCCATCTCGGTCTGGCCAAAGAAAGCGACCGCACTCGCTTTTGGAAAGACCTCGTTCATGTCGGTCAGAAGCTTAATTGTGGCGGGAGCTGCACCCCAGCCTAGGATGCGCAGTGCATCAAGTTCGTAGGTCTTCTTTTTCGCCTGGTCGACGACCAACTGCCACTGCGTGGGAACCATAAAAGAAAGTGTGATGCGGCGTTGCTCGAGCGCTGTGAGTATCTCGTCTGCGTCAAACGAGGTAGATGGTTGAATCACCACACGGCCTCCGTTGAGAATAAGGATTGACATGGTTCCCAGTGCGGCAATGTGGAACATTGGGGTACAGACGAGCAAAGCATCCTGTTCCCGGACTCCTTCAAAGGCCGCAAGAACCGTCACGCCATTTGAAAGGAGATTCTGGTGAGTGAGTACTGCGCCTTTAGGGCGTCCTGTGGTGCCAGAAGTGTATAGAATGAATGCCGGAGTGCGAGAGGGAATTTCCGGGTGGAGGAAATCCGGTGAATCTTCATCCATGAGCGCGTTGTAGCAATACACGCCCTCAGGCGCGTGATCGGCGAGGGTGATGTGGCGTAACTCGTGTGGAACAACCTTGCAGGCTTCGCTGACCGTCTCCATCGTATTCGCGTCGCTCAGCACAAAGCTCGGCCGAGCGTCAGTAGCGGTGTAGACCAGCTCGCCGACCGTGCAACGGAAGTTGACCGGAACAGCGAGTGCGCCGCACAGCTGAGCTGCGAGTATGTACTCGAGCATTTTGTGGCTGTTGCCGCTTACTACCATTGCACGGTCCCCAAAGCTGAGGCCACGTGCAGCGAGTGCGTTCGCCAGTGAACATATGCGGTCATAAAACTCCAGCCACGTGAGAGTGACATCTCCTTCTTCGATTGCCACGGCGTCGGGGACCATCGTTGCGTGGCGGCGGATCGCGCTGATCCAACTGATGTCGCGGGCGGTGTAGAGGTCGTTGAGGTCTGCCTGGGTGGTGGGTGGGATAGTCATAGGGGCATCCTTCGAGTGAGGTTTACTTGGTGCCGAGGACTTCTCGGGCAATCAGCATCTTCATGATTTCGGTGGTACCGCCGTAAATCGTGGTGACACGCGTATCGCAGAAGGCGCGGGCGATCGGGTACTCCAGCATGTAGCCGTAGCCGCCGAACAGCTGGAGGCAGCGGTCGACGATGTCCTTGTGGGTTTCGGTTGCCCACCACTTGGCCTTCGCAGCATCGACCGGGGTGAGCTCTCCGTGGTTGTGCTTTGCCACGCAGTCATCCACGTACGACTGTGTGACCTCCAGGCGGGTGACCATGTCGGCGATCTGGAACTGGGTGTTCTGGAACTCCGCGATAGCCTGTCCGAACGCACGGCGCTCGTTGATGTAGTCCACGGTCCAGTTCAGCGCGGCGCGCGCTCCTGCAGCGGCGGTCACGGCAATGGAGAGGCGCTCGAGGGGCAGGTGGCTCATTAGCTCGTGCAGGCCGGTGTGCACCTCGCTCAGTCGGTTCTCATCCGGGATGCGCACGTTTTCAAATGCGAGCTCCGCCGTGTCCTGGGCGTGCATACCAACCTTTTCTAGTCGGCGGCCGCGAGAGAAGCCCTCGCGGTCATCCTCCACCACAAACAGGGTGTAGCCGCCGCCCTTGGGGTGCGCGTCATCAGGGGTGCGGGCGGCAACCACGATGAGGTGGGCGTGCATGCCGTTCGTAATGAACGTCTTGGAGCCGTTGATTACCCAGTCATCGCCGTCACGCACGGCGGTGGTGCGGATGCCGCGGAGGTCAGAGCCCGCGCCGGGCTCGGTCATCGCGATTGCGGCCAGCCACTCTCCGCTTGCCAGCTTTGGCAACCAGCGCTGCTTCTGCTCGTCGGTGCCGAGGTGCTCGAAGTAGGGGACGACGATGTCGGTGTGGGTGCCTACTGCGGAGGCAAGAGAGGTAGCGCCAACGCGGGCGAACTCCTCGATGGCGATCTGGCGGAAGCGGTAGTCGTCGATACCCGCGCCGCCGTAGGCTTCATCGACGGAGACGCTCATCAGACCCTGCTCGCCCGCAGCGTGGATTGCCTCCCGGGGAATGTCGTTGTCACTTTCCCACTTGGTGATGTTGTCCACGACGTGACGATCCAGGTAGGCGCGAACCATGTCGCGGAAAGCGTAGTGGTCCTCTTCGTAGGTGTCGCGCTTTGCGTAGAAGTTGTATGCCATTTGGGATCTCCTTAGGGTGGTGTGGGTCTCTAGCGACCCGTGGATATGTTGTAGATCACGTTAACTTAACGCTCGCTAAACTGCAACGGGTTTCTTACAATCCTTGCGGTACTCGCGGGCCCTGATCGTGCACGTGGTCATGGCTTGAGTAATCCGCTTTAACTGGAATGTCCAGCTGCTCGAGCTTCGCTAGGGTGGCCTTGTGTCGTGCCATCCACGGCGGCATCCCCTCCTGAGCGCGGGCTTCGCGCTTTACTTGTGCATCCGGTTCCGCGTCCGCCGCAATTGCTGCTTGGGCCTGCTGCAGACCCTTTTGCTTGGCTTCTGCGGCGTACTCATCAATCCGTGGTACGTCCCAGCGTGTTCCCTCGAGGGTCTCGGTGATCGCCTCGCGGCCGACGATGAGCGACAGTGCACCCATGGCGCGGTAGGGCAGATCCTCGTCGGCGCGCTCGAGGGCCCCCAAAAGGGTCTCGGCCATCTGCGTGCGGAACTGGTTGCCGTCACCTGCAGCAGCAAAGAGGTAGTCAGTTTGGCGGCGTATAGCGTCACCGGTTTTGGGAATGATCTCTTCTTCCACGCCCATGATGTAGAGGACGTAGGCCCAATACATTGCAAGGTCATCCCACTCTTGCGCGGTGTGCACCCGCCCAAACACCTCTTCCACGGCGAGCGGGACGAGCGCAAACCAGCCCGCCCCAGCGGAGACGGAGGTAGATGGGATGGGTGGGCCAAAGCGGTTGAAGTGCCCCTCGCCCCACATGCGGGATAGACCGCGGTTGGCCTGAGCGTGCACCAGTCGGACGTTCACTGCGGACTGGAAACCCACGCTGAAACGGTTGAACACGTCGTGGAGTCCGACGCTCGCGAGCATCTTTGTCGTCTCAAGGCTGCGCTTGAGGGGCTGCGCATCAAACATGTGCGTTTCCGCGGTGGATGCGGCGGTGCGATCCTCCATGATGGTGCCGTAGAAAGAAAAGGCGATGAGGATTTCCTCGGCCACCGGGATCACGTTATAGAAGGCGACGCGTCCGCGTTCCGCGGCTTCTGCGTCGAACCAGTCGGGGATTCGGTCAAGTTGCTCGAAGAGGGCAACAAGTTGCGGCGCTGGATCTTCCACCGTCTCGATGCCTTCGCGCAGGGCCTGCCGGAATTTAGCGCGCGCAATACGACGGTTGCCCGCGAAGGTATCCACAACTCCCTGCATGAGTTCGTCGTCCTGCCAGAGATGGTCGTCCAGCAGGCGGAAGTAGTCGTCGGCAAAAGCTGGGTCGTCCCAGGTATCGGCGACTGCGTGGTGCCGGTCAAAAAGTGTGTGGCGGAGATGCCCCCACGCTGGCGCTTCCGTGAGTACCGGTGGTGCTGGACGCAGTGCCATCCCTTCGCGCCAGTAGTAGCTGAAGTCGCGTGAAGGGTTATCGCTCATTGGCTTGATCTGCATGATTCCTCGATTCAGTCGAAGTTGGGTGCACGCTTCTCTGTAAAGGCGCGCACTCCCTCCGCGTGTTCTGGGGTTGCGAGTAACTCGGTTTGCGTTGTGGCCTCTTGGACAAGTGTGTCCTTGAGGCCGGCGAGGGTGGCGTGGTTGACCGCTGCCTTAGTCGCCGCGAGTGCGCTGCGGGGAGAGCTGCGAAAACCTGCAGCGACCTGTTGCGCTGCCTCATATGCCTCACCCGCAGTCGATAGCTGTGCCACGAGGCCCACTTCTGCGGCGCGCGGCGCGGGAAGGCGATCTTGGCACAGCGCAAGCGCCATCGTGGCCTGCCTGCCCAGTGCCGCGGCGAGCGTGTTGATCGCGCCTCCGTCGGGAATCAGCCCGATGCGGCCGAAGGGGAGGAGGAAGAACGCGGACTCGGACGCGATAATGAGGTCCGCGGCGAAGGCGAGCGAGGCGCCGATGCCAGCGGCTGCGCCCTCGACTGCCGCAATGACGGGGACTTCGGCGCGGACCACGGACAGGATCATGTGCTCAACGGCCGGCATCATTGGGTAGACGTACGGGTCGGGTTTGTGGTGCGCAACGTCGTCAAGAATGTCATCGGTGATCTCAAAAGCGAGATCGGCACCGGCGCTGAAGGCTTTTGTATCGCCGGTGATGATGATCGCGCGGACCTCTGAGTTTTGCGCCGCCTCGGTCACAGCGTCACCGATCGCGTAGGCGGTGAGAATGTCGATGGCGTTGCGCTTCTGCGGGTTGGCGAGACGAAGCGTTGCGACCCGGTTTTTGATAGTCACTTCTAGGGTAGGGATGGGATGACCGGTCATATTGGCGCTCCTTTCTGCTATTCGGTCGAAGTAGGCAGGGGTGAGAAACGGGGCGCGGTCGTCGGATGGATCTGGCCATCGACGTCCGCGTAGGAACGGCGTGCCTTCAGATGGGGCTCATCGAGGACTTCGTGGGGTGCGATGACGGGGGCCACGCAGGCGTCGACAAGCGAAAAGGCGTCGACCCACTCGTCCCGGGAACGGGTGGCGAAGATTTCCGCGAAGCGCTGCTGCACGCCGGGCCAGGCTTGCTCGTCGTTTTGCTCTACGCCCGCTAGCTCCTCGGTCAGGCCCAGGGTGTCGAGTAGAGCCGCGTAGAATTTTGGCTCGATCGCACCGACAGAGATGTATTTCTCATCTGCGGTTTTGTAGATGCGGTAGAAGGGCGCGCCTCCATCAAGCAGGTTGGTGCCACGTGCGTCGGACCACGCGCCTCGCTCGCGCATGGAGTGGAGCATGGCGGTCAGGTGAGCGGCACCGTCGACGATCGCGGCGTCGATAACCGTGCCCTGGCCTGTGTGCTGTGCCTGCAAGAGGGCAGCAAGGACTCCAGAGACAAGGTAGAGGGAGCCACCGGCGAAGTCGCCAAGCAAATTGAGCGGAGGCACCGGCATGCCGTCGTCCGCGGCAATTGGCTCCAGCGCGCCGGAGAGCGCAATGTAGTTGATGTCGTGCCCAGCGGCAGCGGCCAGCGGGCCGGTCTGGCCCCACCCGGTCATCCGTCCGTAGATGATGGCCGGGTTTGCCTCCCTCGCTTCGGCAGGACCCAGGCCGAGACGTTCGGCCACCCCCGGGCGGAAGCCCTCCAGCACCACATCGACGTCGCGCAACATGTCGGTGATTTTCTGCAAATCCTGCGGATCCTTAAAGTCAGCCTCGAGACGCTCCTGGTCGCGCCACAGAATGTGGTGGGAAAACTCCCAGGTCTCGGGTCCAGGTCGGGAAACGCGGATGACTCGGGCACCGAAGTCCGCCAGCAGCATCCCGGCGAAAGGGATCGGGCCGATGCCGCCCAGGCACAACACGGTCACACCTTCTAGGGGGCGGTGGGGAAGCGGCATTAGGAACCACTCCACTTTGGCTCGCGTTTCTCCGCGAAGGCGGTAGCCCCCTCTTTGGCGTCGTTGGTGGCTGCGATGCGCTCCCAGAGCTCGTCGTTGACCTGCCATGGGTCCGAGTTGGACCAGTCTGCGTGCCAGTCCGACCCGGCGGAGGTGGCCTTGTGGACGCCTTCCTTAGAATACTGCACCGACAGCGGCGCGTTTTTGCTGATGACCTCAGCGAGTTCCCGTGCGGCATCCAGCACAGCATCCGCGGGCACGACGCGGTTAATCAGGCCCCACTCGGCGGCCGTTTCCGCCGTGATGAAGTCACCGGTGAGCACGAGCTCCAGCGCTCGGCGCAGGGGAATCTGGCGCGCGGTGCGCACGACCCCGCCCGCGCCGGCAAGCAGGCCCCGCTTGACCTCGGGGAGCCCGAACTTCGCGCCTTCGGCGGCGACGATCAAGTCACAGGACACGGCGATCTCAAAGCCTCCGCCCAGCGCGAAACCGTTGACCGCGGCGATGACCGGCTTGTCGCTCCAGTGCTGCGCGATGCCACCGAAGCCCCACTCCGGGTGCTCTGGGTGGTCGATTGGGTTGCCCGCGGCGATGTCCTTCAGGTCCGCCCCAGCGCAGAACGCGCGGCCCTGCCCGGTGATGATGATGACGTGCACAGAGGGGTCGTTGTTCGCCTGTTCCAGCGCGTTGCCCACGGCGGTGGACAGGGCCCGGTTGACCGCGTTCATCGCGTCCGGGCGGTTCAGGGTGATGGTAGCGACGTGGCCGTCGACTTCGTAGAGTGCTGCATCGTTGCTCATTGTGTTATGTCCTTAGAGTCGCTCGATGATGGTTGCGTTGGCCATGCCTGCGCCCTCGCACATGGTTTGGAGCCCGTAGCGGCCGCCGGTGCGCTCCAGCTCGTTGATAAGAGTGGTGAAAAGGCGGGTACCGGAGGAACCCAGCGCGTGGCCGAGCGCTATAGCGCCGCCGACGGTGTTGGTCTTTTCTATGTCTGCGCCTACTTCCCTGGCCCAGGCCAAAGGCACGGGTGCGAAGGCCTCATTGACCTCGAAGCGATCGATGTCGCCGATGCTCAACCCGGCACGCTTGAGTGCCTGCTGGGTGGCAGGAATCGGGCCTGTGAGCATGAGCAGCGGGTCAGAGCCGACGACGGAAAAGGAGACGAAGCGAGCGCGCGGAGTAAGCCCCAGTGCCGCAGCGACGGACTCTTCCATGATCAGCGCCGCCGAGGCACCGTCGGTCAGCGGGGAGGAGTTGCCTGGCGTGATCTTCCAGTCGATGTCGGGGAAGCGATCCCGCATTGCGTCCGTGGCGAAAGAAGGCTTGAGGCCAGCGAGCCCTTCGGCCGAGGTGGTGGGGCGAATCGTTTCGTCGACAGTGTGGATGTGGGTGTTTCCTTCAGCGTCTACGACCTCGACGGGGACGATTTCTTTGTCGAAGTACCCGGCCTCGGTGGCTTCTGAAGCGAGGCGGTGGGACCGGGCGGAGTACTCGTCGATCTCCTCGCGACTGATGCCCCACTTTTGGCAGATCAGCTCGGCGGAAACACCCTGGTTGACCAGTCCTTCTGGGTACCGCTTGGGTAGACGTGCGCCGTATACGTCCTGGCCTATGTGCGATGTGCCCAATGGGATGCGGCTCATCGACTCCACGCCCGCTGCGACGACGATGTCGTACGCACCTGCCATGATGCCCTGCGCAGCAAAGTGCACCGCCTGCTGACTGGAACCGCACTGGCGGTCGATGGTGGTGGCGGGGATTGCCTCGGGCCACCCTGCCGCAAGCACGCCCTGGCGACCAATGTTCAAAGCCTGTTCGCCGACCTGGCTTACGCAACCGGTGATCACGTCATCGACCTTGTTCGGGTCGAGCCCATTGCGCTGCTCAATTGCGGTGAGCACCGTGGCGAGCAGGTCGACTGGGTGGGTGCCGGACAGGGCGCCGCCGGGCTTTCCTTTGCCGACGGCGGTGCGCACGACATCTACGACAACAGCATTTCTCATGAGTGGATCCTTCCAGGAATGAACGGGATGGGGTGGTGTATCAAAGATTAAGTGAACGATCGCTAAGTTGCAAGAAAAATGCGAGATTCACATCACATAGCCAGGATATTTGTGATGTGCGGCTCGATGGTGGTTTAGTTTCGCACCGCGATAGCCCGCGCCACCTCTCGCGCAAAAGGGCTCACACCGCCGAGCGTCGCCGCACCCGGGCCGTTGATGTCGTTGTAGCCCATGAACCACAGGCCAGGAGTATCGCGTCGAAGTCCGCGCACAGGGCCGAGGGCTGGGCGAAACCCGGTTGCCCAAATCAGCACGTCCACGCCGAGCGCCTCGATCTTGTCCAGGGTGGCGGGGAGGCGCAGGTTGCGTATGAGCCCCGCGTCGCGTGCGCGGCGTACCTCGGGCACTGCCACGATGTCACCGCCGAAGTCGGCACCGCCCGGATCCGGTTCGCCCTTTGATATGGCGAGAAAGCGTTCGCGGTTGCGGCGAAACAGGGCTGCGCCGTCGACGTCGTCGGGCATAAACCGCGGGGGAGTGCGCGTCAGCCACTGCGCGTCGACCCCGCCAAGCAGCAGGTCGGCGGTAATCTGTGCGCCCGAGTCGCCGCCGCCAACCACCGCGACGCGTTTTCCTGCGAACTGCGCGGGGTTGCGATAATCAGCGGCGTGGATCTGCGTGCCACCAAACGTGCCTGGCAGGTGCGGCACGAACGGGGTCTTGCCGGTGGCGACGACCACATTCCGAGCAACCACGTTCTGGGGGTGCAGCCTGAATATTCCGTTGCGATGCGTCACCCGCTCCACCCGCTCGCGCACGACGGGGAAGTCGTAGCGCTGTTCGTATCTGGTGAGGTAGTCCACGACGTGGTCGCGTGGTGGGTAGCCGTCGTAGGCGGGCATGGGCCAGCCGGGCAGGTTGGAAAACTCGGCGCGCGAGAACAGCGTGAGGTGATCCCAGTACGTGGGCCAGGCACCGGCGGCGCGGTCGCCAAACATAGTGAAGTCCACCCCGTACTTACGCAGATAGTAGGCGGTGGCGAGCGCCGATTGGCCGCCGCCGATGATCGCGGCATCAAGCATGAGTCAGCTTCGCGGTGGCTTCGCGGACAAATTTGGCGATGCGGCTGGCGGGCGCCGTCGCGTCGCCGTACTCGGTTGCGGCGGCCAGTTTGGCGGCTACGGCGTGCACGGTTGCGGCCGCGATGAGTGAATAGGTCTGCGCATTGTGCGCGAGCAGCGCGCCGGCAATGCCGGAGAGCACGTCGCCGGAACCCGGGGTGGCGGCCCAGGAGTGCCCGGCGTCCAGCCCGTAGACGATGTGGCCATCGGAGATTAACGTGGCCCGGCCTTTGCGCAAGACGTCGCAGCCAAGGTACTCCGCCAGCTTCAGCGTTTCCTCTACGCGGTCATCCTCCGGAAGACCTACCGCCTCCCGCAGCCGGGCGAACTCGCCGTCGTGCGGGGTCAGCGCGGTGTAGGACTCGCGTTGGCGCAGGGAAATGCGCAGGTCGGAGTGGGTGGCCAGCAGGGTGATGGCGTCGGCGTCGAGAAGCAAAGGCTCCGGCGCGGCGAGCAATACACGCAGTTCCGCCGCGGCTGCATCATCCGTGTCTGCGCCGGGGCCGAACACCCAGGCCTGGACGCGTCCACACGCAGCAAGCGTGCCGGCTGCGACGACCTCCGGGTGCGCGCGCACCACCTCGGATGCCTGCGGGCCCGCGTAGCGCACCATCGCCGGGGTGGCATACACCGCGCCCGCGGTGCACAGGAGGGCCGCGCCAGGGTAAGTGGCGCTGCCAGCGCGGATACCAACCACACCGCCGGAGTACTTGTCGTCGGTCGCACCGGGTTCAACAGAAGGGACGGGCGCGGGGTGAAGCCCCCGCGTCCCCTCCGGGATCGGAAAATCCGGGGTGACGGCGCGGTTGGCGGTCAAAAGCGTGGGGCCGTCGGCGGACCATTCCGGCAGCGTATCGCTCAGCGTCTCGTACAGATGGCGGCCGCCGATGCCGATGTCCGCGAGCAGTTGCACCCCGCACGCAGCAGAGAGCACGTGGGCGCGTCGAAAACCGCCAAATGTCACGGTGGCCTCCGCGGTGACGTGCAGGTTGCCGCCCTCGCCGGTGTCGGCGTCGACGCCGGAGGGCACATCCACCGAAAGCACGCGCAGCCGGTTCAGTGCGGCCACGACCTCCGCGTACTCCTCGCGCAGGCCGGCGGTGCCACCGATGCCGGTCATGCCGTCGATGGCCAGGTCATACTCGTCAGAAACGCCGTCGACCACGGCTCCTCCCGCGTTGCGCAGCGCACCCAGCGCGCGCTCCTGGGCGCGGCCTGCCACCAGCAGGGCGTCGACCCGGTATCCGGACATGGCGAGCTCCGCGGCGGCGTAGAGCGCGTCACCCCCGTTGCCGCCGGGCCCGGCCACCGCGAGCACCCGCGCGCCGGGCGCAACCATGGCGCGCGCTACCTGGGCCACGGCGTGCGCGGCCTGTTGCATCAGCTCGTCGGGCGCAGTTTGCACATCAAGCAGGGGTTGTTCGGCGGCGCGGACTTGGTCGGCGGTAAACGTGCAGGCGTACATACCGGCCAGGCTAGTCGCGCTGGCAGGTGGGGCACCAGAAAAGGTTGCGTCCCTCCACCTTCCGCAGCGCGATCTCGTCGCCGCACACGTAGCAGGGCTGGCCGGCCCGTCGGTAGACGTAGACTTCGCCGCCGTGGTCGTCCTTGCGGGGCGCCCGCCCCATCGCCTCCGGCGAGTGCTCATCGCGCACCGTGTCGATGCGCCCGTGCTCGAACCCGTAGCGCATGAGTTCCACCAGGTCCTCCCAGAGCGCGTCGAACTCGGCCCGGTCGAGCGCGCGGCCGGGTGTAAACGGGGAGATGCGTTGTCTAAACAGCGGCTCGGCGCGGTAGATGTTGCCCACCCCGGCGAAGTAGGACTGGTCCATCATCAGCGAGCCGATCGTGCGCTTCGAGCGGTGCACGCGCGCCCACAGGGCGTCGGGGTCCGAATCACTGTCGAGAGGGTCCTCGCCGCTGCGTTCCAGGATGGCGGCGACCTCTGCGCCGCTGAGGTAGGCGCAGGTCTGCGGCCCGCGCAGGTTCGCGGCGACTGTGCCTTCGCCGCCGTCGGGCACCAGCCGCAGCCGGATTTGGCCCCAGATGTCCTCGGCCGGCTCGAAGCGCAGTGAGCCGATCAGCCCCAGGTGGATGTGCACAACAACATGCGCAAACTCGAGGAAGAGGTGCTTGCCTTGGGCTTGGGCACGAATCAGCGGGTGGGCGTCGATAAGCGAGGCATCGAAGCGGCCCTGCGGGGAGGAGGCGGCGAGCGGCGCGCCGCGAAACTCATCGTTGAGGCGCGCGGCGAGGCGGTGAATGACGTGGCCCTCAGGCATCGTGGCACTTCCGAGACTGCATGCCCAAAATTGTATTATTGCCCCTATGCCGTACACGATCGGGTTTGACCGCGAAAAATACATCCAGATGCAGTCCGAGCACATCACCGCGCGCAGGCGGGAGATCGGCGGCAAGTTGTACTTAGAAATGGGGGGCAAGCTTTTCGACGACCACCATGCCTCCCGCGTCCTGCCCGGGTTCACCCCGGACAACAAGATCGCCATGCTCGACCGAATCAAGGACGAGGTGGAGATCGTCATCTGCTTCAACGCGGGCGACGTGGTGCGCCAGAAAGTGCGCGCCGACCTCGGCATCACCTACGAGGACGATGTGCTGCGGCTGGTCGACGTGTTCCGTGACCGCGGCTTTTTGGTGGAAAACGTGGTGGTTACGCAGCTTGAGGGGCACAACGAGAACGTTGAGGCCTTCCTGGAGCGCCTCGGCCGGCTGGGGCTGAAGGTCTCGCGCCACTACATGATTCCCGGCTACCCCAACGACACGGCGACCGTGGTCTCCGATGAGGGTTTCGGCCACAACGATTATGTGGAGACCTCCCGCGACCTCATCGTCATGACCGCGCCGGGGCCCGGCTCCGGCAAGCTGGCGACGTGCTTGAGCCAGGTCTACCACGAGCACAAGCGTGGTGTCCCTGCTGGCTACGCCAAATTTGAGACTTTCCCCATCTGGAACCTGCCGCTGTCGCATCCGGTGAACCTGGCCTACGAGGCGGCCACCGCTGACTTGGACGACATCAACGTGATCGACCAGTACCACTTGGAGGCCTACGGGGAGAAGGTCACCTCCTACAACCGCGACATCGAGGTCTTCCCGCTGCTCAAGGCGCTGCTGCGCGAGGTCACCGGGGAAACGCCGTACGAGTCACCCACGGACATGGGCGTGAATATGGCGGGCTACTGCATTTCCGACGACGCAGCGTGCCGCCACGCCGCAGAGCAGGAGATCATCCGCCGCTACTACAAGGCGTTGGTGGCGGAGCGTCGCGCGGAGAAAGCGAATACGGAGTCCGCGAGGATTGCCAACGTGATGCGCAAGGCCGAGGTGACTACGGTGGATCGTGTGGTGGTCGCGCCGGCGCTTGAGGTTGCTGAGGCGACCGGCCAGCCGGGGGCGGCGCTCGAGCTGCCGGACGGCACGATCGTCACCGGCAAGACCTCTGATTTGCTCGGGCCCTCGGCGGCGGTGTTGCTCAACGCGCTGAAGCAGCTCGCGGGTATCGACGACGCCGTGCACCTGCTGTCCCCGGACTCTATCGAGCCGATCCAAACCCTCAAGACGAAGCACCTGGGGTCGGTCAACCCCCGCCTGCACACCGACGAGGTGCTTATTGCGTTGTCGGTGTCTGCTTCGACGAACGAGGATGCGGCGAAAGCACTCGACCAGCTACGAAGCCTTCGCGGGTGCGATGCCCACACCTCGACGATCCTCGGTTCCGTGGACGAGGGGATCTTCCGCAACCTGGGAGTGCTGGTGACCTCCGAGCCGAAGTATTGGAAGAAGGGGCTCTACCACAAGCGCTAGAATTTGCACGCTTTGCGCTTCTCCTATTGCGCTCGTTGCGGATTGTTCGTATGATGGCGCACATGGCAACGGAAGAGAAGCTCTCACCGGTAGAGCAAGCACTGGCAGATTTAAACAACAACCTCTCGCAGGCCCGCACCCGCGCGGCCGATACCGTCACGCTGCCGAAGGAAACGGCAGTGTGGCTCCGCGACATTATCGAGGACCTGGCAGAAGGCCGCCTGGTCAAGGCGCCCGGCCCGGAGGAGGAGATGACCACCCAGCAGGTGGCCAACTTACTCGGCGTGTCTCGCCCCTTTGTGGTCAAGCTTATCGACGAGGGCCAGCTCACCGGGCACAAGGTCGGCACCCACCGTCGCGTCTACACGCGCGACGCGGTGGCGTACAAGGATCAGATGGTAAATATCCGTGGCCAGCATTAACAAAATCCTCCTGTACTACAAGTTCCAGCCCATCGCCGACCCAGATGCCGTGCGGCTGTGGCAGCGCGACCTGTGCGAAGGGCTTGGCCTGCACGGGAGGATCATCGTGTCCAAGGACGGCATCAACGGCACGGTCGGCGGGCCGATTGATGCGTGCAAGACGTACGCGAAGAAGACGCGCGAATACTTCCGCGGGATCGAGTTCAAGTGGTCCGAGGGCGGACGGGACGACTTTCCCAAGCTCTCCGTCAAGGCGCGCGAGGAGATCGTGTCTTTCGGCGCGCCCGGCGAGCTGAAGGTGGACGAGCACGGCGTGGTCGGCGGCGGGAAGCACCTCAAGCCCGAAGAGGTCAACGAGCTGGTGCACAACAACCCGGACGTCGTCTTTTTCGATGGTCGCAATGCCCGCGAGGCCGAGATCGGCAGGTTTAAGAACGCGGTGGTGCCGGACGTCGAGACGACCCACGACTTCATCCGGGAGCTCGACAGCGGTAAGTACGACTGGATGAAAGAGAAGCCAGTCATCTCGTATTGCACCGGCGGTATCCGCTGCGAGGTGCTTTCCAGCCTGATGATCAACCGCGGGTTTGAAAACGTCTACCAAATCGACGGCGGGATCGTGCGCTACGGCGAAAAGTATGGCAACTCCGGGCTGTGGGAGGGCTCCCTCTACGTCTTTGACAAGCGCATGCACACCGAGTTTGGTGATGGGGAAGAGGATCCAAACTACGTGCAGCTGGGCCATTGCGTGCACTGTGGTGAGGCGACGAACCGCTTCTACAACTGCGCCAACGAGCCGGAGTGCCGAGTGCAGTACCTCAGCTGCCCTGAGTGCCGTGAGCGCAACCCATATTGTAAGGACTGTGCACAAGCCTAGGTGGCGAGGGCACCGATGGTGATGATGAGCACGACCATGGTGAAGGGCACCAGCGGCAGCCAGAACACGCCCATCCACGGCACCCACCGTTCGTAGCGGTTGAGCTTGCGCACCATGATCACGGCGCAAGCCAACAGCGCGACCACCGGCGGGATGGAGGTGACGATCGCCCAGTTGTCTTCGCTTACCCCCGGGATCCACTTGAGCACGAAGCCCGTGACGAGCGTGATCGCCACCGCGCAGGCGGCAAAGACGATAGCCTGCACCGTGGAGCGCTTGTTGCGCTGGGCGACGTCGAAAGGATCCGGCTCGTCGGCAAGCGCGTCAAAATCCTGCGGCTCGGGGCGAACCCGGCTGAAGCGGTCCGCCGGAGAGGAGAGATCGTTTTCTGGGTGTTCGCGCATACTTCCCATCTGTACCACGCTTTCGGCGTTTAGCTTTCTGCCTCCGAGCGCGGGTAAATCAGCACCGGAACCGGGGCAAAACGAATGAATTCGCCCTCGCGGCTGCCGACGAAGACGCGCTTAATCGGGCCGGAGGGCTGCGAGCCCAGGCAGAGGATGTCGCCCTTCTTCCACTTCACACTATCGACCGCGCGCTTCCAGCTCTTTCCTGAGGCGAGCAATGTCTCCACGTCGAGCCCCGCGCAGCCGTCAAACTGGCTGCACACGTTTAACGCTTGGTCTCGCACCCGATCGAGCAGGCCGAGCGTGGTTTCGTTCCAGGCCGCGAGCTCGTGGGAGAAGTCGCCGTCGCGTTCATTGGGCGAAAAAGCGACGATGCGCAGCGGCACGCCGATGACGCAGGCCAGCGTGGTGGCGTACGCCAAGCCGGGGAAGCGCAAGCGGTGGCCGTCGCCGGAAACCTCGTCGGAGTCGATCAGCGCGTAGGTGACCCGGGTGATGCCCTTCTTCGACAGCTTCACGTGCTTCGGCGCGAGCCCCAGTGGCAGGGTGGAGGAGTGCATGAGCTGGTCCGCCTCGCTGGTGGGGCGGAAGCGGCTCTTCGCGGTCTTGGCGCGTGAGCCGAGGATGATCATGTCGGCGTTGAAGGTCCGCGCGACGTCGTAAAGCGGCTCGGCATTGCCGGTGCGCTCGACGAGGCGGGCAAACGGTGTGGCGCGCTGCGAGGCCGGCAGCACCTCGTCGAGGGCATCGTCGACCTCCTCGCGGAAGTGTTCCTCCGAGCGCTTTAGCCACTTCTTGTATTTCTTGCCGGAGATCGACGCGGTCAGCGGGCTTTTCGTGGTGGCCATGACTTGGACCCGCACCGGCAGGGAGCGGCCGAGCCACGCGGCGAACTCGAGTGCTTCCGTGTTGTTGGAGTTGCTCGAGTCCCAACCAACAACAACGCGGAGCTCCCCCTCGTTGCGGGGCAGCTGCGCCAGATCGCTGGAAAATGAACGTGCCGTCACGCCTCCGATTCTACGATGCGGAGTGCTCCTTATTCACGTAGGCCTCAGCCAGCAGGTTGATGATGTCGGTGACGCTGTCGAGCTTTCGCAGCGAGTCCCCGTCAAGCGTGCCGAGCATCTCGCCCAGGTAGCGGGTGCGCTCCTCGCCCACGCGCTCGAGCTCCTCGCGGCCCAGCTTCGTCGTCTCGACGCTCACGCCGCGGCGGTCGTCCTCGGAGCGAATGCGGTGCACCAGCCCGCGCTTTTCCAATTGGTTGACGGTGTTCGAGGCGGTAGGCATGCGCACGCCTTCCGCCTCGGCAATCCTGCTAATGCGGGTCGGCCCCTCCTCTGCGAGTCGGCTGAGGATCGACAGCTGCGGGCCGGTGAGGTCCGAGTGCTCGGCGGTGCGGAAGTAGGTGACATACAGAGAAGTCATTGCTGGACGAATCCGTTGCGCGATGTCGTAAGGGTCCGGTTGTGCTGTGGGGTCCTGTGCCAAGGTCATTTCCAACTCCTCAACGCTTTTTAACGACTAAATAGTACCAGCTTTAGGTTGACTATACTAGACGGGGTGTTTGCGTATCGGTACGAGATCTCCCACGAGTGGGCCCGCCGCCAAACCCTGCGAGATTTCCGCGCGGGGCACCTCGTGCTTAGCGACGTCTGCGACGCCGATTTTCTCCTCCGCACCGCCAGCGAATTCCACGGGACTCCCGCCGCGCGCCCCTGCCCCATCTGCGGTGGGGAGATGCGCGACGTGAAGTGGGTGTACGGCGATGCGCTGGGCCGCCGCGCGAATACCGCGCGCAGCGAGGAGGAGATCGACCGCCTCGTCGGCGAGGTAGGCCCGATCACGGTGCATTTCGTCGAGGTGTGTCCCGAGTGTAAGTGGAATTATTTGTGCAAGGCTTTTACCGCTTGCCCAGTGGGGTGATTGTGTGGCGGGCGGGTAGTGTGTTTGTAAGTATTGAGAGCATTGTGACTGCTGTCGTCGTCGACGTTGTAAGGGAACACGCGTGACAAACAACGAGAAAGCCCCCGAGAGCGGGAGCACCGCGGCAAAGAAGAAGCCCTCCCGTGTTGGGCAGTGGGTCTTGGCCTTCTTACTGCTACTAGTGCTCCTCGCCTCTATCCCGGCGCTGTGGTTCGCCTGGAACTACAGCCGGGCGAACCTCCCGGCCCCGAATGAGATTGAGGCGGCTCAGATCTCCAGCATCTACTTCAACGATGCCAAGACTGAGCTTGCGCGCGTGGTCCCGCCGGAAGGCAACCGCGAGCAGATCGCGTTGGACAAGGTGCCGGTTGAGGTGCAGAACGCGGTGTTGGCGGCGGAGGACCGCGACTTTTGGGAGAACTCCGGTTTCTCCTTCACCGGTTTTGGCCGCGCGGCGATCGGGCAGCTCACCGGCAACCCTTCCGCCGGCGGCGGCTCGACGATTACGCAGCAGTACGTGAAGAACGCGATCGTGGGCAACGAACACTCCTACCAGCGCAAGGCCAAGGAGCTCGTGTACTCGATCAAGATGACGAATTCCTGGTCGAAGGAGGAGGTGCTCAGCGCGTACCTCAACACTGTGTACTTCGGGCGCAACGCCTACGGCATTGAGGCGGCTGCGCACGCCTACTTTTCCAAGCCGGCCAGCGAGCTGACGGTGGAGGAAGGCGCGGTGCTCGCCGCGTCGATCCAGCGCCCGAGCCAGCTCGATCCGTGGACGAACCCGGAGGGCGCGGAGGATCGCTGGAATTACGTGATGGACGGGCTCGTGGCGATGGGCGCGATTGACCAGGGCACCCGCGCCCAGGCGAAGTTCCCGGAGACGCGCGACCCGGCGACCTACTCGGCGTACACCGAGGCCACCGGTCCGAACGGCCTGATTAAAAACCAGGTCATGACGGAGCTCGCGGCAATTGGCATCTCGGAGGACGACCTGACCAACCGCGGCCTGCAGATCACCACGACTATCGATAAGAAGGCCCAGGACGACACGGTTCGCATCTCTGAGGAGCAGCTGTCGAGTTTGCAGGACGACGCGCGCACCGGCGTGGTTGCGGTGGAGCCGGGCACGGGCGCGGTGCGCGCCTACTACGGCGGTAACGATCCTTCAGGTTGGGACTACGCCAACGCCGGTCTGCAGACGGGCTCGACGTTCAAGATCTTTACCCTTGCGGCGGCGCTGCAGCAGGGCATCCCGCTCACCGCGAACTTCGATGCTTCCCCGGTCACGCTGCCGAATGGCGCCGTGGTGACCAACTACGACGGCGGCGGCGGGGGCATGATCAACATGACCGAGGCGACGCGCGTGTCCTCGAACACCGCCTACATGCGTATCCAGAACGAGCTGGACAACACGACGCAGGACACGGCGGATATGGCGCACGCGCTCGGCGTCGCTCGTTCCATTCCGGGCATCCCGGTGACCCTGCGCGAGAACGGCGGCCAGCCATACGAGGGCATTGTGCTGGGCCAGTACCAGTCTCGCGTGCTCGACATGGCCGTCGGCGTGGCGACCCTGACGAACCGCGGCGTGTACCACCCGACCCACTTCGTCGAGCGTGTTGTGGACGCGCGCGGCGAGGTGCTCTACGAAAACGATCGCGAGTACGCGGAGCGTCGTGTGTCTGCCCAGGTGGCGGACAACGTGATCGAAGCGATGCAGACGGTGATCCCCTACTCGTACGCCAACCTCGCTGGCGGGCGTCCCGCGGCAGGAAAGACCGGTACCGCGCAGCTGGGCGACACGGGCCTGAACAAGGACGCGTGGATGGTGGGTTCCACCCCGCAGCTCGCCGTGGCCGTCTGGGTCGGTACCGCCGACAACACCTCCGCGATCTATAACGAATCCGGCGGCATCATGTGGGGCGCGCAGACGCCCACCCGGATCTGGAAGAACGTCCTGGACTCGGTCCTCGAGGGCCAAGAGGTGCAGAACTTCCACGGCGCGAGCCCGGTCTACTGGGGCGTGAGCCCCTACTCGGGTGGCGCGAGCCTGGGTGGCAATTCCTGGGCCTACTACAACCAGCAGGAATCTTCGCAACCTGCGGAGCAGCCGACGGAGGAAGCGAAGCCGGAGGAGCGTGAATCTGCGCAAGCTCCGGAGGCACCGCCGGCCCCGCAGCAGCCAGCGCCCGCCCCGGCACCAGCTCCCGCGCCCGCACCCGCGCCAGCCCCGGCACCGGCGGCGCCGGACCTGGGGCTCAACGATGCAGTGAACGATTTCTTTGACGGTATTGAAGGCGCGTTGCAGTAGAGGTGGGAAGTACACAAGCTATGGCACAGCAGCACACAACGTGGCCCGATCCTGCTGACCGCGTGCAACCCGGTACGACTGAGCCAATCGCCCGCGGCTGGATCGAATTCCTCGGCGGCCCGATGGGCAAGTACGCCCAGATCGGACGCGCGAAGTTTTGGACGCCGTTGCGCACCATCTTCGCGGTGGCCTACGTGTTCCTCTTCCTCGGGGCGCTGTCGAAGTCGAATTGCGCGCTCGGCAAGCCAGACGACGGTGGCGTGCTGCAGTTGAACTGGGATGGCGGCCGCCAGTTCACCTCGTTCTGCTACAACGACATCGTGCCGCTGTACGGCGCGCGTGGCCTTGACCAGCCAGGTTTTGTCTACGACTACTCGTGGGTTGAGGAAGGCTTGACCCGCTACATGGAGTACCCGGTGCTCGCCGGGCTTTTCCAGGGCTTTACATCGTTTATCTCTCGCAATACGTACTTCTTGGCGGAGCGCGTGTTGCCCGAGGTGGGCTGGTACTTCTACGTCACGGTCTTCTTCCTTGCGATCATCTGGGTGGCGACGGCGCGTATGGTCGCTGAGCTCGCCGGCAACCGCGTGTGGGACACGCTGTTGGTGGTCGGTTCGCCGCTTCTGATCATGCACGCGTTTACGAACTGGGATATCCCCTCGATCTTCTTCGCGGTCGCGGCGCTGCTCGCGGCCCGCAACGGCAAGTTCACGCTTGCTGGCGTGATGATCGGGCTGGGCACCGCGTTCAAGATGTGGCCGATCTTCGCCCTCGGCGCGTACCTAGTGGTGGCGCTGCGCAAGCGCGATTTGGTGCCTTTTGGCAAGATGCTCGCGGTGTCGGTAGTCAGCTGGGTGGTCGTGAACCTGCCTATCTATTTGCGCAACCCGGAGGCCTGGAACGAGTTCCGCCGCCTGAACACCGACCGCGGCTGGGAGTGGACGACCATCTACGCCGTCTTTTCGCGGATCACCGGGTGGGGCGGCTTCGACTCGGGCGAGGGAGCACCGGTCATTCTCAACGCTGTCACGCTCATCCTGTTCCTCGCCGGTTGCGCGGCGGTGCTGGTGATGGGCCTGAAAGCGCCGCGCACCCCGCGGATCGCGGAGCTGCTCACGCTGATTCTCGGGTTCTTCCTGCTCTTTAACAAGGTGTGGAGTCCGCAGTACTCGATCTGGCTGATCGTCCCCGCGGTACTCGCGCTGCCGTATTGGCGCCTGCTGCTGAGCTGGATGGTCGCCGACATGATGGTGTGGCCTGTGCTGATGTGGCACATGATGGGGGAGGAGAACTTGGGCGCGCCGGGCTGGCTTCTCGACGTCACCATCATCACCCGCGACGCCTTCATCATCACCATCATGGTGCTGGTGATCCAGCAGATGTTTGGGAAGCGCCCGGACAAGGTGGCGGCGGCGCACAACGGCCACGACCCGCTGCTGACCACACCCGATGCATGGAAAGAGGAGGAAGCGCAGTGGGCACAGCAACAGTCGTCGGAATCGGCTCGATCGCAATCGGTTTCTGCCTGATCGGCGCTGCGTTCTGGGCGATGGCGAAGATGCAGCGCCCAATGCTCGCGCTCGGCTTCGGCCTTGCGGCCTTCCTCTTCATCACGATTATTCCGGTTTTTCTCGCGGTTTTTGTGGCGGCACCTGGACCGGCGTAGGTACGGTGGCACCCATGCAACGCACTACGATCATGGCAACGACCATCGCGCTCGCCGGGGCCCTGACCGCCTGCGGTACGAGCGAAGAGCCTGAAACTACTGAACCTACTGAACCTACTGCAACTACGGAGACCGCTGCCGTCTCTGAGCCGGAGCTGCCGGCGTCGATAAGCGGCTACAGCGACGAAGCAAAGTCTGACATGGCTGAGGACAACCTCACGGAGGCCGACGTCCAGTCCGTGGTCGACGCGGCGCGGGATGGCCGAGTCGAGGTTGAGTTTGATGACGGGCACTTCGAGCTCGAGTTCAACGACATCGACGTCGATATCACGCCGGACGGAATGGTGACCGAGGCCGACCGCTAGCCATTTGGCCTGCGGGATTGGGTGGGGTACCCTGGACAAGTTGCTTGACGCAACGACCCTCCTGCCGCCGCGAAAGGCGTGGCGGCCGAAATTGAAATTACTAGACCATAGGAGGTGATGAGGTCCGTGCGTCACTACGAAGTAATGATCATTCTGGATTCTAAGCAGGATGAGCGCACCGTTGCCCCGTCCCTGGACAAGTTCTTGGAAGTTGTCCGTAAGGAAAACGGCAAGGTGGAAAAGGTTGATGTGTGGGGCAAGCAGCGCCTTGCTTACCCGATCAACAAGAAGGAAGAGGGCATCTACGCTGTCGTCAACCTCGAGTGCGAGGCTGACACGGTCAAGGAGCTCGACCGCGTGCTGAACCTGAACGACAACGTTGTGCGTACCAAGGTGCTGCGCACCGACAAGTAGGAACCGGTAGGCTCGAGCCGAACGAATTCCACCTGGTAGGAGAAGAGCATGGCACAAAACGAAACACCGATCACCGTTGTTGGCAACCTCGTTGCTGACCCAGAGCTGCGTTTCATCCCGAGTGGCGCCGCAGTTGCGAACTTCCGCATTGCGTCGACGCCGCGTTCGTACAACCGGGAGACGAACCAGTTCGAAGACGGCGAAGCGCTGTTCCTGACGTGCAACTGCTGGCGCCAGATGGCCGAGAACGTCGCGGAATCCCTGACGAAGGGGATGCGCGTGATCGTGCAGGGCCGCCTGCGGCAGCGTTCTTACCAGACCCGCGAGGGGGAAAACCGGACGGTTTTTGAGGTTGAAGTTGACGAGGTTGGGCCTTCGCTGAAGTTTGCCACGGCGAATGTGAGCCGCACGCCACGTGAGGGTGGCGGGCAGCCGCGTCCGTCCCAGGGCTTCCAGCAGCAGTCGGCACCGCCGCAGCAGCAACAGCAGCCTCAGCAGCAATCGCAGCCGGCGAACGATCCGTGGAACTCCGCACCACCAGCTGGTGGCTTCGGCGGAATGGACGATGAGCCGCCGTTCTAAGACGTTGTTTTAACCCACACAATCATTTTTCATCATAAGGAAGGTTAGGATTCATGAAGCTGATCCTCACCGCTGCCGTTGAGAAACTTGGCGAGCCCGGCGAAATCGTCGAAGTCAAGGACGGCTACGGACGTAACTTCCTGCTCCCGCGCGGCCTGGCTATCCCGGCTACCCGTGGCGCAGAGAAGCAGATTGAAGACATTAAGCGCGTGCAGGCTGACCGCGAGGTCCGCGATCTGGACCACGCGAAGGAGCTGCGCGATCAGCTCGACCAGCTCACTGGTGTGAAGGTTGCCGTGCGCACTTCCGACAGCGGCAAGCTGTTCGGTTCTGTCACCGCGGCGGAGATCGCTTCCGCTGTCAAGGCGGCTGGCGGCCCGTCCCTGGATAAGCGTCGCATCAACGTGCCGAAGGGTCTTGTGAAGAAGACCGGCGGCTACCAGGTCAAGGTCAACCTCCACGACGATGTGGAAGGCAAGATTAACTTCGAGGTCGTCGCAGCGTAAACGCATTACGCTTTTCGACGAGCGACAACAGCACTTCAAAGCGCGGATCCCCTTGTGAGGAGGGGGTCCGCGTTTTGCTTACTCCCGCGGCGGGAAGGGGTTGTGTTTGGCGAGCGGTTCGGGGTCGGGGAATGGGTCTGGGTCTGGTTCTTCGGGCGGGGGCTCGGGGGCGAACTCGGTTCGGAGTTTAAAGCGCCTTTCGAGGGCCTGTATTTCGGCTATGCAGCGGAAGTAGTCGCCGTGGGCGTCATATTCGTCGAGCAGGCGGTGGATGCGGGCGTTGAACTCGGCGGTGGTGTCGCGGTTCTTTGCGGCCGCTTCGAGGGAGCTGCGCCAGTGGGGTGCGGTGGGCGTGATTTCGTCGAAAAGCGGGCCCTCGTGGCGCGAAAGAAGGTACGTGCCGTTGTCTAACAACCAGACGATGTCCCCGGTGACTGGGTCCGGAATGTAGAACGCGCGCTTATCTGTCTTGATGTTGTGGTGATGGGCACAAAGGCAGAATAAGTTGTCCGGTGTGGTTTTGCCGCCGCGGTCGAAGGGGATTCGGTGGTCGAGCTGGCACGCCGTCGCCGGCCGCGTGCACCCGGGGAAGATGCATTCCCCGTCGCGGGCGTGCGCGTAGTGCTTCATGTCTGCTGTTGGGGTGTAGCTGTCTGTGGTGGTGTTCGCGACTTCGTCGAGGTTGTGCACCGTGGGCGGGTGCGCCTCGCACAGGTCGTCGAACTCCTTGGTGTCCAGCGCGTTGGTCCAACCGACACCGGGGATGAAGACGGGCGAGCCTGTTTCCCGCGTGCCGTCTTTCCCTGTAGGCGCGTAGACGTGGAGATGTACCTTCGCGTTTGGCTCAATGTCGCCGGTCATCAGCTTGATGGCGGTGTCCGCGAACGAAAGCTTGTGTTCGCGCGCCGTAGCTTTCAGGCTGGCGCGAAGGACCGCCATGGTGGTGTTGTCGGTGGTGAGTTGGAGCGCACTGAGCGAGAACCCGTTGCTTTCAAAGTCGCTGAATTCGAGTGTGCGCGCACGGTGGTTGTGTGCGTCTTCCCGCTTCTTGCGCTTGACTGGGTCGTAGTTGAGGCCGACATCCAGCTTGGCTATCAGCGTGCGGATCCGGCGGACGATGCTGGCACGGCTGGGCAGTGGCTGGTTCGCACGCTTCGGGCGGAAGAGTTGTACCAGCATCTCATCAAAAACGGCCCAGGTCTCCTCGTCTGCGTCCGCGCCGACTTTCATCAGTGCCGAGTCAATGCCTACGAGGGTATGGACAGAAAGGAGCCGCGTCTCTTCCTGCAGCTTGCGCAGTTGGGGGAGAAGGCGAAGCCGGTTGTACGCGAAGATCGCCGCGCTGATCTCGTGCTTGGGACGGTCGGTGATTGCGGCAAGCTCCTCGACCTCAAGTTCGAAGTCCTGCAGCGGCATCTCGGTGTAGGGGCTGTAGAGGGCGTACTCCGTGTCCCGCATCTGCTGCGAGAGTTTTGCGCGTGGGTCTGATACGTTCTGGCAGCGAAAATGCTTCTTCAGTGCGGCGGGTGTGTGGGTTTCCGGCGCTGAGCGTGTGGTGGTACGGGACATGCAACCTCCTTCCAGCGAACTTTCTTGTTGCCATTATTATATCGAATGGGTAGCCGAATTGCAGCACTGTGACCATATTGTAATAAACGCAATTAGCCCATACTTGCGAGCGCAAATGGCAACACCTCAATATTGTCTCGAGCTGCCAAATCTGCCCCTGCCACCGTCATCGACCAACCGGAGTCGACGAGTCCAGCCAGGAGCAGGACCGGTCCCTCAAGTGCTGGTACCTCGGAGAAGCCGAAACGCTGATCGAGCGCGTTGACCCGAAACGCCGAATTTGTGGCGGTCACCTCCGGACCGGTCGCCCGAATTGTCCCACCGAACCGCATCTGACCCACTTGTGCCACTGCGCGCCCAAGCGCGCTGAGCATTTCGGTACGCGCCGCATCCCAGTCCCCCAGCACAACGACGCACCGCGGCCGCTCGCGCCACTCCCACGCTGCAAGGACCTCGACGATCTGCGGCAGCCACTCATCCTCGCGCCACTGCTGCGCGGGCCGCGGGCGGTAGGTGTTTGCGCGCAGGAGTGCGTTGAGCGCGGGGCCGCGTGTGACGTCGTTGAGCCGGCCCAGCGCTTTGCCCGGGGCGAGCCTCTTGATTTTTCCGCGGCGGGCGGAGCCAGTCGGCCACATCTTGCGCACGGGCAGCGCCACTCCGGGCGCACTGAGCTGAGCGCTTATCGACGCCACAACTCCGGCATCCACCGTTTCCGGAGGCCGCTGCCCGGTGCAGTTGTCGCAGCGCCCGCACGGCGAGTCATCTAATGTTGGGTCATCTAGCTCGCGGCGTAAAAATGCCATGCGGCAACCCTGTGTCTGCTCGTAGGCCAGCATCAACGACTGCTCCCGCTCGCGGGCTTGCGCCAGCCCGTCGTAACGGGCGTGGTCGTAAGACCACGGCGCACCGGTGCTTACCCAGCCGCCTTTCACGCGGCGCACGGCGCCCTCCACGTCGAGCACCTTGAGCGCCTGCTCGATGCGCGAGCGTGAGAGGTCTACCACGGTCTCCAGGCGCTGCGTGGACACGGGTTCGCTACCGAGTCCGGCCAACAACTGGCGCACCGCCTGCTCCTCTGGCATGGACGCGGAGGCGAAGTATTGCCAGATCCGCTCGTCTTCTGGGCCGGGAAGGAGCACGACTTCGGCGTGGTCGGTGGCACGTCCGGCGCGCCCGATCTGCTGGTAGTAGGACACTGGAGAGCTGGGTGCGCCCATGTGCACAACGAAGGAGAGGTCGGGCTTGTCAAAGCCCATGCCGAGTGCGCTCGTGGCTACGAGCGCCTTGAGCTCGTTGTGTAGAAGTGCCTGCTCTAGCCTTGTTCTCTCCTCCGCATCGGTGCGCCCGCTGTAGGCCGCGACCGCGAAGCCTGCGGCGTGCAACGCGTCGGCAAGGTCGTGGGCAGCGGCCACGGTGAGGCAGTAGATAATGCCGGAGCCGTCGGTGCGGCTAAGGTATTCGGCGATCCAGGCGGGGCGCTGTGTGGCGTCGGAAAGCTGGCACACGCGCAGCGCCAAGGAAGCGCGGTCGAGCCCGCCACGCAGCACGCCAGTCTGTTCGCCGAGCTGGCCGATGATGTCCTCGACGACCCTGTCGTTGGCCGTTGCAGTGGTGGCCAGGACAGGTGTGTCTGCGGGGAGATCGTCGATCAGGCGGGCGATGCGCCGGTAGTCCGGCCGGAAGTCGTGGCCCCAGTCCGAGATGCAGTGCGCCTCATCCACCACAAGCATGCCTACTTTGGACGCGAGGCCCGGCAGTACGTCTTCGCGGAACCCCGGCGAGTTGAGGCGCTCGGGACTAATTAAGAGCACATCCAGGGAAGGCAGCGCCGCCTCGACCTGCTCCCACTCACTGACGTTGGCGGAATGGATGGTGGCGGCGCGAATGCCGGCACGCTCTGCGGCGGCGACCTGGTTGCGCATGAGTGCGAGCAAAGGCGAAACGATGATGGAGGGGCCAGCGCCAGCCGCGCGGAGCAGCTTCGCGGCGATGAAATAGACGGCCGATTTGCCCCAACCGGTGCGCTGCACCACCAGCATTCGGCGACGCTGATTGACTAAGGCATCGATGGCTGACCACTGGTCGTCGCGAAGCTGCGCGTGCCTGCCGGCGATGCCGTGGAGGAGTTCGTTTGCAAAGCTGCGGGTGGCGTTCATGGGACTCACGCTATAGCACGGCCCGAACACGACCTGCGCGGCTGTGGATAAGTCGGGTAAATATGCCAGCTCAGAGGCGAATTTAAGGTTGCTAGTCGGTAAACTTTATTGTGTCAAACCTGGTGGTGAGCGCCGTTTTCCCCAAGTCTCAACCATATGTTCAAAGTGAATATAACAGGGATGAGCTGCGTGTATGTACTGTTTGTGCAGGATGGGAAACTAGTCTATCCACACTCTATCCACACCCTGGTGGAGAAGCCCCGGGGTGAACGCGAAGTTGTCCACAGGGGGTTGTGGATAACTTCCGGTAGGTGGTGCGGCGGGGTACGCTAGTGCACATGGCTGGAGACGCACTCGACGGGTTTGATGATGACTACGTCCTACCGCCGGAGCCGCGGGACGACTTCGACGACTTTGGGGACTACGCAGCAAACACGCGGAAACCCGGCAAGTCCAACTTCAGCCAAGCGCGAGGCGATCTGCAGGAATATCGGCAGCCCCCGCACGACGAGCGCGCGGAGCGCTCCGTGCTCGGCGCGATGCTGCTGAACCAGGAAGTCGTCCTGGATGTGGTCGAGAGCCTCCAGCCGGAGGACTTCTACTTCCCCTCCCACCAGCTGATCTACCAGGCAATCCTGGACCTCTTCGCGGACGGCAGCCAGATCGACGTGCTCATCGTCGCCGGTCGTCTCGACCGCCTGAACCAGCTGGAGCGGGTGGGCGGGGCTCCGTACCTGCATACGCTGATTTCCGAGGTGCCGACGTCGGCAAACGCCCGCTACTACGCGGAAATCGTGGAGGAAAAGTCGCTGTTGCGACAGCTCGTCAACGCGGGTACCCGCGTCGTGCAATACGGCTACGAGGGTGCCGAGGGGATGGAGGTCGAAGCGCTGGTCGACCGCGCGCAGCAAGAGGTTTTCAATATCGCGCGCAACGGCGGCGGCGAGGACTACAAGGTGCTCTCCGACCTGCTCAAACCCACTATCGACGAACTCACGCAGATCGCCGCGGGCGGCGGCCTCGAGCAGGGTGTGCCAACCGGTTTTACAGACCTAGATAACCTGACCAACGGCCTGCACGCCGGGCAGATGGTCATCGTCGCGGCGCGTCCGGGCGTGGGTAAGTCCACGCTTGCCCTCGATTTCATGCGCTCCTGCTCCATCCAGCACGGCAAGACCTCGGTCATCTTCTCGCTCGAGATGAGTGCCTCCGAGATCATCATGCGCATGCTTTCGGCGGAAACGGAGATCAAACTGTCGGCCATGCGCTCGGGCAATATGGAGGAGCGCGACTGGGAGAAGCTCACCCAGCGTCTCAATGAGATCCAGGACGCCCCGCTGTTTATCGACGATTCGCCGAACCTCACCATGATGGAAATCCGGTCCAAGGCACGCAAGCTCAAGCAGCAGCACGGCCTGGACCTGGTGGTGCTGGACTACCTGCAGCTGATGAGTTCGGGTAAAAAAGTTGAGTCGCGCCAGCAGGAGGTCTCGGAGTTTTCCCGCCATCTGAAGCTTTTGGCAAAGGAGTTGGAGGTGCCGGTGATCGCAATCTCGCAGCTCAACCGTGGCCCGGAAGCGCGTACCGACAAGAAGCCGCAGCTCGCCGACCTGCGTGAATCTGGCTCGCTGGAGCAGGACGCGGACATGGTCTTCCTGCTGTACCGTCCGGACTCGCAGGACCGGGACGACGAGCGTGCGGGCGAGGCTGACATCATCGTGGCGAAGCACCGCGGCGGTCCCATCGACACGATTCCGGTGGCGCACCAGCTGCACTACTCCCGCTTCGTCAACATGGCGCACGGGTAAGGTTTGCCTTTCCAACGGTGACAGCCTGCGGTTTTGGGGCTACCATTCTTGAGGTACTAGCGCACATCACCGGTATTGAAAGGAAAGGGAAGCGCCATGACTATTCGATCCATCCACGCCGATGGGGCTTGCGCGGGCACCATGGCGAAACTTGACCCCTCCATCACCGTGGCCAAGGCGGGCGACGCCACGCGGCTGTACAACCTGCCGCGCAGCATCGACGCCATTGATCAGGCCACCGAGGAGCAGGGCGTGCGCGGCCTGCTCGGGCGTATCTTTAGCCGCGCGCGGCTCTAAACCCGCGCAGGCGCAGCGAGTTACTCACCACAAACACCGAGGAGAACGCCATCGCGATGCCCGCGAGCATCGGGTTGAGGAGTCCCAGCGCCGCCACCGGCACGAGAACCACGTTGTAGGCGAAGGCCCAGAACAGGTTGCCCTTGATCGTGCGCAGCGTTCGTCGCGACAGGCGGATGGCGTCTGCCGCGGACATTAGCGAGTTGTGCATCAGCGTGATGTCGGCGGCCTCAATGGCCACGTCGGTGCCCGCCCCCATTGCCAAACCGAGGTCTGCCTGGGCGAGCGCGGCGGCGTCGTTCACGCCGTCGCCGACCATCGCGACGCGGTGCCCCTTTTCCTGCAGCGCACGCACCACGTTCACTTTGTCCTCGGGCAGCACACCGGCTGTCACGTGCGCCGGGTCGATGCCGACCTCCTCTGCCACCACCGCAGCAGCGCCGGCGTTATCCCCTGTGAGCAGGTGCGGGGTAAGCCCTAGCTCGCGCAGCTTTGCGACGGCCCGCGCGGAATCCGGCTTGACGCTATCCCGTACGGCGATCATCCCGATACTTTGTCCATCGACCTCGACGGCCACCGGAGTTGCGCCGGTGCGTTCGGCCTCGCGGAATGCCTCAGTCGTGTCTGTTGGACGGCCAACCCTGATTCGTTTTCCCTCGACGGTGGCCGACGCGCCCCGGCCCGGCTCGTTGGCAAAGTCGGTGGCCTCAGGCAGATCATCTGGCGCGGCGCGCACGATTGCGCGCGCGATGGGGTGCTCGGAGCCCGCCTCCACCGCGGCGGCGAGCCGCAGCGCTGCAGTATCGGTGGCGCTGACCACTTCCATCTCGCCGCTGGTCACGGTGCCGGTTTTGTCCATCACGACGGTGTCTGCCTGCCGGGTCGACTCGAGGACCTCGGGGCCCTTGATCAACAGCCCCAGCTGCGCGCCGCGGCCCGTGCCCACCAGGATCGCGGTGGGGGTGGCCAACCCGAGCGCGCAGGGGCACGCGATGATCAGCACGGCGACTGCCGCGCGGAACGCGTCGCTGATGCCGTGGCCGACGAGCAGGTGACCGACCAATGCCACGAGCGCGATCGCGATGACGGTGGGGACGAAGACCCGCGAGATCCTATCCACCAGCCGCTCCACTGGTGCCTTGCCGGATTGCGCGTCCTTGACCAGCTCGCCCATCTGCGCGAGCGTGGTGTCTGCGCCCACGCGGGTCGCCTCCACGACAAGCCTGCCGGAGGTGTTCAGCGTCGCGCCGGTGACCGCGTCGCCTTCGCCCACTTCCACGGGGACGGATTCCCCAGTGAGCATCGAGGCATCGAGCGCCGAGTGACCCGAGACGACGCGCCCGTCCGTCGCGACCTTCTCGCCGGGACGGACGACGAACCTGTCGCCAACTTGCACCTCGGCGATGGGCACGCGAACTTCCTCGCCGCCGCGCAGCACGCTCGCGTCCTTTGCCCCCATCTGTAAAAGCTCGCGCAGCGCGGCCGAACTTTGCCCCTTCGCCCGGGTCTCAAACCAGCGGCCAAGCAGCAAAAAGGTGATGACGACGCAGACGGTCTCGAGGTAGATATCCGCCGCGTTTTCCCACACGAATAGCGCGACGATAGACCACACGTACGCCGCGGTAGTGCCCAGCGAGATGAGCGTATCCATCGTCATTGCGCCGTGGCGCAGGTTTACCAGCGTGGCGCGGTGAAAGACGGAGCCGGCGGCAAAATAGACCAGCGTGGTCGCGGCGAGCGCGGCCCACTCCCAGTTTGGAAACTGCAGCGAGTGCACCATCGACACGAGCATCACCGGCAGGCTCACCAGCGCCGCCCAGATCGTGGTGGTCTTGAGTTTCTCGGCCTCCTCGTCGCGGGCCTCGCTTATCGACGACGCCCCCTCGTCCTGGGTTTCTCCCATGACGAAGGCGTCGTAGCCTGCGGCGCGCACGACGTCGATAAGCTGCTCGGGCGTGGTGCTGGCAGGGTCGTACTCCACGGCGGCGGTCTCGGTGGAGTAGTTGACCGCCGCGGTGACGTTGTCGAGCTTGTTGAGTTTGCGTTGGACGCGCGAGGAGCATGACGTGCAGGTCATGCCGGTCACGCCCAGGTCGACGTGGGTGCTCATGGCTACTTCAGGGTGTAGCCGGCTTCGGCGACCGCCTTGGCTACGTCGGCGTCAGCGATGCCCTCACCGGTGACGGTGACAGCGCCCGTGGTGTGGTCGGCGGTGACGGCAGTGACGCCGTCCAGCTCGCCGATCTCCTCCTTGACGCTGAGCTCGCAGTGGCCGCAGGTCATGCCTTCGACGGTGTATTCGCGGGTAGTCATGGTGCGCGTGTCCTTTCTGTAGACGCCTTGCTTACACCCGCGACTATACCCCTAGGGGGTATCTGGCGAAAGGATGCGGAAGCCGGCCGTCTGCGCAGCCTTTTCAATATCCGCGTCGCTGAAGTTCTCCCCCGTGACGGTCATGCGGCCCTCTGCCACGTCGATTTCGACGTCGAAGGTGCCGTCGACCATCCGCACCTCGTCGATAAGCGAGTCCACCGCGACCTCGCTCGACTCGCCGGAAATCTTGTAGTTCTTCGTCATGCCTTTGTTGTCCCTCGTTGAAGCTTCGGGCAACTGCCCGGGAACGCGCCCAGGAATGCAGCCGCGCTTGTTAGTGTTGCAACGGAAGCAACGTTAACAAACCGCTAAAGGAGCGACGCTATGAGCACCATTGATGTCACGGAAGACACCTTCGATTCGACCGTCAGCGCCGACGGCATCGTCTTCGTCGACGCGTGGGCCGCGTGGTGCGGTCCGTGCCGCCAATTCGCGCCGACTTTTGAAAAGGCCTCCGAGGCGCACCCGGACGTGACCTTTGCCAAGCTGGACACCGAAGCGAACCAGCAGCTGGCGGCGGCGCTAGAGATTTCTTCCATCCCGACGCTCATGGCCTTCCGGGACGGTATCCTGGTCTTCCGTCAGGCGGGTGCCCTGCCGCCGGCCGCTTTCGACGACCTTATCGGTCAGGTTAAGGCGCTGAATATGGACGAGGTGCGCGCCCAAATCGCGCAGCAGCAGGGCGAGTAGACCGAAAGGACAGCACCATGGCGAACCCATTTTCCAAGGGCTGGAAGTACCTCATGCAGTCGTTCGATTCGAAGATTGACGAGAACGCTGACCCGAAGGTGCAACTCCAGCAGGCGATGGAGCAGGCGCGGAAGAATCACCGCGACATCGCCGAGCATGCGGCCGCGATCGTCGGCAACCGCAATCAGCTCGAGATGAAGCTCGAACGCCTGATCAAGTCCCAGGAAGAGCTCCAGAACAAGATGCGTGTCGCGCTCCAGGCCGCCGACAAGGCGAACGCGGAGGGGGATGCGGCAAAGGCGCAGGAGTACAACAACACCGCCGAGGTGCTGGCCTCCCAGCTCGTGGCGGTCGAGCAGGACCTGGAGCAGACCAAGCAGGCCCACGCCGGGGCGGAGCAGGCCGCAAAGGAAGCGCAGGCGCAGCTGCAGCAGTCCGAGGCGCGCCTGAACGAGCAGACGCAGCAGGCTCAGCAGCTTGAGTCGCAAATCAACCAGGCGAACATGCAGGAGCAGTCCGCGAAGACGATGGACTCCATCAACCAGTTCGGCGCGGATGACAATGTGCCGACCCTGGATGGCGTGCGCGACAAGATTGAAAAGCGCTACGCCACCGCCCTCGGTGCCCAGGAGCTGGCCAAGGATTCGCTGGGCGACCGGATGGCGGAGATTGAGACCAGCGGCACCGATATCAAGGCGGCCAGCAAGCTCGACGAGATCCGCGCCTCGCTCGATGCCGAGAAGGCCCCGGAGGCTATTGAGGCCCCAGGGGCTGAAGAGGAGAGCTAGCCGCGGCTGATATTGATCAGCACGCCCCGAATTCCTGAGTGGAACCCGTCGCGGAGATTCACGCGCTGGGTTTCACTCAGGGTGTATTCATGCAGCGTCTCGCATGCGAACTGCAGAAGCGGGCGGTCGATCTCCGGCGGCAGCCCGCCGCCAGAGAGCATGTGCGCCTTGTCGCGCTGCTCCGAGGAGGCGGCATTGTCGTACCACCACGCCGCGTACTGCTGCCCAACGTCGTAGGGGGTCTGGAAGCCGGCAGAGGTCCACACCTCTTCCGGCAGCGGCACGTAGCGGGAGCGCAGCTTCCGGCGCGGCGCCATCATGGAAGGCTTCGGTGCCGGCTTTGGTGCATCCTCCGGTTCCTCGACCGACGGTGCAGGTTTCGGCGCTTCTTCCGGTTCCTGCGCTTCTGCCTCCGGTTCCTCCGTGGGATCCTCCGTGGGCTCTTCTGGGGCCAGTGGGTCTGGGCCGAGCGGGACGGGGGAGGGGCCTTCGGCTTCGTCCAGCGGCACCGCGTCGGCAAGCGGGCGCTCGCGGATCGACGGGGGCAGCGGGCCCTCGAGCACCTGGAGTTGCATGGCGTCGGCGAAGTCCTCGCGTGGATCCAGGATCGTCGTGGTGTCGCAGGCGTGGCGCAGGGCCGAGGACATGGAATCCCAACCGAAGCCGTAGAGGTGGACGCGCACGCCGCTGGCGGTGGCCTCCTCGACGCCGGGGATCATGTCCGCGTCGCCGGAGACGAGGACGAAGTCCGTGAACTGGCCGCGGGTCGCGTTGACCACCAGGTCCGCGACGAGGCGGGTGTCCACGCCCTTCTGTGTGCGGCGATCGCCCCACTCGATGAGCTGGCCTGTACGCAGCTGCACGCCGTCGCAGGTGCGCAGCGCGCGCTGGTAGCGGTGCGGGCCCGAATCTGGGATGCCGTCGTACCAGAACTGGCGGTGAATAGGTTGGTTGAGTTGCTGGCAGATCATCGTGCCGAGGCTTGCGACGACCTCGGGCAAATCAATTTCTAACTGGGATCGTGCGCCGATCTCCCACGAGTTATAAAAGCTCGCGAGCAGGTAAGACGTGTCGACAAATACCAATGTGCGTTCAAGCATGGCTCCAAAAATTCCGATTCGTTCGTTGCTAAAGGTTGTTTACCTCCCCAGTGTGCCTGAATCGGCGTGCGAGGTCTACCTCTTTTACGCGAACCTTGCGCTCACTCCATAGCTTGGTTAGCCTGTTAGTTACTCGAGTAACTAACTAACCCACGTAAGTATGCAGGGGTAACGCAATGAATGCCGATACAGAGCCGCTCTTCGTGCAGGTGGCCCGCCTGGTGGAGGACTTGGTTGTCGACGGCACGCTCGCGCCCGGCGAGCGCGCGCCCTCGACCAACGAGCTCGCCGCCTTCCACGAGATCAACCCGGCCACCGCTCGCAAAGGGCTCGGGATTCTCGTGGACGCGGGCATCTTGGAAAAGCGCCGCGGACTCGGCATGTTCGTCACCCCCGAGGCGCGGGAGCGGGCGGTGAACGCGCGCCGCGAACGCTACGCCGGCGACTACCTCGCCCCCGCGATCGACGAAGCCGTCCGCCTCGGCTACGACCGCGCCACCCTGCACACCCTCATCGACCGCGTTGCTGAAAGTAGAGGAATGTATCAATGATTCACGCACATGGCCTGCAAAAGGACTTCGGAGCGCGCGAAGTCCTCACTGACATCTCCTTCGAGCTTCCTGGTTCTGGTATCCACGCGCTGCTCGGCCGCAATGGCGTCGGAAAATCCACGCTGCTCGCGCTGATCGCGGGCCAGCTCAAGCCTTCCGGCGGCGAGCTCACCGTCTTCGGCAAGCAACCCTTCGACCGAGCCAGCGTGATGGACCGCATTTGCTTCACCGGCGTGGACACGCCGTACCCCGCCTCGTGGGCGATCAAGGACGTCATCGAAGGTGCCGCGAAGCGCTACCCCAATTGGTCGCAGGAGACCGCTGACGCGCTCATGCAGGACTTCGGGCTCGACGGTCAAGCGCACACTGCATTTGGAAAGGCCTCCCGAGGCCAGCGGGCAATGGTTGGCATCGTCATCGGGCTTGCATCGGGCGCAGAACTCACACTTCTCGACGAGCCCTACGTCGGCCTTGACGTCCACAACACCTCCGTCTTCTACCGCCACCTCCTCGAGCACGCTGAGTCCGAGCGCGTAATCATCATGGCGACTCACCACATCGATGACGCCGCCAAGATCCTGGACTCGGCGCTCGTGCTGGGGCGGCAGGGGAGCGTCGACAAGCATTTGCGCGCGGAAGATGCCGACGGCTACGTCGTCGCCACCGGCAACTTCGACGAGCCCGCCGGGGCCCTCGCTTATCGACGCTCCGCCACCGGCACCCGCGCCATCCTCCCCGCCGAAACCGCCACCGCGCTGGGACCACGCGTTCAGGCCGCGGACCTCGGCGACGTGCTCGAGGCAGTGCTGGAGGTGCAGCAGTGAACCCGATGACGCACCTCGATCGAGACTTCCTGTGGTTCCAATTCAAGGCCGGCCCGGGCTTGCGCTTCCTGCAGCTCCCGGTGATCCCGCTGTTCTATCTTGTCTTCGCGTTTACAGATTGGTGGGCGTGGCTTGGGTCGCTTCTGTGCTGCGTGACGGTGACCAACCTGCTCATACCCGAGCCGAAAGTGTTCCGCGCCTACGGCATGAATCGCGCACGTGCCCGCCAGCACATGCTTCTGGTGGTTGTCCCGGTTGCGCTGCTGGTCACTGGCGCGTTTGCGCAAGTGGCGTCGCCGTTGAGCTCGGCTGTTGGTGCGCTGCTGGGCGCTGTGTTCTTTCTCGCGACCTGCCTACACGAGGAGGGGACCGGGGGCCGCGAGACTATTGGGCGGCTCTATCTCCCAGGAAAGCTCGAGATCGTTGCTGTGCTTACCGGAGCGCTCGCCGGGGTGCTCTACGGACTGTGTGCGCAAATGGGGCCCGAATGGCTGGCGGCCATCGTGCCAGCAATCCCGCTACTCGCGTACTGGACTTGGGCGGCTAGCGACGGACTTACATCGGCCGCTGTTGCCCAGGCCTATGGGCGAACGCGCAAGCGGTGGGCAGGCACCCTTGTGCTGAAAGTGGTCGTTTCTCAAGCCTTGATTGCAGTGACTGGTGCACTCGCTGCGCTGCTTATCGACGCCACGCTGCCCCGTTCTCCATTCGCCCTCTTTGCGATCGCCGGAGTAGCTGCCCTGCTCGCGGCAAAGGCTATGGAGCTGTTGTTGCCCAACTCCAGCTTCTTCCCGGTACTCATTGCTTGGATATCTGGGCGGGAGATGCTCAACGCGCAAACGTTTGACCCCGCAAGTGCAGTAGTGGTCTATGGGCTCAGCGGAATCCTGCTGGTCGTCGCGGGGTGCATACTCGTGCCGTACCTATTCGGCGCAGTGAACGTGAAGCGGTCTCAATAGCGCGTGTTAACAAGCACGAAATATGCCTGTTGTGCTGGGGATTTGTGTTGGTGTGTGGGTGTGTGTAACTTTATGTGAGTCAGCGAGACCGACAACGCCCCGCCGGACAGGCTCTGA